>NZ_JBNNVH010000003.1:0-251513 GCF_050280445.1 Solibacillus sp. NPDC093137
TGCATAAAAACTTGTATAGCCATTCTTTTATCGGTATAAATCTGTATCTTCTCTAAGACTCCCCCACGAAAAATTGTTGCTCCACAATATGGCCCGATTGTTGAATAACATCTAAAGACGATTCTTCAACTAACTGATCCGTTAGTTAAATAAACTCAACGATCATCTAGCGTTATGGAATGAAATGGAATAAAGTGTAATAAAATGAATGCACTAATGATATCACCAATTTAGATACTGAGGACGATAACATAAGAAGAGGTGGTAAATTGTTTAAGATTCTAATAGGAGTAACTTCTCTAATATTTATAATTATTGGCATGTTACACGTTTTTTGGGCATTTGGTGGAGGTTGGGGAGTAAAAGCGGTTCTTCCGACTAAAGATGACAGTAAATTGCCAGTTTTACAACCAAGAATGTTAGGTACACTTTTGATCGGTTTATTTTGCTTTTTTGCATCTGTTCTACTATTAGTTCAAATAGATTTATTTACAGTCATCCAACCCTCCCCACTTTCAAAGTGGCTTTGTATAACTGGAGGAATTGTTTTCTTATTACGTGCTATTGGTGAAGGAAAATATGTAGGTTTTTTCAAGAAAATAAAACATACTAGATTCGCAAAACAAGATACCGCCTTCTATTCACCTCTTTGTGTATGGATTAGTCTTATTTTTTTGCTAGCATCATTTATATAAATTTGAATAAATGACAATTAACAACAAAGATTTTCTTTCAGGAGTTGAAACGTTACGATATAGCCGTTGCTTTTGATATATTAGCTTCCGGATGCGGCATTTCAATTTGCCCATAGAAAGTATTGTTCATTTATAATGTCTGATGAGTTATTTTTTATTGTTACACTTACTTTCCTATTACCTTTGTTTATTAGATTTATTACAGTTAAAAGTAGCACAAAATCTACAAAATAAATCTAATAAAAGTTCACAAAAGATTATGGGCATAAGAAAAAACGGTAAACGTTACTACAACAACGTTTACCGTTTTTTTATTGAAATATTGTTTGTACCGAATTTTATGAAAGTCGCAGAAACGTTACTAAAGCAACTTTTCTACTATTTATTACATTCTAATATGTATTGCTAATATTTGGTATAATTATCCATAATGGGTGAGGTGAGAACAATTTGAAAAATATCTTGAAATTTATTGTACTCTTTATTGTACTTTTATTTACTCTATCAGCTTGCACACAAACAGATAGAAGTGAGAAGGAAGAAATTTTTGATGAGAAAGAATTATTATATTTATTTGAGAACTCTGATACCAATCAAAAGTTTAAAATAGTCCATGTTAATACTTTATTTGATAGCTACCTTGAAAAAGTAAAAAATTATACAAGCCAATCAAACTTGGAATTATACAAGGAGGAGGTTATCCAACCTGTTTACAGCGACTGTTTTGAAAATGGAGAGTTCATACATATAGTAGATTCCGTTCTTAATAAGGCTCCAACTAGTTTAACAGAATTAAAAATTGTAAGTGAATTAATTGAAAGTAAAAAAGATGACATAAATGCACTTATTCAAGATGCACTACTTCAATCCGCTAAGCTACTACCATCTGAAAGTGACGTAGCAGTATGTGTCTTTCCATCTAGTAATTCCAATGTTGTTATGTATACGGTAGGTGCTGGTAAAATTCTGATTCCCTATAATGAATACTTTGAAGATGATTTTATAAAAGCTGCTTTAGCACATGAATATCATCATAGTACTTGGGCAGAAAGTTATTTAAGTACTCGTTCAGGTTCAGTCTTAGATAATCTTATATTTGAAGGGAAAGCTGTTATGTTTGAAAAAACTGTATATCCTGATATTGAAATTACACAGTTGGATTTCACTTATAATAATGAATTTTGGTCTAAAATTGAACCTGATTTAAACAGTAAAGATATAAATCGTTCTTTAGAAATCTTATATGGTGGTAAAGGGCTGCCTTTATTTTATGGGTATAGTGAAGGCTATAAAATGATTAAATCCTACCTCGACTTACACCCAAATCTAACTCCAGAAGAGTGGACAGGATTAAGTACAGAAAAAATTATTGAAAAGGGGAAATACTTCGATAACTACAATTAAATCAATGCATTAACAGTCGGTTCTAATTAAGCTCATTGCAAAACATAATATTGCACTTAGACAAAATTATACAGTTCTTTACAAAATAACGTTCCCAAATGAAAGTTTGAGAATTCAAAAAATCCACAAACGCTTTTAAATCATTGTTTGTGGATTTTTGTGTGTGGAATATTTATGCTGTGTTTTATGCAATTGTTTAGGAAGAAAGAAAACTCATTCTATTATTTTCTTTGAATCGTCAGCAATTTTAAAAGATAGAATTTCGCGATTTTTCTCTATTATTTCCTTATTTTTAGCTATCGTTTCCTTTATATTTAGATGGATTTCATTATCGAAAATTTCAAGATGGTTTTTAAGTTTTGTATCTAATTGAGGTACTGATGTTTTACTATTATCCATAACAATTTAATCCTCCTTTATTCGCTATTATAATGAGGGATATAAATCTTTTCTTTCCCCAGAAGACTATTAATTCATTATTACATTAACTTCTTGAAACGATTCTAGAGAAATGACTACATTCAATTGTTACATCATAATTTACTTTGCAAATCCTCTGAAAGCTTAAAGACCATAATGCGTTCCCCAGTTATTGTGCTCAAATCACTATAAAAACTCACAACTTCCATACCTGTTATGGTTAGTATTGCTTCTTTTATTTCTTCTACACCCGATTCCACCAAGCTATTTCGCATTTTTTTAACTGATAATAGGCCCTCTTTATCTTGGCATACTGCATATTCAGCAGGTGTTAAGACCCCCCCTAACACAACAACCACCATATCTCGCAAGATATCTGATTTAACCGATACGGAACCGCGTCCTAGATAACTTTTCTCCCAATTAGTTAACACTTTACTGATTTCGGCTTCAAGAGCACCCTTTGTTTTATTCATCGTGACTTCCATCCCTTCCATTCCACAATTAATCGTTATATATTTATTTTATAGTCTGTGTTACCTCTAGTTTCTCCCATATGGCATATATAAATATTATTTCTCTGCACCATTTCTAACAAGTCCATAGCTTTCATTTCTAAAAAATAAAAAAACCGACAATCAAAAAATAATGGTTCAAATATCAAACCATTTACTTTTAAAATTGTCGGTTTACTTTTAACTAACCTAATCTAGGTTTTTTAAAATGTCTACCTATTATTTAAAATTATTATTCTAATTCCTTTTTGAATGGATAATCAATATCCAAAATATTGACTACCAAACTAAGGAGAAAACTCTATTTATAATATATAAAATATTAATACTTAGATTATTCTCTGTCAAGTTTAAGATAATTGAATTTATATTAAATATTTAGCTTCAGCAGTAGCTTCTTCGTACAGCGAAAACAGAGAAACTCCCACTTCAAAATAACTTTGTATTTGTTGAATTATTCGAGTTATATAAATACATATAAAATAACGTTCCCAAATTAAAGGGTTGTGGGCAAAAAAACGGTAAATATTGTTGTAGCAGCATTTACCGTTTTTTGTCCGAACAATATATCTCCTTTAGAATTGCTCACTCAAAAGGCTCAACTAGTTTTTCTTCAGAAGTTTTAAGGAATTCATTATATTGATCGTGTCGTTTCTTTAAATTTATGTAAGCTTGTTCACGATCTTCAGTCGTGGATGCAGCTATATAATTTTTAACAAGATGAAAATAAGCTATTTTGGCATCATTATAAGGTACAAAATACTCTGCACTTATTTGTGGCTCTAATTGCAAACCACTACCAGTAAAATTGAAAAAATCTGCAAACGTTTCATCTAAACGCTCAAGTTTTTCCGTACGTTCTTCATCATCATAGCTATCGGCTTCCTGATGAAAAGCAAGAATACGTTCTACCGGAACATTTATTCTACTCATTTCAAAATAGAGTAAACTGCGATAATCTTTAATCAATTGATTTTGTTGATATATCGTAAACATCATAAACATTATTATTAAACTAATAGGAATAAGCCATATTTTTTTCAAATCTATACTCCTTTTGCAAGAAAGTCTTTACTTCGATTTTAACACTACACAGTTGGTAGACGTAGAGGAAATATTCCTAAAGCGTGGGGTGGTGACATTTCATAAAGAGGTTATTTAACAATATGGCTATATAATTGAATAGAGCACTTTTCTTATTCAAGAAAAGCGCCAGTTTTGTCGAAAGCTTCGGGTATTTATAGATTAGTTTGTTTATTTGGTGAATCGTTGGATGAAATAGTTGAAAATTATATTTAGAAATACAATACCAAAGAAGAGAGTAGTTAAATTAAATTATGGACCTATAAGATTTACAGTCAAGGAAGCATCGCTATATTGAGGAGAATTGCTAGATGCAGCAAATGCATCAACTGTTATAACATCCCCGGTTACTAAACTAGTTTGAACAGTTTTACCCGAAGAATGAATTCCAGTTCCTGAAGCTGAAAAAACAGATCCATCAATTTGACTACCGTTTCTTGAAATTTGATATCTGACAGATGCATTACCATTTAAATGAAGACTTTCTAACCCGGCAGAAATTTCATATATACCATTAGTTAAAATTGTAATTGAATTTGTAAGGGGATCTGCAATTGTATTTGAAACAGGACCAGCGGTATCAAATTCTATTCGAGTTCCTGCAACAACGGGTCTTTGGGTGAAATCTCCATATAAAGAACCAAATGTAGGGGTTACACCAGTTCCAGGAGGTCCAGGAGGTCCAGGAGGTCCGGGTAATCCAGGAGAACAACAGGAAGCTCTAAATGAAGGGTAACTATCACAATCTTCATAGATTCTTTTGATTTTACTTTTTTTATAAGGCAAATATTGTACCTCCTTCATCACAAAGTACCTTATTTTATGTATTCAATTATTTTTAGACTGTACTAAAAACTAAAAATATTCGAAATTTATTGGAGAGAAAAAGCAGACATTTACTTCAGTTAAGAAGTATAGAAATTTTGAAGACTTTAATAAGTAAATGGTCGTAAAAATAATGCAAAAAGCGCGTTCCTAAATAAACGCGCCCAATTTGAATATTAGAAGCTCAAGCTTATAATTAAAAATATAACACTCGCTATCATTGAGATAATTAAAGCTATTGTTTTATATTTTAATTCCTTAAATGCTGGAACTATATAAAAATAAAAAATAATCCATAAGCCAAATAGCATCACCATAAAAAACAATCTACTCAGTGTCGTGGGTTGTATTGTAATGGCTTCTGGAATCGAGGCTAAAGTGAATATTAATATTAACGGAGTTGTAAGAAAAAAGTACGCCGTTAACATTTTGATATAAGACCATTTCTTGTTCACTAAATTCTTTCTCCTTTTAATATTTCTTCACACGAATTCTATTAATATTCTACATTAATAAGTTCTAATATTTAATAATTTAAACCAAAGGGGGACAACGTGAAAGGAACCAAAGCGGTATTCGACATTGCTTAAAAAACTTTTATGCAACAATATGATTCTATTATAGAAAAGTACTTTTTCCTTATTGAAGGAAAACATGACACTAGCGTTACTTACATTCCCCTGAAATTCCCAGCCCCCAATCAAGCAAGCGCTGTTTAACTTTGCTTGTGCGCGGGAACTTAAAGTACAACAGTACTGGGGGAATTTCAATGGAAAAAGTTCAGAAGAAATGGAACAGCTTGAGTCGCAGAAAAAAGGTTATAAGGGTTCTTATACTTCTTTTGATTTTACTATATATAGGGGTAATGTTATGGCATACATATAAACCGTTGCCGAAAGATATTTCCTATGAAGGGGACTTACATAGAACAGACAATATTGAAATGATCACGGATTTAACTTATGCGCAAGACCAAGATGGAACGGATCGAAAACATGAGAATCATATATTTGATGAAGTTTATACATTGATTGATGAAGCCGAACAGTTTGTCGTGATGGATTTCTTCTTGATGGATGGGTATTTCGATGAAAAAGAAGATTTCCCGCAAATCGCAGATAGTCTCTCTGACAAGCTTGCCGAGAAAAAGAAAAACAATCCGGATATGCCGGTTATTTTTATCACCGATCCGCTAAATAAGGGCTATGGTTCCTATGAAACGCCATGGTTCAAGAAGATGCGTGAAGCCGGAGTAGAAATTGTTTATACCGATTTGGAACCACTGAGGGATTCCACGCCGATTTATTCAGGCTTATACCGATTATTTTTTCAATGGTTCGACCGTGATGGCGAAGGATGGATTGCCAACGCCATGTCGAGCAAAGCACCAAAAATGACCGCATCCTCCTATTTGGAACTGCTCAACGTGAAAGCCAACCACCGCAAAGCAGCAGTTTCGGAAAAGGAAGCGATTATTACTTCATCAAACCCGCATGATGCAAGTGGCTTCCACGGAAATCTTGCTTTGAAAGTAACGGGGCCCGTCATAAACGATATTCTGGAGGCAGAAGAAGCGGTGTCGCTCATGTCGGATGGTCCAAAATTGCCGAGGGCGGAGATTCCCCAGCAAGATGACGGCCAGTATGCGGTACAGTATTTGACCGAGAAGAAAGTTTTGGATACCTTACTTGAAGATCTGGAGGCGACAAAAGAGGGAGATAAAATTTGGGTTGGCATGTTCTTTATTGCACAGCGCGGCATTGTGAACGCTTTAACAGATGCAGTAAACCGTGGCGTGGAAGTGAATATGATACTAGATCCAAACGAAAACTCATTTGGCCAGGAAAAGTCCGGTCTGCCGAATCGGCCGGTTGTGAACGAGCTACTTGAGGATACAAATGAACAAATCAACATTCGCTGGTACAATACCGTAGTCGGCCAATACCATACAAAAGCCATCTGGATTCAAACAGCGGAAAAAACAATCATTTCAAGCGGTTCTTCCAATTATACGGAACGTACATTGGATAATTACAATTTAGAAAATAATGTACGAATCCTTGCTCCAAATGATAGCGCGCTCGTCTTGGATATGGAACGATATTTTGAACGGATTTGGAAAAACGAAGATGCCCTCTACACTCTAAATGTGGAAGAATATCAGGATAACCTGTCCTGGTGGCAGCGCTGGATTTACTCGGCTCAAAAAGCAGTTAAATTAACTACTTATTAGTTAATCTAGCAGCATTTATATGTAACCCGGGAATCCCTGGAAAAGCAACAAGCGTTATTAAATCAACGTTTGTTGCTCTTTAATTTAGTTTGATATAATGAATTACGAAATCACTTATAGAATAGAGTTTGATTACGAAAGAAAAATAATCGGAATTATCGAAGGTCAAAAAATATGGAACAGTATATTGTAGAAAGGGATTCAGAATTGTTTCTCTTTGTTCAAAACCCTTCTATTCCTTACTTTCAAATACTGTTATCTCTTTAGCTTCAAATGTTAGCCTTTCGGAATCGACACTTGTTATTGGCTCTTCAAAATATACTGAAACCATGTGATTTATATTTAATTCATCAAATGTGAATGCATCACCAGCGTGAGTCTTAATAATCGTTTCGTCGGTTATTTTTATAGTACAAGAATAGCCTATGTCATCATTACTGTTATTCGATTTTCTAACTAGATCTGAACACCCAACATTGATGCTATCTTCTTCAATTGAAGAGATTTCTCCGTAAATAGAATATGTTTCATTTGAACAAGCATTTAAAAAAATGAAACTAAATGTTAAAATTAATTTCTTCATATAAACACCTCCATGGGCAAGAGTCACAGTCTTAGTAGGAAAATAGAAAAACAGCGGGAAGATTCTCCCACTGTTTTTTTATCACAACCCAACCAAAATAAAACACTGGTCATCGTTATTGTATTTACTATATATCGTTTCCTTGTTTTCGAGGGCACTCTGTATGGTCTCTTTTGTCTGTGCCAATGGACAGGAAATGGATTCGTTCAATAAATGATTTAAAGTGTTACATTCAAATGCTTCCGAAACGCCATCTGTGTACAAAAGAATTTTTGTCCCGCGTTCATAGTGCAAAGTTCTCGATTTAAAAAGTATGTTTTCAAATGTTCCTAATGGCGGATTGGTTGCACCTAGCTCTTGCTGTGCACCATTGTTGTCTACCTGCAGGATGGCAGGGGGATGACCAGCATTGATATATTCAATCGTATGTGTACGAATATCAATATTTAAATAGATTGCTGTACAGTAATGCCATGCATCCTGGTTATTTTGAAATAAATCGTGCAAGTATTGGTCCAGCTCCTGCAATACCTTTTCAGGCGCAGCTTCCCGTGATATTAACTTTTGGAACATCGATTGAAGGGACATCGTAATTAAGGCCGATGAAACCCCATGCCCCATCACATCCAATAAAATAATTGCATATTTTTGGGGCGTTACTTGATAAAATCCAAAAATATCGCCGGATAATGATTTGGAAGCACGGTAATAAGAGAGAATCTCAATATTGTCATTGGTGATGTCATTCGTTAATGCGGTTTCCTGAATTTTTTTGGCAATCTGTAAATCACGCTCGGTTTCGCGCATGATTTTTGTGTTGATTTGATTGGCCTGCAAGAGATCCTGTTGCTTTCTTTCCAATTCCAAAAGAGCCTGTTCTTTTTCTAAATAAGCATCTTCCGTCATTTTTCTGGCGTTAATGAGCGCGTCTTCCAATGCACTGCGATTACGGATCGGAAAGATGACACAGGTTAACGGATGATTATCATGGACAGATGCGTTTAATAATATAGGAATTTCTTCTTTCATTACGGATAGTAATGTCAGGAACATTTCCTCTACCGCCTGCTTCACTTTCATCATTGGTACTAAATAGAGCTGACAGAAAATCTGAGAGGAAGGAGATAATAGCACATTAAAATGCTTTCCTATAAGATGCTCAGATGATGGATAGTGCAGCAAATTTAGCATTGTCTTATTTATAGTAAGTATTTCACCTTGTGCAGATAGAGTGAGGAGCCCGCATGGAGCGTTTTCTATGAGTTCATCCATTTATAAATCCCACACCCTCACCGATAAGGGGCACAGATTGCTCCAATAAATAATCTTTAATCAATTGAATGGTTTCCTCTGGGTCGCTCATATGTGGACAGTGACCGATTGCATTCATATAGGCAATCGTGCTGTTTGGCATATTCTCATGTAAGTACTCGCCAACTACCCTTGGCGCAATGACATCTTCCGAGCATTGTAAAATAAGGGAAGGTACCGTAGCTTTCGGAACATCTTTACGACTATCAGTAAAGAAGCAAGCCTTTGCAAAAGTATTGGCGAATAAAGGATCGGTAGAACAGAAACGATCTTCCAAATCTTTTGCCACACCTGCTTTTGCCGTATTGTTTAATAATGTAATCGAGAAAGCATTGGCCCAGCCGATATAATTTTTTTCCATCATCTCCATTAAATTGAGTAAGTCTTTCTTTTCAAAACCACCGTAGTATACAGGCGGATCATTTATATAGCTTGGCGACGGAGCAATCATGATTATTTGTGAAAAATATTCCGGTTTCTCTAACGAAGCCAATAAACCGATCATACTACTTACCGAGTGACCGACAAAAACAGCATCCTTTAAATCGAGCGCTTCACAAACATCCAATAGATCCTGTACGTAACCGGACAGTTCTCCATATTTTACAAGGTCAAAAGCGGTAATATCTGAATTTCCAAACCCGACATAATCAAATAAAACCACTTGATAATCCTCTTCAAAAGCAGGGAAAATGTCATTCCATACCGTTTGGTCGCAACCAAATCCCGCAGCGAATATTAGAGGTTTTTTACCTTTACCTCGAATATGTACGTTATTACGTTTAACCGTATTTTGAATCATGAAATAGCACTCCCTTCAAATGGTAACCTATAACATTTTAGATTTATATATGTTTAAAACATAAAAGTTTATCTTCTATTTAACAATCATTCTGTATGATATTGGGTTATAAGTAAAGGGATATGGATATTTATTACTTGGAATCTATCACTTTTCGGTTATAATTTCGATTCAAATAGAATTGGGGAGAGAAGTTTAATAAAAATCAACAATATGTTGAATATTGTGCATTGCTTCCATTAATCGTCCATTTTAAAATAAGAGTATGAAATGAACAAGTTGTTCAATTTTGAGGAGGAAGCAAACAATGAGTAAAGTATCTAAACTATTAATGGCAATTGCTAGTATTATATTAATCGGATTTGTGGGGAAAGCGTTTATTCTGGATGAAGCGGTGAAAGGGTATTTAGTAACGTTCTTTTTTGTCGGAGCAGGATTGGCGCTGTTACGTTTATTTATTAACACGATGATCGGTAAAATGAAAGGGAAACCTATTGTTGTGAAAATCGGATTCTTCGCTGTACTTTTAGGTCTAGGTATACCGTTCCAAAACTGGTTCCGTACAGAAGTCATTTTCTCGATGAGTAAAGCGTTTATTGTGCCAAGTATTTCAGTGATGGTTGCAAGTGTCGTGTTGATGACAATTGTGTATGGCATTATTGGGAAACATATTCAAGCAGCGCGTGTAGAGGAGCTTCAATTAAATTAACAGGACGGTGGGAAGGTTCTCACGTTCAAATAAAGAAAGCCGATTCGTACTTGAAATTTCGTACGGATCGGCGTTTTAGCGGACGCGATTCTGTAATAGGAATCAGCGTCCGTTTTTAATAGTGGGTATTGTTAAACAACACATTCTTTTATAGTCGAAACCTTAAAGAAGTCTTGGGACGGAAGCCCTCATTCCATCATTATTATCTCAATAAAATATCCATTTATATTTTAAAATGTGCTACATTATAAGGAAAAAGTGTTAATTAAGAGAGGGTGAACCAAAAATGGGTTCGCAATTGACTATGTATATTACGCTTGTTTGCACGTCAGGCGTACTGAATTTGTACTTATGTCTCTATGCCTTTAGCAAACGTCATAAATATACAAATATCGCAAACTATTTTATTTTATATACAGCAGCCATTAGCATTTACTGTTTTGCTTCGGCTATGTCTTTAATATCGACGACGCTCGAACAAATCAGTTTCTGGAATACCGTTCTCTACATCGGGATGCCTACATCTGCAACATTAGGTTTACTGTATGTCATGAGCTATTTAGGATTTAAGCTGACGGTTAGAAGAAGCATGCTCATCCTTCTTATTCCGTTTATTACAATTATAATGGTAGCGACAAATCACTGGCATCATCTTCATTATCGTGTATTTGAACTGGACCCGAATTTAGGGGAACCTTTTGTTTATCAGGAGATTGGCATGTGGTATATGGTGCACGGTGTCTACACATTTGCCAGTATGTTTGTCGCGTTTTTGCTGTTGATTTCTCATTGGAAGGAAACGGCGAAAGTATACCGCCCCCAATTGATCGCGTTAATGTTCGGTCAGCTTGTTCCGATAGTGACAGCGTTTCTTTATTTGAACGGATTCACACCTCCAGGAGTGGATCCGGTACCGATGATTTTATGGCTTTCTTCATTATTATATTTGTGGGCAATCAGCACATCGCAGCTGTTTCGGATTATGCCGATTGCGAAAGATAAAATCTATAATAGTATCAATGATGGGGCCATCGTATTGGACGATTCATACCGGCTTATTGAATTCAATCAAGCATCGAAAGTGATGTTGCCTAATTTGAACAAATCGATGTTCGGCAAAAACTTCGTGAAGTTTTGGAATGAGCAGACAGGAGAGGCCCTGCCATTCAAATTAACGGCCGATATCGAGTACGTTCAAGAAGTAAGGTTATGCTCCGAACATGCGGAGCGGGTTTATCAAGTCCGTATTACTTCACTGGAACAAGCGAGAAACAGTAAAGGTCTGTTGCTGGTTTTTACGGATATTACGGAGATCAAAAGACTGCAGGAAAAACTGGAGCAGCAAGCTTATTATGATGAGCTGACTAAGATTTATAATCGCCGTGCATTTCTACAGCAAAGTGAACAGGATTTTCAGAAAGCTAAGGAAACAGGTTTACCATTTACGGCCCTATTAATGGATATCGATCACTTTAAACGGGTGAATGATACGTACGGGCATCATATTGGGGACCAGTTGCTCGTGCATGTTGTAAATGCTTGCCAAACGCAACTGCTGGAAGGGCATTTCTTCGCTCGTTACGGCGGGGAAGAATTCGTCATTGCGCTGAAAGGTTTCAATGAAGGGGAAGGTGAAATACTAGCCAACCAGCTTCGAACTGCCGTTGAGCAGGCACCGCTCATGACAGAAGCAGGGAATCTTTCAGTTACGTTAAGTATTGGTGTGGCGGAAGTGGTGGACTGGACAGAGGAAACACTGTATCAGCTATTGCATAAGGCAGATACCGCTTTATATGCTGCGAAGGAAGAAGGACGTAACCGCGTGAAAGTGTATGCGGAAAGTGAGAGCGTACTTAGTTGATAGGGGGAAACCGGCATGGAGAAATTCATGCCGGTTTTTTAATTTGTTGAAGGGCGCTGTAAGTTTTATAAGCCGGACTCTGTACTACCTCGTTTTAGGAGAATATGTTAGCATAGTAAAATAATAACTAAAGGGGGGAGCGGGTATGACACAGAATTCAAAGACGATTTCTGTAAGTATTAGCTTAATCCTAGCTCAAACCGTGTTTATAGGATTTTTAATTAAAAATATACAGCTATATATTAATCAGCCGTCGATCGTTGCAAAATGGCTTGCGGGAATTTCTTTTTTCATATTTTTGTTGCTGTTCATCGTCTCGTTATGGGCGACAATTAAACTTTTAAAAGGAAAAGATACAGGGGGATTGTGATGATTGGATATATTCTAACAGGGTTATTATTAATCTTTGCGACTCGGAAATTTTATAAGCATAGGGCGGTTTTTAAACAGCTTTCAAAAAAAGAATGGCTACAATTTGGCGCAGGTTTTTTATTGGCATGGGCGGGAGCTGTTTTCATCATTATAGGTGGATCCAACATAACGGATAGGATTGAAATCACATGGTTAAAAAACCTTATGGAAATTGGAGTGATTTTGATTGGCTTGGCTTTGGCAGGAATTATTATGAGTAAAGTCTTACCGTATAAAATAAAGGAGTTTTATTTGGGAGATTAGTGAAACGGGGAAAATTGAAATGGATGATATGATTGGATTTGCAGTAGTTGGGATCATTATTGCAGGTTTAACTTATGCTTTAATTAAACAAATTAAAGAGACAAAGCATAGCGGGAACGGCATTGGCAGCCCGCTGTATCGAAAACAATTGGCAAGAAAAAATAAAGTGATGACAGTTGCGTTGATTGGAGTAATAGTATTTTACACATTAAATATCTTGAGCGTTATCGCTTCATCTATTCCGGTATCAAACAGCTTTACTGTACTCGGGACTTTTTTAAGTTTTTTTGTTTACTTTTTTGCAAGGATAATAATGAAACCACAGCTGGGTGATCAGCGTAGGAATTTAAGCCTTTATTAATAGGAGAGTGCTGCGATGAGTAAACGCTTTACAAATTTAGACCAAGATGACCGGCTCGGTACTTTTAAAGATGTCCTGAAATGGCAGCGATCAAAGCAAAAGAAAGTTGTCGATTACGAAGTACCGCAGTGTGAGGAAAAGCAAATTGCGTTTCTAAAAAGTAATCGCACGGAGCAGTCCGTTACGTGGATCGGCCACTCGACCTTTTTAATTCAAAAAGAAGGGCTCAATATTTTAACGGATCCGGTTTGGGCAAATTGGATGGGTGTAGCGAAACGGTTGGCAGAGCCGGGGTTGCGGCTGGATGAATTACCGGACATTGATATTGTCATCATTTCACACTCGCATTACGATCACCTGCACGTACCGACGTTAAAGAAATTGAAAAAACGAAATCCCAACGTATTGTTTCTTATTCCAGAAGGGCTCGGTTATTTAATGAAGCGTCATAAGTTGCATAACTTTATCGAGCTATCATGGTATGACAAGCATGAATCAAGTGCGCTTGAAATTCATTTCGTTCCTGCAAACCATTGGACAAGACGCATGCCTTGGGATACGAATACCTCGCATTGGGGCGGCTTCATATTGCAAACTGCATCGGATGCGCAAAGTATTTATTACGCCGGAGATAGCGGGTATTTTAGAGGCTTCAAAGATATTGGCGAACGCTTCAACATACATACAGCGCTAATGCCAATCGGCGCATATGAGCCGGAATGGTTTATGCATGCCTCCCACGTAACACCGGAAGAAGCGATCCAGGCGTTTTGTGATGTCGGAGCGAAAGTGTTTATTCCGATGCATTACGGTGCCTATATGCTGGCGGATGATACACCGAAAGAAGCGATTGACCGGCTGCATAATCATTGGCAGCGCGCGGATTTGGAAGAGGTGGAACTGAAAACGTTGTCGATTGGGGAGACGTATAGAAGCTGAATGCATAGACCCCTTGACGAGAAGACAGGTTCAAAGTAAAGTAATGTTAAATTCATCAAGCATTAGGTGCCCGTTAAGGGAGAATAGGGAATAAAGTGAAAAGCTTTAGCGTAATCCCAACACTGTATAGAGGAGTTTCATAGCAAAGCCCACTGGATGTCAATCTGGGAAGGGGCTATGAAATCATGAATCTGAGCCAGGAGACCTGCCTAAGTATGCTTACTGTTTATAGACACTGGATATGTCTGTAGTTTATTTGTTATCGAATAAACTGCAGGCTATTTTTATTGTCAAAATTCATTTTAATGGGGGAAACGAAACATGAAATTACTACAGCAAACAATTGAACAAATTCAAGAAATCGACCGACAAATGGAAGACAAAGCACGTCAGTACATAGACTCATTAGCTAAACCGCCTCAAAGCTTAGGGAAGCTCGAATCTTTAGCTATGCAAATTGCTACAATTACCGGTGAGCTTGCGCCGAAAATCGATAACAAAGCGATGATCGTCATGGCTGCAGACCACGGAGTATATGAGGAAGGGGTAACGCCGAACCCGCAAGGTACAACGGTATTCCAAACACTTTCCTTTCCAAAAGGGACGACAGGAATGTGTACGATTGCGAAAATCACGAATGCACAAGTCATTCCGGTAGATATCGGAGTAAAAGAAGACTTACCTCAAGACGCAGGGGTCATTATTAAAAAGGTGAAATACGGGACGGACAATATGGCGAAAGGTCCAGCGATGACCCGAGAAGAAGCGATTCAGGCAATTGAAGTAGGGATTGAAGTCGCAACAGAAGCGATCCAAAACGGTATCAATCTTATCGGTACAGGTGAAATGGGCATCGGGAATACGACGCCAAGTGCTGCGGTGCTTTCGGTACTTCATGGCTGCGATCCGCTGGAAGTAACGGGCTTTGGTGCAGGTGTCGGAGCTGGCGGCATTAAATATAAAGCCGAAGTTATTCGAAAAGCAATTGCATTGAATGAGCCGAATGCGGATGATCCGATTGATGTTGTCGCGAAAGTAGGCGGACTGGAGATTTGCGGGATGGCAGGAATCTTCCTTGCAGCAGCAGCGAACCGTGTGCCGGTCGTAGTTGACGGGTACATTTCAACCGTTTCAGCATTAATCGCCTATAAATTAAATCCGAATGTGAAAGCATATTTGATACCGTCACATTTATCGGAAGAGCCAGGTGCAAAAATTGCGGCCGAGCTTTTAGGACTGGAACCGATGCTGCATATGAATATGCGACTTGGAGAAGGATCGGGTGCTGCATTAGCGTTCCCGATTCTTGATGCGGCTTGTTCGATGATTACGAATATGGTCACGTTGGAAGAAGCGGCAGCGCTTTTAGTAGCCAAGTAGAATAAAAAAAATCATATAATAAAATTCAATAAAAAGGCTACATTAAAAGAAACAATTACTTTAAATGTAGCCTTTTTTCTATAATTAAAGTGTTCCCGGAAAATAAGTACGGCTTTTCAGTCTATTCCATTTATCTTACCAGTAAAATACCAATAAGCGGAACTTTATCGTTTATTTTGCCAAGCAGGGTACGATAAAGAAAGCCCAACCCAATCCTCGTAAATGTAGTGTGCGAGCAAAACATTACAAGTAGTGGATAGAACTTGATTTTATTTTACAGAAAATTCAGTAAAATTCAAGCGATAGTCCTGTCAAATGCGTTTCCTCTGTAATATCCTATATTAATTAAATGTAAAAACATATCCGAACTGTTAATAATACCTAAAAAAGTGCTTTTTTATTCAACCATGGAATAAAGTAAGCGGTAAATAGGGTATGGAAACGTAAGACCAATAAAAAGGAGAGGCGGGAGGGGCATTAAAAGGAACGGGGTGATCACTATTTCTCCGTATGTGAAAGGTCGTTTTTGAATATATTCAAGAAAAGGATGAGGATAATATGAATCAAATTTTCAAAAAAGATGAGTTTATTATTATTCCTTTTTATAAAGGGCGAAAGCAGGAATTTATGGTCGTCAATACGAAGAAGGAATTTAAAAATGGACATACGCACTTAAAGTCATTTAAGATGGCCAAGTATTTGATCAATCTTGCGCGTTGCCAAAAAATCAATTCCGGATTAAGACCATATTTATTAACAAGCCTTACAAGAATATCGGCAGACCGTGAATATATTCAAAAATTAGAAGAGCTTCTAGCTGTGAAAAGAAGTAAAGGGTCAAAAGCTTCCTATTATAATAAAGCAATCTAATTGTACGTAATCACGTCAATAAAAATAGATAGACCGCTTTTTCAAGAAATTGAAAGAGCGGTTTTTTGCATGGAACTTTTTTTGGGGTGGAGCTCATCACCTGAGAACTTACAATGTAACTAAATCATTTTTAATAAAGCTTCTTCGCCAATCATGCCTTCTTCAATGCCGTACGCTCTCGCTTCGTATGTGACAGATTCCAGTGGCGCTTTTAGTAAGTCATCGATCGTTCGAACACCTACTGCACGACCCGCAATGATTTTGCGATCGGCCAACTTTTCATTTAACAGACCAACATCGAGTGCACCACACATAATGTACCCATGCTCATTCGAAATCGTTAGCAATGTTGTTTTAGGTAATTGAACCGTTACCGCAGTAAATAAATGACCTTGAAGATCAATCGTTTCCGTATAGACGATAACCTTCTCCCCCTTTCATATAAATCATATGAAAGAATTGAAAAATGGTACTTGTTTTTGTGGGAAATTTAAGTAGGGTATTTTAAAAGAGCAGCTTTTTCCACTTTCGCCAGCTTTCGTTCTACATTCAAAGTGCCAAGTTCTACTTTCTGGCCGAACTGTTCTATTTTCAAGCCGGAACTTTCTAATATTCCCGAACCATTCCTCTTTTGAGCCAAGTTGTTCTACTTTTCCTAGCTTTCGTTCTACATTCAAGGCACAGAGTTCTACTTTCGCCCCGATCTGTTCTACTTTCAACCCGGAACTCTCTACTTTCCTCGGACTTTCGTTCACCCAGCACAATAATACTTACAAACTCTAACAAATCCTTCATATGACCTTAACATTCCACCTTTACACTTAGAAAAAATGTAAAGGTGGAATGTTGTCTATGTCTAGGAAATTATTAGCTGCTGCACTTTTTGGAGCGGCGGTCACTACACCTGCCATTGTCGCAGAAGCAGCATTAAGTTTGGATGCCCGCTATGATTCAGGTGTTCAAAATGAAGATGGCGGTACAACGGAAATCGTTGCGTATAACCCGCACTCACATGCAACATATGTCGTAAATGGCGAAACGGAAAAAATCGAAGCAATCTCACTCAACTATACAAAAGACGAAGCAATGAATTTAAAGCCTTTCCTTTCGATTGATATCGCGAAAACGATTGCCTCATTCGACCAAACTTTTGAATACGGGGACTTAACAAGTATTACGGTGCATCCGAAAGAAAATGTGATTGCGGTGTCTGTACAGGCAAAAGGCTACAATACTGCCGGTTATGCCGTTATACTCACTGGTGAAGGCAAGCTTCTTGGCGCTACAAAAGTAGGCAGTCAACCGGATAACATTACATTCACAACAGACGGGAAGAAGCTTTTAACGGCAAATGAAGGCGAACCGCGTGAAGGTTATGGCAAGGATATTGTGGACCCGAAAGGTAGCATTTCTGTAATTGATACAGCAAACGGCTATGATGTTTTAACAGAAGAGACGCTTTTCTTCGATGCATTCGATACACCTGAAAAGCGCGCTGAGCTCGTGGCAGACAATGTAATATTAAAGAAAAATACGAACCCTTCTGATGATTTAGAGCCAGAATACATAGCAGTTAATGAAGCGAGCACAAAAGCATATGTAGCGTTACAGGAAAACAATGCCGTTGCCACTATTGATTTAACATCAAATGAAGTGGTGTCTGTGAAAGGGCTTGGCTTCAAAGACCACAGCAAGCCCGGCAATGAAATCGACTTATTGAAAGACGGCAAAATCGAGATTAAAAATGAAAACTATTTCGGAATCTATATGCCGGATGGAATGGCGGCCGTCTCGATTAACGGCAAAGATTATCTCGTCACGGCCAATGAAGGCGATGGACGCGAATGGGGTGAGGAAGACAGCGAAAACTTCCATCTGAATGAAATCGAAACGGAAGAAGAAATCGTAACATATGATACGTCTGGCTACGAAGGTTTTGTAGAAGGGCAGGACTATATTTTCGGTGCACGTTCATTTGCGATCTTTGATGCTGAGACAATGGATGTCGTGTTCGATAGCGGCAGTGATTTTGAAACAATGACAGCACAGCACCATCCTGAACATTTCAACGCAAGTAATACGAACGTAAAACTTGATAGTCGCAGCGGCAAAAAAGGACCCGAGCCGGAAGATGTAAAGATCGGCAAAGTAGGTGATGAAATCTTTGCATACATTGGACTGGAGCGCATCGGTGGTGTCATGATGTACAACATCACAAAACCGGCAAGCCCAAAATTTGTAGACTATTTGAACTTACGGGACTTCTCGGATGATATCAAAGGTGATGTTTCACCAGAAGGAATGGCCGTCATTACGAAGGAAGACAAGCCGCAGCTAATCGTTGGTCATGAAGTGAGTGGTACGGTAACAGTGTTGAATGTAATGGATGATCCGATCGTATTTAAAGACGCTGAAAATCATCCGGATAAAGATGCTATTGCAAACGTAACAAAGCGCGGTTTATTTAAAGGGGTAAATGAGACAACGTTCGCACCGAACAAGCCATTTAACCGTTCACATGCGGCATTGGTACTGCACCGATTGGCAGGTACACCGGGAAGTGATGTTACGAATTTCAATGACGTGAAAGCACCTGTAACACAAGTAGCTGTTTCATGGGCAGTGGCAAACGAGTTCATCAGCCCAGTAAACAACAAAGTATTTGGTGCAGCAAAACCGATTACGCGTGAAGAATTTGCCGTTGCGGTTTACAATGCATTGAAGGCGAATGGCCAAATTACAGCTGCCGAAGCACCTGCCTATACGGATGATGCAAAAATTTCCGCGTATGCAAAGGAAGCCGTTGCCTCTCTGAAAGCGGCGGGCATTATGACAGGAATTGATAATGAGTTCAATCCGAAGCAATCGTTAACACGGGCTCAGTCGGCTGTTGTTTTGAATAAATTGGTGAAATAACGTACCGATAAATAAAGTTCGCTGCTCCTAACACGCAGCGAGCTTATTTGTGAGTGTTTAAAACGCCATTCCTTTTTCCATCGCAAGGCCTAGTTCACAGATTTTTTGAAATATAATTCTTCCTGAAGGGTACAATGATTTATACTAAAAATAACAACTACGAATGAACATGGGGAATGTAAATGAAAAAACTATTCGCTGCTTTTATGATGTTAGGAGTCATTTTTATAATGAATGATGCACAGGCACAGCAAAATAATACAAAATCAACTTGGCTTTGGCATACCCATACGATTACAGATGAGCAAACGATCCATTTTCTAATAGAAAAAGAAGTAACGACCGTTTATTTGCAGATTGATCCAGCATTACCGAATGATGTGTACGCAGCCTTTATTAACAGGATGCGCGAAGCAAATATTGAAGTGCAGGCACTGGATGGTGGTCCTTATTGGAATACAGCAAATTTTGATGCGTTATGGGCATGGATCAGTCAATACCATCAGGAATATCCTGCATCGAAATTCACAGCAGTCCATTTAGATGTAGAGCCTTATTTATCTGCATTATGGGAACAGAATCGAAACCTTGCAGTCAGTCAGTATCAAGAATTAATACAACACGCCCTCTATAAAGTACGCTGTACAGAATTAAGGTTAGAGACGGACATCCCATTCTGGTATGATGAAGTGCTATATTATAACCAATTTGGTGAAGGCAACTTGGCAGAGTGGATGATTGCGAATACAGACGGCGTCTCCATAATGGCCTATCGCAATACAGTTGCCGCATTAAAGAGCATTACAAAAAATGAAATGAGTTATGCAAAGAAGTATCAAACACCGGTTGTGATTGGTGTTGAAACAATGCCGTTTCCAGATGAGCCTTATATAACATTTGCTGATGAAGGTGAAATCAAGATGAGCCAAGTGCTCAACCAAGTGGCGGGTCATTATGCTAAAAACCGTTATTATAGCGGGGTAGGTATACACTATGTGCAAAGCTGGCAAGGGTTGAGAGAGTAGTATTTGAGATAGAGTGCCATACAACAAAGAAACAAAGGACAATCCAAGGAGTTTGGGTTGTCCTTTGTTTCTTTTTAAATCTTTACGAAAAGCCATTTAAATAATGCTGTAATGCACTCGCACCACTTTCTTGGAGAGACTGATCTTCTGGGAAGGTACACCAATGATAAATGACGCCCATTGCGAGCTGGGTAAAGGCGAGTTTTAATTGTTTGAGTGATAATGCAGGTTTTGTTGGGCTTGCTTCAATAACTTCGGTAATTAATGCTTCAAATAACATAAATAATTTACGGTTAGGATTCCTGAAATATAAATGAGCTTCAGATTCTAAAGAAGTAGAGTAAACTACGGATAAAAACTCACGTCCAAACGTTTCTTCTAAATAAATAAATACGTTCTCTAAAAAGAGCTGTAATCGCCTTTTTGGTGATAATTGTATTGGTAGATCATTATACAATTGTTCATAATACTTATCTGCCAAGGCAAAGTGCTCATTTAAAATTTCAGCCTTTGACTTAAAGTGATGGTAAAACGAACCTTTGGATGAATTGCAGGCTTGTACAATTTCATCGACACTGACATTTTTATATCCTTTTTCTTTAAACAACTGCATGGCAATCCTTATGATGAATTCCCTTTTATTTTCTGTTTTATGTATTTTATTTTCTCTTTTAATCAATTAAATCACCCTTTATACATTTACTTCTCTTTTATTCTATTGTAAAATTAGACTGCAGTCTAGTTAATAAGATGAGGGGGGTTAAAATTGAAAAACAAAGTCATCCAAAATCTTTCAGAACTAAGTGGGTTATTCAAGGACAATCAGGTTATTTTAGCAGGGGGATTCGGATTGTCAGGCGCACCATTAACAATTATTGATCAAATGGCTGAAACCGATGTGAAGGGATTGCATGTAGTTAGCAATAACTTAGGGGATCATGGAATCGGTTTACACAAACTGTTTTTACAAGGGAAGATTGAAAAGGCAATTGGTTCATTTTTTACAATGAACAGAGAGGCAGTTATTGCTTGGTCGGAAGGTAAGCTAGATATTGAACTTTTACCACAGGGTACATTAGCGGAGGCCATTCGTTGTGGAGGCGCGGGAATTGGTGGCTTCTATACGAAAACGGCTGTAGGCACTGAGTTGGCAATCAATAAAGAAGAGCGAGTTATAGATGGAGAAACGTATATTTTTGAAAAAGCAATCAAGGGCGATGTGGCAATAATTCGTGCTAAAGCAGCCGATCGATTAGGAAATCTAATTTATCATACGACTGCCAGAAACTTTAATCCTATGATGGCAACTGCTGCTGAAACGGTCATCGTGGAGGTTGATGAAATTTTAGAGGTAGGCGAATTAGATCCAGAAGCAATTGTTACACCACATGTTTATGTAGATTATATTGTGCAGTCTAACTATGTGAAAGAGGGGGATCGCTATGTCAGCGTTTGATCCACGTACAGTTATCGCTAAACGTATTGCGCAGGAGTTGCAAGATGGTCAAATCGTGAATTTGGGCATCGGAATTCCTACGTTAGTGACTTCTTACATTGAAGGAAAAGATGTCTATCTACAATCAGAGAATGGTTTATTAGGAATGGGACCACCACCATCAGAAAATCAGATTGATGCAGATTTAATATCTGCAGGAAAAGAACCTGTTACGATTACAAAAGATGCATCGTTTTTCAGTAGTGCCGATTCTTTTGCGATGATCCGAGGGGGCCATATCGATGTAGCTGTATTAGGAATTTTACAGGTGAATCGTTTTGGTGAAATTGCCAATTGGTCTGTACCGGGGCAACCGATTTTAGGTGTAGGTGGAGCAATGGATTTAGTAGTAGGGGCCAAAAAGGTAATTGCAGCCGCAACTTTGTTTACAAAAGATGGCGATCCAAAAATTGTAGAAAGCTTAACTTATCCGAGAAGCGGTATACGCAGGATAGAGATGCTTGTAACTGAATACGCGGTATTTGAATTTGAGGACGAAAAAGTAATTGTAAAGGAATTGTTAGGTGACCTTACGATTGAACAATTGCTAGACCGATTAAAAATTCAATTAGATATGGGGGTAAAGCTATGAATGAAAGCGCTTTAGCGAAACAGACGACGAAGAAAACGATGACTCGTATTTTACCGTTTATTTTAATCCTGTATATCATTGCCTACTTAGATCGTGTAAATTTAGGGTTTGCTGCGTTAGAAATGAACGCTGATTTAGCATTAACTGCTGAAGTCTTCGGGTTATTATCGGGTATCTTCTTTATCGGTTACTTCTTCTTTGAAGTCCCTAGTAATATGATTATGCATAAAGTAGGAGCAAGAATTTGGATTGCGCGTATAATGCTTTCTTGGGGAATCATTGTTATTCTGACTGGATTTGCGCAATCAGCTACACATCTTTACATTTTACGCTTTTTACTAGGTGTTGCGGAAGCCGGATTCTTTCCTGGTATTATTTTATATTTAACCTATTGGTTCCGCGAACGCGAGCGTGGTAAAGCAACAGCAGTTTTATTATTAGCGTTGCCGATTGGAGGATTAATTGGTGCTCCATTATCAGCATGGATTATTGATAACGTTGCTTGGGCAAGTTTAGAAGGCTGGCGCTGGATGTTTATTTTGGAAGGGATTCCAGCATTAATTTTAGGTGTGATTACATTAGTTTATTTAACAGATCGTCCAAGTAAAGCGAAATGGCTGACACAGGAAGAAATAAATTGGTTGGAAGGCGAATTAAATGTAGAGCGACAAAAGGCATTAAAGCTCAATAAGCCGTCTAAACTAGCAATGTTAAAGGATGCAACGGTTTGGAAATTAGCACTTTTCTATTTTGCTGGCTATACAGGTGTATACGGTCTATCGTTCTGGGTACCAACTATCATTAAATCACTCTCTGCAGTCACTACAACGAATATGGAAATTGGTTGGATGGCTATGTTACCATCGTTAGTCGGTATACCTGCCATTATCTTTACCGGGCTTAACGCTGACCGGACAGGAAAGCATAAGCAGCATCTAGTAGTATGTTTGCTTATTGCTACAGTTGGTTTCGTAGGTTGTGCACTCGCTACGACTCTATGGCCAATGGTTGCCATGTTGTCACTAGCTTCAGCAGGACTATACGGCTTCACGGGCAGTTTCTTTGCCTATTTAACATTCTTCTTCACCGAGTCAACAGCACCAGTAGGAATTGCACTTGTTAACTCATTTGCAGCCCTTGGTGGATTCGTAGGTCCAACAATTTTAGGTATGTTTGTTTTAGAAACTGGCATGTTTGCACTTGCGATTATTTTAGTTGTCGGTATCCTAATTTTATTAACAATGCCGAAAGCAAATATTGAAATTGAAGCAGAAGGCAATAAAGAAGTACGTGTAACAACATCTGGGAAACGATTAACTTAAATTAGGTGCGCCTTAAAGAGACTGATTATTCTGTTTTTTACGAAAGATGCTGCCCAGTATATAATTACTGCGCAGCATCTTTTTAGTAAAAGACCTCTCGCTACATCTCCTCAAAATAATCCAAATTAATGCGTTTAATTGCATAAAAGGGTTTGTTTAAAAGAGCTTTTTGCAAATGCTTACTTTTACATAAATTATTCCATGGACTCATACCATTTAATGTTGAGGAGGGATATTGGATGGATGAGCAAAATGACCGCAAGAACAGCAAGGACGAACAATTAGATATTTTCCGAACAGATGATAGAGGAAAAGATCTTACAACGAATCAAGGGTTAAAAGTGTCGGAAGATGAATTCTCATTAAAAGCGGGCGTGAGAGGGCCAACTTTACTAGAGGATTTTCATTTTCGTGAAAAACTAACCCATTTTGACCATGAACGAATTCCAGAACGCGTTGTCCATGCACGTGGCTTCGGTGTGCATGGGGAGTTTCAGTTATATAAAAACATGAAAAATTATACAAGAGCGAAATTCCTTCAGGATACATCTAGAAAGACGCCTGTATTTGTTCGATTTTCTACTGTCAATGGTTCCCGTGGTTCTGCCGATACCGTACGTGATGCGAGAGGATTTGCAACGAAATTCTATACCGAGGAAGGGAATTATGATTTAGTTGGCAACAATATTCCAGTCTTTTTCATCCAAGATGCCATAAAATTCCCGGATCTTGTACATGCATTTAAGCCGGAGCCTGATAATGACATACCGCAAGCTTCCACTGCCCATGATACGTTTTGGGATTTTGTCGCGAATAACCAGGAATCTGCCCATATGATCATGTGGATCATGTCAGACCGCGCCATCCCACGTAGTTTCCGGATGATGGAAGGATTTGGTGTGCATACGTTTCGTCTCGTCAATGAGGAAGGAAAAGCACATTTCGTAAAATTCCATTGGAAGCCTTTATTGGGAACGCATTCTTTAGTATGGGACGAGGCCCGTAAACTGGCGGGCATTGATCCGGATTTTCACCGCAATGACTTATGGGGTGCGATTGAAAAC
This sequence comes from Solibacillus sp. NPDC093137, assembly GCF_050280445.1. Lineage (NCBI taxonomy): Bacteria > Bacillati > Bacillota > Bacilli > Caryophanales > Caryophanaceae > Solibacillus > Solibacillus sp. NPDC093137. Next base: position 25,081 of record NZ_JBNNVH010000003.1, read on the forward strand.
GGCTTTTTCCCTGAATTCGAACTAGGTGTTCAGATTCTTGCGGAAGAGGACGAATTCAGCCTCGGGTTTGACATCCTTGACGCGACAAAGATTTGGCCGGAAGAAGACATTCCTGTAAATATTATCGGAAAGATGACGTTAAATCGGAATGTAGATAATTTCTTTTCGGAAACAGAACAGGTTGCTTTCCATTTGGGGAATGTCGTGCCAGGGATCGATTTTACAAATGATCCATTATTACAAGGACGGCTATTTTCGTATTTAGATACACAATTACTTCGTCTGGGCGGACCTAACTTCCATGAGATCCCGATTAACAGACCGGTTGTCCCCTTCCATAACAATCAGCGGGAAGGCTTTCACCGACAGACGATTAATCTTGGGAAAGTGAGTTATCACCGAAATTCATTAGCCGGGAACACGCCGTCACCTGTAAGTCCGGATAAAGGCGGATATGCTTCTTATCAGGAAAGAGTGGACGGTGTAAAAATCCGGGCTCGAAGTGAAAGTTTTGCCGATCATTTTTCACAAGCGACACTTTTCTGGAACAGTATGAGCCCACCTGAAAAAATGCATATCATTGAAGCGTTCAGCTTTGAACTAAGTAAAGTGAAAAGTGAATCTGTTAAACAGCAGGTAGTGAATATGTTCGCCAATGTAGATATGGAACTAGCAACCGCCTTTGCAATAAATATCGGGTCACAACCTCCTGCAAGGGGCGGTTCGGCGGTATCAAAGTCCTCACCGGCACTCAGCCAGGAAAATACAGTGAAATCCGTACAAACACGGAAAGTAGCGGTCATTTTGACAGAGGGATTCAATGGTCCGGAAGTTAATTACGTGCTCCATCAATTGATTAACCAAGGCATTGTTCCGGAAATTATTAGCGAACATATTGGGATGGTATTCGGAACAGACGGAGTGGTCGTAAAAGCCGAAAACACCTTCCTAACTGCAAAATCCGTGCTGTTTGATGCTGTTTATATGGTAAGGGGAAGTAACACAAACGTCATGTTCAACAAGGATGCGGCCTACTTCATCGATGAAGCCTATTCACATTACAAGCCAATTGGTGCGACGGGTGCGGGTATTGAATGGCTGCGTGTAAATCAGATTTTAGGTCAGCCGGGTGTCATAACAGGAACAGATATGCAGGAGTTCGCAACCCAATTCATACAAGCGATAGCAGCCCAACGGTTCTGGTATCGGAAATTAGCATAGTTATTAAAAACACGTAAAACCCTACTCATAAAAGGTTTTACGTGTTTTTTTGCGGTGGTTTCATCTGAATCCTGTTAAACGAGATCATTCTACATGTTAAACTAATAATAACACCGCTCAAAAGGAGGCTCGTCCCATGATAACCCGCGTAAAACAATCATTAACAACCCGTCTTCTTATCACCATCAGCGGAATCATATTCACAATTTGTGTGCTGTTTTTGTTGTTGATCAATCACTATCTGGATGAATCGGTACTGGAGGAAATGGGAGAAAAGGCGTTAACGAGTGCATACTTGATTGCTGAGCGGCCGGATATAGTCAATGCATTTTCTGCGGAAAATCCGTCTTCCATTCTTCAGCCGATTGCAGAGGATATACGAATGCAGACCGGAGCGAGTTTCGTCGTGATAGGGAATGAGCAAGGGATTCGCTACACCCATCCGATCACTGAAAAGATTGGCCAGTCGATGGTCGGCGGGGATAATGATTCAGCGCTGATTAACAAAGAGTCCATTGTTTCGGTAACGACGGGTTCAATGGGAGAATCGATCCGCGGAAAAGTCCCAGTTTTAGTTGACGGCAATGTTGTCGGGGTTGTTTCGGTCGGATTTTTAACGAAAGATATACAAAAGACGATTGATACTGCCTTTTTCGGTTGGCTTCAGATCACGCTCCTGCTCGCGGTTTTCGGGATTGTCTGTGCGGTGCTGATCTCGCTTTATGTAAAGGAACAGTTGCTCGGTATGCAGCCGGCGCAAATTGCGAAGCTCTATTCGGCGTATCATACAATACTTGAGGAAACAACGGATGGTGTGATCTTAACGACACTGAATAATGAAGTGGTGATTGCTAATACACGTGCGAAGGAACTCATCTCATCCCTGACAGAAGGGATCTCATTACATACGCTACTTCCCGAACGGCTTTTTAAAGAAGACGTGATTCGGGCTCTGGAAATTCCGTTGCAGCAGCAAGAGATGATTATTACCAAAACGCCATTGAAACATGAGGAGCAGCTCGGCTATTTATATATTTTACGGGCTAAGCTTGAATATGAAACGGTCATTAATGAGCTGACATTGGTGAAGCAGCAGGCGCGGATGCAGCGGGCAAAAACACATGAATTTGCGAATAAGCTGCACGTTATCCTTGGCTTGTTGAAGCAAGCCCATATTGATGAAGCGATTGCATTTATCAGGCAGGAGCAGCAAGATTCTACGAAACAGCAACAGGCACTTGCAACACAGCCGTCGATATTGCTGCAGGCGTTACTCGAAGGGAAAATATCGGAAGCGAAAGAGCGCGGTATTACGATTACGATCGAAACCGAGGATGTTTTAATCGATTATAATGATGAAGAAGTGGACGCATTATTAACATCGCTAGGGAATGTTCTTCAAAACGCAATGGATGCTTTGGATCAGACAAACATAACGGACAAGCAAATTAAGCTTTTTATTCATCAATATCGTCATGAGCTGATTATTGAGGTGCATGACAATGGGCCGGGAATCGATGAAGAAACGGCAAATCACATATTTACTCTCGGGTTTACGACAAAGGATGGCTATGATCGGGGGTACGGTCTGGCGATCAGTGAACAGGCACTTGAAAAAGTCGGCGGCTCACTGTTAATAGAAGAAAGCGATATAGGCGGGGCCTGCTTTTTAATCATTTTACAAAGGAAGTGATTCAATGGATATATGGTTACTGGAAGACGATTTTCGCATTGCGGCGATTCATGCAGACTATATTAAAGCGATACAGCCGGATGCACAAGTACAGCAATTTCTAACGGGGGCCTCATTAAAGGAAGCGCTCCTGCATAACACACCTCCTGCCGCTCTGTTGATGGATTTATATATTCCGGATGTTACAGGTTATGAACTCGTTGCGTATGTAAGATCACATTTCCCGGAAGTCCGCATCATTATGGTGACGGCAGCGGCCGAGCGTGCACATGTGGAAGCATTGTATGCATATGGGGTATTCGACTATATTGTGAAGCCGTTTGATGAAGCTCGCCTGCAAAAAGCATTTCAGCAGTTTCATCACATGCAATCGGCTTTGCAAAAGAAAACACATTTATCGCAGCAAGATTTGGATACGCTGTTTTACCGGAAAAATCATTCGACGGCGACTGAAAAGGCACTGCCAAAAGGGATCGATACCTTTACGCTCGAACAGGCCATTCACTTATTTAAGGAGGAAAAGTTCACGACATTGACGGCGACACAGCTGAGTGAAGTAATCGGCACGAGCCGCTCCACAGCACGCCGCTATTTGGAATACTTAGTGGAAATGAATATACTGGAGACAAAACTTCTTTACGGAACAGTCGGGCGTCCGGAACGGAATTATGTCCTCCGTGAAACTTATGAACAAAATTAGCTTTATTGTTTTTATTAAATAAATGAGCACATTCTTCCTCCTAACATAGAATTGTCATAAGATTATAAGAATTCTAAGCAATGGGGGTTGTTGAATGTTAAGTATTATTGGTATTATTACGATTTTAGTTATCGTTGTGCTGTTAATTAGCGGACGTGTATCACCAATTGTCGCAATGGTTATTCCACCAGTAGTGGCGATGTTTGTTGCAGGCTATTCGTTCGATGATTTAGGGGTATTTTTCAATGATGGAATCAGTTCTGTAATCAGTGTTGCCATCATGTTTATTTTTGCGATTATCTTCTTCGGGATTATGCAGGATGTCGGGTTATTCGAACCAATTATCAATAAAATGGTAGCGCTGTCAAAAGGGAATGTTGTGCTTGTTGCAATCGTTACGGTAATTGTCGCGGTTATTGCACAGCTTGACGGTTCAGGTGCTTCCACATTCTTAATTTCGATTACGGCATTATTGCCGCTATATGTTCGACTTGGGATGAACCCGTATTTACTTTTACTATTAGTCGGCGGTTCTGCGGCGATTATCAATATGATTCCATGGGGCGGGCCATTAGGGCGTGTTGCATCCGTTCTAGAAACAGATGTAACAGAGCTATGGCATCCGTTAATTAAAATTCAAATCATCGGTGTTGTGCTGATGCTGTTACTTGCGATCTTTATGGGCTTCCGTGAAAAACGCCTGATTGCGAAACGAGCGCAAACAGGAGAAACGTTAAAATTTGATTTAAGCAATAGTATTTTAAATGCTGAAACAGATGAAACGTTAAAACGACCAAAACTTATTTGGGCAAATGCGATTTTAGCAATTGTTGTTCTTGCTGTATTAATGTCAGGACTTTTACCAGCTGGCTTAGCGTTCCTGATCGGTGTCGCAATCGCTTTACCATTAAACTACCGTACACCGAAAGAGCAGATGGGACGTATTCAGGCACATGCATCGAACGCGTTGACAATGGCTTCAATCATTATTGCAGCAGGTCTGTTTTTAGGAATTTTAAACGGGACAGGCATGTTAACGGCCATTGCCAATAACGCCGTAAATATTTTACCAAGCTTTTTAGCCCAGTACTTACATATTATTATCGGGGTACTTGGTGTACCGTTTGACTTGCTGTTAAGTACGGATGCATACTACTTCGCATTGTTCCCGGTTGTTGACCAGATCGGTTTAACGTACGGCATCGATTCATTATCGACAGCGTATGCGATGATCATCGGTAACATCGTCGGCACATTCGTATCACCACTTGCACCAGCAGTATGGTTGGCACTTGGACTATCAGGTCTGGAAATGGGCAAACACTTGAAGTTCTCATTCTTCTGGATGTGGGGATTAAGTATTACCCTACTGATCATTGCGGTTTTAATTGGTGTGGTACAAATATAGATAGCAACAAAAAAGAAGCTCCCTTTAATAGGGGGCTTCTTTTTTGATAGATTGGCGTTGTGTTAGTTTTCACTGCATTCTTCTCTAAGATGGCGCTCAATCAAAATAATAATAATTTAAAATAAACAGAAAAAATTTTCTGATAAATAGAATTTTATTGCAGAAAAGTATCTAAAACTAGCAAAATAATGATATAACAAAGGAAAATAGAACGAAAAAGCTTGTAATGGCAGTTTTTTAATAATAAACTGAATTTAGAAATATCTAAATATATAATAAAAGGGGAAAATTCATGAAAAAGAATCTATTAGCAAGTCTATTACTCGTACCAGCATTGTTATTAGCAGCGTGCGGTGGAGAAGAAACAGAAAAAAAATCATCATCAACTGATTCAGAAAAAGAAGTGTATACAGTAGGTATTGATGTTACATACCCACCATTTGAATTCGAAAAAGATGGTAAATATGTTGGGATTGATGTGGAATTAATCGAAGCAATTGGTGAAGATCAAGGTTTTGAAGTGGAATTAAAAGCAATGGACTTCAAGGGGATTATTCCAGCATTACAAGCAGGGCAATTAGATGTAGCTATGGGTGGAATGAGTATCACAGAAGAACGTAAAAATGTTGTTGATTTCACTGAGCCGTACTTCGATGCAGGTGTATCTCTTATTGTAAGTGAAGCAAATACAGATATTCAATCTGTAGAAGATTTAAAAGGAAAACGCGTAGCAGTAAAAAAAGGAACAGTTGGCGCAAACTATGCGACTTCGATTGCACAAGAGATTGGATTTGAAATGATTCAATTTGATGATAGTCCATCAATGTTCCTTGAAGTACAAAACGGGAATTCTGTAGCATTATTTGAAGATTACCCAGTTATCTCATATGCAATCGCACAACAAGATTTACCATTAAAAATTGTTGGTGACCGTTTAAATGATGACAAATATGGAATTGGTGTATTAAAAGGTAAAAACGAAGAGGTTCTTGAAAAAATTAATACTGGTCTAGAAAACTTGAAAGAAAGCGGAAAGTATCAAGAAATTCTAGACAATTATTTAGCTGAATAAAACGGTAAGCACGCGTATAGCGTGCTTATTTTTAAGAGGAGTGAAATACATATGGAAGTAGCAATCGCTGCGTTACCTTATTTACTGGAAGGGTTGAAGATGACCCTTTACATCTTTGTTATTGCAATTGTATTAGGGTTTGCTATCGGTCTTATCGTAGCATTGTTCCGATTGGCACCATTAACAATTTTAAATATCATTGCAAAAGTATTTGTAAATATCATCCGTTGTACACCAATCATTGTACAACTATTCTTCATCTACTTCGGTGTAACAAAGTTCATTCCGATGGATAATATTACAGCGGGAATCCTTGCGATTTCATTGAACGCCGGCGCTTATTTCTCTGAAATTATCCGTGCGGGAATTCAATCAATTGATAAAGGACAAACAGAAGCAGCACGTTCACTTGGCCTTTCAGGGGCTCAGACGATGAAGGACATTATTATGCCACAAGCACTTAGAAGAATGCTTCCTACATTTACGAACCAAGCAATTATTAGTTTGAAAGATACATCGCTATTATCTGTTATCGGTATAGCCGATTTAACGCAAAAAGGGGACATACAGGCTTCTGCTACCTTTGCTGCGTTTGAAATTTGGTTAACTGTCGGAGCAATCTACTTTGTGATTTTATATGCGTTAACATTGTTAAGTAATTACCTCGAAAGGAGAATGGCCCTGCGATGAGCATTATTACCGTAAAAAATCTTAAAAAATCATTTGGGATACTAGAAGTTTTAAAAGATATTTCCACAGAAATTAAAGAAAAAGAAGTTGTCTGTGTTATTGGGCCATCAGGTTCAGGCAAAAGTACCTTTTTACGTTGCTTGAATCGCCTTGAAGAAATTTCAGGGGGAGATGTCATTGTAAACGGTCATTCGATTTCCGCTAAAAATGCAAACTTAAATCAAATTAGACAAGAAGTAGGAATGGTTTTCCAACAGTTTAATTTATTTCCGCATAAAACTGTATTGCAAAATATCACATATGCGCCGCTAAAATTAAAAGGCTTAACGAAAGACCAAGCTAAAGAGCGGGCAATGGAACTGTTGAAAAAAGTTGGTTTAGTAGAGAAAGCCAATGCATATCCTTCTGAGTTATCAGGTGGACAACAACAGCGTGTGGCAATTGCCCGTGCACTTGCTATGCAACCAAAAATCATGTTATTTGATGAACCAACGAGTGCACTTGACCCTGAAATGGTAGGGGACGTTCTTGATGTTATGAAAGACTTGGCAAGAGAAGGTATGACGATGATTGTCGTAACGCATGAGATGGGCTTTGCGAAAGAAGTAGCGGACCGTGTTATTTTTATGGATGGCGGTTACATCGTTGAAGAAAACAATCCTAAAGCGTTGTTTGAAACACCGCAAGAAGAAAGAACAAAAGCGTTTTTAGGAAAAGTATTATAGACAGGGTATAAGCCGGTTCGTACAAAATTTGTACGGACCGGCTTTTTGTTTGCAATGATTTGTTGATATATTGTTGTAAAAAACTGGATAATATGATATATGTCTAACTACTTAGAGTAGGACTTTTTAAGGGGGAAGGAAATGTTAGTTTTCGGTTTACTTTCATACATATTGGTATTAGTAATTTTGTTAAAGGTGAACACTTATGTAGCAATCGGTTTTATTGTTGTAACTTCACTCGTTTCTAATGCTTATTTACCACAGCTGAAAGGATATGTTGGGGGACGGCGTATTCGCAAAATACTGGAAAGTTTAGGGGAGGACGTTAAGATTTACAATGATTTGTATGTCCCAAAAAAGAATGGGGAAATGACACAGATCGATCATGTATTACTTTCGCCAAATGGCATCTTTGTAATCGAAACAAAAAATTATACAGGGTGGATCTTTGGTAGTGAAAGTCAAAGAAACTGGACGCAAACAATCTATAAGAAAAAGTCACGTTTCTATAATCCGGTCATGCAAAATAAAGCGCATATTAAAGCATTGCAGCACTACTTAGATATGGATGTACCACTGCATTCAATAATCGTGTTTTCGAATGCGGCAACATTTAAATTTAAAGAACCTTTTCATGAAGCACATGTTCTTCAAACAAAACATTTAAAACGAACAATTAATCAATTTACGATAAATGAAATATCAGGCGAACAACTTAGCAGGATTTCGCAGTTGCTACATGCACTTGTTCCTGATACAAAGCAGCAAAAGAAGGAGATAAAAAAGCGCCATCTAGAATACGTGAAAGAAATTGCCAAACCTGCAAAGAAAAAAGTGATTAAAGTAAAGGCGGAGCCCGTTACTGCAGGACCGGTAATCGTTGAGCCTATTCATGTTTCTACAGATGCTGCTTGTCCGAAATGCGGTAGTAACTTGGTAGTGCGTAATGGCAAGCGTGGGTCATTTTATGGCTGTCAGGGTTTTCCGAAGTGCCGGTTTACGAGGGATTTATGATCATCCTGTATGCTAATATGTAACTAATAATTAGCAACGATTTAAAACAAAGAAGGTGGCAATTTGTCAGCAATTGAAATACTGTCCTGGCCGTTCAAGCAAGAAAGCATCAATCAGATTAATAACAATGAACACTATCTGAACTACCCGGTCATCTACGTGTTAAATGGCAATAAAGAAGCTTATATTGGGGAGACGGTGTACTTTAAAAGCCGGATGAAAGCTCATTTAACTGCCCGTAAAAACGTCAGTCAGATTAACCTCATCAAGCATGAAAAATTCAACCGTTCGGCAACCTTCCATCTGGAAACGAAGCTGATTAATTATTTTCTTGGTGATGAAAAATATACGCTGCAAAACAAAAGTAAAACGGCGAGCGATTTTACACACAATTATTACGACAAGCCGTATTACGATCAAGAATTGTTTAAAGAAATCTGGCAGAGGCTGCACGAGCAAAAGCTGGTCGATCATGAACTGCATGTCATTGAAAATAAAGACATTTTTAAATTGTCGCCGTTTAAAGAACTATCGTTCGAGCAGCTTGAACTGAAAGAAAAGGTACTCGAATTTTGTGAGAAACAAGTAAGTGCCAATCCTGAAGAATACGGCAGTTTACTCGTCATTGAAGGTGAAGCGGGAGTCGGGAAAAGCGTTGTGTTAAGCTCGATTTTCAACACGATTCAGGAACGGGCGGAAGAAGCTTCGTCACCGCTTTATCAAACAGAAAATTATCTGGTCGTGAATCACGAAGAAATGTTCAAGACCTATAAAGGGATTGCGAAACAGGTAAAGCATTTAAAAGCGAAAAACTTTGCAAAGCCGACACCTTTAGTCAATTCGCTGCAAAGAGACAATAAAAAGGCGGACATCATTTTTGTGGATGAAGCGCATTTATTGCTGACAAAGCCGGATACGTATAATAACTTCCACGGCAATAATCACTTGGAGGAACTATTAAAGTTAGCGAAAGTCGTCGTCATCATTTACGACCAAAATCAGGTGCTCAAACTGAAGAGTCTATGGGGTGCGGCAACACTTGAACAATTAAAGAAGCAAAGTACGTACACTGAAGAATACCAGTTAACGAACCAGTTCCGGATGCAGGCAAATGATGATGTCATTAATTGGATTAATGCCTTCAAAAATAAAAAGCTGCTTCCGCTGCCTCATGATGAAAATTATGAATTCAAAGTGTTCGAAACGATGAAGGATATGCATGATGCAATAAAGATGCGCAACAGTGAATTTGGCTTAAGCCGGGTCGTTTCAACATTTGATTACTTGCATAAAAAAGATGGCGGGACGTATTATGTGAACGAATCAAACGGCGCATACAAAATGCCTTGGAATACGACAAGTACGAAATATACATGGGCGGAAAAGCCTGAAACGGTGCATGAAGCCGGCTCGATCTATACGATTCAAGGGTTCGATTTAAATTACGTAGGTGTTGTGCTCGGACCATCTGTTCAATATGATGCTGTGCGAAATGAAATTGCCATTGATCCGAGCAAGTATATGGATAAAGGGGCCTACTCAGGCACGGAAGGCATTGCCGATGTGAACGAAGCGAAGGAAAAGATTGTGCTGAACTCGATTAATATTTTAATGAAGCGCGGGATTAAAGGGCTCTACATTTATGCAAGTGATGAAGCATTACGAAACAAGTTGTTAGCCGATCAACATCGAGACAGTAAGTAATCAAAGTCAGGTACACACAAGAGCATATTGTGTACCTGGCTTTTTACCGGTTTAATCGTAAATTACATTTTTCCCTTCTTCACTTAATTTCTTTAAAGATGCCAGCATATGATTGATGACTTCATCGGAATGGCGCTCCCAACAACCTAATTCGGCGACTATTTTCAAAGGAGATTTCGAACGATATGAGCGTGTTGGGTTACCTGGGGATCTTTTGTCCGTAACGTTCGGGTCATTTTCGAATTCACCTAATGGTTCAACAATATAAATTCGCTCTTTTGCTGTTGATCTTGCCAATTCGGCACCCCATTTTGCAGCTTCCAATGTTGCGGTAAAGTAAATATAGTTCGATTTCTTATCCTGATAATTGGATAAGTGAAGAGGCTCCAATAAATCTCCGATATTTAGTTCTGCTTTCGTACCATGAAAAAAAGGACCCCGATCGAGGACATCTGTTTGATCTTTCATAGGACACACCCCTTTCGTTTTGTATTATCAGTATAGTACGGAAATTTTAAAAGAGTAGTCTAAAAATATATAGCCTGAAATGGTATACTAATAGTAGAGAGAATGTAAGATCGACATACATAGCACAAAGGACTAGTTTACATAGGGGAGTGACCGAGATGGAAACTGTATATTTTGCAGGTGGGTGTTTATGGGGTGTACAGGCATTTATGAAAACATTGCCTGGTGTAACATTTACTGAAGCCGGAAGAGCAAACGGAACGACAACCACTCTGGACGGCGATTATGATGGGTATGCCGAGTGTGTTAAAACCGAGTTTGATCCGAATGGTGTATCGATGCGCGAATTAATGGGGTACTTTTTTGAAATCATCGATCCGTACAGTGTGAACAAACAAGGCGAGGATGTAGGCGAGAAATACCGAACGGGTGTCTATAGCGAAAACGAAGCACACTTGATTGATGCAAAAGCATATATTACAGCGAGACCGGATGCTGACCGGATTGTTGTGGAAGTGCTGCCGCTCACTAACTATGTGAGAAGTGCGGAAGAGCATCAGGACCGGTTAACAAGATGTCCGGATGATTACTGCCATATTCCTGAAGCGTTATTAACGAAATATAAATGAAAAAGTGAACCTTCCAGTCAAGTTTGAGATGGAAGGTTCATTTTTATTAGTCGCATCAACATTTTAGCGATTGAATCTTTTTTCTCATTTAATCGTAAAGGTATTAACTAAAGGAGGTATTTTGAATGAAACAGCTCTATATTAAACAAAAGGTTTTCAGTCTTAGCGGAAAATTTACGGTAATGGATCAGCACGAAAATGATGTATATTTTGTGGAAGGAAGTTTTATGCAAATACCGAAAACGTACTCGATTATGGATACAGCAAGAAATGAAGTCGCGCTAATTACGAAAAAGGTGCTCAGCTTGCTGCCAAAATTTTATGTGGAAGTCGAAGGACAAGAGGTATTGACAATCCAGAAGGAGCTCTCGCTTTTCAAGGCACGCTATTCGGTGGATGCAGTTGGGGTGGAAATTGAGGGGAACTGGTGGGATATGCAATTTGCAGTAAAACAGCATGGGGAAGTCATCGGACAAGTAAGCAAGGAATGGTTTACATGGGGGGATAGCTACAAGGTAGAAGTACTGAAGGATGACATGGAAAAAATCATCATTGCTATTGTTATTGCAATCGATTGTGTGAAAGCTGATCAGGATGCAGCGGCGTCTGTTTAAAGCAAGAAAAAGAGAGACAAAATCCGAGTGATCTAAGATTTTGTCTCTCTATTTAATCTATCAGCTACATGAAAATTAGTATGCAGTCCAACCTGCATCAGCAGCAATGACTTGTCCGTTGATGAAGCTTGAATCATCAGAACCTAGGAATAATGCAAGCTTAGCGATTTCTTCCGGTTGACCAGCACGAGGCATTGTGCCTTGACCAGTAGATTGACGGCTGTATCCGAACTCAGAAACACCTGTCATTGATGATTGAATGTTTGTCATTACGCCACCTGGTGCGATACCGTTACAACGGATGCCAGAGTTAGCGTACATATAACCTGTGTTTTTCGTTAAACCAGCAACTGCATGTTTCGAAGCAGTATAAGCTGCACCAGCACGAGCACCACGTAAACCGCCAGCTGAAATGTTGTTTACGATAACACCGTGACCTTGTTCAAGGAAGAGGTTCGTTGCGATACGCATAGCACGCATTACACCCATTGTATTTACTGAGAAAACACGATCCCATTTCTCATCTGTAATTTCACCGACTGGCTCCATGCCGTCCATGATTCCAGCGTTGTTTACTAAAATATCTAATTGACCGTAAGCTGCTTTAGCTTCTTCAAACATGCGCTCGATGTCAGCTAATTCTGCTACGTTTGCCTTGTTTGCGATTGCTTGTCCGCCAGCTGCCACGATTGCGTCTGCTACTGTTTTTGCACCTTCACCGTTATAATCTGAAACGACAACTTTTGCGCCTTCTTTTGCATAAAGTTCAGCGATTGCTTTCCCCATACCAGAAGCTGCACCAGTTACGATGGCTACTTTACCTTGTAATTTCATTTGAAATCATCCTCCTGAAATATAATTATTATACATCTGTACAATAAAATTATAATACACAAATTAAAGCGTTTTCAATCAGCAAAAAACCTTCGTGTTGTACGATATCCAACAGATTTGATAGAATTGTACAATAAAGGAGGTCGCCATGAATAAAAATGATCTTCGTGTTATCAAAACGAAAAAAACAATACATAAAGCATTACTTTTATTATTGAAGGAAAAGTCATTGCCCCAAATTAAAATTACAGAGCTTTGTAAAGAAGCGACGATTAATCGCGGGACGTTTTATTTCCATTATCAAAGTGTTGACGATGTACTTCAGGAATTGTTCGAAGAAATTATGCTGGATTTACAAATTTCATATGATGAGCCATTTAAAGAAGGGTTGGAACTAACTGTCAGCGGAATGAACTTAAACCCAAATTCAGTAAAGATTTTCGACCACGTAAAAAAATACGAGGATTTTTACAAAATTGTATTATCTGAAGATGTGTCGATGAAATATTATTACATGCTCTTTGATGAAATTTGCAAGCTGATGGATGAGACCGATTATGTAAAGCATGAACATGAGTTAAAGAAATATTTGCATGCCTACAATGCAAATGCCATTATCGGATTACTCATTCAATGGTACTTGAATAACTTTGAAGACTCCGTTGATATGATGAACAATCGCCTTGTGGAAATTGTGAAATTCCGGCAATCGCTTAAATGAAATTTATAATCGCTAGAAAATGGAGTAGTGGACTATTTCATTTTCTAGCCTTTTTGCTTTATTGACGTGCCTAAAATAACTCCATCACATTCTTAACAAGTAATTAAATAATTTAACGATTTTACTTCGAAAATTAACGGAATATTAATAATTTTATGATAATATAAAGGGGAGTTGGTTGGCGTTTGCTGATTGAACTTAAATTGCATAACTAGGAGGAGAAAAATGGTTAAAAATCGAAATGTAACTCTACTGTTTTCTTGGGTACTTATTGTTTTCATTTTAATTCAGCCTCTTCAATCTACTGTTACAAATGCAGCAGCTGGGGACGGGTCATGGTCGACACCTTACTCCGTATCTCAGGCAATCAGCAATCAAAACAACTCCACAAAAACAGTTCAAGGTTATGTGGTGGGACAACCTACATCAACAACGACGGTCCTTACAGGCAGTTTTCCGAATGACTATGCATTGGCTATAGCGGACAATGCGAATGAAACGAATACCGCTAACATGATCTATGTACAGATTCCAACTTCTTTCCGCTCTTCTTACGGATTAAAATCAAATCCTTCATTAATGGGGAAAAGCGTAAAAATCACGGGTGCCTTGTCCGCATACTTTTCTCATCCTGGATTGAAAAATAGTACAGCATTTGAAATAGTGGGGGGAAGTCCTGCCGAACCTGAGCCGATTCCGACACCAAATCCTTCTACGGGTGCCTATTATGATGCAGCTATAGGGAAGACCGGCACAGCTTTAAAATCGGCTTTGCATAATATTATAGATGACCATACCGAAATTTCGTATTCCAATGTATGGACAGCTCTTCGCGAAACAGATGAAGATCCGAACAATTCGAATAACGTCATCCTTCTTTATACAGGCCGCTCCCAAAGCAAATTTACAAACGGCGGGAACGTGAATGACTGGAACCGTGAACATGTTTGGGCAAAATCGCATGGTGGCTTTGGCACATCGATGGGTGCAGGAACTGACTTGCATCACTTGCGTCCAACCGATGTCAGTGTCAACGGTACGCGAAGCAATCTTGACTTTGACAATGGCGGGAACGAGCATTCAGAAGCATCGGGCAACTACTATGATTCTGATTCATGGGAGCCAAGAGACAGCGTAAAAGGTGATGTTGCCCGTATGCTGTTTTATATGGCGGTTCGCTATGAAGGGGACAGCGGAGAAGTAGATTTGGAATTAAATAATAAAGTAAATAACGGCACGGCGCCTTATCACGGGAAACTTTCAGTACTGCTCCAATGGCATAAACAAGACCCGGTCGACAATTTTGAACGTACAAGAAATGAAATTATATATACCGATTACCAGCATAACCGTAATCCATTTATCGATAATCCTGAGTGGGCATCCGCTATTTGGGAATAAAATATGAAAAAACACTCTCCTTTAAGCAAAGGGGAGTATTTTTGTGCTTCCTGATATATAATTTATGGAAGGGAGTGTTATAAATGGGCGAAATAGACATAAGTAAAGAGGCAATCGAAAAGGATTTGGCACTGATTAAAACATGTTTAAGACTCATTAATCAAGCGGTGATTTTAAGGGAACGCAATGGCGAAACCTTTACCCCTTCTGAAAATGAAGAGTTACATAGATTAATTTCTAAAATTGATAAAGATTTAAACAAACTTAAAATGAACATAAATTATGATACAAAGCTATAAAAGGGACAGGTAACTATATTCTATAATAGGCGTTTTTAAAACTGTCGCATATGATAATACGATGATTCTGTGAAGGGAATGAAATAAATGTATTATCAATCTTATGGGTATCCATATCAAGCACCATATTATATGAATTCTTCGCCGTATAATTATGTTGGAACCCCGACTTACTGGACATACCCGTATGGGGCTATTTCTATAAATCAATTAAATCCCTCTCCTGTTTCCGATGGGAATAATGGAATGATGTTAAAGGATTATGGAGCGACCCCATTTGTCATCAATATTAACGAGGCATCGAAGCAAAACAATACGTATCGTACGGCTTTATGGACTGGGAAGCATTTGCAGCTCACATTAATGAGTCTGGAGCCGGGAGAAGATATTGGACTGGAGATGCATCCGAATGTCGATCAATTTTTACGGATAGAGCAAGGGCAAGGGGTAACTCAAATGGGCAAAAATAAAGATCGATTAGACTTCAGAAGAAATGTCCAGGATGACTTTGCCATTTTCATCCCTGCCGGAACATGGCATAACTTAACGAATACAGGTAATATCCCACTAAAACTATATTCTATCTACGCTCCGCCGAACCATCCATTCGGAACGGTTCACCCTACGAAAGCTGCAGCAATGTCTATGAAAGAAGGCGGAGGTCACAGCAATGAATTCCCTGTTATTTCTGGGAAGGCGCCGGATGAATGGATACGACATACTGAATTTTTAGTGAAAGAAGGATTAGAAGATTTTCAAAGAGGGATAAACACTACTCATATTCTTCAGGAATTTATTCTTATGGGCGTTCTAGTAGGAAAAGGATACTCTCCGGAAGAAGCATATGAGACAGTGGAAGAGTGGGAACGGTCCGGGAAGTCTAAACTTCTGCAGCAAAGTAAAAATATGTAGTGAAGCGTTAAGGAACCTGAACGATCTCTTTTGCCTTAACTAACATAACCAACTATAATGAAACGATAGATGGTTATTAAAGGAGATTTTTAATGAATACACGAATGAATCCACGATATAAAATTACACGTCATGATCAGGAAGGGAATCCTACGCTCAGCTTACAGGAATGCCTAAACTTCTTTGCGACAAAACCAGATTTCGAATACCGAGATTTCTATAGTGTCACACAAGACGGTGTCAATATGAAAATTAACGGCCACTTCTTCATGTGGCAATATGAAAGCCAGGAAATACCGTTCCGTTTTTACGAAAACGAGCTGTATGTTGCGGCGGCACACCGCGCAGTTATGGATAAAACGAAGGAAGTAGCGCGCGGCCTGGAAGCGAATTATATTGAAGGGTAATTAATTACACAGCATTAATTCCATTTAGACAGTTGGGACCGATATCCGGGGCCGACTGTTTATTTGTTTAAGCTCATTCATATATGAAAGAAGGTTTTACTCATGAATCTATTAATTTTAGGCGGAACAGGTCGAGTTGGAAGTCATTTAGTTATGAATGCGCTTAAGGACGGCCATCATGTAACAGCTCTCGTTCGTACACCGGACAAAATTGAAAATCAGCATGAAAATTTAACAGTTATTCAAGGGAATGTGCTGAAGAAAGAAGATGTTACGCGGGCGATGTATGGGGTGGATGTAGTGTTAAGTGCACTGAATACAGATGGGGGAACGACTTTAACCGAAAGTATGCCGCTATTTATTGATGCGATGGAACAAGAAGGCATCAAACGAATCATCACGATCGGTACTGCCGGCATTCTGCAAAGCCGGGTCAGCCCGGAACTGCTGCGCTATCAGTCAAGCGAATCAAAGCGGAAGTTAACCCGTGCTGCCGAAGAACACCATAAAGTGTACGAGTTACTGCAGCAGTCCAACCTTGACTGGACAATTGTCTGTCCTACCTATTTGCCGGACGGGGAACGGATCGGGAACTACCGGACAGAACCCAATTTTCTACCGGTAGACGGCAGCCAAATTTCAGTTCCGGATACAGCAGATTTTACCTACAGCTTACTGCAAAGCAACGAATTTATAAAAGCGCGTGTGGGAATCGCTTACTAATTGCTCCCTAACTTTGCCGAAATCATTTTGAAAATACCGATGCCTGTAAGCTTCAGTGTGATTTTCTCATTATGTGAAAGATGCTTCTCAATGAAAATGGACAGGTTATCGATTTTGATTTCCTGATAGTTATGCACATCTTTTGGCTTTCCTAGTTGAGTCATCAATTCCTGGACAGGTGGTGCACAGCAGGCGTTCACCGAAATGGTTTTTACAGAAACCGGCTTGCCTTTTGACTGCATCCATTTTTTCGTATTTGTATCGAGTTCGATTTGCATGAAGGGTTCCTCGCTTTCTTAGAGAAGTTCTAAAATCACCGCTCAATGTTCTAATAAACTTAAAAATGTTTTAATAAAACTGTGTTTTTCTAATATATATGTACGATCTTCTAATAAGTGTTCCCGATGTTTAAATATATGCGGCGGAAGTTCTAATAAACTCCAGACATGTTCTAATATAACGGAAAATCTCCTAATATCCATATTGCTTCTACCATATCATAAATTACAAAATAGAAAAGAAACAAAAAAAACGAACGATTCGGATTTCCCGGAAAGGAGCAATCACAATCGTTCGTTTTAATTGTTATGAAGACAAAATATTTTCTGCCAAAACGCGCTGGACAGCATAAATATTCGTCGCTTTATTAAACTTCTTTTGAAGAGGGATGCTATTTCCGGAAATCCAAATTTTCAACTCTGCATCCAAATCGAAAGTTCCGGCTGTTTCGATCGAAAAATTTGTAATGCTTTTGTACGGAATGGACATATATTCCGTTTTTTTTCCCGTCATTCCTTGTTTATCAACGAGGATCAAGCGTTTGTTTGTAAAGATGAATGTATCTCGTATTACTTTATAAGCATGCTTGACTTCTTCATTACTCGTAATGATTTCGGCCATCTCTTTTTGAACATCTTCTGCTTTCAATTCACTTGCATTGCCCATCAAACCATCAAAAATACCCACTATGTTCACCTCATCTGTTTATTCCACTATTTTTTCCATTCTTTTAAAAGATATACTTACGAATGATGAATTTTATTCCGAAATATTAATTTAATAATTTTCTCTTAAAATGAGTAAAAATATATTAGATGGGTATTAAAGCTGTATAACAAATTTAAAGGAGGAATTCTATATGAATCATTTGAAAGCTTTAGTTATTAAATTTGTGATGATTGCGGCAGTTTTAGGTATTATTCTTGCAGGATTTTTTGATTTTGCGTTTAGCGACACATTAGTAATCAGCTTAGTGTTAACACTTTTAGCTTATGTTGTTGGGGATTTAGGGATTTTCCAAAATGCTGGTACCCACGCAGAGCAGGATAAAAGAAATATCATCGCAACATTATCTGATGTACTTCTAGCAGCGATTGTTATTTACTTTATGGCACAAAGCTATTCTGAAAACAACGACAATATTGTAGCAGCTGCCATTGTTTCGGCTGTAGTCATCGGTTTAGGGGAATGGTTCTTCCACAAATATATTGATAGACAAGTATTTGATAGTGCTGAAGCAACGGATGCTCAAAGAGATTATTAATAGTTTCATAATGGCGCTTTCCAATAAGGAGAGTGCTATTTTTTGTTTTTTACATAATGAACGATGCATCACACATCCTAATAAAGGAGGTGTAAAAAATGAAGAACAATCCGAAAAAGAATCAAAATGAAGAAATGAAAAACCGGCAAGTAGAAGAAACGCTTGGCTTTTCACCAAATGACAGCAAAGCGCTACTTGCCCATGCTGTGGAAGTACAAACAACAGATGTGATTCCAATGGATGAGCTGAATGAATACGCCAAAGTGGACAGCACGACAACGACTTTGAATAATTTACATGAAGATAACACGTCCGCAATTTTAGATCGAAACGCACCGAGGTAAGTGCCAATGAGAACATCAATTCAATTGATGTTCTTCTATTTTTAGAGTGTACGAAACAAAAAGAACACGGAAATTAATCCGTGTTCACTGTAATTATTTTCGAGTTGTCGTTGTTTCCCACATATCCTTCAGCCAAGCGTCAAACTGTGCACCTTTTTCGCCTTCATATGTGTTGTAAATATCGATACGCATTTTTTCCAATTTTACTTTGAAGTCCTCGTACGTGTGGTCCGCAGGCAAGCTCTTCTTAATACGTTTGAAAATTTTACGCAGGTCTTTGAACAATTCGCCTTTCGGTGCTTCCGACGGTTCAACTTGCTGACCCATCTTCTTTAATTGTTTCACAGCAGCATCACGAACTTTTGTTACTAGATCGGCCTTCGCTACATATTGCAAAATTTTAATTGATTCATCGGCTTTAATTTTCGCTAATTCCTGTACCGCATCTAAACGTGCTTCCCAATCTGCTGTACGGTTTACAGCTTTCTTTAATTCACTGAAATTTTCAGGTAATTGTTGTGTTGTTTCTTGATTTTGTTGACTCATTATTTTGTCTCCTTTGTCATTGCCTTACTAGCAACGATCCGCTCCATCTATTATAGCATGAAAGCGAGGTAATTACTCGTTCTACTAGATGGGCGGAATCGATTGCAGTGAGGGTGATTTTCTAATAATGCTCTCCATTGTTCTAATATCCCATACAACTCTTCTAATATGTACCCGAACTTTTCTAATAAAAATCCGCCCCGTCACTCAATAACGTGATAATCAAAGCTTGCACCGGCAAAAAAGCACAACCTCAAACACGAAATCTCAACCCATTTCAGTTACACTCTTACTAAGCAATTTATAAAGGAGGAATTCAACCAATGTTCCAAAACAAAACCGTGATCGTAACAGGGGCAGCGCAAGGAATCGGGCGCTCCGTAGCAACCCATTTTGCAAAAGCCGGTGCGAATGTTATCATCGCAGATATCGAACATGACTTAGGTGTCCAGCTGGCAGGGGAACTCCAAAAAGAAGGGCACTCCGCCATTTTTGCCGAGACCGATGTGCGCAGTGAAGAGAGTGTACGTCAATTGATGGGAATGGCAGCTGACCGTTTTGGCGAGATTCATATTTTGATCAATAATGCGGGACAAGGGAAATGGATTTCACCGCTGGAATTATCGCTTGAAGACTGGGATGACATCATCAATACGAATTTGCGGAGTGTCTTTTTATGTTCACGTGAGGCGGCAAAGCTGATGAAAAACGGTGGGGCAATCATCAATCTTGCTTCAACGCGTGCCGTCATGTCCGAACCGAATTCAGAAAGCTATGCGGCAACAAAAGGCGGAATCCTTGCCCTGACACATGCATTGGCAAGCTCGTTCAGTGAGCTAAACATAACGGTAAACAGCATTTCGCCTGGATGGATTGAAACAGGAGATTACGATGCTCTCAGACCTTCCGACCATGCCCAGCATTTTTCAAACCGCGTCGGCAAACCGGATGATATTGCACGTGCCTGTCTGTATTTAGCGAACCCGCAAAATGATTTTATTACCGGGACGGATCTGACAATCGATGGCGGGATGACAAAGAAAATGATTTATGAAGAATAGTAGATTAAAAGAAGGGCGCTTTCCTTGCAACGAGGAACAGCGCCATTTCCAATTGTTAAACGCACTCCTCGTTCTATCATCGTAATCTAATAGAGTTCTCAGTATTTTCTAATTTTGGGATGATACAGTTACAATTAATAAATTTTGGAGGGATGCCTAATGAAAATTGTAATCGTACCATCAGGGTTTAAAGAATGTTTGGATGCAGAGGATGTCGCATTAGCGATGGAACGGGGGGTAAGACGTTTTGACCCGACCATTGATTTGGAAGTAATGCCAATGGTTGATGGCGGGGAAGGATTCGTGAAGACAATTGTTCGTTTAAAGGACGGAGAATTAGTTTATAAAAAAGTAACTGGACCGGTCGGCAAAAAGATTAAAAGCTATTTTGGTATTTATGAAGAGAACGGGAAACGGACTGCGATCATTGAGATGGCAGCGGTGGCCGGTTTAAAGCTCGTCCCGCGTCATCAAAGAAACCCGTTGAAAACGACTACTTATGGTGTAGGGGAATTGATTGTTGCGGCAATTGATATGGGCATTGATAATATTCTGATTGGCTGCGGGGATTCGGGTACATCGGACGGGGGTGCAGGAATGGCGCAAGCATTGGGGGTTCAGTTTTTAGATGAAAACAGGCAAATTGTCCAAGTGAATGGCGGAGAAGATTTAATGGCTGTCAATACCATTGATACGGAAAATGCCGATCCACGGTTAAAGAACGTTTCGATCAATGTTGCGTGTAACTGGAAAAATATTTTATGCGGGGAAAAAGGGGTTGCGCATATATTTGGACCTCAAAAAGGAGCTACACCAAAACAGGTGGAACAACTAGCATCTGCGCTTGATCATTATGCGGATTTGATTGAACAAGCAACAGAAGTGGATGTTCGTTCGTTACCGGGCAGCGGGGCATCCGGCGGGTTAGGTGCGGGAC
This sequence comes from Solibacillus sp. NPDC093137, assembly GCF_050280445.1. Taxonomy (NCBI): domain Bacteria; kingdom Bacillati; phylum Bacillota; class Bacilli; order Caryophanales; family Caryophanaceae; genus Solibacillus; species Solibacillus sp. NPDC093137. The sequence goes on from NZ_JBNNVH010000003.1 coordinate 46,747, forward strand.
TGATTGCATTTGCGGGTGCTACATTGCATCCACGGTTCAATATCATCATGAAATATATCAATATAGAAGAAAAAATTTTGACGGCGGATATCATATTAACAGCGGAAGGCAGTCTTGATTTTCAGACACCGAACGGGAAAATCCCTGCTGAGGTTGCACGCATTGCGAAAAAGAATCACATCCCGGTCATTGCGATTACTGGAACAATCGGAAAAGGCGCAAATCTGAACTATCAAGCCGGGATTGATGCCTACAGCAGCATCATTCAAAAACCGATATCTTTGGAAAAGGCGATTAAAAAGGCACCGAAATGGATCGAGGAAAGTACGGAATCAATTTTACGGAAAGTTTCAATTGGCATGGAAATAGCCAATAAAGAAAATAGAAAAGAAAGAGCCATTTAATATGCCTAGCAAAGTAGAAAGAAATAAACAAAAGCAAAATCGCCTGAAAACAAAGATTCAATCGATGCCGAGAAAGACAGCGATCATTATTTCCATACACATCCTGATTCTGATTGCCGTTATTTTCATTCAAGATTTGGATTACAGTGCAAAAGTATCCCTATTTGCATTCTTATCCGCGATGACGTTATGGGTGACAACGAAATTTTCAGCAGGCTGGGTGGCGATGGCCCTTATTGCATTTATTATTTTAATGAATGCGGCAGAGCCTGATTTATTGTACAACTCATTATCCGAGAAAGTCGTGTGGCTTATGATCGGCGCGTTTATTATCGGGGAAGCCGTTAAAAAATCAGGGCTGGCCGAGCGACTGACGCTGTTCATCTTAAGTAAATCGAATAAAAAAGAAAATGTCGTGCTTGGACTAAGTTCGGTATTGTTTGCATCGGCCTTCTTTATCCCTTCAACATCAGGGCGAGCAGCATTGTCGATGCCGATTATTAAGCAAATCAGCGAGAAATTTTCTTCTAAAGAACAAAGTATTTTGGCGATTATTGCACCGGTAATCATTTTAATGAGTACATCGGCGACTTTAATCGGAGCAGGTTCCCATTTAATCGGCATCGGCTTTCTGGAAAGTACGGCCGGTGAATCGATTTCCTACATCCAGTGGTTAATATGGGGTGTTCCGTTTGCACTTGTTGTAACATTGCTTTCATTAATCGTCATCAAATGGACATTGTGGCCGCGGGGGAGTGTAGAGAAATTGGAAAGTATTGAAACGATTCCTGTAACAAAACCTTTTGGAAAAGATGAAAAAAAGACAATGGTTCTCATATTATTTTTAATCATCGGCTGGATGACGGAAAGCCTCCACGGGTTGGATATTGAACTGATTACAGTAATCGGTGCCATTCTTTTCATGATGCCAAACTTCGGAATTATCAGCTGGAAACAAGGAATGAATGCCGTTTCATGGAATCTTGTGATGTTTGTTGCTGCAGCGACCGCGCTCGGCAAAGTATTGGTCGATACGGGCATTGTGGAATGGATAGAAAGTGAAATGATCAGCGTGTTGCATCTGTTTGTCGTTGCACCGGACTGGCTGATCGTATTAATGATCCTAACGATTACCGTAACAAGTCATCTGTATATTACTTCCCATACGACACGTGCCATAGTCTTCATTCCAGGACTGATCTTGTTCAGTGAGTTAATCGGCGTAAACCCCTCAACTGTCGTGTTTTTAAGTTTAATCGGGATGAACTATTGTGTAACGGTGCCGGTCAGCTCAAAAGCATTGCTGCTGTTTTATGAGGAGGGGGATATTTCCTATGATGCGCGGAATCTCGTAAAGCTTAGCGCCATTTTAATGCCCCTATATATATTCATCATCATGCTTTTCTACTTTACTTTTTGGCAATGGACAGGCATGCATTTATAAAGTTAGTGTCAATTTTCTATTTGAGGGAATTGGCACTTTTTATCTGCATTTTGCACGATTCCTAGCCTTTATTAACTAAAAGTTTTAAATTTAATAATTGTTCAGAAAATAAAGATTGTTTTTATTATTACCCTGTTATAATATAAAGTTTATTAAATAACTAGGAATTAAAAGCGGAGGCATTTAGCATGAAAAAATTACTATCAATCGTTACATTATCAGCGCTTGTTTTAGCAGCATGTGGTGGCGACAAATCAGAAGAAAACGCAAGCGAGGCAAAAAATAAATTAGAGGAAATCCAGGCAGAAGGAAAAATTCAAATCGGTCTTGAAGGAACATTCCCTCCATTCAGCTTCCATGATGAATCAGGAGCATTAACAGGCTTTGAATATGAAATTGCTGATCAGATCGCAAAAGACCTAGGTGTTGAAGCTGAGTATGTTGAAACAAAATGGGATTCATTAATTGCGGGTTTAGATACAGATAAATACGATTTCGTAATTAACAATGTATCGATTACAGATGAGCGTAAAGAAAAGTATGATTTCTCAACGCCATATATGAAATCAGAAGCGGTTGTTGCTGTACATACAGATAACACAGAAATTAAAGAGCCGGCTGACATGGACGGCAAAAAATCTTCACAAACAATTACAAGTAACTTTGCCCGCGATGCAGAAGCGCTTGGTGCAGAAGTTGTCGCAACAAATGATCTGATGAGTTCAATCGAGCTTGTTGTACAAGGCCGCGCTGATGGAACAATCCATGACCGCGTGACATTCCTGACATACTTGCAGGAACAGCCGGATACGAAGTTGAAAGTGCTGGACGGTGCGATCAATTCAACAGATATCGCATTAATTTTAAATAAAGAAAACGATGAGTTCCGTGAGAAGTTAAATGAAATTATTAAAGAACGTACAGAAGACGGTACATTCGAAGCAATTTCGGAAAAATATTTTGGTGAAAATGTTATTTCAAACAACTAATGGAAAGGTCGTTTCGACGGCCTTTTTTACGTGGATTTAACTATAGAAAGGAGTGTTAGTGGATGAGTAGAGAAATGGATATTTTACTTAACTCGATCTGGCCGATTTTAAAAGCAGGACTTCTTGTTACCATTCCGCTATCGCTCATTGCCTTTGCCATAGCATTAGTCATCGCAGTCGTGACGGCACTGGCTAGAATCTCAAACTATAAAGTATTACGCTGGATTTTCGGTACTTACGTCTGGGTATTCCGTGGAACACCATTATTGGTGACATTGTTTATCGTATTCTTTGGTCTTCCGAAATTGGGGATTACCCTTGATGCCTGGACAGCGGCGATTATTACATTCTCACTGAATACAGGCGCCTATGCATCTGAATCGATTCGAGCTTCGATTTTGGCCATCCCAAAAGGACAATGGGAAGCTGCAGAATCTCTCGGTATGACGTATTGGCAAATGATGCGACGAGTGATCGCACCGCAAACCGTCCGAATTTCATTACCATCAGTGGCCAATGATTTTATCGATTTAGTGAAAGGCACATCGTTAGTTGCGAGTATTACTCTAGCGGATCTATTCATGGTCGGACAGCAAATTACCGCACGTACATATGAGCCGCTTATGATTTATTCACTTTGTGCGGTCATCTATTTAATCTTCATTAGTATACTGATGATCATTCAAAGCCGCCTGGAAAAATACGCATCGAAGTATGTGTAGAAGTGTCAGGTGAAGCGCTAGAAGGGAGGGCTTATTATCGTACAATTTCAGCAAATGTCGAAGTTCTTTGGCGAAAACGAGGCATTGAAAAATATTAATTTAACATTTCATGAAGGCGAAACAACGGTTATTTTAGGTCCATCCGGTTCAGGGAAATCAACGCTGTTACGCTGTATCAATTTATTGGAGCGACCTGAAAAAGGGATTTTGACAGTCGGCAACCAAAAAGTTGAACTGAACAAGCCAATCTCTCAAAAGAACCTGCTTTCAATACGCCAAAATACAGCGATGGTATTCCAAAGCTTCAATCTGTTCCCGCATATGAAAGTGCTTGAAAATGTGATGGAAGGGCCGGTTACCGTCTTAAGGAAAGACAAAGGGGCTGCTAAACAAAAGGCACAGCAATTATTGGAGAAGGTTGGCCTGAGTCATAAAACAGACCAGTATCCATCGCAACTATCCGGCGGGCAGCAGCAGCGTGTCGCCATCGCAAGAGCATTGGCAATGGAGCCGCAGTTTTTACTGTTCGATGAGCCGACGAGTGCACTGGATCCCGAGCTGGAAGGAGAAGTGCTGAAGGTGCTGAAAAATTTGGCGGAGGAAGGCAAGTCGATGATTATCGTGACGCACAACCTGAATTTTGCGCGCGAAGTGGCAGATCGGATTTTATTTCTCGAAAACGGTGAAATCGGCTATGACGGCGTAACCGAAAACTTCTTTACGGCAAACAACAACGAACGGATTCAACAATTTATAAAATCGATGCAATTTATTTAACTAGGGGGATTCAACATGACAAAAGAAAAAACAAATGTAGAGAGCTTTGATTTAGACCATACGAAAGTAGTGGCACCTTATGTACGACTTGCCGGTACAAAAACAGGAGCGAAAGGTGATGTCGTAACAAAATACGATATCCGTTTCAAACAGCCGAACAAGGCACATATGGAAATGCCGTCACTACACTCTTTAGAGCATTTAATGGCTGACCGTATCCGCAATCATAGCGAAGATGTCGTTGATTTATCGCCAATGGGCTGCCAAACAGGCTTCTACTTGGCATTACTGAACTACAATGACTATGACGGCGTATTAACGATTATTGAAAATACGCTGCAAGATGTGCTGAAGGCAGAGGCTGTTCCAGCATGTAATGAAGTGCAATGCGGCTGGGCGGCAAGCCATAGTTTAGAAGGCGCAAAAGCATTAGCTGAGGAATTTTTAGCAGGCCGCGCCGAGTGGCATATCGTTTTCGGAGAATAATTAATGAAGCACGTCTCCTGTGAGGGTTATCTCGCAGGAGGCTTTTTTATTGGAGCAATTGTTTTAAAAGTTCCTGTGAATAGGTTATTAATAAACTAAAGTAACTAAAAGGAGAATTTGAATGAACAATACCTCAACGACTACATTAACAATGAAAAGAGAATTTAATGTAAAGCCTGAAAAAGTGTTTGACGCATGGTTGAATCCTGTAATGATAAAAAAGTGGTTCTTTACATTGGAAGGGACGAATAAGGTTGCACAAAATGACCCAAAAGTAGGGGGCAGTTGGGAAATTGTAGACCACCGGCAAGGTGTAGACTACCGGGCGATCGGGAAGTATGTTGAAATCAATTCGCCTGAAAAAATCGTGTTCACTTTTAAAATGCCGCAATTCAGCGAACTGGAAGATACAATCACAGTGGAGCTGAAAGAGTTGGGACAAGGCAGTGAAATGACGTTCACCCAACTGATCCATGTTGAAAATGAAGAGCAATGGACAGATGCAGACATCGTAAAAGCTCTAGATGAAATGCGAGATGGCACAGAACATGGCTGGAATTTAATGTTCATGGGTCTGAAGGAATTAGTTGAGACCGGAAAAGTGAGCTATCAAGGTTAGGACGTATAATAAAACACAAGGTGGGGGGTTATGACCATCCGGTGATTGAATTTTCGGGGAAAATTTTCTAATAAAAGGTTGAATTGTTCTACTATATCTTTATACGGTTCCAGAAGAAGTAGCCGCATCTTCGGAACAACAGCTCATCGCGAAATTTAAATATTAAATCAAAGGCACCGTCTAGTTAGGAGATGCCTCTAACTTATAGGGAGAAAAGTTCGCGAAAATGGTAAAATAGGCTAAATTGAAGTGGTGTAAATTTGAATTCAGAAGGGGACGGGTACAATGAAAAGCGCAAAACCATTTTTAATGTTTCAAGGCGGCGTTGCAGAAGAAGCAATGAACTTCTACACATCCGTTATCGAGGACGCAGAAATTACGAGTATTGTCCGCTATGGAGCAAATGAAGGCGGAGATGAAGGGAAAGTTATGCAAGCAACTTTTTCGATAAAAGGTCAGGAATTTATGTGCATTGACAGTAATATAAAACATGAGTTTGACTTCACACCGTCATTTTCTATTTTTATTACATGTGATACAGAAGAAGAAATCGATCATCTTTATGAAAAACTGCTTGAAGGCGGACATCCGCTAATGCCAATCGGTGATTACGGTTTCAGTAAGAAGTTCGGCTGGCTAAATGACCGTTACGGCGTGTCATGGCAGATCAATTTAGCTTAATAAAATGTGCCGGGTGCCATGACTCGATACCCGGCGCTTCATTTTCTAATATATTTTAAAGTCTTCTAATAATAAATCCCTTGCGTTCAACGCCAGCTATTCACCCAACATTCTGATAAAGCATCCCGCCAAATGCCCGATTTCTCACCATAATCTTCAGCAGGCCATAGCCTAAAAGCGCACCCGCAAAAGAACTCATCATAAATGCCGGGACAAAACCGAACAGTGCCGCTTCCTGACCTAAAAATAAAATCGCAATCGGATAAGTAGCCATCGCACCGAGCAACCCTGTCCCAATCACTTCACCTACAGCTGCAAACGCCAACTTCTTCGTTTTCGCAAACAAAAATGCAGCGAGAAGTGCGCCAATCATACTCCCCGGATAGGCAAAGATACTGCCTGTCCCCATCAAATTTCTTAACGTCGACGTAAGAAACGCCTGTAATACCGCATACCATGGACCGAGCAGTACCGCCGATACGACATTGGCAAAGTGCTGAATCGGAAAAATTTTTGCAAAACCTAATGGGATATACACCAAACTGCTGAGAATCGTCGTAATCGCTGCGATAATCGCGGAATATGTAAGTTTTCTCGTTTTATTCATTTCTACCATCCTTTATAATAATTTTTGCAACAAAAAAACCACTTTCATTTAAGAAAGTGGTATCGTGGCCTATACAAAAATAAAAATAGGGGATCGACACTACTTTCCTACGCTAGTATTACCTAGATCAGGTGCAAAGGGTACTTCTCAGCCAAAAGGCGCCCCTAGTAGTTTTATGAGCAGATCATCTGCTTCCAATATTAGGTTAATTTCACAATTATCATAACACGGCCGTTTCATTATGCAAATGCATTTTCTAAATTTGATTCCTTTGACCGAGAAAAACTACTGCTCATACCCGCCGCCATAATTACCGGGTTGGGCATGTTGCCAAGGGTTTGGCGGACCGATGAAAGTATTCGGTCTGACAGGAGCAATTGCCTGCTGCCATAAATTTTCGTTCATGCCATACGTATGGGCCATAATATTTGCTGGTGTCAGCTTAAGGAGGTCGGAACCTAAAATGACTTCCGGTGTCGGAGCATTAAAAATGGCAAGCAGATGCGTGTTGTTTTGCGTAGCGACTTCGTAATGCCACCACCCTTGAGGAACGTTCGCTACTTGACCGGGGGTAATCGGAAAATGCATCAGCTGTTTCGTAAACGGATTCAAAATCGAAACAATCGCACTCCCCGCAATACAGTAAACAAGTTCCGCCGCATTTTGGTGATAGTGCGGTTCAATCACATTATTGGCACTCAAATAAATATCAAGCAGCGATATATTATCCAGTGTATTTAACTGGTTGACGCCCATTACATTAATAAAATTTTGCTGGTCTTTAACGAACAACGGGTTTTTATTAAGGTCGAATGTAAACTGGGGTTGCACTGATGTATAATCTTGATTCGAATTCAATAGTTCACCTCTTTTTTATTGTAGTTAAAATATGCAATAATTTACCAGTGTGTGCCTATGTCGTTAGTAGCCATCCATTTAAAAATACACATACAACGCATTGATTAATGTGAAAATTAAAATAAACAGGGTATAAATAAACGTACTCACGACCATTAAGGAAGACATTAAAAATGAAATTGTTGGCAAAGAAGTAACGTAGCGCGAGTTGCCCCCTGTTTCCATATAGAGCGGAATATCCAACCTCTTGCTTAACACAAAACTGACAATGACCAGGATGTAGATAATAAGCGAAATATTAAAGGGATGTTTGCGGTAATCGATCAGATCAAGCATCATTTTTGTCTTCCCTTTATACTCCCAGTCCTTATTGTCTTCTACTCTGTCACCTTTCAGGATGTAAACAATACCGGCTATTACAAGCCCCGAAAATAAATACCATTCCAGCATCGTAAAAAACAGCGTCCAGCTATAAAACGGTGCGATCACAAGCGGTAGAACAACAAGTCCACTCAACCATTTATTAACTGGCTGATTAGCAGAAAGCCATTCGTTTAGAGCATGCCGTTTATCTTTTGTATGTGCTTTTTCCTGTTCCCGGTAACTGAAGATTTGATTCATTACAAAAGTGCATCCTACCAGTACTAATCCGATTCCGAAAGTAAGATAAGAAGCTTTCGGATAAATCACGACCTCATCATAATTAAGAATGATCCAGTTCCCGCATAGGGCAGTGATCAATATCCCAGTAAGCATCATATATGAAGATAAGTTTCTCATCCGTACACCTCCATTGTTCTATTCTACGTCGATTGGATGGAAATAGTTTCAAATAAAACAGGAGGCATGTAAATAGTTCTAATCACGGCACTCAGTTGTTCTAATAACCATCCGACATCTTCAAATAAAGCACTCCAATGTTCTAATAATTCGCCGACATTTTCTAATAACCACCCAACTATTCTAATAAAATCCAAAACACAGCAGGGTGGGCAAGTAGCATATTTTCTACTTCTTCTGCCGCAATTTTTTCTTCGCTATGGTTGACTTAATTTATTGCTCCAGCTTCCACGATTAAATAGCTGTCTTCCTTATAAGGCTGCTCTACTAAAGCTATTAGGCGGTGGGGCATTTCAATGTACTTTTTAAAAATTAGAAAAGCATAATTAAGATTAATCCAAATTTATACTGTCAAATAAATCTGAAAAATTTAATGCAATATAGCTAGAAAATCAAAAATGTGCTAATTGATGTAGTTAAAATCCAGAGACTTTTAAAAGACAGAAAATTATAATAATTAAAAAGATAAAGGGGGTAAGTTCTTATTACTACCTTTCAAGCAAGAAATTAATAGAAAGAAGGGGATTATATATGCAACGTTCAAAACGATTTGAAGTTTTAGAAGATAGACCCGTCAATAAAGATGGATTCGTGAAAGAATGGCCAGAAATGGGCTTTGTGGCAATGTCGAGCCCAAATGATCCAAAACCTTCGATTAAGTTAGAAAATGGAAAGATTATTGAATTGGACGGCAAGAAAAGAAAAGATTTCGATATGCTCGATCAATTTATTTCGGATTATACAATTGATGCAACAATTACTGAACAGGTTATGGCTCTTGACAGTATGGAGATTGCACGGAAACTTGTTGATATCAATATCCCTCGTGCTGAAATTGTAGAGTTATCGAAAGGATTGACACCTGCAAAATTATTAGAAGTGCTCAATCATATGAATGTTGTAGAAATGATGATGGCTTTACAAAAGATGCGAGCTAGGAAAACACCATCAAATCAATGCCATGTTACAAACATTAGGGATAACCCAGTGCTCATGGCTGCGGATGCTGCAGAAGCCGGATTATATGGATTTGACGAACAGGAAACAACGGTAGGAGTCGTTCGGTATGCACCATTCAATGCATTGGCTTTACTGGTAGGATCACAAACGGTAAGAGGCGGGATTCTAACACAGGATTCGTTGGAAGAAGCAACTGAACTCCGTTTAGCCATGCTTGGACTGACTTCATACGCTGAAACAATTTCTATTTACGGAACTGAGCCCGTTTTCATTGATGGTGACGATACACCTTGGTCCAAATCATTTCTAGCTTCTGCCTATGCTTCACGGGGTGCTAAAATGCGTTTTACATCAGGAACGGGTTCAGAGGTACAAATGGCTGGAGCAGAAGGGAAATCTATGCTGTACCTGGAACTTCGATGTGTAATGATGGCGAAAGGGGCAGGAGTTCAAGGATTACAAAATGGGTCCATTAGTTGTATCGGTATACCAGCTTCGGTTCCGAGTGGGCTCCGTGCTGTTTTAGCAGAAAACTTAGCTACGATGATATTTGACTTGGAAGTAGCCTCTGGAAACGATCAAACATTCTCGCATTCAGAAATTCGACGTACTGCAAAAATGCTTTGTCAAATGTTACCTGGAACGGATTTCATCTTTGCAGGATTTAGCGCAGTACCAAACAATGAAGATATGTTTGCTGGATCCAATATGGACTCAAGTGACATAGATGATTATTTAATCATTCAACGAGATTTGATGGTGGATGGCGGATTAAAGCCAGTGGATGAAGAAACTATAATTGAAGCGCGTTATCAGGCGGCTAAGTCAATGCAAGCAATTTTTGATGAACTTGGGTTCCCGGCTATCACTGACGAAGAAGTGGAAGCCGCAACTTATGCCAATAGCAGCGAAGATATGCCAACGAGAAATGTTGTAGAAGACTTGAAATCTGCCGAACAAATCCTGCGAGATGGGATTTCCGGTTTTGATATTGCACTTATATTAGCGAAAAGGGGCTATCGACAAACAGCCGAACGAATTTTCGATATGTTGAAGCAGCGGGTGGCAGGGGATTACCTTCATACTTCCGCCATTATCAATAAGGATAATCTGGTTATGAGTGCTGTAAATGATGAAAATGATTACAGCGGTCCCGGCACAGGCTACCGTCTCAGCCCTGAACGATGGGAAGAAATTAAAAATATTCGCCAAGCAATCAGTCCGAAAGACTTTGACTAGGGGGAGTTTGATATGACGACATCGACTTATGTTATCGACATGAAGTTAACGGAAATAGGACAGGCAACCAAAGGAACCAATCCAAGAGAAGTAATTGTAGTACTGGGTCCAGCTTATGGAAAAGAATTGAATAAAACTATTGTCAAAGTGGATCATGCTGCCGTTTTGCGTGAAATTTTATCAGGCATTGAAGAACAAGGAGCCGTTCCAAAAGTCATTCGAAGTTTACGCACCGCTGATTTAGCTTTTATGGCACATGGAGCAGCTCAACTGAGTGGTTCCGGAATAAGTATCGGCTTGCAATCAAGGGGAACAGTAGTTGTTCACCAACGTGACTTGGATCCCTTAAGTAATCTTGAATTGTTTCCACAATCTCCGGTTATTTCTTTAGATATGTACCGAAAGATCGGGCAAAATGCTGCCAAATATGCATTAGGAGAAAGCCCGAATCCTGTCCTGGTAGTGAATGACGCTATGACACGACCAAAATATCAGGCAATTGCGGCTTTACTTTACTTAAAAGAATGCCAGTCACTAATCCCGCATCAAAAGCCGATAGAATTGAAAGTGGAATTTTCAATTACTGAATAGGAGGAATAGAAAATGGAAAATCAAATCCTAGAACAAAAGAAGCGATTAACAAAAGAAGATTATCCATTAGGCTTGAAAAGCCCAGATTTATTGTTTACTACAACTGATAAAGCATATGACGAGTTAACATTGGATGCAGCTCTAGCGGGCGAAATTACGGGCAGAGATTTGCGAATTAGCCCAAGAACATTGGAGATGCAAGCTGAAATTAGTGAAAGTATAGGCAGAGCCCAACTGGCCAAAAATTTCCGACGTGCAGCAGAAATGATTAATATTTCGGATGCGCGTATATTGGAAATTTATAATGCTCTGCGTCCGAATCGCTCAACGAAAGAAGAATTATTGAGGATAGCCCAAGAACTGGAAGATGAATATGGTGCTGTAGAAAATGCCAGCTTAATCCGTGAAGCGGCAGATGTATATGAAAGAAGAGGAAGATTAAAGGAAATTGAGGACTAAGTGTTATGAAAAAAATAATAGCCGGCGTAGATATCGGCAATTCCTCAACTGAAGTAGCCGTCGCACAGTTAGAAGAAGGCTATGTAAAGTTCCTTTCTCAACATTTGGTTAAAACCACTGGAATAAAAGGAACGACTGACAATGTGAAAGGTATCTGCACTGCTTTAAAAGAAGCTGCCAAAAAGGCATCGATTTCATTAAATGATATTGAGCTGATTCGTTTAAATGATGCCGTTCCTGTGATTGGTGATTTAGCGATGGATTTAATCAGTGAAACGATTATCACGGAATCTTCTATGATCGGACATAATCCAGATACGCCGGGTGGTGCAGGTATGGGGATCGGTATAACGGTTCTAATCGATAAGCTGAGTACCCTTGAAGAAAAAGAGCAGGAATACATTGTGGTCATCCCGAAAGAATTTGACTATGAATGGGCTGCTTATCAGATAAACAAAACTGAACAGAATGGAATCACTATTACTGGAGCTATTGTGCAAAAAGACGATGGGGTATTAATTCATAACCGGCTAACTAAAAAAATTCCCATTGTAGATGAAGTTTCCTTAATCGATAAAGTGCCACTCAATAAGTTGGCTGCAATCGAAGTAGCTTTACCGGGATATGTAATCCGTACATTAAGCAATCCTTATGGGCTTTCAACTGTTTTCGAATTGGATCCTGATCAGACCAAACAGATTGCCTTGGTTGCGAAAGCCTTGGTGGGAAACCGTTCGGCTGTTGTCATCCTAACTCCTCAAGGAGAATTGGTCGAGCGAAAAATAGAAGCAGGGCGCGTCATATTGCAAGGGGCAAATAAGCAGGAGTTAGAAGTATCAATCAATGATGGTGCTGAATCGATCATGGGTATTTATGAAAAACTGGGGACTCTTCAAGATGTCAAAGGAGAAACTGGCACCAATGTAGGTGGAATGTTTAATGGTCTCCGCCATGACTTAGCACAACTTACTGGACAACCCGCGCAAGAAATTATGATTTCAGATTTCCTAGCTGTAGATGCGGTGATTCCAACGACCATTAGTGGGGCAATAGCTGGTGAACTTTCTATGGAAAGCGGCGTTGCTTTAGCTTCCATGGTTAAAACAGACAAAGTTCCTATACAAAAAGTAGCCTCTTTATTGGAAGAAAAAATAGGCATAAATGTAGAAATTGGAGGAATTGAAGCGGATATGGCAATTCGTGGCGCATTAACAACTCCAGGGACCAGAAAACCGATTGTCATTTTGGATATGGGGGGAGGTTCGACCGATGCGGCTTTGATGAATGAAGCCGGTAAAATAACTTCTATCCACTTAGCAGGTGCTGGGGATATGGTGACCATGCTCATCAATTCTGAATTGGCTTTAGAAAACAAAGAATTAGCTGAAAAAATAAAGAAAAATCCACTGGGTAAGGTCTTAAGCTTGTTCCATATGCAATTAGAAGATGGAACGATACTTTTTTCGAATACGCCTTTTCCACCACATACATTTGGAAAAGTTTTGATTCGTGAAGAAAATGAACTTACACCTTTACCAAACATATTATCAATGGAGAAGGTTCGGGACATACGCCGGAGTGCCAAACGTCGGGTATTTGTGACAAATTCTCTTAGAGCACTTAAAAGGGTTATACCTACAGGAAATTTAAAACATTTGTCCTTTGTTGTAATGTTAGGTGGATCAGCTCTGGATTTTGAAATTCCGCAGATGATAACAGAAGAATTAGGGAAATATGGAATAGTAGCAGGCTTTGCTAACATACGAGGGACTGAAGGGCCGCGGAATGCCGTAGCGACAGGATTAATATTGTCGTCAGTTAGAAAAGAGGTTGCTCAATGAGTATACGGAAAATTCATATACTGATTCTTCATCATCAGAATCTTGATCGGAAAGCAATGAAAGAAGTTTGTGCTGGACTAGAAGAAGAAGGTGTACCATATTTACTTCAAGATGAAAATCAGCTAGATAATTGCGTTGAACTGGCAGCAATGGCCGCTTCTAGTTCTACGTTGCAAGTCGGAATAGGAATTAATCAAACAGGAGAGCTATGTGTTCATCATGAAAAGTTAAAAAAGGAAGAGCCTTACTTACTGGGGGACTTGCAAAACGGGAGAAAAGTGGGCAAGAATGCGGCTCGTTTAGTTAAAGGCTTACCATTGATCTTATAAGGAATAAGGAATAAGGAAGGGTGAAAAGGATGAGTCAAATCACTTTAGCATTATCCAAAAAGCTGATTGAGGCTGCTGAACAAGAAGCTGTCAAAATCAACGTACCCATGGTAATCAGTATCGTGGATTCAGGAGGTAATCTGGTTGCATGCCACCGAATGGACGAAGCTTTATTAGTGAGTGTGGATATCGCACAAAACAAAGCATGGACTTCAATCGCTATGAAAATGCCAACTGAAAACTTAGCGCAAGCAACGGGTTCCGGAAAAGAGTTGTTCGGTATAAATACAACAAATAATGGGCGCGTTGTTATTTTCGGCGGAGGGATTCCATTGATTAAAGACAATCAGATTATCGGTGCCATAGGTGTAAGTGGTGGCTCCGTTAAAGAGGATATACGAGTCGCAAAAGCTGCAGTTGATATGTTGAGTAATTTAAGCAAGGCAGCTAGTATTGCTGATTAACGAAAAGACGGAGATTATCCCGTAAGAAATAATAGGCTTTAAATGGACCTTTAGGAGTTTTTAAATTCCTAAAGGTCTTTTTGAAAAGGAATAATAGTACCTATAAAAATTCAGCGATAAATTTTATACTGCTGTAAAGCGTCTAAACTTTTATTCTAAAGATTAAATGAGCTATAATAATAGTGACTTTTAAAAAAGAAAGAATATTCAAAATAAAGATTCGATATATTTTAACGAAAGTAAATTTCTGAAAAAATATTCAAGAGGGAGTTGGAGTTAAATTTTGACTACATACAATTTAAACCATCTTGTAAATGTTGAGGTTCTTCAGGAAATTCAGGAACGTTTTGCAACAGCTATCGGATTAGGCGTCATTATTGCAAATGAGCATGGTGAACCTATCACCACACCGTCTAATTTCACCAATTTTTGCTCAAAAATGCGTTCTTCTAAAGAAGGATTGCAATGCTGTGTGTTATCGGATCGAAACTTAGGAATCAAAGCAGCTCAACTAGGACAACCGGTTGTCCATCATTGCCATGCAGGCTTAATTGATTTGGCAGCGCCTATCATCCTTAATGGAAAACATCTTGGTTCTGTTTTATGTGGACAAGTATTAATAGAACCTCATGACAAAAAGCAACTGCACTATTTGCATGAACAATTTAAAAAATTACCGATTGAGCAGGAATTGCTTGAGCAGTTTTTGGCAGAGATTGAATTTACTAACCAAAAGCAAATCGAGTCTACCTTGCAACTGCTACAATTGATTGCGGATTATATTGCGAAGATAAGTTCTAATTCTATTGTAGAAGAAGAGTTGAATGAGAAGCAAGTAAAACTGATGAAAGAGCTTGAGGAGCATATTGAATTGAAATCCCTTCTGAAAGAACTTCAATTGAAAGTACTGCAATCTCAATTCAATCCACATTTTCTGTTCAATACTTTGAATACCATTTCTCGTATTGCTTATTTAGAAAATGCTGAACAAACCCAAAATGTGACGTATTCTTTGGCGAAAATTATGAGATACAGTTTGCGTAATACAACAGAGCCGGTGACTTTAAAGGAAGAGTTAGATTACATCCAAAGTTATTTAACCATTCAACAGTCCCGTTTTCGCAATCAAATTGAATATGAGGAACTATTGGAAATAGATCCGACAGCAATTAAAGTTCCTATTCTCTCAATTCAACCAATTATTGAAAACGCTATCATTCATGGGCTAGAACCGCAAAGTGGTGACAAAAAAATCAAATTCTTTGGGTATTTAAGAGATGGAAATGTAATTTTAGAGATTTCGGATACAGGGGTAGGTTTGTCAGAAGAAGAATTATCTACAATTTTTTTGCGTGCAGAAAAGAAAAGAAATAGTCATACAACAGGAATCGGTATGGATAATGTCCAAAAGCGCATAAAGCATTATTTTGGTGAGGAATATGGCATTAGTGTAATTAAAAGTGAAGTAAGTATAGGTACGACTGTACAGATTGTATTACCGTTTCAGGAGGAGGAATTGCTTGAATCTTCTAATTGTAGATGACGAACCATTGGAGCGGGAAGTATTAACGATGATAATAAAAAAAGAGAAGCTAGGAATCGATCGCTTTGTAGAAGCGAAAAATGGAATGGATGCCGTTCATTTGGCTAGGGAAAAGCAAATTGATTTGGTGCTTATGGATATTGAAATGCCGGTTATGGACGGATTGACAGCTGCCAAGATGATTAAAAAAGATCTTCCGCACTGCCGGATTATTTTTCTGACAGCGAATAATGAAATTGATTTTGCCGATCAGATCATTTCAAGCGAAATCAATGAGTATATATTAAAACCAGCTCATCCTCAGGACATTATACAAGCCCTAACAAAGCATATTCCTGTTGAGCAAAGGCCGGTGATGAGCCCTTTCAAATCGCAGGGCTTTTGCAGACATCCTGAAATTGTCACGATTATAGAGTATATAAAAGATAATCTTCATATAGATTTAAAGCTAGATTATTTAGCGGAATTGGTTCACTTTAATGGTCAGTACCTTAGTAGGTTGTTTAAACAAGAAACAAAATATACGCTTACGCAATACATCACAGCTTGTCGAATTGAAAAAGCTAAACATTATCTCAGTTATTCAAGTGAATATACAGTTGTAGAAATAAGCAAGAAATGTGGATTTACGGATTCAAATTATTTTGCTAGAGTTTTTAAAAAGTATGAAGGGGTTAGCCCTAGTCAATACCAGCAACAAGCTTACTTAAATAGAAAAAAGAGAATGAATTCATTCAATAATATTTTGATGTGATAGAGTGAATCTGCGTCAAGGTTCAGATTCACTTCCCTTAGCTTTTTTATTGCGTAACATTCAATTTAGTTTTCTGCTTCTTGAGTTATTTAGAGAAGACAACATGTTAAAATAATATTCTAATAACCTATCTGTATTTTCTAAAATGACCACCAACTATTTTACTGAAACCGTGACTCATCTTATAACTCAAAAGCGATTGCACTAATGGAACCGTCCCACTACTGTGCAGTCGCTTTCTTCAAAATAAGCTGCAGTATTTCATTGGCACAAATCGCATCCGCATCGGCTGTATGATGGTTAAGAAGCGGGATGTTATACGTTTCGGCAATGACATTTAAATTATTTCTCGGACTGTCCAAATATTTTCGCGCAAGCAGTACCGTACAGGCAGCAGGATTCGTTGGGCGAATACCGTTTCGGAAAAACTCGAGCGCGAGAAAGCTGTACCAGTCAAACCCGATATGGTGACTGACAATCGGTAAATCACCTAAAAAATCTTTAAAGGCGTGAATGACAGGGGAGATCGTTTGCTCATCTTTCACGCGTTCATTAGTAATCCCGTGAATATGAGAATTTTTGATCGGTTTTTCCGGATTCACAAACCGGTGAAAAAGATCCACAGTTTCTCCGTTGCGTATTTTTAGTGCAGCAATCTCCACGATTTTATCACCTCTAGCAGCAGAGCCTCCCGTCGTTTCAATATCGACGACGATATATTCGGGTGCATGCTCCAACAGTTCCACCATTTCCGCAACCTTCAAGCGCGGGCTATACGTTGTAATAAACTTTCTTAAATACTGCGCGGCAAGCTTCGTATTGTAATAATGGCCATAGCGCGTCCGGGCAATATAGCCGTGCTGTTCCAGTTCATCAATTGCCTCTGTCGGATAGCTTGCGGCCAATGCTTCACGTTTGGCAAAGCCCACAATCGAGCACGTAATCAGGATGCGGATATGCAGCCGTTCAATGTCCATAAACTTCACCTCTTAATTGGAACGTTTGTTCTATAATTGAACCATATATGAAGTAAATAATAAATAAAAAAGCTGACCACAACCGAAACAACGAGCGATGGTCAGCCTATCACTTATTCAGAAAACGGATTCGGCACTGGTTGCAGACGTTCTTGGACTTTCTTCGCAACGACCGTTTTTCCTTTTGAAGGAACGGTATTTGGTATCGAAGATCTTGCTTCGAGGTCTTCCCAGAAATCCGCATTTTTAATCCCTAACACTAGCGGGTTGAACGTTGGGTTAAGCCCCAAACGTTTTTGCGTATCGTAATCTTTCAGTGCGGTTAAAGCGGTTTTCGAAAGCAGCACGATCGTAATGACGTTCACCCAGCCGAGCAGACCTACTCCTAAATCAGTAATCGCCCAAATAAGGGTAGCCGAATTCACTGCGCCGAAAATAACCATGCCTAAAAGTCCGAGGCGGGCAGCATGCGTAATGATTTTGCCTGCTTTGCCGATATTCAGCATTTCTTTAATGAAGGCAATGTTCGTATCCATTTTGTAGAAGTACGTAATTAACGTAGTAAAACAGAACAGGAATAATGAAATTGTCATAAAGTACTGACCGAATGTCGGAGAGATCAGTGTACTCATTGCCGACTGTGTATAAATTTCAGGGTTAGCACCTGGAATGTTCGATACGATGGCCTCGCCAGCACTTGGCGCAACATTGTACATACCTGTAATTAAAATCATAAAGGCTGTCGCTGTACAGATTAGAAACGTATCGATGTAAATAGAAAATGCCTGTACTAAACCTTGTTTGGCAGGGTGCGAAACACTCGTTGCACCGGATTCAAACGTTTCCGTACCTAACCCGGCAGCACTTGAGAATACACCACGCTGTACACCCATTGCGATGGCTGTACCGACCAGACCTGCAAATGTAGCATTCAAGTTAAGCGCACTTGTCACGATCAATGAAAACATCGCCGGAATTTCTGAAATGTTAACGACTAATAAAGCGATACAAATTGTTACGTAAGCTAAGGCCATAAACGGAACCAAATATTCCGAAACAGTAGCGATTCGCTTTACCCCACCGTAAATGATCACAGCCATTAATGCAGCAAGCAGTAAACCTGTTACAAGTGGAGGAACATTGAATGATTCCTGAACCGTTAAAGCGATCGTGTTTGCCTGTACTGTCGGCCATAAAATCCCGATAACGATAATTAAAATCGTCGCTGAAATAATGGAAAACCATTTTAAATTTAAGCCTTTGTAAATATAAAACGGTGTTCCGCCGCGGTATTCACCTTCAATTTTACTTTTGAAAATTTGAGAAAGGGTAATTTCAATAAATGAAGTGGCTGCACCTAAAAATCCCATAACCCACATCCAGAAAACTGCACCAGGACCACCGAGGCTGATGGCTGCTGCAACACCGACAATATTACCTGTACCAATACGGCTTCCTAATGACATCGCTAATGCCTGGAAAGAAGAAATGCCGGCACTGTCATGATTTTTCTCAAACAGCAATGTGATCATATCTTTAAAACGTCTTACTTGAACAAATCGAGTTCTCAACGTAAAAATGAGACCGACCGCCAAAAATAAAAATACTAACGCATTACTCCAAACATATTTATTCAAAAAATTAACGATTTCCAACATTCATGAACCACGTCCTTTTTATGCACAGCAAATTTTTTATGTAGAGCTTTTTTCTGTTAACAGAAAAAAAGTATTATTACTGTAATTAACACAAACAAGCGCTTGTTAAACAAAATTTTTTCGGGCTTGTAGTAATTTTTATGGGATTCAAAGCTTGGGAATGTTTTAGTAGCAGGTATTTAACGGTGTTCTACATTAACAGAAAATAATTTAATATTCACAGGGAAAACGAATAAATTCCATAATCTTTTTTGCAGTAATTCCATATTCCTATCGCTCTCTTATCCCAGAAAGTACTTCTGGCAAAATATTTACACAATGATAGCTTCTCTACAGGTCAGTAATGAATTGATAAGACTACATAATAGAGGAGAGGAAGTTCATGTTTATTCCTTTATTTGGATTTAATTAACGCAGTTTTCCTTATAAATTGTTCAAAAATGCCGAATATTACTTCTTTAAATCAGCACTAAACTAAAACTTAGGTCTTTCTATTGGAATGTTTGAATGTCTCTTGACGTTGTAAAATGTTAGGCCTATCATTGCTAATAGAATCAATTGATAATGATTATCATTATTGATTGTTGATTCTAATAAGAAATCAAGCTGTCTTTACATAACTGTAAATGAGAAAGGAAGTGTTGAAGTGAACTTTCAGGATTTAAGAGGGAAAGTTGCACTTGTGACAGGCGGAGCCCAAGGAATTGGCGCAAGCCTTGTCAAAAGCTTGGCTACATTAGGAGTAAAAGTTGCTGTAATCGATTATAACGAGGAGAAATTGAGAAGCCATGTGAATGGTTTAATAGAGCATGGCTACGAGGTTTTCGCCTTTCCTGCAGATGTCGGAGATAGTAACGCCATTGATGCAGTTGTAGAGAAAGTGGAAAACGAAATCGGGCCAATTGAAATGCTCGTCAATGTAGCAGGTGCATTGGCTACAGGACCGGTCGAATCATGTACTGACCGTGACTGGGCAAGGATTTTTTCAATTAATACGACAGGTGTGTTTTATGTTTCAAGAGCGGTAAGCCGTTATATGATTCAAAGAAATGCAGGTTCAATTGTAACAGTCGGATCCAATGCCGCAAGTGTACCGAGAATTTCTATGGCGGCCTATGCAGCATCAAAGGCAGCAACGGTCATGTTTACAAAATGTCTCGGTTTAGAGCTGGCAGAGCATAATATACGCTGCAATATCGTTTCACCAGGTTCGACGGATACGGACATGCAACGTTCGATGTGGTCCGATGATCATGGAGCTGAAGTTATGATTAAAGGAATGCCTGAAACGTATAAAGTAGGGATTCCACTGAAAAAGATTGCACAACCGGACAATATTGTCGGTGCTATTCTGTTTTTTCTGTCCGAGCACTCAAGCCATATTACGATGAGCAATCTTGTCGTGGATGGCGGCGCAACATTGGGAGCGAGCTAAGTCTGTCTTTTGAATTCAGAGTAGTGAAACGAAAAGGAGCGGTAATATGGTAAGCAAACAAAAAGCACTAATCGAACATGAACTTTTAGATGAGTATGAAGTTGGTGATTTTTTCATTGAAACACCAAAAAGAACGATATTAGGCAAAGGTGTATTCATGCACGTGCCAGCGGGTGAACCACTTCAAAACCAGATGGAAGGATTGTCCGATAGAGTGGCGAGCGCGTTGAAGAAAGCCAAAGAACAAGGACATCCACGACCTGTCGTAGCGGGCGCGGTGCCATTTGATTACTATAAAAAGGCATGTTTACTTGTTCCGGAATCTATCCAAATCGCACCATCATTGCAGCAGGAGGAAAGGGCAGTGACCGCTTCAGCATCTGTTACTGTCAATCGGCTCGTATCCAATCCATCACCAGAGCACTATAAGCAGGGTGTCATACAAGGGATTGAAAGAATAAAAAACGGCGAACTCGATAAAATTGTACTGGCACGTTCACTGGAAGTAAGTCTCAATAAGCCGATCGACCTTCCGCAGCTGTTACGAAATCTTGCGTATCAAAACAAACATGGATATACGTTTGCAGCACCGATTGAATACGGAAATCAAAAGGCTTCGCTCATCGGGGCTAGTCCGGAGCTGCTTGTTTCAAGACAAGGGATGTACGCCATCGCGAATCCATTGGCAGGTTCAAGACCTAGAAGTGAAGATCCGGTAGAGAACCAAAGACGTGCAGAGGAACTGCTTTCTTCTCCAAAGGATTTACATGAGCATGCGGTCGTAGTGGAAGCAGTCGTCAAGGGATTGCGTCCATTACTAAAAACGATCGAAGTCCCGGAAAAACCGTCAGTCGTGTATACGGAAACGATGATGCATCTTTCGACTGTCATTAAAGGAGAGCTCCTGGAAGCGGATATCTCATCGTTGGATTTAGCCATTGCCCTGCAGCCTACACCAGCTGTTTGTGGCGCACCAACGGAAAAGGCAAGACAGGCAATCACAGAAATTGAACCGTTTGACCGAGGCTTCTTTACAGGCACAATCGGTTGGTGTGATGCTGAAGGCGACGGGGAATGGGTTGTGACGATTCGCTGCGCAGAGGCAAATGGCGATTCATTACGATTATTTGCGGGAGCAGGCGTTGTGAGCGAATCGAAGCCTGAAGAAGAATTGGCTGAGACGGGTGCGAAATTCCAGACAATGCTTCGCGCAATGGGTATCGATACAGAGCAGCTGAAGGATATTTAACGACTATTTATAGGAAATACAACAGGGTTCACCAACAAAGAAAAAGGAGTGATTTAGATGGCTATTCCAGCGATCTCATCATATAAAATGCCAAAAGAAAGCAATCTTCCAAAAAATAAAGTAGGTTGGGAAGTCGATCCCAACAAGTCTGTCCTACTCATTCATGATATGCAGCAATACTTTATCGATTACTATGAGAAGGATTCATCATTAGTTCGTGAAATGATCGCCAACATAAAAGCAATCAGAAAACAATGCGATGAACTTGGCATTCCAGTTGTCTATACGGCACAATCGGGAAATCAACAACCAGAGGACCGCGCATTACTGACTGATTTTTGGGGAACAGGACTAAAAGACGATCCGAATATTACAAAAGTGATCGATGAATTGGCGCCAGGCAAGGCCGATATCGTATTGAAAAAATGGCGCTACAGTGCATTTAAAAAATCTAATTTACTGGAAATGATGAATGAACAAGGCCGAGATCAGTTAATCATTTGCGGGGTTTACGCCCATATCGGTTGTCTCATGACTGCTGGAGAAGCTTTCATGTCGGACATTAAGCCTTTTTTCATTGCCGATGCGGTAGCTGATTTTACACAAGATGAGCACGAAATGGCGATCAACTATGTGGCAGGACGCTGTGGGGCAGTTTATTCTACAGCACAAATTATGGATCAGCTAAAGCGTGAGACATCTGCAGAAGCAGAGCTCGTATAAGAATGAACAGGTGGTGAAAATTTTCGCCGCCTGTTTTTTGCGTTCAAATGGAAGCAAGTTTTTTTGAAGAATAAACAGGGAATTGGTTACCGACAATGTTTTTAGAAAAAAGGAGATGAAGTAGATGACAAATTCGGTGCCAAAGGAAGAAGGAATTGACCACAGCTTGAATCTTCTGAGAGAAGGCTATTTGTATATTTTAAATAGAAGACAAAGCTTTCATTCCGATCTGTTCGAAACACGATTGCTTGGAAAAAAGGCGGTCTGTATGGGCGGAAAGGAAGCGGCCGACCTTTTTTACGATAACAGTAAGTTTAAAAGGGCAGGCGTTGCACCAAACCGTGTTGCCGAAACATTATTCGGCAAAAAGGGTGTTCAGACACTGGATGGAGATGCCCATAAGCACCGGAAAAAGATGTTTATGTCCATAATGTCCCAGGACAGACTTAAAAAACTGAATGAAATTGCCGCGAAGCAGTGGGACACGGCTCTAACTAAATGGCAGGAGATGGACGACGTTGTTCTTTACGAGGAAGCGCTGGAAATTATGTGCCGAACTGCCTGTGAGTGGGCGGGGGTACCGGTGGAAGACAAGGACATGAAAAAGCTCGCCGACGATTTTAGAGCGATGTTTGAATCGGCAACGGCAATCGGACCATCGCACTGGGCTGGCAGACATGCAAGAAACCGGGTGGAAAAGTGGATGGGGAACCTCATCGACCAAGTGCGCGAGGGGAAACTGAATCCCGAAGAAGGTACAGCACTGTATACGTTTTCAATGCATCGTGATTTGGAAGGGAATCTTCTTGATCAGGAGGTCGCTTCTGTAGAAGTAATCAATATATTAAGGCCGATTGTAGCGATTGCGGTCTATATTACTTTTTCAGCATTGGCTGCACATCATTATCCGGAAGAGCGGAAGAAACTTCAATCCGGCAACGAAAAAAATACACAGATGTTTGTGCAGGAGGTGCGCCGTTTTTATCCATTCTTCCCTTTTGCCGCTGCGGAAGTAAAAACAGATTTTACATGGAAGGATTATACGTTTGAAAAGGGTACATTAACTTTATTGGATTTATACGGAACGAATCATGATACGAATATTTGGGGGAATCCCGAAGTGTTTCAGCCGAGCCGTTTTGAAAACTGGGATGGCAGTCCGTTCAGCTTTATTCCGCAAGGTGGCGGCGATTACTATTTAGGCCATCGCTGTGCGGGGGAATGGGTGACGATTGAGATGATGAAAGTGAGTCTGGATTTCCTAGTTAACCAAATGACATACGATGTTCCGGAACAGGATTTAAGCTACAGCAAAGTAAGTATTCCAAGCTTGCCTAAAAGCAAAGTAGTAATTAATAATGTTCAGCGAGTATAAGATGAATGGATTAAGCCTGTAACCTTTTACTTGGTTACAGGCTTTTTAAATGCTAATTCGTTAAATCAATTTTCTCATATGTTCCAACCTTTTCCCTGAAAAACGTTTCAATTTGTGCCCACTGAACGTGCGTCACATTTTCCAAGGAATCCTCCAAACAGACAGCTGCACTGTAACCAGGTGCAAGGAAAAAAGGTATGGTACGGGCTTTTACACATGAGGCGGGGTGATGAATCGATCCATCTTGCCGAATCGTTGCCTCTATTAAAGAATCGTGTAAACCAAACCCTTTATATTTCCCGTAACTTTCCTTAGCAGTCCAGAGGGCATAGAATGCTTCCTGTTCAAGAAGCTTATAGAAGTGATTCTCCTCTTCGCTCCACAATGTTTGAAAGAGAGAGAAGTCCCTTGTTACCTGCTGTTCCACATCAATTCCAACCGGAAAATCACTAATGGCACATGCTACATAACTTCCGGAATGGGAGAGATTGAAGTGAAGGTCTTGTCCTAGTTGGTATTTACCGTTTGAATCTTTGGTAAAGCGAATTTCAGACAATTCCATTTCGTAAGTCGTCACCAACATCATCTTCGTCAGTAAATGGGCACAAACCGTCCGCAACTGATCTTCCTTTTTCCGCATGCGTCCAATACGCTGCACCACGTCGTTTTCCAAAAAGGGAAGATAACGTTGCCAATCAGTAGGCATCTCGTTGATCTTGCAATAGGCAATGGTTGTCATGCTTTTTCTCCCTTTAGAATAGTTTCCTGTTCTTTCGCAAATAAAGAACAGCCGAGTCCTGCCAGAAGCAGAACAACCGTAGCAACGAGGGCGTACTGATAAGAAAGGATCTCTGAAAAGTAGCGACCAGACACGGTTAATGTCGTCGCTACAAGTGCAATTCCTACTGCTGCTCCAACGCGGTTAAGCGTATTGTATAGCGTTGTCGCCTTGCTCATCTGACTTTTTGCTACATGATGAAAGGCCGAAAGTTGCGAACCGATTACACTATGTCCTAAACATATCCCGACTGCAAACATCAATCCGCGTAACAGCCAAGGATTTGCTGAAGGACCAATGATGGCGATACAGCAGAAAATCATTACTGTACCGATCAAACCGAGACGTACTGTATGCAGCATTCCGAAACGCTTGGATGTTCGAGGCAGTAATTTGGATGCGACCATCAGTCCAAGTGCCTCGGTAAACGTAATAAGTGAGCTTTCCAGAGCAGAAGCTGAGTACGCGTACTGATACATGAGCGGGAACAGATACAGCATCCCCATCAAGGCGCCCATGGAACACATCGCGACGAGACTCGATGAAAGGAAAAGCGGTTGTTCATACAGACGCACATCCAGCAGCGGCTCTTTTATTTTTCGTTCATATACATAAAACCGGCTTAATAAAAATACACCGACAATCGCACAAAAGACGACCGTAATGGAAACACCGTCTGATGCAATAAGGCTCAGAGTGAGCATTAACAGCGGCAACCCGAGTGCAATGAGTATATAGCCTTTCGTATCAAACGGTGCTTTAAAAATCTCAAATTCCGTTAAGGCAAAAAGTCCGATCAGGACTATGATGATACCAAACGGAATATTAATGAAGAACGCCCAGTTCCATGATAAATACTCCGAAAACAGTCCACCCACTAAGGGGCCAATCGCCGGTGCAAAGGCGATAGGCAATACTAATGAACGCGACAGATTTTGTCTTTCCGGTGGAGAAAATGTCCGAAACAGCAGTGTCATGCTGACGGGTGTAATGATTCCTCCTGCCAGTCCCTGCAGCACGCGCGCTAAAATAAGGGCCTGCAAGCTTCCCGCCAATCCGCAAAGAAGAGAGGCGAGTGTAAATAGACTGACAGAGAGTACATACATTCTTTTTACGCCGTACCGATTGCTTAAATAGCCGGCAGCAGGCAATGCAACAGCGATGCTGACAAGGTAGCCGATATTAATGCCGTTCGTTGCCCCCGGCGTTACACCGAATTCAACGGCAATTGTAGGAAGTAGCACATTGACAATCGTTCCGTCGATTGAAACCATGAACATCGCCACAACATAGAGGGCGATGATGACTGCTCGCTGTGCTTTCATCCCAAAACACTACGCAGACTTTTAGGTCTCATATCCAGCCAATTTTCTTCTAGATAGAGTTGGCATAATGGTTTTAACGCAGGGCCATATACGACCTCCCATCCGGCAGGGACAGGAATGACTGCTGGCCATACAGAGTGCTGTTCTTCCGCATTTCGCAAAACGTAATATTCACGATCTTCTTGTTCAAAAGGGTTAGACATACATTTTTTTCTCCTTTACTAAGTGCTTGACTAATGTTTGACCGACTTCATTCAATGGGATGGATTGACACATATCTTTATGGCGACAGGCAATATCAATCTGTGTAAGCTCTCCTTTGATATACGGATTCCACGAAGTAACATCAACGTCCGGGATCCAATCTGGCACAAGTGTAGATTTATAAAATAAAGCATCGCCATTATACGTTTCTTGCTGATGATTTTTCAGTAACTGAATCGAGTTTTTATAAACTTCTTTTAAGCGCAGAAAGGTCGATTCATCTAATGTTGCAATCGCGCTGCCCTCTGCTTTTAGAGCATCCATTACATATTCCTGTGTCACTTCATCTTCTATATCAGGTTCATACCCGGCTAGGGCAAGAAGTGCCACGAGTGCCTCCTGTTCTTCCGTCAGGTCCACTGGCGGGGTGAATGTGAACGGGTAGGCATCCATAATGCATAGAAGCGACAGTTCCTCTCCTTGGCGTTCCAGCTGGACAGCCATTTCCTGTACGACATTTCCGCCAAGTGACCATCCGAGTAGACGATAAGGTCCTTTTGGTTGAATTTCTTTGATGGCTTCAATATAGCCGAGCGCCATTTCAGTTAAAGAACCCGGAAGTTCACAGTCTTCGGCAATCCCTTTTGCTTGAATGCCGTATAGGGCAAACTCCGGCGGCAGATTTTTTAGCAATCCTGCATAGCACCAACTTAACCCCCCAGCAGGATGGACAGCAAAAATCGGTTGCTCCCCGCTGCGTAACGGCAGTACGGTGTTCAATGCCTGTGATTCTTTTCCTTTTTGCAGAATATGTGCGAGTCCGGATATAGTAGGTGCTTCAAATAAATGCCCGATTGCCAGCTCTTTCCCGAATGCCTCGCGTATGCGTCCGATCAGATGTACGGCTAGTAACGAGTGGCCGCCAAGTTCGAAAAAGCTGTCCTCTGTGCCGACCTGTGGCAGATTCAGTACTTCGCAGAACAGTTCACAAAGCAATGTTTCCTGCGGTGTTTTCGGCAATACAAGTTCCTGCAATGTAATAACAGGAGCAGGGAGCTGCTTCGTATCCAGTTTTCCGTTTGCTGTAAGCGGCATTTGCTCCAGGCAAGTACAGCTTGAAGGAACCATATAGACCGGCAGCGAACGGGAGACGAAATCTTTCAACATTTGCTCGGTTACGTCCGTGCCTTGCTCCGGAACATAGTAGGCAGCCAAGCGGACATCTTCTTTTCGATCTTCTCTCGCAATGACAGCTGCCTGTGCGATTTGCGGATGATTCAGAAGCACTTGTTCAATCTCGCCAAGCTCAATGCGGAAACCGCGTATTTTCACTTGGTGATCAATGCGTCCGATATAGTCCAGTTCGCCATTTTTCGTCCAGCGAGCCAGATCGCCTGTACGGTACATCCGGCTTCCCGGAGGTCCATACGGGTTGGCGATAAAACGTTCTGCCGTTAAGGAAGCGCGGTTTAAATAGCCTTGTGCCAAGCCTTCGCCAGAAACATACATTTCCCCGACAACACCGGGAGGAACAGGTTTTAACTGCCCATCAAGGACATAAATATTTAAATCAGGAATCGCCGTGCCGATCAGACTATTCGCCTGTGACTGGCTCAGTTCTTCATTTACACTTAAGTAGCTGACATGGACAGTTGTTTCGGTAATGCCGTACATATTCACAAGGGTAGGTGCATCTTCCGGATGTCGGTCATACCATTCCTGTAAACGCGTCAGGTTAAGTGCCTCCCCGCCAAACACA
This sequence comes from Solibacillus sp. NPDC093137, assembly GCF_050280445.1. NCBI lineage: Bacteria > Bacillati > Bacillota > Bacilli > Caryophanales > Caryophanaceae > Solibacillus > Solibacillus sp. NPDC093137. Next base: position 74,837 of record NZ_JBNNVH010000003.1, read on the forward strand.
ATGTAGCGTAGTGCCAGTTGTCCGGACAGTTCGGGATGCTCTTTATCAACGGTCATGAGCTGATAGAAGGCAGATGGTGTCTGGTTCAGCACCGTAATTTTCTTGTCTGCAAGCAATGTCAAAAAGTCGGTAGGTGAGCGGCTGACATTGTACGGTATGATTACGAGCTCACCGCCATATAACAGGGCACCCCATATTTCCCATACGGAAAAGTCAAAGGCATAGGAATGGAACAGCGACCAGCGATCTTCTTCGTTAAAATGAAACCATTCATCTGTTGCATCAAGTAAGCGGATAACGTTCTGGTTCGGAATAACCACACCTTTTGGTCGGCCAGTTGAACCGGAAGTATAGATAACATAGGCCGGATTCATTGGATGATTTTTATGATTTGTATTTTCACCAGGGAATGAAGTAAGTGAAACCTCCTCCATTACAAGCACTTCCAACACAGATGTCGCTTCTGCAGACGGCTTCAGGTCTTCTGTAGTGATTAAACAGCTCGGGTTTGAATCGTTTAAAATATAGTCAATTCGGTCTTGCGGATAAACCGGATCAATCGGCACATAGGCAGCGCCGGCTTTTAAAACGGCTAAAATGCTGACAATCATATCGGTTGAACGCGGCATTAACAGTGCGACAAATGTTTGGGATGTAACGCCTTTTTCGAGTAAAAGATGTGCTAACTGGTTCGCTTTACGGTTCAATTCGGTATAAGTAAGCTCTTCGTTTTCGTCACTGACAGCAATTCGTTCGGCATGCATTTCCACAATCGCTTCGAATTGTTCGGCAATCGTTTTTGGCTTGCTTACATGGCCTTTCGGATTCCAGTCAAGCAGAATTTGTTCCTGTTCCTGTTCCAACAGCACATTCAATTCTGAAATGGCCGGATTATGCAACGCCTGCTGCAGGACGATTACATAGCGTTCCATAAGAGCGGTAACTGTTTTTGCTTCATATAAATCTGTTCGGAATTCCACCTGTACTTCGATTCCATTAGGCTGCTCGGCTAGATATACCTCCCGCATTTCGATATTCAAATCGAATTTCGGCTGCCCAACCGTATGCAGCTGAATGTCGGCATTTTGGCCTTCCATTACAAGTGATGGCTGAGGCGTGTTCTGTAAGGCGAACATAATCTGGAAAATCGGATGCTGTGAAGGGACACGAGTCGGTTTTAATATTTCGACAATATGATCGAAAGGAACATATTGGTGCTCCATTGCCTCAATCGAGGTTTGTTTTACGCGTTCCATTAATTTTGTGAAACGAGGGTCCCCGGAAGTATCCGTCCGTATCGCCACCGTATTGATGAACATACCGACATTTGCCAGCAGTTCTTCCTGATCACGGCCCGCCATTGGACTACCGAGAATCAGATCTTCCCCTGCACCGAGCTTTGTCATGAGGGCCAAGAATCCGCTTTGTAGCACCATGTAAAGAGTTGCCTGTTCATCTTTTGCAAGCTGCTGCAGTTGTCTGTGAAGCGCGCAATCGATTGTAAACGTCAAAGTTTCGCTAGTCGGTTTCACCTGCAATTGACGCTTTCCATCCCGGACAAGCTCAATTTCATCCGGAACATGCTTCAGTTTTTCCTTCCAATAATTAATGTTGTCGTCTGTATAAACACCGTGCGTTTGCTGCCAAACCGCAAAGTCATGGTATTGAATCGTTAACGGCTCTAGCTCATGGCCTTCATAGGCAAGCTGCAGATCTTCAGTGAATGTTGCAAGTGACCAGCCATCCGCACTAATATGGTGGAAAACAACGACCAATGTGTTCAAATTGATGAGCGTTACACGGAAGCCGGGTTCCTGTTTCAAATCAAACGCATAGCGAGTGCACGCATTAATTTGAGCCGGCACCACTTCTGGGCTTACTTCCTCAATCAGCACTTTCGGCTTATCCTCAATGATTTTCTGATAGGGCACTCCATCCACTGTAGGATAAACCGTACGTAAAATGGCATGTTTTTCTACCACTTTACCAATGGCTTTAATCAGTTTTAATACATCAATCGGCTGATCAAATGTATAAACAAGCGGAATATTATAAGAAGCACTTGATTCCTCCAGCTGCTGTATAAACCATAAACTGCGCTGTGCATGCGATAATGGGATTTTTTCAACTTGCTGTCTGTCGATTACAGCGAGCGTCTTTTTCTTTGCTTTATCCACTGCTTGTGCCAGCTCTTTTACAGTAGGCTGATTGAAAATGACGGAGATCGATAAATCGATAGCAAATGTTTTCCGTAATGCCAATAGCAGCTCGGTTGCTAGCAGGGAATGCCCTCCTAGCTGGAAGAAGTTTTCATCAATTCCCACTGATTTGAGATTCAAAATATTTTCAAAGAATGTACAAATCGTTTCTTCGGTAAGCGTTGTCGGTTTCACTTTTGCAATAATCGAAACATGAGGCTGCGGCAGCTCTTTCCGGTCGACTTTTCCGTTATTCGTTAATGGAAAGGTCTCCATGAAAACAAAATGAGCAGGTACCATATAATCCGGCAAACGTTCTCCAAGCTGCAGTCTGCATTGTTCCTCTGTTTCATTCCCAACTACATAGGCTACGATTCGTTTATGACCCGGCTGATCTTCACGGATCATCACAACAGCTTGTTCAATTGAAGTGATTTCTTCAAGCGCATTTTCGATTTCACCTAATTCAATACGGAAGCCGCGAATTTTGACTTGGTGGTCGGCCCGGCTGACATAATGAAGGCTGCCATCCTCCTGCCACACAACTAAATCCCCTGTCCGGTACATGCGTTTGCCGGATGCAAATGGATGTGCAACAAAACGTTCTGCCGTTAAGGTTGGACGATTATGATAACAGCGCGCCAGTCCGTCACCAGCAATATACAATTCTCCAACGACACCAATCGGAACTGGCTGCAGCATGCTATCGAGCACATAAATATCTGTCCGGTCGATTGCATTCCCTAATGAAGGAGTATCTTGCGGGCGAATTTCCGTGCAAGTTGACCAGATTGTTGTTTCGGTAGGTCCATACATATTGTGAACGGTTGCTCCTGCTTCCAGTAGTGCCTGCGCAAGGCTTTTTGAAAGTGCTTCACCACCGACAAGTACAGTAAGTCCTTTCAGCGCGTCTTTTGCGTACTGTACCATCATCTGCCAAACAGTCGGTGTTGCCTGCATGATGGAAATGTTTTGCTGCTCGATCAGCGACTGCATCACAACTGGATCCTGTACCTGTTCTTTTGTCGCCAGATGAATCGATGCCCCGTACAGCAACGGTAAATAAAGCTCCAATGCCGAAATATCAAAAGAAATCGTTGTAATCGCCAGTAAATTGTCCTTTTCAGATAATGTAAATTGATGCTGCATCGCTTGTAAAAAGTTAACCAAGCTTGGCATTTCAACGACGACACCTTTTGGATTTCCCGTAGATCCAGACGTATAAATCATATAAGCTGTTTGTCCAATACAATTAGCAATCGGTTCGTAAATTTGCTTCGAAGGGTGTAACGGCACAATCGGTGTTCCTTCTGCAATAAATGAAACCTCACCATTTACGAGCACAATTTTAGGACGAGCATCCTCAATCATATAAAGTAGCCGTTCTGCCGGATAAGCAGGATCCATCGGAATATAGGCAGCACCAACCTTGAAGCAGGCAAGCATCGTTGCGACCATTTCAATCGAACGGTCCATGCAAATTCCGACAAAGTCTTCGAGCCCAATGTCATGCGCTTTCAGCTGAAGCGCAATCCGACCGACAAGCAGATCCAGTTCGGCATAGGAAATAGATGTATCATTCATCTGAACAGCGGTTGCACCAGGCATATTTTCCATCTGCTTTTTGAATAATTTATATACAGTGGCATTTTTCAGCTCACTGACAGTACCTTGTTTTGCCTCAAACATTGCCGCTTCTTCTTGCAATAGTATCGGGAAGTTGAACAGTGGTGTGTCAGCTTGATCTACCAATAACTCAAGCAACTGTAGGAAACGTGCGGCATGACGTTCCACTTCTGCCTGTTCATAAAGATCCGAGTTGGCTACAAGATCAAACTGCATTCCATTTGGCGTGCTATAGAAATTGAAAGAAATATCTTCAACAGGCCCTGTCACAACTTTCTTGTGCTCTACCTCGACATTTCCGAACAGATAGTTTTCATAAAAAGGCATGAAATTAATTTCCGGACCATACAGCTGATCATCGGTAGTCAGCCGCAAATCACGGCGCAGCTGTTCTTGACGGTACAACTGATGCTGCTTCATCTCCGTCATACAGCTTTTCACATTTATACATAGCTGTTCAAAAGTTTCTTCAGTCGTAAACGTTGCACGCAAAGGCAAAACATTTACCCGTGTACTTGGTACGGACAGTGACTTATGACCAAAACGGTTCATCAACGGAATGCCGACAATCACATCCTCTGCCTGTGACATCCGTTTTGTGTAGGCAATAACTGCTGCGGTAACGACTTCCTGTATGTTGACGTGCAGCTGCTTACTGTATGTTTCTAATTTCATCCATGTAGTGGCAGAAAGGGAAGAGGAGTGTAAAATAATCTGTCCCATACGGCCACTCTTTTTTTTGCTGAGCGAAATGACTTCGGTTCCTTGCATTTTGGATAACCAGTAGGCAGCGTCCGCCGTTGCCTTATCGGAAGTTCTGTACTTCACTTCCTGCTCTACCATCTGAACATAGTCACCAAACTGCTTTGTGAATGATTCATGATGAAGCAAAGCCGAATAGCGCTCGGAAATTTGCTGGAACAGTAACCGGAAACTATACGCATCACTGACAAGATGGTGAATGCGCAAATAAAGGAAATGTTCTTCGGCAGACACCGAAAATAAAATAGCGCGAACAAAGTTGTCCTTTGTTAAATCAAGCAATGTTTCGACATCCTCCTGCATATGTTGAAACGCTTCAGCCATTGAACACCTAATCTGTTCAGAATGAAATTGAACAGAAGAAGGAACCGTCTGGAAAAGTGAACCTTCTTCCTCTGAACATTGGATATGTAGTCCAATCGCGCTCTCAATTGTGGCATCGACTGCCTGTAACAGAAGGGTGGAGTCCACCGGAGCCTGAATATGTAAGTACTCCGCTGTATTGTATAAATGGCTTTCCGTTAAATGGTGGGCATACCAAATCCCTGCAGCAGCTTCAGTTAAAGGGAAACGTAATTCAGCCATTCGACTCAACCTCCGTAATCTGCCATCGATTGTTTGATCAGACGATGCCATCCATAGATTGTTGGCTCATCGGCAAGCTGTATGAATGTAAGTGCAAAGCCTTTTTGGCGGAGTTCTTCAACGATTGTCATCATCGTGATGGAATCGATTCCAACATCCAGTAAATAATCTTCATCCGAAATCGTATCAATCGGTTCTGTCACATATTGAGCAACAAGTTCGCGCAGCTGTTCCATTGTAAAATCAGTTTGAGTTGTCATATTATCAACCTTCTTTTCCTAATATTCTGTATCTTAACGTTTTAATTGCTGTTCAAGTAAAAGGCGTAAATCCTTTTTCGAAACTTTGCCTAGATGGGTCAATGGGAATTTCTCTACAAATAAAATTTCATCCGGAATTTTATAAGTAGCCAGTCCGCGCTCACGCAAGAATGACTTCAGCTGGCGTTTCGTTACCTCCGTATTCCTTAGAATAATGAAGGCACAGCTTTTTTCACCCATATAGTAATCGGGCATCCCGACAATTGCCGCATCATGGACTGCTGGGTGGGCAAGCAGCATATTTTCTACTTCTTCCGCCGCAATTTTTTCCCCGCCGCGGTTAATTTGATCTTTTGCCCGGCCTTCTACGATCAAATAACCATCTTCCGTGCATCGAACAATATCACCTGTCCGGTAAAAGCCATCCTTTGTGAACGCCTTTTCATTATGTTCAGGCGCTTTATAGTATCCTTGGATCGTATAAGGTCCACGTGTCAACAGATGACCTGTTTCGCCAACCGGCAATTCCTGGTCTTCATCATCCACGATTTTCACCTCGTCATATGGGGACATCGGGCGACCTTGCGTATGAATGACAATTTCATCAGGATCATCCAATCGAGTGTAATTGACCAAACCTTCCGCCATACCGAATACTTGCTGCAGTTGACAATCAAATACAGGACGCACACGTTTCGCTGCTTCAGCACTGAATTTCGAGCCGCCGACAAGCATGACTTCCAAGCTCGATAAATCCTCCGTATGATTCGGCTTCATATCCAGCCAATGCAGGGCAAGGGACGGGACAAGCGGTACCATTGTCACAAGGTGCTTTTCAATAAGCGGGAAAGCAACATCCGGACTAGGCGATGGACTTAAAACGATTTTACCGCCAGCATAAAGGACCCCTAATATCCCCGGGGAACTCATCGGATAATTATGAGAAACCGGTAGCACAACCAAAAATACCGTCTCTTCTGTCACCTGGCATTGTTCAACACTCAACTTAATCGTGTACATATACTCGTCATGCGTTCTCGGAATCAGCTTGGAAAGTCCTGTACTCCCGCCAGATAGCTGCAGGAATGCTACTTCGCTCCCTCTAACTTCAGGGAAATCGATAGATTGTGTACTGAATAATGAATCAAATGATACAAACTCCTGCGCCTCGCCAAGAACGATGACATGCTCCAGCGAATGAACTGCGTGCTGAACTTCTCGCGCAAGATCTCGGTAGTCAAATCCCCCAAAATGATCCATTACGATATAAGCCTTCGCTTCCGCAAATTCGCAGAAGTATCGAATCTCGTTGGAACGGTGAGAGGGAAGTGAAAAGACAGGCAGTGCACCAATCTTAAATAGGGCAAATACAATTTCTACATAACCCGCCACATTCGGAAGCTGTACAACGACACGATCCTCTTTCTGAATCCCAAGCAGTAAAAGACCGGCTGCCAACTGGTCCACACGCTCATTAAGCTGTGCATATGTAAGTGATCGTTTATCATCCATAACCGCCACATTGTCAGCAAATTGTCGAGCACGATCTTCAAGCATCTGGCCGAAAGTTAAACCTACCCAGCAACCAGACTCCCGATAAAACTCAGCTCGCTCAGCAGGCCACGGTGTAAAACCATCTAACATGGGCTGAAACCTCCTATAATAAATCTTTAATTATCAACATATCAATAATGATATTGATAATCATTATCAATATACTGTAACGGCTATGCTACTCCTTAAACGATTACTCGTCAACAATTGATGAACAATTTGATTCAATTAGACCAAGCGCTCTGGTTCTTTCGACTTTTTTTATATTTATTATCATGGACTTAAAGAGGGATCTGTAAAATACAGGAGGATCGTTACCTAAAAATTAGGAAAGTGTGTCATAAGCAAAGTGAACTGTAACCTTTTTGTAACTCTTTCCATAGGAGTTGGCTATATAATAAACTTATTCCAGAAAACGATTAAAGCCAGCGTTAGTTAGGGGTGCGTATGCACATGAGAAAAGGCATTGGATGGATAACGATTATAATGGTCACATTGCTTGCGGGCTGCGATCTTGTAAAATCCCCAAATGATTTAATTATTTCACCAGACCAGCAAGACGAACAGAAAAGGAAACTGGAACAACAGCTCAAGATATTGTTGCCACCCTCCAGTGAACTCGTCACACCGGTGCAAAGCGACAAAAATCAGTCCATTTTTATCGAGGATCTGGATGGTGACGGACAGCAAGAAGCCATTGTTTTATACAGAAATCCACAACAGAAATCGCAAGTTCATGTTGTTGTTTTACAAGAAGATAATGAATGGCGGGAAGCGACGAAGGTTGAACCAAATGGGCAGGCAATCGATTATTTTGGACTTCATGACTTAGATAAAGACGGTGTAATGGAAGTAGTAGTCGGTTTAGGAGAAAGTGAGTTTGAAACGAAAAAACAGATGATGATTTATGTATGGCAGGACAGAAGCTTGAAAAAGACGGTCGAACGCAGTTATGAAGGGCTTGATATTTCAGATTATAATACTGATGAAAGATTGGAACTTCTTCTTGTGGATGGTGAAAGAAGAGCGTCGTATACCGCCGAATTATTTCACTATGAATTAGGGGATTTAGTCTCCCTATCTGCAGTTTCTTTAAACAGCTATGCATTTCATCAGCGGATGAAGAGCGGAAAGTTACATGACGGCAATCACGCATTATTTATCGATAGCGCAATTGGTGTGAACGCTATGCTAACTGAAATTATTGCTTATGACGGTACGAAATTGATAAAGGTAGGGGCTGAACAAGGAGATCTTCCACTTAAATCGCTGCCATTATACAGTACGGATATTAATGAAGACGACATAATGGAAGTCGGTGAAACCTATTTGCCGCAAAGGTGGGTTGAGGCAGATTCAACTGAAACCCCATATCTCGTGCGCTATGTCACCTATTCAACGGTACTTCTAAAAAAGTAACAGAAAGGGCTACCAACCTTGAACATACTTTTTATATAGATATTCCGGAAAAATGGCACGGAAAAGTGACCATTAAATCGATAGAAAACGGCATTCAACTTGTATCACTTGCAAACAATGATCTGCTGTATGAAGTGAAATGGGCGAATAAAGAAACACCCAATTCCGCTCAAACAATATTAGAAGAAACGAAAGACACGATTTATTATTCTACAATAGAAGAACACCCGGATTTTCCTGTTGAAGCATTTCATTTGGAACAATACGAGTTTTAAGCGAGGGCAAATATGACAAACATCCTAGTTGTTGAAGATGAACTATCCATTCGCAGTTTTGTCTCATTAAGTTTGAGAAAGAAAGGCTATGAAGTGATGGAAGCCGAATCAGGCGAACAGGCATTAGAGTTATTTCGAAATAGAAATTTCGATGTTGTTTTGCTCGATTTAATGTTGCCGGGAATCGATGGATTTACGGTCTGCCAGGAGATTAGGAAAGTAAATCAAAAGGTAGGCATCATCATGATTACAGCCAAAACACAAGAGAAGGATAAAATAGAGGGCCTTGTGATAGGGGCTGATGATTATTTATGTAAACCGTTTAGTCTTCAGGAATTGGAAGTGAGAATTTTTTCGCTTATGCGGAGAATAAATGTAGGTGACGAGGCAGCATCCAAAATGACCGATCTACTGATTTCCGGGGACTTCAAAATGGACTTAAAAAACAACAAATTTTACAGTTCAGACGAAATAGTGAAGCTGACACCGACTGAATTCTCCCTGCTGCATTTTCTAATGGGGCATCCAAACGATTTGTTTACAAGGGATGAGTTATTGGATGCTGTATGGGGTGAAAATTATGTAGGCGAATTAAAAGTTGTGGATGTCAATATAAGACGGATTCGTCAGAAAATCGAAAAAGATCCTTCCTCCCCAATGTATTTATGTACAGAATGGGGACGCGGATACCTTTGGAAGGTTAACGAATGAAACGTAAAGTCATTCTTTATTTCATGATTATCATCATTTTGACGTTAACCCTCGTGATGACGGTATTTTGGGGCGCAATGACAAAGTATTATTACCAAGGAATCGCCAATACGTTTCAACAACATGTTGAAGCGATACATCCTAGATGGGTAAATGAAATCGAGCTTACTTCCGACAGGATAAAAGATTTCGGTGACTTCGTTGTAAAAAGCTATGAGTTTGACGGTGCGGAACTGCAGCTGTTGAATCGTGACGGTGAAATGATCCAGTCTTCTACAGGGTTTTATGAAGACATCAGCTATACAGTGGATCCGAATCTCTTTTCTTCCTATAGCCCTTATTATGAAAAGGAGGAGCTTGAACAGACAGAAGAGAAAGTTTTGGCTATGTATATCCCGTTGCTGTTGGACGGCAAAGTGATAGGCGTACTTCGTTATACTACGTCATTAACAGAGACCAATCTTCTCATACAAAGCCTGTTAGGATACGGAATCTTGCTATGTTTCGGAGTTGCGGCAATTGTCTTTCTTGTAGCCCTTCAGCTTGCCCAGTCTATTGTGAAGCCCTTTAATGAAATCATTCAATTTACAGAAACAATGGCGAAAGGTCACTTCGAAAAAAGAATCAAGGAAGATTATCCGGCTGAATTAGGCGAAATGTCAAAAACACTGAATTATATGGCGGATGAGATTGTCAAAACGGACCAGTTAAAAAATGATTTCATCTCCTCAATTTCCCATGAACTTCGGACACCGCTGACAGGAATAAAAGGGTGGGCTGAAATGCTGGAGTCACCAGAAGGCTTAACGGAAAAAGAAATCAACTTTGGTTTACGTATGATCAACAGTGAATCTGATTGCCTCATAAAATTGGTGGAGGATCTTCTGAATTTCTCAAGATATGAGTCAAACCGCATTGAGCTACACCTGACAAAGTTTGCCTATGCGACACTGGTTGAAGAAGTAACATTACAGTTGCAAAGTAAAGCAAATGAAAAGAATATCCGCATGAAACTGAACAGTACCCCAGTTGCTATTTACGCCGATGAAGATAAAATCCGGCAAGTTTTATTGAATACACTCGAAAATGCGATTAAATTTTCGCCTCATAACAGCGAAATAGTTATTAATCAATATGAATCGAACGGGAAGGCAATTTGTATAATTCGGGATGAAGGAATTGGAATAAAGGAAGAACAACTACAGCATATTATGAATTCTTTTTATAAAGCCGATATGAAATCCGTTGGTGCCGGACTTGGATTAGCGATTTCCCGTACGATCATTTTAAAGCACGGCGGGACAATCGAGGTGAATAGCACATACGGAAAAGGTACAGAAGTTTTTATTGAATTGCCCTTAAATAGTAGCCTGTAATAGAGAGAGGGGAAACAACATGAAGAAATTAGTAGGAATGTTTACTGCTTGCTTATTGCTGGCCGGCTGCGGTTCTGAAAGTGAGGAGCAAATAAAAGACAAAATCATCGTAGCTTTGGAAAATGAGGAATACGAAGAAGCATTAACATTGATTGAGGAAAATAGTTTAGCCGATGAAGAAACAAAGGTTTTGTCTGCACAACTTCAAGAATTCAATGAAGTAAAGGAAGCAAAGAGTCAGGCCGATTGGGACCGTGTTTTGGAAAAAGCACATTCACTGCTGGAAAATCCGGCATTGGACAACAATTTAAAAAAAGAGCTTGGAGGCATGGTTGTAGAAGCCGAAACGGAAATTAATAAGAGCATCAGAGAAAGCTTTGAACAAAATTCCGCGAACGGGGACGAAGAAGGAAATCCCCCGCCTGGAGAACCCGAAGATCCATCTGTCAGCTTGAAGGAAAAGTACCTCGCTAAATTAGCGGATGTAGAAAAAAGTGTGAAAGAGTTTGATGAAATTTTTGATCAAGGGATACAAGTAGAAATGACAGCAGCAGAGGGAGAAATATTCTCGAAATGGGATATGCTATTAAATGAAATCTACGCAGATCTAAAGAAAACCTTGCCACCTAATGACATGAGCAAACTAAGAGAAGAGCAGCGTGACTGGCTGGAATATCGCGACGAAAAGGCAACAGAAGACGCATTACAATATAAAGGCGGATCAATGGAAACACTACAATATGTGAGCACTCAAGCTCAGTTAACAAAAGAGCGATGCTATGAATTAGTCGATTTGTATATGAAATAGGACTGTAAGGTCAATTCCTTACAGTCTTTTTGGCTCCCCGGATGTTCTAATAAAACGTAAAATGTTCTAATATCCACCACAAAACTTCTAACTAAAATCCCACCCCCAATCGAATCAATTAATCGCCCATCGAACGTAATAGGCAGTATAAAATAATTTAAATTTACATTGATTCTTCAAATAGAATGATTTATTATGGTCAACAAAGTAATTTTTAGAAAATTTAGAAAAATATCTGTTGGAGATGATATAAAAATGGAAGAGTCAAAACCTTGTAATGCTTCAAGAGTCATTCGTTCAAGTCGGGTATTCCCGAATGATTTTAATAATCATAATACTTTGTTTGGTGGCAGGCTGTTGAGTGATATGGACCAAGTAGCCTCAATATCTGCAGCAAAGCATAGCAGACGAGAATGTGTCACGGCATCGGTTGATACAGTAGAGTTTTTAACACCGATCCGACCGGAAGAAGCCGTTACCTTCGAGTCATTTGTAGTTTGGACGGGGACGAGCTCGATGGAAGTGTTTATAAAAGTGCATGCCGAAAATATGCGGACAGGAGAAAGCAAGATTGCGGCGATTTCCTATTTTACATTTATAGCGCTTGATTCAGCCGGGCAACCTACTAAAATTCCACAAGTTTATCCGGAAACAATCGAAGAACGCTATTTATATGAAAAATCCAAACAGCGCACGAATTACCGGAATGATAAACGGGTTTTCAATAAAGAAACAGTGAGTTACCTTCGAAAAAATCATTCTTGGATGGCGTAATCCCTCCCATTCAATTAAATAAGCGGCAAGTACTAGCTTGCCAAAAAATAAAACCGAACCATTTTGACGCTCGATAAAGCGCCCCAAAATGATCCGGTTTTTTAATTATTCGTTCACCCGTACCGGTTGGCTGTCAAACCGCCATCAATTACAAACTCTGATGCTGTTGAATAGCTGGAGTCATCACTTGCTAAAAACAGCACAAGCTTCGTTACTTCCTCAGGTGTAGCCCCCCGTTTCATAGGGACATGGTTCAACAGTTTGCCAATTGAATCCGTAACAGTAGGATTTTCGTCTTTTGTCATAACCATTGGCGTCATAATAATACCGGGATGAACTGAGTTAACTCGGATTCCCGTATGCGCCATCTCAAGACCGATAGATTTGGTCATTCCGGTAACAGCAAATTTAGATGCATCATATGCAACAGAACCATCTTTACTCCCTAAAAGCCCTGCGATAGATGAAATATTTACAATCGATCCGCTGTTCATTTTAAGCATTGATGGAATTACTGACTTCATTCCAAGAAAGACACTTACTTGATTGACATCGATAATTTTCCGGTATTCTTCTTCGGTCATATCGACAATCGATTTCTTTAAACCAATTCCAGCATTATTGATTAATATATTTACGGGTCCGAATGTGTTTTCAACATCGGAAACAATCGATTCCCATTCTTTTAAGTTCGTCACATCATGTTTATAAAACTTGCAATTTTCCGCTCCAAGTTGTTCGGCCAGTTGTGCGCCTTCTTCCGATAAAATATCAGTGATCGCTACTTTTGCACCTTCTTCGATAAATGCTTTTGCATGAGCAGCGCCTTGTCCACGAGCAGCACCTGTTATAATCGCTACTTTTCCTTCCAATTTACCCAATGTCGTCACTCCCTTAGTATCATTTCCCCAATAAAAAGAATAAAATTCCCCAAATTTATCCTTTTTAGGATAGTAGCATACTAGAATTTTTCGAGCAATATAAGGTGGACCGTAAATATACTGCTGATTCTTTTTAATTAGAGCATTATTGCCGGTACAAATAAATTCGTTTATCCGAATTGAGAATATTTAATGCCTCTCTGTATTTAGCGACCGTTCTGCGTGAAATCTTTATATTTTCCTGTAACAGTTTCTCGGTAATTTGCTGATCAGTCAGAGGTGAATCCTTATCCTCATTGTCGACATAGTTGGCTATTTTTTGTTTGATCAGCATAACCGAATCCTTTTTGCCGGATTTGTTCGCAATCCCTTTCGGAAACAGAGATTTGAACGAATAAATGCCATGTGGTGTCTTTAAATATTTATTTTTGATGGCCCGGCTTATTGTGGATTCATGCAGATCGAGCAATACTGCAATGTCTTTTAAATTAATAGGTTCCAAACTTTCCATACCTTTTTCAAAAAAGTCGGACTGAATAGTGAGCAATGTTCTTGTTAGTTTATATAAAGTGCGGTCTCGCTGTTCTATTCCGTACATTAAAAGCATGACATCCTTTAAACAATCTTGAAAATAGCTTTCGTTTTCATCATTCTGTTTTAGTAGTTCCACATATTCCTCGTTGATGGTCAAAGATGATTTTAGTTGGCTTTGTGTATTAATAATCCACTCATTCTTTATTTTTTCCACGGATATATCAGGAATGATATATTCTTCGCTTGCAGGATTTTGGACAGAAGGAACGGGTCTCAGGCTTTTAATATAAAAAATAATATTCTGTGTTTCTTTAACTGAAATTTTGTAATAGCTGCTTAAAAATTTAATCGATAGATTGGCGACCTTTTCTAAATGGTTGCAAATAAAGTCCGCTGCCAAACACGGAGCATCTGGATCGTTCTGGACTTGCAGCAGCAAAAACTCCTTTAAATCTCTTGCCCCTACCCCAATCGGTTCAAAAGTTTGAAGAAGTTGCAATATGTTTTCAGTATGAAACAGGTCAACATCGAATTTGTCGGCAACTTCATTTAAATCCACATCTAAAAAATAATTGTGATCAAGATGGTCAATTAAATATTTTAATATTTTCAGATCGGTTGGTGAAAGGTTCATGTTTAACGGAATCTGTTCAATAAGAAAATCCATATCCGAATGTTTTTCGACGATCAGGCTTTGCAAAAATTCACTGTTGGCATAGTTGCCGGACCGATAATCAGTATGAATGGATGATAATTCAATTAAGTTATCCATCGACTGCAAATTGGCTTCGGTTAGTGTAAGTAACGGATTTTCATTGGCTTTCTCACGTATGTAAGATTCTAATTCTACTGATGAGAGCTGTAAAATCGCTAAATGCTGGACTTGCTCCATAGAAAGTTTTTGAGTAAGCGTCTGTGTTAGGTTCACATTAAAATTCATATCAAAGTTCATTGTTTTCCCCCCTCAAAGTAAAAGTTTAGTCGAAGTAGACGGAATTTTCTATAAATTTCGTAAAATTTCTTTTATAAATCGTCCATATGGCACGAAAATTGCTTTGAAAATTATAAGTAAAAAGGAACGGAGGGGCACTATGGTCATTCAAAAAGTTTACGAGAATATAGAGTCTTGTTTTGAAGGAATTGTTGTAGAAGGAAATAAAATCGGCAGGAAGATCGGTTTCCCTACTGCAAATTTAAATATTCAGTCCGGTATCAATTTCCCCACGCTTAATGGGGTGTATAGTGTGGAAATTCAGCATGGCGACGAGCGGTTCGGCGGAGTGATGAATATTGGGGTAAAGCCGACATTTGAAGAAGATCTGAAAGAAAAAGTATTTGAAGTTCATATATTCGAATTTGATAAAGAGATTTACGGAGAGTTGCTGAAAGTGGAAATTTGCAGCTTCATCAGAAGAGAAAAGAAGTTCAGAAATGTGGAAGACCTTAAAAAACAGCTCTCCGAAGACTGTGATACTGCGAAGGAACAACTGCTGAATAAAAATCAGGAAACACATTATCAAGCCCATTATCTGCAGGAGTTCAACCGCGATATTGAAACAACGGTCATTCATTTGCCGGACTTGGATTTTGTTCGGTTCTGCGAGGAAAAATTCAGTGTGAACAGAGGGGTGTACAATACGGTGGACAAATGGTTTGCCGAACATCAAGTTGTGAACATCATCCGAAGAAGAATGACCATTTTACGTTTCCTGTACTGGGTCACTGTTTATATTCCGCGTGAGTGTAAATTGGAGTTCGGACCTAAAGGATTAACGGAGCAGCTAAGCTTTTACTATATGAATCATGTAAAAGGGGAAAAGTAGCAGCCGGAATTTTATAGGTTGGCATAATAATTGCTTAGTAGATTATAAATGATGAAATAGGAGGTTCATATGGATTTTCAAAATATTATTGTCGCTAAAGAGCAGCATATAGGGATTATTACAATCAATCGACCTGAAGTACGAAATGCATTGGACTCATTTACGTATGAAGAAATTGAACAGGCAATGAAAAAGTTTGAAAAAGATGAACAAGTCATCGTTGTTATTTTGACAGGAAGCGGAGAAAAAGCTTTTGCTTCCGGTGCAGATATCGGCCAACTCCAGCAAAGACGCTTCGCGGATGCATTAGAACCTGGTCTGCAAGGATTATGCAAAACAATTGAAGAGAGCGGAAAAATTGTCATCGCTGCTGTGAATGGCTATGCATTAGGCGGTGGATGTGAATTGGCGCTTGCGTGTGATATTCGAATTGCTTCAAATACAGCAAAGTTTGGTCTTCCGGAATTGAACTTGGGGATTATACCAGGCGGGGGCGGCACACAACGCTTATCAAGAATCATAGGAAAAGGCAGAGCATTGGATATGATTTTGACAGGAGCCATCATCAATGCTGACAGAGCGGAACATATTGGCTTAGTGTCAAAGGTTGTTCAGTCAGGTTCATTACTGGAAGAAACGATTGACTATACAAAGTCGATTGTTTCAAAAGGGCCGCTTGCATTGAAACTGGTCAAAGCTGTCGTTCATCAAGGCTTTGATCTGAATTTGGAAGCTGCATTAAAACTGGAAAAGCTTACACAGGCAATCGTATTTGAAAGCGAAGATAAATTGGAAGGTACAACAGCTTTCCTGGAAAAAAGAGAATCCCATTTCGTAGGAAAGTAAAGTGTTTCAAAATTAAACTGAATATTCCATTTATGAAACAAATAAAGAATTGAAATAAGAAACGAGGTTTGAAAATGAAAACGATTTCTGTAATTGGAGCAGGTGTAATGGGAAGAGGAATCGCCTATTCTGCTGCATTAGCAAATTTTAACGTAACACTGCATGATATTTCAGAACAAAGTCTTCAAAATGCAAAAGAGCAAATTGAGAAAGATTTAAACAAATCGATTGATAGAGGCTATGCAAAAGAAGAAGATCGCCAACCTATCGCCAATATTCAATATACAACGAGTTTAGAAGAGGCAGGGAAGAAAGCGGATTTAGTTATCGAAGCAGTCCTTGAAGATATGGCATTGAAAATCGAAGTATTCCAGAAACTCGATCAGCTTTGTTCGCCGCATACAATTTTGGCGACGAATACTTCCACGATGAGTCCGACTGAAATCGGTGCTCAAACGAAAAGGGCGAGCCAAACGATTGCGATGCATTTTTTCAATCCAGTACCGCGCATGAAACTTGTTGAAGTTGTTCGTGGTTTGGATACATCCGATGAAACATATGAAAAGGTGAAACAGGCAGCACTTCAAATGAATAAGGAAGTTGTTGAAGTGAATGAATTCCCGGGGTTTGTAACAAGCCGCATGAACTGTCTGATCGGCAATGAAGCGATGAACATGCTGATGGAAGGGGTTGCATCAGCTGAAGATATCGACAAAGCTTTGAAACTAGGATTAAACCATCCGATGGGTCCATTGGAATTAGCCGATCTGGTCGGGTTGGATTCAAGGTTGCGCAACATGCAATATTTGTATGAAACGCTCGGTGAAAAATACAGACCATGTCCATTGCTCACAAAGTATGTGAAGGCAGGGAAGCTTGGACGTAAATCTGGCGAAGGTTTTTATAAATACGATTAAAGGGGAACTTGCTATGTCAAACATTGTCATTATCGATTCGGTCCGAACAGCGATCGGAAAGCTGGGCGGGAGCCTGAAAGATGTAGAGGCCGATTATTTGGGCGGAACTGTACTCAATGAAATTACACGCCGCACAAATATTGATGCACAGCTAATCGATGAAATCATTTTAGGACAGGGAAAACAAAGTACCGATACACCAAATTTAGCACGTGTAGCATCACTAAGAGCACAATTGCCAATAGAAATTCCAGGATACACGGTGCATCGCCAATGCGGATCTGGTTTACAGGCAATCAATAATGCGGCACTGCAAATCGGAGGAGGTTTGGCGGACTTTATTATCGCGGGTGGTGTAGAAAGCATGAGCACGGCACCATATTATATTCGCAACGGCCGCTACGGTTATGGAGCAGGCAACGGACAGATTTTGGATCCGAACACAGAAAGTCAGCCCCGTTCACAGCCGATAGATCAATACGGTTCTTTTACAATGGGAGAAACTGCTGAAAATTTAGCCGTTAAGTACAGTATTTCACGTGAGGAGCAAGATGAATTCGCGTACCGCAGCCAACAACTGGCACATGATGCAATTAATAAAGGCATTTTCAAATCTGAAATCGTGCCATATGAAATTAAACAAAGAAAATCGACCATCACTTTTGAAACGGACGAGCACCCACGTTTATCGAGTGTAGAAGATTTGGCAAAACTTAAAGCGGTATTTAAAAAAGACGGGACTGTAACTGCCGGCAATAGTAGCGGAAGAAATGACGGTGCTTCTGCATTATTAATCGCATCAGAAGAAGCAGCCCAAAAACACGGTTTTAAACCGAAAGCTCGTATTATTGCCCAGGCTGCAGCCGGTGTATCACCGGAAATCATGGGTATTGGCCCGGTGCCGGCGACACAAAAAGCATTGAAACAAGCCGGACTTACTTTACAGGACATCGGAATAATCGAGTTAAATGAAGCTTTCGCCGCACAGTCGCTCGCGGTTATTAAAGAGTGGGGCATTCCGGTTGACCGGATTAACGTAAATGGTGGGGCCATTGCATTTGGTCACCCGATTGGAGCAACAGGGGCAATTTTAATGACAAAATTGCTTCATGAGATGGAGCGCCGAGGAGAACGGTACGGTCTTGTTACATTATGTATTGCAGGCGGTTTAGGAATCTCTACAATTGTTGAGAATTTACAAGTATAGGAGGATAACAAAGATGAATATTTATGTTCTATTAAAATCAACATTTCATACGGAAGAAAAAATCGTGATCGAGAATGGGAAAATCAAAGACAATGAGGCCGAATTTATTATAAATCCATATGACGAATATGCGGTTGAAGAAGCGATTCTACAACGCGATGCACATGGCGGGAAAGTTGTCGTTGTTTCGGTAGGCGGAGAAGACGCGGAAAAACAGTTACGTACAGCATTGGCAATGGGTGCAGATGAAGCTGTCCTCATTGAAGATGAAGATGTTGAAAATGGTGACGCATCTACGACTTCACGTATTTTAGCGGAATACTTAAAAGACAAAGAACCGGATCTGATTTTAGCAGGAAACATGGCAATTGACGGTGGTTCAGGACAAGTTGGTCCATTAGTTGCCGAGTTATTAGCTATTAATGCTGTAACGACTATTACCGAGCTGGCTATTGAAGGCGGTAAAGCAAACATTACTCGTGATGTGGAAGGAAATAGTGAAATCATCGAAATCCCTTTACCGGTTTTAGTAACTTGTCAGCAAGGATTAAACGAACCGCGCTATCCTTCGCTACCGGGAATTATGAAGGCGAAGAAAAAATCACTTGAAACATTGGAACTGGATGACCTGGATTTAGAAGATCTCGAAGGGTTAACGGAAACAAAAGAGATTTATTTACCGAAACCGAAATCATCGGGCGTTATTTTACAAGGCGAGCCTTCGAAGCAAGTACAGGAATTAATTCAGATTTTACGTACGGACGTAAAAGTTATTTAAGGGGGATGAAATAATATGAGTAAAATTATAGCGGTTGCAGAATTAAGAGATAATGGATTGCGTAACGTGTCTTTTGAAACAATTAGTCTTGCAAAGCAGTGGGATGATGAAAGTGAAGTTGTGGCGGTTGTACTCGGCACTGCTGACAGCAAGCATGGACAAGCGATGATTCATGCCGGAGCAGATCGCGCTATTTTAGTAAGCAATGAGCAGCTACATACACCGACTGCCGAAAACTTCACACAAGCATTGATGCAAGTGATTAATGAAGAACAGCCAACAGGCATTGTATTTGGTCATACATCGATCGGAAAAGACGTCGCTCCACGTATTGCCGGAAGATTAAATGCGGCTTTGTTATCTGACGTTGTAAGTATTGAAGGGCAAAAGCAGGATGCAGTATTTACTAGACCGATATATGCCGGGAAAGCATTTGAAAAAACACAGGGGAAAACAGAAACAGTACTTGTGACAGTACGTCCGAATAATATTGAAGTATTACAAACTGATTCTTCTCGCCAAGGTGACATTACAGTGAAGGAAGTGGAATTGGTAGACTTGAAGACGGTAGTAAAAGAAGTCGTCCGCAAAGTTTCTTCAGGTATCGATTTATCGGAAGCGAAAGTCATTGTATCAGGCGGCCGCGGGATAAAAAGTGCAGATACATTTGAAATGCTGCGTGAGTTAGCGGAATTATTAGGCGGAACAGTTGGAGCTTCACGCGGTGCATGTGATGCAGGGTACTGCGATTATGCACTGCAAATCGGCCAAACAGGTAAAGTGGTTACACCGGATCTATATATTGCATGCGGAATATCCGGGGCCATTCAACATGTGGCGGGCATGTCCAATTCAAAAATTATTGTTGCGATCAACAAAGATCCGGAAGCAAATATATTCTCGATTGCAGACTACGGTATTGTCGGAGATTTATTCGAAGTGATTCCTCTATTGATTGAGGAATTAAAGCAGTCGTTGAAAGCAGTATAATAAGGAAGAAATTAAAATAATAATCGCGTTTCAAAAGCGAAATGGATGTTTTAAGTTTGAAACGTCCATTTCGTTTTAATTTGCCTGAAAAAAATTATTTAAGAGGATGTACCGATCGATTTGTATGACTTTTTCTTTATTTAGTGAAGAAAATACAAAAAATATTATAAAAAGAATAATATTTGCTAGTTTGGTACAAAAATTGCTTTATTAAAAATAAGCTCGATGTGACAAGGGCGTTTCATAAAACTACCAAATAAAAAACTTAGGAGTGAACTTAAATGACTAACACAAGTAAAGAAATGAAGTTTGGTTTATTTTTCCTGAACTCAATTCCACCGACGAAAACTGACGCTGAAGAGCTGAAGGACGGGTTGGAACAAATTAAACTGGCAGATGACTTAAGGTATGAAGCGGTTTGGATTGCTGAACATAATGCACGTGCTTATGGTGTTGTAAGTAATACTGCTGTTTACTTATCCGCGGCAGCTGCGATCACTAAAAATATTAAGCTTGCTACAGGGGTAACACGTTTACCGTTGCACCATCCATTACAAGTAGCCGAAGATATGAATTTAGTAGATGTAATCAGTAATGGCCGACTTTATTTAGGTGTAGGTAAGGGCTACGATAAGTTGGAGTTTGATGCATATAATATCGATTTTGATGAAAGACATGCAAAATATTTGGAATCTTTGGATATTTTAAAGGCGGCAATCCAGTCTGAGCGTGTAACGTACTCAGGTCAGTTCTACAATATTAATAATATCCCGGTATATCCGCGTCCGATTCAAAAAGATGGTCCGCCTATTTTTGTAATGGTATCAGGAAATGATGCGTCAATGATCAATGCGGCTGAACAAGGGCATTCTTTCATGCTTGGTGGTATCACAAACGAAGATACAAACCACAAAATTAAGTTGTACCGTGAATCGGCGCTGAATTCGGGGCTTTCTGAAGAATATGTTGAAAGCGCTATCTCGCGTTCTGGTAAGCTATTATTCTGTTATGTTGCTGAAACGACGGAACAGGCACAAAAGGAGTACCGTGCTGGACTTGAGTGGTATATGAGCGAACGCGATAATCGCCCAACGTTTGGTGTTATTGACCGTGAACGTAATGTTGATTATGACCGCTTCCTGCAATCAGAAAATACGTTAGTCGGTTCTCCTGAAAAAGTGATTGAAGATATTGAGCGTTTCAAAAAAGAAACAGGACTGAACAATATTATTTTATGGATGAATATTGGCGGCCAACCTCAAGAACAAGTGCTGAAATCGATGAATCTATTCGCGGAAAAAGTGATGCCTCATTTTAACGGAGCAAAGGTAGAACAATTAAACTCGTAAATATTTAATAACAAGGGGGAAAAGGGATGAATACACGTAAGTTAGGAATGTATCTTTCGGGGGCAATGTTATCAATTTTATTAGTAGGCTGTAGTAGTGCAGATGCTGGATCTGATTCAGATGTATATGAATTCGATACAAACTTCTCGGCTTCGGCATCAAGCGATTTTATAAAACATGTTGCAGAACCTTGGGCGGAGTATATGGAAGAAAAATCTGACGGCCGTCTAAAGGTAAATATTTATTCTGGAGCAGCTTTGGGCTCATTAAGTTCTGGTTACGCGGATATTGAAGCAGGGGTGTATGATGCCGGATTTATCATTCCTGGTTTACATGCGGATACGGATGTATTCCCGTCAACAATTGGAGATATTCCGTTTTTACTTCAATCTCCGGATTTAGTTCCTGAAGTAATGGGACCATTTATTGAAAAGTACGGTATGGATATTTCAGATGATGTAACATATTTGGGTGTCACATCAACGGATGCCTATCAGATTTTCGGTGAAGAGCCGATTAAATCTGTAGGTGATTTAAAAAACAAGAAAGTTTCGGATAGTGTTGCAGGACGTATTGAATTACTGAAAACATTAGGCGCGGTGCCGGTTTCCATGTCGAATGCGGATCTTTACGAAGCATTGGAGCGCGGAATTACGGATTATGCTGTTTACACGGGTGTTGGTGCAATCGGTTACAAATTCGATGAAGTTACGAAATGGATGACGAAAGCGGACGTAGCTGTAAGTGTAATGCCGTTTTATATCAATACAGACTTTTTAAATTCTCTTCCTGAAGATTTACAGGAATTAATGATTAATGACCTTGGTCCAAAATTCAATGAGCTTTGTACAGAAATGTATATCAATACCGCTGTGAAAAATATTGCGAAGTACGAAGAATTAGTTGCCAAAAATGGTGGCGGTGTTTACGAGCCTACTGAACAGGAGTTTGCTGAATGGAAAGCTCCGATTAAAAAACAGATGGAAGATTGGGCAGCTGAAGCTACAAAACGCGGATATGATGGTCAAGCAATGGTCGATTACTATACGGAATTGCTGGAGACTGCAGGGGTAGACGTTCCTAAGTAATCCTAATTGGGGGATAAGCGTTGAATTTGCTTTTCCCCCTGTTACTAAAAAGGAGGGGTAATCATGGCATTTTTTGATAAATTTGCGAAAGGCTTTTCCATGGCTGTTGCTTACATTGCTTACATATCGCTGACGTTGATGATGCTTTTCGTAGGAGTAGCTGCAGTAGCGCGTGCACTTCATAAACCTATTATCGGGGATATCGAAATTGTACAGTTAGGGATGGTTATTTTAATTGCCGGTGCTCTGGCCTACACAGAGTATAAAAATGGACATGTGGAAGTTGGAATTATAGTAGATCATTTTCCTTCTACGATACAGAAAATATTAAATATCTTCTCTCTTATTCTTACAGTAATCTTTAGTCTTACGGTTGCGTATGCATTCTACACAAAATTTGATGCGCAGCACTCATCAGTATTGCTTGGATATAAATTTTATCCTTTAAAAATATTGCTGATTATCGGTTTTATTGCCTGGGCTTTAATGGCTATTCAAAAGATTACAGTACTGTTGAGGATGAAAGGTTACGAAAAATGGGAGGAATAGAAGGGGGTATTCGATGAGTCCGGAAACTGTTGGTGTATTGGTTATCATTTCAGTATTTATATTAATGTTTATGCGTGTTCCAATTGTATTGTCGATGGCTATGCCCGCCTTTTTTGCCATTATGTATTTGAAAAATGAAAAGGTATTGTTCACAGCTATTGAAAGTATTGCATGGGATCGCAGTTACAACTATACATTAAGTACTATTCCGCTATTTGTATTAATGGGACAATTTTTATTCCAGGCAGGATTTACGGATGAATTATTTGCGACGTTCCGCAAATTTTTCGGACGTATTCGAGGAGGATTAGGTTTAGCAACAATTGCTGCTTCAGCTGTTTTCGCTTCTTCTTCTGGATCTAGTTTAGCGACAACGAGTACGATTGGACTAGCTGCCGCAAAAGAGATGGAGAAGGCTAATTATTCAAAAGTATTGTCGGGTGGTTCCATCGTTGCCGGGGGGACGCTCGGGATTCTAATACCACCAAGTACGATGTTCATTATTTATGGTGTTATTACAGAGCAGTCCATCGGAAAACTTTTAATTGCCGGGATTATTCCGGGAATTTTACTGACATTATTATTTGGGTTAACAATTCTTATTATGACAAAAATCAGACCGGAAATGGGTGGAGATAAGTTAGACGAGCCTGTTCCACTTAGAGAAAAATTACTCGCGTTAAAAGTAAATATATGGATTATTTTATTATTCATCGTAGTTATGGGTGGGATTTATGCGGGGTACTTCACTGCAACGGAAGCAGCAGGTATTGGGGCTTTCGGTTCCTTTGTTATTGCTCTGCTACGTAGAAAACTGACGCTTGCAAAATTTTCGGAGGCAATTTTCGGTACGTTGAAAACGACTGGTTTCATATTTGCAATCGTTATCGGTGCCTTCCTGTTAAACTATGTATTGACGATTACACGAGTTCCAAACTTATTGGCTGATTTCTTATTCTCAGCTGATTTATCACCATTTACATTCTTCTTGCTCATGATTGTAATGTACCTGATTCTTGGTGCAATTATGGATACATTAGCGATGATTGTCGTAACAATTCCAATACTTTTACCGACATTAATCGCCTATGATTTTAATCTAATCTGGTTTGGGGTTATTATTGTATTACTTGTCGAAGTAGCATTAATTTCACCACCTGTCGGCATGAACTGTTTCGTATTGAGAGGTGTTGTGAAGGAACTGGATTTAGGAAGCATATTTAAAGGAGCCATTATTTTCATGATTCCGATTGTTACGTTAATTTTCGTTCTTTATGCATTCCCGGAAATTGCTACATTTTTACCTGATTTAGTTAAAGGATAGGAGGGAATGATTTGAAGGTCAATTCAGTTTTGGGAGAGCTTCATATTGATGACCTTGGCTACACATTAGTACATGAGCATATGCGGACAAGGTCAGAAGCGGTGGCTGTACAATTTCCACACCTGTATGATGAGCAGGAGGAATTTGAATTAGCGAAAAAACAAGTGCTTGGAGCGAAAGCTTACGGCGTAAAAACAATTTTCGATCCGACCGTTATGGGGCTTGACCGGGATGTAAAGCTAATGGAGAAAATCTCAAAAGAAACAGGTGTTCAAATTATTGCTGCAACAGGAGTTTATACATTTGATACACTGCCTACACGGTTTGCTGTGAATGATGTTGATTTTCTGGCGGAGCAATTTGTGAGAGATATTGAAGTAGGCATTCAAAATACTCCGATCAAAGCGGGTTTCCTGAAATGTGCAACGGATGTACAAGGGATTACGCCTGGTGTAGAAAAGGTTATTCGAGCAGTAGCAAGAGCACATCTGCAAACAGGAAAGCCCATTATGACGCATTCGCATCCGGCAACGGAAACGGGATTGAGACAAATTGAAATCTTTGAACAAGAAGGCGTCGATTTATCAAAAGTACTCATCGGACATTGTGGCGATACGGATAATATTGACTATATTCAAAGAGTACTAGATTATGGCGTGTTTATCGGTATGGACCGCTATGGTATTTCAAGAGTGCTTTCAACACAAAAGAGGAATGAAACAGTACTCCAGCTGTTGGATAAAGGGTATGAAAATCGTATTTTCCTGTCACAGGATTATTGCTGTACAACGGATATGTACAAACCGAATGATTTGAAAAAGCATGTTCATCCAGACTGGTCCATGACCTATTTACTCGAAACTGTTATCCCTGTGCTAAAAGAGCATGGGGTGACAGATAAACAGCTCGAGACAATAATGGTGGACAATGTAAAAAGATGGTTCAAAGCTATTTAATTTATTCACTTAGAACTGCCTAAACGTTCATTTTATAGCGTTTAGGCTTTTTTTATTTCTAGTATAATAATAGATTAATTGCAACATGTCCCGATAATTATAAATGAAAGATAGAAATTTCTTGTTATACTATAGAGAGGGGATTCGAAAGAAATGTTATAACACCTAGTGAAGCGGGGGAGAAAACTATTGTTAAAATTATTGGTTTCAGGTTCTTATCCGTTAGTTGATTATGTAAAAGATGAAATTCAAAAACGCAGGGACAGCGTACAAAATTTAGTAGTACAAGAAGTGAGCTCATTACATATTTTAAATCACCCGAATTATATAAATAATGACGATATTTTAATTTGCGGAGTAGTGCTGGCGGAACGTTTAAAGAAATTGAATGTTCGCGGCTATATTGTTCCGTTACGTGTTCAAACACAAGACTTTATAAAAGCATTAATGGAAGCTTCGAAATATTCGAAAAAAGTATGTGTCGTCAATTATTATAAAGAATTTATAAACGAAGATAAAAATTATAATGAAGTGAAACTAAAAGAAATACTTGGATTAAATATCGAACAACATGTTTACACTTCGGCTGAAAATGCAGAAGAAGTCGTAAAAGAATTAAGTAAAGATACACAAAACGTTATTATTGGTTCAGGGCTAATTGTAAATTTGGCAAAGAAGCATGGCATGAAAGGTATATTATGGTATGACCAGGAAACAATCCAATTGGCGGTCGGAATTGCATTTGATATTTTAAGAGCAAAAGTGCTGGAGAGAAGTAATCAGAAGCGCCAAAGCATTGTAATGGAAAATTTCCATGACGGAATCATCAGCTTGAATCAAATGAACCGGATCATTAATATCAATCAGGCCGCAATTAAAATTCTGGAATTGGAACAGGACAAGAACTACGAGTCGAATTATATTTCAGAAATTTTAGATAAAGGTGAACTGCTGGAAGAGATTTTATCACCGAAAGAAGCAAAGGACAGTATTTTAAAATATAAGAACAAATCGCTTATGATGGATAAGCATATAATTCACGTCGATAAAACAGTTGATGGAAATATTATTATCTTATCCGATATTGAAGCACTGCAGCAAAAAGAAAATAAAGTAAGAAGAAAGCTGAATAAAAAATACGAAGGGGCAATTTATACATTCGATGATATTATTGGTCAGAGTAACCAAACGATCAAAGCGAAAATGAAGGCTCAGAAATTTGCCAGAGCAGATGCGAATGTATTGATTTTAGGGGAGTCAGGAACCGGAAAAGAATTATTTGCTCAAAGTATTCATAATGCCAGCAACCGATTTAACCAGCCGTTTATTGCAGTAAACTGCGCAGCAATTCCGGAAAATTTACTGGAAAGTGAGTTTTTTGGCTATAGCGAGGGAGCATTCACAGGGGCGATTAAAGGCGGGAAACCCGGTCTGTTCGAAATTGCCCATAATGGAACATTGTTTTTAGATGAAATCGGTGAACTGCCATTAAGCATGCAAGCGAAACTGTTGCGCGTATTGCAGGAAAAAAATGTTCGCCGTGTCGGAGCTTCAACATCTGTACCGGTTGATGTACGTATTATTTCGGCAACGAATGTTAACTTAATCGAAGGTGTAAGATCCAAAGAATTTAGAATGGATTTATATTACCGGATTGCGGTTCTTAACTTATTTTTACCGGATTTAAACAAGCGGAAAGAAGATATCGGATTACTGTTACGTAATTACACGAATAAAAACTATAAGCGACTAAGCCCTATAATTGATAAATATTTCGATTCATTAGTTTCTATATTGGAAAGCCATAATTGGGAAGGAAACGTAAGGGAATTCGAAAATACAATCGAAAGGCTGTTCGCATATATTGGCCCGGACAACGAAATTGAAGAAAATCTCATCATCGAATACTTAGAAGAATCAATAAAAGAAAATGAATACTTACTATATGAAACACAATCGATTAATGAAACGTTTCAGCAGACAATGAAAGAAATTGAAGTGCTGAAAATCAAAGAAATTCTCGAACAGACAAACGGGAATAAAAAAGAAGCAGCCGATATACTCGGAATTAGTAGAAGTACGCTGTGGAGAAAAATGAATGAATTTAATTTGAAATAATATAGAAGACTCTCTAGTGGAATGACACTGGAGAGTTTTTTTGTTGAAACTAATTCGTTTCAATTATGAAACACCATGAAATAACTGTGCAAAAGTTCTTTATTTATAAGCGGTCTATAAAGGGGGAGAACGAAAAAAACAAAAGAAAATACAGCTTTTTGCTGAAAAAATGATGTTTGGCACGCGTTTTGCTTTATAGAAAGTGTAACCAATAAATATATGATGCAGATGAAAGGTGTGTTAGCCATCGTGACAAATGAAGTGTTGACGTTAAATAATTTAGACGCATTATTTAATCCAAAAAGTATTGCGATTATCGGGGCATCTCCTGATTCGAAAAAAATTGGAGGCAGACCTTTAAGCTATCTACAAAACTACGGATATAAAGGCGACGTTTATCCAATCAACCCGAAGTATGACGAGATTAATGGTTTAACATGCTTTCACGACATTTTAAGTGTAGAAAACTCAGTGGATGTTGCC
Organism: Solibacillus sp. NPDC093137; assembly: GCF_050280445.1. NCBI lineage: Bacteria > Bacillati > Bacillota > Bacilli > Caryophanales > Caryophanaceae > Solibacillus > Solibacillus sp. NPDC093137. The sequence continues at coordinate 103,028 of NZ_JBNNVH010000003.1, forward strand.
ATCATCGCATTACCGAGTTCTGCCGTAATTGAAAACCTGGAAAAGTGTGCAAAGCAAGGTGTAAAATCTGTTGTCATTTTCAGTGCGGGCTTTGGAGAAATCGGTCAAGAAGGTGAACTGGAACAGCAAAAAATTGTACAAATTGCCAAGCAATACGGCATCCGAGTACTCGGTCCAAACTGCCTCGGTTTGTTCAATGTCCAATTAGGATTTTACGGTACATTTTCAACAATTATTGAAGATGAAAAACCGCTGGACAGCAAAATCGGGTTTGTCAGTCAAAGTGGCGCATTCGGTTCTCACGTTTTTACACTGGCAAGACAGCAAAATATCGGATTCAGCTATTTTATCGCAACAGGAAACGAGGCAGATGTGGATGTAGCCGATTGTATTGAATATTTGGCGACGGATCCAAACACGAATGTCATTGCCTGCTATATCGAAGGCGTAAAAGACGGAAATAAACTGATCAATGCGTTCAAGCTTGCAAAAGAAAACAATAAGCCTGTTATCGCACTGAAGGTTGGTACGACGGAAGTTGGAATGAAAGCGGCCATGTCGCATACCGGTTCGATTGTTGGTTCGGATGCTGTTTTCGATACAGTATTCAGTCAAAGCGGTGTTTACCGTGCAACGACAATCGACGAATTTTTGGATGTTACATATGTCGCTTCCCAACTGCCATCACCAAAAGGAAACCGGGCAGCAGTGTTTACAATTTCCGGAGGTGTAGGGATTATGCTGGCAGATCAGCTGGCAGAACGCGGCTTTACATTGCCTGAAACACCGGATGATGTAAAAGAGAAACTAAAGGCAATACTGCCGATTGCAGGCACGCAAAATCCGATTGATACGACAGCGCAAATTTCGTATATCCCGACGTTGCTTGAGGATTTTATTGATGCAGTACTATCTAGCGGCTCCTATGATACGGCCGTTGTTTTCCTAGGATTTGCAGGATTAAAGCATGATTCGATTAAAGAACGAATTGAAACATTGAGAAGGATGAAGGATAAATTCCCGCATATCCCTCAAATAACGGTCACAATCAATAGTCCGCAATCGAGCCTGGCCTTTAGGGAGGCAGGGGTACCGGTAATTCAGGATCCGACGAGAGCTGTCATTGCATTAAGGGCAATGAAGGATTTTGGTGAATTTAGCAATGGAAATTTTGAACAAGTAATCCCGAATATGAATGCCGATTTAACAGGGCTTAGCGGTGATTTAACGGAATATACGAGCAAAAAATTCCTGCAGCAGTTTGATTTACCGATTACGAAAGAACAGCTCGTCACAACCGAGCAGGAAGCGATAGAAATATTAAAGGATTTCCAATACCCGCTTGTACTAAAAGGGATGTCCCCGCAAATATTGCACAAAACGGACAAAGGGCTTGTCAGTCTAAACATTACATCAGAAGAACAAGCGATTGAGGAATTCAATAAATTAAAAGCCATTATTGAAGCAACGCCAAATGCAACATTTGAAGGGATATTGATCCAGGAAATGATTAAAGGCGACTTTACCGAAATGTTTGTCGGCTCCAAGCGTGACCCGATTTTCGGGCAGATGGTCATTGTCGGTCTTGGCGGTATTTATATCGAAGTGTTAAAAGATATTTCAATGCGAAAAGCACCTGTTTCCCGTGAACAGGCGAAAGAGATGATTGAAGAGCTCAGTGCAAGTCAGGTACTGCAAGCATACCGCGGAAAAAAAGCGCGTGATATCGATGCATTAAGCAAGTTGATTTCCGACTTCAGTAAAGTAATTGCAACAGTTGAAGAGGATATTCTGGAAGCAGATTTAAATCCCGTTATGGTTTTCGATGAAGGTCACGGAGTTAAAATTGCGGACGGCTTAATTACGCTTAAAAACTAGTAAACTAATAAATTACGTTAATAGAGGAGAGAACAGTTATGGATTTTCGTATTCCTGAAGACACACAAGAAATTATCGGTGCATTAAAGCAATTTGTGGAGAAAGTAGTTATCCCGTTGGAGGAAGCAAATCGTGATGTTTTATATAACTCGCGAAACTATTACTTAGAAGATGGCCGCCGTTCCCCGAAAGTGGAGGAACTGCGAAAAACTGTACGAATGGAATCGGCAAGAGCCGGGTTTTATACAATGTTCGGCGATAAAGAGCTTGGCGGTGAACAATTAGGACCGGTTACATCTTTACTTGTAGCGGAAGCACTGAACAAATTATATCCAAACCGAAAACTAATCGAGCATGTCATTATCCCTTCACCTTTCACAAATGGATTGACGCCTGTATTGACAGGACTGCAGCCTGCGCTGAAAGAAAAGTATTTGCCGGGTATTGCGAGCGGTGAAAAAACACTTTGCTTCGGTTTAACAGAACCAGATGCCGGGTCGGACGTTTGGGGAATTAAAACACGTGCTGTAAAAGACGGTGACACATGGGTGATCAATGGTGCGAAACAATGGATTTCACATGCTGCGCACTCCGATTACTGTATGTTATTTGCAGTGACAAATCCTGAACTTGTCGCACAGCGAAAAGGCGGTATCTCTTGTTTCTTCGTGGAAACAGGCTGGGAAGGATTCAATGTCGATTCAGTTATTCCGACAATGGGTTCACTTGGCGGCGATGCAACGATTTTAAGTTTCGATAATCTACGCGTTCCTCATGAACATGTGATCGGCGAAGTAGACAATGGATTCACAAAAGCAATTCACGGTATTAATAACGGCCGATTAGGTATGAGCGGTAAATGTATCGGTTCCGCACAATGGGCATTAAAGAAAGCAGTAGAATACGCAAACATTCGTCAAACATTCGGTAAAAAAATTGGCGAACACCAAATGATTCAAGTAATGTTGGCAGATTGTGCAATGGATATTTACGCAGCTCGCAATATGGCATTACACTGTGCATGGAAGATTGAAAATTCGGAAAAAACTCCGGCGAAAGAAATTTCAATGGTGAAAGCATATTGTACGGAAATGATGGGCCGTGTTTATGACAAAGCGATCCAAATTCATGGTGGCGTTGGTATTTCCAATGAACTGGAGCTTGAAGAAGGCTTCCGTTTAGCAAGAACACTTAGAATTCCTGACGGGACTTCGGAAATCCACCGTCGTACAGTAGCGAAAAGTCTGTTAAAAGGTGACTTGAATTTCAGCTAAAAAACATAGGAAAAGGGAGGCTTATACATGTCAAACGAAATCGTAAAAGAAAAGGCTGTATTAGTAGAAAAGAAAGGGAGAATTGCCTACGTCATTTTAAATCGTCCAGAGAAATTAAATGCATTGAACGCAGATTTATTCAGAGATTTGGATTATGCGCTTGATGATCTGGAACATGACGACAGTGTAAGCGTACTCATTATTAAAGGAAGCGGCCGTGCATTCAGTGTTGGTTATGACGTGGAAAAATACAAATCGCCATCTGTCATTGAAGACAAAAATAATCTGGAGCAATATACACGCAGATGGCTGCGTATTTGGGAATATCCGAAGCCGATCATTGCCCAAGTACATGGTTATGCCCTTGCTGGAGGTACACAGCTTCTTGCAAGCTGCGATATTGTTATTACCGATGAAGATACACAATTCGGGTTCCCTTCACTTCCGCTTGGCGGAGGTTTCGTAGGAATTTACTGGGGCTGGCATATCGGTCATCAGCGCGCTAAAATGCTCGACTTAACAGCAGGCAGCCGAATTTCAGGGCGTGAAGCGGAGCAGTACGGAATTGCGGCGAAATGTGTGAACTCAGGTGAACTGGAAGAGGAAACATTAAAAATTGCTAAAGGCATCGCGAAAACACCGCTCGATATTTTGAAACTGAAAAAGCAGGCGCACAACCGCATTATGGATTTACAAGGCTTCCGTACAGGTGTCATGTTCGGTCCTGAGCAAGATGCGATTATCCATACAGCAGACGGCATCAAGCTAGTTCAGCAAAAGATTTCGGAGCTTGGATTAAAAGGAGCCATCCAATGGTTTAATGAGCAGGAAGTTTAGGCATTTTCAAATTTCCTCACTTTCTTTGCAAAGGAGAATTTTATGCGCTTTCAGCAAAAGGTAGCCCTGATCACGGGCGGGGCGAATGGGATCGGTGCCAAGACGGCCTCTTTGTTGGCACAGGAAGGGGCACATCTTGTATTGCTCGACTGGAATGAAACGAAGCTTGAAGAAACAGCCGGGCAGTTACGCACTGCGGATGTTGAAGTGCTGACATTCAAAGTTGACATTACGGACAAAACGCTCGTAAACGAAGCCGTATCTAAAGCGATCGCCCATTTTAAGAAAATCGATATTTTAATTAACTGTGTCGGCATTTTACAAGACAATCTACTGCCGAATTTGAAAGAAGAAGAATGGGATACAGTCATTAACATTAATTTAAAAGGGGCTTTCCTCATTACACAGACTGTAGCTCCTTATATGGTGGAACAAAACAGCGGTAAAGTGGTCCTTATTTCATCTCAGGCTGCATTGGGAGCTAAAGGACGAGTGAACTACGCCGCAGCAAAAGCAGGCATACAAGGAATGGTCCGCACATTGGCAATTGAATTAGGACCGGACAATATTAATGTAAACGGTGTAGCGCCCGGATTTATCGACACCGAGATGAGTGCCGTATCCGAAAGCCTTGCAAAAAATCGGGGGATTGAAGATTTCCAAAAAATGAAGCAGACGATGATCAGTCAAAACCCGATTCGACGTACCGGGAAACCGGAAGATATCGCCTACACAATATTGTTTTTAAGCTCCGACGAAGCGAGCTACATTACGGGCCAAACGATTTATGTAACAGGAGCTCCATAAAAAGAGGTGAATCAGGTGAAAATCTTAAGCATTAGCGGTACTTTAGTCGGTTCAAAAACGAGCTTATTAACAAAAAAGCTATCTGAAGATTTGCAGCACAAAATGCCGAATACCGAAATGGAATTTCTCGATTTAAAAGACGTTCAGTTAGAATTTTGTGCAGGTAAACCAATTGATCAATACAATAGGGATACGCAAAAAGTAATTGGAAAAATCGCAGAGGCAGATGCGTATATTATTGGAACGACAATCTTGCATGGCTCGATGCCGGGCGTTTTAAAAAATCTGTTTGAGCTCGTGCCGGTTGAACATTTTGCCGATAAATGTGTGTTATTTGCAGCAACAGGCGGAAACTCACTGCATTATCTTGCTATTGAAAGTTCGGTGAAGCCAGTTGCCAATTACTTGAAAATGTTTGTATTACCGGAATATATTTTTGCGACATCTTCGGACTTCAATGAGAAAAATGAACTGACGGATAAAGTTCAGCAGGAAATGAACGCTATCCTGGAAAAATATGTGATGTATATAAGCAAATTAATGAAATGAAGAAGAGGAGGAATAAATATGAATGATGTACAGACAAACACAGAACAACTTTTTAAAGAGGTGATGGGAAGCTATCCTTCTGGTGTAACTGTTGTAACAACGGTAGATGCGAATAATCAACCGGTCGGGTTAACTGCCAATTCCTTTGTATCGGTTTCAATCGATCCATTACTGATTTTATGGTGTATCGACAAAAAATCAACAAGTTACGCAGCATTCGAACACTCCGACTATTTCACGGTAAATATTTTAGCTGCTGACCAGGGAGATGCTTGTTGGGCATTTGCCAGCAAAAAGGAGCCGGACCGCTTCAGTAAGTGTTCTTGGAAATTATCCGAAAATAAAGTACCGGTCATTAAAAATGCTTTCGCTAATTTAGAGTGTAAAAAGTACAATGTCGTCGATGCTGGCGACCATTATATTTTAATCGGTCAAGTAGTAAATATTCATAAGGCGGATAAAGAAGCAATGCTCTATTACAAACGAAATCTTGGTGCGGTTCCCGAATCATTTGGCAAATAAAAGGAGTGAGTTGATGAACCCAAATTACTCGTACTGGAATGAAAAAATCGCGCACTATTTAGCTGACGATCCTGAATTTCTGAAAATTTACAAAAGCTTTTCCGAAGCACCCTGGAGAAATGGCCACCTGGATGATGTCACAAGAGAACTGATTAATATTGCGCTTAGTGCATCACCGACCCACTTGAATATGACAGCAGCACAACACCATATCCGCAAAGCGCTGCTATTAGGTGCCACTAAAGAGGAAATTGCCGAAGTATTGAAAGTTGTCAGCATTTTAGGTGTTCATACATGTGCTGTAGGCATACCGTTAATGATGAAACATTATACGAAATCAGAAGAAAAGTCTGGTTATACAGAAGAACAGCAGGCGCTTAAAGATAAATTTATCGCGACAATGGGTTACTGGAATGATTTCAGGGATGATCTGATCCATATGGATACTGAATATTTCGATGCGTATTACGAATTTCTAACAATCCCGACGAGAAGAGGAATTTTGCAACCGAAATTAATCGAATTTATTTATATTGCGATCGATTCATCGACAACACACCTGTTTGAAAAAGGTATTGAAGTACATTTGAAAAATGCCATCAAGTATGGTGCAACACAAGGTGAGCTGCTTGAAGTATTTCAATTAACGTCATCTATTGGTTTTCATACATTGCTTGAGACATTGCCGATTCTTGAAGAGGAAGTAAAAGAATCCGCACTTAGCAAAAAATAAATGGCTTATGTTTGCCTATTCATTTTCCCCGAATGACAGGCAAAAGATTTATATTGGATTCCTCTTGAAAATATAAAATGAAAAGCTTAACGAATGACTCGGCTAAACGTGTTGGACCAAAGTGTGACGTAAATATTAAAAAGTGATGTGAAATGTTAAGCAGATTCACTTAATCAATCCCCTAGTTAAGTGAACACGGATGATCATACACCTTTCTTTTTAATAAAAACTCCCTATCTATCAACTAACAATAGATAGGGAGTTTATTTAAGACAAATACTGTTTACGAGGAAGAATTTACATGATCTGCTGTTGTTATTTCAATGCTATCTTGATTGTTAATAACCTTCAGCTCATTTTGTTCCAGTAAATAGTTTAAATAACTTAAAGTTTGCATCACTTGGGTTTTAGCTTTTGCAATGTCCTTATTGTAAATCTCCTGAATGATGGATGAGAAAGTTTTCGGTTTCTCCGATAAAAGTACCGATAATTGCTGCAGCCTTTTTAAATGCTTATTACGGTTTGTCTCGATTAAGGCGTTAAAGTTTTCAATAATATCGCCGTGTCCCGATAAGACAAGATTACAAGAGAGGTCTTTTATTTTATCCAAAGAATGAAAATAGCTTTTTAAAGGATTGAAATGATCATTTTCAATAATCAGGACAGGATTGAAATCCCGGATTAAATGGTCGCTTGCGAAAAGTACAGATGAAGCTTCATCGTAAAAACAGTACAGATCGTTCGAATGTCCTGGGGTTGCGATCGCTTGGAAGGTGGAAGAACCGATGTTTATTGTATCGCCGTCTTCAAATGTTTCATCGATTTCAAAATCATGAGCTTGTTGCTCATCAATCAAATGTTTAGGTGAGTATGGATAGACATAACCATATTGGGCAGCAGCATCGATTAAGCCAGTATTTTTCGGGCTATTTTTTAAAGTTACTAGTTTTTCTTTACAATGTTGTGAAGCAATGATTTTTACATCGGTTAATTGCTGTAAATAGTGGCAGCAACCGATATGGTCAGTATGTGTGTGGGAGAGCAGAATATGGGATATGGGCTTTTCTAATCGATTGATTAATTGTTTCCAGAAAAGCAGAGTTTCTTTGTTATTTTCTCCTGTATCAATAAGCAGGTAGGAGTGTTCCTGTTCAATTAAATAACAGTTCACTTCTGAATTGTATATACACGGTAATGTTATTTTGAAAATGGTATTCGTAAGTTGCTTGATCATTTTCTACACCTCTTTTGGAATGAATGAAAAGTACAATTCTTTTTATTATTATACATAAATTGTACTTGAAGTATCGTTTATTCTTAAAAAAAGATAAGTACAAATGGTGAAAGCAAGTTTACGAGTATAAAAATAGATGCAAAAAATTTAAATGGTAGAGGAGAGATTAGGATGGATTTTAGATTAAGTGAAGATATCGAACTATTACGTGAAGGGGTTCGCAAATTTATATATGAAGAAGTAGAGCCGGTTGCAATGGAAATTGAGGAAAACGACCAGATTCCGGAACATATTGTTGAAATGTCAAAGGATATGGGGCTGTTCGGTTTAAGCATTCCGGAGCAATATGGCGGACTTGAACTCGATATGGTCGGAAAGTGTGCCATTTTTGAAGAAATCGGAAAAACGCATAACGGTTATACAACATTAATCGGGGCACATAACGGCATTGGCAGTGTAGGAATTATCGAACTCGGAAATGAGCAGCAAAAGCAAAAGTATCTTCCTAAAATGGCGACCGGCGAATGGATCGGAGCATTTGCTTTAACAGAACCGACAGCAGGATCGAATGCATTAAGCATGAAAACGACAGCTGTTAAAAAAGGTGATAAATATATTTTAAATGGTTCAAAACATTATATTACAAATGCAGTTGATGGACATGTTTTTACCGTAATGGCAGTAACGGACCGTGAAAAAGGTGCAAAGGGTATTACATCATTCATCGTGGAAAAGGACATGCCAGGGTTTGTCCTTGGAGCAGTAGAAAACAAAATGGGCTTGCGAGGTTCCCATTCGGCCGAGCTGTTCTTCGACAACTTGGAAGTGCCGGCAGAAAACGTGCTAGGTGAAGAAGGCATGGGCTATGTGAATGCACTGAAAATATTAGCAAACGGCCGCGCAGGATTAGCTGCCCGTAACTTAGGATCATGCGAGAAATTATTGGAACATTCAATCAGCTATGCCCATGAGCGTGAACAATTCGGTCAGCCGATTATCGAGTTCCAGGCAGTACAGCATATGCTAGCTGAAATGAGCATGCAAACAGAAGCATTACGTGCATTAACATATAAAGTCGCTTGGCAGACGGACCAAGGCGTTCGAAATGTGAAAGAGTCGGCAATGGTCAAACTGTTCGCTTCAGAAGTTTACAACAAAGTAGCCGATCTTGCCGTACAGATTCACGGTGGTATGGGCTATGTAAGAGATTATCCGATTGAACGCTATTACCGCGATGCAAGAATAACGAAAATTTATGAAGGTACATCGGAAATTCAGAAAAATATTATTAGCGGCGAACTGCGCAGAGCATTTAAAGGCAGTAAGTTAGCGGTAAGGTAATTGATTACGCAGCAAAGAACAGGAGAGATCACGTGAGACTACCATTGGAAGGATTTAAAGTACTGGATTTGTCCCGGACACTGGCAGGACCTTATGCAACAATGATGCTTGCCGATATGGGAGCGGATGTTATCAAGGTGGAAGAACCGTCTTCTGGCGACGAATCAAGAAGATTTACGCCACCAAAGTGGAATGACGAAAGTTGCTACTACTTAGCGGCTAATCGCAATAAAAGAGGGATAACGGTCAATTTAAAATCTTCGGAAGGCATTGAGATTATTAAAGAGCTCGTAAAGGACGCTGACGTTCTTGTTGAAAACTTCCGGACTGGGACGATGGAAAAACTCGGCCTAGGTTATGAAACATTAAAAGAAATTAATCCGAAGCTAATATTTTGTTCCATTTCGGGATTCGGACGTACGGGGCCCGAAAAAAACCGCGCCGGCTACGATGTTCTGTTGCAGGCATTCGCAGGTCTGATGAGTATTACCGGTGAGGAGGACAGACCGGCTAAAGCAGGGATGTCCATTGCGGATTTAACGACAGGCATGTTTGCGGCATTTGGCATTGTGAGTGCGCTGCATGCATCAAAAAGTACAGGAATCGGTCAGTACTTGGATATCAGTTTACTCGATAGCCAAGTGGCGCTATTAAATCATATGGCAGTCGGCTACATGGCTGAGGGTACGTACCCGAAACGCATGGGTACTGCACATGGTTCACTCGTACCGTATCGGGCATTCAAGACCGGCGATCATGATGTCGTTATCGCGGTTGCAAATGATGGTCTATGGAATAAAATGTGCACAGCATTAGGATGGACCGATATGGAAAACGAAGAGAAATTCAAGCTAAATGCCGATCGTGTGAAATACCGTGATGAACTGGAAACAATGATTCAAGAACGTTTCCTTCAAATGTCCAGTGAAGAAATTACAGGAAAACTCGATCGTGCGGGCGTGCCATGTGGTCCAATTCAAACAATTGATCAAGTATTAAAGCACCCGCAAGTCATTGCACGAGAAATGATGATCGATATAGAGCATCCGAATGTGCCGAATTTAAAAGTACCTGCATTTCCGGTGAAATTCTCGGAAACGAAGCCTCAAGTCAGATATGCCCCTCCTTTATTGGGAGAGCATTCGGAAGAAGTATTGCGCAGTCTCGGATACAGTGATGAAAAAATTAGAGAACTCATTAAAAACAATGTAATTTAATAATCTCCTACGAATGGAAAGGTGGAAAAGGTATGTATGTTAACGGTGAATGGATTCAAACGGATTCTATTTTGGAAGTGCTTAATCCTGTAGATGGTCAAAAGGTAGGAGAAGTTTTTCAAGTTGGAAGCGAAGAAACAAAAGAGGCGATTGATGCAGCAAGCGAAGCGTTCAAACAATGGTCGAAGCTAACGGCAGACACGCGCGCCAATTACTTGCATCAACTGGCGGATCAACTCGTCGAACGAAAAGAACACTTTGCCCAAATCATTACGAAGGAGATGGGAAAACCGATTGTCAATGCACGTTATGAAGTGGATAGCGCGGTATCTTACTTCAAATGGTTTGCCGAAGAAGCGCGTCGCGTATATGGAGAAATTATTCCGAGTCCTGTACCGAATAAACGAATTTCTGTTATTAAACAACCATTAGGCGTAGTTGCGGCAATTACTCCGTGGAACTTCCCGCTATCGATGGTTGCACGGAAACTGGGACCGGCATTGGCGGTAGGTTGCACAGTCGTACTTAGACCTTCAAGGGAAGCACCACTATCTTCACTGGAACTTATTAAATTAATGGATGAAATCGGTTTTCCGAAAGGTGTCGTCAATTTACTAATCGGCGGAACTAACGATATCGTCGGTCCGATTATGGAAAGCAAAACGGTAAGAAAGGTCACGTTTACCGGCTCAACGGATGTCGGTAAGATCCTCGTAAAGCAGGCGGCCGACACGTTAAAGAGAGTTTCGATGGAGCTTGGCGGACATGCACCTTTTATCGTGTTCGAAGATGCTGATCTTGATCTCGCGGTTGAAGGGGCTATTAAAAGTAAATTCTCTTCTGCCGGTCAGCAATGTGTTTGTTCAAACCGCATTTATGTCCATGAAACGATCTATGATGAATTTGCCCGTAAATTTACGGAGCGTTCGAAAGCACTCGTTGTCGGTGATGGCATCGATGAATCAACGAATATCGGTCCTTTAGTAAACGAAGCGGCAGTTGAAAAAGTAGATAGCCAAGTACAGGATGCAGTCGCTAAAGGCGCATTAGTTTTGTGCGGAGGCAATAATTACAATGAAGGGACTCTTTCGAAAGGAAGCTTCTATGCACCGACCGTACTCGGCAATGTAACCGAAGAAATGGTCATCACTTATGAGGAAACATTCGGACCTGTTGCACCGCTTATTAAATTCAGCGACGAAGATGAAGTAATCCAAAAAGCGAATGATATTGAATACGGACTAGTGGCCTACTTCTATACAAATGATGGGTCCCGTGTGCACCGAGTTGCAGAAAAATTGGAATACGGCATGGTCGGCATTAATGATGCAGCGCCATTTACAGCCCAGGCACCGTTCGGAGGTATTAAAGAAAGTGGATCCGGCAGAGAAGGCGGCAGACAGGGAATCGAAGACTATATCGATATTAAAACGATTTCCCACCAGATTCAATTATAAATATTCTTTACTAAATCAAGGCGGGGCTGCAAAATAGGGCGCTCCGCTTCGATTATACAGAAGTTGATATGAATGGAACGTTTACTATGAAAGACAACGGTAAAAAGAACAATTTAGTTTAACCTACACAATTATTCATTTCGCTTCTCACAATTTTTCTAAACACGAGTGAACATACCTTTAACTAAATTAATGCGGGGTGGATACATGCTTACAACAATAAATTTAATTTTGTTCTTGCTCGTTGCAGGTTATGCACTGTATTTATTAGGACACCTATTATACAGTCGCTATTCTTATATTAAATTAGGGAAAAAAACGGAGTTCGATTTACAGTTAAAAGAGCGTTTGAATACAGTATTAGTTAATGTAGTGGGCCAAAAGAAACTATTTAAAGATAAGAAAAGCGGCATCATGCACTTTATCTTATTTTACGGATTTATTATTATTCAAGTCGGTCTGATCGAGATTATCCTTAAAGGCTTTATTGAAGGATATGAACTTCCATTTGGAAATTTTCATAAGTACTTCAGCTTTTTGCAGGAGTGGACAGTATTTTTCATGCTAGCTGCAGTGCTTTATGGTTTTTATAGAAGATATTTTGAGAAGCTGGCGAGACTGCAATGGAAACGTGACGGAAAAGCATTGTTTGTTTATATTGGTTTAAGCGCATTGACGCTTTCCATTTTCCTCATGCTTGCTTTTGAAGCGGTCATGATTGGCAAAGAATCTGATTTTACCTATGCGCCATTTTCCAGCATATTGGCCATTGCTTTTAGCTCGTTAAGTGAGATGAGCAGCACGATACTATTTTACAGTTTTTGGTGGGTTCACATTTTATCGGTATTTGCCTTTATGGTGTTTGTTCCACAGTCTAAACAGGCACATGAAATTTTTGCAGCCATCAATGTCTTTTTCAAAAAAGTTGGCCCTAAAGGAAAACCGAAGAAGATTGATTTTGAAGATGAAGAGGCGGAATCATTCGGCGTCGGAAAAATTGAAGAATTTACTCAGGCACAGCTAATCGATTTGTATGCTTGTGCAGAATGCGGGCGCTGTACGAATATGTGTCCAGCATCAAATACGGGCAAAACTCTTTCTCCGATGAATCTCATCATAAAAATGCGAGATCACTTAACAGAAAAAGGGGCAGTGGCTACTTCAATAAAGCCATGGGTACCGGCCTTTGCATTCAGTAATTCGCATGGCAATCAGCTTGCAATGCAAGGGGCTTCGAATATCCCGGTAGAAATGCCAAGTTTAATCGGCGATGTCATTACGGAAGAAGAACTTTGGGCATGTACTACTTGCCGTAATTGTGAAGATCAATGCCCGGTAATGAACGAACATGTGGATAAAATTATCGATTTGCGCCGTTACTTAACAATGACGGAAGGACGTGTGCATTCGGATGCGCAGCGTGCAATGAACAATATTGAACGACAAGGAAATCCTTGGGGTCTAAACCGCAAAGAAAAAGAAAATTGGCGTGATCTTGATCCATCGGTTATCATTCCTACAGTAAAAGAACTGAAAAAACTTGAGGAAGAGTTTGAGTATTTATTTTGGGTAGGATCGATGGGGTCATTTGATAATCGTTCGCAGAAAATAGCACTTTCATTTGCTCGTTTGTTAAATGAGGCGGGCGTAAAGTTTGCGATATTAGGGAATCTGGAAAAAAATTCAGGAGATACCCCGCGTCGGCTAGGGAATGAATTTTTATTCCAGGAGCTTGCGACTGCAAATATTGAAATGTTTGAAAAATATAATGTGAAAAAGATTGTTACGATTGATCCGCATGCTTATAACATTTTCAAAAATGAATATCAGGATTTTGGTTGGGATGGGGAAGTACTGCATCATACGGAAATGCTGTACGACCTAATTAGTACATCCCGTTTATCGTTGGAACATGAAGTAAAGGAAACGATTGTTTTCCACGATTCCTGTTATTTAGGGCGATACAACGATGTATATGATGCACCGAGGGAAATTCTGAAATCCATTCCGGGAGTGAAGCTGGTGGAGATGGAACGAAACCGCGAAAACAGCATGTGCTGCGGTGCAGGCGGCGGTTTAATGTGGATGGAAGAAAAAGAAGGGTCCCGCATCAATGTTACGCGTACAGAACAGGCATTGGAAACGAATGCTTCAGCCATTTCATCCGGCTGTCCATATTGTTTAACAATGCTGACAGACGGTACGAAGGCAAAAGAAGTGGAAGATACTGTCGGCACTTACGATATCGCCGAGCTAGTTGAACGATCGGTATTAGGGGAACGTACCCCGGCAGAACAAATGAATCCAAAAGAGCTTGTGTACAATTAAACGTAAAGAGGCTGAAGGGTTAATTCCTTACAGTCTTTTTTTATAGAAGAGGTTTTCTAATAAAACTGAAAATGTTCTAATATCATGGAAAATCTTCTAATAATATTCGTAAGTTCTAAATAATTGGTAACTGTTCTAATAAAACCCCCCGCTTCTTTAAGAGACATATTTTAACAAAAAATATATAGTAAAACAAAGGGGGAAGCGAAATGAGAATTTTTGATGCACATTTTCATATTATCGATTATCAGTTTCCGATTATTGAAAGTCAGGGGTATATGCCGCCAAGCTATGACGTTGCAGCTTACAATAAGGAAACAAAAGATCTATCAATTAAAGGCGGAGCAATTGTTTCGGGCTCATTTCAAGGATTTGACCAGACATATTTACTGCATTCATTGAAGAAACTTGGACCGGCATTTTGCGGCGTAACCCAATTGCCGTATACGGTGTCCGACGAAGAAATTGAAGCACTGCACAAAAGTGGAGTGAGAGCATTGCGCTTTAACATTAAACGCGGAGGCTCGGAAGATTTATCGAAGCTTGATTATTTTGCAAGACGTGTGCATGAATTGGTCGGCTGGCATAGCGAGCTGTATATTGATGCGAAAGAACTGCCTGAAATAGCTGCAACCATTGAAAAATTACCGGCGATCTCCATCGATCATTTAGGGTTATCCGAAGAAGGGCTGCCGCATTTACTGAAGCTGGTCGATAAAGGGGTTCGTGTGAAAGCGACAGGTTTTGGCCGTGTCGAATTGAATGTACAAAAAGCACTGCAGGAGGTATACAGCATTAACCCGGATGCACTGATGTTCGGAACGGACTTGCCGTCAACCCGGGCAAAAAGGCCATTTGAGGTTGCTGATATTACACTGATCCAGCAACTTTTCGATGAACAGGCTAGCGATAAGATTTTATATTCGAATGCGTCGGCATGGTATTTTGGAAAATAATAAAAATTAGTGGTAAATCTAATGAGTATCACCAAAATAATTATAGAAAGATAGTAACATTCATGGTAAGGATGTTTTGAAATAGCATAATATGGGTAATTTCTCTTCAATGTATTTAAAGAGGTGAATATATGAAAGGGAAATATTTTTCGAATACTGTATTTACAGTTTCAGCAGTATTTATTTTAATCTGTGTTATTTTTGGTAGCATCGCACCAGATGCCTTCAGTAATGTTGCTACATATTTATTTGGTTTGACAACCGACTATTTTGGCTGGTTTTACTTGCTCTCCGTTTTTATTATTATTGTATTTCTATTAGTGCTGGCTATTTCCAAGTATGGGAAAATCCGTTTAGGAGGAAAAGATGCACAACCGGAATTTAAATTCCATACATGGATTGCGCTGTTATTTGCAGGGGGCCTTGGAATTGGGTTAGTTTTCTGGGGTGTGGCCGAGCCGATGAGTCATTACTTTAAAACACCATTTAACGATGTCCAGGCGCAAACAACGGATGCTGCCCGTCTCGCAATGGGCTATGCCTTTTTCCACTGGGGGATTAGCCAATGGTCCGTATTTGCGATTATTGGATTAGTTATGGCCTATATGCAGTTCAATAAAAAAAGAGATTTGTTAATATCTACAGCGTTAGAGCCTGTCACAGGAACAAATCAGGGCATTAAAAATACAGTTGATATATTGGCTGTTATTGCTACAGTAATGGGTGTTGCCACATCAATTGGATTAGGTGTTTTACAAACAAACGGCGGTTTAAATGCCGTCTTTAACACACCGATTTCAATTTGGGTACAGCTAGCAATTATAGGTGTAGTTTTCATTGGATATATGGCATCTTCTATAAGCGGCCTGCAAAAAGGGATTCGTATATTGAGTAATGTAAACATGTACTTAGCCTTGATTTTACTAGTATTTGTTTTTGTTACAGGCCCTACAGTTTTCATATTGGAAAGTTTCGTTTTAGCAATCAGTGATTATATTACGAATTTTGTGCAGTACAGCTTACGTTTGCAGCCGTATGCAGGGGGAACGTGGGTGAAGGATTGGACAATTTTCTATTGGGCGTGGGCAATTGCCTGGTCACCTTTTGTCGGGTCTTTCGTAGCGCGCGTATCGAGAGGGCGTACAATTCGTGAATTTATCGTCGGCGTTTTAATCATTCCGCCGGTTATTTCTTGTTTCTGGATTGCGGTATTTGGCGGTTCAGCACTTTACTTTGATTTGAACAAAGGCACAACAATTGCCGAAGCAGTTGATACTGATTTGACTGTCGCATTATTTCTAATGCTGGAACAGCTTCCGTTAACAACGATCGCCTCGATATTAGGGATTGTTTTAATTGTTATTTTCCTTATTACATCAGGGGATACAGCGACATTTATTATGGCAAGCATGACGGATAAAGGGACGATGAACCCTCATAATCGATTAAAAGTAATTTGGGGTGTTTTAATTGCTGCGATTGCAAGTGTACTATTGTTTTCAGGCGGGCTCGAAGCTTTGCAAACAGCTTCACTCATATCAGCCCTTCCATTTACAGTCGTCATGCTCTTACTCATTGTTTCCTTCTTCAAAATGATCCGACATGAAGTCATTCCTATTACGAAGCGGGATGTCCGTCGTCATAAACGAATTATGGAGCATATCGAAAAAACTGAAAATAAACCCAAAAAATAAATCGTAAAACGGGTACTGCTCACTAACAGGTGAAGCGGTACCCGTTTTTTAGCAATCATAGTTATAATATGTATAATAATTTTTATTTAGAAGATTTTTTATGAAATAAAGTTTAATCACAAATGAGGCGGGTAATTGTTAGGGGAACGCCAAAACACAATCTAGGAGGAATTACAAAATGAGTGAAATGAATAACATTAACAAGAAACTTGATGAATTATCTCCAGAGAAAAAAGATCAGATTTTAGAAAGCTTTTCAACGTTCAAAAGCTATTTGAACGACCAGCTTGCTAAAGGTGAACGACTAGGTTTGAGCGATGACATGTTGGCAAAAGGCGCCAAGTTTGTAGCGGAGCATTTAGCTAAAAACGAAGAACCTCGAAACAGTGAAGAAAAAGTGCTGCAGGAATTATGGAAAGTAGCAGATGAAAGCGAAAAGAAAGCATTGGCAAGTGTGCTAGTGAAAATGGTACAAGCAGATTAATTCGTTGGATTAGAGTTTAGTAGAATCCAATAATACAAATAGACGCAAAAGCTGATTTTACAGCTTTTGCGTCTTAAATTTTACACTTTAAATTCGTTAATTTGTTCTTGAACTCCGACAGCGCCTACGCTCAATGATTGGGCGACAGCGTTAATTTCCTGCATAGTGGCAGTTTGTTCTTCAACTGCTGACAGGACAATGCCAATCTCACCGGCAGCTCCGTTAGCTGCATGAGCCATTTCAGCAATAGATGCTGCAACTTCCTCTGTACTTGCGGAAATTTGTTCGGATGATGCAGACACTTCTTGAATTTGAGAAGTCATCTCTGTGATCGACCCGACAATA
This sequence comes from Solibacillus sp. NPDC093137, assembly GCF_050280445.1. Taxonomy (NCBI): domain Bacteria; kingdom Bacillati; phylum Bacillota; class Bacilli; order Caryophanales; family Caryophanaceae; genus Solibacillus; species Solibacillus sp. NPDC093137. The sequence continues at coordinate 120,684 of NZ_JBNNVH010000003.1, forward strand.
TGATTAAATGAAACTTGCGCATTTTGTAAGTAAATAACACCTTGATCAACATTTTGAGCTGTTGCATTAACGCTTTCTTCAACTTCTCTCGTATCTGCTTGAATCGTAGATGTTAAGCCGGCAATTTGCGATGCCGAGCTTTTCGATTGCTCAGCAAGTTTGCGCACTTCGTCAGCAACAACGGCAAACCCTTTACCATGTTCTCCTGCACGGGCCGCTTCAATTGCTGCATTTAGAGCAAGAAGGTTTGTCTGATCTGTAATATCCGTAATCACTTTTGTAATGTTCTCGATCTCGGCAGATTGTCTGCTCAGCTGTTTAATTTTTTCTTTTGTTTCATAAGAAGACTGCTGAATAACCGACATTTGCTGTTCAGCTGTCTGTAATGTATGACCGCCTTCTCCAGCAATTGTCTGCATGTCCATCGCATGTGAGTTCAATACTTGCGCGGCTTCAGCGATTCGGCTTACACCTTGAGCTGTCTCATCCATAGCAACAGCACAATCATTGCCGATTGCTGCAGCGTTACTACCGCCTTCAGCAACAGTTTCCACACGTTTTGCAATATCAGCAGAAGCTGCAGATACTTCATCGGTACTGCTCGCCAGCTGTTCAGAAGCTGCTGTTGTACTTGAAACGTTTAATGATACATTACTGATCAAGCTAGCAAGATTGGCTTTCATTGCATTAAAGGCAGTCGCAAGGTCTCTAATCTCATCTTTTGATTTAACATGAATATCTTCTTCGCGTAAATCCCCATTCGCTATCACATTTGCAGCATTTGTTAATCTGCGTAATGGACGGGTAATGCTGAGTGTAATGTAGATGGCTAAAGCAACTGCAATGAGTGTACCTATCACAGAAATTGTAATAAGCGAAATTTTAATTATATTTGCGCTTTCAGTTGTTTCCTTACTAGTAGTGTTCATCTGTTCCTTTTGGAAATCAACCATACCATTGATTGTTTGCTGAATATTGCGGTTAGCTGGTACAGCGAATTCGAATAACATATTATAAGCTCTATCTGTTTCTTCATTATCGACGTACGCAATTACTTCTTCTACATAGCCGTTATATAAAGCTTGTTGTTCTTTTAATATGCTTAATTGTTCCTGCATTTTAGCGGTTCTAAATAATCCTTCGATTTCACCGATTTTTTCTGCAATTGTTTCTCTTTGAGTAGTAAGTCTTTCTATATCAGTTGGATCTTGGCGTAAAACATAGGAACGGATATATAGTCCCTGTAATGATGTCGCATTTTGAATTGCCGATAATTCCATCGCATTAAATACGGCCCCATCGATTACATACGAATAATCCTCATCAATTTCAGTCATTTTAATGACAGAAAAAATTGAAAGAAAAATGAGAATTACAATAACGATACCAAAGCTACCGAACAGTTTCTTTCCAATATTCATATTTATTTTCCTCCGAATTCATAGTTAAAATATATTTATAACTTCGGTTTAAATTTAAAGTACTTAAGACTAATTTTATAGGTGATAGGTAGTTATTTAGGCTTAAAATGAAGTTTTGGAATTAAGTAAAATTTATTATGGTTTAAGCAGGGAATTTTGTCATATAACATTTCTATGGATGGGGGTGAATTGCAGAGGTTAGATATTCTAATAAATTGCCGGGATGTTCTAATATAGCGAAAAGTTATCTAAAAAAGTCTTATTTTCTAATATAAGTGTCAGTTGTAATAAGTATCCGAGATGTGCTAATAAAGGTGGTGAATGTTCTAATAACGAATGAGGATTTTCTAATATCAGTTGTAACTCTTCTAGTAGACCCACCCCAACAAAAAAACCGAAACCCTATTAAAGGATTTCGGTTGGCACATGTAGCATCAAGTTCTAAACTTCGCCACGATGCCTTGCAGTTCTTCGGCAAGGTGGGCAAGAGAACCTGCTGCGGTATTCACTTCGGACATCGATGCAAGCTGCTCTTCTGAAGCGGATGCGACTGAAACGGCATTATCTGCTGTAGTTTCAGAAACCGACGCCATCTCAAGTGATTGCTCTGACACCGATTCCATTTTCGAATGAATGCTGTCAGATACAGCGGTAATCTCGTTTACCTGAGCTTGTACTTGACCGATAATAACAAGAATTTCATCAAACGTTGCCTTCGTATCGTGCGAAATCGTGATTCCCGCATTGACGCGGTCTTTCACTTGCTGGATTGACGAAACGGTGGTAGTCGTATCGTTTTCAATTTCAGCGGCAATGCGCGAAATATCGGATACGGACTGCTTCGTCTGCTCAGATAATTTCTTCACTTCATCCGCGACAACGGCAAAGCCTTTACCTGCTTCACCTGCACGCGCTGCTTCAATTGCAGCATTCAGTGCAAGCAGGTTCGTCTGGTCGGAAATATCCTGTACAAGCTTTAATATATTCACAATCTCAGTCGTACGGCTAGCAAGAAGTGTTAACGAATCTGCTGTTTCTTCTACTGTTGATTGAATGAGGTTCATTTGAGACACGGTGTTTTCTACATACACCGAACCTTTTTCGATTTTCTCATTGGTTGAAATAGAAAGTGCTGTCGCCTGATTTGCCTGATTCGCGATTTCTTCAGCTTCTTCCAATACTTTTTGCGCAAAGGCAGCAGAGGAGCTCGACATTTCTTTTTGCTTATCTGCTGCGTCCGAAACATTTTGAATGGAAGTGGAGATCAGTTCTGTACCAAGCATTGTTTCATCGGCACTGGCCATCAGCTCCTCGGCAGATGCTGCAACCTGATCAGAACTGTCAGAAACATGCGTAATGATTTCCTTTAAGTTACCGGTCATCTGGCGGAATGAAGTCTGTAATTCACCAACTTCATCATCAGCTTCCTGATCTTCAAACTGCACATTTAAATTCCCGGCAGCAATTTCTTTTGCACCTGTTGTTAATCGACTGATGCGGCCAACAATTTTGTTTGTGAAATATAGTGCCGACACGACACTTACGATGATAAGTGCGATAGCGGAAATAATGGAGATCCATGTAATCGCGTTTATTTTATTACCAAGCTCTTGCTGCATCGCATTATAGTTTGCGCTCACATCACGTTTCAACTCGATTACATCATTAACGATTCCTCGTGTACGCTGGGATTGACGCTTAATTTCAGCAACATTTGTTTCCTGTAGGGAAGCGGCAGTCGCTTCGGCAATTTTTGCGAACTTTTCTTCAAACTGTGCACTAATTTGACGTTGGCGTTCTGTTGAAAAACTGCCTTTCAGATTGTTATAAACTTCTTCAGTTCGCGCTAAATCCGTTTCAATATTATATTTATTGTTTTCGGATACATTGATCGAATAGACGCTCAATGATTTTTGCAGGCTTTGAACTGAGCTGTTTAATTCCTCAACGGCAACTAAGGAATCCACGACTTCTTCTGTTGATGCGTTCAGGCTCATAAGCTGGCTAATATTATAGCCGATAATACAGACAGCTAAAAGCAGCGGTAACAATGCTAACATTAATATTTTCTTTTTTAATTTCACTGTTGTACGATCCTTCCTTCTACTTAATCTTCACTTGGCCGTCCGAAATCTCCTGCTGTAACTGATCAATTTGCTTTTGTTCCTGCGCAGTTAAATTCACGACACGGATTGGTGCAAGACTAACACCATATTCTTTAATGCCAAGCACATTATCTTTTTCTGAAAGTGTCCCTGTTTCCGCAATTTCTTTAATTGCCTGATAAACAGCAGTATCGACCTGTTTTAGCATTGAAGAAACAATCGTATCCTCAGCAAGGAAAAACTGATCGCTGTCCACACCGAATGCATGTACACCGGATTCCTGTGCCGCCAAAATAGAGCCGACCCCTGTGAAGCCGGCAGCGGGATAAATATAATCCGCACCTTGCGCAATCATATCGCGGGCAATTGAAGCACCAAGCTGATCATCACCGAAATCACCTGCATATTCAGATAATACTTCTATGTCAGGGTTTACTTGTTTGGCACCGGCTTTAAACCCAGTTTCGAAACGCTTGATAACTTCATTTTCAACACCGCCGATAAATCCGATAGTATTGCTGTCTGTTTTCATCGCAGCGAGCGCCCCGAGTAAATAGGAACCTTCATCTTCTTTAAAAGTTATATTATGAACATTCGGCAGGTCAGACACTGCGTCGATTAATATAAATTGCTCGTCCGGATTAGCAGCAGCCACTGCTTCCATATCTTCCTGGACTGTAAACCCGATTCCAATGATCAGATCCTGTCCTTCCGCAACGAGTTCTTCCAGCCCTTGCTTATATGTACCGGTAAATTCAAGTTCACGGTAATCAAACGTTATATTTAACTCATCGCGTGCTTTTTCGAGACCTTCAAAAGCAAGATCTGAAAACGACTGATCACCAAGTCCTGCATCTGACAGCATGACCCCAATTTTCACCCGTTCCTTATTCTCTTCCTCTGACTTCTGAGAGCAGGCAGAGAGCACGACTACAACGAGAAGACTCATCAAAAACAACCATCTTCTTTTCATTTCACCAGTCCTTTACTTTAAATACATTATGTAGAGGTTCGACCTCCAACATTTTCAATTTTAACGTATACTTGTCATTTAATAAATGAAATAAAAAAATTATGCAGAAAATTAACAATTTTTGGGAGATTATGGGTAATCGGAATTTTATTAGAAGATAACTCGGGGATATTAGAAAAGATCCAAGCGTTATTAGAAAATCGTAAAGTCATATTAGAACACCTCAAATTAGATGAGTACTTCTCCAACTATAAAAAGAAAATTCTGAAACTTATGTTGACACAATCTGGAAGCATGCAGTATAGTGTAGTAATTAAAAAGGGGGAAATTTTATGAAAGGGTTCATTTATACTCAGCAGCAGTTTACACAATTACATCTTCATACTAAGTAGTCTTGCTATCTTTATTAGATTTTTAATAATGAATAGGAAGACTTTTTCGCATTGAATCGTATAATAAAGCCGTTTTGGAGCTTTATCATTATACGATTTTTTTATTTCTCAAAAATAGGAGGATTTGTATGAAAAAAATGGACTATCAAAACGTAAGAGGAACACAGGATTATTTACCAAGCCAGGAAGTCATCAGACGCAACATACGGCGCACATTAGAAGATACGTTTATATTGTATGGATGCAAGCCATTGGAGACACCGATATTAAATTATACAAAGTTAATGGCTTCCAAATATGCAGGTGGGGCAGAAATTTTAAAGGAAATGTACACATTAACAGATCGTGGGGAACGTGATTTAGCACTTCGTTATGATTTAACGATACCTTTTGCAAAAGTAATTGCGATGAACCCACAATTATCAATGCCCTTTAAGCGCTACGAAATCGGGAAAGTCTTCCGGGATGGACCGATTAAAGCAGGAAGGTTTAGAGAGTTCACTCAATGCGATGTGGATGTTGTCGGCATAGAATCCCAGTCCGCAGAAGCTGAATTGATGATGATGACAATCGATGCTTTTAACAAGTTGAATATTGAAATGGTGATTCAATTCAATAACCGTAAGCTATTGGCAGGGTTACTGCAATTTTTTGAAGTCCCTCAAACAAAAATAAACAGCGTCATTCTTATACTTGATAAGATGGAGAAAATCGATCAAATCACTTTACTGAAAGAACTGGAAGAACAGAACCTTTTACCTTCCACAATTGAGTTTATTAAGCAGTTTTTAAATGCTAATCCGACACTGGCATATTTTGAACAGTACCGAATGGAGAATGAATTAATTAAGCAAGGATATGAAGAATTAGTCGAGCTGCTAGATTATTTACAAGTTTTAAATGTCGGTGAAAGTTGTGTGTTTAATCCATTTTTAGCACGTGGTCTGGAAATCTATACAGGAACGATTTATGAGCTGTTTCTAAAAGATGGTGCCATTAAATCAAGTATTGGAGGCGGCGGTCGTTACGATAATGCCATTGGAGGATTGATCGGTTCAGAGGAGAAAATTTCTACTGTCGGCATTTCATTTGGTTTAGACGTTATATATACAGCGATGGAGCAAAGAGAAAATAATGCCAACCAATCGTTGGTGGATATTTATATTATTCCATTAAATAAGGAAAAGGAAGCCCTGCGTATAGCTTGGCAATTACGTCAGCAAGGAAATCGTGTAGAAGTTGAATTAAGTGGGAAGAAATTGCGAAAAGCAATGGAAAAAGCAAATCGTGAAAATATCCGGAAAGTAGTTATTTTAGGGGAAAATGAAATTCAACGCGGACGATATGAGCTGAAAGATATGAAAACAGGTGACGTTGAGCAATTTGAAATATTTTAAATAGGAAGGGAAGAGACGGGATGATTATTCGCAAAGCAAATATAAGTGATGCCACTGGGATAGCCAAAGTCCATGTTGATAGTTGGCGGACTACATATAAGGGAATTATTCCACAGAGCTTTCTGGATGGGCTCAGCTATGCGCAACGCACAAAACTTTGGGAAAACAATATTTTAGATAAAACTAATACAATCTTCGTTGCAGAAAATGAGGGAGAAATTATTGGTTTTGTCACAGGGGGCACACGTAATACAAATAAAGAGGCAGGAGCAAGCGATTTAACATCGATTTATTTACTTGAAGAATGGCAAGGCAAAAGCGTCGGGAAAAAACTATTGAATCAAATTATGAGTACCTTTTTAGAGCAGGGCTATCAGAAAATATATGTGGATGTATTAGCAGATAATAAAACAAGACTGTTTTATCAATATTATGGAGCTGAGTATGTTAAAACGGTTCAATTAAATATAGCAGGTAAGACAGTAAATGAAGAGATTTATGTATGGAACAATGTAGAAAAAGTAATCCAACGGTCTAAATAAAAGATTTACATTTTTTGTGTTATTTCAAATAATATTATTGAAAAATTGTATAATTATGTTATTATTTTACAGTACGGTAAAGCTAAAAACCTATCAATTCTCTATTTATTAGGATAATAGAAACAAAAAATTAGGAACTAAAACATGCTACATTCCTTAGTAGTCATGATATACTAATAGTTGTCAGACATTTCAGTTAAAGTGGTGGGGGGGCCGGTATGGAATTTAATCAAAGAACAAAACAGAATGTATTATTGCTTTGGTTAGCTACTGGGCTACCCCTCATGTACGGTTTATATTTTCTGTTTCCAAGTCAGCCAATCGACTGGGAAATTTTCGTGTATCTGACTATTTTCGCACTCATAACAACAGCGATTCCTTTCCAAATCGGGAATACGACGATTATTCTTTCTCAATGGGTGACATTGGCAGCCTTTTTGCTGTACGGTGTCGGGGCAGAAATGCTTATCGTCCAGTTAAGTATTTTGCCGATTATTTACCAGATGAGAAATCATAAAGATGCATTTTACCGGATTATTTTTACTTCGTGGATGTTTGCCTATACGTCGTTTTTCGCTGCTGGCATTGTACATTTAGCGGGGTTTGAAGTAGGGAACACGAATTTAACGCACTTACTGCTTTACGGAACAGTATTTGTCGTATTGCATTTGTTTATCAATCATACGATTTTGTATGTGCGTGACCGTTTTACAGGAGAAGATGAAAAGTTTTTCAGTGAACATATATTATGGGATTATGGCAGTGCGACTATTACGATCCCGTTTGCGGTTACATTAGTTATCCTGATTAATGGAATTGGAGCACCGGCGATTTTCCTGCTAGGCATTCCTTTTTTTGCGGTAACGTTTATTGCAAAAATGTACAATATTTCGGAACGCGTCAACTATTCGCTCAGTAAAGCAAGTGAGTTTGGTCATGAGCTGGCAGATCGATTAAGCGCACAGCAAATTATTGAACTGTTTATGCACCGGGTTGGTCAGCTCTTTGCCCATGATGCGATGTATCTTGTCGATCATATTCAAGGGAAATATGTGATTTTGCGTGCAAGAGTAGATGGAAAGGATATCGAAATTCAAGCAGATTCCGATTCAATCCGAGATTCCTTTATTCATATTTGCTTCCAGACAGAAGACAAAAAAGTGTTCTCCACTGCGAAAGAATGGGAAAAGGATGCTCCGGATTTTATTCCTTTTGATATGAATAGTGTCATGATTGTTCCAATACACCGTAATCAAAAGACGGAAGGAACATTGATTTTAACGGCACGCAAAAAGAACGCTTTCGAAAAGTACCAGATGGATATCGTTCACTTACTGTCGACGTATTTTGCTGTATCGCTGGAAAAAGCGAAGTATTTCAGCGCGGCAGTTGAGAAAAGTGAGACATGTGCATTAACAGGTTTATATAATTATCATTATTTAGATAAAAGGCTAGTGATGGAGCAGGAGCGGATTATAGCGAACCCCCATCTGCAGTTCTCATTGTTAATGATGGATATCGATTATTTTAAACGCATTAATGATACGTATGGCCATCATGCAGGTAATATTATCCTTCAAAATTTTGCTAAACTACTGGAAAACTTTGTTCCGGAAGAATCGGTTTTGGCAAGGTATGGGGGAGAAGAATTTGTCATGCTTCTACCGCATATGACGAAGGAAGAGGCAGTCCAATTAGGTGAAGAAATTCGTCAATGTGTAGAAGTAACACCATTTTTAATTGAATCCGATTTGGCCGAAGAGGGTCAGAAAGAGCTAGTATTTATTACAGTGAGCATCGGCGTTTCGAATGTGCCGGATGATACGGATGAAACGAAAGGGCTTTTACGTAACGCTGACCGTGCCCTTTATATCGGAGCCAAACAGGCAGGACGCAATAAAGTAGCAGAGTATTCACGTTAAAAGAACGCCTTAGTTAACGCTATGGTGTTCTTTTATTATTTTCTAATGAAGTTTTATTAACTACCGGGTAACAAATCATACTAATTTCATATGGATTAATGTATGATGGAAGTATAATCTTTAAAGTTGAAAAATTCTGTGTAAAAGCTTGCAACATATCGGAGGAATGACAGATGGCAAAAATCTACGTAATCCATGAAAATGATGATTGGACGCGTCACTTAGTAAATCGTTTAGAAGAATTAAACTTACCATATGAAACTTGGCATTTAGACGAGGGGATCGTCAACTTGACTGAGGCCCCACCGGAAGGAGTATTCTACAACCGAATGAGTGCCTCATCACATACGCGTGATCACCGTTACGCACCTGAACTGACAGGAGCAGTACTGGACTGGCTTGAATTCCACGGAAGAAAAGTATTAAATGGCAGCAATGCACTACGCCTGGAGTTAAGTAAAGTAAAACAGTACACGGCACTGGAAAAGCACGGAATTAAAACACCGAAAACAATTGCGGCTGTTGGAAAACAGCAAATTGTTGAAGCGGCAAAAGCACTGAATATCGTACCTTTTATTACGAAGCATAATCGTGCAGGTAAAGGATTGGGCGTTCAGCTGTTCTATTCAATCGCTGCACTGGAAGAGCATTTGGCTAAACCGGACTATGAAGAGCCTGTTGATGGAATTGTGCTGATCCAGGAATATATTGAATCACCTGAATCGTACATCACACGTGTTGAATTTATCGGAAGAGAATATTTCTACTCAGTTCAAGTCGATACGTCGGAAGGATTCGAGCTTTGTCCAGCAGATGTATGCCAAATTGGCGATCTGTTCTGTCCGGTAGGAGAAGAGCCGAAAGAACAGCGTGCAAAATTTGAAATCGTCGAAAACAACGAAACAAAGCTGCTTGAAAACTATGCGAATTTCCTGAAAGACAGTGGAATTGATGTAGCGGGCATTGAATTTATCCGCAATGCAAGAGGGGAAATATTTACGTATGATGTCAATACAAATACGAACTACAACCCGGATGCAGAGGCAAAAGAAGAGAAGTATGCAATGCTGCAGCTTGCTAAGTTTTTAGGGCAGGAACTGGAAAAAGTAACAGTTCAAAAAGTGAAATAATATAAAAAGTCCAATGAAGGGGGAGCACAGTACGGCACTTTCTTCATTGGACTTTTTTATTTATATTTCTTATGCTGCTTCATTCGTTTTACTAAGAAACCGCCTTTAAACGATTTCGGTTCATAGGAAATTATAAACGCGGATGGCTCATGATGTTGGACTAGCATAAATAATTCCTTTTCACGATTCCGTTTTGTTAAAATTTCATATTTATAACGTTGGCTGTCACGCCCTTCACCAACGTATGTCGTTACCGCAAACCCTTCATTTCTCATAACTTGGATCAGCTCTTCATTGCGGATTTGCGTATTAATCGTTACATAAATATAGCCAATCGCCAGCTTTTGTTCGATGCGAGTCCCGATAATAATACCTAGACCAAAACCGACCGCATAAACGACCATTGCAAGAAAACCTTGGTCGCCACTGAAAACAAGAGACAGACCAAACACATAGATGAGCATTTCAACGATTCCGATCATTGAAGCGAGCGTTGTAATATTTTTGACTAAAAAAATTGTACGCAGTGTAAATAAAGGAACGTAAAGAAGTTGTAATAATAGAATAAGTAAAATTTCTTTCATCAAATCGAATCCTTTTCTTTAAATAATTATGCTCATCATATATGTACACTCTTACAAATGCAATAGATAAGATTATATAGAGAAGTATTATTCAACGTATTATACACCCTGGCTAATTTCCCAATAAAAAATATTCTATACAAAATTTCTCAAAATAAACATAACTTATATGTTTACCCATCCGTTATTTGTGGGAAACATATATGAGGATAATCCATAGAAAATTATTCGTTATTACTTATTACTTTTATACTCAGTGAAAGAGACTAGCAGGAGCTTTCGTAATAGGTTTATTAATTACTTATATTATACATAGTACATAGCTAATGAGACTTATAGACTGAAAATGTGACAAGAAAGCCTCCGCATTTCTTTTAACTGTTGTTTTCTGTATAATTATGGGGAACGGGCAATGAATTTATATGCTTTATCTAAAAAAATAGAGAGAAGTTGATGTAATGACCATTCTTGTTGTAGACGATAACCAAGTTAACCTCTTCGTTATTGAAAAAATATTGAAAAGTGATGGTTATGAGAAGTATGTTTCCGTACAATCTGCAAAAGAAATGTTTGACTACTTAGATCCATCCAATGCTCCTAAGTGCTATGACATTAATGTTATTTTATTGGATGTTATGATGCCGGAGATGGATGGAATTGAAGCTTGTCGTATTTTAAAACAAAATCCTCAATGGAAAGATATCCAGGTGATATTCGTAACGGCACTTGAAGATAAAGTGAAATTGTCGGAAGCTTTAGATGTTGGCGGGATTGATTACATAACAAAACCTATTAATCGAATAGAATTATTAGCCCGTATACGTGTTGGGAAAAGGTTGAAAAAAGAACTGGACTGGCATACAAATCAGGAAAAGATTATTCAAAGAGAGTTGGATCTGGCAGCCCGTGTCCAACAAAGTCTTTTAAGCCCAGCTGTTCATGAACCGAATATCTCAATTACTGCTTCTTATTTACCATCATCGAATCTGGCAGGCGATTTATATTACTGGGACAAGCTTGATGAAGACCGCTATGCTGTCATGTTATTGGATATGATGGGGCATGGGGTGTCCGCATCGCTTGTTTGTATGTATATTTCATCTGTTTTGCGTGAGGCAATTAAAAAGCTGACCGACCCAGAGCTTGTTATTGCAGAGTTGAATCGTTATATGAATTTACTGCAAAATGAAAAAGAAAATATATTGTATTATTTCACCGGTGTGTATTTTATTATTGATACGAAGAAAAAGACAGTGGAATACGTCAATGCAGGTCATCCGAAAGGGTATGCTTTGGTTGATGGGGAAAAGACAGTACCGATTACGTCGACGAGCTATGCGGTAGGATTTGTGGAAGATATCAAAATTGAAAAAGCAGTTATACCATATAATTCTTCTATCCAAATTGTCCTCTTTACAGATGGTGTTCTGGAAGCGATGGGTCCGTGTGATCTGGAATCTGAAAAAGAGCTATGTGAAATTGCGAGTAGCCACTGGTCGACGGAAACTTCACCAATCGACTACTTGTTGAAGGGCGAACAGCAGCATAATCAGCCAGATGATATGTGTGTACTATTATTGCGTGCCAACAGTTAATTAACGGATTTAAATAAAAGAACTCAATTTTTCTCTTGTAGAAAAATTGAGTTTTTTGCTGTTTAATCCAAAATAAAAAATGGTACATCCGTATTAGATGTACCATTTTTTCAACTTTTACATATTTAAATAGTTACTAAAATCTCTTTTGATAGATACGCTCCGTCCCGTTAACGGTGCGGTATTTGGATACGAGCGGAGTGAACTGCAATGTTTCTTTATCTCCTAAGCCAAGATATCCGTTTCTTGCTAAGCTATCGTAAAAGAGGTGATGTACTTCATGCTGCAGCTCAGGTGTAAAATAAATGAGCACATTGCGGCAAATGATAACATCAAATTCCTGGAATGATTTATCCGTCGCCAGATTATGCTGTGCAAACATAATATTTTCGCTTAAGTAAGGTTGAAATGTGGCAAAGCTATCATCCGTTTTATAGTAATGGGAAAAGCTTTCAGTTCCGCCAGCTAAAATATAATTTTTTGTATAGGCTTGCATTTTATGAAGAGGGAAGGCACCATGCGCTGCTTTTTTCAGCACATCTTCGTTCATGTCTGTCGCATACATCATCGTACGATCCAGCAGACCTTCTTCCTGCAGAAGGATAGCCATTGAATAAACTTCTTCACCCGTTGCGCAACCTGCATGCCATATCCGTATTTTATCAAGCTGTTTCAACTGTGGGATAATCTCTTCCCGGAACGCCCTAAAGAATGAGGGGTCCCGGAACATTTCAGTTACATTAATCGAAAAATCGTTCAACAACACTTTTAACAACTCTTTATTGTATATAACCGATTCGGTTAATTGTGATATTGATGAAAAATTATTAAGTCGCATGCGATGTTCAATGCGTCGCAATATAGATTGTTGATTATACTTTCGGAAATCATATCCCGATAATGTGTAAACTGCTTCCAATAATAATCGTACTTCTAACTTCTTTCTATACATTTCGTAAACTTTCCCCACTTGTGAGCCATACCGTTAGTACGGAGAATAGTTGTTCCAAGTTTAAAGGCTTACTAATATAATCGGAAGCCCCAGCTTCAAATGCTCGATCTTGGTCTTGTTTCATCGCTTTTGCTGTTAATGCAATAATCGGCAGCTCATGTAATTGTAAATCTTTGCGGATACGCTCCATTGTTTCATATCCGTCCATTTCAGGCATCATAATATCCATCAGAACAGCATCAACACGTGTTGCTGTCTGTAAAATATTCAAGCATTCTACACCGTTAGACGCTTCTATAATGTGAACACCTTTATGTTCCAATGCCTGACGAAGCGCATAAATATTACGGTAATCATCATCAACAATCAAAATATGCTTTTCATCAAATATCGACTTTGATGCACCCATCGGAAGTGCTGGAGTGGCATCTGTATAAACTGCTTCCTGTTCAGCAATTGTCGATTGTACAGCATTTCCATCAGGTAAGCTTGGCAAGTACACAGTAAACGTACTACCTTGACCTTCAGTACTTGTTAACGTAATCCAGCCACCAAGAAGTTTAGTAACTTCGCGGCAAATGGATAAACCTAAGCCTGTTCCGCCATATTTACGAACAGTGGCTCCGTCCGCTTGCTGGAACGATTCAAATACAATGCTTTGTTTATTTTTCGGAATACCAATACCGGTATCTGTCACACTAATCGAGATCCATGTGTCGCTTAGCTGTCTCATGGTAGGTGTTATACGTGCTTTATCCACCTTCACTGTTACCGAACCTTCCTCAGTAAACTTCAGTGCGTTGGAAAGCAAGTTATTTAAAACTTGATGGAATCGTTTCACATCTGTATGGAAAATTTCAGCAAGGTTATTTGCTACATCCACCGATAATTCCAAACCTTTTTGTTTCGCTACCGGCAGGAATAGACTTTGAATATGCTGTGGAATTTCATAAATATCCATTTCTCTGAACCATAAATCCATTTTTCCGGCTTCAACTTTCGATAAATCCAGTATGTCATTAATCAGGTTCAGTAAATCTTCGCCTGAATCATGGATAACTTTTGCATATTCCAGCTCGTCATCAGATAAATTATGCTCATGGTTTTCCGCAAGCATTTCAGACAAGATTAAAATGCTGTTGAGCGGTGTACGCAATTCGTGAGACATATTCGCAAGGAACTCTGATTTGTAATTTGAGCTTTGACGCAGCTGTTCTGCACTTTGTCTTAACTCAACCTGTACTTTTTCCAGTTCATGTGTTTTCTGTTCCGCATCACGTGTACGTTCTTCTAAACGTTCATTAATTGTTGTCAGTTCTTCTGTTTGCATTTTCAGTTCTTCAGATTGCGTTTGAAGCTCTTCTGACTGAACTTGCAATTCTTCTGTCATTGCCTGTGATTCATTTAATAGACGAATAACTTCCATACGACCAATAATACTGTTGATCGTTACACCTAGATGCACAACAACTTCTTTAATAAGGTCACGATGCTGTTGGCTATAAGGCTTAAGTGAAGCCAATTCAAAAACAGCTACAACTTCTCTTCCGAAAAGTACAGGAACGATAATACCGTTCGAAATCGGAATATTTCCGAGTGACGTTTCTAAGTAGTGGAAACTGTTATCTTTATTGTCATAGCTCAATACACGTTTTTCTTTTACACTTTGACCGATGAAGCCATGTCCAACTTCGAAGCTGTCACGACCTACATTATCGCCTGTTTCTGCAAAGGCAGAAATTTTATTGAACTTGTTATGGTTGCGAATATCCTGAATGTAAAATGCACCATACACCGAATGTGTACGAGTCGTTAATGATTTCAGCAATACTTCACCTAATTCATCAAGCGTATCGACACCTTGGTAGGCTGTTACAACTTCGGCCAAGTTCGTTTGGTACCATTGACGGTTTTCCAATGTCGTAAGAAGCGAATTCGTTGCCAGAACGAGATCTTTTACTTCATCGTTTGTTTTGGCAGTAATACGTTTCCGTACTTTACCGTCTGAAGCATTCATATCCTGAATCGCTTCCGTAACTTCGTTGATCGAACCGGCAATATTACGTGAAATAATTGTGAAAATAACGATTGTCACTGTCGCAATTAATGTTAGGATTGCAAAAAGACTATACGTTAACGCTGTATTTTGATCATTAAGATCCGCTACTTTTTCTTGAATCGATTCTGTTTCAAAAGTACGGAAAGCAGTGAATTTTTGTTGCAGTTCACTAATGGCCAAGCTGCTTTCAACACCGTTGAACGCTCCAAGTATTTCTTCATTATTATTAGCAAGTATCGCATTCAATAGAGGTTGTCCAGTATTGTTAATCCAATCTTCGATACCGCTATGTACTACTTCCAGCTGTTCCTGACCGCTTGAAAAGTCATAAACAATAGTGCTTAATTCATCATAGGAAGCTTTCCATGTTGCCATTTCTTCATTAAACTTATCTAAATGCGTTTCATCGTCCGTAATTAAATAACGATGTAAGGAGGATTCCATATTAAGAATTTGGCGTTCCAAATTGTTTGACATCATACGCATTTGAGAATCATATTTAATAATGTCGTTTCGTTCTTTTTGTAAACTTGTTATTTGATTATTCAAGACAAGAGCTGCGACGATTAAACATACTATGAGAATAATATATCCACTCGTAATTTTGAAGCCAATGCCCAATTTACGTTTTTTCTTCATTATGTTCCTACCCTGCCTTTATATAAAATTTCTATCAACTAAGTATACTATAACTTAGTAGAGTGTACGAATATGATGATTGAAAAAGTGGAAAGAATTACAATGTTTAATTGATATAATGGATTTAATTCGTATCAATTTTCCCGTAAATCCCGCCACCGCCTCCCGTTATGGCAATTTGTCCTTTTCTAGATAAGTCGATTAGGACTGCGAGTTTTTCGGGAATGACGTTTTTTAGTTCTTCCAATGAAGCCTCATGCAAAATATTCATCTCTGTACCAAACACATCCAGCATCTTTTCGATTGTTTTAGAACCAATACCCGGAATAAAATCGAGCGGAACTTGGTGAATATACGGAGGTCTGCTGATTTCCAGCTGCGGGTTATCCGTTAATTCTACAATTCTTTTTGCAACGCCTTTAATCAACTGCTCCTTTCCGCAATGAGGGCAGCGGCTATGACCTTCCTCTATTAATTGTTCACCGCAGTTGGCACATACCGTCTCGTGATATTTGCCAAGAAGGGGATTGAGTCCGTAATTGGCTATGATTTGTCTGCCTTCTATCTGATGGAGCGCTTTTCTCAGCTCTTCAAAATTAGCATCCTTTAGCCGGATTTTCTGATATTCACGGGCAAGCTTTCCTAAAGAATGCGCATCCGAATTTGTTACAAAGCTATAAGGGGCCAACTCGCTAATCCCTTTGACCATCATTGTGTCCGAACTTAATCCAAGTTCAATTCCATCAATGAGGTTTGGATCGAAAACTTCAGTTAAGCTGCTTTTAACACCTTTTCCAAAAAGACTTTTAAATGGGGTAAATACATGTGCAGGAATAAACAGGCCGCCAAGTTCACGGACTTTTTCCTGCAGGCTACGGCCATCACATCGTGTACGTTGTGTGCTCAAATGGATGTTCTTCTGATGAAGCTGCAGCCAGCTTGAAAACTGCTTCATCTTCGTAAGCGTTGGTATATAGCAAAGGACATGGATCGGTCCATGACAATTGGCATCATAAATCTCGATTTCCGTTCCTAAAATAAGCGTCGTCTTTTTATAACGAATGCCGCCTTCCGCTAATTCTGTTGCTTTTTGTTCATGAAGCAGCTGTTCTACTTCTTCGATTACTTCTGGTGAATGACAATCGATAATGCCGATTAAATCCAAACCTTTTCTCGATGTAGCGGTTTCCAAAATATTTGTCAGCGTCAGGTTTTTACTTCCTGTTATTTTGACTGCGCGTCCTTTATAAGTACGCCCAATATGTATATGTAAATCCGCATAAATTTCCTTCCACATTATGCACACATCCTTAAAAGAGTTGTTTTTTAAATAATACCCGAAATTCGAAGTTTATTTTCAACGTGGGGAAGATTATTTATATTAAATAACTCAGACAGTGGTCACGATATTCGAAAGCTGCCGAAGCAAAAAGGAAGGGGGCAAAACCCGAAAACACCCTTTTTTTCTATAAGAAAAAGGGTGTTTTTACTATGCTTAAAAATATACGTTTCTTAATAAGAGATTTTACTTGTCTAACGAAATTTCCAATTATGTTGCATTATCTTTAAATTCAGTTCTGTTAATCAACTGCTTCGGACAGTGTTGCTTTAGTTGCGGTAACATTTTCTGGAGACACGCGATTTTGCATATTTACATACGAGCGTTTATCCGAAACGAATGTTAAAGCAATCGCAGCAATTAAACCCGGAATGGCAAATGCGATGAAGTTCATTTCAATCGGCAATGCAATTGATAATAGGAAGCCGCCTAGAAGGGGACCCATCATGCCGCCCATACGCCCAATCCCGGATGCCATCCCTAATGCAGTGGAACGGATATTTGGAGGGTAGTACTGTGAAACGTATGCTTGTACAATATTTTGAGCACCGATTGTTGCAGCACCAGCGACAGCAACTAACACATAAATGTAAAACGTATTACCGCCAAACCCTAGAAGTGTTAAAGCGATTGCACCAGAGGCATACATCGGAACGAGCATTTTCTTTGAACCGTATTTATCACATAACCGGGCGATAATAATCGTACCGACCATTGCACCACCTTGAAGTGTAATGAGGAAGCCTAAGCTCGAGTTCAACCCATAGCCCGCTTCAATCATGAGCTTTGGCAACCATGTGTTTAATCCATAAACCATTAGAAGACATGAGAAAAACGCTGTCCAAAACATGACCGTACTTAAACCACGTTTATTATTAAATAATCCGACAACAGGAACTTTGGAATTATCAACCGGAATATGTTCGAGCTCTTCCGTTCCGTCAAATGTTATATTCGGATCTACTTTTCGTAAATTCTTGAATAACTCTTCTGTCTTTCCCCTTCTAGCAAGGTAAACTGCTGATTCCGGCAGCTTTTTATACATCAATGGTAATAATAGTAGTGGAATTCCGGCCACCCAAAAAATTGACTCCCAGCCTAAGCTTGGCATAATTAAGATACCTAAAATAGGGGCTAACATCCCGCCGACAGAATAGCCGCATAATACAATGGAAACGACCATACTGCGCATTTTTTTAGGTGAATAATCTGTCAATAATGCGATGACATTCGGCATAATGCCACCGAGGCCCAACCCAGCGAAAAAGCGGAAAATTGAAAATAACAATACATTTGTTGTAAAGCCACATAGGACTGTAAATAAGCTAAATAATACGATCGAAATCGCGGTAACTTTTTTTCGGCCAATACGGTCTGCTAAAATTCCTAAAATGATCGCACCAAACATCATACCGAACAAACCATAACTGCCAATTGCTCCGGCTTGAACTGTCGTCAATCCCCATTCCTCGATCAGTACAGGGACAACTGTACCATAGACCACTAAATCATACCCATCAAATAAAATAATGAGAAAACACCATGCCAATAAGCTGAAATGAAAGCGGTTAAACTTACTGTCTGCAATAACCTGTGCTACGTTAATTTTCTTCATATGCATTCCCCCTAAAAGTCCCCAATCCCCATTGAACCGACTTAAATTATTAATATAGTGAACAAAGTTCATAATATTTATAGATAATAATATTCTGAATTAAGGTAATTTTCAATGTTTATTATTAAAAAAGTTTAAAAAAGTTAAAAAAACATCAAATTGTCTAGTTTATATAAATTTTTCGTTAAAATGCACAAAAGGGTAGGAGAACAATTATTTAATTTCTTTTTATGAGATATTTGTTAGTGAATGAATTAAAAGAGGGGTTAAATTAATATGTCCTGCTGACAGGGGAAATTCACTCAGCAGGACCGTTTATTTACTCGTAATTTCAATTAAACAATCGTTTTTATTGCTTGCCATTTTTCCATTACGACATCTTCATCAAACGTACTAATGATTCGATAGTTTTCGTCATCTAAAATGCGGTAATGCTTGCTTAAAAGATTTTGCTGAAGTCGGTGGTGTTTATATTCGTCGATGTTCTTCCACCAAACATAACCGCCCATTGTTTTTTCACGTGGGGTAATGATGACATTATGTGCGGTAAGTTCAATGACTTCCATCGGGTCGCCGCCAATACGGTTTTGTAATGTTTCGCTATGACGGAAGAGGGCGCAGATCGCAATCGTCGTTGTCCAGTTTGCATAAGTACGCTCTTTCTCGATTTGTACGAGTGTCTTTTTCGAAATGCCCAAAATTTCGGCCATTTTATCTTGTGTATAGTTATTTTCAGTGCGGATAAGTTTCAAACTTTCCGATGTTATTTGTATAATAAAATCTCGATCCATCGAATCACCTCGTGTAATAATACACTAAATATAACATAATGCCATTTCTATTTCGACGAATTGAAATAAAAAATAGCCTGAGCAAAATCGCCCAGACTACTTTCATATAACAATTATTCGTCCTTTCCTTTTCCGAGTAGCTTATTTGAAATGACAAGTCCGATTGCACCGATAATGATGAACGAAATCGAACGAATAAGGATGTCGAGCTCGGATAAATCAAAGAAAATCATCTTGATAATCCCGAAGAACAGTAAGCCAATACCGACCATCTTCAAATTCGAGTAGCTTCGTTTCGCTGCAAGGAACAACGAGAAGCAGGCGAAGGTGAAAATAAATACAGTATTTAGAATAACCGCTGAGTTCCAATTGATAAGATCATGGAAATTCATGAAATTCGTTATACTGAAAATCCACATAATCGAAATAATCATACTGGCGATCGTCAGTTGCTCTATATATTGGCCGAAAAACGTTTTGTAGTTTTTATAAATCCATCCTTTTTCCCAAGCATCAGCAACAATTGCCCACAGAATGGCAAAATACAAAATGCGAACGATAAGGGCGACGATAACTGCCTGGTCATCAACCCATACAGTGGAAAGTAAAACAAGTCCCGCAAACACATAAACGCCAGAAGCAAGCCAAGGAAGAAAATGACCGACGATTTCGGGTTTGACGACTAAAACAGCAGCAAATGCAAATGCAATTAAACTAATTGCTAAAAACGTTGTGTAGTGCTGCGGCATATACGCCCAGTCCAGTTTCCAAACATAAAGTAGGGCAACTAAATATAATAGGCACGGATAAATATCTTCCAATTTGAAAAGTCTCTTTTTCTCTTCAACCGGTGCAGCTTTATACTGAAGCAGGACTTTATAAAGACCTATTAGCATCGCTATAACAAGAACAATGTTCAAATGCTTCAATGAGAAGAATGGCTCCACTTCATAAAACATTAAAACGAAAAAGGCGAGTACAGAAAACGTAATACCTTTAACCCATTTCATGAAGAAAATCGCATGCTTCAACGCAACGACCAGTCCGCCAAATGACACGACAATCATCAGAAGCAATGACATTTCGCTTGAAATATTGAGCTGGGTAATAATATTCAGCAGTACAATAATCGATAATGTCCCGAACATATCAATTAACAGTCGTTCCGCACGCTTGAATACGATATATAAAGCGCCGGCTACAATCGCAAAGAACAAAATAAGAGCGATTAGTAACGGAGTCTCTTCACGAGCAAGTATTCCGTTTATGAGTGACAATACGATGACTGTAAAAGTGAATAGTAAACTAGCATGCAACTTACTATTACTAGAATATAACCGTATGAAACTTATGAGAAACAGACTGAAAACGGCAATGATCGCAAATGCAAAAAAGGCCAGTCGTTCATCATGGAATATCGAAACAACCGCCAGTGCTAAAACTGAAAAGGCCGTCCCGATATAAAGTGCTCTACGCTGTGTATGTTTTAAAATAACGACTTGCACAACGGCGAAAAGCAACACGACGAAAATGCCGATAATCACTCCGCTAAACTGCATGTATTCCAATAAATACGGCAGTAATAATGACGTAAAGACAACGAGTGCTGTCAACGCTTCATTTCCTTTAACATAGCTGATGAAAACGCCGTAAACAATATAAATTAGGGCAAAAATTAATGCTACATATAAACTGAGCACATCATATAAAATGGCCCCCGCAGCAGTTGTTAAAATCCCGACAATGAAGGCACCACCGTAAAGCGATAACGCGACAACCCGTGACCCTTTTTCCTTTTTCTCCATATAGTAGGCACATGCGCCAAGACCAATCGATAATACAAAGCCGGCAATAATTTTGACGCTATCGGATAAGAAGCCGTAATCACTAACGAGTTTTAAGCCCCAGAGGACACCGAGCACTAAAATGACCGTAAAGATTCGCGGTAATGCCCGGGTAAACAAGTCTTCCAGTGACCGCTTTTCCTTTTCTGGAATAGGGTCTTCTCTAGGAACAGCAACCGTACTACTTGGTACAGGTAGTTTTTTTCGTACAACAGGTTTTACCGGTTCTTTTTGAACGGGTACAACTTGCTCTATTTTCACATGTTGCTTTAAATGCTGTACTTCTGTTTTTAATGAGCGTACTTCCTGTTCCAAAGCCGCAATCCGTTCCAGCATTTCTGTATCTCTTTCCACACAATCACCTCTTTCAATAAAAGTAATGATACTCTATTAGTGTAATTTTACACTTTTATGCAGTGGAAGTAAATTGTTTTCGGAAAATTCATTTACCGTAAAACTAATCTATAAATAAGGGGCGAGAAAAATAGTAAAAGGACTATTTATGAGAATGTCATGCATATTATTTATCATTTGAAACTATAATTAAGTAATATAGAAATAAGTAAAATTAGTAGGGGGTAATATGAGTAATTTAATTATTTTTTCAATCATTTTTCTAATCGTCCTAGTAATTTTTATCAAGCTGTTTCGTTCCTTTACTGCACAATTATATATTCGAAGCAGAATACGAAAAGGAATCAGGCAGAATTTTAAACAAATTAAATTGGCAAAAGGCAATAAGCAACAGCTATTTGACGTATATAAAAGTGTTTATAATAACGCGACATCAAAACCAAATCGATTATTTGCCTCCAGAGACCGAGATAAGTTTGAACTGAAAGCAAATACGGAATTAAACCGTATGACGAGAAATCCTTTTACAAAACTGTATGCAAGCGCATTAACGTATTCAAAAGGGTTATTTACATGTCTTTTTCTTATTGCGACAATTCTTTCAGGAGGAATTTTGAAAGAGGAAGTAAAAGCCTCTTCATTGACATTGCCGACAGTTGACCAAGACATTCAATTAAAACTGAATGTTAACTTGGAAGATAAAATCGATCAGATCGTGACAAGCTTTATGCAAGGTGAAAATAAACTGCAAAGCTTTAATTTTCAGGATTTGGCGAATAAGAAGGTTGTTCCGGTTTATGATGTAAAAGATTTACCGCAGGCAGTGACCAATGTGGAGCAGTTAGGCCAGGCAATCGCCCATCATATGTCGCAGTTTGAACATCAGTTTACGGTTTACTATGAAGGGGATGTCTCCGATTTTGAAACGACAATAGATGAAGTATTTGCATGGCTGGAAGTAAATGAACCGTATTTATGGGCGGTCATGGGCGAGTTCTCAACACGCGCCAAATACTACGGCAATAAAGTTGAATGGCATGCAACGGTAAACTATGATTTAACAGCAGAAGAAAATGCTATTGTGCTAGGGAAAATCGATCAAATTATAAGTACAATTCCGGAAAACGCAACGGTGTCGGAAAAAGTGAAATTTGTGAATGATTATCTAGTTGTGCATACTGAGTACAATGTGAACAGTAAAGCGAATCCACATACACCGTATTCTGTTTTAATGAATGGGGAAGGTGTCTGTGAAGGATATGCATTGGCTGCATTATTAATGTTTGAAGCGCTCGGTATCGAGGCGAAATATGTTGTCGGTAATGCCGGCGGACCCCATGCCTGGAATTTGGTGAAAGTGGATGGACAGTGGTATCACCTCGATATTACATGGAATGACCCGGTTCCGGATCAGGGAGATCGAGTCCATTATCAATATTTCCTCATAAGCGATGAAAAACTTTCGAATGACCATGAATGGATTAAAGCGGATTATCCGAAAACATCTGTAAATGATTACCTGTAAAAAATAATATTGACAAAATAATGTATTAACCACATAATACACTTATTAGGTGTATGAAGTGCTTAATACATTTTTTTATGCATACTGTATTAAGCGATTAGTACAGAGTTCGGTTAGATGGATTTTTTTTGCAGATAGTGTACTAAGTGAGTAATACACGAAAGGAGCTGAACAAGGTGGATGTGAAATTCAATAACCGGGATCCTGTATATGTGCAGGTTATCCGTCATTTTAAGGAACAAATTGCAAAAGGTTCGTTTGCGCCAGGGCATGTCATCCCATCTAGACGGGAGTTGGCTAATCAGCTCAAAATCAACCCGAATACAGTGCAGCGTGCCTATAAGGAAATGGAGGAGCAGAAATTGATTTATACAGAAGGAAATATGCCAAGTTGCATTACGAAAGATGAAGCGGTACTAAAAAGTGTACGTGAAGAATTAATCAGTGAAGCGGTGCAAGTATTTATCAGTTCGATAAAATCAATCAATGCGCCACTTCCCGAAATAATGGAGCTCGTACAGAAACAGTATGAGGAGGCGGAGCAGCGTGATTGAAGTTAAAAATGTCTCTAAAAAATATAAAAGAAAGCAAGTATTGAAAGATATGAGCTTTACTGCAGAAAAAGGGCAAATTACATGCCTGATCGGAATTAACGGTGCAGGAAAAACGACCATTATGAAATCAATCATGGCGCTCACTCCGATTGACCGTGGCGAAATTTTAATCGATGGCAAAAAAATCAGTAAAGATGCGTACGAAAGAATTACGTATATTCCAGACCGTCTGACAATGTCGCCAAACTATACCATTGCACAAAGCTTCGAGTTTATGGCCGATTTTTATAAAGTGTGGAATGAACAGCGGGCAACAGAACTTCTCGCATTTTTTCAACTGGATCCGAGCGATAAAATTTCAAGCTTGTCAAAAGGGAACACAGCAAAAGTCAATTTACTGCTTGGCTTGGCATTGGATGTAGACTACATACTAATGGATGAGCCATTTTCAGGAATCGATATCTTTTCTAGGGAACAGATTGCAAATGTCTTTACGAGTCATTTAATCGAAAACCGCGGCGTTATTATTACAACACATGAAATTAATGATATCGAGCATTTAATCGACAAAGCGGTGCTTATCGGAGACGGCCGTGTATTAAGAGAAATGAATGTAGAACAGATGCGGGAAACAGAAGGCAAATCCGTAGTAGATGTAATGCGGGAGGTGTATGTAGGATGAATCATTATATAAAGCTCGTCAATTTTGAAGTGAAACGATTTAGTAAACTCTTTCTAGCTTTAATAATTGCGGTAGTAGCAGCCCAAATTTTCGGGGCTATTATCACGTCTTTACATTATGTAAGCAATGCGGAAACAACGATGCTGCGTGACCAAATGACAGTAAGTGACTATATACAAAACTATGGTGCGTATTCACTGCAGAACTTTTTATTCTCGGAATACTTCATACTATCCCTTGTATTTGCAGCAGCGTTACTTATGATTTATGTATTTTTTATTTGGTATCGTGATTGGTTAGGAAAATCATCGGTTATTTATCGTTTGCTCATGCTGCCTACAGCACGCAGAAATGTGTATTTTGCCAAATTAACAACAATTTTGCTTTTTGTTTTCGGTTTAACAGGAATGCAAATCATCTTACTGGAAGTTGTGAAACAAATTACTCAACGAATAGTACCTGACCAATTATGGATGGATGAAAGTGTAATTTATATTTATTCTACTGAAATACTGGATTTATTGTATCCACAATCACCGTTATTATTTGTTTTCTATTATGTAATTGGTATTACAGCTGTTGCAGTAGTCTTTACTTCTATATTATTTGAACGCAGCTATCATCTTAAAGGGATTTTCCTGGCATTAATCTATAGTGTGATTTCAGTAGTCATTGTAATGGTTCCAGTAATCATTCAAACGATCACCGATTATTTTTATAGGAATGAGATTTATTTAATCGTTACTGGGTTCAGTATTTTAACAACTGCACTTGCGATTTATTTAGCAGATTATTTATTAAAACGAAAGATTAATGTGTAGAGGAGGGGAATTACATGAAAAAATATTGGCAACTTCTTTTAATTGCCGGAATAATCGTTGTAACATTTACTGTGCACTATATACAAGTAGTGAACGCAAAAAACAAAGAGTACGATTTTACATTCGAAAAAATTTCAGGTGATGATAAATATATAGATTCATTGATGTTCGAAACAAGCTTTGAATATGGGATAAGCTACAATTCACTTCTTATTAGTAAAGATGAATCCACATTAATCGATTCTACCAATAACCTTAGAGAGCCGATAATGTTTCAAAGACTCATAAATGAACATAAAAACTTTATGCGCGGTAAAGCATTAATTGCAAATAACTTTTTTGAGGATGATACGAAGCTTATTTATGTGAAGGAACCTGAGGAAGGCTGGAAGGTAAAAGAGGGGAACACATACAGTTATGAAATTGATGTACTGGATAAAGTGAAGGATGAGAAAACTTCATTTACTATCGAGTCACAGCTGAAAAATAGATATAACTGGGTTTTTTACAGTGATATTACTGTTGTTGATAATGAGCTTAAACTTATTACAAAGCAAGTTGATAATGACGGAAGCGAAAAAATGTATCATGTAATTATCGATTTGAAAAAACAGCAGCTGCTGAGTGAAACTTTACTTGAAGAAGCAACAACAGATGAATCGACAAGAAAAAGTATTGATTCCTATAATTCGTATTCATATTTAGGTCATGAAAAATACCATGTCTATTCTATAAATTCTTTTGATATGAAGAGTCCTGAACAAGATCTTATTTCACATCAGTTCAGTGCGTTAAATACGGAAACGAATGAAATAACAGATATTCACTTACCAGAAGGTTTAGAACAGAACCTGCAAAGTATTGAGGTGGATGATAATTACTTAGTTATCGCCTATTCAACAAAAGAGGAAATAGTCATTTACAGATATAATATCGGACAGCAGCGATGGCTTGAACCGATTAATGAATCGTATCCTGTAAAAATGTTATATCCTGAACTTAACAGCACAATAGCACTAAACGGAAAATTCTACGTCATGCGAGAAGTGAATAATGATTTTGTAATCCAAATTTTTGATATTGAACAAGGTACATTACTATATGAAGGAGAACTTATCAATAATAATAATGTGCAACAGAAATATTCTATTCGGATAACTAATGTTTATGAATTAAAAGAGTAACTGGAAACAATTTATTGCTCATTGAATTTGGCTACCAACAGATTTTAGAGTTATATAATAGAAAGACGCTTAATCGTGGCATGTGCGGAAAATCTCCGGCAAGCAGCGATTAAGCGTCTTTTTTATATTACAGCTCGTATGGCAGCTTCTCTTCCATAAATTTCAGGAAAGCACGAACAGCCGGGGAGCTGTTTTTCTTTTTATTTGTATGGAGACCGAGGTTCCAAGGGAGTTTCGGATTCACGATTGGAATCGACCTGATCAGCTTATGATCGACTTTCGTTTCCATCGGCTTCGGTAAAATTGAAACGCCTAAATTTTCGCTGATCATGCCGCTGATGAATTCCCACTCCGAACTTTCAAAAGCAACTTCCGGATGGAACCCGACATGCAAACATTGCTGGATAATAAGATCATGGAATAATTTTTGTTTTATCAATATAAACGTTTCATGTTCCAACTCGTTTAAATCCACGTGATCCCGGTCCGCTAAAGGGTGGGTATGGTGAACGAAAAGCGAAAGTTCGTTACTTAGGAACGGTACGACATTAAATTCCTTTTCATTTGCCGGCAGCATCGCAACACCAATATCCAAACTGCCCTCCATAACATTTTGTTTGACCGTTTTTGAATCATCCTCGAATATTTGAATTTTAATATCGGGATATAGTTCATTAAATTCTTTAATAATTTTCGGGAAAAATAAAAATCCGATAATGGGTGGAATCCCCATTCTAATTTTTCCCTTTCTCAAATTCATTAAATCATAGAGATGAACGGATATATCATCCAATGATTCCATGATCTTTTCGCCTTCCGCCAATATAATCTCTCCGGCTTCCGTTAACTTGATTTTTTTTGCAGAGCGGTCAATCAACTCCACATTCAATTCCTCCTCCAAACTTTTGACTACTTTACTTAGTGTTGACTGGGATAAGTGGAGAGACTTTGAAGCTTTTGTAAAACTATTATACTTTGCTACTTCAATGAAGTAAGTAAGTTGGCGAATATCCATTTAGTACGTCTCCTCCTAACTATGAATTTTATGCATACTTTACATTCTAACTATGAATTTTACTCAATATAAGGACGGTTGTATACTAAATGTGTACGAGTTGTGAATATTTTTTCCACCTTGTTCGAAAATGTTAATAGCTTATTGTAATACAAATTTACAATAAATTTTCATTTTACCATTCACTTTATCTCGAATTGAACTACTAATTCGAGATTTATCTTTTTACATTCCCATTAATTATTAAGGAGGTCATTAAGGCAAACATCTTGCATTAATCAAATGCACAATCTAAAAAATTTTTAATAGAACACGAGGTTAATCATAATGAATATTTTAGGAATTATAGGGATTTTGTTAGGGATTCTAACAGTTATTCTCTTTATCGTTAAGAAGCACAACATAATTGTTGCAGCACCAATTGCTACAATCGTTCTTCTACTGTTTAACGATGTGCCGATACTTGAATCGGTATTTGGTAAAGAAAATTCGTACATGACGTTCCTTGCCGGCTTCGTTGCATCGAACTTCGCGATTTTCCTATTAGGATCGATTTTAGCGAAGTACATGGATGTGGGTGGTGCCACTGTATCGATTGCCAATAGAATCTTGTCAATAGTTGGTACGAAAAACCCATATAACGCGTTAGTAGCATTATTTATTATTTCTGCCATTTTAACTTACGGTGGTATTAACGTATTCGTTATTATTTTCGCTTTAGTTCCAATGGCTAGACCGATTTTCCAGCAATTAAATATTTCATGGAAATTGGTTGTTATTCCGGTGTTTGGCGGTACGACAACATTCACAATGACGATGCTTCCTGGTGCACCTTCACTGCATAACATTGTTCCTTCAACAGCTTTAGGTACAACATTAACGGCAGCACCATTAATCGGTATTGTGACTTCTATCGCTGCAATCATTTTCATTTTAGTATTTATGAAAATTGTTCTGAACCGCAGCTTAAGTAAAAATGAAGTATTTGAAGATCGCTTTGCTGCAGTAGAATCTCCTACTGAACAAAAACGTGAACTTCCGTCATTCTTCATCAGTTTACTGCCAATCATTGTGTTATTAGGTACAATCCTAATCTTCAGTAAAGTAAACTACATTATTTTTATTGCATTAATTATCGCGATTCTTTTAAGCGCTGTATTATTCCGAAAACAAATTAAGAATCAAAAAGAATTACTTAGTGACGGTGCAAATGAATCTGTTGGTTCAACAATTACAACTGGTAGTACAATCGCATTCGGTAGTATTGCAACAGGTGTACCAGCATTCAAAGGTATCTTCTCGTTAATTCAGTCGATTCCTGGACCACCAGTTCTTTCTTTAATGGTAGGTACTGGTTTAATCGGTGGTATTACGGCATCTGCTGTAGGGGCAATCGGCATTTCGATCGCAAACTTTGTACCATATTATTTAGAACTAGGCTTAGATCCAGAAACAATTCACCGTGCAGTTGCAATTGGTTCCGTGTCACTTTCCATCGTTCCTTATTCTGGATTCCTACTGATTTTCAACAGAATCACAGGGTTATCGATGAAAGAATCGTTTAAAAATGGTTTCATTTCTGTTTGTGTCACACACTGGGTAGCAATGGCGATTGTCGTTATTATGGCGGTAATGGGCTTAGCTTAAGCAAAGTGAATTTTTGAAAACGCTTTATCTTCATTCAGGGGCGTGTCCGCTGGTGCGAAGTTGATGAATTAAGTATGAAAAGAAGTTGGATTTTATAAATCATCGTCTTATCAAATATATTTTTTGGAGGAATTTGTAATGGCTAAAAAAATCGGATTTATCGGATTAGGAACTATGGGCTTCCCGATGGCGGCTAACTTAAAGAAAGCTGGATTTGAAGTCATCGGCTTTGACGCTTGGAAAGGTGTTTACGAGAAAGCTGAAGCTGCTGGTTTCACAATGGTAGATACAGTGAAAGAAGTTGCTGAATTAGCAGATGAGGCAATCATCTCAATGGTTCGTGACTATGCACAAAACGTAGACGTTATTTTCGGTGATAACGGTATCCTTTCAGCTGAAAACGCTGCTGGTAAAACGGTAATCGTTATGAGTACTCTTTCTCCTGATGCTATGAACGAATTGGGCAACCGTGTTGAAACGGAAAGCGGCTTAAAATTAATCAGTGCTGCAGTTTCCGGCGGCGCATCAGGTGCAGCTGCTGGTACATTATCAATCATGACTTCAGGTGCAGAAGAAATCGTGAAAGGTTTCACTCCATACTTCGATGCTATGGGCTCAAACACTTTCTACTACGGTTCTGAAGCAGGCAACAGCCAAGTAGCGAAATTAGTGAACAACATGATCTTAGGTATCAACATGAATGCTGTTGCAGAAGGCTTAAAATTAGGTAACCACTACGGATTACCACAAGAAGAAATTATTAAGTTATTACAAGTAAGTACTGGCGACAGCTGGGTAGCACGTAACTGGTCAGATGTATCTGAGTGGACTGCAGATACAGCATTAGCAGTATTACAAAAAGACTTAAAAGCAACTTACGAAGACAGCATTAACAACAACTTAGAAATGCCGTTTAACGCATTATCTTCAATTCAATTATTCCATTCAATGGGTAAAGAAAAGAAATAAGCTTAGATGCACATAGCAAATCCCGCTATCTTTTATGTTAGCGGGATTTTTTATCTTCATAGAGGTATGTTCGTTTACCGAGAGTATTTAATCCTTAAGCAAACTTCAACTTTTTCTTTATAACCAACACCAATTTCAACTCTCGAAGAATAGTATAGTCTTAAACAAATGATTGACTGAATATTCACATTTATTTACACTGAGGAAAATGAGGCGACATAGAGAGACAGCTAGAATTAGACAAAGGAGAGGGTATGTTGTGATTAAATGGAAGAGCAAAGAGCAGTTAAGGCAATTATTATGTGAACTTGTACAAGTGCAAAGTGTTTCAGGTTCACAGGCAGAAAAGGAATTCCCTGATATTGTAGTGAATAAACTGTCGGAGCTGGTGTATTTCAAAGAAAACCCTGGCCATTTAAATCGAACATATTTGAGTGACGGGCGCAGTTTTATTAACGCGTTGGTCAAAAAATCTCCAGATACAAAAAAAACAATTGTATTAATTAGTCACTTTGATGTAGTGGATGTTCAGGACTACGGAAAATGGAAACAATATGCTTTTGATCCTGAGAAGCTAACGGAACAATTTTACTCGATCAAGGACGACTTGCCTGAAGCAGTGCGAGTTGATATGGAGAGCGGAAACTGGCTATTCGGCAGAGGGACAATGGATATGAAATGCGGGCTTGCCTTGCATATGTCCATTATTGAGCGAGCGACGTTCGGAGAGTACGACGGCAACATTCTTTTATTGACCGTTCCTGATGAGGAAGTAAACTCTGAAGGAATGCGAGCAGCGGTTCCAAAACTTGTACAACTTTCAAAAGAGCATGGTCTTGAATACACTACGGTTTTAAATTCAGAGCCGATGTTCAGCAATTTTCCGGGTGATAAAAATAATTACTTCTATACAGGATCTATCGGAAAAGCATTGCCGGGCTTTTTATGCTACGGGAAGGAAGCCCATGTTGGGGAACCGTTCGGGGGATTGAATGCAAATTATATGGCATCGGTAATCACAGCTGAAATGGAATTAAATACAGATTTTTGTGAAAAGGTGGGCAAAGAAATTACACCGCCTCCTACGAACTTAATTTATCACGACTTGAAAACGGAGTATTCCACACAAATTTCACACCGGGCTGTGACGCTGTTTAATTTATTTCTATTTGAAAGAAGCATGACAGACGTTGTTTCATTGCTTCAGCAAAAAGCGATTAGAGCAGCAAGTGAAATAGAACAGTCCTATATGAACAAAGCTACGAAGTACTCACAGCATACGGAGTTTACACCGCAAGAATTAAAAGTGAAGGTCATGACGTATGAGGAAATTTATGAATATGCGCTAGAGAAATACGGTGAGGAAAAAGTTGAAGGGCTTCTATCAAATCGGGACAGCGAAAAAGATGATCGGAAACGAACAATTGATCTAGTCGATCAATTAGCTGCGTTATGTAATGAACTGGCACCGATGATTGTCATTTTCTTTGCGCCGCCATTTTATCCTGCAATCAGTTCGGGCAAAAATGGACGCATCAGCAACCTTGTAAATGAGTTGAAGCAATACACGCAGGAAACATATGATATGGAGTTCCACATTCAAAACTATTTCGCCGGAATATCGGATTTAAGTTATGTAGGTTTAAACTATGAAAACAGTTCAATTGCGTCGCTTATAAACAATATGCCGGTTTGGGATAAAGGCTACTCGCTGCCGATCGGGGATATGAAAAAGCTGAATGTACCGGTGCTGAACATTGGTCCGGTTGGGAGAGATCCGCATAAGTGGACAGAGCGGCTTGACGCGGATTTTGCATTTGTAACATTAGTCGATCTATTGCAATTGACAATTGAAAAATTATTCGCTGCGCATTATGAGGTGAATGAACAAATAGTAAGCAAATAATACTCTGCCTTTAACGTTTTAACGTTAGATTTATGTTACAGTGGGAATACTAACCGCGAAATAGAGCGGAGTTGGAGGCTTATTATGACAAATACAGTAGACGAACTATTAGAATCGCTCGTGGCAGCGACAATAAATAATGAAGTGAAGTGGAGTAAAGGTACGGAAGCACTGGAAGATGTGTTAGAAGAAGTATACGGCAACACGGAAAAGCTTTATTTCTTCTTTGATGAAGAAGAAGGTTCAAACATCGTTTTAGCAACGTATCAATATTACGAAGGCGAAGTAGAAGCCGATGAATTTTTAAAAGAAGGCATAAGCCTGTTTGTCATCGATGCAGATGATTTTGAGATTTTAAATGAAGTAACAGATGAAGATGCAGACGATGTAAAGTTATTTCCTGCTTTAATGGAAGCGATTGAAGAAGCGAAGTAAACTTTAAAGATATAACGGGTGTGGACAGTGTTTTATATGGTTCACACCCTTATTTTTTATTTATACGAGCTCAAACACTATGCCTTCAGGATAAATGCCAATATAGGTCTCCTCATCATTTAAATAGGCAATTTCCGCTCCATCAATTACTTGATGTTCGGTTAGTACTGTTAAGATTGATCTCAGTGCTAATCCTAAATCAACAACGAGGCAGAACGTAATGCCGGCACCATCCCCGATTTCGGAGCCATAAAGCTCGCCGTTTCCAGTTTCGTGCAAAATATCATCTAATAAATCCTCCACAAACAGGCTTCTTTCTTCCGCTTCTTCAAACTGCTCTTCCAGTTCATAACGGTATTGAACAGCAATTTTAATTAAAGAACCGGGATCTACATATTCATAGCCTTGATTGACCTTCTCTGCTGCCAGTTTTTCCATGACGCGTTTAGAACTTTGGAAAAATCCTAACGGCAGTTCCTCCTCCTTACCTTGCTCACCTAATGTCCCGGATAATATATGAATCTGCTTATTCATTTTCCAGGCTTGCCAAAATTGTGTGCCACCGTTCATTTTCTTTAATAATCGAATCATTTTCCATCCTCCATATCCTATCTAAAATCTCATACCCATTAAACTATGTAACTAGACAACAGAAAGTTAAAAAAAGGAATCTTTTTTTCTCGCACTTTTTTTATTAGAACAATTAAACACGATTTCAGAAAAACTCAACCCGATATTGGAAAGTCTGGAGGTGATATTAGAACAACTGGAGAATAAATTTGAAAATCGCAACTTTATTAGAACAAATAAAATGATATTAGAACTTCTGTAACTATGTTAGAATACCCGGCCAAACTCTAGTGACACCCGGCACAAATCCCGGACAACATAATCCAGCCCAACAAAAAACGCCCGGTAACCACTCAACCAAGGCGTTCCACTCAACCAATCAATAACCGCTATTCAACAATTTAAACCCTTTCACCGCTAACGGCACTTCACCAAAGGGCTTTTGATCAAATTGTTCTTCGATATAAATTTCCGCCAGCATCTGCTCGCGTTCACCGGCCGATTCAGCATGCTTTACTGCGACAACTGCTTCGTATAGACGAGCAAGCTGTTGCATCAGCGCTTTTGCTTCGAGCGTTTGCATTGCCGGATCTAGTGTGACAAACACTGCAAAACGCTGCTCCACGACAGAGGCAAGCTGCTGCAAATACGGATGGCTCGTTTGCTGTAGTTCATGAAGGAGCGTAATATGCGCATTTTTTTGCACAAGGCGAATGAGCTCATGTGCCAAAATGTTCGCAGTTCCTTCCCAAACGGTTAATACTTGGGCATCCCGAAGTAAACGGGGGAGTACGAAATCCTCGATATAGCCGTTGCCGCCATGTAGTTCAATTGCTTCATGGGTAAATTCGATCGCCCATTCTGCGGTTTCCTTTTTCACTAACGCAATTAACAGGCGGACGATTTGCTGTTCGTCTTCAGATGCATTACCGCCGATAACCTCCTCATAGCGCGATACTAAATCAAATAACGCGACAAGTGATGCATGCCATTTTGCGTGCAATGCGCCTAATGAATGCTTCACCATCGGAAACTCGGCAACAGTCTGGCCAAAAGCAATACGCCCGTTTGTATAATGGACCGCTTCATCAAGGGCACGTTTCATAATGCCGACTGATGCTGCGGCATTGCAAATCCGGGATAAGTTCAGTGCTTCGAGCATATAGTAAATCCCTTTGGACGGATCCCCGACAACATATGCTTTCGCACCGTTAAATTCAACTTCACCTGATGGTACCGCTTTTACGCCAAGCTTATCTTTCAATCGGCGGATTGTAATGTGATTAAGCTCACCATTGTCTTCACGCCACGGTACAGCAAACAATGTTAAGCCTTTCGAGCCTTGCTTGGAATTGGTCGTCTGGCGTGCAAGTACCATTGCCACTCCGCACATACCCGCATTCGACGCAAAGTACTTTTCGCCGTATAAACGCCACTCACCTTGTTCGAATCGCGCTTCCACGATGTTCGCACCGACATCGGAACCTCCTTGACGCTCCGTTAAAAACGTGGCTCCTTCAAATAATTCGGTTTCGCCTGTTGCACAAATATGCGGCATAAACTTCTGCTTGAGCTCATCAGATGCATAGTGCTCGAATAAATAAGCCGTGGCCATCGTCAATGTAACAGGACAGTAAAAGCCGGGCTCAGTTTGCGACAATAAATAACCTTGTGCAAAGCTGTATACATAATTGCCTTTATGACCTAATTCCGGAATGTCTTTATGCACATAGCCGACAATTCCTGTTGCATAAGTCTCGGCAACCGTTTGTTTATAGCCTTCGTTTACAATGACTTCACTCACTTCATCGCCGTATGCATTATACCGACGTAATCTCGGTTCGCCTTCCCGGTCTGTCACTTTGGCACGGGCATCAATTGGTCCTGCACAAAGCGCACCGAATGCAGTCAGCCGTTCATCTGCATAACGGTAAAAAGAAGGCGAAAGCTTTTGCTGTAATAGCTGATGCAATGTTTGATCAAATTCATAAAAGTTCTGGCTCTTTTCACGTTTATTGGCTAACACTTGCATTTGCTTCACCTCTTAGCTGTTGTTTTAATATTTTACCGGAAGCATTGCGCGGAAGTGCTTCAGCTTGTTCAAAGATTTTCGGGATTTTAAATGCGGCAAGTTTGCTTTCTAAGTGCTCGCGAATTTCCTGCTCGGAAACAGGGACTTTCGCACAGTAAACCGCTTTTACAGTTTCACCCCATTCAGGATGCGGCACGCCGAACACCGCTACTTCAAAAATAGCGTCATGCAGCAGCATCTGATCTTCAATTTCTTTCGGATAAATATTGACGCCGCCGGAAATAATTACATCTTTTTTACGGTCAACAATGTAAATATAGCCTTCCTCGTCAATGCGGGCTAAATCGCCTGAACGTACCCAGCCATCAACGAAAGTATTTTTCGTTTCTTCAGGATTTTTATAGTACTCTTTCATATTACCTTCACCATATAAAACGATTTCGCCAATTTCTCCAGGAGTTACATCTTCATTTAATGTGTTAATAACACGCAGCTCTGTTCCGAATGGTGCACGCTTTCCGATACTACCTGCTTTATGAGGATGGTCGGCAGCATGTAAAATCGACCCGCTCGGACCGGCTTCCGTTAAACCGTACACACATACTAAGTTGTCCGTATTAAACTGCTGTTGAATATAGACGACTTCTTTTTCAGACAGCGGTGCCCCTCCGTAAACCCACCATTTCATTGACGAAAGGTCTGCATTTGCGATGCGCGGTGAGCCGGCAGTTAAAAGATAGGCAACAGGTGCCCCGAAAAAGTGTGTCGTTTTGTATTTTTCTACCGTATCTATTAACAAGTCAGGCGTAAACGTCGGTGTGAGTACAGCGGTTGCCCCGACTAAAACAGCTGTAACTAAAAATAAATTCAATGGAGCTGAATGCGTTAACGGCATCATAATCAGCATTCGACTTTCAGGCTTTACTTCCATTTCAATTGCAATCATATGCGATACAGCAAGTACATTACGGTTAGTCAGTAAAACTCCCTTTGGATTGCCGGTTGTGCCGGAAGTATAAAGTAAAGTCGAATCGTCATCCTCCACTAAATCACAGCATACAACTTCATTAGGGGCAGCTGTCTGGAAATGATCGAAGCTTTGCCAGTCATGGACAGCAGGACCTGTTTTTACTTTTAGACCATTGAACATAATCGTAGCAGCCTGTTCGAAAATCAACTCATGGACAAAGATCGCCTTTGCATCGCTATGATTGAGCACATACTCAATTTCACGCGTGACAAACTTGGCATTGATCGGTACAACGACAGCACCAACACGCTGAATGGCAAAGTAAAGCGTGACAAACTCTTGCACATTTGGCATGAAAATCCCGACTTTATCACCTTTAACGATTCCGCTTGTACGCAATGAGCCGGCGATTTTATTTACTTGTTCATCCAATTGTTGATACGTCGTTTCCTGACCGAGACTAATGACAGCAATTTGATTCGGATACTTTCTTGCATGACGAGCTAACAGATTAGAAATATTCATGATTGGTCCTCCAATAATAGAATTAGTTTTTCTCGAAAAATAGCTTCCGTCCTTTCGATATCTTGACGGATTTCATACAACTCTTGAATCTTCTGGTCAATCTCCTTTAACTTTTGCTGACCGTATTCGATTGTCCGCTCCAGCTGTTTAATACCTGTACGGTCAAGGTCAAAAAGCAAAATCATTTCCTTAATTTCTTCCATAGAAAAGCCATACTTTTTTCCTCTGATAATTAGCTTGATCTTTGCCTCCTCCCGTTTGGAATAATGGCGCATTCCATTATGAGGTCGTGTCGGTTTTAAAATCCCGAGCTCTTCATAGTAGCGCAATGTTCTAGGTGTGAGTGCATATTCTTTAGCGATTGTTTTAATGGATTTCACATAGACACCCCCCATTGGCGAAAGTATACCATTTACGTTAACGTCAATTTAAAGAGAAATAAAGATTAAAATAGAAAAAATATTTATTAAGGGATGAAATAATGGGGAAGTGAGGTTTGAGTCAAATACAATCGTTATACTTTAGAAGTTATGATAAGGTTAATAGCCCTTATTAAATTCAGCGTGTTTCTCAATCGAGAAGCCGCTTTTTTATTTATATTCGTATAAAATTCTTACTATATAAAAAATAATCCGCAATAAGTAATAATCTCATTGACAATCATTATCAAATAGCATTATTATTTTAATTAGTGAAAATGATAATTGTTATCAATCAATTTTAAGGGGCGTTAATTAGATGAAAACGAAAAAGTTCTATTCTTTAATGGCAATGCTTTTCGTAGCAATGGGCTTACTAGTTGTTGCGGGCTGCTCAGATAAAGAAACAAGTACAGATGAGAATAAGTCAAATGAAACAACAGGCTCTTCGAATTCTGAAGATTCGGCAACTCAATACCCAATCGTAATTAAACATGCATTAGGTGAAACAGTAATTGAAGAAAAACCGGAACGTGTAGCAACAGTTGCATGGGCAAACCATGATGTGGCACTTGCTCTTGGTGTAGTACCAGTAGGTTTCTCAGCAGCAAATTACGGTGTACAAGATGAAAGCGGTATGCTTCCATGGACAGCAGAAAAATTAAAAGAGCTTGGTGAAGAAAATCCGAACATCTACCAAGATACAGATGGTATAGATTTTGAAGCAATCTCAGATTCAAATCCGGATGTGATTTTAGCGGCATATTCAGGAATTACACAAGAAGAGTATGATACATTAAGCGAGATTGCACCAGTTGTTGCATATCCGGAAATTCCATGGGTTATTACATGGCGTGACCAAATCCTATACAATTCAAAAGGTATGGGTATGGAAGAAGAAGGTAAACAATTGATCGCTGATACAGAAAAATTAATCCAAGATAAAGCAAACGAATTCCCGGAAATCAAAGGTAAGAAAGCGGCGTTCGGTATGTTTAACGCGACAGATTTATCGAAGTTCTATATCTATACACCAGCTGATCCACGCGGTGAATTACTGGAAGAGCTAGGTATGGAATATCCGGAAAGCATTAAAGCGCAAGTTCAGGATGAAAACAGCTTCTATATCGAGTTAAGTGCAGAAAATGCAGATGCTTTAAATGATGCTGAAATTCTGATTGCCTATGGCGATGACAACACATTAAAAGCACTTCAGGCAGATCCGATTTTAGGTAAAGTACCTGCAATCAAAAATGGTACGGTTTTAATTATTCCTGACAACACACCACTTGCTGCTGCAGGAAATCCGAACCCGCTGTCAATTCAATATACAATCGACGAATATGTAACTTTAATTTCGGAAGTTGCAAAAAAGTTAAAGTAATATGAAAAGTACATCCGTTTTAGAAAAGAAACAAATTATGATGCCGCGCAATTTTATAAAAGTATTATTGCTTTTAATAATTTTACTCGGACTATGTATACTAGCATCACTTGTATTTGGTTCGCGGATGATTAGCTGGACAGACCTTCTGAATGGGTTATTCCATTCAGAGGCTCAGTCTCATGAAGCGAACGTCGTAAGGCAGCGTGTAGTAAGAACAGTTTTTTGCTTACTATGTGGTGCAGCATTAGGTGTTTCCGGAGCGCTTATGCAATCGGTGACACGTAACCCTATTGCAGATCCAAGTATATTAGGTGTCAATACAGGGGCATCCCTTTTTGTCGTTTGCGGCATTGCCTTTTTGAATATCAGTTCAGCAAATCAGTATATTTGGCTTGCGATAGCGGGAGCTTTTATTACCGCTATTTTTGTATTTGGGATTGGTTCAATGGGGAAAGGTGGTGCGACACCACTAAAGCTTGTGTTGGCAGGTGCAGCTACGAGTGCAATTTTATCATCACTGGTTGTGGCAGTCATGATACCAAGAACGAATGTAATGGATCAGTTTAGATTTTGGCAAGTCGGAAGTGTCGGTTCCGGCAGCTGGGATACGATCACGTTATTTATTCCATTTATAGTAGTAGGACTATTTATTGCCTTAATTACAGCTCCGGCATTAAATGCGATGGCATTAGGTGATGATGTTGCGACAGGGCTGGGTGTACGCACAGGTACTGTAAGAATTGTAGCGGCATTAGGTGGCGTATTATTATGTGGTGCTGCAACGGCATTGGCAGGTCCAATCGGCTTTATTGGTTTATTAGCTACACATATCGTACGTCTCGTAGTAGGTCCTGATTTACGTTATATTATTCCGATGTCAGCATTGTCGGGGGCGATTATTTTAACCTTTTCCGATGTGATCGGAAGGCTTCTTGGCAGTCCAAGTGAGCTCGAAGTTGGAATTGTGACGGCCTTTATAGGTGCGCCGATTTTAATTTTAATTACGATGAAAGCGAAAATGCGTGCAATATGATGAATGAAACGATGAAGATGATTAAGACGTCAAGATTAAAAAGAAAACGCCGGTTTATATTGATGACTACTTTGATGGCAATCATTTCGCTAGTACTTTGCGGTTTGATGCTTATGCTTGGCAACACGATTTATCCGGTACAGGATGTCATAAAGGTTTTATTAGGTGAACAAGTGAAGGGAGCATCCTTTGCGGTAAATACAATTCGTTTTCCAAGAATGGTGGCCGGTTTGTTTGCAGGCTTTGCATTTGGTGTCGGGGGCTATATTTTCCAGACGATGCTGCGCAACCCGCTTGCAAATCCAAATGTAATCGGAATTACAACAGGTTCAAGTGCGGCAGCTGTATTTTGCATCATTGTATTAAATGCAAGCAATACGGTCGTATCCATCGCTGCTGTAATCGGAGGTCTTGCAACAGCTATCTTTATCTATCTGCTGGCAAAAGGCACATCCTTTTCGATTGGTCGACTTATTTTAATCGGTATCGGCATTCAGGCGATGCTGACGGCCTTTATCAACTATTTAATGCTCATCGGGGATACACATGATATTCCGGCTGCAATGAGATGGCTGAGCGGTAGTTTAAACGGTGCAAAATTAACGAACTTATACCCGCTAATTCTTATCGTGTGTATTTGCACTCCGATTTTAATGTATTTTGCAAAGCGTCTGGAAATGCTGGAACTTGGTGAACAGGCGGCAACATCTCTAGGCATCAATACAAATCAAACGAGAGTCATCCTTATTATTACGTCGGTGCTCATGATTGCATTGGCGACTGCTGCAACCGGTCCGATTGCCTTTATTTCCTTTTTGGCAGGTCCCATCGCAAAAAAAT
This sequence comes from Solibacillus sp. NPDC093137, assembly GCF_050280445.1. Classification (NCBI taxonomy): domain Bacteria; kingdom Bacillati; phylum Bacillota; class Bacilli; order Caryophanales; family Caryophanaceae; genus Solibacillus; species Solibacillus sp. NPDC093137. The sequence goes on from NZ_JBNNVH010000003.1 coordinate 160,852, forward strand.
TAGTAGGTGTCGGATTTTCAGGTCTTATTCCTGCAGGTTTAATCGGGGTCATTTTAGTATTGGCGGCAGACCTTATCGGACAGTTTGCTTTTGAGACACGCTATCCAGTAGGGGTCATTACAGGGATAATCGGTGCACCATACTTAATTTATTTATTAATCCGTATTAATCGGAAAGGAGATTTATGATGAAATCGACACATACATTCCAAACGGAAAATCTTGTTGCAGGCTATGACAACAAAGCGATTTTACAAGGTGTTAGTCTAGCGATTCCAAGCAATAAAATCAGCATTATTATCGGTTCGAATGGCTGTGGAAAATCGACACTTTTAAAAACGATGGCACGATTAATCAAGCCAATCTCCGGCCAAGTATTGTTGGATGATAAATCGATTAACAAAATCCCGCCGAAGCAGCTTGCACGTGTTTTAGGACTTCTTCCGCAATCACCGATCGTACCTGAAGGCATCACAGTTGCTGACTTAGTTGGCAGGGGCCGGTTTCCACATCAGAGCTTTTTAAAAGGCTGGTCAACTGAGGATTACGATGCAGTTGCGGAAGCGATGGAAATGATGAACATTACCGAACTTGCCGACAGTCATATCGATGAGCTTTCAGGGGGGCAAAGACAACGTGTATGGATTGCAATGGCACTTGCACAGCAAACCGACATTTTGTTTTTGGACGAACCGACTACATACTTGGATATTACGTACCAAGTGGAGATTTTGGACTTATTGACGGATTTAAATCGTAAGCACGGAACGACAATTGTGATGGTACTTCATGATATTAATTTATCCGCCCGCTATGCCGACTATATTTTTGCTTTACATAAAGGTCGACTTGTTTCGGAGGGAGCACCAGCACACGTCATTACGAGTGAATTGATCAAAGATATATTTAATTTAAACTGTGTTGTCACACAAGATCCTGTTTCGGATTCGCCTTCTGTTGTACCTATCGGAAGACACCATTCGAAATCCGGAATGCTCGTTTAGCTGCAACTTAGTCAATGGAATCCGGAGGCGATTTCGCGAAAAGCGTTATTGTCCGACAAATGAAAAGAATGGAGTGTTTCGAATGAACGATATTTATGATGTAACGATAATTGGCGGTGGTCCTAGCGGATTATACAGTGCGTTCTATGCAGGGTTGAGAGATTTAAAAACAAAAATCATTGAGTTTCAGCCGACGCTCGGCGGGAAACTTCATGTTTATCCTGAAAAAATCATTTGGGATATCGGCGGTATGCCTCCAACACCAGCACAGCAAGTCATTGAAAATCTCATTAAACAGGGGCTGACATTTAAGCCAACCGTATGTCTAAATACGAAAGTCGATTTCATAACAAAAAAAGAAGATTTATTTGTGATTGAGACAAGTTCAGGCGAAAAACACTATTCGAAAAAAGTGATCGTTGCAGTAGGTGGCGGCATTATCAGTCCGATTAAATTGCATATTGAAGGCGCGGAAAAGTATGAAGTATCGAACTTGCATTATACAATTCGAGGCATTCAAAGCTTTAAGGACAAGTCACTGCTGATTTCAGGCGGTGGCAACTCGGCGATTGACTGGGCGAAGGATCTGATCGGCATTGCCAAGCAGATTACAGTTATTTACCGAGGCGAAAAGCTATCTGCACACGAAGCACAAATCCGACATTTGCAGGATAATGGCGTTCCGATCATTACAAATACACAGATTAAAACCCTTGTGGCTAATGAGACGAAAACAAAAATAGAAGAAGTCATTTTGGAAAATGTCGTAACAAAGGAAACATCGAAAATCGTAGTGGATGATGTCCTTGTCAACCACGGCTATGACCGGGATTCTTCCTTTTCTTTTGATGCGGCACTCTCTCCGGAAAAGGATAAAGACTATGACTATTATTATTTGACGGACGGTAAAGGGCTGACATCGGTTGACGGTATTTACGCTGTTGGTGATATTTCCAAATATGATAACAAAGTATATTTAATTACCGGTACATTCCAGGATGCGGTCAATGCGATCAATGCCATCAAAATTAGCCTTGAACCAACAGCAGATCAGTATGCAAAAGTTTCTTCGCATAATGAAGTGTTCGAAAAACGCAACAGGGAACTAATGAAGGACATTCTGGTGAACGGCTAGTACGATCAAATAGAATAATTACAACGCAGAAGTTTTTGTGAACTTCTGCGTTTTTTTATGATATAAGGGTAATATTCAATTATAATGAAAGTACCAGATTTATGGAATTTATACGGTGTATCTAAGGAAGGGGATTGCGATGGTTTTTCAAAGAGTAGTTGATTATAAATGGCTCTTGATTGCATGTGTCATTTTACTGGGCAATATGATTGTTTATCAGTTATCGTTTGTTTCCGCACTTTCAGATGAGCAAGTACATGGAATGGTAATCGGTTCACTAATAGACTGTGCGGTTGTGGCACCGGCACTTCTCCTGCTGCAAAAAGGAAAATGGACTATCAAAAATTTTGTTGTCTTTGTTGCTACGGGTATTTTATTTGCTCGACTAGTCATCCCTAATGGATTGATGGAACCTTTCCGTTATATAACTTTTTCTGCAATCGCTGTTGAAGCGGGATTGGTTTTAATAGAATTAATCATTTTATTTGTTTTCATAAAATATTTACCTAGCACCATTCGGTCGGTCAAATTAGAGCAGGAGCAACTTATTTTTGCATTTCCTCGAATCGTAGCAGAGAAAGTAAAAGATAATGTATTAATGAGAGTACTTTGCCAGGAGATACTTGTTTTTTATTATGCGTTTTGCAGTTGGAAGAAAAAACAGCCAAGCGGATATACCGTTCACAAAAATACAATGTACGTAGGTGTTTTAGTGATGATTTTCCATGCGGCATTATTTGAAGCAGTCGCCTTTCATTGGTTCTTCCATGACCGTATGCCGATTTTAGCTTGGGGCCATACAGTTCTCTCACTTTATGGACTCATATTCTTGCTAGCAGATTCCCGCGCATTAGTACTAAATCCAGTCCGTATCGAAAACGGAAATTTATATCTTTCCAACGGCTTATTGAAACAAACAAAAATTGATCTGAAAAATATTTCCAGGTTGCATACGTCCGTACAAGATGAAAAGATCCATCATTTTAAAGTATTAGGAAATACAGAGGAGCAGCCTGATTTTATTATTGAGCTGAAAGAATTGCAGACAATTCAAGTAGTAGGCGGATTTGAAAAAAAGGCAAAGTATATTGGGGTTTATGCAGACGCGCCCGCGCTTTTACGTAGCGAAATAGAGTTAGCGATAATAGAGAAATAGTGTAAAAGATTAAGAAATGGGGTATAGATTATAGAACGCGAACGCAATGTTATGAGGTGAAAAGATGAATATTCGGATATTAGGTTATAAAGATGCAGAGCAATATAAAAAGGTTAGATTGCACGGGCTTTTAAATTCCCCAACGTTATTTAGCTCGTCTTTTGAACATGAGAACAATTATACGGTTCCGGAAATTGAACAACGACTTCGCCCACAAGCCGATAAATTTACGCTTGGGGCATTTGAAGAGAACGAGCTGATCGGAATTGCGACATTTAAAAGAGAAACGGGTGCAAAACTAAATCATAAAGGCGTTCTTGTCGGTCTCTATGTTATGCCTGAATCAAGAGGAAAAGGTGTAGCGCGGGATATGATTGAAGAACTGTTGCGCCTATTAAGAGAAAACGAGGGTCTTGAACAGCTGCATTTAACTGTCGAGTCAACAAATGCACAGGCAATCTCTCTTTACGAATCACTAGGATTCAAGCAATTCGCAAAGGAACAGCGTGCACTAAAGATTGACGGCAACTATTATGATCAAGTGTGGATGGCAAAAGAATTATAGCTAATAAAAAAAAGTAAAAGCATTTTTTCTGCTTTTACTTTTTTATGTTATATAGCGCTTCCTGCAGAGCCTTTTGATAAGCGTTCTGAAATGATCAGAACAATGAGGATTAAAATAATCTGCAGCACACCGTATGCGCATGCTGTACCGAACTTGAAGGCATACAGCTTTTGGAAAATTGCAACCGACAATGGAATCGTCGACGTATTATAAATCAAAATCGATGCGACGAACTCCCCAATACTTTGGACAAATGCGAGCAATGTACCGGCAAGAACACCAGACAAAGTAAGCGGAATGACAATTCTTCTGAATGTATACCACCACGATGCCCCTAAACTTCGCGAAGCCTCCTCTACGGACTGATCCAGTTGCATAAGGGAAGCGGATGTTGACCTAAAGACAAGTGGTAAATGCCGGATAAAATACGCAAGCGGTAAAATCCAGAATGAACCGATCAATACTTGATTGAATGTAAACGCACTTTCCGTAGAGAACGCAGCGATTAAGTTAACAGCTACAACCGTCCCCGGCAATGCCCAAGGAATCGTAATTAAAATATCGAGTGCTGTTTTCCCTTTGAAACTAAGTCTGACCATCGCATAAGCAGCAGCAACACCGAATATAATATTGCCGACTGTTGCGATGAAGCCCATTTGCAGCGAGTTCCAAATTGGTCGCCATGTCCGCTCATCAGTAAATAGCGCTTTGTAATGGTCGAGTGTATATTCGGTTGGCAAAATCTGAATTGTCCAGGCACCGTCTTTTGAAAATGATATTAAGATCAGCACTAAAATCGGCATGATTAAAATTAATGTTCCAATGAAGGACAAGGCAACCGCTAAATATTTCAAAGGCTTCGAGCTCACTTCCGACCGGTGAACACTTACGCCTTTACTTAAATTTTGATAGTTACGTCGGTTTTGATACCAGCGCATAATAAGTAAAAAGGTGATGGAAACGAACGATAAAATGGTTGACTGAGTTGCCGCCATATCCAAATTGCCGTTTGTCCGCGATAAATAAATTTGCATCGTCATTGTACGTTCAACCCCGAACATGAGTGGCGCGGTATAGGATGCCATCGACACCATGAAAACGAGCAGGGAAGATGCGATTAAAGATGGGGTAAGCATCGGCAGAATAATCTTCCGCCAAACCCGTATCCGGCTTGCCCCAAGACTTGTTGCGGCTTCTTCCAAAGAAGGGTCAAGCCCTTTAATCGCAGCAGAAGCAGTCAAATAGAAGTACGTATACATCGTGAACGTATGAACCACAATGACACCCCAAATCCCTTTTAATGCAAACGGAACATCTTCCAATTGAAACATCTGCTGAAATAAGCGAGGGAATATGCCACTTTCACCATATAAAAATGTAAAAGATAAAACCCCGACTAAAGGAGGTAATGCCATCGGGACAAGTACTAAAATAGAGAGCAGACGGCGCCCCGGGAAATCATAGCGTTCCAGTAAAAAGGCCATCATAACTCCGACAACAGCACAGCATATGACACTAATGATTGATATATAAAAGCTGTTCCAGAGAGCCTCTAAATTGGCTGTGCTTTCTAAACTAAAAAACTTCTGATAGTTTGCTAGCTGATTGTCGCCAGCAAAGCTCTGAATAAATGTCGAGTAAAATGGATAAATCACATAGGCAAACAATATTAAAAACAGCGGGGAGATAAGGATATAGACAAAATAGCGTGATTGTGTAAGACGAGACCACCAACTCGCTTCGTATGTGTCAACGGATTTTTTGCTCATTGTGTGCCCCCTCTCTTATTCTCCTAGGAAATAAATATTTTGTTTAGGGATATGTAATTCAATCATATCGCCAGCTTGCAGTATTGCAGTACCCCGACTAATAATCATTGCTTTTAACGTTGTATCATTCCATTTCATAAAGTAATTTACGCTGAGTCCGGTAAATTCAATCAGCTCGACGATCCCTGTAACGGAGTTTTCACCAGGACCGCTTTCAAATGCTTCAGGTCGGACGGATACATAAATTTCGTCCCCAATTGATACTTGAAGCCCCGCTGCCAAGTTTTCTGTCAGGCCTTGCAATTCAAGTCCTTTGTCATTTGTTACAGTAATAATATTGTCTTCAATCGATTTTACTTTCATCGTAAGCAAGTTTGTCTCTCCTATAAAAGTAGCGACAAAGCGGTTGTTTGGACGGTGATAAATTTCCTGAGGCGTACCAATTTGTTTGACGACGCCATGCTCCATTACCATAATCCGATCTGACATTGCCATGGCTTCAGTCTGGTCATGGGTAACGTAAATTGTCGTCACGCCCAGCTCTGACTGAATCCGTTTAATTTCAATACGCGTTTCCTCACGTAACTTTGCATCCAAATTGGATAATGGCTCATCCAGCAGCAAGATATCAGGTTCAATGACAAGAGCACGTGCCAAAGCAACACGCTGTTGCTGTCCACCTGATAATTCATTAATTTTGCGTGAGCCATATGGTCCTAAATGAACGAGCTCGCGTATCCGGTCAACCTTTTCTTTAATCGTTTTTTTATCATATTTCCGGATTTCAAGACCGAATGCAATATTTTCATTGACTGTCATATGCGGGAAGAGTGCATAGTTTTGAAACACCATTCCGATATTACGTTTATTAGGCTGCAATGTTGTGACATCCTGATTGTCAAAGTAAATCTTTCCTTGAGAGGGGTAGTAAAATCCGGCGATCATCCGTAATGTTGTTGTTTTACCACAGCCACTCGGACCTAAAAATGTGAAAAATTCACCCGATTTTATATCCAGCTCTAAATCTTTGACGCTTACGACATCACCGAATTTTTTTGAAACGTCGTTAATATGAACAGCTTTCATCCAATCCAACTCCCTTCACACCGACAAATTAGGAAAAGAAAGACCTCTTAATTCAGAGGTCAGTCATATAACTGCTATTTGCCTTTTCCTTTAATATTTGTATCCCAATGTTCCATCCATTCCGCTTCTTTATCGGCCATTACTTGCCAATCAATATCCAATGGTTTTAAATCCAACTCTTTATACCAGTCCGGCATTGCATCCGCCGCAATATCCGTACGTGTTGGAATTTGGTAATACTCTTTTGAAAGTTCAACCATTGTTTCTTGGTCGAACAGGAATTCCATAAATAACTTCGCGTTCTCTTCGTTTTTAGCATTGTTTACAATACCGACTGCATCGACTAAAATCGGTGCGCCACTTTCCGGATAAATAAAGTCAAACGTGTAATCCGTTGTATGTTTTTTCAGTAAAATATCCTGTAAGTTCCATAACGAAATTGAACCTTCCTGGCGAGCCAGTTTTAAATACAATGCGTTAGGATCTTGTGTATATTCTTTCGTGTTCGCATCCAGTTGCATCAGCCAATCATAGCCTTTTGACGGATCATCAGCACCTTGGCGGAAAATCATGGAAGAATAAATTGTGCGCATCGTTCCTGAAGCAAGAACACCGCGAATTAAAATTTCATCTTTCCACTTCGGATCAAGTAATTCGTCCCAATCCTGTGGTCCTTCTTCTGGTGACATTACCTCACTGTTAATCATAATCACTTCAGGTAACAGCATTTCACCGACCCAACGATTTTGTTCATCTTTATGAAGAGGGTCAATGGAATCGATAAATGAAGGATCCCACTGTAAAAGTAAATCTTCATTTGCAGCAACCATCATCGCTGACTGTGTACCGCCCCACCAAAAATCGCCTTGTGGGTTGGCTTTTTCGCCACGGACACGCTCTAAAATCTGCTGTGCACCCATTGTCATATATTCCACTTCGATATCCGGGTAACGCTCGTTAAATTTTTCGATAACACCCTGTACCATGTTTTCGTCACGCCCTGTGTAAATGACGAGCTTGCCGGAAGCATTTTCTTCTGTCGTACCTTCTGTCGTGCCGCTATCGCCTTGCGTTGACTCATTTGTCGTCTCTTCGGCGTCGCTACACGCAGCCAAAACTAATAAAAGAGTTGTGAGAATAAGAGAAAGCCAAGTAAATCTTTTCATCCGATGTCCTCCTTACATAAAGTTTTTTCTTTTTCATTCAGAATAAAAGGATATCTATTCCAATTTCATTTTATCTACAATTTTTTAATATTCAAACAAATATCCCTATAACTTTTAAATTTTTACAGTTGCTGACTTGAAAAAAATAAATTTTTGTGATGAAATTTCTGGAATGGAGAAGGGGAGAGGGTCTTAAGCCAAGTTAAATATGAAGAAATTTGTTTTATTTAAATTTATTAAGGGAATTATAAAAGCATCAGCACAACAGCGGTTTTTCCCGTTAATTTGGAATTATATACGGTTGGACGTGCTTCTCATCTCACGAATAATGGAACTTAATTTACCGGAGGAGTGAAAATATGAGTAAAAGTAATAAAGAAATTGCATTGCAAATTTTAAATGAAAACAGTATTGGCGTTATGGCCACAAATAATAATGGTGTGCCGAATTCGCGCTATATGACATTTGACTACGTACAGTCAAAGCTGTATACGGTGGCGCTGGAAGATTCTGAAGTAGTCCGCGAAATTACCGAATATGGCGGTACCCATATTTTATTAGGCTATGAAAGCGATGGCTTACTTGAAACGTTTTTAGAAATTGAAGGCAATGCAGCGACAACATTAAACGATGCTGTGAAGCAGCAGCTGCTTGAAAAATATCCGGAGCATGCGGACGGAAACTTTGTGCTAATTCAAGTTACGCCGACACGAATGAGAATTATGAATAAAAACGGAAAAAACCAGGAAGAGATTCAACTATACTAAGGGAGGCAGTGTAATGGAAACATTAAAAGAGAAAGTACTTTCAATTATTAAAGACCATAAAATCGGGACAATGGCTACATTAAACGGACGTCACCCTTATGTTCGTTACATGACATTTACAAATGAAGATTTCACGCTCTATGCGACAACAACTGAGGACTCTCAGAAAGTGTACGATTTAAATGAAAATCCTTACACTCATATTTTACTGGGCTATACAAAAGAAAATCTGAATGCACCGTATTTAGAAATTACAGCAAAACTAAGCGAAGTAAAGGATGATTCATTAAAATTGAAAATCACAAACTTCTTTAAAGATGTATTTACTTCTGAAGACGGGGATATGGTTACGCTTCAATTTGATCCGATTACAATCAAATTAATGAATGATGGTGAACCCCAGGAGCTGAAACTGTAAAGTCTTAATTTAATCAGTTTAGTAAAGCAATGGCATATCGTTGTCATTGCTTTTTCTGTTGTTAAGAATAAAAATCAGCATCCAAGTTAATTTATTTTGCTATTTTATTTAACCGTGAGCATAAATGGGGAACGATGAAAGCAACAGAAATAGTTTGTCCTGGATTCTTTGCTATGAAAAAATTACATAAAAGTCACACTGCAAAAAAAGCACACAACAATAAATAAAAGCTCTTATGGCGTAGTAATGAATACTACCGCATAAGAGCTTTTGTAATTAAATTAGAAACATTGGAAAGTCAGTATTGAATTTCGGTTAACGGAACTGAATACCCAACCGAAACGACTCCATCTAAAGCCTAAAATAACATTTTGCGTAACAAACGTCGGGAAGAACCAGAAAGTGTTTCCGTTTCGTTGCCATATAAACGTATTACGGAAAATACAACGTCTTATACCACTGGAACCTTGCTGTGACTGGCTAGCGGATAGTTGTTGCATTTGCGGAGTAAAGCTAGGGGGCGGTCCGGCTGGCATTTGAGTATTGCCGCCCGGTCCACCACCAGGACTTCCAGGGAAGCCACCAGGACCACCGCCTGGGAAACCTCCAGGACCACCTCCCGGGAATCCCGGTCCAGGTCCAGGGAAACCACCTGGGCCTCCAGGGAAACCACCTGGGCCTCCAGGGAAACCTCCCGGGCCTTGTCCTGGTGGTGCAGGGAAAAACTGTTGTTGAAATGGTTGTCCTTCAGGGCTCTCATCAAAGCGTTCAAACGGATTTTGATACAACAAGCATACCTTCTTTCTTAAGTATTCTTTGTAATGTATGTAGATGCGGGTAAACGCCAATAGGAATTCGCCTATTAATAGATGAAATACCGTAATGATCATAATTTTCGCCCAAAGATGTGATTTCCATTAGGATGTTTTATTTCATAATGAATTAGGGGAAATTGTTAATGAAAGGATAATTATTTAAATAAGGATAGAAGATTTGAAAAATGTGTGTAACTGGACTAAAATTTACTATGTAGATAAGAAAGAGAAGGGAATTTATAATGAAAAAATATTTGTTTGCTATAATCCTATTGTTGTTGGCAGGTTGTAGTAATGGAGAAAGTACAAAAGTTACATTTACCGAGAAACAGGCAGTACCATTTGAAATTATTAAGTATGATGAAAAAATTGCGCCCATTTATGAATCGCTCGTTCCGCATATTGCCTATGCAAATACACAAGGACAATTTGAATCACTTCAAGGTCGCTTTGATGTAGACAATTTCACAATTGATATGGATAAGTATATGGCAGTATTTATTGTCACTTACTCTGGCAGCTGTGGTACTTCAGTCGATAATGTTTACAAACATGATAATTACTTGGCTGTTCAATTGATCGACAATGTCGGACAAAAATGTGAAGACGAAGGTATGCCTCATACATTCGTTCTCCAAGTAGAGAAAGATGATTATGAAAAAGTCCAATTATATAACGGGAAAATTATAAAATCTTCTGTCGATGTAGAATAAATTTATTAAAAGTTTTCAGCTTTGGTTTTTCAAAGTTGAAAGCTTTTTTTGTAATTTTATATTTTTTGGGCACAATTAATTGTGATTTGAAAATAAAAACTATATAATTTTCTTAAACTATAACGTGATGGTTTTAGAGGGCAGAATTCTCTTAAATGAATTAGTAACTTCACCATCATTGTTAGCATGTTCAATAAGATAGTTGGGTACATAAGAGAAAGACCAATTATTATTAAATTATTTGTGGAGGTGAATCCCTCACGCTGAGGGAAGTAATTGGACGTAAACACCATATTAAACATTATTTTATTAATTATCTTTTTAGGCTTAACCGCATTTTTCGTAGCAGCAGAATTCGCTGTCGTAAAAATCCGTAAATCCCGTATTGATCAATTGATTTCAGAAGGCAATAAAAAAGCAGTCATTGCAAAAAAAGTAGCAGGGGATCTTGATTATTATTTATCTGCCTGTCAGCTTGGAATTACAATTACAGCAATCGGTTTAGGTGCGTTTACAAAGCCGTATGTAAAAGAACTGCTGCACCCGGTATTTGACTGGTTAAATGTTTCTGATGTAGTAGCTTCGGCTGCTTCTTATGTAATTGCACTTGCTATTGTAAGTTATTTGCACGTAGTAATTGGGGAAATGGCGCCAAAAACTTTAGCGATTCAGTTTTCCGAAAAAGTGACATTAATGCTTGCAGGACCGCTTTATTGGTTCGGTAAAATTATGTATCCGTTTATCCAGGCATTGAATGGAACATCTCGTTTATTATTACGCGCAATCGGTGTTAAATCAGCAAGTGAAGAGCAGGCCTATTCGGAAGAGGAACTGAAAATTATTATGGCTCAAAGTTTCCAGGGCGGCCAAATAGACCAGCAAGAACTGAAATATTTAGAAAATGTATTTGCTTTTGATGAACGTGTTGCAAAAGATATTATGGTGCCGCGAACAGACTTAGTTACAATCGACAAAGATATGAGCGCAGAAGAGATTATCCAAATTTTAGATGAACATAACTATACACGTTATCCGATTGTTGAAAATAATGATAAAGACCGCATTATTGGTGTCGTCAATGCTAATAAGCTTCTTAGCTATATCGTTTCAAATCGCACGGTACAGCTCGAGCAGTTTTTAACGAAAGTCCCGTTTGTTTTAGGCGTGACGAGTATTCAAGATGCACTGTTAAAAATGCAAAAGGCGAAAGTGCATATGACGGTTATTATCGATGAATATGGCGGTACTGCCGGTGTCTTAACAATGGAAGACGTTTTGGAAGAGTTGGTTGGAGAGATTCGAGACGAATTTGACGAGGATGAAGTAGATGATATCCGCAAGTCAGGAGAAAACGAGTATACGATTAATGGCCGTGTACTGCTTGATGAACTGGAAGATCGCTTCGGATTTGAGTTTGAGGACAGTGAAGAGATTGATACAATTGGCGGCTGGATTCAGCATACAAATATCGACTCAATCAAAAACGGAGAAGAGCTTCAAATCGGTGATGAAATAAAATTCGACGACCATATTTGGGTCATTTCAGATATGGACAATTATCATATTAAAGAAGTTGTATTAAGACAATATAAACTTCAGCAGTAAATGATCGATACTTTATATGTCTTGGAGGTGAATCCCTCATATTTCGGGGGAATTAATTGGACAGTATTATAATAATAAATTTAATTTTAATTGCGGTATTTATTTTGTTAACAGCCTTTTTCGTTGGGGCAGAATTCTCGATTTTAAAAGTGCGAATGTCACGAATCGATCAGCTTATCGCAGAGGGTAATAAAAAAGCCATCACTGCAAAAAAGGTGACAAAGGATTTGGATTACTATTTATCGGCCTGTCAGCTTGGGATTACGATTACAGCATTAATTCTTGGTGCACTCGGTGAACCAACCGTAGAAAAAATGCTTGAGCCTGTTTTTGACTATTTCAGCATTCCTGCGGCAGTTGCAACAGCCCTTTCTTATGTAATTGCGTTATCAGTTGTTACTTTTTTACACGTAGTACTTGGCGAGTTGATGCCAAAAACATTGGCCATCCAATATGCTGAAAAAATGACGCTTTTATTAGCACCGCCACTTTATTGGTTCGGGAAAATTACAGGACCGATTATTTCCGTATTAAATGGTTCTGCTCGTGGACTGCTAAAAATTTTTGGTGTCAAACCTGCTGGACACGATACAGTTTACTCGGAAGAAGAGCTTAAACTGATTGTGACGCAAAGTTATGAAGGCGGAGAGATCAACCAGACGGAGCTTGCCTATTTAGAAAATATTTTCGCTTTTGATTCGCGAAAGTTACGGGAAGTAATGATTCCGCGCAGTGAAATGATTACAATCGAAAAAACATCTACATTACAGCAAATTCTTAACGTAATTGATGAATACGAATTTACGCGTTACCCGGTCATTGATCGTACTAAAAATACTGCAGCCTTTATCGGTTTCATTAACACTAAGGAAATGCTGACAGATATTGCTGCAGGACGTACGAATTCTTTCATTACGTACATTCGTGAGATTCCTCGCTATAAAGAAACGGTGGCGATAAAAGATGTGTTTTTAAAAATGCAGCAATCGCGCAACCATATGGCAATTGTAACGGACGAAAAAGGCATCACAATCGGTCTTGTTACGATGGAAGATATCCTGTCCGAAATTGTGGGAGAAATTGAAGATGAAGATGATGGGGAAATTATCGTTCCCTCAACTTAAAGTGAAATTCCAATCCGTGGGGTATTTTTCAGCCCCGCAGATTGTTAGTTGAACCAATCAGGCATTAACGGGGATTTTTACTTTCGTTAATGCGGGATAAAAAAAGGTCGTAAATGATGGTTGTATCATCCATTATTTGCGGCTTTTTTGCTATATTAACGAAAGCCGCTCAAATAGATTATAAGGACAATTGTCGTTATAATTGAAGGAATAAGGAGTTGAAGAATATGCAATGTGGGGCAAAATGCTTTTTAGTAGAAATTGAGCATAATGGCGAAAAAAAGCAAGTTCAAGTAAAAGCAAGATCGTCAGTACGTGCCAGAAAAACAGTACGTATTCAATATGAAGAAGCCGTTAACATCCTGTCAGTAAAGGAAGAAAAATAACAATGAGCAACCAATAATAAGGTTGCTCATTTTTTCATTTGTTTTGTTTGTTCTGCTTTTCTAACTTTATTTGTTTAACTAAATGTAGGATTAACATAATGATTCCGACTGTACAGAATAGAAGACTGACGATAAATAATACTAGCCATGCTGTAATGCTCCAATTAGTTGTGAAAAAGATGGAAATGATTAATAAAAGCATCCCGACAAATAACACAAGATAGCCCTTTTTAGATAATGACACTGCAAACCCTCCTTAAATACATATCATAAAAATAACATAATGTTGGCAGACTTATCTATTTAAAAGGTTCCATTACCTAATAGAAAGATGATTTCCATTCTCGTCCGGATGCATTCCGCTTATGTTACAATTCGGTAAGGAATACTAATTCAAGAAATGAGGCGCAGTACATGGTTCAATCGCTCAACCAATTTATTCAAAGGTGGATGCCGGTATTAACACCGCTCAGTTTAGTCATCGGTGTTCTGCTCGAAAAAATCGGTACACATTTTCTTTTTCTAGTTCCGATATTATTTGCGGTCATGACTTTCATTAGCAGTTTGAATCTGAAATTTCGCGATATAAAAGTGTTTAAACAATACCCTAAAACGATTTTATCGATGATTGCATTTCTACATATACTCATGCCTTTATGGGCATTCATTCTGGCGGAGCTCATATTCGATGACCGCCTATTAACAATCGGTTTTCTCATTTCCGTTGCCGTGCCAACAGGAGTTACGAGCGTCATTTGGGTGACGATCAGTAAAGGAAACTTGCCTTTATCACTCGCCATCATTTTGATTGATACATTGCTTGCTCCGATTCTTATGCCGTTAATCTTGCATTTAGTTGTTGGAGAGTCTATTTCGCTAAATACGCCAGCGCTTATTTTTGATCTCATTTGGATGATTGTTTTACCTTCGATATTAGGTATCCTCGTCAATGAATGGACAAAAGGAAAGCTGTTCGAACAATATGGTAAACCAATGTCTTTAATCTCGAAGCTCTGTTTGTTCGCAATTATTATGATTAATAGTAGTGCGATTGCCCCCTATGTAAAAACGATAGATTGGGAGCTCGCGAAAGTAATTGCTGTAGTTCTCTTTTTAGCAGTTTCGGGGTATGTATTTTCTCTTTTATTAGGCCGTCTATTTTGGAAATCAGAGGCCGATCAGGCGACATTTGTCTTTAATGGGGGAATGAGGAATATTGCGGTAGGGGTCGTTATCGCTACAACATATTTCCCGTCAAAAGTAGCAATGCCGGTCGTTTTCGGGATGTTATTCCAGCAAGTATTAGCTTCAATATTTTATAAAATCATCCGAAAAAATTCGGAAATAGAGTAAAGACGTTCGTTAATAGTGTACTGTGGAAAAATACAGTTGTGTTATTTGGTCGCACATTGTATTATTGGTCTATAGTAAATTATTTAATTTTAAAGAGTTATATAAAAATGAAGCTTCAGCCGGAGAAATATTGTGGTGCAATGATCCCATTCACTTACTCGTCTCAAACATCCAGAAGCAATGTAACATCTTAGAATAGCGGGGGAAATTATGAAAAGATTGTTCGAAAAATGGAACAGCATTAACTTAGTAAACCGTATTATTATTGGTATAATAATTGGCGTTATTTTAGCACTAACGATTCCTGATACGGTAAGTGGTATTACCATTCTAGGGACTCTATTCGTTTCAGCTTTAAAAGCAGTTGCACCAGTTTTGGTATTTGTGCTTGTTATTAATGCGATTGCTTCACATGTTGGCGGCAAAGCAACAAATATGAAAATGATTCTTGCTTTATATGGGGTTGCGACATTAGCAGCGGGATTTGTAGCAGTCGTTGCAAGCTATATTTTCCCGACAGTATTAACTTTAAAAACAGAAGCACAGGATGTGACACCGCCTAGCGGGATCCTTGAAGTGTTTGAAACATTATTGTTCAATATCGTGACAAATCCGGTAACTGCTATTATGAATGCAAATTATCTGGGTATATTAGCTTGGGCAGTAGTTTTAGGGATTGCTTTAAAAGCAGCCAATGATTCAACAAAAGGTGTTATTGCGAATTTTTCGGATGCAATTACGAAAGTTGTACAATGGATTATTAACTTAGCACCATTCGGTATATTAGGAATAGTATTTGAAGCGATTTCTACGACAGGCCTTTCAGCATTAGGGGAATATGCCCGTCTAATTCTAATTTTAGTAGGGACAATGTTCTTCGTGGCACTCGTTGTGAATCCGCTAATTGTATATGCGGTAGCAAGAAGAAATCCGTATCCGCTTATTTTTACATCTATTAAAGAGAGTGGAATTACTGCCTTCTTCACACGTAGTTCAGCGGCCAATATTCCAGTCAATATGGCATTGGCAGAAAAGCTGAAATTAGATAAAGATACATATGCTGTATCGATACCTTTAGGTGCAACAATCAATATGGGCGGAGCAGCGATTACAATTTCCGTGCTAACGATGGCAACTGCTAATACATTAGGCATCGAAGTGGACTTTATGACTGCAGTTATCTTAATGGTACTGGCTGCACTGTCTGCTGCAGGTGCATCTGGTGTTGCAGGCGGCTCACTGTTATTGATTCCGTTAGCGTGTAGCTTATTCGGGATTTCAGATGATATTGCAATGCAAGTCGTGGCAATTGGTTTCATCATCGGTGTAATTCAGGATTCTTGTGAAACAGCATTGAATTCTTCGACAGATATCGTTTTTACAGCAGCAGCTGAATATGCGAAAGAACGTAAACAAAATTAACAAAAACTGTGCTGAACGGAATCGATTCCGGTTCAGCACAGTTTTTTTATTATTCAATCAGCACCGCCGGCAGTAATGTCACTATCATAACGCCCTGTATTGGAATGCTCTGCAGCAGAGAAAATAATTGTGGAGAAGTCTACATCGTATGAGGGTAAGTCACCGATTGCTTCAGTCGATGTGTATATTTGGGTTGCTACAAGCAGAGAGTTAAAATGCATCCGATCTAACTTTATAAAGCGGCATATTTCTTCATGCATATCATGGAGTGCCGGGAACTGGTGAACTTCAAACTTGGCGAGTGAGAGCAGGGCAATCGTATTGTAACGGTGCGTTGTAAGTGTTATTTCTGTCTTATTAATATAAGTCACCAGCTCTTTTAACCGGGCAAAGGTTTCGTGATGAAAATTCCCTGTTCCGATTGTTAAAATGACAGCTGTATTTGTCGTGTCCTTAGTACGTTCAAATCCGATTGACACAAGTGCCTGATAATACTGCTCCACACTGTTTGCCAGTACTTTTGTGTCTTCCGCCCGTCCGGCTAGCATCGCGTTAGTGGAGAGTTTTAACGGTGCATATTTTACGCTTTGTTTGTTCATTAAATCTTTAATTAACAGATTGATTCGCTCGATATGTTCTTCCGATTTTAAATAGGCAGCCGCAATATAGCTGTCATCATGGCGGGTAAACTGCTTTGTAAGAGATTTGTGGAGATTTAAAGCATCACCGACTTTTTCAGGTTCCTTTGCATAATGAACAAAGTATGTATTAATAATTTGAGTATTAACTCGAGCAAAGTTATACCATTTTGTATTGTTTTTGATTTGCTGACGGACTTTTTCATAATCTTCATAGTTGAATACGATATTGCGGACAGTCAGCTTTAATGCAAGGTCAATATAAAAATATTTTGCATCAGCCCCAAAATATAAAACGATTTTATCAATGTTTGTAAAAAATAATTGTAATTGAGCATTCATCCCGATCACCTCTTACTTAATACATACGTTTTAATCGAGGAGAAGTTTCATTAAAATATTCGCGAAATAATAAAAACCGTTTACAAAATACAGCATAAATCGATAGAGTATTGTATGATAAATAAGTGATAAATCAAATATAAAGACCGCTGAACAGATTGAGAGGAAGTATAGTAATGACTCGACAACCATTTTTACCGATTATAGTCGGTACTGATATTAATGCATATAACATGGCGATTTCTTTCCATGAAGAATATAAAATCCGTCCGATTCTAGTAGGAAAAGGTGTTTTGCCTTTTACGAACTTAAGCAATATTCCACGTGCAATTGAGTATGACAAAAAACTTGGTGAACCGGACCAGTTTGCCAAAATATTAATTAGCGTAGCGAAGAAATATGAAAATGAAGCGGAAAAACTGATTTTAATTGGCACAAACGATTTATACGTCCGTTTAATTATTGAAAACCGAGCGATCTTAAGAGATTATTTCGTGTTCAACTATATCGATGAGAATTTAATGAATGACTTGCAGATTAAATCCAATTTCTATAAGCTGTGCGAACAATACGGCATCGATATTCCAACGACTGTATTTTATGATTGCAAAACAGATGGTGCATTTGAAACCGACATGATGTATCCGGTTATTATTAAACCAAGTAACGGGATTGAATACAGCCGTCATCCATTTACAGGCCAGGCCAAAGTATTCAAAGTGGAAAGCAAAGAAGAAGTTCAAAATGTAATCGATATGATTAAAAATAGCGGTTACCAGGAAGAACTCATTATTCAGGATTATATTCCCGGTGATGACACAGCAATGTGGGATTCGGTTGTCTATGTCAATTCAAAAGGGGAAACACAGCTTGTATCGTTTGCACAAGTTGTCCTTCAGGAACATACGAAAACGGCGATCGGCAATTACACAGCGCTAATAACTCGCTACAACGAAGAAGTGATGACGAAACTGCGCGGCTTTTTGGAAGCGGTCGGCTATCGCGGCTACGGTAACTTTGATTTGAAATACGATGAACGTGACGGGAAGTTTAAAGTGTTCGAAGTAAATATCCGTCAAGGTCGTTCAAGTTATTATATTAACGCTATGGGTCATAATTTGGCGCGCAATTTTGTTGAAGATCTGATTCACGATATTCCGAAACCTTGCTCGTATTTAAAAGGAGATGTCCTGTTTTCAGTCGTTCCGAAAATTGTATTGAAAAAATTCGTTTACGATGAAACGGTGAAAAAGGATATTCGACGTCTAATCAAGGAAAAGAAACTTGTAAATCCGTTGTTCTATAAACAGGACAAGCATTTGAAACGCAAAATCTACATGTTTATCCGTCAGGTCAACTACTATAAAAAATATAAACAAAACGTTTGGTAAACATCAGCCGATTAACAGGAACTTTCTGTTAATCGGCTGTTTTCATTATCTGAAAATCTTATACCAAAATGTTATAGTTAAAGAAAATTGAAAAGAGTGATATTTATGACGGTACATACATTTACGTTAACGATTGACTGGCCAGGGGGACGAAATGCGGTTGGGGACTTGAAAACCGAACGATTGCAGACACAAATTTCGATTCCGCCGGAAATGGATGGTCCTGGTATTGGTACAAATCCGGATGAAATGCTGCTAGGTGCTGCGGCAACCTGTTATTTAATTACATTGGCGGCAATGCTTGAGCGAAGCCAAATTGACGCGAAGCTGGATTTGAAGTCAGAAGGGCTTGTTGATGTGACAAATGGAGTTTTTACTTACAAAGCGATCCACCATTATGTCGATATTGATCTGCAGAACAAAGAAGATGAACGTACCCGTCGTATAGCGGAACGCTATGCATATAAGGCAGAGGAAACTTGTATGATTAGTAAAGCGTTAAAAGGGAATGTAGAAGTGCATACACATTTAACTTTGACCTAAAGGGGCGATTTGAATGGATTTTATTTCAGCTATAATTCAACTGCTCATTGCATCCGCGCTTATATTCTTTATTAGCGGTCGTTTAATCGGCTCACAAATAAGTCTCATGAAAAGAATATTATCCGTGCTAATTAGTGTTTCATTAACGACCTTTGTTTTTTGGTATACATATTTGCGTGGATCGGACTATTATGACCAAGGAATCGTTTCAAATGTTGTCAACATAACAACAATTATCTGGCTCGGCAGTATGCTTCTGATTTCGATGCTGCTTTATCTGTTCTTCGAGCTGTTTGATTCGATAGAATTGAATGAAAACGGCACACCTGTCGGCAGACGTTCCTATTTTAAAACACTCATTACGTATTGGAAGCGTCAAAAACGATTGCGTGAAGTGGTGGGGATTGCTGTAACGAACGGAGTCACACGAACGATGAAATATGCCCGTGCACGCGAAGATGAACGTGAACTGGCAAAGGCATTACGGGATACACTTGAGCAGTGCGGCGGGGTATTTATTAAATTTGGTCAAGTACTGTCAACACGTAAAGAGCTCTTGTCTCCGATTTTTATTGATGAACTTGAAAAGCTTCAGCAACATGTAAAACCGCTTTCCGAACATCAAGTAGACCAAATAATTGCCGAAAACTTTAATGCGGGAACGAATCAAATCTTCTCCTATATAAGTAAGACACCGTTAGCTTCCGCTTCGATCGGTCAAGTACATAAAGCGGTGTTAAAGGAAACAGACGAACCTGTTGTTGTGAAGTTTTTACGGCCTGACGTGAAAAATATAATGCAGGATGATTTATCGATTTTAATGGAGTTTGCCAGATGGATTACCAGCAAATCACAGTGGGCTGAAAATTTAGGATTTTACGATTTGGCGAAAGGCTTCAGCATGGCATTGAAGGAAGAAATTGATTTTAATATCGAGGCCCGCAATATGGAGCAAGTTGCCAAAATTGTAGAACGTGGCAGTATCGACGTAAAAGTGCCGAAAGTATACCGGGAGTGCAGTAATTCCAATGTTGTGGTGATGGAATATATAAAAGGGAAGTCCGTTACAGTAGCTAATGAACTATTTACAGATTTGGGCACTGACCGTCATCAGTTTGCAAAAACATTATTGTATTCGTTTTTAGAGCAAACGCTTATTTCTGGAATTTTCCATGCTGATCCGCACCCAGGGAATATTTATATTGAGGAAACAACCGGACGTGTCGCGATTCTCGATTATGGGGCTGTCGGCCGTTTAGCTGAATTGCAGCAGGAAGGGTTAAAGTATTTCCTTGTCGGAATTCATCAAAACGATGCAGCACTTGTTGTTGATGGGATTGCCCAGCTTGTAGAAAATGCCGAGCAGATCAATCGGCATGAAATGGAGCAGGCGATTAGCCAGATTCTGCTGAAAATCAACTATGTGTCGACGATCCCGACTGATGAGCTAATGTACTCCATTTTCTCTGTTGTGCGTGAGTTTGGACTCCATTTCTATCCTTCCGTCAACGTGGCATTACGTGCGATTGTAACATTGGACGGTACATTGTCTATTATTTGCCCAGGATTTAGGATTTTCAGTGAAGTAAAAGACTTCTCCAATGATTATTTGAAATCAAGCTTCCTGAAACCTTTCAAACATCCGGTAGAGACGAAAGACTTAATCGAAGAAGAACTGGCACTGATGTTGCCGAATTTACGGAAAATACCGCGCCGGCTTGATCAGTTGTTCAGAAAAGTGGAGAGCGGGAAAATCATTTTGCATCACGATATTTTCTCAGATAAAGCGAATTCCATGTTTATAACACAGCTGTTTTCACGGTTTGTTTTGCTGATGGTCGGAATTACATTTGGGATTATATCGGTTGCATTACTAGCAATCTCGCAATTTATTCATAATGCTTATGCAATTTATTTAAATACGGCTGCTTATTTAGGTTTGTTTTTATGTGCGATTTTGCTCGTGCGATTATCCATTCAAGCAATCCGAGATATGAAGCGTACAAAGTAGAGGTCCTTTTACAGGATCTCTATTTTTTTATCCTTCTCCGCTTTAACACTTTACTATAATAAAATACTAAATCACTAGAAGATTAATGTATTAGCAGGTAAACAATTTTTTAGAAATAAAACGTATAAAGGCCTTAAAATAAGCATTTTCGACTTAACTATTGTTTTAAAGGTGAAATATTAGTAGCAATTAACTGCTATTTAAACAATAATAAAATTGAGAGATAAGAATAGTTAAAAGGGGTGCGGTAAATGATTCAGTTAAACGGACAAAATTTATCGATCGAACAATTAGGGAGCATTTTATATAATGGGGAAAAAGTAGAAATAGCAGAGGAAGCGATAGTACGTGTTGTTAAAAGTCGTGAAGCAGTGGAAAGAATTGTTCAGCAGGATAAAACCGTATACGGCATTAACACAGGGTTTGGAAAGTTTAGCGATGTGAAAATTGCGGAGCACGAAGTAAGCAAGCTCCAAGTTAATTTAATCCGTTCCCATGCATGCGGTTTTGGGGAACCTTTTTCGGAACAAGTTGCAAAAGCGATGATGGTGCTTAGATTAAATGCACTATTAAAAGGGTTATCAGGTATTCGCTTGGTAGTGCTGGAACGGCTGTTATGGATGATTAATGAAAATGTTGTTCCTGTTATTCCACAGCAAGGTTCACTTGGAGCATCGGGAGATTTAGCACCACTTTCTCATTTAGTTTTGGCGGTTATTGGGGAAGGAGAAGTATTTGTAAATGGTAGTAAACATCCGTCACATGAAATATTTGAACATCGGGGACTGCCGAAAATTGAACTGCAGGCAAAAGAAGGTCTTGCATTAATTAATGGAACCCAGGCAATGACTGCACAAGGCGTAGTCAATTATTTGGAAGCCGAGAAACTGGCTTATGCGAGTGAATGGATTGCCTCAATAACAATGGAAAGTTTATACGGGATTATCGATGCCTTCCATCCAGCTGTTCATGAAGCGCGCGGCATGCAAGAACAAATGGGTGTTGCAGAGCGTATGCGTGATTGGTTAAAGGATAGTAAACTCATTACACATCAAGGGGAAAAGCGGGTGCAGGATCCGTATTCGCTTCGCTGCATCCCGCAAATCCACGGAGCGAGTTGGCAAGTATTGAATTACGTCAAAGAAAAGCTCGAAATCGAAATGAATGCGGCAACAGATAATCCGCTCATTTTTGATGACGGTGGTTTAGTCATTTCAGGAGGAAACTTCCATGGACAGCCAATTGCGTTTGCGATGGACTTTCTGAAAATCGGGATGGCGGAGTTAGCCAATGTATCAGAGCGACGTATTGAGCGATTAGTAAACCCGCAGTTAAATGAAGGGCTGCCTGCATTTTTAAGTGCGAATCCAGGACTTGAATCAGGCGCGATGATATTGCAATATAGCGCAGCAAGTTTAGTATCGGAAAATAAAACATTGGCACATCCCGCATCAGTTGACTCCATACCGTCTTCTGCGAATCAGGAAGACCACGTTTCGATGGGTACGACAGGGTCTCGCCATGCGCGCATGATTATTGCCAATGTAAGAAATGTACTGGCAATCGAGGCATTTTGTGCCGCACAGGCAGTGGAATATAGAGGTGTAGAGAATATGTCGCCAAAGCTTTATGAGAAGTGGAAAGACATTCGTAACTTAGCACCTGCCATGACGGAGGATCGGATTTTCAGCAAAGACGTGAATCGTATCATCGACTACTTGAAACCGAACGGGTAAGTATTTACAGCAACATTCTACCGGTGCTTTTGTTATAATAAGTGTTTAGTAGAAAGAGGAGATTTATTATGACAAAACCACATTTATTAATAATTGATGGAATGGCACTATTGTTTCGTTCATTTTTTGCGTCAGCAGCGATGAATCAATTTATACGTTTAGATGACGGAACACCATCAAACGGTGTTCAAGGCTTTGCCCGTCATGTATTGACAGCACAGAATCTGATGCAGCCGACACATTTAGCTGTTTGCTGGGATATGGGTGCGGTTACGTTCCGCAATGAACTGTACGATGGCTATAAAGCAAATCGACCTGCACCACCGGAAGAGATGCTGCCGCAGTTTGATATGGCTAAAAGAGTATCGGAAATGATCGGATGGCAAAACTTTGGAACACAAGGTCTTGAGGCGGATGATTTAATCGGATCAATGATTGAAAAGTGGAAAGACGATGCTCAAATTACTGTGATTAGCGGAGATAAAGATTTACTGCAATTACTAAACCCTTCGACAACGATTGCCTTTACGAAAAAGGGCTATACAGAATACGATGTGTATACGGAAAGCCGATTTGTTGAGGAATATGGCATTGCGCCAAAACAATTCGCTGAAGTTAAAGCGTTTATGGGAGACACAAGCGATGGTTACCCGGGGGTAAAGGGCATTGGGCCGAAAACAGCGTTACAGCTTATTCAAAACCATGGTTCCATTGATGGCGTATTAGAAGCATTGCCGACATTAAAGCCTGGCCAACGTATTAAAATCAGTGAAAATTTAGCGATGTTACGATTATCGCATCAATTGGCTACAATACACTGCGATGTACCGATTGACATAGAGCTGGATCAATTAGCATTAGCACCTTATGCTCCGGAGTTATTTGAACACATTGAAAAGCATGGCTACCGCTTAATCGCGAAACATGCGCGTTCGATTTATAAATAAAATGCGAAAGAGGTTGTGCACAGTTGCACAACCTCTTTTTAATGGGAAATGATACGTTCACCTTTGACTTTTACAAGCTCCACATCCACTTTCCGAATAGTAGACTCGTCAAGAGGAATATTTCCATCTTGTTCATACTTTTTCCAAGTTTTCAAATCTTTTCGATACAATACCTCAGCTAACCGGTAAATATCAGCATCAAATTTTAAGGAAGCTTTATAGGTTTGCTCGATTTCTTCTTTTACTTGCTCCTTAATCTTACTTTCTAATAAATCCATTTTATTTTCATCACGCATTTCATTTGTTTGAACAACCAATTGCACTTGTAAATCGAATTGCACATTACTATCGGAAACAATTGGTGTAATTTTAGAACGCACTTCGTCAACGGTTGTCGTTGTATATAATTCTTCAAATTCTTCCGTTTTAACGGTAATATCTGAGCGGTCTGTTTCATTTTCCAGCCATTGAATACCTTTTAAATCGTCGCCTAATAAGTTCCCTTTTAAACCAGAGTTCTTACCGAGAATGCTTATGCCTTTAAATGAATAGACTGGGTCCGGTCCATCTTCCTTTGACCAGTTTTCGCTAATTTCGATGAATGGTATTTTCGTTTCATGACTAGGTTCATTCAAATGAATCATAAGTTCCCGTAATTGTATAGGACGGACCCGGGATGACTGATTAAATGAACTGAGCGGGTCGGACACCTTTGAAAGGGTAATGGATTTATTAATAATGGGTGTGATGAGCAAAGCTTCCTTAAGTGGTGAATCTGTAATATAAGCCCAAGTTGTATACCTCCATTCCCTGTAACGGATAAGGGAATTGATAACAGGTTCTACTTTACCTTCCTTTGCGATATTTTCCGAAAAGAGAACATAGTTTAAATGCCCTAAAAAGAAGCGTTCATCCATCGTTTGATATAAATTAAAAAATGCTTCATCAAAAGTCTTTCCTTTGGCAATCCCAACTTCAGCCTGCGTAGCTTCCGGGTTTGGCTGTTCGCTTTTAGCAATATTAGTGAAAGCAACAACTTGACTATAAATTTCATATTGATCTTCTTTATAATCGATTCCTAGGCCAAGTAAATAATACATACGTTCAGGCTGATTTGTATCCCAGCAGCCAGCAACTAAAAGTAACAATGGAAATAAAAGTAATTTCTTCATTTTGTTTTTTCCTTTGTTTTATCTTTAACATTTAATACTTCCGGTCGTTTAGTGTTAGAAGTTGCTGGTGGACGGAACAGGGACATTTTTAAATTATCCCAGCTCAAATTGACTGCTATATTTAAATAAGGAACTCCAAATACACGGATATTCGCGATATAAACAAGGCAAATATAAATAGATAAGAAGAAGCCGAAAAGTCCTAAAATCGATGTAATAATAATAATTACAATTCGCAGCATGCTTATCGTTGTAACGAGGGACTGATTGACAAGTGTAAAGGTAGCAATCGTTGAAATGGCTATGACCACAATCATTGCCGGACTTGTAATCCCAGCTCGGATGGCTGCATCCCCTATAATTAAACCTCCTACAACACTGATCGTTCCACCTAAAATACTCGGTAAGCGTAATCCCGCTTCACGAAATAACTCGAACATAAAAAGCATTCCAAGCATTTCTAAAGCAGCAGGCAGTGGGGAGCCCGTATTTGCTTGTACAACTGTCGCAAGTAATTGAATTGGGAGCTGCTCTTGATGAAATGTTGTTAACGCAAGCCAAAAAGCTGGAAGTAAAAGCGCTATTAATATGCAGAATAAACGTAATAATCTTTCAAACGAGCTGAATATCGACGGGAAATCATTATCCTCTCCGGACTTTAATAATGTTAGAATATTGGCGGGCGTAATAATTGCGTATGCAATTCCGTCTACTAAAATGATAAAGCGTCCGGTAACGAGTGCTTGCATCGCGAAATCAGGACGACCTGTCGAATCATTTAAAGGAATTAAATATGAAATTTTATTCATCCGTTCCATTATTAATTCACCACTTAGAATAACATCTGTATCAATTTCAGAGAGTTGTTTTTTTAATTGTTTTAAGATAGATAAATCTGCAATGTCATTAAAATATAAAATAGCGATTTTTGTTTTTGAACGTGTTCCTAACGTTATCTTTTCAACACTTAAAGAATTCGTAGGCAGACGTTTGCGTATAAGAGCAATATTTACACCTAAATCTTCTATGAAGTTATCACGTGGACCTTTAATAGTTACTTCTAAGTTTGTTTCCTCAGGGCTTCGATTAGGCTTGTTTTCAATATTGCTGCATAACAGTATATTTAAATTCTCGATATAAATAAGAACAAATCCGCTAAATACATTCGTAATAGCTTCTTGCAAATCTTCAATTTTCAATAGCTGGGGAAGATGCAGTTTCTGCATTAAAACTGCCTCATCAAATTGTTCCTTTTGTTGGCATGCCATTCTTAATCGGGGTACGACTACTTCATTGAATAAATGATTATCTGTCATCGCTTCACAGGTGATGAGCATAACATTGCTTGCAGGGAAGTCGAATGTTTGAAAGCGAATATCAGCACAATTATCAAATTGCTTTTTTAAGGTAGCGTATTCAATCATTATATTCCAACTTTCGCTTCGATTTTCGATTTACTAATATTAAGAGAATAAATGAAAGTACGAAAAAGAATAACGTAGTACTTATTAGAAAATATTGCCCCTTCCATTTGCTAAATATACTGTCATCGAGTAAATAAAGAGGCAGCGAGCAAAAAACAAAGAGCGGAAAAGTATATTCCCAAACTTTCTTCTTTTGACCAGTGAACCCTAATAGCTCGATAGTTATGAATAATATAAAACCAACACGTACAAATGCACCTGTAAGCCACTGGTAAATAGAAAAGAAATCGATATGGTTTATAAAGCTTCCGATTGAGGCAATTCGCCATTCTTCAAATGCGGGGTAGCGCTGTTTAGCAGCCTCAGTTGGTCCGAATTCTGCAATTGCCCCCAATAAGGGACCTAGTGTTAAACCAAATAGTATAAAGAGCATGATTAATAAATGCCAAAATTTAAGCTTTGTTTTAAAGTGCTGCTGAATGAATACGAGCAAATAAAGCTCAATAAAGCCGGAAGCAGGATATACCATAGATGTGAAAACCGGTGTAAATCCATGCTCGAAAAATGGCTGCAGCAATGCATAATCTTTCACTTGAATATTAACAATGGCGATAAAGAAACCAAGGACGACAACACCAAACAAGACGACAACATTGACCATCGTAATCGTTAATATGGAGGATGTTGCCAGTAAAAAGCATACAATTGTAAAAAAGAAAAACAAAAGCAATGGCGGCGTTTGCAGCAAAAAGGTTGTTGAAACCCATTGTAGTGTTTCATGCATTGTAATAACGGCCATGAGAAGCAAGTAAAAAGCGATAATAAAAATAAGCACTTTGCCCAGCTTTGGGTAATTGTTTAGTAAATACATACGAATTGATTCGTCTTTAAGTTTTTTTAATGTGATAAAAGGAAGAACTAACCAGGGAATCATTAAAAATATTGAAAAAATAACAGAAAACCAAGCATCACGACCTGCTCCATTTAGTAAGGATGGAATAATCGTGACATGGTTTTTTAACCCGATGAATGTCATCGTTAAAAAAATTATATGTAAAATACTAATAGAGCCAACTGATTTCATAATATATCCTCGCAGTTTTTTTACAGTAATAGCCAATTGACTAAGCATTTATTCAGAAAAAGGAACAGCAGTAGCATAAAATGCTACTGCTGTTCCTTTTCGATTTTCACAAAGCTTAAAATATTGCGTTGGTCATCATATTTAAAAGTCCGGATTTGACTGTCACGGTTACGACCGCCATTATCATGAATCGTTAAGTAGAGTTCATCGTCTTTTATTTCATAACCAATTAACGGTACCCAGTGGTATTTATAGAGAGGGGTATAATTTTTCAAAAACTGCCCGGTAAAATACACATCAAACTTCATCGCTACCGGATTACCTAAGCGTAATTGCTCAATCGCCTGTGTTAATGTACATTCCTCGATACACCAGTCTTCCCCTAGCAATCGACGCAAGTTTCTGATCATCCGCCATTTAAAAAGTCCGATTTTTGTGCCGCCTAAAAATTTATAAAGTTCATTTACATCTTTTGTGCGGATTTTTTCGTCTTCGCATAAGTAATTCAAAATAACGTGTGCAGTCGTTGGGCCGCATGCCGAGTTTTGATATTCAGGCCGGATGTCCGAACTATATTGTGACCTGCCATTTACATTTAATAATACTCGCATACTAAAAACCTCCAAATTGTTATAAAGTAGTTTAATACCCACATTCAAAAAAAATAAACATTTAAAGTTGAAACTAAAAATAAAACAGCTCCGTCTAACGGTTGGCATTTGGAGAAGAGGGGGGAAGAAAATGCAGCTTGAAGAGTTTATAAGAACACATGGCGAGGAATTACTTCGACTATCCTATACATATGTGAAAAATAAAGAAATGGCAGAAGATATTGTACAGGATGTACTGCTGAAAGCATATGAACAGCGTGAGCACTTCCGCGGAAATGCGAGTTACCGAACATACTTATACCGAATGACGATCAATCGCAGTTATGATTATTTACGCAGCTGGAGCTATAAAAATACCATTTTAACGAATAAAATACAGCAAATTTTTCAAGGGACGAAATCTGCAGAACAGCAAGTGCTTGAACAAAACGAAAATCAGTTACTGGGAAATGCAGTTCTTGAGCTTCCGATTAAGTACCGTGAAATTATCATTCTCTATTATTATAAGGAACTGAAAATCGATGAAATCGCACATTTACTCTCAATTTCGGACAATACCGTGAAAACGAGACTTAGGCGTGGACGTGAAAAGTTAAGAGATCAATTAAAAGGTGGTGAGTGGCATGACGAATTCTCAAATGAAACGAGCAATTGATGAAGTGATTAGCAATGAGCCGCTGATGAATGAAGCATTTGTACAAAAAGTGTCGGATGGAAAAAAACAACGTAAGAAGCAAGTGCCGCTCATGCAACCGGCCATTGTATTACTGTTTCTATTTGTAATTGGCGGAATACTTTACTTTATGCCACAATCGGATGACCAGTTGGCGGTAGATTCGGAAGATGAGAATATGTATTTGGCAAAACCTGAACATTTTAATGACATGATGATGCAAAATCGTAGAGATAGCAGATTAATGTATGTATTTAATAATGGAACACTTTATTACACAAGCGATACACGCCTTTATTTAGAAAAACCTAAATCAGAAGATGAAATACCCTACTCGGGGGAATTATTCGAGGAAAGATATACAAATATAAAAATCAAAACAAAAGATAACCAATATTTCATTACAGGGGATGACGGGTTTAGCTGGATCTTGACACGGACCGCTCCTCGTATCCTTGTAGACGAGAGAGGTAATGAATATACAATACCGATTGCTTTTGAAGATATACCTAAAACTAGTGATATTCTGCTGGATGATAAAATCCAATCGCTGGGGATTTATAAAATCGGCGGTCTTGGGACATATGCTTATACTTTAGAGGAAGATTTAGACGAGGTAAATGAATTATTCAATCAGGCAACCGTGAATGAAGAGTACATTAGATTAAGCATACCTGAGTACATGATTGATATTAAATATGAGAATGGAAATAGAGGAAACCTGGAGCTAATGGTGAGTGAAAGCAATGAAGCAAGCTATGTAAAAAAACATGATATAGTAAATAATACTTTGACAGTGTTCAAAATTCCAAAAGCACTGGCCGATCATTTTCATCAATTAGCCGAGAAGATAGAAGAAATCAACAACGCCAAATAAAAACAAAAACTACCTCAAGTATTTGGGGTAGTTTTTGTCTGTATATTTAGCTGCATAAACCAACTGATTTGTTTTCGTATTGTGCATCATCCAATGCATTTACCATAAAATGTGCAACGCTTGCTCTTGGAATCGAGCTTGAACCTTTTGGAACCGTATCGACTGCTTCTTTGTAATCGATTTTTAACGGTTCATCTTTTAAGCCCATAGGACGAGCGATTGTGTACGTAATATCTTTTGTTTTGTAATAGTTAAGCGCTGCGCGGTGGTCCGCTAATGGATTTGCGAGCATTTTCATCATGAGTTTCCCCAATACACCCGGAATTTCTCCATCCACGCCAGCTGAAGCGCAATACACTAAACGTTTTACGCCAGCTTTCTCCATACCGTCCGCAATGTTTTTACCCATTGTTTCAAGTTCATTGGATTTCTTTACACCTGTACTTGAACCTAAACATGAAATGACCGCTTCTTGCCCGACGATCGCATCGGCCACTTGCTCTGCATTAAATGCATCGCCTTGAATAATTGTTACATCTTTCGTTTTTAACTTTTCAGGTGTACGTACAAATGCGGTAACAGTATGACCAGCGGCGACAGCCATTTCAACAAAATGCTGGCCAACGCCACCAGTAGCCCCGAATACAATAATTTTCACGATTAATGGCCTCCTTTTAATGCTGCTTTTTGGATCTTAATACCTTTCCACATAAATGTTAGAATAATAGTGAAAATTAATATGATTAATCCTGCGATAAACGGGTATAGGATATCGATGTCATATAACGCGCCTGCAAGAAGAGGGCCCATAATATTGCCTATACTCATATAGGCATTGTTCATACCCATTGCAAACCCTTGTTCATTCCCGGCCATTTTTGAAATTAATGTCGTTAATACAGGACGCAAAATTGATGTCGCAAGGAATATTAATAACGAAATCGCAAAGAACATCGTATAGCTTCCTGCGATAATCGACAGGAAGAAGCCAGAAGCCGTAACGACTAAAAATAATTTTAATACATTTACTTCGCCAATCGCTTTCACAAGGCGGTCAACTACAAATAATTGCATAATAACACCGACTAATCCTGTTGATGTGACCATGAAGGCAATTTCCTGTGGTGTTGCACCAAATTTATCATCTACATAAAGTCCAAGAACAGTTTCATAAGACATTAAACCGAAACTCATGATTAGCGTAATAATTAGTGGAATAAAGAATGGCTTTTTAACAGATAAAAGAATATCTTTCATCATTGAAGAGTTTTCGTCTTGAAGAATTTCGACTTTCTCTTCCTGGCTCTCCGCCAAAGTAAAATAAGATACGATAAACGCAAGCAATCCGACTACCGCTGAAACAAGAAGCGGTGTTTTAAGTCCGAAATCCGCTAAAAAACCTCCGATACCTGGTCCGATTACAATACCGAGTGACATCGAGGCTGAAATAAAGCTATTACCTTTTGCACGTTGATCCATTGTTGTAATGTCTGCTACATATGCGAAAATCGCAGGAATTAAGAACGCACAGCCAATTCCGCCGATAGCACGTGAAAAGTAAAGCAGCCAAATGGAATCAGCAAAGTAGAAAATAAACATCGAAATAGCTAACGTAAGCAGTCCGATATTAATGAGCGGGCGACGACCATACTTATCCGTCCATTTTCCCCCGATAGGTGATACTAAAAATTGTGCGAATGCAAAAATCGCAATGATTAAACCTGCAGCTGTTCCGCCTTGCCCAATTTCTTTTAAATAGGCAGGGATAATTGGAATGATAATCCCGAAACTCCCAACAGCAATAAACATGTTAAGCATAAGTAAAGCGAGCTTTTTTCGTTGATCTGAAGTCATAAATTTTCCTTTCTTACAATAAAATTTCACGTAATCAATTGTAATTAAAAAACCGCATTATGACTAGCGCTTTAGCTTATGAAAAATAAAAAATAAATCCAAAAGCGGTAAACTTTTGGATTTATTCATAAATACATATTATACTTGTGCGTTTAAGAATTCTTCTACTTGTGCAGGTGATTTTGCATTAGCGCTATGTAAGTGTGCTAATTTTTCACCATTTTTGAAGATTAGTAATGAAGGAATACCCATTACTTGATATTTCTCCGCTAAATCCGGGAAGTTATCACGGTTGATTGAATACCAGTCATATTGATTGTACTCTTCAATAATTGGATCGATAAACATATCCATACGTGTGCAGTCCGGGCACCAGCCAGCGAAGAATTTTACGATTACTGGTTTTTCATTGCTTGTCAGTTCTGTGAATTGTTCAATTGTTGTAATTTCTTGCATATTAATCACGCTCCTTACGCCCATTGTACACGATTATGACAGCTTACGAAAAGTAATTTAGCTTAATATATGTTCCTTCTCGCAATAAAAATATAAGAATAATAATTTTATTTAAAATTGCGAGAAAATTATTGCTTAAATTGTCAAAATAATCTACACTAAGAACAGAAAAGCTGTTTGAAGTTTTTTTTTGATTTCAAAATGAATGACTGTTCATTCAAGAGAGAAGGGGGAAGTGCTCGTGTCTTACAAAATTGAAAAAGTAGCGGTTTTAGGTTCAGGGGTAATGGGTTCAGGGATTGCAGCACATTTGGCGAATATCGGGATTCCTACATTGTTATTGGACATAGCTCCGGGCGAACTAACAAAGGAAGAAGAAGCTAAGGGGTTAACACTTGATTCAAAACCTGTTAAAAATCGTTTTGCAGTTTCAGCAATGCAAAAATTACTAAAGCAAAAACCAGCACCACTTTCATCGAAAAAAAATCTAGCATTAATTACACCAGGTAACTTTGACGATGATTTAGAAAAGCTGAAAGATGTTGACTGGATTATTGAAGTAATTGTAGAAAGATTAGAAATTAAAAAAGGCTTATTTGAAAAGATTGATGCTGTACGTAAACCAGGCACAATCGTTTCATCAAATACATCAGGGGTTAGCATTAACGCAATGGCGGAAGGGCGTTCAGAAGATTTCCAGGCGCATTTCCTTGGGACACATTTCTTCAACCCGCCACGCTATTTAAAATTACTGGAAATCATTCCGGCAAACACGACAAACCCGGAAGTTGTAAGCTTTATGCAAACATTCGGTGAGGATGTATTAGGTAAAGGTGTTGTTATCGCAAAGGATACACCGAATTTTATCGCTAACCGAATCGGAACATACGGCCTAATCGTGACAATGAACGAAATGATTGCACGTAACTATACAGTAGGGGAAGTAGATTCGGTAACAGGACCACTAATCGGACGTCCGAAATCTGCGACATTCCGCACTTTGGATGTTGTTGGTCTTGATACTTTTGCACATGTTGCTACAAACGTATATGACCAGACAACGGGTGAAGAACAGGCAGTATTTGAAGAATCACCTATTTTAAAGAAAATGATCTCAAATGGCTGGATTGGCGCGAAATCGGGCCAAGGATTCTTCAAAAAAGTAGGAAAAGAAATTCTGCAATTGAATCTATCAACATTTGAATATGAACCGACTACGAAACTTGTAGCACCATCATTGGAAATGGCAAAACAAGCAAAAGGTCCAGGAGGCAAATTAAAAGTTTTAATTTATGCAAATGACCGAGTTGGGGAACTATTATGGAATTCATTTGCACCGACATTAATTTACTCAGGAAAATTAGTAGGTGAAATTGCTGATGACATCGTTGCAATTGACAATGCAATGAAATGGGGCTTCGGCTGGGCTCAAGGTCCATTTGAAATGTGGGATGCAATCGGCGTAGAAAAATCAGTCGTTAAAATGAAAGAAGAAGGCCGTGAAATTCCAGAATTCGTTACTGGATTATTAGAGAAAGGCCAGAAAACATTCTATTCAGAAATCGATGGTGATTTAGCTTACTACAACGGTTCAGAATATGTAAAAGTTCCTGTAAATGAAAAAGCGATCGACTTAAAACGCTACAAGAAAAAACATGGCGTGATCAAATCGAATTCAGGTGCAAGCCTAATCGATTTAGGTGATGGAATCGCGTTACTTGAATTCCACTCAAAATCAAATGCAATCGGTCTGGATATTGTTCAAATGATCAACTATGCCATTGATGAAGTTGAGAAAAACTTTAAAGGCCTTGTAATTGGGAACCAAGGTAAAAACTTCTGTGTCGGTGCCAACCTTGCGATGATTTTAATGGAAGCACAAGATGATAATATTTTTGAATTGGACTTTGTTATTAAGTCATTCCAGCAAGCAATGCGCCGTATTAAATATTCAACAAAACCGGTTGTTGCGGCACCATTCCAAATGGCATTAGGTGGCGGAGCGGAAGTATGTTTACCGGCTGCACATATTCAAGCATCTGCTGAAACATACATGGGTCTTGTAGAAGTAGGTGTCGGCTTAATCCCAGGAGGCGGCGGTAACTTAGGGCTTTACCAAAAGTTCATTAAAGGCTTGCCAAATGGCGTGGAAGTAGATTACCAGCAAATCGCAAACAAAGTATTCGAAACAATTGCAATGGCAAAAGTTTCGACTTCTGGTGAAGAAGCACGTGAAAATAACTTCCTGGACTTTGCGGACGGTATTTCAGTAAATCCGGATCACTTAATCTATGATGCAAAACAAGCAGCACTTGCACTTGCGGAAGCTGGCTATACAGCACCAGTGAAAAAACCGGTGAAAGTAGTAGGCGCACCTGGTTATGCAACATTGTTATTAGGGGCTCAAGGAATGTTCGATTCAGGCTATATTACAGAGCATGATCTGAAAATCGCGAAGAAACTTGCATATGTAATCGCAGGCGGAAAGGTACCATACGGAACAGAAGTTTCAGAAGAGTACTTATTAAACCTGGAAAAACAAGCATTCCTTGAATTAGTTGCAGACCAAAAATCACAAATGCGTATGCAGCACATGCTTGTAAAAGGAAAGCCATTACGTAACTAATCGAAGTCCGTGCGCAAAAAGCGACAGACTTTATCTTAAAACGTTGTATCAGTTGAAATATTTTGCCGGCAACTAGCTTACGAGTTTACTTGCTGGCTAATCACAAGGGGGAAACATCATTATGCGTGAAGCCGTTATCGTTGCAGGAGCACGAACACCAATCGGGCGTGCGAAAAAAGGATCACTTGCGAACACTCGTCCAGATGATTTTGGTGCAGTAGTAGTAAAAGAAGCATTAAAACGTGCGGGCTATGAAGGTCCAGTTGATGATTTAATTATGGGATGTGCAATGCCAGAAGCAGAACAAGGGATGAATGTTGCCCGCTTAGTTGGGGCATTGGCAGGGTTACCGGATGAAACACCAGCATTAACAGTTAACCGTTTCTGTTCATCAGGGCTACAAACAATTGCCTATGCAGCAGAGCGCATTATGCTTGGCCATGCAAAAGCAATCGTTGCGGGTGGTACAGAGTCAATGAGTATGATTCCGATGACTGGTAATACAGTTCGCCTAAACCCGAAAATTGCTGAAGAGGCACCACAATACTATATCGGTATGGGTCACACAGCTGAAGAGGTAGCGAATCGTTACAATGTAACACGTGAAGAGCAGGATGCTTTTGCAGTACGTTCACACGAATTAGCTGAAAAAGCGATTAAAGAAGGTAAGTTTAAAGACGAAATCGTTCCGGTTGAAGTGACGGAATATTACGTCGATGAAAACAACCAGTTAAAAGAAAAAGTTACAATCTTTGATACAGATGAAGGGGTTCGTCCAGGTACATCGGTAGAAACGTTGGCAAAATTACGTCCAGCATTCAATGTAAAAGGTTCTGTAACAGCAGGAAATGCTTCTCAAACTTCTGACGGTGCAGCAGCAGTACTAGTAATGGACCGTGAAGAAGCGGAGAAACAAGGCATGCAGCCACTGGCAAAATTCCTAGGATTTGCTGTCGGCGGAGTTCCACCGGAAGTAATGGGTATCGGTCCAATCGTAGCAGTACCGAAAGCACTTGAAATTGCAGGGATTACACAAGATCAAGTAGACCTATGGGAAATTAACGAAGCATTCGCATCACAGTCAATCCAAGTAGTTCGTGAGCTAGGTATTGATATGGAGAAAGTGAATGTTAACGGAGGGGCTATCGCATTAGGTCATCCACTAGGTGCAACAGGTGCGATTCTTACAGTGAAGTTAATCAACGAATTAAAACGCCGCGGCGGTAAATACGGTGTTGTAACAATGTGTATCGGCGGCGGAATGGGCGCAGCAGGGGTATTTGAAGTTCTTTAATTGTCTGGGGAAACAATACAATAAAAATCACAAAGGAAACTAGGGAGGAATTTATAATGGCACAAACAACAAACAGCATTATTAAAGGTGGCGGCTTTTTAATCGAGGACGTGGATATTAACCGAGTAATTACACCGGAAGATTTCACAGACGAGCAAAAAATGATTGCTCAAACAACACAGGAATATGTAACGAACGAAGTATTACCGGTAGTTGAAAACTTAGAGCACCATGAGTTCGATCACTCTGTACGTCTATTAAAAACAGCAGGTGATTTAGGTTTACTAGCAGCTGACGTACCTGAAGAATATGAAGGGCTAGGCTTAGACAAAATTTCTTCTGCATTAATCGCAGAAAAAATGTCACCGGCTGGCGGTTTCTCAATCACGCACGGTGCCCATGTAGGGATCGGTTCATTACCAATCGTATTATTCGGTAACCATGAGCAAAAAACGAAGTACTTACCGAAGTTAGCTTCAGGTGCATTAATCGCAGCATATGCATTAACAGAGCCAGGTTCAGGTTCGGATGCATTAGGCGCTAAAACAACAGCTAAG
The DNA here is from genome assembly GCF_050280445.1 of Solibacillus sp. NPDC093137. Taxonomy (NCBI): domain Bacteria; kingdom Bacillati; phylum Bacillota; class Bacilli; order Caryophanales; family Caryophanaceae; genus Solibacillus; species Solibacillus sp. NPDC093137. Next base: position 197,571 of record NZ_JBNNVH010000003.1, read on the forward strand.
TTAAATGAAGCTGGCACACATTACGTATTAAATGGTGAAAAACAATGGATTACAAATGCAGGCTTTGCAGATGTATTCGTTGTATACGCAAAAATCGATGGCGATAAATTCACTGCATTCATCGTAGAGCGTTCATTCCCAGGTGTTTCTGTAGGTCCGGAAGAGAAGAAAATGGGGATTAAATCATCTTCAACTCGTACATTAATTTTAGAAGATGCAGAAGTGCCTGTAGAAAACTTACTAGGTGAAGTAGGCCGCGGTCATATTATTGCATTCAACATTTTAAATATCGGACGTTATAAATTAGGAGTAGGTACTGTAGGTGCATCAAAACGTGCATTTGAATTAGCAGTTGCTTATACGAACCAACGTCAGCAATTCAAAACAAAATTATCGGATTTCAACTTAACGAAAGAAAAAATCGCATCAATGGCTTCTCACATTTATGCATCTGAATCTTTAAACTATCGTACAGTTGGTTATTTCGAAGACCGTTTAAGCCAGTTATCTGATGAAGAGCAAAAAGACGGCAAATCAGTTGCAGCAGCAATCGCTGAATATGCTATTGAGTGCTCGATCGCAAAAGTATTCGGTTCTGAAACATTGGATTTCGTAGCGGATGAAGCGGTTCAGTTACACGGTGGTTACGGCTTTATGGCTGAGTACGAAGTAGAACGCATTTACCGCGACTCTCGTATTAACCGTATTTTCGAAGGTACAAACGAAATTAACCGTATGATCGTACCGGGCACATTTATGAAAAAAGCATTAAAAGGTGAGTTACCACTATTACAAGTTGCGCAAGAACTGCAAAACGAGCTATTAATGCTTATGCCTGAAGAAATCGGCCAAGGTGCTTTAGAGCAAGAGAAATATTTAGTGAAAAATGCCAAGAAGATTGCAGTACTTGCAGCAGGTGCAGCAGCACAACGCTACGGTGCAAAACTGGATGCGGAACAAGAGCTGTTAGTAAACATCGCAAACATTGCGAACCAATTATACGCAATGGAATCTGCAGTAATCCGTACACAAAAAGCAATCGAGCGTGACGGAGAAGAAAAAGCAGCACAAAAAATTCTTTACACTCAAATTTTCTGTCAGGAAGCATTCGCAGAAATCGAAAAAGAAGCAAAAGAAACATTAATCGCTTCAGTTGAAGGTGACGATGCACGTATGATTTTATCAGCATTACGTAAATTAACGCGCAACAACCCTTACAACTTAATTCCGAAAAAACGTGAAGCTGCAGCGAAACTAATCGAAGCAGAAAAATATGTAGTTTAATAAAGACGGTAACCGGGTGTATACAATGCACCCGGTTTTTCTATGGGTTTTCTAATAAAATGTAAAATGTTCTAATATAATTTCAAAATGTCTAATATACATGGGAACTTCTAATATAAGTTTCCTATCTTCTATTATGTCACCCAAAGTTTCTAATAAGTGAAGTGAAGCCGTTCTTCTAAAATATGTCGGGCATGTTCTAATATTTTTGCACATCTTCTAATAACAACCATAACCAGTAAAACTCCGATAGTGCGAACACATTTTTGATTTGTCCTTCTATATCCGTTACAATATAGGAAAATCCAGGGCAAAAAGGAGTACTTACATGACAGTAAAATTCATCCAATATCCGAAATGTACAACTTGTAAAAAAGCGCAAAAATGGCTAGATGAGCAAGGTGTGGACTATGTAAATATTCATATTGTAGAGCAGACACCATCTAAAGAGGAACTTAAAGCAATTTACGAAGCTAGTGGAGTGCCGCTGAAGAAATTCTTTAATACATCTGGCATGAAATATCGTGAATTAGGCCTAAAAGATAAATTACCGACAATGTCCGAGGATGAGCAATTAGAGCTATTAGCATCGGATGGTATGTTAATTAAGCGACCAATCGTTACAGATGGTAAAAAATTAACTTTAGGATTTAAGGAGTCTGACTTCTTAGAAACTTGGAAATAAACAGTTATTCACATTGTATTTCCGAACGAAATATGGCAAAATGAACTTGAATGTACTACATATAACATGGAGGTTTTCGAATGAGCACACCTAAAGAATTACGTTATTCAAAAGAGCATGAGTGGGTTAAAATTGAAGACGGTAAAGCGACAATCGGTATTACGGATTTCGCACAGTCTGAACTAGGCGATATCGTATTCGTAGAGTTACCTGAAGTAGGCGATGAAATTTCAAGGGATCAGCCTTTCGGTAGTGTAGAATCTGTTAAAACAGTTTCTGAACTATATGCACCACTTTCTGGTAAAGTTGTTGCAATCAACGAAGAATTACTGGACAATCCTGAATATGTAAATGAATCACCATACGGTAATGCATGGATGGTTACTGTTGAGTTAACAAGTGAAGCAGAAGTAGACGAGTTATTAGACGCAGATGCTTACACTGCATTAATCGAACAATAATATGAAACACTAAAGCCTTCTATATAAAGGTTTTAGTGTTTTTTTGTTATTCTATATATAAAGGTGACGAATGAAAGGAAGCGTGTTATATGGGAAGATGCATCGTTGTAGAAGGACGTGCCGATAAATTGAGATTAATCCCGATATTAGCTGAAGACGTGACAATTATTTGTACAAATGGCACGATAAGCGAAGTCAATTTAATTGATTTATTGGAAGAATATGAGCAAGATGAAATTATCACTATGTTTGATGCAGATAAAAACGGTGAGAAGTTACGTAAACTGATGAACCGTGCATATCCCGAAGCGACACAGCTTATCATACCTCACGAATATGTAGAAGTAGAAAAAACACCTACTAAAATCTTAAGGGATATTTTACTACAGGCAAAATTTTTAGTAAAAGAAGGATGACAGTATAATGGAACAATGGACGAAACAGCAATGGGAACAGAACGTAGAACAGTATGATCAGACAGCGTTTTTCTTATATACGCCTATGTGCGGCACTTGTGAAGTGTCGGAAAAAATGTTGGAAGTAATTGAGAAATTACTCCCAGATCTTCCGCTTGGTATGGCAAATATCAATTATTTAGGGGATTTACCATATGAATTGAAAATTGAAAGTGTACCTTGTTTAATCGTTTCAGACAACGGGGAACTAACGAATAAAATTTATGCATTTAAATCCGTACCGTTTTTGTATGAAATATTAAAAAAGTAATTGACGTAGTCACTTTGTCGTGATAAAGTAACATTCATAATAATAAAACTTAATAACGTTGCTCTTATAAAGAGAGGTGGAGGGAAGTGCCCTATGAAGCCCGGCAACCAGCGTTTACGCAAAGGTGCCAATTCACACAAAGTTTAAACTTTGAAAGATGAGAGAACGGTTTACCGTATAAATGTATGTGAAACCTTTCTACTTGTCTTGGTAGAAAGGTTTTTTTCATTCAACGGAGGTTTTGAATGAGAATAGAACATGATTTTGAAATAGCAGGAAGGTTATTTCAATTTAGAAGGAGTACAACCGATGATTGATATACAAAATATTACAAAAGTGTATAACACGAAAAACGGTAAACTTACAGCAGTTGATAATGTAAGCCTATCGATTAACAAAGGTGAAATATACGGAATTATCGGCTACAGTGGTGCCGGTAAAAGTACGATGATCCGACTGCTGAACGGTTTGGAAAAGCCTACAACAGGTTCTGTCATTGTAGGCGGCCAGGATATTGCAAAAGCTTCCGGGGCAAAATTACGAGAAGCACGCCAAAAAATAAGTATGATTTTCCAGCACTTCAATCTGCTCTGGTCACGTACAGTTGAAGAAAACATCGCATTTCCACTTGAAATTGCGGGCGTTTCAAAAGCTGATCGTGAAAAGCGAGTAGAAGAGCTGATTGAACTCGTAGGTTTAAAAGGAAGAGGGAAAGCGTATCCTTCACAATTGTCAGGCGGTCAAAAGCAGCGTGTCGGCATTGCACGAGCGTTGGCGAACAACCCGGAAGTGCTTTTATGTGATGAAGCGACTTCAGCGCTTGATCCGGAAACAACGGATTCAATTTTGGAATTACTGCTCGATATTAATAAAAACATCGGACTTACAATTGTACTCATTACACATGAAATGCATGTTATCCGCAAAATCTGTAACAGAGTAGCGGTAATGGAAGCCGGTAAAGTAGTGGAACAGGGAGATGTATTGCAAGTGTTCCAGCATCCTCAAGCACCAATTACGAAAAACTTCGTATCACAGGCTTCTGGTGAAACACAGGAAACGCAAGCATCACTGGAACAGATTTTAGCCAATTATCCAGAAGGCAAAATCGCTAAATTAACATTTGCAGCGGCAACGACAGAACAGCCTGTCATCTCACAAATGATTAAGCAATTTGACGTAGTTGTTAATATAGTGCATGGCAAAATCTCAAATACAACGGGCGGTTCGTTTGGTACATTGTTTATTCATATCGATGGCGAGCCAAAAGCAGTCGCGGAAGCATTAAGCTTTTTAGCAAAGCAAGAAATTCAGGCGGAGGTGATTGAGCATGTTTAATCAATTATTTCCGAACGTAGATTGGGGTAAAATGCTCGAAGCAACATATGAAACAATTTATATGACGGCTGTTGCGACAGTCATCACATTTATACTAGGACTTCTAATTGGCATTGTCTTATTTTTAACGAGCGACAATCAATTATGGGCAAATAAAATTGTGCACTTTTTGACAGGATCACTCGTAAACATTTTCCGGTCGATTCCATTTATCGTCTTAATCATTTTATTAATTCCATTTACTAAGTTTTTACTTGGAACAATCCGTGGCGCCAATGCAGCATTACCTGCGCTAATTATTGGGGCAGCACCGTTTTATGCGCGCATGGTATTAATAGCATTAAGAGAAATTGATAAAGGTGTCATTGAAGCAGCCCGCTCAATGGGAGCGAAAACTTCTACGATTATTTGGAAAGTGCTGATCCCGGAAAGCTTACCGGCATTAATTTCTGGTATTACTGTTACTGCGGTAGCTTTAGTAGGATATACAGCAATGGCCGGCATTATCGGTGCGGGTGGTTTAGGTAACCTGGCATTCCTTGATGGTTTCCAGCGTAACCGAACAGATGTGACATTAATGGCAACTGTTTTAATTTTAGTTGTCGTATTCATTATCCAATTTATTGGGGACTTCATTACAGTAAGAGTGGACAAACGATAGTTAGTGGCTCATAAATGGCCGTAATTATAAATAATGGTGCATCGAAACAATATGGACGCAAACTTTAAAAAAGTGCGCGTCTATAAGAAAAATAATCAGAATATAAAAAAGGTTTCGATAAACTGGACAAACTAAAAAAAGGGTAGGTAAAACAAATGAAGAAATTATTATCAAGCGTTATTTTAGGAGCTTCAGTACTTGCTTTAGCAGCATGTGGCGGAGAAGATGAAAAATTAGTAGTTGGTGCGTCAAATACACCACACGCAGTTATCCTTGAAAAAGTTAAGCCGATTTTAGAGGAACAGGGTATTGAGCTAGAAATTGAAACTTATACAGACTACGTTCTTCCAAACCAAGATTTAAATAACGGTGATTTAGATGCAAACTACTTCCAGCACATCCCATACTTCGAAGCTCAAAAAGCGGATTTCGATTATGACTTTGCAAATGCTGGCGGTATTCACATCGAGCCGATTGGTATTTACTCTAAAAAATATTCATCTTTAGAAGAACTTCCTGAAGGTGCGACGATTTTACTTTCTAACTCAGTGGCAGACCATGGACGTATGCTTTCATTACTTGAAGCACAAGGTTTAATTACATTAGCAGAAGGTATTGATAAAACAAAAGCAGAAATAAAAGACATCGTAGATAATCCGAAAAACTTCGAATTCGATGCAAACACAGCAGCTGAATTATTAGTGCAAATGTATGAAAATGAAGAAGGCGATGCGGTGTTAATCAACTCAAACTTCGCAATCGATAACGGTATTAACCCATTGGAAGATTCAATCGCAATCGAGTCTAGTGAATCACCATATGTAAACATTATTGCAGTAAAATCTGGTGATGAAGATTCAAAAGAAATTAAAGCATTAGTAGATGCATTACGCTCAAAAGAAGTACAAGACTTTATCGTTGAAGAGTGGGGCGGCTCTGTAGTACCTGTTTCAGGCGAATAAAATGATCAAAAAACCATTTTCTCTCTTCGGGGAGAAAATGGTTTTTTTTCTGGACATAAAATAGCCTTTTCTTAAATAAGGGGTATCTCCTTATCCAATGAAAATTTTTTTCTGTCCCAATGCATTTTATTGGAATCGTGTTAATCGTGAATAAAAGTTGGATATAAATTTGACGAATACTTCTTCGGATGGAGCAAGATCTCTTGCTGTTGGTGCAATGATGCCGACTGTGCGTCTTATATTAGGAATGGCAATCGGCACTTTGACAGTCATGCGCGGTGTTGAATCGTAAAGTGAACTTTCCGGTAAAAGTGTCACACCGATTCCTGCTGCCACAAGCCCTTTTAAAGCATCCATATCTTCTCCCTCGGTAGTGATATTCGGCATAAAGCCTACAGAGCGGCATGCATCAACAGCCACTTTATTTAAAATATAGCCTTCCGGAAAAAGTACAAATTGGTCATTACGCAAATCGACAAGGTTAATTGAATCTTTTTTTGCTAGTGGATGTGTTGCAGGCAATAAAGCATGGATGTTTTCACTAAACAGCACGGTTGTATTGATTGCTTCGTCTTTTGGTGGTAATGGTCCAAGCAAAGCTAAATTCAGCTCGCGATTTTTGACCGCATCAATCAAATACTTATAGGATCCTTGGCGCAAATGGAAAGAAATTTCCGGGTATTCTTTTTTAAATGCCGAAATGACGGTCGGCAATACATAGCTTGCCAAACTTGTAGGAAAACCTATTTTAATTGTCCCTTTTGCCGGGTCTAAATATTCTTCTACCTGCTTTGCAGCAAAATCAATTCCCTTGAGTGCGGAAATACAATGTTCCAAAAAAATCTTCCCGACCGGCGTCAGCTTTACGTTACGCCCAATTCGTTCAAAAAGCGGTGTGCCGAGTTCTTCTTCCAAGTTGGCAATTTGCCTGCTGATTGCAGACTGGGCAACGTGTAAATGCTCCGCTGCTTCAGAAATATGCTCCCGTTCTGCCACCTCTACAAAGTAACGTAACTGTCTTAATTCCACATTTCCCACCCCATTCATCTAAAAAGTAGATTGTTTATATCCAAACTATATATTGTTTATATTATTTCGAAAACTTTAAAATGTAAATACGGGATTGAAAGAATGAGGGGGAATGAATATGAGTTTTCATCAGTTACCAGAAGCACAAGGGTTATATAATCCTGAATTTGAACATGACGCATGCGGAATCGGCATGTATGCAAATATAAAAGGAATACCTTCACATCAGATTGTAGAAAAAGGATTGGAAATGTTATGTCGCTTAGAACACCGTGCAGGACGCGGCGGGGACGGCAAGACAGGTGATGGGGCAGGGCTGTTAGTTCAAATCCCACATGCTTTCTTTCAAAAAAACTGTACGGATCTTAATTTACCTGAAATGGGTGAATATGGTGTTGGCCAAATTTTTTTCACAGAGAATGAAAACGAACGCCTAAAAATTGAACAAAAGATGAACGAATTAATTAAACAGGAAAATCAGCAACTGATTGGTTGGAGAACTGCTCCGACAAATAAGGAAAACTTAAGTGAGATTGCTAAATCGACTGCACCGGTAGTTCGCCAAGTATTTATTCGTTCAAACGAAAACGACAATAAGGCGTTCGAACGAAAATTGTATGTCATCCGCAAACAGCTCGAACATTGGGCTACGGAGCAACAATTCGAATTGTATATTCCAAGTCTTTCTAGTCAGACAATTGTTTTTAAAGGTTTGCTTTCACCAGAAGAGGTTAGTGAATTTTATGTGGATCTGCAGGACGAAAACTTTGTATCCGCATTGGCACTCGTGCATTCACGTTACTCAACGAATACATTCCCATCATGGAAACGGGCCCATCCGAACCGCTATATTATCCATAATGGGGAGATTAACACATTGCGCGGCAATATTAACTGGATGCGTGCACGTGAGCAACAGTTCGTATCTGAAGCGTTTGGGGATGACCTTGAAAAGTTATTACCGATTATTGATACAACGGGTTCAGATTCCTCGATGCTTGATAACGCCTTTGAATTTTTTGTATTAGCTGGACGTTCACCTGCAGAGACGGCGATGATGATGATTCCGGAGCCATGGACAGAAAACCCGCGCATTAATGAAGATCGTAAAGCGTTTTATCAATTTCATGCAAGCTTAATGGAGCCATGGGATGGACCGACTGCTATTTGTTTCACGGACGGTAAACAGATCGGGGCAATTCTGGACCGTAACGGTTTGCGGCCAGGAAGACTTTATGTGACAAAAGACGATCATGTTATTTTCTCGTCTGAAACTGGGGTAGTCGATTACGCTGAGGAAGACATTCTTTACAAAGACCGATTAAGCCCAAGCCGCATGCTGTTAATTGATTTAGAACAAGGAAAAATTATTTCGGATGCGGAGCTGAAATCCGAAGTAGCAGCAGAAAAACCTTATGCAGCATGGCTGGAAGAAAATATGATCAAACTCGAAGTGAAGGAAGAGCAGTTACCTGAAATAAATGATCTGACATTACGCCAGAAAATTCACGGTTACACATTTGAGGATGTACAAAAATATATTGTACCTCTTGCAAATGACGGAAAAGATCCGCTTGGTTCGATGGGGAATGATACACCATTAGCTGTTCTGTCAGATAGACCGCAATCATTATTTAATTACTTTAAGCAGCTATTTGCACAAGTGACAAACCCGCCGATTGATTCCATTCGGGAACATGTCGTGACATCGACAATGACATTGCTTGGAGCGGAAGGTGATTTATTACAGCCGAATGCGCAAAATGCACGTCGCCTCCTGCTGAAAACACCGGTATTAACGACTGCAGAATATGAGCAAATCGTAAATAATAACGAAGAACATTTTGAAGTAGCGGAAATCTCGCTTAAATTTACGGAAAATTTAGAAAGTGAACTTAACCGAATCAAAACGGAAGCGGAAGCGGCTATTTTTGGCGGCAAGACAATTATTGTACTGTCTGACTATATGGATGACGCTAAGCAGTTAACGATGCCTGTTCTTCTGGCAGCAAGTACAATCCATCAATATTTAGTGCGAATCGGTTTACGTACGAAGGCCAGCATTATCGTTAGCAGTGCGGAAGTTCGGGAAGTTCATCATTTTGTTGCACTAATCGGCTTCGGTGTTGATGCCATTCACCCGTACTTAGCATATGCAACGATTGATGAGGCAATTGAAAAGGGTCATCTATCTGTACCGTTTGAAAAAGCAGTTCAAAAATTCCGAAAGGGAGCAGCAGATGGTGTCGTTAAAGTGATGTCGAAGATGGGAATTTCAACAGTTCAATCTTATCGTGGTGCCCAAGTGTTTGAGGCAGTCGGAATTTCAAAAGAAGTGATTGACGAATACTTTACAGGTACGGCTTCTCAAATTGACGGGATCGACTTAAAAACAATCGGTGAAGAAGCGAGACGCCGCCATGAGGAAGCAATGCAATCAATGTCAGAACAATTGCACTCAGGTTCAGATTTTCAATGGCGTGCAGATGGAGAGCATCATGCGTTCAATCCGAAAACAATCCATACACTCCAGTGGGCTACACGTAAAAATGATTTTGGTTTGTACCGGATGTATGCGGAAATGGCCAATGAAGAACGAATCGGATTTTTACGTAATTTATTCGACTTTAAAAAGAATGAACGCCGAATCCCGATGGAAGAAATCGAGTCAGTGGATTCCATCGTGAAACGTTTTAAATCAGGGGCTATGTCGTTTGGTTCGTTATCGAAAGAAGCGCACGAAACATTAGCGGTAGCGATGAACCGTCTAGGTGCACGTTCGAACTCTGGTGAGGGTGGGGAAGATCCGGCCCGTTTTACAATCGAGCCTAATGGTGACAACAAGCGCAGTGCAATTAAACAAATTGCATCAGGACGTTTTGGGGTGAAATCGCATTATTTAGTAAATGCCGATGAACTGCAAATTAAAATGGCGCAAGGAGCCAAACCGGGAGAAGGCGGCCAGTTGCCAGGCAATAAAGTATATCCATGGGTAGCGGATGTACGTGGTTCTACTCCTGGGGTAGGGTTAATTTCACCGCCGCCGCATCACGATATTTACTCAATCGAGGATATGGCACAGTTAATTCACGATTTAAAAAATGCAAACCGTCATGCAAGAATTTCTGTAAAGCTCGTAGCTAAAGCGGGTGTTGGTACAATTGCTGCAGGTGTTGCTAAAGGGGCGGCAGATGTCATCGTCATTTCAGGCTATGATGGCGGTACAGGGGCATCGCCGAAAACATCGATTAAGCATACAGGCTTACCGTGGGAGCTCGGTTTAGCGGAAGCGCACCAAACATTGATGCTCAATGGACTGCGCGACCGAGTGACACTGGAAACGGACGGCAAGCTCATGACGGGGAAAGATGTCGTAATGGCAGCACTTTTAGGAGCAGAGGAATTTGGTTTTGCGACAGCACCGTTAATCGTTTTAGGTTGTGTCATGATGCGTGCCTGTCATTTGGATACTTGTCCGGTAGGTGTAGCAACACAAAATCCGGAACTCCGTGCTAAATTTATGGGTTCAGCTGATCATGTTGTCAATTATATGCGTTTTGTTGCGGAAGAAATGCGTGAATATATGAGTATTTTAGGATTCCGTACTGTGGAAGAGATGGTCGGTCGTACAGATGTACTGCAAATTTCAGATCGCACGGCAAAACATTGGAAAGCAAGCCAGCTTGATTTAACGGCACTGCTTCACCAAATCCAAGGAACACGCACGAAGCATCATCAGCAAAACCATAATATAGAGGGAAGCTTTGATTTACGCGAGTTATTGCCGCAAGTTTCAAAGGCAATAGAAGGAAATGAACGAATTGAATTAAACTACCCGATTAAAAATACAGACCGTGTAATGGGAACAATTGTCGGCAGTGAAATTTCCCGCAAATACGGGGAAGCAGGATTACCTGATAATACAATCAACTTAACGTTTACAGGCCATGCTGGTCAAAGCTTCGGCGCATTTATCCCTAGAGGAATGTCGATGCGTGTAGTCGGAGATGTTAATGATTACTTCGGTAAAGGTTTGTCAGGGGGAAAAGTGACAGCCATCGCACCGATTAAAGGCGAACAGGAGAAAAACGTCATCGCCGGAAATGTTTGTTTATACGGGGCAACGAGTGGTAAAGCCTTTATTAACGGGCGTGCAGGGCATCGATTCGGTGTTCGTAATTCAGGTGCTGAAATCGTTGTTGAAGGAATTGGAGATCACGGCTGTGAGTATATGACTGGCGGTAAGATCGTTATATTAGGGGATGTCGGTCAAAACTTTGGTGCCGGAATGTCTGGAGGAATCGGCTATATTCTGCCGAGTGAAGAGGAAAAGTTCAAATCACAATGCAATATGGAAATGATCCATTTTGAAAAACTGACAGACAAAGCGGAGATAGAATCTGTTCGACAATTAATTATTCAGCATTTTGAAGAAACGGATAGTTCCTACGCATTGGATGTGTTAGCGAAGTGGGAGCAGTTCGTTCCGAAGTTCGTTAAAGTTGTACCAACGGATTATAAAATAATGGTAGATAAAATAAACAATTACACTGCAACCGGTTCTACAAAAGACGATGCAGCAATGCAGGCATTTACGGAAGTGACGACTAGTCAGAAGAAGCTTGTGAGCACAAAATAAGAGGGGGTTTCTAGCATGGGAAAAGCAACGGGTTTTATGGAATTTAAACGGGAGAAAGTTCAGGAGCAACGACCACTAGAGCGTCTTTCAAATTGGGGTGAATATACAAGCAGGCTATCTGATGAAAAATTACAGACACAAGGTGCGCGCTGTATGGATTGTGGAACGCCATTTTGTCATATGGGAATTGAAATTCGCGGTACTGCAGCAGGGTGTCCGATTCAAAATGTCATCCCTGAATGGAATGACTTAGTATATAAAGGGAAATGGCAGGAAGCGTTGGAACGTTTGCACATGACGAATAATTTCCCTGAATTTACTGGCCGTGTCTGTCCTGCTCCATGTGAAGGGTCGTGCACACTTGCCATTACGGATCCGGCTGTCGCGATTAAATCGATTGAACGTACGATCATTGATAAAGGATTTGAAAATGGCTGGATTACACCACGTATCCCTGCATCGCGTACGGGCTTTAAAGTGGCGATTGTCGGCTCGGGTCCTGCAGGTTTAGCGGCAGCAGACCAACTGAACCAACTAGGTCATTCCGTGACGGTGTTCGAACGTTCCGATAGATTTGGCGGGTTATTAATGTACGGAATCCCGAATATGAAGCTTGAAAAAGATGTGATTGAACGTCGAATTCATTTACTCTCAGTGGAAGGAATCGATTTCGTTGCAAACAAGGAAATCGGAAAAGATATAACGAAGGAGCAATTACAAGCTGATTTCGATGCTGTAATTTTATGTACAGGAGCACAAAAACAAAGAATTCTTCATTTAGAAGGAAGCGATGCAGGCAATATTCATTTAGCGATGGACTATTTAACGGATGTTACGAAAAGCCTGCTGGATTCAGACTTTGCGGATAATCAGGCGTTAAATGTGGAAGGGAAGGATGTCATCGTAATTGGCGGCGGGGATACAGGTGCTGACTGTGTAGCAACAGCACTCCGCCAAAAATGCCGATCTGTCTACCAATTTGGGAAACATCCGCAACAAGCCACAACACGTACAGATGAAACAATGTGGCCAAAAGATCCGAACATTTATACAATGGATTATGCTTATGCCGAAGCTGATGCAAAATTTGGTCGTGATCCGCGAGAATATTGTATTCAAACTACGAAAATAGAGAAAGATAGTAAGGGTAATGTAAAAGCGCTTCATACTATCCAAATGGAAAAAATTCTAGGCGAGGATGGCTTCCACTACTTTAAAGAGTTGCATGGTACTGAGAAAGTATGGCCGGCACAGCATGTATTTGTTGCAATCGGCTTTGAAGGTGCTGAAAAAGAAACACCAGAACATTTCGGAGTAGAACTAACGAATAACCGTATCCGTGCATCGGTTAAAGACTACGAAACAAATATTCCGGGCGTTTTTGCTGCAGGTGACGCACGCCGAGGGCAAAGCCTTGTCGTATGGGCAATCAAAGAAGGACGCGGAGTTGCCGCAAGTGTTCATTATTATTTAAATGAAATGTTAGTTAAAAGTTAATAGGATAGTAAGAACGGATATTTTAATAAAATTGATTGGAATGGAGGGCGACTCCAGCGGGAAAAGCATGATGCCTGAGACTACAGGCTCAGGCCGTGCCCGCGGAAAGCGTCTTGGAATGGAAATCAATTTTTACTCACAGCAAAAAACGCCATTTTTCTCCCGGAGAAAAATGGCGTTTTTAAGTTATAATCCAACTTTAAATATTTTTGAGAAAATATAGAATCAATCATTTGAATAAGTGAAATTGATTCTCAATTAAACGATTGCTATTGAAAAAATGAAAAGCTAAATTATTACTGTTTAAATAGTAGAAATAAACCGCAGTAAAGTGTTTTACAAGAATGATAGATATTTTTTAATTAAAATCATTCTAAACTATTTGCAACCCACATTCATTTCGGGTAAGATTGGTAATGAACTTAATTTGGCGTACAAAAAGTATGCAAATGAATATTTGGAGGTAATTTAATGTCAACATTAGAAATTAAAGATCTTCACGTTGCAATCGACGGAAAAGAGATTTTAAAAGGTGTAAATCTAACTATCAATACAAACGAAGTACATGCGATCATGGGTCCTAACGGTACTGGTAAATCGACATTAGCTTCTGCAATTATGGGTCACCCAAAATATGAAGTAACATCAGGCGAAATCTACCTTGATGGTGAAAATGTATTAGAAATGGAAGTTGATGAGCGTGCCCAAGCAGGTTTATTCCTTGCTATGCAATACCCATCAGAAATTCCTGGTGTAACAAACGCGGACTTCTTACGTTCAGCAATTAACGCTCGTCGTGAAGAAGGACAAGAAATCTCATTAATGAAATTCATCCGTGAATTAGATAAAACAATGGAATTCTTAGAAATGCCTGAAGAAATGTCTCAACGTTACTTAAACGAAGGTTTCTCTGGCGGTGAGAAAAAACGTAACGAAATTCTACAAATGATGATGATCAAACCAACATTCGGTATTTTAGATGAAATCGACTCTGGTTTAGATATCGATGCATTAAAAGTAGTTTCAAAAGGTATTAACGAAATGCGCGGCGAAGGTTTCGGCTGCTTAATGATCACTCACTACCAACGTTTATTAAACTACATCACACCTGACCATGTTCACGTAATGATGCAAGGTAAAGTTGTAAAATCAGGTGGTGCTGAATTAGCACAACGCTTGGAAGCAGAAGGTTATGAATGGATTAAAGCTGAGTTAGGCATTGAAGATACTGAAGAAGTAACAGAAGCATAATTAAGGAGGACGACGAAGATGACGGTTGAAACAAAATTAGCGTTATCAGCAGAAGAAGTACGCTCGTTCTCGCAAAAACATGCTGAACCAGCAACATTTGCTGATTTCCGTGTGAGCGCAATGGAAAAAGCTGCTGCGCTTGACTTACCAAAACCAGACAGAACGAACATTAGCAAGTGGAACTTCATTGATTTCCCTAACCATACAGTAGAAAGCACTCCATTTAATTCATTGGAAGAGCTGCCTGTAGAGGTGAAATCAGTAGTTGATATTGAAACACAAGAAAACCTTTATATCCAACGCAACAATACACCAGCGTTCATTAAAGTTTCAGAAGAACTGAAAAACAAAGGTGTAATTTTCATGGATATTCAAACAGCAGTTCGCGATCATAAAGATTTAGTAGAAAAATACTTTATGACAACAGCTGTAAAAGTGGACGAGCATAAATTAACTGCTTACCATGCAGCACTAGTAAACGGTGGTATTTTCGTATACGTGCCACGCAACGTTGTAATCGAAGCACCTCTTCAAGTTGTGTTTTTAAATGACGATACAGAAGCTTCATTATTCAACCACGTGTTAGTAGTAGCAGAAGAATCTTCGGCTGTTACTTATGTTGAAACTTATATTTCTACATTTGATGAAGCACATGGTCAAGTAAACGTTGTAACAGAAGTAATCGCAAAAGATAATGCACAAGTAACATTCGGTGCAGTAGACAACTTGGCACATGGCTATACTGCTTATGTAAACCGCCGTGGACATGCTGAGCGCGATGCAAAAATTGACTGGGCATTAGGTTTAATGACAAACTCAGATACAATTTATGAAAATACTACAAACTTAATTGGCGATAACTCTACTTCAGATTTCAAAATGGTAACTGTAGGTAGCGGAGATCAAAAACTTAACTTCACAACATTAATCCGTCAATGGGGTAAAAATTCCGACGGTCAAATTTTAAAACACGGTGTAATGAAAGATTCTTCACAGTCAATCTTTAACGGAATCGGTCATATTATGCATGGTGGTACAAAAGCAAATGCAGAACAAGAGTCTCGCGTACTGATGCTTTCAGAAGGTGCACGCGGAGACGCTAACCCAATTCTGTTAATTGATGAAGACGATGTAACAGCAGGACATGCGGCATCTGTTGGACGTGTTGACCCAACTCAACTGTACTACTTAATGAGTCGTGGTATTTCTAAAGCAGAAGCAGAGCGCCTTGTAATTCACGGATTCCTTGCGCCAGTTGTTGCTAAATTGCCAATCGAAGGCGTTAAAAAGCAGCTGACGGAGGTTATCGAAAGGAAAGTTCGATAATGATACCTAACGATATTAAAAGTTATTTTCCAATTTTAAATCAGGAAGTCAATGGACATCCTTTAGTTTATTTGGATAGTGCGGCTACATCTCAAAAGCCGATTCAAGTTATTGAAGCAATCTCAAATTACTATAATTTAGATAACTCAAACGTTCACCGAGGTGTTCATACACTTGGTAACCGTGCAACGGATTCCTATGAAGGTGCGCGTGAAAAAGTTCGTAAATTCATTAATGCTAGTTCAACACAAGAAGTAATTTTTACTCGTGGTACAACTACAGCACTTAATACAGTTGCTTCAGGCTATGGTCGTCAAAATGTACAAGAAGGTGATGAAATTGTCATTACGTACATGGAACACCATTCAAACATTATTCCATGGCAACAGCTTGCAAAAGAAAAAGGGGCGGTACTGAAATATATCGACCTTGAAGCAGACGGTACAATTTCATTGGAAAAAGTACGTGAAACAATTACGCCACAAACGAAAATTGTTTCTATGATGTATGTTTCCAACGTATTAGGTACAATCAATCCAATTAAAGAAGTTGCACAAATTGCCCATGAAAATGGCGCGGTAGTTGTTGCGGATTTAGCTCAGGCAGCACCGCATATGAAGATCGATATTCAAGATTTGGATGTTGACTTCGCAGCATTTTCAGGACATAAAATGTGTGCACCAACTGGAATTGGGGTACTATACGGTAAAAAGGCGCTTCTTGAAGAAATGGAACCAGTAGAGTTTGGCGGCGAAATGATTGATTTCGTAGGTTTAAATGAATCAACATGGAAAGAGTTACCGTGGAAATTCGAGGGTGGTACACCGATCATTGCAAGTGCAATTGGTTTAGGTGCTGCAATCGACTTTTTAGAGGAAATCGGTTTAGACAATATTGCAGCCCACGAACATAAGTTGGTAGGTTATGCAATGGATCAATTGGAAACAATTGATGGTCTTCAGATTTTCGGACCACGTGACCCGATGAAACGATGCGGACTCGTTACATTCAATCTAGATGACGTACATCCACATGATGTGGCGACAGTATTGGATATGAGTGGAATCGCTGTCCGTGCAGGACATCATTGCGCCCAACCTTTAATGAAATGGCTTCAAGTAACAGCAACAGCTCGAGCAAGCTTCTACATGTACAATGATGAAGAAGATGTTGATCGTTTAGTTGCAGGATTGCGCTCAGCGAAGGAGTATTTTGGCGATGTCTTTTAATAATTTAGATCAACTTTATCGTTCCGTTATAATGGATCACTATAAAAACCCTCGTAACAAAGGGTCTCTTGAAGAAAACAGTGTGACAATCGATATGAATAACCCTACTTGCGGTGATCGTATCCATTTAACATTGAAGCTAAACGATGATATCGTGGAAGATGCGAAGTTCGATGGGGAAGGCTGTTCAATCTCCATGTCTTCAGCATCAATGATGACTCAAATCGTTAAAGGCAAAAAATTGGACGAAGCTTTGGAACTGGCTGATATTTTCTCAAAAATGATGCTGGGCGAAGACTTTGACGATGAAAAGTACGACCTTGGGGATGTTGAAGCACTGCAAGGTGTAGCAAAATTCCCGGCACGTATAAAATGCGCTACATTAGCTTGGAAAGCGATGGAAAAAGGCGTAAACAACGAAAAGAAATAAACAGTAGTAAGGCTAAAGTGTGTTTATGCACATTTTAGCACTTCTCAATAGATGAACGGAGGAGACAACATGGCTAAAAAAATGCCTGAAATCGGCGATTACAAGTATGGTTTCCATGATAAGGACGTATCAATTTTCCGTTCTGAACGTGGACTTACAGAAGATATCGTTCGTGAAATCTCAAGTATGAAGGAAGAGCCACAGTGGATGCTTGACTACCGCTTAAAAGCTCTTGAAAAATTCTATGAAATGCCAATGCCTCAATGGGGCGGTGACCTAGCGTCATTAAACTTCGATGAAATTACGTATTACGTAAAACCATCTGAAGCAACTGAACGTTCTTGGGATGAAGTACCTGAAGAAATCAAAGCAACATTTGATAAATTAGGTATTCCAGAAGCTGAACAAAAATATCTTGCAGGTGTATCTGCTCAGTACGAATCTGAAGTAGTTTACCACAACATGAAGCAAGACCTTACAGATTTAGGGATTATCTTCAAAGATACTGACTCAGCATTAAAAGAAAACGAAGATATCTTCAAAAAACACTGGGGTACAGTAATCCCTTATACAGATAACAAATTCGCAGCATTAAACTCTGCAGTTTGGTCTGGTGGTTCATTTATTTATATGCCTAAAGGCGTTAAATTAGACACACCATTACAAGCATACTTCCGTATTAACTCTGAAAACATGGGTCAATTCGAACGTACGCTAATCATCGTAGACGAAGATGCATCTGTACACTACGTAGAAGGTTGTACAGCGCCTGTTTACACAACAAACTCTCTACACTCGGCTGTAGTAGAAATCATCGTTAAAAAGAACGCTTACTGCCGTTATACAACGATTCAAAACTGGGCAAACAACGTTTATAACCTTGTTACAAAACGTACAGTTGTTGAAGAAAACGGTACAATGGAATGGATCGACGGAAACATCGGTTCAAAATTAACAATGAAATACCCTGCTTGTATCCTTAAAGGTGAAGGCGCACGTGGTATGACATTATCAATTGCCATTGCAGGTAAAGGTCAACACCAACACGCTGGTGCGAAAATGATTCACTTAGCACCAAACACATCTTCAACAATCGTTTCAAAATCGATTGCTAAGCAAGGTGGTAAAGTTACGTATCTTGGTCAAGTAAAATTCGGTAAAAATGCTAAAGGTGCACGTTCGAACATAGAGTGTGACACATTAATCATGGATAACGAATCTACTTCTGATACAATTCCATATAACGAAATCTTAAATGATAATGTATCTTTAGAGCACGAAGCGAAAGTTTCTAAAGTATCTGAAGAGCAATTGTTCTACTTAATGAGCCGTGGTGTTTCTGAAGAAGAAGCGACAGAAATGATCGTAATGGGCTTCATCGAGCCATTCACAAAAGAATTACCAATGGAATACGCAGTAGAAATGAACCGTCTAATCAAGTTCGAGATGGAAGGTTCTATCGGATAATTTTTATCCAGGCACTTGCCTCCAATTTATTGGAGACAGGTGCTTTTTTATTTAATTGTGGTGAATTCGTGAAGAAATAAACAACTTTACTAGAAAGATTCCAGAAAGCGCACAGTATACGTTTACAATAATTGTATTAGATGGAATAATGGATTTAGAATGTATATAAAGGAGCGACAAAAATGGAAAACTTATTTTGGCCAGTAGCTTTAGGGGTTCCTGGTGCTGTAGTTGTAGTTGCAGTAGCACTCACTTTTTGGGCTTTAAAGGAAAAGAAGAACGGTAAGATTATGAAAAATGAAGAGCATGAAGGTATTATTAAATAATATTAAAATGGCTTCAAACGACTACTTAAGCGTTTGAAGCTTTTTTCTATTTTAAGTTGGAAATGAAGTTTTCGATTTCCTGTTGTGTTTTACGGTCTTTGCTGACGAAACGTCCAAGCTCCGTGCCGTTTTCATAAGCTAAAAAACTAGGAATACCGATAATTCCTAAATCAATACATAGATCTAAAAACTTATCTCGGTCTACTTTAACGAATTTATATTCCGGAAATTTTTCAACGACTTCCGGCATAAACGGATCAATGAAACGACAATCTCCGCACCAATCCGCTGTAAATTCGAAAATAACGGCTGCACTGCTTTTAAATTGCTCAAATTCCTCTGTTGATTGTAAAATATGCATAAACTTGTCCTCCTTTTTTCTATTATTATGATGTGAAATGTAGTGTTTTGCAATGAATGACCATTGAGAAGGGTAAGGTATTATACAATGCTAGAGAGGTGAAGAACGATGATTTCAATCGGCTTAACTGGTTGGGGAGATCACCCGGAAGTATATAGTGAAGTTACTGCAGCAAAAGATAAATTATTTGATTATAGCGGGCATTTCCCTGTCGTAGAATTAGATACGTCCTTTTATGCGATTCCTTCACCGGCAAATGTAGAGAAATGGTGCAAGGATACACCGGATAGTTTTCAATTTGTCGTGAAGGCTTATCAGGGCATGACAGGTCATTTACGCGATGAACTGCCATTTGAGACGAAAAATGATATGTTCAACGCATTTCGAAATTGTGCAGATACATTTAAAAAGCACGGTAAGCTTGCAATGGTACTAGTTCAATTTCCTCCTTGGTTTGACTGCCAAGGGAAAAATGTTCAATATATCCGTTATATAAAGCAACAATTACAAGGGTATCCTATTGCTATTGAGTTTCGAAACCAAACTTGGTACAGTGCGGAAATGAAAGAGAAGACACTGCAATTTTTAAAAGACAATCAGTTGATTCATACAGTTTGTGATGAACCGCAGGCAGGAAGCGGCTCCGCTCCTTTTGTACCAATTGCTACTAGTGAGAAGGTGCTCGTACGTATTCATGGTCGCAATGTTCATGGATGGCGAAATATAGGGCATGGGGAAAACTGGCGCAAAGTGCGGTTTTTATATGATTATAATGAAGAGGAACTGCAGAAACTTGCAGAGGAAGTAAAATTTTTGGCACGCCAATCAAAACATGTCTTCGTATTATTTAATAATAATTCTGGAGGGCATGCAGCAAAAAATGCAAAACGAATGCAGCAAATTCTTGATCTTGAATTTGATGGTTTAGCGCCAAAGCAATTAGGTCTTTTTGAAGAATAACGTAAAGCGAGGTGGCAATGCAAAAGTGCGAGAAGTAATTCATATATTCCATACGAATGATTTGCATAGTCATTTTACGTACTGGAAACGCAGTCAGTCGTTTATTCAAATACAACGTCAATTACTGGCCGATAAAGGTGAAACTAGCTTCTTGATCGATTTAGGAGATCATTTGGACCGTTCCAATTTATATACAGAGGCAACACTAGGTAAGGGTAATATCAAAATGCTGAATGATGCGGATTATGATGTTGTGACAATTGGAAACAATGAAGGCATAACGCTCTCCTATAATTTGCTCTATCATTTATATGATGACGCAAAGTTCGAAGTAGTTGTTGCAAATCTATATTCACAATCAGAAGAAAACCCCCGGTGGTTGAAACCTTACACAATATTGACTACCCAGTATGGCACAAAAATCGCTGTAATAGCTGCGACTGCTCCGTTCCACCTTTTCTATAAGGAGCTTGGGTGGGACGTGACAAACCCGCGTACAGAGCTTGTAAAGCTTGCATTTGAATTAAAAGAGCAGGTAGATATAATCGTTTGTTTATCACATTTAGGGATTACCGAAGATGAATTGCTGGCACAGGAATGCCCGATTATCGATGTGATTTTCGGTTCGCACACACATCATGTGTTTGAAAAAGGTAAAGTGGAAAACAATGTACTTTTAACTGGAGGCGGGAAATTTGGGCAGTATACCGGACAGTTAACGATGGAATTTGACCACTTGTCCCGAAAACTAGTAGAAAAATCAGATCAATTATTTGAAAACGCACTTTTACCAACTGTCGAAGAAGAAGAACAGTGGTTGTCCAATCTTCAAAAAGAAGCAAAGGCTATTTTGGAAAAGCCTATTTTCACATTAACGAAACCTTACAATAAAGAATGGTTTCACCGTTCCCAATTATCGGATTTATTTGCAGAGTGTATGTATGATTATACAGAAGCGGATTGTGTTATGTTCAATGCTGGAATTTTTGTCGAACCGTTGCGTAAAGGACTAATTTCTACATATGATATTCATAAAATTTTTCCCCATCCGATAAATATATGTGTCGTGCAAATAACCGGCAGTGAATTAAAAGAAATTTATACTCAATCCGAAAACGAAGAATGGCCGCGTCTTGAATTAAAAGGCCTTGGTTTTAGGGGTGTGATATTCGGAAAAATATTGAATTATGGTATTGAGATGACGAAGCAGCGTGAGTTATATATTAACGGGAAACTCATGGAGCCGGATCGGATCTACCGATTAGCAACACTGGATCTGTTTACATTCGGTTATTTTTTCCCAAGCTTTAAATATGCAAAAAAGCAATATATGCTACCGGAATTTATCCGGGATGTCTTTAAAAATTATTGTATGAAAAAGTTTCAGTAAATTTCCCAAAAGCCACTTTCCAATTATATAATGAACGTAATAGTAGAATGGAGAAATTAGTATAGATGCGATTAATATCGATAAATGTTTTGAAAGAAGGTATGGCAGTCGGCAGAACTATTTGGAATGAAGCTGGTCATCCACTGCTTCATAAAAATGTCGTTGTAACAAGCCGAATTATTGAAAGGCTGCGAGAGCTGAATATTCATTATTTATACATTGATGACAAACTCTCAGCCGGAATTGAAATAGAAGAAACAATTGCACCGTTAAAAAGAATGGAAGCCGTAAAAAATATGGCAAAATCGTTCGAAAATGTGAAAAATGCGAAACGGGATCAGGCATCCTATGTGCTGGATCAACAGTCCAAAGTAATTGGCTTTATTGTCGATGATATTATGAATGCCATTATTAATAGCGAGGAAGTATTAATGGTTCTGACGGATGCTTATTTGTATGACAAATATATTTACCAGCATTCATTCCAAGTAGCATTGTATTCAATCGCGATTGCTAAGGAAATGGGCTATTCTTACGAAGACATACGATTAATTGGAATTGGGGCTATTTTACATGATGTGGGCAAGCTGCTTATTTCGCCTGATATTTTATTGAAGCCGAGTAACTTAACGGATGAAGAATACGAAGAGATGAAGAACCATGCCCGTTACGGGTTTGACTTATTACGCAATTTACATTCAGTGTCATTGCTTGTAGCACATTGCGCGTTTCAACATCATGAACGAATTGATGGAAGCGGTTATCCACGGGGACTTGTTAACAATGAAATTCATCCGTTTGCAAAAATTATCGCTGTTGCAGACGTGTTTGATGCATTAACATCAAATCGGATATACCGGAAGAAAATGTTGCCGTCAGAAGCGATTGCAATCATAGATAACGGTAACGGAATGCAGTTTGATGCAAAGGTGATGCAGGCATTTAAACGGAGTGTTGTCCATTATGCAAATGGATCAATTGTGCTGTTGTCCGATGGAAGACGTGGAATTGTATCAAAGCAAAATCTTGTCGATGTGACACGTCCTTGGATACGTATTTTCCAGGAAAACGGTCAGATGTTGGACGCTACATATGAAATATGTTTAAGTGATTACCCGACAGTCGATATTAAAAAAGTTGATGTAGATTTTGATGAAAATATAGAATAGAAAAATCCTCCTTCTCATATTTTATGGGAAGGAGGATTTTTTTTGCGTTTTCGTAAAAGAAAGTGGAATTCCTATGGCAGGAAAAAAGGCAAAATGCATAATGCCGTAACAATCGTTATCGTCAGTATTGTCGGTATGGTTTGTTTTAGTATATATGTTATTAACGATAGATTAATGCCAACCTATTTACAGTACGCCGAAGTCCAAACATTTAAAGTAGCTTCGTATGTTGTGAGTAAAGCAATTAATTCCAGAACATCAAGTGTGCTTGATGTAAATGATGTCATCGTCGATTTACCGACCCAATCAGATGATATGATTACGACAAAATTTAATACGGAAATAATTAACCAAGTACGGGCAGAAACAACAGCATTAGTAAAAGAGTATTTAGAACAGGCTGAAAATGGAGATTTATCACATTTGCCGAATTTGGAAAATGTAGAATATGACGTAGGAAAAATGGAAGCCGGTGACGGAATCGTATTTTTCGTACCGTTAGGGCAGGCTTTAAACCTTCCGATTATCGGGAATTTAGGGCCGAAAATACCGATTCGCTTTCATATTATTGGGAATGTGAGCAGTAATGTTGAATCAACAGTAAGTGAATTTGGCATAAATAATGCAATTGTAGAAGTAAATTTACTCATTGGAGTGAATGTCCAAATTATCGTGCCATTTGCCAGTAAATCTGCGTCGGTCGAGCAGAAAATCCCGATAGCAATTGGTCTAGTAAGAGGAACCGTGCCGCATATTTACAGTGCAGGTGAAGGGGCACAGCCGTCTATCGAAGTACCAATCCCTTACGAATAGTAACTTAATTATGATAAATTAAAATTATGAGAATACTCTGTTGTTGGAAAGTTGTTAATATGATACTCTGACATCAGAACATCGTAGCATTTGAGTGAGGGGAGTAAATGATATGACATCTTGTAAACCAACTAATCCTAGAGAAGAACACTTGCGCAAACCGGAGTGGCTAAAAATTAAGCTAAATACCAATGACGAATACAAAGCACTAAAAAAATTAATGCGGGACAATAACTTGCATACGGTATGTGAGGAAGCTCGCTGCCCGAATATTCACGAATGCTGGGGTGAGCGTCGTACAGCAACAATGATGATTTTAGGTTCTGTATGTACGCGTGCATGTCGTTTCTGTGCAGTTAAAACAGGTTTGCCTAATGAATTGGACTTGGCTGAACCAGAGCGCGTAGCAGATTCTGTTGCGTTAATGAATTTAAAGCATGTTGTTATTACAATGGTAGCGCGTGATGACCTGAAAGACGGGGGCGCGGAAGTATTGGCAGAAACGGTGCGTGCAATCCGCCGTAAAAGCCCGTTAACTTCTGTGGAAGTACTACCATCTGATTTAAGCGGTCGTGAAGAAAGTTTACGCATATTAATGGACGCAAAGCCGGACATTTTAAACCATAATATCGAAACAGTACGCAGTCTGACACCACGTGTTCGGGCAAAAGCGACATATGACCGTTCACTGGAGTTTTTACGCAGAGCAAAAGAAATGCAGCCAACTATACCGACAAAATCTTCTTTAATGATTGGTTTAGGAGAAACGTTAGAGGAAATCTATGAAGTAATGGATGACCTGCGTGCAAACAATGTTGATATTATGACAATCGGCCAATATTTACAGCCGACAAAAAAACATTTGCCAGTAAAAAAATATTACTCTCCAATCGAGTTTGGCAAGCTGCGTAAAATCGCTATGGAAAAAGGCTTCAGCCATTGTGAAGCAGGTCCATTAGTACGCAGTAGTTATCATGCGGATGAACAAGTGAATGCAGCAAAACAATCAAGTGTTACATTGTAGAAAAATAGACGTTTAACTTATCTATGCGGGCATTTTAATACTCGCCGAAAGACGGACTATAGCTGATTTCACCATATTTACCTACAAAATTTGTTGTGAATATTGCTTTCAGGTTCAATATTCATTAACATGGAAATAGATAGGTGGTGTCTAGTTTGATTATTGCAGATGGGTATGCTTATGAAGTGATCGAAAATGTGCGGGAAGGTTTTCAAGAAGATGCATTTATCGCACGATACTCAGATATTTTATCGAAATATGATTATATTGTAGGGGACTGGGGTTACGGTCAGCTACGTTTAAAAGGATTTTTTGACGATAAAAATCAAAAATCCACGTTTGATACAAAAATTAGTACGATTCAAGACTATTTGTACGAATATTGTAATTTTGGATGCGCCTATTTTATACTTCAAAAAACAGGCCGTGCACAAGAACAAAAGAAAGAACAAATCGTTGCACAACAAACTGAGGCAGAAGAGCCGGTTGAATCAGCTGAATAACGTACAAAAGAGGAGGCGCCGTATAGCGCCCCCTCTTTTTTTAGCTTAATAGTTCACGTAAATATTCACGTAAGTCTTCCGTTTCTTCTTCTGTACGGTTGTATACATGTTCTAAATACCCAGGTTCTTCCGCATCATCTGCTCCAATAATGGCAAAACGGCCAAACTGGATATCAAGAACGAGCACTTTTCCGAAAAAGCGACTACTTTGCAATATGGCTAAATCATAGCGCTGAGTTTTTCCGGCAAAGCTGACGAAGCGCGTTTTTGTATCTTCTACATCATCATATAAGAAAAATCGTTCCATTTTGTTTTGTACCCCTTCCATCTCTATAGAATATGGTACTATATAAAGGAAAACACTATCAACTTTTATTGATTGAATGGAGGCTTTATCTATGTACTTCGTAGATAGAAATAAAATTACAAACAACTTAGCACACTTGGACGAGTTACTGTCGATCTTTGAATCGACTGAAAACTGGTTGGCAGATGATATTCATAAGCTGGCATTACAACGAATCGGCCATAATGTAATGGAAGCGATGATGGATGTAGGAAACTTGGTGATTGACGGCTTTATTATGCGTGATCCTGGAAGCTACGAAGACATTATCGATATTTTCGTTGATGAAAAAGTGATTACAGAAGAGATGGATGCACCCTTAAAAGCGGTTGTCGGCTTACGCAAAATGATCGTTCGTGAATTTATCGCTGTAGATAGTGAAGAAATTTTAAATGTATTAACTGCAAACTTAAATATACTCAAGCAATTCACTCCAAAAGTTCACGATTACTTAACAAATGAATTAGGACCAGTTTCAGCCTTTTTACCAGAGGATGAGGCATAATGTTTCCGTATAAAGCGTATTGCTTTGATTTGGATGGGACAATCTATCGGGGGAGTGAAGCGATCGATTCTGCCGTGAAATTTGTCCACCTATTGCAGGATGAAGGAATTGAACCGTATTATTTAACGAACAATTCATCGAAAACCCGTGAACGACTTCAGCAAATTTTACAAGATATTGGCGTAGAGGCACCGCTTGATCATATTTATTCAAGCTCACTTGCAACGGCAGCCTATGTAGCAAAAATGAGTGCAAATAATAAAGTGAATGTTGTCGGTGAACTTGGCATTCGCACAGCTTTAATCGAGCAAGGATTAGAGATTACCGATGAACAGAGCGATGTTCTTGTAATGGGGATAGACCGTCAAATCTCATATGAGAAACTTGTAAAAGCATGTGGCTATGTCCAGAATGGCGCGAAGCTAATTGGAACAAATGGTGATATTAAATTTCCGAATGAAACGGGTTTTACTCCGGGGAATGGGTCATTTGTTCAATTAGTAGCAAATGTTTGCGGGGTTACACCGACGTTCGTAGGGAAACCATCACCGGTTATGCTGGAGATCATTGCTGAAGAGCATCACTTTGAAAAGAATGAAATGGTTATGGTCGGGGACAACTATGATACCGATATTTTATGTGGTATAAACTTTGGCTGTGATACCATTCATGTCAATACGGGAGTTACTCCTACTGAAATTGTAAAACAGCAAGCCAAGCTGTCTACGTATTGTGTAGAAAATTTGATGGAACTTATTAAATAAAGAAAAAATCCGATGTGGGACGTTTACCACATCGGATTTTCTTCTATATATTTATAAATGCGCTTCGTCAGCTCTTCTGGAGTGTCCGCCTCAACTATATCCCCGTTAACAACAGCATAAAAGTTTTCGGCACATTTCGTACAGTAGCTTAAGCAGCCATATTCCAATACATCAATATCAGGATCTTGCTCCAGTTGTTCATATGTTTGTTGCGCACCATTTGCTAAATTGCTGATGCAAAATTCGACTAATGGATTTAACATGTTGTCACCTCACTATTAGCAATCCTACTTTTTTTTGCTGCGAACGTCAATTTCTCCGATTTAATATCTTTCAACATATGTTTGAATATGCTTCAATTGCAACAAAATAAATAAAATAGAATAATAAAAAACTTATGTGAATAAATTCACAAAATATCATTTAACATATTGTGAAACTTATCACAAACAGTTATAATACTTATGGAAACTTTGTGAACACAATTATGATGCCTAAAAGCTTTATAATTGATTACTTACAGATATGAGGGAATATGCTATGCAAAAGTTAGTATTATTAGGTGGCGGATACGGAAATATGCGAATTTTACTTCGTCTATTACCAAGTTTACCAGCAGATGTAGAAATTACATTGGTAGACCGTACACCATTCCATAGTTTGAAAACAGAATTTTATGCACTTGCTGCAGGTACATCAACAGATAAGGAAGTCCGTGTTGCATTTCCGGAACATGAGCGCTTAAAATGCGTATACGGAGAAGTAGTACGCATCGACCGTGAAGATAAAAAAATTTACTTGGGTGACGGCGGAGAGCTTGCTTATGATCAGCTTGTTATTGGTTTAGGCTGTATCGATAAATATCATGGAGTGCCGGGTGCCGATGAATTCACATACAGTATTCAAACAATCGCCAAATCACGTAAAACATTCGAAAAAGTATGCGGATTAGCTCCAGGTTCGACAGTTGCCATTATTGGTGCAGGTCTTTCAGGAATCGAGCTTGCAAGTGAACTACGTGAAAGCCGTTCAGATTTAAAAATTAAATTATTTGACCGCTCACACCGTATTTTACGCGATTTCCCGGAAAAGCTAAGTGAGTATATTAAGTCTTGGTTTATTAAACACAACGTAGATGTAATTGCAGAATCAAATATCACTCGCGTTGAAGAAGGCCGTTTATACAACCATGATGAAGTAATTGAAGCTGACGTAATCGTATGGACAGCTGGTGTACAGCCTGTGAAAATCGTTCGTGAACTTGATGTTGAAAAGGATAAATTCAATCGCCCGATCATTACGGATCATTATCATGTAGTTGGGGATGAAAATGTATTTGTAGTAGGAGACTGTGCTTCTTCTCATTTACCTCC
Organism: Solibacillus sp. NPDC093137; assembly: GCF_050280445.1. Taxonomy (NCBI): domain Bacteria; kingdom Bacillati; phylum Bacillota; class Bacilli; order Caryophanales; family Caryophanaceae; genus Solibacillus; species Solibacillus sp. NPDC093137. The sequence goes on from NZ_JBNNVH010000003.1 coordinate 226,090, forward strand.
AACAGCGCAATTGGCAGAAGAACAAGGCGAACGAATCGTTAAAGTTCTAAAAATGCGCTGGAAAGGCGAGCCACTTCCAGAAAAGCTTTCAGAGATCAAAATGAAAGGCTTTATGGGCTCCCTTGGTAAAAAACAAGGCTTCGTTCATCTAGCTGATACAACGGTAACAGGACGCATTGCACGCCTTATGAAGTCGGGTCTGCTTTGGTACTATAAAAAGCAAAACGAAAATTAAAATTGAACATCCCTGCAAAGGAAATCAATTTGACTGTAAACAAAAAAATTCAATTTCCTCAAGGAGAAAATTGAATTTTTTGTTTATGTTATAATTTACTCTTCAGTTGGTACAAAGCCCGCTGATTCGAGCGCTGTAAATACAGGCTTAATCTGCACATAGCCTTCACCAACTACTTCATCATTGACTAGAACTAAAGGGTAGAAAAATTCATCTTCTTGAATACGATTTGCGTAATCTTGATCACGTTCATTATCAATTACACCTTCAATATCGATATAGCGGATAGTAAACGGCTGTTCCGGATATTTTCGTGAAATTGCCGCTTGAAGCCATTCATATGTATCTTTGGAAGATGGTGCATTTACACAGCTGGCACAGATGATGTCAGCGCCGAAAACTTCTATAACTGGATGTGATTGTGACATAGGAATTCCAACCTTTCGTTATTCAATAATGGATTTTTTTGCTCCTTCACATTATAATGATTTTAATGAAGGGAGTCGAGCAAAATGACAGAAACAGAACAATATGCACAAGTACAAGAAGTTTTAGATAAATTACGTCCGTTTTTATTACGTGACGGCGGAGACTGTGAATTGGTAGATATTGAAGAAGGTATCGTTAAATTGCGTTTATTAGGCGCATGCGGTAGCTGCCCAAGTTCTACAATCACATTAAAAGCAGGTATCGAACGTGCACTACTAGAAGAAGTGCCGGGTATCGTCGAAGTAGAACAAGTTTTCTAATTCAAATTTGAAAGAGCTGCCAAGAAAGTTATTACTTACTTGGCAGCTCTCTTTTATTGGACGATTTTACCTCGCTCTTCTCGAACTAATTCCCATTGCTCTTTAGCCATATTGACGAGTTTGGCTTCACCGCCTACACGTTGACTTTCAATTACACGTGAAAAGAAGCGTGTTGCATTTTCATAATCCCCAAGGCGACGGGACAGCTCAGCAATCATATATATAATTCGTACACTGGACATTGTTGTACCTGCATAATCTTCCGTTGAATAGCTTTCCATATAATGATCGCGGGCCAATTTTAAAAAGCGCAGTTCCTGAACGTTATTTTTTAATGATCGATATAACCAAGCCAAGCGTAATGCCAAGCCAGAAGTAATGACGAATTTTTCCTTTTTAATCGTTGCACAAAACAACGCAAGTTTATATGTTTGAATTGTTTCGAAAACAGAACGTTCTTTACTGAAACTGTGCGGTATCCAATGACTGCAAATTTTTTCATTGATTTGTTCTTTTACACCTGGAGCAAAATATTTACTGAAGTCTTCGGTAAACGAAAACCCGCAATGCTGACAGACAAAAACATTATAATATAATGCATTCACGTTATTGTCTGTATAGACTGGTTGAAAGTCGGAAGTTGTATGTTCAATTTTTATGGACTTGGTACGAACTTTAAGTGTTGAAAAATTTTTCTTGCAATGAATACAGTTCACTGTTTTTTCGTAAAATGGGGAAATTTCCATAAAGGTTCATACCTTTCGTTTAATTATGATTCCTTATTATAGCAAGGAAATTTAAAAAAGTGTGAGTAATCTACTGAATTTATGTGAATTTTTTAGGTATTTTATCCTTATCCCCTTTTACACAATGCAGGAATATAATCAGGTAGAGCAGTTTTGTTGTCAGATAGCTTTTACAATTGTTATGATAAATAAAAGAAAGTAGGTGACTGGAATGGCAAGTGAAAAACAAGTAATCATTTTAACAGAAGCGGCCTCATTTCAAGTCAAAGAAATGATGGTTCATAACGGAGAAGAAAATGCGAGCCTGCGTGTTGCCGTAAAAGGCGGAGGCTGCAGTGGTCTATCATACGGTATGGCATTTGAGCAAACAATAAATGACGATGACTTCGTTGACAACCAACACGGCATTCAAATTATCGTATCCCAAGAAGATGCGGGCATTTTACAAGACACGAAAATTGATTTTAAACAATCATTAATGGGTGGCGGTTTTACAATCGACAACCCGAACGCACTTGCTTCATGCGGCTGCGGAACAAGCTTTAAAGCGGCAGCACGCCCAGCAGTAGAACAACCATGTGAATAATGGATTGTGAATAACGAGTCTCTTTGATTTGTGATGTTATTAAACATACAAATCATGGAGGCTTTTTTTTATGCTTAAAACAGAAAATAAACAACTGAAAGAGGATATTATGTAAAAATATGTTGGAATAAATAAAAAATTAGGTTAAAATAACATTCGAGAATTAAAACTAGTACTTTTATCTATAATTTAAAGTTGTATAGGAGTAATTTGTACTCTTTTTTAGAGGGGGAATAGTTAATTAATTCTATAAATAGGGAGGTTAATTAGTTGCAGTAACCAATAAAAAATTAAATATAAGGGGTGTACATAATTGAAAAAGCAGTTTAAATCTAGCTCTTCTATTAAATCCAAGCTAATTGGAATCTCTATTTTACTATTGATTGTTCCGATGATTGTAATTGGAGTGACAAGTTACCAGAAAAGCTCTACTAGCTTAGAGCAAATAGGTAAAACAAACTTGCAAAACAGTGTTGAATTTACACTTGCTACAATTGATGCTTATAATTCGGAAGTTGAAAAAGGAAATATTTCACTTGAAAGTGCTCAAGAGAAAGTAAAGGAGATTATTTTAGGCGAAAAGAATGGGGATGGGATTCGACCTATAAACTCTTCAATTGATCTTGGTAAAAACGGCTATATGATTGTATATAGTCAAGATGGAACTCGTATTGCGCACCCATCTAAAGAGGGTGCTAGTGCATGGGATGATGAGGATGAAAACGGTGTAAAATTCGCTCAAGAAATGATTGAAATAGCGAATGCCGGTGGTGGCTTTACTTTTTATAATTCAGCATTACCAAATAATAAAGAGCAAATTGAAGAGAAGGTTTCCTATTCAAAAATAGACCCAAACTGGGATTGGGTAGTGACTGCCAGTACCTATATGATGGATTTTAATCAACCTGCTACAGAGCTGTTGACTATTATTCTTATTGTTATGGGTATTTCAATTATTTTAGGGGTAATCATCATATGGTTCTATGCAAATTTAATTACAAAACCAATCATTAAAGTAACGGAACAGATGGGACATCTAGCAAATGGTGATTTAACGAAAGAACTGCTGCTAGTCAAATCAAAAGATGAAATAAGCAGATTGGCTGATGCCATCAATTTATTACATAAAAATCTTAAAAATTCCATGAAGAAGGTTTCCGAAACTTCAGAGTCATTAACTAGTCAAAGTGAAGAACTATCACAATCTGCCGATGAAGTGAGAATGGGATCAGAACAAGTGGCATCTACAATGCAAGAATTGGCTGCTGGTTCAGAAACACAAGCTAATCATGCAAGTGAATTAGCTTCTGTAATGAATACTTTTGTCGAAAGAGTCCATGATGCAAATGAGAATGGGTTACGGATAGAGGAGAATTCAAAAGATGTATTAAATATGACCAATGACGGATCGGAATTAATGAAAAAGTCAATTCAACAGATGGAAAAAATCCATTCCATTGTAAATGAATCCGTTAAAAAGGTTGCAGGGCTAGACAAGCAATCACAGGAAATATCAAACCTAGTTACCGTCATTAAGGATGTAGCCGATCAGACAAATCTTCTTGCTTTAAATGCTGCAATTGAAGCTGCAAGGGCTGGAGAGCATGGAAAAGGATTTGCTGTAGTTGCTGATGAGGTAAGAAAACTGGCTGAGCAAGTATCAAACTCTGTAACAGATATTACGGGTATTGTAGACAATATTCAAAAGGAAACTTCTTTCGTGTCCGACTCACTAAAATTAGGTTATAAAGAAGTAGAACAAGGCAAAACACAAATTGAATCAACAGGTGAAACTTTTGAAGGGATCAGTAATGCTGTAAAAGAAATGGCAAATAGTATTACAACGATCGGGAAAAACTTATCAGAGATTTCAGCTAGTACACAAGTGATGAACGGTTCTGTTGAAGAAGTTGCATCGGTATCTGAAGAGTCCGCTGCTGGCATTGAACAAACAGCAGCATCTGTTCAACAAACAAGCAGTATAATGGAGGAAGTAGCCGGAAGTTCGAAACAACTTGCCAATTTAGCAGAAGAACTCAATACATTAGTGAGAGAGTTTAAACTTTAATTAATTTTTGGCAGCACGCCCTGTGAATAAAATGTAACCAATCTTAAAACCTTTAGCGATTAACTTTCGTTAAAGGTTTTTTTAAAAAAATCCACCTTTTCACTATGCAGAATAATTTGTCAAAATCTTAAAACTTATATTTCCTATAAAATAACTATGTTTTGTTGTATCGTTTTGTATTATTATAAGGTTTGAATTATTATAGATTTATCACCATACTGCTAGGGGGCTTTTCTAAATGAGTGTTTTAGAATTACTGGATAAGTTAGATCAAATCGAAATTTTATATGAGCCAATCTATAGTGCAGATGGGCATCGCATTGTGGCTTATGAAGCGATAGGCCAAGTGGAAAGTGAAAATGAAAAAGAGCCGATTAATATAGAGCAATTTACATATGAAAAAGACGTACCAGCAGATATTAGAGCAGAAATTGAGCAAATCTTTGTTCGCAGATCGTTGCAAAATGTTGCCCATTTAATTGATGATGTTGGTTTGTATATTCCGTGCAACCCTGAACTGCTTTTGCTTGATTTTGGAGAAAGCTATTTTTCAATGCTGAAAGAAACAGTCGCTGAATCGAACCTCCGAAATATTACCCTTGTCATGACGGAACATCTTTACGAAGGAGAGATGAATCAGCTGCAGCATTTAATTCGCTATATTAAAACATATGGCATTAAAATTGCATTGGCAGATGTTGGCTCACAAACACAGCTTGAAAATATTTTACTACTTGAACCGGCTATTCTTAAAATTAATGTCGGCCAGTTGAACTATAATTTATGGGGTGCGCAAAACCATGCGTTTTCAACTATTCGAACACTCGCTGTGAAGATGGGAACGCAATTATTAATCGAAAATATTGAAACGGTCTATCAATTACAGCACGGCTGGAAAAACGGTACCCGTTATTTCAAAGGGCCTTATTTGCAACTGCCGCATAAAGAGCTGCAAGTACGCGATTCTTTAAAAGAACGTTTCCGCAAAGATTGTGAGCAGTTTATTGCTACGGAGAAGAAATTGCTTCTGCAAAAGTATGAGGAAATGAAACGTCTTGAACGGATGATTTGTTCAACAGTCGATCAAATCAATCCATCTACCTCACAAATTGATAAACTGATGCAGCTGGCAAACGCATTGGAAAAATGTGCATTTCGTATTTATATTTGTGACAGCAATGGTTTCCAAACATCCCCGAATATCCGCTGGAACGATGAAAAATGGGAAAAGCAAGAAGAAATCATCGGTAAAAACTGGAGCTGGCGACCGTACTTTCTGTTGAACATTATTAAAATGACAAAAGACAATAAAGGCGAGTTTTCCTCCGTCTACAGTGATATTGAAACAGGCGAGTTAACACGCACATATTCAATGGCCATTTCAAACGAAGAGTTTTTGTTTATTGATATTAAATACGATTACTTATATGAACATAATATTGTAAATTGACAATGAATAATATCCATATGTTTGAAATCACACAGGAAAAACGCTACTATTATGTTAGTATTTCAGTAAAAAACCGTTTACTGGCGTTCTATAAAAATGGCAAATAGATTTATAGCGCCGGTTCATTAAAATGAAGGGGTTTGATTGAATGAAAAGACCGACAATTTTAGTATTAGGCGCAGGGTACGGAGGATTAACAACGATTGTAAATCTTCAAAAATTAATCAATACAAATGAAGCAGAAATTATTTTAGTGAACAAAAACGACTATCATTATGAAACAACATGGCTGCATGAAGTAGGGGCAGGAACGATTTCTCCAGATAAAGCACGTTATCCGATTTCAAAAGTTATTAATCACAATGTAACGTTCGTCATTGCCAATGTAGAAAATATTGATGTCAATACAAAGAAAGTAGAAACATCAGCTGGTGAGTTTTCATATGATTATTTAGTGATCGGCTTAGGCTTCGAAGGGGAAACATTCGGTATTCCCGGTCTGAAGGAACATGCATTATCATTGACGAATATTAATACCGCACGCCAAGTCCGTGAGCATATCGAGTATCAGTTTGCTTCTTGGACATTGGATGAAGTGAAAGACGACAGTAAACTTACGATTATCGTAGGTGGTGCCGGCTTTACAGGCATAGAATTTTTAGGGGAGCTCGGCAACCGGATTCCTGAGCTTTGCAGAGAATTTGATATTCCTCAGGAAAAAGTACGTCTTCTTTGTGTAGAAGCAGCACCGACCGTATTACCTGGATTTGATTCGGAATTAGTCGATTATGCGCAGGATCAGCTGCGTAAAAAAGGTGTGGAATTTTCTATCGGCACACCGATTGTGGAAGCAACAGCAGAAGGCGTGAAAATTAAAAAAGATGAAGAAAATACGGAATTCATTAAAGCCGGTACAGTTGTATGGGCTGCAGGGGTACGTGGAAATGCTCTAATCGAGACTTCCGGTATTGAATCGAACCGTGCACGTATTGCAGTTCGGGAAGATATGCGCGCACCAGGTTTTGATGATGTCTTTGTAGTAGGAGACTGTGCATTTTTATTGAATGAAGAAGCAGGCAGACCTTACCCGCCAACAGCTCAAATTGCGATGCAGCAAGGTGCTGTGATCGCAAAAAATATTAAATATTTAATGAATGATGAGCCGACAGATGTATTTTTCTACGATGATAAGGGAGCTGTTTGTTCATTAGGTCAAGAAGACGCAATCGGAACAGCATTTGGTCGTACTTTTACAGGTAAGCCAGCATCTGCATTAAAGAAAGTAGTAGACGACCGCGCATTATATTTAGTTGGCGGTGTCGGCTTAACGTTGAAAAAAGGGAAATTCAAATTTATATAAACGAACTTCAAACTTGCAAACGATGTGTAACGCTTCTTTTGCAAGTTTTTTTATCAATAGCAAAGGGGGAATGTTATTCATGAAAAAGGATCGTGGAAAAGTGTGGCTTGGCGTTGCCGCAATTGTTGAAAATTCAGCAGGAGAATGGCTGCTCGTAAAAAAAACATATGGGGGACTAAAAGGGGCCTGGTCTTTACCGGCAGGATTTGTTCAGCAAGCCGAAACCGTTACGACTGCAGCGATGCGTGAAGTATTGGAAGAGACGGGGATTCTTTGCGAGGTAAAGGGACTTGTGGGCTTCCGTTCCGGTGTAATCCTCAATGATATTAGTGATAATATGGCGATTTTTTATTGTAAGCCGGTGGATAATGATCAGCCTTTTACTTTGCAGGAAAGAGAAATCGGTGAAGCATGCTGGATGGCACCGAGTGAAATTATTCACCATGAACTTTCATCGGTTATGCTCAGAGAAATGGCAAACCAGCATGCGGCACAACATATTCACCCAATTATTGAAGGTGTGAACCCGGGGGACGTATTCGGCTATAGTGAATACCATCTGTTTTTCAAAAAATAAACGATTTACTTTATGAAGTATTTCTGACAATATTAGTATTCTATACGTTATTTTGGATGTTGAATTGAAAGGACCCGTTATATCATGTAAAATTATGATAGATTAATGGGGGTATACATAACATGAATGATGTTTCGCTAGTACAAGTAATCATTTCCGTCGTATTATTTTTTGTCATGTTTTTCGGTATCGGCTTTTTATTGAATATGTTATTGCGGATGACATGGTTAATGGCTATTGTCTATCCGGTTGTCGTAATTTTTATCATTGATGAAGTAAGCTTTTTGGATTATTTCTTTAAGGCAGGGACAGCATTTCCGGCTTTAATCGATAAAATTCAAGCATTAAAGGTTGTTGATATTGTTGTCTTATCGGGTGGTTTTGGCGGGGCGATCGTGTCGGGCTTTGTCATGATTGCGCTGCGAAAAGCAGGATATCGCATGTTTTAGTTTACTTTAGCGGAGTATCCGCAACGAAAAAAATAAAGGGGTATGTTAAAAGCCGATTTAGCCTTTAACATACCCCTTTTTTATAACACTTGAATGGTGTACCATAAAGCCGCAAAAACAATTCCTGCCAATCCTCCGATGAATACTTCACTTTTTTTGTGACCTAATAATGTTTTTAAATCCTCTATTTTTTCTTGCTCATTCATTTCCGGCCAACGTTTAATTTCATCAAAAAACAAACGGAGATCGTGGCGCAGTTCGTTTAAAACGGCCGCGTGTTGCCCAGCCTGAAAGCGTACATGGCTCGCATCGTACATGACGATTCCTGCCAGCATCGCTGCAACAGCGAAAGTGGGTGAATCAAATCCGGTCTCAATACCGACCGCCGTCGCAACACTTGTTACAGCTGCAGAATGGGAACTTGGCATTCCACCGGTAGATGTCAGCAAGCTCCAATCCACTTTTTTCGTTACGATAAAATGGATTGGTACTTTTAAAATTTGCGCAAAAACAATCGCAAAAACCCCAAGCCAAAGCGGCGTATTTTGTAGAAGTTCGATAATTACACCTACTTTCTCCTCATTGCTATAATTATATCATTTTCCCTATATTCGTTTGAATTTAAACTTGCAGAAAAATAAAAATTATTGGATGTTTCGTTACCCGAATTAAAAAAATTTGTATATAATGAAACTATACATTAGGAGGGTTTTAACTATGAATATTGAATCAACAGCAAAAACGTTTGAAACACAAACTTCGGAAACATTGATTATCGGAGTACAAAAGCATCGTGAACAAATGAAAAACTGGTCAGCGTTTAGTGAATTTTACGGAGATATCATTGACACATGGCTACATGCAGGCGAAATTTCATCAGATACAAAAAAAATTACGAAATTACCGTATTCAGGCAGCCACTCTTCACTTAAACGTATTTACTTTGTCGGTCTCGGTGAACGCAAAAATATAACAGCAAACGAATTACGTGAAGTATTTGCAGCAGTTGGTAAAGAACTGAAAGCATCAAAAGTAAGTGATGTGGCAGTTTGGGTAGAATCGTTTACAACAGATCAGCTGGAAGAGGCGGAAGTTGCGTATTTAGCTGGTGAAGGTTTAAATCTAGGCTATTACTCAGTACAAAATTATAAAACGACTTCAAATGAGCCGAAAACATATTTTGATCAAATTCAATTTGTTACTGAGGCGAATATGGAAGATGTGATCGGTAATTTCGAAGTAGGGAAAATTTATGCGGATGCGGTTAATGAAGCGCGTACATTAATCAACTTGCCTCCTAATTTACTGACAGCAAGTGATTTGGCAGATTATGCAACAGAGCTTGCCAATATTTATGGTTTAGAGGTTGAGATTTTAAACAAAGCCCAAATGGAAGAACTGGGTATGGGCGGTATTTTATCTGTCAATAAAGGTTCTGTAGAAGAGCCCCGTTTAATCACATTGAAATATAAAGGAAAACCAGAATGGGAAGATGTGATCGGCTTTGTCGGAAAAGGTGTAACATACGATACAGGCGGCTACTCATTAAAACCGCGTGAAGGCATGGTCGGCATGAAAGGTGATATGGGTGGTGCAGCCGCTGTTCTTGGTGCAATGCGCATTATCGGTGAAACACGCCCGAAACAAAATGTCGTTGCCGTTATCGGTTCTACAGACAATATGGTATCAGGGGATGCATTTAAGCCGGATGATGTTATTACTATGTACAACGGCAAAACGGTTGAAGTATTAAATACAGATGCGGAAGGCCGCTTAGTACTGGCAGATGCTATGACATATGCGAAACAGCAAGGTGCCAACTATTTAATCGATGTAGCGACATTAACGGGCGGAGTAATCGTTGCATTAGGTAAAGATAAAACAGGTGCTTTAACAAATAACGAAGAATTTTTCGAAGAGTTTATGGGCGCGGCACTTGAAACAGGTGAGTTCGTATGGCGCTTACCGTTAACAGAAAGCGATAAAAAGCGTATCCGTAAATCGGAAGTGGCAGATTTAAACAACTCTCCAGGTCGTGACGGCCATATGATTTTCGGCGGCGGCTTTGTTGGAGAGTTTGCAGAAGGTACTCCTTGGGTTCACCTTGATATTGCAGGAACTTCTGATGCGGATGCACCGCATGCATTGGGACCAAAAGGCGGCACAGGTGCGATGGTACGTACTTTGGCAACACTAGTAGAATTACGCGATATCTAATCAACATGACAGGATGCTTTGCAATGAAAAACTTGCAAGGCATCTTTTTCATTTTTAGGCGGGTGACTAGTGGCTCTCATAATTATGAATACACTATTCATAAGGGAGGAGGACATGAACATGGTTAATCGTTATAATCCAGGTTTTGGATTTGGATATCCATTTGGGGTTCCGTTTTTAGGGAGCTTTTTAGGAGGTTTTTTAGGGGGGTCGCTGAATAATAATCGTTACGGACCATATCCACCGTATTATCAACCGTATCCGCCTAATTACTACTATCCACCGTATTATCCGCGCTATCCGAGACGCTACTGGTAAGAATGCGGTAAGTAGATAAGGAGAGGCTTGCTCGTCCCCACATTGTTAGCTATGATGAGGAAAAGAAATATTACGAGTTTTGAGGGAACGAAATTATGAAAAATCCATATTTATATGGCTACTTACCATTCATTACAATTATTTTATTCAGTTTTTCATTCAGTATGTTGGCTATATCAGAATCGCTACAACTAATTCATGCAATCGGTCTCTATAATGGAATGCGTGAGTTTTTATCGGATATGGAGCTGCGTTTCGTATTACTGATTGTATTTGTGCTACTATTTTTCATGATTTTTTCAGCATTGAAGCTGATCGGTGAAACGATTCATGAGCTTGGAATGCTGTTCTTCTCAAAAGATAAAGAAGGGCAAACGATCCATGCAGCACGCGGTGGATATGTCATCTTCTTTTTTGGAGCATTTGCTTCGGTAATTGGGAGTCAATCCTTACCGATTTTAGTCGGCATTTTTATGTTCACGATTTTTTGTTATTTTATTTACAACGTTTATAAGAAGAGTCAGTATATGTCCATTCCAGGGTTGATCGGATTAATCTTTTATGAAGTAATTACCTGGTTTCTATTAGTGGCTCTCGTCGTCTATGCCGTGATTAAGCTATACAACGGAATTCTTGCGAGCTTGCCGTTCGCATAGTATAAAAAAAGCTTGTTAGGATTTTAGCGGGGGAGGTGCGCTATTTAAAACTAACAAGCTTTTTTTATTCTGTTATTGCATTGAATATAGAAAAATGAATTTTTGCGCGTTCGATTGCTTCCATTGAAAGGGGCTGATCATAGCCTATCCAGACGGCTGCCGTAAAGTCATCCGTCAATCCGGCAACCCAATAATCTTTAAATTCGTTCGTCGTTCCGGTTTTGGCACCGATAAAGCCGGATGAGCTATAAAGACCTCTTCCTGTTCCTGTAGCTACCGTTTCATTCAAAAGGCTTCGCATCGTTTTCGTTGTCGAGGCAGACCATATTTCCTCACGTTTGTGCGGCCAGCTAAAAATCGTTTCTCCTGTTAAATCCGTTACTTTACGAATGCTATGAACAGGTACATAATAGCCGTCGATAAAGCTGGAGTATGCATCGGCCATTTCCAGTGAAGTCACACCGTATGTTAACCCGCCCAATGCTGCGGCAAATGTGCGGTCTTTTTCTATAATCGATTCAAAATTGAACCGGTTAATATAACGAAATGCTGTATCGACCCCTATGGCATTAAACAATCGTAATGCACTTGTATTAATACTGTTTTTAAATGCTGTTTCCACGGTTATATTGTTGTACCAAATGCGTCCATAGTTTTCCGGACAGAAATTCCCGACACAGTACGGACCGCCATTTACGATCGAATATTGTGTTGCGGAGGTTTCTTCAAAGTAAGGGGCAAACACACTGATGGGCTTAAATGCAGAACCCGGCTGTCTAGGTGATTGGAATGCACGGTGCAAATCATGCTTTCTATAATTCTTCCCGCCAAAAATACTGATCACTTCTCGTGTTTCATTATCAATAATCGTTGCACTTGCCTGTAAATCGGTCTTCGGTAAAATGCGGTTAATGGCCGCTTCATCCTGTCGCTGTTTCTCAGGTTGCAGCGCAGTATATACATGAACACCTTGACGTAGAATTGCGTCCGTTTTTTTCTTCAGCTCTAACTGTAGAAATTCCTTTTCCATTTTATCAGGTGTATTATCAATCTTTTCACGGTAACCCGTTTGTTCGGCAATTAGCCATTTCAGCTCCTGTAAAACGAATGTACTGTAGCTTGGATACTGCTGTGCTTTTTGTTTAATATTTAATTGAATCGGTTCTTTTTTATACATCTTTGCTTCTTCAGCTGTAATAACCCTATGCTCTGTCAGTTTATCGATTAACCGTTCCTGCCTGCTTTTTGTATTTTTGAAGTGCACGACCGGATCATATAATGAGGGGCTGTTCGGAATAGCCGAGATAAAAGCGATTTCGGGAATGGAAAGTTTTGATAACGGCCGATTGAAATAATAAGTTGCCGCAGCTCCGATTCCGTATACTTGATTGCTGAAATACATTTCATTTAAATACATCTCAAAAATTTCGTCTTTTGAAAAAGATTTCTCAATTTCGTAGGCATAAAAAAGCTCCATCAGTTTCCGCTCATATGTTTTGTCCGTAGTTAAATAACGCATGCGGACAAGCTGTTGTGTAATGGTGGAACCGCCCTGCTGGATAGACTGCTCCGATTTATTTGCGATGAGCGCGCGGGTAATTGCACTCACATCAAAACCGATATGTTCATAAAAACTTTCATCTTCACTGTATATAAATAGCTGTTTTGCAATTTCAGGGACCTCATCAAGCGAAAGTGGCTGTGACCATTCAGTATATTCTTCACTGAAAATTTTGTTGTTTGCATCATATAAGGTAATGGGCGATGTGGAAGTTACTTCAGGGAGCTTAATCGATTTCTTGATTAACTGTTCATACTGCTCCGCTTTCACTAGTTCTTTCCAAGCCTCATTCCCAATCAGAAGAAGTAAAGGAATGCTACATAAAATGACAATGTAGCCGAAAAGTTGTTTCATGGATAATTGGCCCCCAAATAGGATATTCATTATAATTGTCCAAACAAAAAACAACAAAACGAAAACGTACTAAGCGTAATCATCTGTTGTTTTTTAAAGATACCATATATACATTGAACATTTAAGCATGTTTTTTCAACATCTCGTCCATGTACTGCGTCGGAAGCTTTTTCAAAAAGGACATAATGACAAAGCCGATTAAAAATAATAGGCCGGTCGTATAAAATACGGAATGAATCCCGCCAAAGCTTGCTACAACCCCGCCTAATACCGGTCCGATAATATTGCCAAGGAAACGGAAACTCTGGTTGTAGCCCATAATTTCGCCTTGCACTTCAATTGGTGCTTCACGGCGAATGAGCGCGGACGTAATCGGAATGAGACCGCCGGATATAATACCAAATAAGAATCGTAGTATAATAAGCTGCCATAACTCTGTAACGAATGCCTGTGGAATGATAAAAATGACGGCAAGGATTAACAAGTACGATAAAATTCTTTCATATCCATAATGGTCGGCCAATTTCCCCCAAAATCTCGCGAAACATATATTACCAAGCCCAGCGGCACTAAAGGTAACGCCGGCGAGCATGGCTACTTCTTGAGAAGGGGTAAGTTCAGATACGTAAAGAGACAGCAATGGCTGAATGCTAAAGTTCCCGATCTGAATGAGTGAAGTTACGAACATTACATTTAAAATAAGGCGATGATGGAAAATAGCCCAGATTACATTTTTCCTTGAATAAATGGCATTTTTAACTTTACGGATAATGGTCGGTTCATGAATACCGAAAATAATAATTATCGCAGCAATTGTAATTGTGACTGCTGTAATGATAAAAGTGTACTTAAACCCGAAAGTATCTGCCATCAAGCCTCCTAATACAGGACCGAATAATGTTCCGCCGACACTGCCCATCTGCAATGTCCCGAGCGTTTTCCCGGCCACTTCTTTCGGAGTATGCTTACTAATGAATGCAATAGAAGTAGGGATAAAGCCTGTCACAACACCCATCGCTAGCCTCAGTAAAAAGAACTGCTCGACATTTTGAACATAACCCATTAAAAAGATACTTAACCCAACGCCGAAGCAGTTGATAATCATGATCGGCTTGTACCCGTATTTGTCAGCAATCCGCCCCCAAATCGGAGACATTAAAAATGCCGTAACAAATGTTGCAGCAAAGATTATTCCTGCCCATGTTTGTACATAGCTATCTGTAAAGTCGCCGAGTGTATCAATATATAAAGACAAAAACGGCATAATCATCGTAACAGAAGCCGCAACAATAAAGTTTGCTATTAAAATGATGATGAAATTATGTCTCATATTTTGCTTCAAATTATCACTTTCTTCCTTTTAAATTAATATTTAGTATAACTTATTTCGGAATACGAAGGAAGTCCCTCGCAAGTTAGTGGCTTAAAATATTAGAGTTATGGTAAACTTGGACTTGGTATTAAAGGGGAAGTTTGGTTTCTATACCTATACCCATCCATTCCACATTTTATTTAAAGGAGAGACAAAAATGTTTCCACAATTATCGAAAGAACTAAATCCAGGTGAAGTAATGGTAGAAATGAACACAACTATGGGTTCAATCAAAATTAAATTATTCCCGGAGCACGCACCAAAAACAGTTGAAAACTTTTTAGGTCATGCAAAATCAGGTTACTATAACGGTATTATTTTCCACCGTGTAATTCCGAACTTCATGGTACAAGGTGGAGATCCAACTGGTACTGGTATGGGGGGCGAGTCAATTTGGGGCGGTACATTCGAAGATGAGTGTGTTCCTGAACTAATGAACATCCGTGGCGCATTATCAATGGCCAATGCAGGTCCTGGTACGAACGGATCTCAATTCTTCATCGTTCAAGCACCTCAAGTTGAAGTATCTATGTTAAAACAAATGGAAGTGCGTGGCTGGTCAAAAGAAGAAGTTGAGTTTTACAAACAAAACGGCGGTACACCATGGTTAGACGGCAAACATACAGTATTTGGCCAAGTTGTTGAAGGTATGGATGTTGTTGACAATATTGTTAAAGTTGACCGAAATATGCACGATAAGCCTAAAGAAGATGTTAAGATTGAGTCAATCACAGTAATTGACTAACTTTTAAAGGACGTGTGGGCACGTGAACCATTTTTTAATGAATTTCTCTGGTGGCTTTTTATATTTCCCGGAAGACAAGTCATTGTATCTTCCCGCTGCAATTGAATTCGCCATTTTACTGATTATTGTTTTGGTTACATTCCGGTTCGTCCGCCGCATCGCTGCTCGCCAAGCTGCACAGGCTAAAATTTTAGAAGAACGCGCATTAAAAGAACGTGATGCGCGTATCGCTAAAGAAAACGCTAAGGAAGAATAATAAAAACAATAATCAAATGATGGAATAGAAAAAGGGGCAGTCCGGAAATTAATAATTCCGGGCTGCCCCTTTTGATTCTTTATTCGAATGTAGCCATTGTTCGTTTAATGCGTTCAACACCGTCCTGCAGCAGTTCAAATGGACAAGCAACATTAATACGTAAGAAGCCTCTTCCTGATTCCCCATATTTTGTCCCTGGATCTAATGCAACTTGTCCTACCGATAGAAGGCGTGTCATTAATTCCTTTTCTTCAATACCTGTTTTACGGTAGTCAATCCACATTAAATATGTCGCATCAGGAATTTCCACTTCAAGACCTTCAATAGCGTTCAATTCTTTCACAACATATTCCATATTGTTTTTTAAATAAATAAGAAGATCATCCAACCAGGCAGCTCCTTCTGTATAGACAGCCTTTACGGCAGTCGAAGCAAATGTATTTAAACCTAAATTTCCGTGTGCCTGTGTATTTTTCTCGATTGCCGTAAATAGTTTTTTGTCTGGTGCGACAATCATTGCGGCATGAATTCCTGCAATATTAAATGTTTTCGTTGGTGCAATACATGTGATGATTTTTGCCTCGTTTGCTTTCGCTAATGTTAATACAGGCGTATACGATTTTTGAATTGAAATATCGGCATGAATTTCATCGGATAATAGATACACATCATATTGAATACAGAGCGCAACTAACTGTTCCAGCTCTTCTGGACTCCATACAATACCGATAGGATTATGCGGATTACATAAAACAAACAGTTTAATACCAGAGCGGAATATTTCTTCAAGCTCCTCAAAATTCATCGTATAATGACCGTCTTGTTCGGTTAATTCACATGTCACGACTTCACGTTTCTGAGCAGCCGGTACATTTGTGAATGGCGGATACGCTGGTGTAGACATACCGATTTTATCGCCAGGTTCTGTAAAGGTTTCGATAACGGTCGCGATTGCCGGCACAACACCAGGCTGGAAAATAATCGTGTTCGGATCAATCGTCCACTGATGGCGGGTACTATACCAGTGAACAATCGCATTTTTTACATCATTGTCGGCAAAAGTGTAGCCGAAGATAGGATGCTCTAATCGAGTTTTTAACGCTTCTGTTAAAGCTGCAGGCGGAGGGAAGTCCATATCTGCTACCCACATCGGAAGTAATTCTGTTGTATCTTTCAAATTGTAGACGACATTCATCATATCCCATTTTACAGATGCGGAACTGCGACGCTCATGAACTTTATTAAAAATAGACATTTGAACCCTCTTTTCTTATGCTTTCTTTCAGATTATGGTATCATACTAACTATTATAAGAGGTAGTAAGGTGAATCAAATGGATAATATTGAAATGAATCAAAAGTGTGTACATTTATTGGAACAGTGGGATCCTTTTAGCTACGGTTCCGAAAGTTATGCAACTGAAACGGCAGATGTAGTTGCTGCACTTCAAAATATTGACGATCCAACAACATTGGCGAAAGTCATTCAAAGAGTTTATGAATACTCTTTTGAACAATGGATTCCTTTTGAGCAATGTGTTGCAATCGCATATAAATTAATTGCCGTAAAATTTGAAGCGAAGTGTATTATATAAAAATGCAGGCGACCTGTAAGTTGAGGTCGCCCGCATTTTAATGTAATCCGTCAATTAAGTTAGAAACCGGTACTTCTAAAACAGTCGATAAAATTAAAATGTTTTGGGTTGAAGGAATTTGCTCACCGTTTTCATAGGCTGTCAGTTTTTCAATACTTACTTGTGTTCGTAATGAAAGCTCTTCAATTGATAAATTCTTTTCCGAACGTAAAGTTTTCAACTGTTCCTGAAACTGCAATTTCATTTCCCATCTCCTCCCCGTATATGTTTACTATCATATGAACAACAACTTATAAAGTCCTCTTAGTTGTGAAAATAAAAAAACTTGTCCGAATTCATATCGAACAAGTTTTTCAAGCTTAACTAAAGAAAACTTTATTAATAAAGATAGCTGCAATTGAAAGTGGCGCTACATAGCGTACAATGAACAGCCAGCAATTATAAACAACGGGTGATGTCATCATTTCTTCACGAGAAATTTTCTTCGAATAATAATATCCGGCAAAAATAGATGTTAAAAAGGCACCGATCGGCATTAAAATCGCGCTCGTTACATAATCGACAAAGTCAAAAATGGAACGTTCAAAAATGGTGATATCCGATAAAATTCCGAATGATAAAGCACTAGGAATACCGATGACAAAAATAATTGATGCTAATAACCAAGATGCTTTTTTGCGCTGGGCAATTTTTTCCCGAATACCAATGGAAACGACCACTTCCAGCAATGCAATCGCTGAAGTAACTGTCGCAAACAGAAGTAAGATGAAAAATACGAGCAATAAAAACCCGCCAAATGGCAATTGCTCAAAAACAGCTGGAATCATAATAAATACTAAGCCCGGTCCTTCTGTAGGAGAGAACCCTAATGCGAATACGGCAGGGAATATTACAAGACCCGCCAATAAAGAAATCGCGATATTCATACTTGCTACATTGACTGCTGAAGTTACAATTTTTTCTTTCTTAGATAAATAAGATGCGTATGTTATCATTGCCGCAACTCCAATACTAAGAGAGAAGAATGCTTGTCCTAACGCTAACATTAACGTATCGCCGTTCAAGTAAGACCAGTCCGGAATGAACATGAACTTAACGCCTTCCATCGCACCGTCCAATGTAATGGAACGGATAAACAGCAAAATGAAAAATAAGAATAAAATCGGCATCATCCATTTACTCGCTGTTTCAATCCCGTTTTTTATCCCTGCTTGGACAATGATTAATGTTAGAAGCATGAAAGCAGCTTGTGCGATTAACACTTCCCATGGATTGGAAATGATATTTGAAAACAAAGTGCTGAAATCAGCCCCTTGTCCTGTAAGTGAAAAACTAACGGCCCGAACTATATAGCTCAATATCCAACCACCTACAACACTATAGAAGGATAATATTAACCCGCACGCAACAAGACCGATCCAACCGATCATAAACCATGGTTTATTTGGAGCCTGCTCTTTAAAAGATGTAATCGGATCTTTTTGACCGCGTCGTCCAATCATAAATTCCGCAATTAATATCGGCAAGCCAATTAAAACTGTACATATAACAAACAAAATAATAAATACACTACCGCCATTGGTCCCCGCCATATAGGGGAACTTCCAAATCGCGCCAAGACCGATTGCGCTTCCTGCTGCTGCAAGTATGAATCCTATCTTAGATGTAAATTGATCTCTAGATGACAAAACAAAACCTCCTCATATATATGCAATTACTCATTTTACAGTACGATTCACGTATTTAGCAAAAAGTTTTGTGAATTTATTGAATGTAATTATAGAAAGAGAAAAAAATTTCATATTTTTTTAGTAAGACTCTTATTTAATGACTTAAAAACGCTAGATTAAAGCGATTCTTTGTTACAGTCCGTCTCATATGTTATAATTTAACATGACATTTACGTATATATGAAAAGAAGGTAGGAACAAAGTATGGCAAAAAAAATTGAAGTGGGTGACGTGCTAACGGGTAAAGTGACAGGAATTCAACCATACGGAGCTTTTGTTGCTTTAGATGAATTTACGCAGGGACTTGTGCATATTTCTGAAATCACATACGGTTTTGTGAAGGATGTAAGTGATTTTTTATCCGTCGGGGATGAAATACAAGTTAAAGTTCTGGATGTGGATACAGATCAAAAAAAAATAAGCTTATCGATACGCGAATTGCAGGAAGTACCGTTTCACCGGAAAAGGGATATGCCGCCTCGACGTACTTTGCAAGATCGGGTTGATGAAGTGGATGCAGATGGCTTTCAAATTTTAAAGGAAAAATTGAAAGATTGGATCGAACAATCTGGACACTAAGCAGGACATGTTCAATTTATTTTTAAATAAGTTGGACATGTTTTTTATATGGAGGAAATTGGTCAGTTTTGAGCAAATTTTGTGAAAAAAGCGCTTTCTTCATTAATTATCAACGGAAATATTAAAAGTGTATAAAATGTGGCTAAATATTTAACAAACTCTGAATAAAGTATGTTACAATGTTGGCGGAAAGACCCAAATAAATCAAAATTTAAAGAGGCGAATAATAAAATGGCTGAAAATTTGAACTTATTTACATCAACTCAAGAAGTAATTCATGAGGCATTAAATAAACTAGGCTATGATGAAGCAATGTATGAATTACTGAAAGAACCGATTCGTATGTTGACTGTGCGTATTCCTGTAAAAATGGATGACGGTGCGACAAAAGTATTTACTGGTTACCGTGCACAGCATAATGATGCAGTTGGTCCAACAAAAGGTGGCGTACGATTCCACCCGATGGTATCGGAAGAAGAAGTGAAAGCGCTTTCGATGTGGATGACGTTAAAATGTGGCATTGTTGATCTTCCGTATGGTGGAGGTAAAGGTGGCGTTATTTGTGACCCACGAGAAATGTCAATGGGCGAAATTGAACGATTAAGTCGCGGTTATGTTCGTGCGATTAGTCAAGTAGTTGGTCCAACGAAAGACATTCCGGCACCGGACGTATTTACAAATGCTCAAATTATGGCTTGGATGATGGATGAGTACAGCCGTATGGATGAATTTAATTCGCCAGGATTCATAACAGGTAAACCAATCGTTCTTGGCGGTTCACAAGGTCGCGACCGTGCAACTGCGGAAGGAGTTACAATTGTCATCGAAGAAGCTGCAAAAAAGCGCAATATCGATATTAAAGGTGCACGAGTGGTTATTCAGGGCTTCGGTAACGCAGGTAGTTTCTTAGCGAAGTTTATGAGCGATTTAGGTGCAAAAGTCATTGGTATTTCAGATGCACACGGTGCGTTGCATGATCCGAACGGTTTGGATATTGATTACTTATTAGATCGCCGTGATTCGTTTGGTACGGTTACGACATTGTTTGAAAATACAATTTCAAACAAAGAGCTTCTAGAACTGGATTGCGATATTTTAGTGCCTGCTGCCATTGAAAATCAAATTACAGCAGACAACGCACATCAAATTAAGGCAAACATTGTTGTAGAAGCAGCAAACGGTCCAACAACAGCTGAAGCGACAAAGATTTTAACAGAGCGCGGTATTCTTCTTGTACCAGACGTTTTAGCATCTGCTGGTGGTGTAACGGTTTCTTACTTTGAATGGGTTCAAAACAATATGGGTTATTATTGGACGGAAGAAGAAGTACGTGAAAAATTATATTCTAAAATGACTACTGCGTTTGAAAATGTCTACACAACAGCACAAAACCGCAATATTAATATGCGTTTAGCTGCTTATATGGTAGGTGTACGCCGTACTGCCGAGGCCTCTCGCTTCCGTGGATGGGTATAATCATTATATTATTAAGTCTCACTCCTATTATTGGAGTGGGACTTTTTTGAAAAATAGGGGGAACCATTGATGAACGAATTTTCATTTTATAATTCAGTAAAGATTCATTTTGGTAAAGGGAGTATCGAACATTTACGAAAAGAACTTCCGCAATACGGCCAGAATATATTAATTGTATATGGTGGAGGAAGTATTAAATCGAATGGTGTATACGATGATATTATGACCATTTTAAATGACTTGAATATGAACGTATTCGAATTATCTGGTGTCGAGCCAAACCCTCGTGTAGAAACAGCGCGTAAAGGTATTGAAATTTGTAAAGAAAATCAGGTTGATATCGTATTAGCAGTAGGGGGCGGTTCAGTAATTGACTGCTCTAAATTAATCGTTGCAGGTGCAAAGGTGGAAGCGGATGCTTGGGATATCGTAACTAGAAAAGTAATGGCAACTGAAGCATTACCATTGGCGACTGTTTTAACATTAGCTGCGACAGCATCTGAAATGAACTCAGGTTCGGTTATTACAAACTTAGAAACAAAAGAGAAGTATGGTTGGGGCAGTCCCGCAACTTTCCCGAAATTCTCGATTTTAGACCCATCTTATACTTATTCGGTGCCGGCAAATCAAACGGTAAATGGTGTTGTTGATACAATGTCGCATATTTTTGAACAGTATTTCAACAATGCGACAAACACGCCGATTACAGATGAAATGAGCGAAGGGATTTTACGTACGCTGATTGAAGTTGCGCCAAAAGCATTGAAAGATCCTTCTAACTACGAGCATCGTGAAACATTAATGCTTGCGGGAACTATCGGTTTAAATGGATTCCTTGCATTAGGTTCACGCGGTGACTGGGCAACACATAACATTGAGCATGCGGTTTCAGCATATTACGATATTGCACATGCAAGCGGCTTAGCTATTTTATTCCCGAATTGGATGAAGCATAATTTACATGTGAATCCTTCGCGTTTTGCAAAATTAGCTGTAAATGTGTTCAATATTGATCCGACAAACAAATCAGAGGAACAAGTTGGATTGGAAGGTATTGAAGCATTATCTGCGTTTTGGACATCTCTTGGTGCCCCAAATCGCTTAGCTGACTATGATATTGATGCTACACACTTCGAAGAAATGGTTGAGCATTGCCTAGTATATGGTCCGTTCGGCAACTTCAATAAACTTGAAGCAGACGATGTACGCAAAATTTTAGAAATGTCTTTATAAGAACGTGAAAAAAGGAAGCGGTCGGATAGTGGGACCAGCTTCCTTTTTATTGGATTCAATTAAATCATGCCTTTTTCTGATTCAGGTTTTGTAGCGATATGTTTCCAGCTGCGTTCTCCATTATCCTCATCGAACGCCAACGTAACTTTTGTCACACCTTTTTGGTTTAACAGCAGTGTTGTTAAATGATCGCGTACATCATCTAAATAAGCGAGAGACAAACTTGGATCTGTTTCCGCAATAAGTTCCACATGTAAAAATTCGCCTTCTTTGATTACTTCAAGTCGTGCGATATCTGTTACATGCGGATCTTCCATCACAAGATTTCCGATATGCACAAGCATTTCCTCATCCGTTTCACCGATTGCACCACGTGCATTATCTAAAAAGACACGGCCAACTACGTAAAACATCATTAAACCGATTACCATTGAAATAAATCCTTCTAATCGGTAAAATTCGGTGAAATATGCAATAACAATTGCTAAAAACGCCAGGACATTACCCGAAGTCGCCACTAAGTCTTCCATCCATACAAGCTTTGTCGCCGGTTTTGCACGCTTTAAATATTTTGCAGACTGGAGAATTATTATCCCCTTAGGTTCTACGCTAACTTCATGAAGCACTTCTTTTGCAGCTTTATTTAAAACAAAACCTTCTAGAATAATACCAATTGCCAATACGCTAAGAGCAATCCAAATTCCTGAAGATTCAGATGCAGGATGGATAAAATGATGCCATCCTTCTTTAATTGTTTCATATGAAAGGATTGCTACAATTAAAACGGCGCCCAAACAGACTAAGTTAACAATACGTCCGTATCCATTCGGGAATTTTGGAGTAGGCGCCTTTTTTGCTAAGGCAGACCCTATGAATACGAAAAATTGGTTTGCGGCATCCCCGAAAGAGTGCATCATTTCGGCAAACATCGCAACATTTCCTGTAAAGAAGAACGCAACTCCTTTAATCGTTCCTAAAAATGTATTGACGAATGCTGCGAGTAAGGACGGTTTATTACCATCCTTTAGTAATTTGAAAAATTCTCCCATTGCGTTTTCCTCCGTTAATCTAAATATTCGATTTTAATATTTACTACATAATCCAATTTCCGAAGCCGGTTATAAAGTTCGATAGTATGGTTCGTTTCGACGGTAGATAATCGTATATCGATTTCATGTAATAGTTTTTCGGAAAATGGTACATCTCGGATTGAAATATTATCGATATACATATCATGCTCCCTCAAATAATCCACGACATTTTTTATATTGTCCGCTTGGTCGGTATTGATAATTAAAGAAACTTCGCGCATTCTTAGACGTTTTGGACCGAACTTCAATAGGAAGGGAGCAAGAAGTTCAATACCCAATACGACAATCAGGACCGTAATAAATGCTTCAATATAAAAACCAGCGCCTACAGCAATTCCGATGGCGGCGGCTCCCCAAATCATGGCGGCTGTTGTCAGTCCGGTAATACTATCATTCCCTTTACGCAAAATAACACCGGCACCTAAAAAGCCAATACCGCTTACAATTTGCGCGGCTAAACGTAATGGATCCATCGTAATGTTGATATCGTCCCGTGCAGGTGTTGAATAGGCAGTCTCAATTGAGATGATTGTAAGTAAACAACTGAATGTCGCGATTACTAAACTTGTCTTTAAACCGACTGGCTTCTTTTTCAATTCCCTTTCGATACCAATAATTAAACTTAGTGTAGCCGCAATTAGTAATTTTAATAAAATTTCTACGGTAAATTTATCATTCGCTAACCATTCCATATCCAAACATCTCCTTCATTTAAAATGGAATTCAAATCCTCTCGAAAAAAAATCTTTAATAAGGTATAGTTTGATAATGTGAATATGAGGTATCGCAAAATATTTCGTATTAGATGATATATATATAGAAAGAAGGGGTTATAGTGGATAAACCACCAATCCACCCGTATATTCCTATTATTATTGGCGTAATCTCTGTTTCCCTTTCTGCAATTTTTGTAAAACTTGCAAGTGCAGATGCTGGAGTTATTGCATTTTATCGTATGCTGTTTTCGATATTGATAATGCTGCCGTGGTTTTTAATGAAATATAGCAATGAAATAAAAGTGCTGTCAAAACGTGATTGGATATTTTCATCAATTGCAGGGGTATTTTTATCATTTCATTTTATATTATGGTTTGAATCATTAAATTACACTTCTGTAGCCAGTTCTACTGTACTGGTAACAATGCAGCCGCTGTTTGCATTTATCGGGACGTATTTATTTTTCAAAGAAAAAATAACGCTGCAGACATTTATTGCAGGGGGCATTGCGATTTTAGGCAGCGTCCTTATTAGCTGGGGAGATTTCCAAATTAGCGGTACGGCACTTTACGGGGATATATTAGCATTAATTGCATGTGCCTTAATAACAGGTTATTTATTGTTCGGGCAGGATGTACGGAAAAGATTATCACTTGTTACTTATACGATGGTCGTGTATTCCGTAAGTACAATTACTTTATTCTTTTATATTATTATAAAAGGGGAATCATTCGGTCCATATCCGGCGATTGATTGGATGTGGTTTATTTTATTGGCGATTATTCCAAACTTATTAGGGCATAATCTTTTCAACTGGGCATTGAAATGGACAAGTACGAATGTAATCTCGATTGCGATTTTATTCGAACCGGTTGGTGCAGCGTTACTTGCGATTTTGATCTTCAATGAATATTTGACTGTTTCCCAAATAGTAGGCGGATTAGTCGTTATTTTGGGGATTATGTTGTTTGTAGTAGACTTTAAAAAGTTTTTTAGAAAAAAAGCTTGATTTTAACTATCCTTTTGAGGTATATTATTACTTGTCCTTAAGAGGATGGTTACTTCGAAAATATTTTACAATAATTATTGACTTCAATAAAACATTGTAATATACTAATGTAAGTCGCTATTGAAGCGAAAGAATATTAGAAAATGTTATTGACATAATAGTTATAAAATGATAACATTGAGAAGTTCCTTTTGGGAGCACAATGAACCTTGAAAACTGAACAAGCAACGTTAATGAAACAAGCTTCTTAAATGAAGCAAACAATAGATTTCAACTTCTAACGAAGTTGGATCGCT
>NZ_JBNNVH010000004.1:0-217793 GCF_050280445.1 Solibacillus sp. NPDC093137
TGCATAAAAACTTGTATAGCCATTCTTTTATCGGTATAAATCTGTATCTTCTCTAAGACTCCCCCACGAAAAATTGTTGCTCCACAATATGGCCCTATAACGGAAAAACGCGACCCTCTTATTAAAGAATCGCGCCCGATTGTTGAATAAAATAGTTAAACAGAGCTAACAGTTAAGTATTTATTAAAGAAAACTTTCACATTCTCCCATGCCTCAAATTGAGCCTGTGAGTTATCTTTAGGTGTTCCTCCAAGTAACAACTTGCCATTCCCAAAAGGAGACACGACAGATTGTGAAGTCGGGAAACCAGGAACTCCAAAAGAATGTCCTGCATTAGGAAAATTAATATGTTCGTAAGTATAGGGGTGGTTGTGTTCTTTCAATCGGGTTATTACTTTTTCAGATAATAAATCAGCTGGCCATAACCGATCATCACCTCCTGAAATCAGGAGAACAGGACCTTGGATATCTTCGACTGGAATTTCAGCTTGTTTTTCACCTTCAGCCCACCATTGATAAGTTTTTCGCCAAGAGATTGGTTCTCCTATTTGCATTGCACGATTAATTTCCAAAGTAACCTCTTTTGGTATCTCACCAAAAGCAAACGGTAACGATTCACCTTTAAATTGCCATGATGAATTACCAGGTGCTGAATGGCCAATTCCCGGATAAACAACACCACTAGGCACATAACCAACCACTGCCTTAATTGAAGGGAACATTGACGCGCTTAGTAGTGCTAGTTCTCCTCCCTTAGAGGTTCCGAATATACCTAGTTTTGTAAAGTCAACTTTTGGATTATCTCTTAGCCAATCAATTGCATTTTGGATATATTCCAAGGGTATATTTACTAGCTCTTTTGGTAAACCCTCAATTCCAAAATACGCCAAAGCTAACGTATTAAATCCATATGAAGCCAATAACGCTGCATTACTTTCACGTAATCCACCTTCAGATCCACCTAATACGATTACAGTAGGCAATGGCCCGCTCTCGGGGTAGCAAAAGAATGTTCCTACGAGTCCTCGCTCACGTATAGGAAATCTATTCACTTTTGGTGAAACTACATTACGAATGATTGAAGTGACTGTCAAGACTTCTTGCTCCCTCATTAAAATAAGCGTTGTTTCTAATGGTTTTAAAGGAGTTCTTTTTTTCGGTTTATTATCTACTTTTGGAACCATTGACCAAAATAACCCATTCACATCAGGAGTGAAATAAGTTCCCGATAGAGGTTGTGCGGTTCCTAAGTTAATTTCACCATTACTATCAGACAAAAATTCTGCAAACGATTCCCAATGTGTACCTAGGTTGTCGCACATTTTGGCTCTTAAAGTCACAACCTCACATGGTTGAAGATTGGTGATTCTTATTTTAGATGTTGCATCTATTAAGGTATTCTTCTGCGTAATGTGGAATGTTGGTTTCATTGCTTTCCTCCGATAAATTATTTATCTAGCCTTATTATGAAAAATCGTATACTAAAATTTCATCTGCAGCGCCTGGTTATAGAATCTTCAAACGATATCCTATTAATATTATCACATACCAATTATTGCCATTATAACTCTGGCACTTTAATTTGAACTAATAATAAACTAACTTTTCCGATAATTTATAATATGAATTCTCCTATTTCTCCAAAAACCTTATTCCACAATATGGCCCTATAACGGAAAAACGCGATCTTCTTATTGAAGAATCGCGCCCGATTGTGGGTGTGCTATTAATAAAAAAACACACGCTACATAGCGTGTGTTTAATAACAAGATGCTTCTACCCTTATTTATTTAAGAAATTCCTACTTCGGGTACGCTGTAATAACTTTCCAGTCGTAGCTAGAAGTATTGCTCGGTTTTTCTAGAACAACAAATACACGAGTTCCAGCAATTGAAGAATATGTATGTTTTGATTTTCTATTAGGATACCCATTAACAGGATCTAGTTTTGTTGTGCCATCTACAACCTGCATAATGATATCCATTGTTGAAGCAGGATAAGTAGCAAATGCGAATTGAGTGCTACCGTAAACGTTTTCAACTTGATATCCATTTGCCCATTGCATGTGAGCCATGAATATATGACAATATCTTTCACTAGTCAATCGTATTTTTGAACCTGCGTCACTTGTGGCATTTTGATCTGACCATCCACTACTGCTTTGAACTTCAATATCACTTTCGTTAGTAGAATTTTCAATTACCTCAACGGAATTTATTGAACGAGCATCTACACCACCCCGACATTGTCTATTCGCTTCAAATATTACTACGTCATTCAGTAGTTCTAGACTATAAGGCTGAATTAACTCATCTGAAGTACCTTCCATGTTGTTTATCTCTGACATTGATGCCTTAGTAGGAGTCGATACCGAGATAAATGTAATAATCATTGTAAAAATTAGTATTAGTTTTTTCATATAATCCCTCCTAAAAATATTTTACTATAATTACTATAAAATGTAAAAAATATAAATTTTTATTAATAGTGTATAATGTTTATAGGCTATCCAATTGGGAGGTAAATAATGAAAAAAGAAATAATTAATTTTGATTTTACAAATGGTACTACAGTTAGTGAAGATGATGTAAGTTTTTATTTCAATGTATTAAATGACGATGCCTTGTTTATTCAATTTGTAAGAATATACTTTGAAGAAGTTGAGAAAAAATTATATGTTTTATTTGATATAAAAAATAAATTTGAACACAATATTCTCATAAAATTTGGAAGAGATGAAAATGAAGATCGTGAAACAATTGAGTCATTAGAAGTTCCGGCAATCCTTATCAAAAAAAATGAATTAAAACAAAATGTTATAGGTTATAACCAACTAGGAGATCTTGAGCGTTCTCTTTATATAGAGATTAAAGTATTTAATGAAGCTCAAACTGAAATTGTCAGGCATTTAGGTTTTAATATAAAATTCTTCGCCTAATACAAAGGTATTTAAAATAAATTTTAACACCTAAAATAAAAAGGATTGCTACGATTTCATAATGAAGCATAACAATCCTTTGTTATATTTTTTAAGTAAAATTACTCGTTATATTTGGCTTTTTCACAAAAAGCTATGATTTTCATGTTCAATCCAGTTCAAATAATGCAACCTCATGGATTCCTCCATATGGAACCTTTCACTTGTGAAAATGCAATTAGTAAGTAATTGCTCAACCTTTTCAATGACGCTCTGAAGCTCAGGCGTCCATTCTAAGCTGTTCCTCTCGGTTAAGGTGATATACAAGTCCTCCATATTTACATTACTCTCATAACGCATTTTAACCATGCTTTTAACGAAATGTGCTGCATGCTCCTGTAGTATTTTAGTAAGTTGCAAACGCTGATTTTATACAGAAAGAAACCAACAGTTTGAAACAAAGTTTAATCAAAACAGTTGGTTCTTTACTTATCTAGATTGCTTCTTATAAAAGAGTTTGATTATTTCGGGAAGCGAATATTCAATTAAAGCGCCCGATTATTGAATAACGGAATTAAACTCCATCTAAAACTGTCAAAAGAGCGATTGTTATACACGACGTGACCTCCAAAACTAATATTTACTTTCTAATATGTATTACTAATTAATTAAGAGACCTGAAATCCAGGCTAGTGCACCAATACTTAAGCAAAGTACAAAAATAATAAATTCATAGGACCATGAGTTATCCTTTTCATAATTCCTTTGCCATTGTATTAAAAGTGCCATGTTCACTATTAGTAAGGCTTCACTTATAAATATTATTGGCAGCAACCAGTCAGTTTGATTTTTTTCGCTAGAATCAATATTCCAATATAAAACAACTAGTAAAACACTAATAATATATGTTATCCTTTTTGCCCATTTTGATAATTTCATTATTCTCACTCCAGTGGAAATTTTGTATTTTGCTATTTCTAATAATTTTAACATAATCATCCATTTACATTGAAAATGAGTTATTCAACAATTTGGCCCGATTGTGGAATAAGGAAACCTGCATTCCATACAGGTTTCTATCAAACTTTATTATAAATGATCGAACTTAATTGTAAATTATCAATCTTTATTAAAAGACCACAACTCTCTTTTTATATTAAATAAAAGCTCTTATATAACTCTGTGTTTAGTTTATGTTCGAAATGGACTCATAGGTAGGGTAGTTCAAAAAGCGGTGAAATTGAGCCTTTCTGTGGTTTCAAAAGAAGAAAAAGCCCATGTAATTCTTGAAAATCAAGATACAGGGGCTTTAATGCTAAAAATCAGTATTTTCTTCTAACGGTACAAAGTATTGTTCCGTCCTCATGTATTTCGCCTTAGCATGAAAATGCGTTATATGTGAGGTAATTTGCTGTTCCTCAATGATTTCAGAAAGATAGCCTAAAACAGCTAGTGCAGCATATCGGTTTACGATAGTTCGCTGTGGATCACTTGAAGCAAGTTCTTGGCAACTCATTTCTGAAGGTCTAAGCTCATTGGCTTCTTCTAAAATGTTCGTTAATACTTCTGTCACGCAAGGTTGGTAATACTTATTAGACTTATAGCCACAAACAACTTGCCCGGTCCAACCACTATTTTTATAAGCAGCTAGTTCTTCCTCCGTCCATTCACTCATATCACGAGTTAATTTATCATGGGGAAGGGTAACAGATTCGTTGCCAGCGTCAATATAGATACACTCATTGAAAGCTTTAAATGTGGCACCCAATACACTACGGGTAAAAGCATTATCAACTGTGCCAATCATACAGGGCAATAGTCTCATACGACTACGGCTATAATTTGTAAGGTCTAAATAATCGGGTTTAAAAAGGTTAGCCACGTCCTTTACAGATTCTATGAATTTATCGCTAAATGAAAAGATATTTAAATTTTCATATGCAGCTCCGTAGCGTTCTGCAAGTACATCAGCTTTTTTTAAGCCTACCTCTTCTTTTAAAAAGATTTGGTTACGTATGTTTTTCTCACTAATTTCATCAGGATCAACCAATATATAAATGTGTGGCACACCTGAAGTAGACAAAAATTGAGAAACTTGTCGTGTAATTTCTGAGCCATTTCCACCAACACCCATTTGTACAATGTAATAAAACAGGTCTTTGGCTTGATTAGCTGGATTACCTTCTAATAAATCGATTGTTAAGCCTTCTTGTTGTAAGTTCATGTTAATTTTCCTCTTTTCATTTTTAGTTAGCGTACAATTTCGAACCATTTTGCTTTAATACTTGGCAATTGGTCATAATCGTGCGTTACATATCCTTTGTCAGCGTAAAAAATATCGCTAAATTCTAAATCAGTATGCATTTCAGTAGGTAAAAACGTGCGCGCTGTTACGGCTGGAATGTCTTTCAACAAGTGACCGACGATTACATAACTCATACCCGGTAGACGTTCAGAAGCATTATCTGTACTGCTGGGGAATGGAGCCATTTCGTGGTGCGCATGGATTTCGCAAACAAGTTCACAGAATTGGTCGTTTTTATCTAACATATAGTTCACAAAAGTACCGTCTGGCTCGTCATTTTCCACCCAGTATCTATGCACTCGTTGTTGAGGGAAGTATAAATTAAACTTTCCTGTATCGTGATTGAAGTAAAACTCTGCACGTACTTCAAGTTTTAAGCGTGAAAACATCTTCGCTACGGCAACAAATTGATTGAATAGAGTTAAGGGGATACGTTGGCCAGTTCTTTCTAAGAAAGTTTGAAATGGTTTGTTTTGTGTATTTTGCATAATAGTTGTCCTCCAATAAATCGAAAAATATAAAAAGAAGTGGATCGCTCATAGAGAGGGCAATTCACTTCTTGTTTACTTCGATATTATTTATTTCCTTTCGTTTTTCCTACTGGCACAGCAACAATAAAGTTGCGTTTACCGCCATGATAAGTGATTGTCGTGAATCCTTTTACGAATTCAGGATAATCTTTTTCAAGGCGAGCACGTACATTTTCAGGAGAAATTTTTTCGAAAGAACCCTCGTTTTCACCTTTACCTTTTTTGAAAATACCTTGAGTGATTTCTTCCGGCGTGAAGTATGCAGTAAGAGGGATAGCACCGCCACCGATACGAATTGTTGTTTCTAAATTCACATCAAACGATTTCTCAGTGGTTTTTTTGCTATCAGTAGCCTTCTTAACTTGAGTGTCGGCTACCTCTTGTTCACGAATCGCTTCAGCTTCATCCGCTTTAGCAGATAATTCACCAAATAAATCAGTCATTGGTTGTTCTTCCGTCTCAACCGCTTGTGAACCGAATGTCGCGTCTAATTGAGCGTCAGTAGTTTCAATAACAGCAGGTGTTTCTTGAATTGGTTGAACAGTATTTTCACTTGAAACTAATGGTTGTTGTTGAGATTCAGCTCCTACAAGGTCTTGAATAGAAATTGTAGGCTCATTCGTAATGGCAACTTTTACGTCCTCATTCAATACTTCTGTACTTTCAGTAGTTGTTTCCGTCACTGGTAATTGAGTTTCTGCAGCTGGTGCAACTGTTGTATTTTCTACAATAGGTGCTGCTGTAGGCACTTCATTTTGTGGTGCTGGAGTTGATACTGTTGATGCAGTAGTCGTTTCTTGAGTTGTATTGTTAGTTGAAACCATGTTGAATAAGTTGTTAATGTTGAATGTCATAATAATTTCCTCCTGAACAGCTATTTTGCTGTTGCTAATTTTATTTTTTATTTGCCTTTTAGTTAAATGTTTAATTAAATGCCCGCTTTATTAATACGTGTAGAACACATAAGCGAAGCGACATTTAGATTTGGTGTAGGAATAAGAAGATCATCGTTAAATGTTGTGTCTTCATATGCCTCAATGTACTCTTCAAATGATTTGACCGGCTTTACAGCTTCTTTTTCTTTTGATGAAGTAAAGTCCATCAAAATATTGTAATCTTCATTAAATGCAGAAGTTACAAACTTTGTTGCAATAAGGTCAAGTTCACTTAGTTTGTTGATCAATAAATCCGAAGAGTTGCCGCCCCAGCAAACCATACCGTCACTTTTATTAACGTTAGGGAACGGGAAAACATATAATGGTGTCGATTCTTTCACAAGGCGCTCATCTTTAAGAGCATAAACCTTAGTGCCAATGATTCGACGTTTACCAGTATCATGTTTCTCTGTTCGTTCACCAATTAACGTAAACTGCATTAACAGCTTTGGAAAGCCTATCAAATACGTATTGTCAGTATCACGATAAGAAATCGGATATATGCCCTTTGGTACAGTGACCAAAATACGTTCATAGATTGCCTTACCTTCAGCACTTGAAAAACTAACTGTGTTTAAAGGTAAAAGGGGGGTTCCAACTTCATTATCAAGTTTCACTCCTGGTTCATTCACTACGGCGTCAAAATTCACCGATTCAACAGGTTGACTTAATAATTCGGCTAAATCTTCCACTCGCATATAACGAGGGGGTGTGACCGCGCCATTACTAAGTTTTTTTCGCATTTCAATCGGGAAATCTTTATTTACCGGGTCCGTTGATAGTTCAAATATATATTTCATTTGTCTAACTCCTTATTTTGTTTGGCTTGTGTATATACGCTACAAATTACGTGAGCAAGTATGTCACATTGCATTGCCATACAATCCTCTGTGTAAGTCACCATAAATTTGGATTTATCTTTATTAAAATAGAAATATATTTCAAATCCATCATCAGTACTTAGGCTGTTTAAATCAGTGCTAGGTTTGTTGTACGATTCAAAATTTTCTAAGGCCGTATCAGAATATAGGGCATTTCTATTTTTATATTTAAAGTTTCCATCCATATTTAATTTTTCGAGGTCCACATTACTAAAATCGCCATCCATAACTAAAAACACATAATACATGGGTTCAATGCTTGGATTCATCTGATTGTTGTAACTGAACTCGTTATAAACTTCTAACTTTCCATCTCGTTCATCAATTCCATAAGGAAATACATTACATGAATTGAAAAGGTGGGGCGTCAACTCGTGAACAATATGTACTGGTTCAAAATTGGAATACCCATAGCCATCTGAATAGATGTCGAAAGTGTTAATATGCGGTACTTTTTTCAAGTCTAATCCTGCATCATGATAGATTTTTAAAATCTTTAACGCTTCAAGAGAGCGCTCATATTTGTAGGTAGTTTCGTAATCAATAAAAATCGCCATATTTTTAACTCCTAAATAAATTTTTTTGATTGAATTGTAATAGTAGGGATAAGATGTATTTCTGATAAAAGATCGTCGTAATGACGGATTCTCGACAAGAAATGCTCGTTCTCTAGTATTACGCCATCATCGTCAAGATAGCAGGCATGTTCATAAAAGCTTTCTGAAGCTTTATAAATATCGAGTAAAGAAAAAGAATCGAAATCAATGTCGGTAATGTCTGTTTCAAAATACATCGCTTTATATACATTGATTTGTCTATCTTCTTTAATACCATGCTGTTCTTCGGTAACGGCTACTTCATCAAATGCTGCGTCTAATCTATCGAATAAGTGGGGTAGATTCTTTGCAGACATAAAATTCCTCCTTAAAATTGCAAAAGTAAGCCAATCACCGATAACGGAGAAGGGCTTGCTAATGAATAACTCTTATTTTTAGTACGTTCTTACAGGTAGAACAAGATGCGAAATCTGTGCGGCTACTTGTGCCCCATCTGAATAAACAGGGAAGAACAATACAGGTTTTAACGGTGCTTCCATTTGAATACGAATAGTAGGAGTTGCACACGCTTTTAATGACTCTTTAATAAATGAACATGATGCGGCAAACGTTAATTCGCCGGCAGAGTTTGATTTAGTCAGTGGAATTTCTTGTTTTAATTTAGAAGTACTGCCCCCAACTTCGCGTGATAACACAGTTAGTTGCTGGCCAGTTACTTGGAAAACCACGTCATTTACATCTGTATTTAACGCTTCAACAATTTCTAAAGTGTTAAATAGTTCAGCTGTATCAAGTTCAATAATTTTTGTTTTTTCATTCACTGCGGGAATTAAACGATTAACTTCTGGATAGTTCCCTTCGAGTAATCGGAAGAAAACAATCGTGTTGGTATCGTTAATCAGTACAATATTTTTAAATACTGTAATACCGATTGCATCCGCATTGTTGAAAATTTTAACGCTATCTCGTAATGTCGCTGCCGGAACAGTGAAATCTAAAATAGCTGCCTCTGGATTCAATGGTAAAACTGATTGATAAAGCGATAATCTATGACTATCTGTAGCACTCGCTTGGAAAGCTAGTTGGTTGTTATCGTCTAGTTGGAATTTAAAGTTAATCCCTTGTAAAATTGGGCGGCTATCAGACGCTTTAATCGCAGCATATGCTGACTTCGACACAATATCATTAAATAATTTAAATGAAATTGGGAACGACGCTAAAGGTGCTGTTGTCGGCTCAAATTTAGGGTATTCATCCGCATTAAACGTCAAGAACGTTAATTTCGTACGTTTTTGAGTTAAAACAAGTGTATTATCAACAACCTCAAAAGTAACAGGGGTAGTATTGTTTTTGAACTTTTCTAGCACTTTTAAAGTGTTTTTAGGTATGCAAACCATACCTGAATTTTCAACGATAAGCGGAGAATTTTCACCCTCTACTTTTACCGTTACTAGAATTGTATCCACACCATTTGAAGCTGTAAATTGTACAGTTTCATTGGCTTCTGCTACTACCTTTACGCTATTTAAAATAGGTAATACTGTTTCATTTGATTTTAATAAGCGATCTAATTTGTTTGCTACTGCTTTCATTTCAGCTAAAGTAATTGAAAATTTCATAATAAATATCCTCCTAGTATGAATGAAATCCGCTCGGAAATTTGGAGCGATTTCATTAGTTCGTCATAGGAAAGTACGTTTTGTACTTACCTATGACAGTTCCTTTTTAATATTGTTAGTTTATTTTTTAAAAGACGTGAGCGCGGTTTTTCTAATTATGCTAATTGAGCACGTAATTTTCTTGATGCGTAATCTTGCATATTAATTAATACCGTCTGTACGTCTTGCACGTTTAATCTACCGAAAAGAGAAGAAACTTTTACTACATCCTCGTTCATGTATTGAGAAACGACTTGTAGAATTTCAAGCTCTTCTAAACCTAAAGAAAAACTACGTTCCATGAGTACCTTGACTGGATTCATGCTATTAAACAATTTCTGTAAAACTAAGAAATCAGCATCTCGAAGACTGCTAAGACTAACTCCAGAAATATGCTTCATAATAGGGGCGATATGTTCAGGTCCATAATTGAAGAATTGAAATAGCTTTTCTACATTTACGACTGAGCTTTCGTATTCCTGTGGTGTAATTTCTTTGCCTTTAGTTTGGGTAAACTTTTGATGTTGGGGTTGTTGACCTTGTTGGCTATTGTTGACTTGTTGTTGGTTACTTTTAGTTTGTTGGGGTTGATTGTTGTTACCTTGTGGACCGCTGTTGTTATTTGGGCGGTTGTTGTTGTTGTTTTGGCTTGGCTTAGGTGGTTGATTGTTCCCTAAAATCGCGGAGACGGAAGGTCGTACATAATAGCCTTTAATAAATTGCTGGCTACCACTTACCTTATAATTTCCCGACACGTATTCACATTTTTGTCCTTGAATGCGTTGCTGAGAAACTTGTACCCATTGCTGCGGTAAATCATAAAGGAATCGTCCAATACCGAATTTTACTGCCGCACGTTTTAAAGAATCTGAATATCCGCCCTTAATTGCCTCGATATGTGTTAGCTCTGCTGCATCACTACGTTTAGTAATGACTCGACCAGAATTAGGATCAGTGATAACAATGGTACATTGCATACCGGGTTTACCACCAATATCTAAAACCTTGTACTCGTCTTGCCAGCATAAGCCGAAAACTTCATCAAGGCGTGCCATAATTGCTCTACTTGTAACATAAGGAACGAGAAGGGCTTTTAAACCGTTGTTTCCGTTAGTTACTGTTTGTACCTTCCATTCAACATCGTCGTCTTGTATAGGTTTGGATAACGCTTTAAGATACTGACGTTGATTAAGTATAATTACCTCTTCTTTGTCTTGCGTTGGTTGTTTTGGTGCTTGCTCTGAGTTACTCATAATTGAATAGCTCCTTTCTCGAATAATGGTTTGGTTGGTTAAACTACTTTTGTAATGAAACACAAAAAAGCCTTCGAGAAGATTTTTTTAATGTGAATAACTATGTTGTTATTTCAATAAAGAAATAAAAGACATAGCTATCCCATTAGTTAAAAATCAACCCAAAGGCTGGAAAGTTCAAAGTCGCACGACGAAAAAATATCAGTAAATGGTGATAATCGTCTGCATAATAAAAAAATAAAAGTAGTTATGCAAATTATTATATATGAATAACATGAATTTGAAAATAACAAACTGCAAAATAGATTTAAATTATGATATGATGACAATAATTAAATAATAATATGTGTCAAATCCTGCCTCATACAAATTGATTATTGCGTTACTTACG
Source organism: Solibacillus sp. NPDC093137 (assembly GCF_050280445.1). NCBI lineage: Bacteria > Bacillati > Bacillota > Bacilli > Caryophanales > Caryophanaceae > Solibacillus > Solibacillus sp. NPDC093137. Next base: position 11,428 of record NZ_JBNNVH010000004.1, read on the forward strand.
TTTAACGCGGTCTTTTTTTGTATGGGGCTTTTTTGTGGAGGTTTTTAATATTGCAGTACATCAAATTTTTTGTGCTAAACAACAATAGAAGCATAGAAAGAGCTATTGAAAGTTGGTTAGCGGTTAGTGAATTTAAAGGGAAAGTTAGCTTAGATTACTTAAAAAGTGGCATGACAACTCACGATTTTATTTCAACATTTAAATATAAGACGGACTTTTGCAAACAATTCCAGGAATACAGCATCTTAATATTAAATACAGATAAAAATTCTGTACTAAACAATCTAGTGAAAGATTTTTTAGAAGGTGCTAAGGATAATATAGTATTTTATCCGACTAGCCTTAAATTAGATGTGACTACAAATAACTGTTTTTCTTATGATGTTGAGGATGATGGTTTAATTGATATTTTAGAGCTGGGGACCAATTTATTAAATCGCATTGCAAATAAGCCAAAATACCATGAAGATACTTTTGATTTCTTGGAACAAAAGTTAATACAGGAAGGTGAAGAAGAGGTATCGTCTGAAGGTTCACCAGAAGTAGATTCAGATTTACCCTATGATAACGCAGATTTCCTCGAACATTATTTGAAGGGTGATGTTATGGAAGGTAGCCTTTCAAATCCAACTGATACAGTGGAATATACGGCTGTCGATCCTCTTCAAAACGATTCTATAAATGGTGAAGTTTTAACGATGATTAAAAAAGCTGAAAAAAATGTACCTGTAGAAGAAATATTTGATTATCCTTCAACAGATCTAATTGAACAGGAAAGAGAAGAGCACACAACAGCTTCAAATGATGAAAGTGTCCATAATGATGAAGTGGTAACAGCGAAAGAAGCTATTTATTATAAAGATGGAGTAGAAGATTCGGGCGATGAAGTACCAGTGCATGAAGATAATGAACAAACGCATATTATTCAACCGAGAGTCATACAGCAAACTGCAGCGCCGGAACCACAATCGGAAATGGTAAGTGCGAAAGTCGCTAATATCTTCTCAAAAGAGCCGCTAGATACTACGCAATATTTACAACGGAGCCTGTTTTCTTTCCAAAAAATCGAAAACAATAAATCGATTGCCCTTTGGTCGCCTCTGCCGCGCATGGGGGTAACGAATTTTGCAATTAACTTCGCATGCTTTTTAGCTGAAAATCGTGTCCGTGCCTGTGTTTTAGAAGGGATTCGCGGAGATAATAAAATGAAGCATATTCTACGTCGCTACAGTAATGTGCCGGTCAATTGGCGGAGTTACGCTCAAAATATTAATGACGTAGTAAAACAGAATGTAAATGATGAAACAACTGCTGAATGGAAGTATCGAAATGTACTTTTCTTGCCATTAGATGATACCGACGCTAATTTGTCGTGGAGTTATGGAACACTGGAAGCATATTTTACAGCTCCGCAAATTATGGATGTTATTCTCATTGATTTACCATCAGGAGAAATGTCGATACCTACATCACATGCTTTGTCTTATATTAATGAATTGTGGGTACTTGTAGATGACACTTTCCAAGAAATTGTAGCATGGAAAAATTACATTCATTATTTAAAACAAAACTATAACATTGAAGTAAAACTGATCTTCTCGGAAACATATGATTTTTCGGAAACAAAGCGACTGGCAGAAGCAATGGAATTACCACTCTTAGGGGAACTACCCGCCATGCACGAACACGTAATGAGAAATTATTATGAAACGCAACCCGTGTTTTACAATAAAAAAGGCGGGCGACAATTACTGTTTGAGCCATACAAAAAGATAGCGGAAAAGTTATTAGGTGATGATTTTGAAACAATTACAACTGCGGAAAGTGACAAACAGTTTGCAATCGGTTCAAGCCTAAAAGTACCGTCATGGCCTACAATTTGGGAGATTATCAAGACAATATTGAAAATTAAATAGTTAGGTGATAGAATTTTATTCAATACTATTTCTTTTTCTTATTATGCAAACCAATTATCCTCCCGATAATTTTTAGGTTGTGCGACACTGAACTTTTAAAGTCTTTGGACTTCATTGAATTAACAATATACGCTACCCGTATGCTCATTTTTGCGTACTGTTCCCGTATATTGAACATTTCATTGATTTCCAAAGGCTTTTTTGTTTGTAAAAAATCAAATTTACCTTTGGAGGTTTTAATAATGACAGGATTAACAAAAGAATTTAAAACAAAAACGAACGTACCTTTAACACTGTTAGATACAGCATCGCTAACTAAAATTGACGATAGCTTTGTTCTAACAACATCCGTTAAAAAAGTTCGAGAGGAAATGATTGTAGAGCGTGATTTCGATATTGAAGAATTTTTAAATCTTCGCAATGTCGGTTTCAAAGTGGAAGCTACGCGCTTAGACTTTTTTAAAACAGCTACAATTCAAAAAGCATTAGCAATGGGGAAAATTGTTGTTCCAGCGTATGCACAAGGCCGTATGCAACAACGTGGCTATACAACAAAGGATTTAGTTTCGGCTATATGGTCAGGAAAACGAACAGAGCTACAGTACCATCGTGGAAAATTTAAAGCGATGATTGAAGGCTTAGATTCGTATAACAATCCCATTTGTATTGTCGTTACAGGCAAAAAGTTTACAAAGCAGTTACCTGATAACAAATTCGTTATAAGTAACGATAACTTTTTAGAGAGTCCGGAAGGGTTTTTATTGCGTGAAGGTTTGACAGTTGTGAGTGTGTTCCCACCAATCAAGAACAAATTCACACGACACGTATTAAACTACGCTTAATGGAAAACGAAAATTAATAATAAGGTGAAGTGATCGAGGTAAAGATGCGCGGTCACTTAAATTAAAGGAGAGAATAAAATAATGACGACTTTAGATACTTCATATTTACGTAGAGCATTTACTGATAAAAATAAGCACACATTCTATGAATTTTATAAAGCCCCTTGCTTCGTATGTGGCAAAACAGGAAACTGTATGGTGAAGGATGATGGCACTACAGTAATTTGTACTCGTATGGAATCACCAATTAAATTTAGTGATAAAAACGTATCATATGTACACCATTTAGAAAATGGAGTAAAAGTGACAGGTGTTAAAGCAAATACAAATAAAAATCGCAAGAAAGCTCCGATTAACTTATTAGATTCCCGCTATAGAGCATTTCTTAGCACACTAAAAGTCAATCAGACACATTGTGATCACTTATTTAAAGGGCGCGGATTATCGCAAGAAACTGTTTTACTTCGTAAATATCGCTCATATCCAGATTCAATTGAAGGGGCAAAGGCGCTTTTAGGAACTGAACTATATAATCACTCAGATTTTAAAAGTGAAAAAGTAGCTATCGGTTTCCCAGGTCTTTACCTTAACAAAGAGAATCAATGGGATTTAGTGAAACATGACGGTATTTTAATTCCTTATCGTAATGAACATATGGAGATTACAGGTTTTCAAATTCGGACAACAGAAGTTAAAAGCAAGGTTTCCGCCGATCCAACAAACTTCAAAGGTTTACATGTTCGTATCAAAGAACAACCAAACTTAATTCAAGTGCTGGATTACGGTGAAATTATTAAAGAGTTTCGTTTAGAAGTAGGGCAATCAGCAACGGTTACAAAAAGGGAGAAACACACTTCTATTAAGCTGGAAAAGTCGCAACGATATATTTGGCTTTCATCAGCAAATTATAATTATGGTACTCCTGCAGCAACAGAAGATTCACCACTACCTGTACATGTAGCTGTGCCAACTTATAAATTAAAAGAGTACGAGAAATTAGCCGAGGCTCAAATGAATGCAGAAGAATATTTAGTTAATATTAAAAGCGATGCAGTTTGGGTAACCGAAGGAGCGCTAAAAGCAGATATTGCTGTCGATTTAATTTCAGAGGCATTTGCAGACGAAATTGAAACGGTTGGTGATGTAGTGCTTGCGGTTCCCGGTGTAAACACTTGGAAAACATTGCTACCAACATTAAAGGCGGTAGAAGCTAAACGTGTAAATATCGCGTTTGATATGGATGCAATTACGAATGATAAAGTTGCAGCTCAATACAAAGCAATGTTACATCATTTAGTAGAAGAAGGTTATGAAGTTTATGCAGCTCTATGGCCGAATACAGAGTCAACGAAAGGACTAGATGACGCATTGCATCAAAAAATACGTCCTCAGTTCCAATGTTTTCAATAAATTTTCGATTAAAAAAGCTGTCTATATCTATAAACATAAAACCCTGTTCGCTTATAATCAATATAAGTGAACGGGCTTTTTTATTTAGGGGGAGAATAAAGACTATGAGTAAAATTCATTTCAATAATCATCAGCAAATAATTATTAATGCATTAATGAAATCGGAAAAAAAAGTGTTGATAGCAGTTGCATGGTTAAACTTTGATTTCTATGAGTGTATTTTTAAGAAGTTAGTGGACAATGGTGTAAAAGTAAAAATAATTGTAAATGATGATTTTATTAATAACAGGCATAATAAGTGTATTAATAGGTTAATTCAATCAGGAGTAAAAATTAAAAAAATTCGTATGTTTAATAAGTCGAACTATATGCATCATAAATTTTGTATTATAGATAGAAAAAAAATTCTGATTGGTTCTTTTAATTGGAGTAAGAATGCGAGTAATAATTTTGAAAATCTAATGGAGTTAGAACAACAAAATATTATAATAGATGCTGAAGCAGAATTTAATTATCTTTGGAATATAAGTAAAAAAACAATAAAACTTCAAAAGAAATTAAAATGCGAAAGCTGTTCAGAAATTAAATATAATATAATGATTTTACATGAAAATGAAAATTTTACAGAATATAAAATTGTTTCAATATGTAATTGCGATGATTTTGTAGAATTAAAAAAAGATTACCTAGATGTCAGTCTTTATAATTCTATAATAGGTACGATTGATTTCTATAATGAACAAATTGAACAAATTAAGGAATATCCTGAGCAAATAGAAGTTTTAATTTCAGAGCTTAATTATGATTTGTTGTCTATTTACAGTCAGTTACAGGAAGACTATAACATAAAAGGAATAGGCGTTATTGCATATAATACAATATTCTTCGATGGAGAAGGTGAATGGTATACAAAAATTATCTGGAAGGATCGTTTTGCTGATTTAGAAGAGGAGTACCATGATTCTTTCAATTTAATATGAGAAGTATGGATTTTTCGCTTATTAATTTTTTTTTATACAACTCTGTTATAAGGACTGATAAGTTTGCAAATTATAAAATTGACTTGTTAAGATTGAAAGAGTTTTATATAATGACATATATAAATAAAGCGAACAGGTATGCCCGTGTGTAGCTTTCATATTATAAAGATGGGAATACCCCACTTTGAGTATATAAACAGAACCTATATGTATTTAGGTTTATTTCTGTTTCTCTATGTACTCGAAGTGGGGTATTTTTTTGTACCTATTTTTCAAGCGGAGGTGAAAGATTTGAAAAAAAAAACCCCTTTGTACACGTTTCACCGATAAATGATAGTAAAAATGCAAGTGCATTTTCTAAAAAAATAGGTGTTGTCGGTACATTTATGACCTCCATGTATCTAGTGCTCACTTTTAAAGTAGGTGCGGCGAATGCTGCTGCTAGTAAACTCGAAGAAAACGGCTTCAGTAAGAACAGTTTTATTTCAGCCGAAGTTATGGAAGATCTGACTGGAATAGTCTATCTAATCATGGGGATTGGTTTGTTATGGGCTGTGGCATGGATCGTCATAGGTGGCATGTTACTTTCAAGCTCAGGAAGTAACCCACAAAAAAGGTCCGCTGGATTAGGAGCAATCCTTTTAGCATGTGTTGGTGTTTACATAATTTTTAAAGCATATGCAATAGCCGGCTGGGCTACAAGTTTTTAAACAATAAATAAGGAGTTGTGAGAAGCAATGAATATTGCAGAGTTAAAAGAGAATATCGCTAATGTTATTGATGCAAACTCTTCACAAGCTAAAGAGCCGAAAAAAGGATTCTTTAACTCGATGAAAGGTAAAGTTGCAACAAGTTCAGCACTAATGTCTTCAATTTACTTTGGAGCAATTATGCCAGCGTTTGCCGATGAAGCAGAAGCACTTAAAAATGCGGGTATTACGAAAGGGAATTTAGACGATAGCACAGACGGTCTTATGGGCAGTCTTACTAAAATTGTCTATTTAATCATGGGTATCGGTGCATTATGGGCGGTTGTTTGGATTATTATTGGCGGTATGTTATTAGCTGGCTCAGGTAGTAACCCTCAAAAACGTACTGGTGGCTTAGCAGCTATTGGTGTAGCTTGTATCGGTGTTTATGTAATTTATAAAGCTTACACGATCGCAGGTTGGGCTGTAAACCTATAGGGGGTATAGTACTTTCTATCAGCACTCCATCGTTTAAATGACGGGGAGTGCTTTTATATAACGGACATATTGAAAGGGGTGAATTCACTGTGAGAAGTGCGAATGTTCCTATTGATATGTCTTCCGAGCAGAAAAACTTAATGGGAGTCGTATCAACAAGGCAATTTATTTACTTAATATTAGGCGGTTCAACTATATATGCTTATGTTCCACCACTCGCGAAACTCGTGTTTGCAATTGCCGGTATTATTCCTGCGATTATTGTAAGTATTATAGCTGCATTACCTGTATTGGCTATTGTGATCTTCTTAGGCTTTGCACCCGTCGCAAAATATAATATGAATCGAGATTATTACCTGTTAATAAAATTCCAACGGAAATCGAATTTAGGTATATGGAGAAAAGGACGAGCAGAAGAATTTAAGGAGATTGAATAGATGACAGACGTATTACTGATACTCGGTTTACTCGCTGGCGGTTGGGTGTTTTCAAGGATAGTTTTAAAAGAACCGATCCTTCCCTGGAAAGATAAAAAAGTAAAGAGTAACACTGTAAACAAAAAGGGCACGAAAGCATCCGATGCTAAAAAAATGTCGAAAGCACAAATAGAAAAAGAGGCTTTATTGGAACAAGAATCTACTCCGTTTCAAGAGATGTTTCCAAATGTAATTGGTGTTCAAGACCATATGTTACGTTACTCGGACAATGAGTTTACGATGTTTGCAGAAGTTGAGCCGGTAAACTATTTCCTACGTGATCCAGAAGAGCAAGAGGTAATAGATATTGCATTTGAAACATGGTTAGCTTCTATTAATTATCCAGTTCGTATTTATTTACAAAACCGTTTTGTTGATTTAACTGAACCAATCGAAGAAATTACAAATCAAATTGAAGCTGCAGAAGATTTAAACAGTGCCGCTTATGAATTTGCATTAAATATGATTGAAGACTTAGAACAATGGCAAAAATCGCAACCGCGTTATGAAACTAAACGATACATTTTATTCGACTATAAGGTGGAAGTGAAAGACCTTCGTTTAGATAATGAGGACGATTTAGAGGAACGTATTCTTGAAAAGGCATTTAACGAGCTTACGCGTCGTGTGCAAGCAGCGCGTCAACAATTACGACGTGGTGAAATGGAAGTTAGCTTATTAACAAACGATGGGATTACAGAAGTTATTTATTATGCCTTCAACCGTCGTAAAGCTATTAAAAACCGTTATCGTGATTTGGAGCGCCAAGAAAAATTAGCGATTTACTCAACCGCCGATCAATCTCCCGAACGTATTGTGCGTACAAAAGCTGAGATTGATAAATTTACGCAAACTGAAAAACAAGCAAGTCGTAATAGCGACGAAGCATAAAAATAAGCACAATCCATTATTAGTTCTGAAAGGTGATTAAATGCCGTTTATTAAATCAAAAGGTTCAAATCCTAAGAAAAAAAATAAAAATGGCGCTGCTTTAGAGGAATCTATCAACAATATCAACAATGACGTACCTATTAAAGACGCTTCAATTGAAACAATTAATACTGAAAAGGTTTCAAAAAAGGTGAATGTTAAAGGGAAACGTGGACGTAAGAGAAAAGTTGAATTAGAGGAAGAAGTAGAATCAACGCCATTTATGGATATGAAAGCAGATTTTTGGGACGTTATTGCTCCTGAAGGTGTCGGCATTTTAGATAAAGATGCGGATACAGGTGTCATGAAACAGTCGTTGGGTACACTTACGCATTTCAGACCGTTTTATATCCCGCGTGATGGATGGCCACGAAAATTACGTACTAACTGGCTGTCTAACTTAACAAGTAGTGGCGAATGCGATGTAATGCTGGATATTCAAAAAATCCCAAAATCATCTGCTATTCGTATGTTACAAAAACAAAATACGATTTTGAAATCAAACTTGTATTTCCAAATTAAACGAGGAAATCAAGATCAGATACGCGATTTGCAAACGAAAATTGAGGACAACGAGATTCTAGCAGATGAAACTCAATTTAGTGAAAATGATAGTTACCATGTGGGTGTAGTCGGTATGTTATATGCCGATGAAAAGCGCCAATTAGATAAGTACAGCGAATTTGTTGAGGATAACATGGCGGGCTTATTCTTTAAAATGGTTTCTACATGGGGACGCTTAAAGAAGGGCTTCCGTTCTGCAACACCGCTTTCTAAAAATGAAATTCCAGATTCAATGCGTAATGTTGACCGTCGAGCATTATCAACATTTGCACCGTTTATCAGTGGTAGCGGTAAATTTAATGGCGGTATTCCAATTGGTATTAATCAACGTACAGGACAAAAAGAATTTTACAATGCGTTCGGTACTCCTGAAAATCGTCCAGATAATTATAATATGGCGATTCTGGGTGTTTCGGGTTCGGGTAAGTCGATTGCTATGAAACTATTGTTAGCTCGTGAAACAACAGGAATGAACGTATATTCAAGATTAATAGACGTTGAGGGCGAATTTCTCAAGATAGTTCGACGCTTAGGTGGGATTAACATTTCTCTTTCTGAAGAAAGTAAAATTCGTATCAATCCTTTAGCAATCAACGTTTCAACGATTCCTTATGATGAGGAAGACGAGGAACTAGACGAATTAGAAAACAGTGAGGATCGTGTACTTATAGAGCGTGACGGTCAAATGTACATACAATTTGTGCCGATTCGTGAAAAAATCAACGAGGTAACAGAGTTCTTCGATATAATTTGTCGCGGTAAAAACCAAGAGGGCGAAGGACTTACTGTATTTGAACGTAACTTCCTAGAAGAAGCGTTGAAATACCTTTATACAGAGGACCCGCGCTTTATGTTCGGTACGCATCCATCAACATTATATACGCAAAAGCCATTAGTAAAAGATGGATTAATTAATCAAGTTGATGTTAAAAAACCGGAGCCAACTATTAGCGATGTTTATAACTATTTAAGTGAGCGTTTTAGTGAAGAAGAAAATTGCTTACGTTTGTTAGCAGCTATTCGCCCATTCTTAAAAGATGGTTCAAAACCGATTTTTGACGGACAAACGTATTTCGGGAAAGAGTTAGAAAATGTTGATATACATACAACTCGCTTAGTTAATTTTAACTTAAAAGATATGGAAGAAGGCTTTTTAAGACCTGTAGCATATCACGTTATCCTTAACTACCTATGGGAATACTTCGTAAAAAATTCAGAAAATGAAATAAAAAAGAAAATTGTTTATGCGGATGAATTCTGGACGATGGTCGATAATGATCAAACCGTTTCATTCGCAGAAAAATTAGCTCGACGTGCCAGAAAACGTAACTGCGGTTTCCGAATCGCTTCTCAGGATTTTGTGAGGATTTTACAATCGAAAAAGGCTCGTGGGGTATTACAAAACACTTATACCAACTTATTCTTCCAACAGAATCAGGTGGATTTATCATTAATTGAAGAAAGTTTCAATTTAACGCGTGGTGAGAGGGCTTTACTATTCGAGAATCCCGAAAAAGGTGAGGGCATCTTACGCGTAGGTAAATCATCGGTGCATTTAAGAACCGATCCATCAGAGGAAGAACTAAACTTCATCGAATCAAATGCTGCGGTACTTGCAGAACGACGTAAACAACGCTCGTTCTACCAAAAAGTATATCAGTAGAAATATTGATTCATGACTTTTAAGAAAGGAGGTAGAAGTAACCTTGTTTGATACTATATCAAGTAAAATCGCGGATATTATCGGCGGACTGATACAGAAGATTTTTGACAGTATAATGTGGCCATTTGCAGACGTCTATACAATAGACGAATTAATCTTTGGTGATATTGGTGGGAATGGAGCGAATGTTTACTGGGGGGTTTTTACAGAAACCGAGTTATCCTATGGCTTTCTTCCTTTATATTACACCATACTGACCTTAGCTGCTGTATTCTTTGTAGGCTTCATTGTCGTAGCGGGTATGCGTATTGCAAGTTCATCAAAAAGTGCGAGCAAACGTAATGAAATGATCGAATTTACAAAGGAACTAATTATTGTCGGCCTGGCGTTTATATTCTTACCTACATTTTACACTGTTTTATTCCAAGTAAATGAATCAATCGTTGGGATATTTGATGACAAGTTAAAAGATGGGATATTTGACATCAATAATGCTATATGGAGTTCGGGCGATGATGAAGACGGAGACTTAGCACTTGCAGAAGATGAAACATTTAGTACGGTCAAAGGATTTATAGGAAAAATATTAATAAACTTTGTGATATTTGGACTTGGAATTTGGGCGAATTTCTATTATTTAATGCGACGGGTAACGCTATTAATCTTAATGAGTATTGGTCCACTAATGGTAGTCTTTTGGATGTTCCCACAATGGAAAAGTATCACTATGACGTGGCTCAAAGAATTAACCGGGACTATATTTGTGCAGAGTATACATGCGTTTGTTTTCTGGCTTGTCGCTGTTGTTTCTATAACTGAAAGTAATTCAGGTAGTGGACTAATTGGTGCACTTATCGTGTATATCATTTTCATTCCAATTTCAGAGCAAATTCGTGGTTTGCTAGGAATGGGTGGAAATATGGTTGGCGGTCTTAATAAAGCGGGAGCCATGATGGGTATGGCTGCACTCGGTGGTATGGCTGGAGCCGTAAAAGGAGCTATTGGCGGCGAAGGTGTTATGTCTGCCTTGAAAGGCTTAAAAGATGGTACTAAAAAAATCGGTAAAGATATTAAAGACGGAAAAGGTGTTGGAGAAGCATTAAAAGATGCGGGTGGTCGTGCTGCTGAGTCTGCGTTTGCTTCAGCTAAAAACATGAACATGTTAAAAGCCGGTGAAATTGCTTCGAAAGCCGGTAAAGCTGTTGGTGGTATAGCTGGGTCATTAGCCGGTTCTCCAATGGGTCCGATTGCTGCGATTGCTGGTGCTGAAATAGGTTCTAAGGGTACCGGAGCTGTAAGTGGTTTAGCTGGACGAGTTGGTTATGCTGGGGGTTCAAAAGTTGCCTCACGTTTCAAAGGAGCAAAAGAGGGCTTGGATGCTCTAAATGATGCTCGAACTAATGGTGATGCGAATGTCGCGAATGCGATAGCCGATCAAGAGGCTGCCTCATGGGGTAACCAACATAAAGAAGCAACGATGAAACAATTGCGTGAAAGTTTCCCTACTGCTTCACAACAAGAGTTAGATCAAAAATACAGTAATATCGTTGCTCAAAAAGCTCAACAATTTAAAGCGAATGCCGGTAATACGATGGCACAAGCGAAAATGATTGCTGGCAACATGAGTAATGCTCAGAATGCTACACAAACTGCGGCATCTGCAATGGCTGACCAATGGAGTGCGGATAATAAAGACGCATTTATGTCAGATTGGAAAGCTAACAACCCACGTGATGCTAAGGAAAGTATGGGTAGCTATAACAAACGTGCTCAAAAAGCATTTGGAGATAAGAAAGCATCTATGCAAGAATCATTTGCAAAAGATGGTGAATTATTCGCTCGTGACAACGGAATCAATGGTGAAGTTGATAAGGAACGACTTGCTACCTTTATGGGGGCAGCGGCTTCAAAATATGCGGGTGCGGGTAATACAAGCAACTTAACAAGTGCTGCAAGTAATGCGATGGCACACGTTTCAGGTGCCAAAATGTTTGACGGTGCGGGTAAACCGAACATGCCATTAATTGCGAACAGTATTGCAGCTGCGAAAACGGAGCAAGACAAAAATGCTCATATTCAAAGTGCAATGGCTGGCGGAGCAACAATGGAACAAGCACAAGCATCATGGAAACAAGTTGAAGCTTCTACAATGGCTAAAAACTTACAACCATTTGCTACAAAAGGCTTTGAAAATAGCCTTGTTGGAAAAAGTGTTGATACGTCTGGAGGTAGATTACAGGCTACAGCACAAAACTTCGGAAACATGGTTAAAGGTGCTTACGCACAAGATATGCAAGCACTTAAAAATGGTACAGCTGTTCTTTCAAGTGCGCTAGGTGCAGGTAAAGAAGCATTTACAACAGGTATGGCTACGAACGGTAATATGATGAATACATTCGGAAATGCCGTATCAAGTGCAAGTCAAGCAGCAAGCCAACAAATTGTCGCTAACTATGGTGGCGATGCAGTAAAAGCACAGCAAGCTATTACTCAATCAGCAGGATTTGCGGGCGGTGTATTGCTAGGTCGTAGAGGTATGGAAATGGCTCAAGGCGGTGCATTAGGTGTTATGACTAGAACAGGGTTAGGTAACGCTGTTCAAGCACAAGTTTCATCAGCATCAGAAATTATTCAAATGGCCCATAAAGTACAAGATGAAAACGGCAATATGCAAGTTGCTCCAGGTGCAATTAAACAAGTAACAACTCGTGACGGTAGTTATGTACAAGTTCGTACAGCATCGGGCGAAACAAGAACTGTATCACGTATAGGTGCCGGTTCTGAATCACTTAAAAAAGGTGAAGTAATTTATCAAGATATGACTTCAAGCGATGGTTCAACAATGGAGATCGCTAAGGTAGGTAATACTGGAGTTTCTACTTATAAAATGGATTCGGGCGGTGCTCGTATTCCAGTACAGCACGATGTACAAAATCCAATGGCATTAATTGGTGGAGCAACCTCTTCACCTGTTCATGGTCATGTTTCACGTCCTGTTGCCCCTCCACTTCAACAACGAGTGGACGCTGGCACATATCACACTGAGGACTTAGCTAGCGCGGTTCAAAGTGGGCAATTATCAAACGTTCAAGTAGTAATTGATAAAGGACAACAATATTTAACTGCCGATAGTGGCGGTCAAACATACCGCGTATCTCCTGTTACAAAAGGTGATGCACGTATGTCAAATAACCAAAGTATTTCAATTCCTGTTGAAGTAAATTCAGCAGGTCAAATAGCAGTACCACAATCAAATGTAGAAATTGGTCCATCGGGTGCTCCAATTGGTGCTAAAGGGGTTGTTTCGACTTTACGCCAATCTGTAGCAAATGTAACGGAAACACAAACTGTAAGTTCTCCGAATGGCCAAAATATTGTTCGACAAGTCAACCAAGCTAAAGTAAATGTACTTGAAGTGGAAGACGCAAACGGTCAAACAACAAATGCAGTACCAAACGTTGTAACGCAAACTGTGAAACAAGTAATTGCTTCACAACAACCTCAAATGAAAGGGAATGTAAATATCCCTAACAGTGTAGGTCAAGCAAGCGTTCAACAAGGCACGGAAGATTATGTTTTAGGTCAAGTAGATTTCAGTCATTTAATGAAATCTCGTACTTATGAACATGCACAACGAAATGTAAATCGTCGTAGACAATTAGATGAAGTACGAAGCCCACAGGGACAAGCATTCTGATTAAATTTTGAGGACTCTTATTTAATATAGGAGTCCTCAAATTATATGTATTTTTTTAAGTTGGTGGTGAAATAGATAAGTGGAAGAAGAAAAACAAAGTAATATATTAGTAGATAAAGCAAAAGAGGCCGCCAAAAAGAAGGGGAAAAAGGTTGCAAGGAAAGCCGTAAAAAAGGCTGCGAAAGTTGCTGCTAAAGCCGTAGCAAACGCGGCAATTGCAGTAGTAAAGTCAATCGTGTCATTTTTACTAACTATACTAAGCCCTTATCTGTTAATTATTTTCGCTATAGTTTTTGCGGTAATTATCATTTATATTGCTACTACTTTATTCTTCAGTGAGGGCGACGATGAAACGCTTGGTGATGAAAGGGCAATTGAATTACGAAATTACATCATAGAGCAATCTGAAGCTACTGTTGATCCAAGTAAACCCGAACAAGCAGAATATGCAGTACCTCCGGAGTTAGCATACGCTATTCTTCAAATTTATGAATCAATGGGGGTATCGGAAAGAGAATCAAAAAAAGCCGCCAAAACGGTAATTACGAAATTGGCACCTAAGTTTGAGTATGACAAATACACCGAAAAAACGGAATCGTATTCGGTAACTTGTGATAGAGATGGCTGTCATACATCAAGTACGAGAACTGATAAAAATGAAGTAACTTATTTAGCAAAAGTTGAAGCATGGAATGGTACAACGACTACCGATCCGGGTGAAGGTACATGGAGTGATTGGTCAAGTTCAAGTTCTTCTCATAGTGTTACATATACAGAAGATGGGGAAGAAAAAACAGATACCGTCACTACAACCACGTATACAAGGGATTTTACGTTTGAATTGGCGAGTAACTATGTAGAAGACTATTCAGCTTTAGTAGCCATTTTAACAAGTAAACCATTCGAATTTGAGCATGACGATATATTAATGGTTGAAGCGCTATTTAATTTAGCAGGCGGTTATATGAACTATTCAGGGTCATACGGTGGCGGTTCAGATTACTCCGATTTGTATGCTGGTTATGATATTTCTGTAATTCCTGGTAGTAATGTACCGGCTCAATATGTACCAATATATATTGCAGCTCAAAAAAAATATGGAGCTCCATGGTACTACATAGCGGCAGTGCATTGGATCGAAACGACCTTCTCGACGAACGTAAATGTATCGTGGGCCGGGGCAGTTGGACATACACAGTTCATGCCTTGCACATGGCAGGGCTGGGCAAATCCTACATGTAAAGGGACAAATGGTAGGGGAAATATCAGTAAAGCTGACCTAGTAAACCCGTCCTTAATCAAAAAATATGGTGGCTACGGTGTAGATGCAAATGGTGATGGTAAAGCCGATCCTATGGACATTGAAGATGCCATTTTCACAACCGCAAAATTATTAGTTTCGGGTGGCATAAAATCAGATCCTCAGAAGGCTATTTTTAATTATAACCACGATAGTGGATATGTAAGTAAAGTAATGAATAAAGCCAATGAAATCAAAAATGCTGCCACTGTTACCGAAACGGGAGAAATTGTCGTTAAGGGTAGAGTGGATGAAAAGAATATGATTCATGCGGATTGGAATGAGTTTTATAGATTAATGACTTCTGTAAAAGGTGCACCGTATAAACTTGGCGGTATTACACCTAGCGGCATGGATTGTACTGGATTTATGATTTGGGGCTTCGGTAAGCTCGGATTCCAATTTGGGGAACGTGTATCTTATAATCAGTGGGATTGGTTGAAGAAAAAAGGCTATCAAGTACCCGCTTCACAACGGAAACCTGGGGACATTGTTTACTTTGACCTAATGAGCTATAACGGAAGTAAAGTTGACCATGCTGGCTTATACATAGGGAATGGTAAGGTGCTTCACACTTATAAAGTTGGAATTGGTGTTGTTATTGAGGATTTAGACAAAGGCTGGAGTAATAAGGGCGTAGTTGGATATGCTCGTCCAGTAATTTTTGAATAAAATTTGTTGTTAGTTTCAATTCTGCTAATAGCAATTTTATTCGAAAGGAGAAAATAATTTATGAAAAGATGGCTAGTGTATGTTGGTGCAATTGCAACAGTTGCAATTCTCTATTTTGCAATATCAAATTATCTAAAGTATGAGGCAACAAATGAAAAGTATGAAAAATTATCGGCAGACTATGCGGAGCTTCAAGCCAATCAAGTTGTAAATATGGAATATATAGATAGCCGGCAAGAATTTAAAGTAATTGATAATTTCTTAAAAGCCTTTTATTCAAAGGAAGATTACCTCAACCAAAAAGAGTATTTGGCTGAATTAAAGAAATACGCTGAAGAAGGTGTATATGGTAGGTTACTTGGTCCGGGATATGATCAAGAAGTTACAAATGAAAATACAAATGGTCAATTCACAATTTTAAATGATAGTGATATTTATATGAATGAAAACGGTCGCTTTTTAGTTCGAGCAAACATTAGTTATGAACTAGGTGGGGAAGTCGTGGCTGGACCAACCGAAATCGTCTACAGTTTTACTTTCAATGAAAATAATACGAAATTAAAAGACGTTGTAATAATTGCAGCAGCAGAAGAAACGGAATAGAGCTTTTTATTAAATTGCGATTATAAGTATTTTACAAACACTGATAAACAAAGAAACCAACTGATTTGAAAAAATTTGTTCAAATAGTTGGTTCCTGATATTATTAAATATGTACTTTGTCACTTTGGCAAGAACCACGTAACTTACATCATGTTTGTTGCGTGGCTATTTTTATATACGCTTCTTTAAGAATATATTAGTCATCCTGTTTTGATTTCCACTCTAAAAATTCAGCAGCATCTTTTACATCTACCTCGCCATCATAATTGAAGTCTCCACTTTTTACGGGTTTAGACGGTATGTCTCCTATAGCATCAAAACATGATTTCAATAAAAATACACTTAGAATTAATACTAAAACAACTATTAGACATCCTTTCAAGCACCCTTCATAACCATCATTATTAGGAGTATTAGTTTTATTATTCTTATTCTCCAAATCTACCACCTCACATGTACCTGTACATATTACCAATAAAAGTGCGATTTTCCAATAATGTATATTTATGATTAGATTCAAGTGTTACCAAATTAATTATAGAAGACCAAATGCTCACATATTTAGGGGTTGAGGTTGGAGATGGTGACGTGGGTCCTAATCAATTAAAGATTAAACTTCTTTCCACAGCGAGTAATATTTAAATTATAAGAAAAAGGAAAGCCCTTTACTTTAGGCTTTCCATTTTTAATTCATATAAAATAGGGGAGAATTCACCGCTAGAACCGCGCCCTTTAAATGAGTATATAACCCTACTATTCATCCCTTTTATTTATACGATTAATAGCTATAATGTTCTCAGGAGGAATAGAAACATCTTCTTTTAAGAAAATCATATTTTTATCATATGGATAATGAGTGTTTTTATGTAATAAATATTCGATTGCTTTACAAACAAAAAATTCTTGTTTCTCATGTATTGGTATATTTCCATAACCATATGAGGTCGAATCAATTGAATCAATTTCTACTTTAAAAGATAGTAATGATGGTTTAGCTTGTTCCTTCCATTGAAACTCCATTCTATCGCTATTTAGTATTTCTCTACCAATATGAGAAATCAATTCAGGACAATACCATATATGTTCTACATTTCTATCAGTAAGTGCTGTTTCTCCTAATAAAAAACCATTTATACATTGATCTTTATTCAAACGATGGTCTGTATAATCGGTACCAATGACTTTATTATCTTTATACATTTTTACTTGGCCATTTGGATTTTTATTAAAGGTGATACCAAATGAATGAAAAAAATTAGAGAAACTATTCTCAGTAATTAATAGTTTACCCAAGCTCATTATTCCATTTTCTCTATAACTTTCTTCATCCAATATAGCAGCAACATGATGTACAGCAATACTTTCAAAATTGAAACGTTCTATTTTAAAGTAGTCTTTAATTTCTTTTACGCTTAAACCACTGTAGACCCAATATCCCTCATGCTTAACTTTATACCTTATTGAATCAACAAATTTTATAATTTGTTGCCTATTTGTATTTAAGATTGGCTCAAGAGATTTTATTGTTTGTTCGTAATTAAAACAATTAAGCAATTTACTTCCTCCTCAACTTTCAAACTAAGTATCTACCATCAATCTAAAAAATTCTATTCCTGAAGATTGTTTAGGAGCTTTTTATCTCCTAGTAGATAGACATTATTATTAGATATAGATGTGCAGCAATAAACAAAATTAATGAAATTATTCCTATCCACTTTATCAATTTAATTTTATTACTGGAATACATAAGGAATGAGATATATACCACTAATGCCAGCAATGAGATGGGTAAATGATAAAACCAGATACCACCAAACAGTAGTAATTTTGTCAATGGAATACTTAGAAGTAAAGTTAATAGACTCCCAATACATAACTAAGCGTTCTTGAGAACTTCTTATAACTTATTTTATATAAAATAAAGCCACCAATAGAACTGACGATTACTGTTAGCATAAACATATACATAATAGTTAAATAGATCATTAACAAGTCCCCCTTACAAATTTATATTACCATAATTGTACGATATTACCTTGAACCTTTAAGGACGTATTTGTTCTCAGAAATCTGTACAAAAAACGCTATTGGCTCTTTAAAACCAATAACGTCCTTTAAAATGTAGCTATTAATTTATGGCATCTTCGAGCAATTGAGTTGTTAATGCTTCAAGTATAAAAGATTCAAGCAATGTCTTTTCATATGTAGAGTAATCTAATTCAAGCAGCAAGCTGACATTACTATCACAATCAAACTGTTTTACGACTTTAAAACTTTTAACTGGAATGAGTGATGTTTCAGGAGTTCGCTCTTCTGTTTTCATGTGACCATACAAGAAAGATCCATCCAGATTAATCAAGCCATTTTGACAACCTGCAGCTGCGGTTGAATTAACACGTAAGGTATATAAGAATGACTTACTGGCTTTAATCGTAATAAAACCTTTCGAACATGCGTCGATTACTTCTACTCGCTCTTTTCGGCTAGTTAAAGCATTTTGTATATCAAGGAAGAGGTTCGGTATATGCACACGCGTACCTTTTCTGCGATTAAATTTAACCACATCACGATTTTTCGGTCGTTCTATACGTAAAGCATTTTGGCCATCATGGTCAACTACATCAAATGTTTTAGCGATAAATGAGTTGGCGATCTTGCTTGCAGATTCAAACTTTATTAAAAGCGATGAAAAATCCGCTTCATTAAATGTTACAGGCATTTGTGATTGAAAACGGGTAGGCATTTCAATAATTAAATGCGTTTCTGTAACGTCTAGTACCTTGCTAAGTGCAAGGGCAACGACATTATTCTCAGCATCCAATGCATCAACATGGAGCTGCGTATATTTAGTAAAAATGCTCATGTGTTCCCCCTAAAGTTGCAAAAAAATAAGTAGTTCTACGTTAATAATAACCGTTATTAAATGATTTCACAAAAAAACATTGTATAATTCCCTTGTCTAATCAAAAAAAATGCCATAAAGCGATATTATTATCGCTTTATAGCAAATTATTACATATCACCTACAATTTCTTTCATTTTTTCGAATGTAGGGTTATCTGATTTAAGGTAAGCGACTACAGCATTAACAATGGAGTTGCCCCAAATTGTAGAATAGGTTGATTTGATTGGTAAGTTATTTTCGTGAGCGTAATCTCGCCACGCTCGAACACTTAATTTAAAATGTTCCCGATGTTCCCATGCTACTTCCAGTAAATATTGTGATGTATACTTTTTTCGGTAGGATGTGTATTTGTATAATTCATCCGGTGTGAAAATATTCATACTGATTTGTCGAGAAGGTAAACCCAAATCCGGAGCCAACTTGTTCCAGTTCGAACTTGTTAAATTACTGCCGCTTTCTTTCAATATTTTTAATAAAGCCTCTTTGTCGTATGTAGTAGCTGAACGACCAATACTATTTGTCTCTTCAACACCGAAATACTCACGAGCTGCGTTCCATGAGCCAAAATGCTTTGCTAATCGGGTAACACTAGGAAGGAGCACACCATCCTTTTCGTGTATATATTTAATCTTCTCTTTATATTCTTCTGCATTGTTGTTCTCTAAAAGGTATTTGTAAGGAGTTAAAATGTTTATAGCTGACTGTTTGTGCAATTCTTTATTTAAAGCTTTTGTAACATCGTAGTAATCAGATAATTTGTGTTGAAATTTATACTCCATAAAGTTGTTCTCTGAAATTTTACAGATGTCTTGCCAATTATCTGTACCGAAAATTTCCATAAGTTCAGAAGAAGTAGGATATATGGGCGTTTTAATTTTCCCGCGGTGCATATCCCAATGGGTAGCAGATTTCATACGGATATTTTTATAAAAACGTGCTAAGACCAATTCCAACTGTCTCAATGTATAGGATTCAGCACCTACTGTAATAACGAAATTTGATTCCATGATTATCATTTCCTCCTGGTTAATTTGATTCCATGTTGTGTAGAACTTCTTTAGCCCACAAATGACCGTTACGAGATTTAGAGCCTAATTCAGTAATTACGCTGTCTTTATATGTTTCTGCCAATAATTGAACGTTAGGAACGTCTTGTAGTGCTTTATAATAGCTATTTACACAAGAGTTATCCATGAACTTACTCATTTCCATTGGATACGCTAAAGGGATAAGATAAGCATATGTATGAGCTTTATTTACAAGCGAACGTACACCTACTTTTTGAATAGCGATTTCATACATTTTTTTAGCATCAGAACCGCTAATTTTTGCAATTTTACTTAAACTATCTAAACAAGCAACCTGTGCGAAAGAGTCCATCGGCAATCCACAAATAATCTTTTTGTCTACATAGTCATATTGAATTTTCACTGCTGTTGCCGGCACATGAAATTTCGGTTTTGGAGCATGCGGATTTAGTTTGTGTGCCAATTGAGCAGTTGATAACTCTTCATAGTTAAAAGGTGTAGCTTCGGGACGTTTATCTAAAATTGTTTCCGATGCAAATACAGGGACAGGGTTAGGGAATAACATTACCCATTGCTCGTACATTGCATGGTAGCCAACTAAGAATTCATCGTTTCGCTCTAAAGAAGGAACGGCTTTGTTAAGAATCTTTGTTGCTTCTTCTAATGAAACCTCTTCATAACGTAAAGCGTTACCTTGTTGAGCTGAATATAATTTAAAATAATCATCTTTATTAACTTCTGCATTTTTTGTAATGAAAGAAGCCTTTTTACCTTCACCGTAATACACTTCTTTTAATTGCTCGTTACCATGAACATATGCCTGAAAGGAGTTTTCTTTTTTCATAACTCCGATTAGACGTAAGAATTTAGTAATGAGTGATGCAATTAGTACGAAAGGTAAGAACACCATACCGATGATAAAGCGAACCGCTTTTGGTGAATTTTCATTTGTTAAACCTAAAATAGAAAAGAATACTAATACAATAGCCATTGGTAAAGCTGTAAGAATACCGATACATAAACAAATGAATACAAAGAAAGCTAAGATGTTAATGGCGCTTTGGATATGTATGCCTCCACGTTCAGGTACAATTAAACCGCCGATCTCTAACATATCAATAATTTTAAAAGTTTCTAACAAAGGATAAAAGATACTATCCCAACCTAATGCTATTCCAATAACTGATAGTAGGGCGAAGAAGCCTGCTGCGCCCGCTTCACGCTGTAAATCATACTGGTGTTTTACGCCGTACCACCATAACATTTCTGTAAACATGTTAATTCCCACTCTCTAATTTTTTATATATTTTAAATCGTTAAGTTTTTACGTTTAATGTTAATGGTAAAATTATATCATTGTAAATTATATTAGTCAAATTTTAATTTATGCTTAGTGTATAAGAACCGCTAACAAATGAAAAAACTCCTACACTTCAGAGAACTTCAGTGTAAGAGCTTCTTCAATAGAATTTGCCATAGATTTTAGGGAAAATCTACATGGAACTGCCATAAGCGATTGCCTAATCTCGCTCAATAGCGTTTCATTACCAATACAAATCTCATTATAAGTGAGAATTTTAAAAAACTCTCGTACTTTTTTAATATTTTTGGTATTTTTTTTAAAACAAAGGTTTTTGTATAACTTTATTTGTAAGAACATCACTTGAATGGTACGTTTAGTTGATTATATTAATAAAAAGGGGAGCCAACACGCTATGTTTCGTAATTATGATGCTCTTGATTCATTAAAAGTTCAAATTGAAAAATCTAATGAGAAATCACCGAAATATAAATTAAAAGATATTCAAAAAGAAACTTGGGATAAGGAACCGGCTATTGAAAGCATGATCCTTTTAGTGGACGAACACAATCATCGTTACGGTATGTCAAAGTTTGTTGCGGCAGCGGTGGCTCTTATCTTGTATATGGCTATATTTAATGCATTGCGGTTTGAATCAGGGACCATGAGCCTTATTATTAGCGGAATCGTTGTTGTGGTTGCAGCTGTATTCGGTACAATTGCTACAATTCACATTCTAAAAATGAACTATATAAAAAAGAACATATATAATCGTGCTCCAGGTCAAATAATGGTACGTGGTCTATCCGCGCCAAAAAAGCTGATAGTAGCATTAAGCTTTATCTTGATTGCGAGTATTGGGATTGTTTATGGGCTATTCTTTACTAGCGTAAAACTATTACCTGAAATATTTATGATTGTCTTCTATTGGTATATAGCAACAGGCTTTAAGTCTGCCAGCCAATATAAATTTGTACTTGAAAGCGCTCCATATGTATTAAAAGAAATTGAAAGTAGAGAAGAACAGACTACGGCCAACCTGAAAAGTAAATAAAACCAATTCTGAGACTGCCATTATGTAAAAGCATAGTGCGCGGTCTTTTTTTATAGCCAAAGTGACAAAGGATGAATCACGAAAGTTCTAGCTTTATTTTTATAAGAGAATAAAATTAAAGGAAGTATTATCAAGATTAAATTTGCTTTACTTGTACAAAGCAACACCTATTTAATATTAGAATTATAGTCAATATTGACTTAGCAGTATTAAGCAAAGTGACTTTTGGTACTCAAAACTGTACATGCACAAATAAATTGTCTTCCAAGCTTTTAAGTATCTAATCAAAGCAAATGCTTTTGTGAAGTGATAATAAAGTCGTTTAAAAAATAATAAAGTTGTTTAAAAACGATGAAGCGAAACAGCATTCTATCGGTTTCAAACAACTTTATTTGGAAAGTATAATGCTGTTCTATTTTCCAAATTATTTCGGTTCTATCTTTTTTATAAGGGTATTTGGTTATAATTGTATAAGATTATAGCCGAAGGGAATAATGAAAATGATTAATGGAATAGTTGTTATTTTAATAGGAATACTTGGATCGATGTCATTAGCTATGGCTTTAGCGATGATTATTCTGGCAGCACGTTTTAAGAAGCCTTTTAAAAAGGAGAAAGTTTTATTTACATCAATTTTTCTATTTTGTCTTGTCCTGTTATTAGTGCTTATTTAAAAAGGGAGAGGATTTGATTTATGCCCACGTTAACAAACAAAATGAATTATGAAGAATTATTTAAAGATATATTTGATCTTATTTTATCTAAAAAGAATTTACACAGTGTACCTGTCATAGCTGCACAAACTATTGATTTGAAAAGTAGTTTGTTTATTTATTATAATCCGGGTTTAAATTTAGCGGCCGGGCAATACTTAATAATGCTTGAGGAAGCTCGATATAAGACTAATTTGTTAGATATTTATATAGATAAATATAAAGAGTGGATAGGGCAAAGTGAGGCAGACGTATTGTACATGAGTAATGAATTAATAAATTCAAGAACTCATTTAAAGGAAAGTTATAAATTACGTATGCTGAATACGGCTTATATTAATAAGCTGCAAGCGGAAGGCATTGTTACAGATAATTTTAAAGATGCTAAAAATCGACTAAATGTTGTATTGCATTTAGAAGAACTATATTATGAGATTCTAAAAAATTCTAAATATAAATCCACAATAAAATACATAGAGCAACTTCCAAAATTAACTGTGGAAACATTTAATCAATATACTCAATACATTTTAAAATCAGATACAAACTTTATGGTTTCTAAAGTGGAGGAATATAATCTATTTATTTATAACCTATTATTTACGTTCATAGGACAACAAAAAGCCAATAAAGTGGTGGAAGAATGCCACGAATTAGTTTGTAAAACCGAATTTTTTCACAAAGACATAGACTCTGCTGTAGAACATTTTAAACGGGACGTGGATGTAATCTTATCGTTGAAATCGCTAGGAGAACTAATTGATTTCCATATGATTTCAAGAAATGTCCATGCAAGTTTTAAAGAACTAGTCACTTCAAAAGAGGCTTTGTATGAAGCGATTAAAGAAAAAGACAGAAATAACAAAAGTAGAATTACTAAAAGTAGAAGTATCAAAAATACACTTAATTATAAACACGATACAGTTAGTAAACGCACCATCTTTTTGCTCGAATCACTTATCAATGGAATTTACCTTACTGGTGATGAAATAAATAAATTAAGTTCCTCTAGTAAATACAAACAATGGTTAAAAAAATCGGGATTTATTAACGGTGAAATAAATGCATTAGTTTTACTTGAAAAGCTGAATAGCTTTATGGAACCTTATTTCAAAAGCTATCTTAATCTTGAATCGGAAGCGCCAATTGTCGATATGGGATATGTGAATAGTCAGTTGATGTTAAGTTATTTCGATATGGATCTAATTTATACACTGAATGATTTAACACTAACTATTGAAGATTTAGAAGCCTTTACAGATATTTTCACATTAAACCATGACTTTGAATCTTCATGGTTTAGAGTAAACCTATCGTTAGTAGATAAAGAAGTAACAACCATCGAATTGGATATAAAAGATGCCTTTGAATTTGACGAGTGGGAAGAGTATGAATTAGATAAAATTGAAATTGTTAAGGCATTGATTCAGTTCTGCCTGTATAAACATATGAACCAGTTGGCTGAAGGTCAATTTCAATATGTGGCTCGTTCTATCATGTCCAAAACTTCTTCAGTGGATAATACATCATGTGAGGAAGTTCAAAAGTTAAATGAAGTAAATGAAAGACAAAAAAATGAAATAAATGATTTAAAACAACAATTACGTCAGGCCCAGTTATCACTTCATAACCAAAACTTAGCTCATACCAATGAAATACAGTCCTATAAAGAACAAGTGCGTGAAATGAAAGAGCAGTTTGAAATGGATAAAGAACTGGATATGGCTGAACTAGAACTTGAAGGCATTAAGATTCGTGAATTAACCGACCAAATAGAGGAGGAGATTTCGGATGTTCATGACGATAAAGATTATATAGAATTGATTAAAGAATTAAATGTCGCGGTCATTGGCGGTCATAATAACCTACATACTAATCTTCGTAATTCTTTTTCGAATAAAAATTTAATCTTAATTGCACCGCGCAACTATACAACACCAATTAAAGTAATTAATAAAGCTGACGTTATCGTTTTTATAGATTCTCATAATAATCATGGTCAGTTTAGGCGAGTAGTTGCCCATCTAAGAAAATCAGATTCAAAATATAAAATGTTCTACTCAAATACGCAGCCACAACCGAAAGTATTAGCGAAAGCAGTTTACGAGCATTTTGTATCTACCATTAATGCGTAGCATACAGAGGGGACATTCCAATGACCTTCTGTACGTTTTTAGAAAGTGAGTGTTAAGTATCATTAATCTTGTACCAACTAGAATAGACAACGTGTATAAAGGTATTTTCACTGGGACAAGTTTATCTTTTAAAGTAACTGGCAGTGTTCAATACATTGACGAACTAATTGAATTTCTTGATAGTTCAAATTTAATTTTAGGATATGAGGACAGTATATTTAAAAAAGCGAAAGCATTAGTATATACAAATCGTACTATATGGAATAGTCAAGATAATAAGCGACAATATGCCAATGAAATAAAACTGTCTGCCTTGCTGACAGGTGCTCAAATTCATTTTGAAGATCGCCAAGAATACGAGCGATATGTTCCGGTTATAAAAAAGGCGATTGAACGCTATTTAAAAAACAATGAAGTATTAAGCGTTTCATGCTAATACTATGAAAAAACAAGCAGCTACCTAATTAAAAATGGTTGTTGCTTGTTTTAATTTTAATCAGATAGCCAATTATAGAATTCAGGTTTTTGATAAGAAAGAGGGCGTTTATATTCGCCGGAACGCTTGTTTAAATATTCTCTGAACCGAACGAGCTGATATTCAGTTGGATCACTTTTATAAGGGTTTGCGGCCTCCCATGCAAAGAGTACACGTTCCATATAATAAATGTTCGTTTTATTAGCCATTACAGCTTCATACAGTACAAATTGTATTAATAAAGGGGAGTGCATTTCTTTGTAAAGCCATCTGTTGATCGCATCTAAATCTGTTTTTGTAAGAGGACGATTAAATGCTTTACGGATTTTTCGCTTTAATTGTGCTTCCGTTGGCAAAGGTAAATGTTTTATTATCTCGATTTCTTCAGCAAACTGTAGTATACGTTGCCAAAGCAGCTCTATATCAAGTGAAAGGGTAGTTTGTGTTTTATGCGGTACCTCCAATAGCTCGATATAGTTGCGCTCCGCAAGTGTATGTACCGTTTCTAATAAATTATCCAGTTCGTAGCCTGTTCTCGTAGCTATTTCTACTAAAGATACATCGCCCTGTAATTTCCCGTTAAGTAATGGAATCACGTGCAGTAGACAAATCGCTTGTCCATCAGTAATACCTATTTGCTTATAGTATTTAAAGAACATGGAAGGGATAATGACGTATGATTGTTCAGTCCATAACTTAAATTTATTATTCAAGATAAATGCAATTCCTTTAAAGTATTTGATTTATTTGTAATTACTATAATAGGAAAAACCCGCTCATTCCATCAAATGCGCCCCTGCGAGACATGAAAAGGATAAGTGGGTTTTTATAAGTCTATTAATTAAGCTTTTGATTATAGCGTGTTAAAGTTTTTATACGATGTGGGTTTACTTCAGTGAGCGGTAGAAATATATTGGCACCAAAAGTATGTTTATTTAAAACGATTATTTCCTCTAAAGTAAATGCTTTATTGGGATATTGTTTGCATGTTTTTAAAATCGTTTTCTTTAAACTTTCAACATTTTTAAAGTAATAGTTTGTCGGATTTAAGGGTTTAAAGCGTTTATGTAATATTGCCTCAAGCCATTCATCGTCTAAAAACTGTGATAAGGATTCAGAAGGACAAAACAAATAATAAGCCGTTAATGCTTGGTCAATGGTTGGTAGCGTCTTACAAAGCTCTGTAGTACTTATGATAGGTTGATTAATGTTGAGTATCCTTGCAATCTGAGCCTGGGATAAATTATATTCTTTACGTAATTTACGTAGTTTTAAGCACATGGTATTGTTTTGTATTTTAGCTTCATTAATAGCGTTCATGTAAACCTTCCTTAAACCGATTAGATGTATGTTTTTAGTTATATCAGAATAGCAATACCATATCAAATGGTAATTTATTACATTTTACGAATATAAGCTGACCTTTATCTTATTAAAGTAAAAGTACGCTAAAAAACTTAAAAATTGCATGCCTAATTTTATTTTATAGAATGAATATCTTAATACTAGTTAGATCGATTTTATATAAGAAGAAAGGTAGGTTTTGAAAAGTGATGGCAATATTAAATATAGCTTATTACAGTTTTTTTATAATAGTAATTATCATGACTTTAATTGCTAAATATAAGTATGTAAAACAAGCAGATACGAAAACAAATAAAAGGCAAGTCAATAAATTTTACAATTCTACTATAATATTAAGTGGTACTTTTATATTGCTTTACACCGTAATTTTATAATACATATCTAAAAGCATCCTGGTAATAGTTTTAACTAATACTTGGATGCTTTAATGTTGTTTAAAGACAAAGAGCCCTTTTGAGACCTTGGATATTTACATAAAGCGTCATTTAAGCGGTGAACTCGATGAAAAAGGCTTAATTACGCGTATTACAGACGATATTCCTTATACTTGCAACAGCTGAACAAAGAAGGCTTTGTGCCAGCTCCTACAAATCGCGAGGTAAATTATTTTGTCGGAAGTTCAATATTACATACGATGCTTTTTAATTATATTTGTGTTTCACTGACAGTATATATTCGTTGAAACCATCTAAAAACATACTTGAAATTATGCATCTGGAAGGGAAGTAATAGTTATGGCAGTAAATACTTCACCGATTTTAAAAAGAGCAGCCATTACCCAAGTTTGCATTTGATAAGTCAATAGATGCTGATCGCTTTTTAAATGAATTAAACGAAGCATATACCAATTCATTAATAAAAATAGTGGCATGTGGTATGAGTTAAACCGCTAATCAAGAAACAAATGAAAAAGGAATACCTACGAATTAAGTTAAGAGTAGGTATTCCTTTTTTAATACCATCAATCAATGAAGGTGAAAAAATTACCGAATAGGAATGTCGATGTGAATGATACTAGGATACTCACAGGCATTTGATTAACTTTCGGCAATACCGTAAGCCAGTAATATAAAATATCCGATAGTACAGATTGCAATAACATTCAGTATGATTAATAGCCATTTCAATAAACCTTTTTTGGCTTTGAATCCAAATATTATACCCAATAAAGGGAAAATAAACATAGAAACAATATATGGTTTACCCAATGCACCTAACGATACTCCACTGAACATTGTAAAAAACATAACTATGAAGATTAATAAAGTAGTGAAAGAAAAAACACTATATTTATTCATATGGTCCACCTCCTGAAAGCAAAATTTATTCCCATCTCATATACAAAAATATATAAAAAAGAAATTTTATTCCATTTAACTATACCATAGTTTTTATTTCTCACCGTAAAAAGCAACAAAGTTTATGAAGTAAACTAAACAAATAAGTTTAATTATGAATTTTAAAAAATATATAAAAAGGTTGTTAAATTTAATATGTTTTCTTCTTTATACATTAGATTCACATTAAGAGGTTAACTTCTTAAATACTTAATTCAGTATAGTAGAAAATTTTCCTTTTGCCGATATCGAGTATGTAGGCAAAGCTCTAAAAACAAGAGAATCAGGAACCCCCATTCATATCTAGGTTCAGATAATTAAGTTTTCTCCAATCAGGCAGAGGGCGGTTTATACTACTTTCAATTTAATAATTGTAATAAGAAAGAGAGGAGGTGAGAAGGATAAATCCATATATATTAATGTGGCATTTTATTACTAATAATAAAATATTGCTGGGCTTATCTACACTTTTATTTTCAATCAATGTATTTTATCTTTCAAACCCAATTGTAAATAACAGTGGTGATTTTGTATCTCAATCTCACTTACTAATTATTTTTGGGATGGTAATGAGTTATTTAATAAGCTATTTTACTGTTTTAAGTATGGATTCTCAATTAAATGATTCTCTATTGGAGGGTTACAGTAGTACTCAGAAAATCTATAAATCTGTTACTTTTGCTTTAATCTCATTCTTCGTGATATTGCATACTACAATATTCTTTATCTTTGGATTATATTATACATTTTTGTTTGGACCTGAAGTAAGTATTGTAAAACATACTTTTGTACTCTATATAAATTATTTTTTCTTATCTCATTTTATCCCTTTTATGTTGGGAATATATATTGCTTTAAGTACAAAGAAGACGGGTTTTATACACCGTTATATGGTCCCTTTGTTGATAATAGTTATTGCAGTGTTAGTTTCAGAATTTCATTCTTTTCAAGAGTTATTTAGTGTATTCACTATTAATGGAAAAGGTTACTACAATCCATTTTTCGGATTAACAAACTATACACATGCTCTTATTACTAAAATAATAATTCTTCTCTTTCTAATTTGCATTATGTTTTTTAAGTTGAGACTTTTATCCATAAAAAAGAAAATCTTTATTTATGCAACATTGATGATTGGTGTATCTTTCTCATTAAATTTTGTTGCAACTAATTATTATCAATCGGATAATGAAGATTTTTATACGACGTCATATGTTAGAGAATTTGAAAAAAACGGGAAACCTCCTGAAACTCTACCGGAAGCTCAAAATTTTAGTATAAAGTCATATGACATTGAAATAAAGGATGAGACAAAACCAGTTTTTACTGTAGGTGTAGCAATACAGGATATTAAGTATCGAAATATAAATTTTTATCTAAATGAGACTTTTAAAGTATTAGAGGTTAGAAGTAATTCAAAAAGAGTGCCGTTTAAACAGCAACATAATGAAATAATGGTTGAATTAAATAATACTAATAATCAAACGTTAACTTTTACTTATCAATCTAATAAGGGGACAGCTTTAAATCCAATTAATAACGAGTATTTATTTTTACCGTACTTCTTTAATTGGTTACCTAGCAAAGATAATACGAGAGATTATTATAGATATAACGATAGTTCAGTCGAGTATAATTCTCATCCAGATCAATGCTATGGAATTAAAAGTGTAACTAGTGATATTGAGGATTTAATAGTCTTATATTCAAAAGAGAACAAATGCTTAACAATTGCAAAAGGTGATTTCATTAAAAAAAATATTAATTCAAAAACTAATATTTATTTGCCAAAGGTTTGGTCAGGTAATATAGGTAGTTTTGAAAATTACTTTAATTATATCAATGCTGAGGTGAATCTTTTTAATCAGACCTTTAATAAAGAGCATTCAATTAGTTCTGAGAATATTATTTTTATGCCAAAGTATGATGCTTACTCGCAACCGAAATTTAATGATTTATGGTTACAAGATAGTTATCAAATTATATTAATGGATCCTTTTCTTAATATTAATGAAAACAACTTATTTTTAACCTTAGAAAGTATATCTCCTTTTAACGTAACTTACTCATTTATGAGAAATATTATTACACCGGCTAATCAAAAAGAAATTGAAACATTTTCTTTATTATTTACAATTTACTTTTTTGAAAAAACTGATTTAAGTCATGAAAAATGGTACCTAAAATATTTTATCGGTATGAATAAAAATCAAGAAGTTATAGATTTTTTGAAATTAGATCTTAATCAAATGGAAAAACAGTTGATTTTAAAATATCAATCATTAAACAAGGAGAGAAATCATGATTCATATAGAAAATATGAAGATTAAAAGAAAGGGGAAACTTTTACTGGATAATATTAATTTTGTCTTAAAAAATCAAGTTGTTATCGTTGGTCCACATAATTCGGGAAAAACTGCCTTATTATTAGCTATTCACGGAAAACGGGCAATCACTAGTGGACAAATCTTATTAAGTAATGAATTTGTTAAAAAGAAGAATCTTGATAATCAAAAAAGGGTTTCTATGTATATTCCCAAGGATTACTCAAACTTTTTCAAAGATCTTAAAATAAAGCATATTCTAACTTTTTATACTAGAAATAAAGAGTATTCTTTTTTACTTAAGGATGCCCAAATTGACCTAAATAATAGATTTAAAGATTTAAGTTATTTACAAAAGTTAATTCTATTTATTGATATAGGGAAAAAAACTAATAAAGAAATTTTCATTATGGATGAGCCTTTTGTGAATTTAGATATAGTTGAAATGAAGATTTTTAAAAAAATCTGTACAGATCATCTAAAAGATAAAACAGTTATCTTAACTTCTAACACATATTCACATACAATTTTGGATTTTGAACAAATCCTGTATATCCACAATAGAAAACTTATTGAGAAGGATCCATTCTTCGAAATTAATTAGAAAATACGCAATGAAAGGAGGTGAGAAAATGATTTTAAACCGTACAAAGAAAAGCTACATGGGTTTGGTATTTGCTATGCTTATGATTTTACTTCTAAGTGCAGTAAGCTCAGCTGTTCATGCTAAAGGAACATCCGTTGCACATATCTCTCCTGGGCAAAGCTCTGCTGAAGGTTCTCAAGTTCAAGCTACAGGTTCTACAGGGAAATTAACAGTAGAATCTGGAGGACCAACCTATTCAGTAGATGGGATGGCAACTAGATATAATGGAATTTGGCCAGATCCAACAGTTGCCAGAGCAGTAGGTTATGCTGGTAAAGGAGCTGTAACTGAGACTTTCACTGCAACTTCGGGAAGTAAATATTATGCAGAAGCTTATACGCAGTATAATACTAAAACTATTTATGCAGAGGCAGTTGTCACAGTAAACTAGTATTTATAGCAAACTATTTCGAAAGATATTTCGAAATAGTTTGCTTATTATTTATTTCTAGGAGAAGAGGGAGTTAATCATGAGATTGTTTAAAAACCTGCTTATTTTTCATTTCAAACAATTGACTAAAAGTTATCTATACATAGGTTTAAATTTATTTATGATTGTTATGCTTGCTGCAAGAATTTTCCTTCATAGTAATGAAGAGTTCGATTATTTTACTCATGGTGACTTTGTAGGCGAAATGATGCTTATAGTTCAAGCTGTAATGCTATTAATTATTGTATTTTTCTATAGATTTTTGTCTGATGAGTTTAATTCAGGAACCAATAGTTTATCCGGGGACTCATCTTTCTTAATGTTTGCTAAATTATCAGCATTATTGTTTATTCATTTAACCTATATGCTATTCTTCATAACAATACAAATTGGTTTAATTTTTTTATACTTTTTTGCATCAGATATTCCCATTTCAAGTTTTTATACCCAAACAATTTTATTTATAGTTGTTTATTGGTTTTTCCCGTTTATTCTCTCCTTTTTTATAGGGGCCCTAATAGCACTTCTTTTTGGTAAAAACAAAATTAGTTTTGTTTTCATAATCTTAATTTGGTTATTAATTGGTCCAATGAATACTACTATATTCAGCTCTTTCTATATTCATATTAATTCTACAGATTATAAAAACCTATTTTACATCGGACCATTTAATATATTCCAACCATATATCGAATTCATTGGATATAATATGACTTCTTCTAGTTTTCTAAAAGTAATATTCTGGATAGTCATATCTTTAATTTTAATTGCCTTAACTTTCTTTAAACTAGTTCGAACTAGATTACAGAAAAGCATATTATTTTTATCTTGTATTTCTCTATTGTTAGTAAACACTTATATTTATACATCAATATTTCAAAAGAGCCAACCGACTTTTCATTATGCTGAAAAAGTAAAGGAAATTGAATATTATAAGGGAAATAATTATTTTATTCCTCTCGAACAATTACAATACGATATACAACAATATGATATACAGTTAACTTCCAATGAACAAATAACAGCCAAGGTAGATATTACTCTAGAAAATGTAAAATCAACAAATATATCTTTTGTATTGTATCATTCTTATCCAGTACAAAAAGTAACAGATAGTCATGGGAATCTGTTACCATTTGTCCAAAAAGGGGATACTGTCACTATTAATACAGACTTTAATCAATCAGATGGGAGCTTAAGCTTTTTCTATAAGGTACAAGACTCTTTTATGATTCCGATTTCAGAGAACTATTTGTACTTACCCAACTATTTTAGTTGGATACCTACTAAGGCTTATCATCAACCTTTTGCACTCGTTAATAATTTTGATGAGAATGGTTTTATATCGCTTTCTATGCAAAATAATAAACTTATTGATTACACACTTACCTATAAGGGTGATTTATCGATTTACACCAATTTAATCAAAAATAAAGATGGTATATATAGGGGAAGTGTGACAGGAGGTATAACAATTACAGGAGGACAAGTTTCAACTCAAACGATAAATGGTGAAGAAATAATTTATCCTAATTCATGGCCAGATATTTCAAACGATTGGCCGATTTACAAAAATGTAATATCTAAAGTTCACGAAAAGACTATTGAAATCTTTCATTTACCAAATGTTAATTTACCGAATAAATACTTTTTGTTAAATCCAACTGGTGAATACAATTCTTTTTTAAGTAACGATCACTTGGTTATTCAACATGGAACATTGCTAAACATAAGTTCCGCTATAAATGAAGTTCCTGATCTATATGTTTCTGCTTTACTTTGGAATTCAAATGAAAGAAAGGTTATAAATTATGAACAAGTTCAAATCTTTAATTCAATCGCCTCCCAATTTATCAAAAACGAATTGGAACTAGAGTCATATTCACTCATTTCTCATTGGGATGGATTAAATACTGTACCTGAAACCTTTTCTAAAAAATTCGATGCTTTAACAAAAGAACAACAGGAACATTTTTTATTCGTTTGGTATTCAGAGATGCATAAACTTTCGACTTGGTCAGATACAGAGAATCTTTTTAAGCATATTTAATAGACTACTTAAAGTTAAATTTACAAGGTTAGTTAGTAACTATAACTAAAAAGGATGAGGAGTGTGGAAAATTTGATTACGATGAGGAATGTAAATAAAAAAGTAAAAGGTCAGTCTATACTTTCTAATGTAAATCTAAATATTGAAGGAGTTTACGGT
This sequence comes from Solibacillus sp. NPDC093137, assembly GCF_050280445.1. Taxonomy (NCBI): domain Bacteria; kingdom Bacillati; phylum Bacillota; class Bacilli; order Caryophanales; family Caryophanaceae; genus Solibacillus; species Solibacillus sp. NPDC093137. Next base: position 45,589 of record NZ_JBNNVH010000004.1, read on the forward strand.
TTGATTGGACCTAATGGTGCTGGAAAAACCACACTGATGAAAATATTAGCTAGTCTTACTTCATTGAATTCAGGAATAATTGAGATCAATGGAGAAAACTATTCAAAAGGGAAATATTTAAAAAGAACAAATAAAATTGGATACCTACCGCAGGATTTTATGATATACCCAAACGTTGAAGTAAAGGATGTGATAGACCATATAGCATTAATCCAAGGAATAATGGAAAAACAAACAAGGATAAACACTGTCTCTAAAGTTCTAAAATTAGTCAATCTTCAAGGATTTGAAAACAAAAAAATGGTCGAATTATCTGGAGGTATGAGAAAAAGAGTAGGAATTGCACAGTTATTAATTAGTGAACCTTCTATTCTTTTACTTGATGAACCGACGGCTGGTCTAGATATTGAAGAAAGAATCAGATTTCGAAATTTACTACGTGATCTTAGTGAAAATCGAACTATCATTATTTCTTCCCATCTGATAGAAGACATTGAGTTTCTTAGCACAAAAGTAGGTATACTGAAAAAGGGTAAGGTCTTATTTGAAGGTAATCCAAAAGAATTAAAGAATATGGCTGCGGGAAAAGTGAGAGAGTATAAGATTCCAAAAGAAGAATTGTCCTCTTTTAGTAAAGAGAGGGAAGTAACTCAGATATCAGATGAAGAAGACTTTTTAAAAGTTAGAATTTTCTCGAATGTTTGTGAGCAAGATTCCCAGTTAGTGTCTCCCCGGCTTTCAGAAGGGTATTTATCAGTAGTAAGAGAAGGAGAATAAAGGATGCGATTAGCAAGAAATACATTTTATATGTTTTATTTTGACTTTAAAACTATGGGTTTAACTTTTTTTGTTCCAATTTTAGCTTTCTTTTTTACGACACTCTTTATTATCATATCTAAAAGTCACCAAATTGAGACAGCTATTATTATCATCCAAGGTTTATTTATACCTTTTACGTGCTGGGCATTGATGTATCGACTAAATGAGTTATATGAAGAAGGGGCTCAGGAAACACTAATACCCTATTATTCTAGAATATTTATCTTTGACGCTCTACGTTATCTAACAATAAACACTTTTAGTATCCTTTTACTAAGCTCATTATTGGTAATTAAGTTTGGTAAAAATTCGCTTTCAAATATTAATCTTATTCACTTTTTTTTACTAATATTCTTTTTTTTATTTTTGGGTACTGCACTACTGGTCTTATTAAAAAATGTTGAACTTTCATTAACTATTATTTTCATTTATTCTATTATTGAAGTTGTTACCTTAGGGGAATTTATGCCTTGGCCGCATATTTTCATCTTTGATTCACCATCTTTAAATATTTTTATTATCATAAAATTTATTACACTTTTCATTTCTATCATTACACTATTTTATATTACAATAGTTTCTTTACGTAAATTAGATTCTAATATTAGAAATATTTAATTTAGAGTTAAAAAGCTGTTTATTAGGAGATATAATTAGAGGAAATTTATCAAAATAATAAACTAAAACTTGTTTGGAATTATTGAAATAATTCATCATAACTATGGCTAAGTGGATATTTTATGGGCAAATGCTGAGTGTTGCGCTATTATTAATTCCTCAATAGAGAAGCATGAGAAGTGTTTAAAAGTTAGACACGGATTTCGCTTAAGTAACTTGCTTAAATGAGTTCGGTATTGTTCCGGACTCATTTTTAATTTAACCTTCAGATAACATGTATTGTAAAGGTGCTTATTGTAATTCTTCTGCACATCTAGGAAAGCATCCTCGGTAACAGAGTGCAATGGCTCTGAAATAGACCTATTTTGTAAAAGTTTCTTCATTCTTTATAGAAAGAGTGAAACAGTTATTAGATATAGTGAGTATGAAATTTCCCATAAACTTCACAGACGGAGAGTATTCAAATAACCATTTTAGGTTATAAAGTTTAGCTGTTTACCTTTAGTTAAAATTCGAAAAGTTAAAATGCTATTTATAGTCATTATAAGAACAAATGCCCGGTTTAAATAGTGCACCCCAGTAAACCTAACCCATTCCTGCCAGTATACCAACAACTAATAAAAAAGAACCCAGGATTCTTGTGCGTCCTGGGTTCCCAAAATATATTATTTAATGAAACGAGTTTCAGGTGAGATTCGTAGGTTATTCACTGATAAATTTTGACTTATTTAGCAACCGTTAAGTGATAGTAAAGTAATCATAGCTCCGTATACTCGATCAGACCCAGCAAAATCAGTCTTTCCAGCACATATTGCTGCGGCCTCATCACATTTACATTTTGCAGGGTATGTTTTACCAACATAGCACTTATCATGGATTTCGCAACATTTATCTAAGCCATTTACCGGTGTACCACTTCCACAACCCTTACCACACCAGTTGTAGTTAACTAAAGGATTCCAAGGTAAACCGTTATATCTAAATGAACAGCAACCATTTTTCCAACAATCATCCCAATCCATAGCAGTCAAGGTATTATCTTTATCTTCAACGGGTTCTTTGTATTCAGGAAGTTGTAAGATTTCAACATCTGACTCAACTTCATTTTCAACTTGTAATTCGTCATTTTTAAAGAGCGCGATTTTCTTAATAGCATCTTCATTATTTAAGGCAATACCTTTGAAATTGTAAGTAACTTTATCATTATTTACCACGGTCTTGAGAAAAGATACAGTAAATTGATCATTGTACTTAATTAAGTGGTTAATCTGTTCAACAGATTGTTCTACTCCTTGTTCATCAAAAATCCAGTTGGTAACATAAGTTTTTTCCTCAACTGGTGCTGTTTTTAAAAGTGCTGCCTTATTAAAGTAGGCTAATACATTACTTAATAGTACAGCTTCATTTTTTACCGATAAAATATCATACGAAGGTACCGGCTTTGTTTCTAGACTGATAAGATTTTTTTCAAACATTTTTCTTTTCCTTCTTTCTATTTAAATTTGTAGAGTTATTTCAAGTTAACTCTACTTTATAAAGAAGAAAATCTTTCTTAATTAACAACTTTTAAGATGATTTTTTGTAATAAAAATTCTTTGCATTGTATAATGCATAATAGGTATTAACTAAGTACAAATAATTTCTCATTAAGGGAGTGATATGATGGATTTCTTCGTAATACTTATGTTTCTTTTTGTAATAATTGCAAATATAATTGGATTCTTTGTATTTTATAAGAGAAAAAGTATATATTCAGCGTCGTTTACAATTTTATTTTTAGCTGTAATATTTAGTGGGGCTGGAGGTTTATTAGCAATAATTGTTATTCGAGACCCATTTGCAATTTTTTATGGAATGCAAATAGGACAAATTTTACTGATAAATGGATTGATTGTTCTGTTAATTGCAATATTAAAGACAGTCGTAGTGAAGGTGTATAATAAAATTTAGTAGTGGTTTTTAATACAATCGGTGAAAAATAACGCTTTTAAGAAAGTGATCGTAAAGTGTCTATAAAATTGTATAAAAAGCTTTAAGCTTCATTAATGCTATTAATTAAAAGAGTAAGGCACTAATGCGAATTGATTTACTAATTTGGGTGTTGAATCATCCGAAATGCTGATATATCAACAATAAAAGGGACAACAATTCTTATGCGAATTGTGTCCCTAAATATGCTGCTATTTCATGTTTTCTCCCCATGGACGTTTTTTAAAAGGATTCTAGTGCGTTCAAAGCCTAAACCTTATCAGAGTTTGCCATATTAATATTAGCGATGTTGTTTTAATATTGGTGTGTCCTAATAAGTCTCGTAAAATCGTCATTCAGGACCAAATAACTGGGGGTGCCAGGTGCTATTGAACTTGAATTATAAGTATTTATGAATAGCGCATGGGCTTTAGAGATGGTTGGTACGGGGTATCGACGATACAGTTGCAAAACATGTTTGACAAACTTCTTATAAATACAAAGAGAATGCCTCGATCCCGTTTTGATTAGTGGGAAGGGGCGTTCTTTTTATAATCGGAGAATAAAAAAGATGTCGTTTCTTTTCCTCTATAATTATTTGCTTTAATATGATTTTAATTTTCTTCTATTTGAAATATATTTACTTAGCGCTGTTATTTAATAAATTTGAGAGCTGGGTTGCAAATTCAAACTTCAATATTACATACGTCACAAATAAGAAAAGAAAGGTGCCGATTAGTAACATAACCATTTTCCCGGCATTACCAAATGGACTATTTGCTGCTTTGATGAATGCTGAGCCAATTTTATCAACTTCTTTATACGCTTGTTCCTTATGCTCGTTTATGATATTTAGGGCAATGTCAATTTCATTTACATTGAATAAATGCCCATACGTTTTATTGTTTAATTCAACAAAACCCGAATGGCGTGTGAAGATTAAACCAGTATCATTTAAAATTCTATATTGCAATTTACTTCCTGGCTCTGGAACATTTTCTAATGCTGTATTAACTGTTTCAACGATATTCATTCTTACAGCTCCTTATATTGGTTTCTCTAATTTGTTTTCAAGTTTCCATCAATATTTATGGACGCGTTCTTAAATAGGATTCTAAAGCATTTAAAGCATGGATCTTATCAGAGTTTGCCATATTAATATAAAGCGACGTAGTCTTAATATCTGTATGTCCCAATAAATCACGGAGCATGGTCATTTCGCCTCCATTTTTAATAAAAGCTACTGAAAAAGAATGCCGCAGCTTATGAGGATATACACCATTAGGAAAATACGATTCCGTATACTTTTCTACGAACATTTGAATGGTTCTTATGCTAATCGCTCTGGCAGGTTTACGGAATGTTACGAATAGGAAAGGGCATACCTCCGCTTGAGGATAACGTGTATTTCGAATTGCAATATATTCTAATAATCGATTAAAGGCGGAATCGATAATATAAATCGTATCCTTTTTATTACCTTTACGCGTAATTTTAACTGTTTGAGCACTATAATTTATATCTGACATAGTAATCCGCGCTAATTCACCGACGCGCATTCCAGTGGATAACAAAATGGCTATTATCGCAATATCACGCTCACGATCACGTTTGAATAAAGAAATTTGTTGAGGCACCTTTAATTTTGCTAAATAACCATCTGGACCGTCATTTCCCAAGTAATCAACAAAATCGAACAGGCGATTACTATCCAATATTTGCGTTGCAATTTCTGCCGCTCGATTTGCAGATGTTTCTTTATAAACAGGAATTTTTACCTTTGCCATAATGTTTTCGCTTAGGTATGTTTTACCTTGTTCATCATCACTGGTAACTGCCAAGAAGTGAAATAGGGATTTAAGCGCAGATACCATAAGTGATACCGAACGCATTTCACGTACCCGGCGGCTAGTTTCATGCTCTTTTGAAATATCTTCCTTTGATACATGTTCAATAAAATATTCAATGTCCTTTTTTCTTATTTTGGATAGGTGTTCCAGAGTTATTTCTTTAATATCGGCTGAATCCACAATACCTTCTTTAATTAGCCATTCAAAAAATATCTTGTATCTATATAAGTATTGGTGAATCGTCCTAAAAGAAATTTGTTCCTTTGTTTTTTCTATACGAAAATCACGAATATAAAAAGGTAGTTCTTTGATGAGATTATCCGTGTATTCTAAAATCTTTAAATCATCCGGAGATAATGTAGCCATAAAATCACTCCTTCAGGGATTTTTCATAGTTTTCGAAGATCGATATGTTTTCCGCCACATAAATTTCGAGCATATCTCGCTTTATATCATCCGTAACATTGTCACTAGCAATAATACCTTTTATATGCTTCATTATTTCAAAAGCGTTTTCTTCATAATTAATAACGGATTCTTCATTATTAACAGGTTGTTCTACAAGCTCTTTTGAAATTTCAGGTTCTATAAGTATCAACTTACTTAAAAAATCAGTTGTGAGGGTAGGAGAGCAGTTGTAGCGCATCATATGTTCAAAGAGGTAACTTAGATTATCCATATTGGTTAATTGTACTTCCTCAATTGTAAAGCTATCAGGATATGTTAAATCAAAATACATGGTTAATTCCTTATGTAACGTTGCATCAAGATCAAGCACACTCTCATTAGCAGCCGCTTTTACTAGGGATTGTTTTAAATAATCAAATGCCATTGTATAGGGGATGCGGGCATTAAATTGATATTCGAAATTAAAGTGGACCGCGCACTCTGTAGTAATTAAAAAATCGCCTAGATTGTTACGTTCTGTCAGGCGACCTTTATTATCATAAAAATAAGAATAAACTTGGCCGCGTATTCCAATATCATGCTGTAAATAATAAAGGGAGTCATACAAGCACTGTTCGTTATAATAAACTTTCATTTTTTTCATAATAAACCTCCGAGTAGTATTGGAAAGGGGGAATGGATATGTAAATATTGCGTTATATAGTTGATTAAATGTGGTCTAGTATATCTTTTGTTAATTTATTAACTAAACCCCTAACAGTCACATTACTTTTCAAATCATCAAAGTGATATGTGATTATAACATCAATTCTATTTAAATCTTCATTCTTAATCGCTTCCACCGTAACTAAGGTTTCAAGGTCTTCCCACTCTTCATCATCATTCCACCCCTCTATGTTCATTTCAACACGTTCGTATCCATCCACTGAGATTCCATATCCAACCTCATCTAAAATCTCTATATAGTTCCATTGTTTCATGTAAATCGCTCCCTTTAAACTTGTAATTGTAAATCAGGAAAGTCCTGACTATAGTTTCTTTATAAAATATAGTAATAGGGTAGGTGAGTCTAAAATGCTATATTGCTATACTTATTCGCAAAATACAATTTTTACGAATAAGTGTTCGCTTTATTGCAGGCAAGCCCTAAGTTAGTAGTTTAAGATTTGAGCTAAAAAATACATCTATATAGCTATTAAAGGGGACAGAACGCAATTCACTAGAATCTCCATACCATTCAAATAACTTAATAGACTCTAAAAATGGGTAAAGATTGCTCCCGTTATTTAATAATTCCATTACTAATTGATTTTTCGCTTTTTTACGATTTGAGTCAGAGCTTTCATTTAAAATAATTGTTCTAACAATACCTAATAAAAGGTCGGTTACTTCAATTCCGTAGGTCGATTTTTTAGGCAAATAGGAAACACTATTAACTCTAAAATTTTCACCACGATAAATTGATTGAATGTTTAATTGCCTTAGCATATCAACCTTCAAATCATAATTTTTAGCTTCGTATGTATGATCGTGCTCAATAAAAACATCTGCATTGACGAACGTATTTTTACCGTATTTCCTGATTAGTCCGTAGACTACACGCTCTGGAAACTTTGTATAAATGGTACGATCCACTACATCGGAAATAATTGGCTTAATCGGTTTTGAGTTTAATTCAACCTTATTAATATCATAAGAGATAACATTCATCTTCATTAAATGATGATGCGAGAGTACATCTGATAGCAATGTTTTAATGCTATCCCGTATTGCCGTATGCCCCCCATAACTAGTCCAGTGAATGCCAGCATTTTGAATAATATCGTCCAACTTTTCTTGATGATGCAAATAGTAATCTTGTGGGAATAAAATTGCGCCCATTAAATGAAGGGCTTCATTTGCTTTACCACTTTCATCAAAGTATATATTTACAGTATGGTTTTTTTCGTTATTCATAAAAGCCTCCATTACTTGAAAAATTCAAGTATGATTGGTATAATCATTTACATTGAAACATATTAAATCACATATGTTATTTTATGAACTGCTCTTGCAGTTTTCCGAATAACATTCGAGAGATACTATTGGCTGCTCTTGCAGCCTGTGGTATCTTTTTTTATTTTACCATAATATACCCATACCATCTATTACTTTTTCGTAAAATTGGTATTTTGCGAAAAAGTTTACTATATTGAAAAAATAAGCATCCTACAATTTTTTTGTAGGATGTAATTTTATATGTATTTATTGTTTATATTAGTATTTAAAAAGCATGGCAATCATTTCGTCTCCGGCTCCGACTGTCCAGAACAATACAGTGTTTCCACGTTTAATTTGTCCATTTTCAATACCCTTATTTAGAGCAAAGAATGGACTGCTAGTAGAAGTGTAACCTACTTCATCCCCTGCATATAATGTCTTTTCCGCAGCGATCTTGAAGTGTTTTTGCATTATTTCAATGTTTGATACTGCAAATTGAGATAAACAAAGAGCATCTACTGAATCGATTGTTAGGCCATTCTCCGTAAGAAATTCTTCAATCATTTCACATGCTTTCATAATGGAAGGTGTTCCGTCGAATGGTTTAAAGTCGATATATTCTTTCTCTCCATTTGATTTAGAGAAGCCTTTTGGCGGATATAGGATGTTTTCGCGTTTCGTTGAATCTAAGTAGTGTACTGCATCGATGAATCCTGTTTCTTCTTCTGTTTTTTCTAAGATAATGGCAGCTGCGCCGTCTGCAAAACTCGCATATGTAATTTCTTGTTCTGGATTTGAAATTAAACTATTCGCATCGGAACCTACCACTAAGGCGCGGTTTACACGTTTATTTGACAGCATATAGCGTGAAGCTGTTTCAACAGCAATGGTCATACCCGCGCAAGCCGCGTTGGCATCGAAGATGATTGTATGATTATTGGCACCAATCGCATTATGAAGGAATGCGGCATTTGTAGGTAATGTATATTCAGGACATTGCGAAGCGAATATAATCATATCAACATCCTTCCCTTTGATCCCGGCATTATCTAACGCTTTTTTAGCCGCTTCAATCCCCATTGTTAAACTGTTCTCATGGTTGTTATCAATGATGTGACGTTTTTCTCGACCTAAAACTGTTAATAAATTTGTGATGTCTCGCCCTTGTTTTTTGAAGTGTTCCAAATAATAGTCATTCTCTACTTGGTTTGCTGGATTATAAATACCTAAGCCTGTGATTTTGATGTGTTTTTTCATGTTGAATCAAACTCCTTTTCGTAAAAAAAAGGTCAAAAATTTTCATTCTGACCTCTAGGGAATATTAAGCTAAATCCACTACTGTTGCATTTGTTAAGCCAGCATTACGAGCAATTCGTGATAATTGCATTTTCAAGACACTGCTATCTTTAATTTGGAAAATCACTTTATTGAATCCAGTTGATTTGTAAAGCCCCATAACGCCTGTTAATTCTTCAGCCATTTCAGGCGTGACTACTGGCATTTCTACACAATCAATTTCTAACGTATATTCTGCCGGATTAACTGAATTTACTTTTTTATTATATTCTTCAATGAACAACGCTGAATCTTCTTTTGTCATTCTTCCTTTTACTTGAATACTTACTGTTTTCTTCACTGTGTTTAATAAAATGTTTGCCTTTTTCATAATCTCTCACCTTTTTAAATTATTATTTCACAAAAATTATGTTAACATTTCTTAAATCATCATGCAAAAAGACACTTATCATTTCCTTTGTCTATTTCTCTGTTTAATGAGTTTTTTATGGTCATTCATATACCTTTCTTCTTATCAAATAAAAAGCACCTTACGCAAAAAGGTGGTCATAATTAAAAATATATAATTCTTTTTTAATCGATTTAAATTTTGGTAATAAATTCCATGAGATTTTCACTTAATTTATTGACATGAACCTCCCTAATTCTTACAATAAGGTGGTATTGATGATTCATGCGTGATGGATCAGCAGTGGTATAAATTGATTGGGTGGCCCCTAATCAATTAGTAGATAGCGATTAGGAATAATGTAATATCCTATTCGCTTTTTTTAAATTTCATTAATATTTAACATGCTCTTATCCCCCTTTAAATTTTTATGATAGCAGTTTTTCCCGTCTTTAAATAAATGCTGAATTTTGTTTTGTAACAGCTTTTGAATGATGCTACCGTTTATCTTTATTAGCTAGCATATAACCGATAGTGACAAGCTTAAAAATTAACGCTAACAAAGAAGGTATTCAGTTAAATCAGGTATAACAAGAAAAAACCCCGCTTACGTATTAGCGGGGTTTTGCACGTTTAAAGCTATTCTAATCTTTAAACGCTCATTAGCTAAGATAAATATAGTTTAATAAGCTCTTTCAACTTTTTGTAAAGTTGTTTACATTGGTGTTATAAAAAACCCGCTGACCTTTAATGAATTGTTAAAAGTAGCGGGTCCTACCCAGTTTTAACGCCTGTTATTATTTAACCTTTCTTGTTGTTCAATATACCTCTTGGCATAATATTCTATTTCACTATCCAAAGGGTCTACAATTTCATTTGGATCGGGCCCACAATTTTCAACATCATACATTAGAAGAACTATGTGAGCAGCTTCGCGAGAAAAATTCCCGTAGCCTAAAAATTTTAGATAATCAATAATGTAATTCGTTATATCACCAAAATAAAGCCATTCAAGATTTTGGTATTTTAAATTGCATAACATTAAAACAATCTTTTCGCCTATCTCCTGTGGCGGAAGTGCCAAACCACGCTCATATGAATCCAATTTTGCCTTTGTTATGCTTAATCCTTCAGCAAATTCGGTTAACGATAACTTCATTTCAATTCTGATCGCTTTAATGCGAGCCCCTACTTTTTTAGGGATAGGTTTCATAGTTTTTTTGGTTATAAACAATGGTTTAAACAAAGTTATCTCCCTCAATTAAGTTTTCCCTTTAATAAAGGATTCGTTATTTTTTTATAATTTGGAAGCATACACGTTTAACTCTTTACTCATAGCTTCAATTTTTGTAATGATCGCAGAAATTTCTTCAGTAGAAGATGCTTGATCACGTCCTACCACCACTACCTCTTGAATAGAAGTTGTAATTTCATTTACAGAATTTTGGATGTTCGTTAGTGTTTGTCTTATTTTTTCTGTGGAAGAAACAGTTTCAAATGAAAGTTTTCTAATTTCATTAGCAACTACTGTGAATCCAAGACCTTTATCCCCTGCCCTTGCTGCTTCAATCGCGGCATTTAACCCCAATAAATTTGTTTGGTCGGCAACTCTCTTAATGAAATTTAATACTTCATCGGTATTTTTCACTTCTTCCATAGCAAGATAGGACTGTTCTAACAATTTATCACTTATATTTGAAAGACCTTCTGAGCTATCAGTGATTGATATAACACGGTTATTAGCTTTTTCAAGTGATTGTACAATTTGATCTGAGATAGCTCTAAGTTGTATTTCATTCTGTTTCTGTAATTGAATGGCTAATGCACCAATCACCTGACCATTATCTAAAATAGGTGCAGCGAGGCCGGTGAAAGGAAGCCCGAAGAACTTCGCTGGAACTTCTTCATTTATTAATACCTTGTTTTTAATACAATCTGCTAGAGGTTCCAGTGGATTTATTTTAGTACCCGCTCTTGCGCCTACATCTATTTTTCGCCCCGGACGGTATGTGATCCATTCTTTAGTATTTGTTAAGCCAATAGATATGTCGGGTAACATCGAGTGGAATAATGGCAAGATTTCTAAATAGTTTTGTAAAACCGGATGAATGGCTGTATTTAAATTTATTGTAGTCATTTTTCTTCCCCTTTTAGTAAATGCTGTGCTGTATTTATTTCGTTAAAGTTTTTGAATAACTCGCTTATTTCTGTTTTATGTAGTATTTCTTTCAATAACATAGCACCATTTCATAACATAAGCTATAAGCGTCCTTTGTAAAAAATATTTAGTGAGCATTCGTTGAGTTAGTAAATTATTAAGCAAAGAGAATTTTTTTTGGACCGCTTAGCAGTAAAAAAACCGCCCTAGCGTTTAAACGTTACGGCTGTTTAGTCAAGTTAAATTATTCATACGGGAATATCAGGTCACTGTTGATATAAGATGAAACGGTTCTAGTTATGAAGCTTTTGTAGGTTTCTGAGACTATGGGGTATAGCTGAAAGCTAAACTAATTAAGTAGAGGAATAGTAGATTATGAACTCTGCATGTGAAGAAGTTAGCACAGCTACAAATGTTCAATTAGAGAACTGGCTTTCCTTTTAAAAGAGTTAATAAAAAAATACCCAAGGGGATCCAGTACTATTGAGTTAAATAAAGATGCTACTTGCAGATAATGCAACAGCATCTTTATTCATTATTTTATTAGGATTTCATTAGAAGGTAAATTTAAACTATTAACTAGACTTCTTAAAAAATCATACAAATTACTTTGCAAATGTATATCAGCTGCTTCGATTAACTTTTTGTGAGAATTATAAACAGCAATTCCTAAGAAACTCTTTTTTATTATTGATATATCATTATAACCATCGCCAATTGCGATTACTTTATGTCGTTCATTATACTTATCCAAAATATAATGATAACCGTTTATTTTATCAGTATTTTTCGGGGAAATTTTAATAAACTCTTGGTACAAGGTGTGTTTTTCTTCAGGATAATGAACTTTGTAGAATAAGTTTATCATATAATCTACATTTACCTGTGTTTTTGGAAATAGGAAAATATTAAGTATATCTACTTTGTCATTAAACAAAGATATATTTAAATCACTTGAGTATTCAAAGAAATTAGTATTTATATAAGAAAGTTTTAATAATGCTTCTTTTTTCGAATGATTATTAAAAATTATCTTTTCGCTTGTTTCAATTATCCAATCAAATTTTTCAAAATGTACTTTGAAAAAGTTTTCTAAGTAGTTAGTATTTAACTTATTAATAACTTGAACTTTTTCATTATTAATGATGGTATTTCCCTCATTACAAAATATATTATTCCCAAAAATATTTACAAGCTCATTATATATACCGAGCGATTTTAAGCTTGAGAACATTCTACCAGTGATTAAATATAAAATAATATTTTCTGACTGTTTTAATTCTGAAAGGACTTCCTTTATATTCGGGAAAAATTTTCCCTTTTCATCAATTATGGTATTATCTAAATCAAAAGTAATTATAAATTTTTCATTATTTGTAACAATATTCATTAGTAATAGTCCCCCATTAAGTTTACTTTAAGATGAATGGATTGTTATAAAATGATAATTTTTTTTTGGATTATCCAATTTAAAATACTCTCCAGCTGCTCTGTAAGAATATCATTATACTGTGTTTTAAACTCTATAAGGTTTTCAACGCTTTTTTTGCATTTTATTATATTGGAATTTTCATAATTACCGTTTTCTTTATAAATTATCTTTAATTTTTCAAAACTAACATTGAGAGTACAATAAGTTATAATGTCGAAAGAATTTGTTACAGTTTTCATACCACCCATTATTTTGAAGGTTGATAGCATATGTTCTTTTATTCCCAGCTCTTCTTCAATTTCTATAAGTGTTTGCTTTAAAAATATATCATCGGTATTTTGTATTTCTTTTGGAGAAACGACCCCACATATAAGAGATAATAATTCATTTTCAAACTTTCTAGTTCCAAAAACTAATTGACCGTCTAGTGTTTCTATTATTACCTGTACGCCCATAGGGTTCATTTGGTGATAGTCATTTAACTTTGAAAAATATAAAGCTTCTTTAAAATTTGTTAAGTTTACTTCAAATAAAATTTCTTCATTTATTTTTGTATATACAATATTTTGCAAATTGTAAATTTCTCCATTCCACAATGGCCGTGTTTGCTTATAATTTTCTTTCATTTCCTTCCAATGTTGTTCCACATAATAATTTGTTTCTGTGTCAAAAGTAACTTTTACATTATTTTTTTTTATTTTATATTTAAAATTATCATTAGAATTTGAAAATAGAAGTTGATTTTGTAATTTATTTTTTAACTGCATAAATTTCTAACTCTTTTTCGATATTATTTATTAAATCAGTGACTGAACTTTCTGTTCCAAATTCTAATTTTATTATTTTACAATTTAAAATCATATCTTCAATTATTTTATTAGAGTTTTCTTTCAATGTAACAAAATCATACTCTAAATTTTCTACCCAATCTGTTAATCGAGATTCATCTATAGGAGTAAAACAACCGTTATTTAAATATTCTTTCTTTTTATCTTCAGTTAAATCAATAATTTTAATCTTATCGCTATTAAATTGGATCGAAGGTATAATAATTAGTTTTAGTTTAGCTGTATCTTTGAAGTTACTATTGAAAAGATTACTAAATTCCTTAGGAGTTAACTCTAATTTCCCTACATTTTCATAATAAGGTTCTTCAATAGGTAAATCTTTAAGAGCCTTTTCCATAGAACTATCTTGTTTTCTTTGAAATTTTTCAGCTTTTATTAGTTCATTATATTGCTTTGCAGTACCCAGCCCAAGTCTTATTGGTAAAGGGAATTGTTTAATTATTAATTCATTACTTTTTGTTATTATAACCCTATCATTTGCCAAAAAAGCTGCATCTGAATTCGCTACAAAATGAGTCATTAAACTAGTTTTACCTGCTCCCGAATCCCCCGTGATTATAATTCCAGAGCCTTTAAATTCTATTGCTGAAGCGTGAAAAAATATCTCCATTTTATTCTCTAAGCTTCTTAATAATATTTCTCTTATTATTCTCAAAGGAATTAAAGTATTTAGATTATTTTTTTTGAATATTAACAACACTGTATTTTTATCCCTAATTAAAATATAATCATTAACAGTCTCTTTTGCTCGGAAAAGATATTGTTTATCATACACACTTTGTGTATTTTTATAGTGGTATTCTATAAAGTTTGCACTTTTAAAAGTAGCTATCTTTTCTGTTTTTATAAATGTATTTAAATAATTAGAAAATAATTGATCATCCTCAATACAAATTAAATCTATTTTTTTCAGAGATGACTTTTTATTTTTTACATTTATATATTGTTCAATATTTAAAAGTGTATTTAGGTTATCAAAATAACAATTAAATTCTACTTCGTGAATATTATATTGCTTATAGTGTAAATTAGTCTTATCAATTTTTAACATGAAGTTTCTTTCCTCTCTACCTATTCTAGAAAACGGGTTATTGAAAATTTTAAAAACTCATTTTGAAAATTCTCAAAATCTAAATTGTCGTTATTTATATAATTTTCAATTACACTAATTTTTTTTCCAAAGATAGAATAATTGTAATTGCTCGTTAATAAATAATTAAATATACTATCTTCAAGTATTTTTTGAATACTTAAGTATAGTTTTTTATAGACAATTTTCTCATTTATTTTATTCTTTACTAACGGTTTAAAAAAATACCCAATTAAACCTATTATTTGTATATCTATATTAAGATATAAATCTTTTAAATCTTGATTTTTAAACTCAACTTTATTAAATATTGGAACATTTATGGGGGGATAAATATCAACTAGTATCATACTTCCATTTTTATCAATAATAAAGTTTTCTAAATTTGTATCAATTCGGAATAAAGAGTCTACATTATATTGATCACTAATATATCCTATTATTAAGGAGAAATAATATGCTGCATAATATAAATACTCATATGATCTAGTAGCGGCATTATTTAAAAAATCATTTAAAGAGTCTCCTTCGATATATTCTTGAATTAAATAAGAATCGTTATAATCAAATTTTATTTCCAGTAATTTCGGTACTGGTATACCTGAATTACTTAACATTTCGTTATAATATCTAATTAAAATATTCATGTTATAGGAGTTTTGTAAACAGGTATGAATATTTTTTTCATTAACACCATTTGGAACAATAAATTTTTTTATATATTTGTAATCTATGATTTTCTTATCCCCAAATTTTCCCTTTACCATTTTTTATATCTCTTTTAAAAAATTTGAAGCATCGTTGAACATTATAAAAAAGGAATCATTGATATCTATTTTTAATCCTTCAGCCAAATGAAACAATATGATTATAAATTCACTGATTTTTTGTTTTAAATAATCTGTTTCTTCTGCTCCATACAGTGTACTTCTGTTTAATTTAAATCTATACTTAGTAAGTATCATCACAGATTCGTTTATTTGCCCCAGTATAATTGACAGTGCAACTATATATTGACTACTTAACATATTTGAGGGCGTACTTTCATATAATTCTATAATTTCTTTTTCTAGTTCAGGATAAGAAAAATATATATTTGCTAAATTTAATATTTGTAAATATAAATCAGATATTTCATCATTCAAATTTGTTAAGCTTCTATTATCTTCTAAAATAAACTGCATTTCTTCTGTATAATATACACTTTGTAAATGACTAAGCTGTAACATTATTTCTTGACAGAAGACATTTGAAGTCCATTTCTTTTCATCAATTTCTGCAAAGGCTTTTTTTAAATTAATAGCAGAATCATAAGTATTTTCTAGGGTTTTTAGAATTTGCATTAATACACCTCATATTTCTAATGGTTCGCTTCCATTTACTGACGTATTCCAGTATATATCTGTAGCTAATTTATTAACCAAGACCCTTTTATGAAATTTTTGAGTTATAAAAGATTGATCAGCTACAGACATAGTAATACCAAAAATATGTATTTCATTAGCATCAGTTAACTTATAATTTATCTTATCTGTATCATATCCTAATAAATTCATTGTTTTTATAAATTCTTTTTCCGAAAAGGAAATATTTTTGTAGAAACTATTACAAAGTTCTCTTTGTTCCAGAGGACAATTATTAAAGTTACAAATTTTTGTATTATTAAATGCATTAGAATCTGGTTTTTTTAAGGCGTGAGCAAGTGCACAAGAATTTGATTGGAAAAATGGATATTGATTATTATTAGCTTTTAATTCTTCAAAAAATTCAATTACACCTTTTGGCCATATTCCTTCTGCCATTAATATTTTTTTTCTATTGTTATTTGTTAATTCTGGCCAAAAATCTAAGTTATCATAATACATCTCTTCTATTTTTAAACCAGCAATAACTGAAGCCGTTGAATATTTAGATACAAAGTTAAAAACTTCTTCTAACTTGTGTTTTTGTGAATTCTGAGGTACGAAAGGTCGCCAATAATGAATTATAGGAATATTACGGTCGCTTAACCTTATAAAATTTTCTCTTATTTTTTCATGAGAAATACCACGCTCTATAGTGTTATCCAATCCTGAATAACTCAAGTAGACAATTATTTTATGCCCTTTTTTTATGAGTTTTTCAAATAAATCTATAAATTTATCAGGAATCGAGCATTTTGTAATAAATGTTTTGACGTTATAAATGTTATGTTTATCACATTCTAAAAGTATATTTTCTAAAAAATTCATATTATCTTTTGTTGCAAAAGCATCTGTGTTCGTAAAAAAACTAAGAATAGATTCTTCAGTATAATGCGGTGAGTTTAATAGCTCAATTATAGTTTCTTCTTCACCCATTAAAATTTCTGGTTTGATTCCTGTTTTATTTTGAGACTGTAAAAAACAATATTTACATCTTTTTGGACAACCTTGTACGGGGTTAACACCAATCCAAGTTGCATGCTGGGAAATAATAGGGAAATTTACTTTCATGTAATAACTCCTTTAATTCTGTAGTATGTTTCATTCGCACGATAATAAGATTCCGGTGTGTCTAAATTTAACCATTCACCTTCTAATTCCTTAACATAGAATTTCTTTTCTTCGCAATGTTCTGAAATTGTTGAACCTAGATCTGGTTCTTTATTATAAAAGTGATAGTTCTTTAATATGCTAGTTGGAATTATTAATCTACTAATTAGTGCAAAATCTGATACTATTTCGTCTAATTTTGGCTTTTGAATAATCTTTTTTAAAATTTGTTCATCACTACTAATAATATTTCCAAAGTTAACAATTTCAGCGCGGTCAAGTCTTTTTGAAGCTACAATTCCATCCAATTCATTCTCTTCAAATAAGTCCTTTATCTCTTTTATACCTGAACCGTTTATAATAACATCATCACTAAAGGCTATTGCAATGTATTCACTAGACAGGTGTTCTTGTGCACTTAAGATAGGGGCCAAATTTCCATATTCTAAATCATCTTGTTCTTCGACAAAAATTAATTTTGAGTAGTCTGGAATACTTTTTAATATATTTAATTCTCTATCTTTATTTTTTATTTTCAAATATTCTTCTAATTGTTCATTTCTTTGAAAATGAGCTTGAATATTATTTGTATTTTTAGGAACTACAATAATAATTTTTTTAAATCCTGCTTTAATACATTCTTCAACCACAATTTGAATAGCTGGAACTCCCCCAATAGGGAGTAACTCTTTTGATATACTTTTAGTAAATGGAAGAAAGCGTGTTCCATACCCACCTGCACATATAATTACTGTATCAACTTTCATTAGCTCACCAAAACAAAGGATATTCTTTGCTTTCCTTTTCCTCTATATATTTTTTTGCAGCAATAAATAAACGCAAAAATATCTTATCTGTTTTTAAATAATTTGGAACAAAATCAGAAAGGGATACAGAGACAGTACTTTCGATTTTTTTACCATCCTTAAGATACACATGATTAACTGGTGCTTCTTTGATAATATTTTGTAATAGTTTTAAACCTAAATCTATGTTGATGCTTACAAACCCATTTACTTCATCATTCAATTTATATTCTATAAGAGGTATTCTAGACTCTAATAAATGAATTTCTTGAAATTCATTGTTAATGTAGTTGTCCCCCAATATTACTGAATTTTGCCTGATTCCTAGGTAGACAAGCTCTTCATATTTAACATTTAAACCCATCTCTTCATTAAGCTCTCTAACTCCATCTTGAATGCTCTCGCCTTTTTTATAATGACCTCCTACCGAGATATCAATATAATCTGGTCTATCAAAACTGTATTTTCCAGGAATTTTTTTTTGCAATATTATAGTTTTTTCAATAGGATTTACTACAATACAGGTAAAAACTCGATGCCAATAGCCTTTTTCGTGGGCTTCTTTTTTAGTTGAACTTCCTACTAAATTATATTTATCATCAAAAATATCTATATGTTCACTCATTATTATCCCCCTATAGTAAATTTCCGCTTTATTTAAATTTCCAAAGTTTTAATTTAAAACTAAAGATGATTGACACAAATATTAAAATAGCTGATATTAGAAAAATATATTTCACAGGGAAGTATTCTGCTATAAGTCCCCCAGATAAAAAAGCAAGTGGCGCAGCAGACTTCATAATCATTGATGAGGTACCTGCTACTCTTCCTAATAAATGACTTGGTGTCGTTTCTTGTCTTATAGTTAAATAATGAATATTTATAACCATTTGGCTAATACCCAATAAAAGTAATCCTGAAATTAGACCATACCATTCAGAAAAGAAGAATAAAATCAAAACACCCAGGAAAGTATTAAATAAAAAGACAATATAAATTTTGCCTCTATTGAGATATCTAGTAATTTTTTTTGCAATTAAAGAGCCAATCAATGCCCCTATTCCTGTGCTTGTTAAAATAAACCCTAACTGAGATTTCGTAACAAATAAATCATTTAATGCATAATAGATTAACACTGATCCAGATAAAGCAATACTAATATTTAACGATAATATAATTAATGTCATATTCCACAAAATATTATTTTTAATAAGATGGTGCCATCCTTCTTTTATATCACTCGATATACTATTTGAAGCATTTTTTGATTTGCTTTGTATCCCGGGAATTTTAGAAAAAAAGATTATAGTATATAACAATAATAGTCCCAAAATGGTAATCATTAAGCTAATTTTTACTGAAAAGAAACTTATCATTAGCGCTGCGAAGCTAGGTCCAATTAATAAAATTAAAGTGTTCATAAAACTCAGTATGGCATTAGAATCAGTTAGTTGTTCCTTATGAATAATTAAAGGTATTATTGTATGGTATGCATTACCGAATGTATACTGTGAAGTGAACAATACTAAACCAAGTAAATATAAAATCCATAAATTAAACTCATTGATATGTAATAGTAAAATTATGATTGATATTGAAATAATCTGTAAGACTAAAGCGTTTAATAGAATTTTCTTTTTATTATACCTATCTACTAAAACCCCAATCAAAACAGCAAAAATAATATTAGGTAATACTTCTATTGCTCTCATAATAGACATTGCAAAAGATGAGTTTGTATATTCGAAAATTAAAATAGGTAATAAAAAAGTAAAAATATAAAATGTTAAATTTGATATAGTTGTTCCAAAAAATAACCTGGCAAATTGTTTATTTTTCCATAAATCGTTATTAAAAGTGCTTTTCATTTATACCATCCTTAAAAATTCCTTAATTTTAAATTCATCGTCTTCTTCTATAAATGCAAAATTAGTAGCAATAAAAGCACCAATAGGCGTAATTAACAAATAATATTTTTCAAATTTCACCCATTTTAATTGACCAATCTTTTCTCCATCAATAAGATAAAAATGACAAAATAGTCCTTGTTTAAAACGAGTCAAGGTAGATACATTTGCATCGATTTTTTCTACAATTCCAAATAAAATATCTTTTTCAATTAAGTTATCTCCTAAAAATTTCAGATATCTATGATATACCTTCTTCATACTTTTTTCTTTCAATAAATTTGGCAAAATTATACCAAGTTCACGTGCGATTTTGGAATTTTTCCTTTTTACTTTTTTAAAGTTAAATTCGTTAGAATAGGCTATAAATTTACTAAATACACTTTTTAAAAAGACATTATTTAATTTTTTTTCAATATTTTTAAAATTAATAGAAGTTGCTTGCATTATAAAATAATAATCTATAAAATCACGCACAAACATTTCATCTCTACCACTTGACTCCAAAATCAACATAATTAAGTTATTTTCATCAGAAGGTATTTTCAAGCTTATACCATTGAAATTTATAAATTGACTTTGTTCCCACAAATCTTTTACATACCAAACTCCTTCCGCAACAATAAAATGTGATATATTTACTTCTATTCTTATTTTAATATTATTTTCTAAAACTTTTTCATATTTTAATAAACCTAAAAAGCTATTATGATTTTCGCTAAACATAGGTAAATAAGTAAATTCATATCCTTTTTTATCGAAGAGTCGATGAAGCTTCCAAAAATCTTGGGGGGTTTTTAGAATTAGATCAAAATCATTACTTTGCCTTAAAATATTCTTAGGATAATATTTTGACATGGCTAATCCTTTAAGAGCTAAATAATCAATGTTCTCCTCATCTATTTCTTTGATTATTATTTTTAACTCTTTTTTCTTAACTTTCATCTTTTGTTCTCTTTGTTGAAAACTTTCATTATTTATTGTTAAATTAGGATGACAAGAAAGTATAGGGTCTATTAGTCTATTTTGTATGATTTCTTTTTCTAATATTGTTGATTTTCCGTGGATAAATACCGAATTTTCAATCACCTTGTTGAACAATAAATCTGCATTATTCATCACTAAATTTCCCCACTTTTAGATTAAATAATAAACCATCTATATCCCAGTCTTTCTTAGTAATGTTCAGAAGTATATCAAAAGTTCTTTGAGTATTATTATTGACAACTTTAACAGATCCCTCAATCTTTTTGACATTCTTTGTTCTCATAATATACTCACTTTCTTCTGATAAAAAATCATTAACCTTATGATTTTCTAATGAATATACATCAATTAAATTAGCATTTCCTTCTCTAACTTCATATGTAATGTGTCCACAAAAATAACCATTATGTTTGGCTATAAAAACATGATAATCATCTAATATGTTTTCGTAATAATCTCTAATATTTTTTTTAAAACCATCAATACCTATATTTTTATATAAATCGGTTTCTGTTCCATTAAAATACGCTTCTTCAATACATTTCAACACATTTTCTTTATCGTCTGGTTCACAAAGCTCAAGTTCATAATCCATATTATTTTCTTTTATTTTTGGACTTTGTTCTAAATCTTTTTTTACAAAGATAGAAGAAAGTGCAGCGTTAATTAATTTGTAATTTTCATTTTCGATATATTGAGCTTGATAACTTTCATCTTCAGAAAATAAACTGATATAAATACAAAATAACTGTTCATTCTTCTCAATAGTATTAAGTACTAATTTAATTATTTTATTAATATTAATTATTGAAATTTCTTTTCCAAAAAAAAAGTTTATGTAACCTTCCGGATTTTCTGTTATTGCATTTTCTCCAGAATAATATACAGCATATATTTCTTTAAACTCACTGAAAATTATATGAGAATAATCTCCATAAATAGATTTTTGTATTTCATGATGATATTGAATTTTATTTTTAAGATTTCGGAAATTACCTAGAGGTATATGTCCATCCTGAAACATTAGCATCGATGTCCCTCCTTTATATTAATAAAGAGTAAAAGGCATAAAGCCCTTTACTCTTTATTAATTATTTTTTCTTTTTACCGATACGTTTTAATTTACCAAATGGCATAATTTGTGGCATTATAATACACCTCCTATTGAATATATTACCAATATTAACATTTTATTTTAAAATAATGAAGTATTTGACAGAAAATTTTACTAATTTGATATATTCTTACTAGATTAACAATCTAAAAAAACAAAATTTTACAAAATTTCTTAAAATTTTAATATTCTAATGTGGTTTGTAATAAGGGTTTCTATCAATACCTGTATGGGTGCAAGTGACAACTATATTATAATTTCTTTCTAAACGTATTTTCTACAGCCATTTAAACATTCTGTTCAGTTAAGAAATAATAAGTGTCTTGGCGGTCTCCCCGACTTTCCCTTGTGATTGGTTCATTATTTAAAATAGCAGCAGTTATTCGGCCAGTGACAAGTATATAACACATTCTATTAGTACAAGAGGCAAATAACAGCTGATACTTTTCAAGTTGCAATAATTGTTCGATAATAGCGTTCGCACTATTTATCCCCTGTTTCAAGCAGATAAGTATATCATCGTATAAATCGAAATGATAAAGGTCGCTTCTTTCAATACTACTTAGGATTTTCATTCGGTCGGTCCAATGGGCTTTTTGTTCCTTACGTTCGTTGGATAAAGATTGTTTATCTAATAATGTACTAAATGATACACCCTGCGCGGCACCAGTATTCTGTTCAAATCTAAACGATACTTGGTCTTCATGATTTAAGGCATGACTATTTCGTTTCTTTTCAAAAAACTGCTGTAACTCTTCTTCTGCCTCTGCTTTTAAAATAGCGGTTTGTGTCTCTTTTTGGTGTTCGGATATTAAGTTGCTTAATTTGTTTATTTGACTATCAAGAAATGGTATTCCTAGTTCGAATTGTTTCACGATAGTTTCATCGAATAAAAAGAGATAATTCTCCCAGTAACTATTCATGGGATCATCCGCTGCTTTATTAAATTTAGCTTGATACTTTTCAAGAATTTCATCTAATTCAAAATCAATCTGCATTAAATTATTGATTACTGCTTGGGCAATATGTTCAGGGATACCCATATGTAATGCTAAGTGTGTTTTACCTAACTTTAATGTTTCACCCGTTAAGTTATTTTTCACGGTGTATTGGTATCTCAAAGACCGGCCACATTCGCACTTTAAGGAATCTGTTACTTGTCCAGCGTCGATAATCTCGACTAATTCCCAATCAGATTCAATAAGATCCGCGCTTTCCGTAAATAAATGTGTAGCAGCATGCTTCGTTTCAGCTAACGTCATTAACAATGTATTAGCAAAAGCTGTGGCGCGGCTCCGTTTTAGCGTGCTCATTAAAAATTCTTTTTGTCTTTCTGACATCTTTGCCAAAATAGCATTGCGTTCATCTTGTGTGAAGCTTTGATAACTCACCATATTTTACACCGCCTTATAATAATTCTTCTGTTTGGATTAGAACTTTCTATAAGGAATCGCCCTTAATTTAATTGTTAAAAGAAGCCTAACTCAGTTAATTATACTGTTAACTGAATTAGGCTTCTTTAATTAAGTAGGTTTGCAAAAGCCAACAGCTACGCCCTCTTAGAAATTAAATACAGGTTTGAAGCCGTTGGATAAACCTCATTAGTTATTAGATTTTATAATTTTTGCGTTATGTGTCATTCCAGGTAATTCATCTTCTGCTGATACTACAGTAACAGATGCAGCACTTACCATTAGCATTAACATACTTGCGATAAATAATAATTTTATGTTTTTTTTCATTTTAAATATCCTCCCAAATTCTGATTTCTTTAGTAACGTTTTGGTAATGAAAAGCTTTTTCAAAATAAAATGAAGCGCTTTTATACTTCTTCACACTTTGTAGTAATAAAGCCATTCTAATACAATATTTATATGTATGTCTATAATCTTTTATTTTTTCAAAATACTGGATAGCTTTAGGCAAATATAACTCTATTTTTTCAATGTCACCTTCCCCTAGTAATTTGTATACATTAAAATGAATTATATATTGTTCATATTCCGTATTTTCACCGATTTCCTCTAACCCTTTTTGAACCCACATGTTCATTTCGTGAAATTCGTTAAGCCTTGAATAAATTTGGATTATAGAAAGTATTGTAATTAGTTTTTTATCAATATTATTTTTAAGTTTTAAGCTCTTTAAGTAATATTTTAAGGCCAAGTTATAATCTTCTAGTTTAGTATAGAGTGCCCCTAGATTTTGGAAAATTATAGACTTGAATTTATAATTATTAAATTTTTCTACAATTTCTATAGCCCTTTGATAACTCTTTAAAGATGCTTTATAATCTAAACTATTTTTATAGGCTATCCCTTGTATAATGAGTGATTCAATAGAGCGTTCAAATAAAAAGTTCTCATTAAAGAATTTTAATGACATTTCACTATATTCAATAGCTTTTACATTTTGTTGATTAGATAGACTAGCTAAAGAATACATATAAAATAAGTCTGCCTGGTCCCAACTCGGTAAATTAACACGCTTAGAAATGTTCAGTGCCTCTTCAAAATTTCCAATGGAGTCTTTTAAATTATTATTGACGAAATAAAACATGCCTAAAATTTTCGCCAACAGATAGGATTCATACTCATTTAACTTCTCTTTGTCTCTCATTAATGGGTTTAATAATGACATTATGGTTTTATTATCTTTTAAAATAACTAAAACTCGAAGATTTACTAAACAATATAAATAGAAATCGTTATCATTGAAAGAAAATTTTAATTCTGAAAGCTCTTTATAAACTTGCTCTGCATAACTTTCATTTCTCTGTATCGTAATTTCCTTATATATTTCACTCAAATAGTGCCTCTTGTCTCTTCCTAATTTATCAACATTCTTATTCTCAAGATTTAGTTCAATCCCTAATTTTTCAGAAATTAAATGTAAAATTTCTTCGCTCGGCTCTGTACTATTATTTTCTATTTTACTAAGGTAGGATGGTGAGCAAATCCCTTTAGCTAAGTAACTCTGCTTCATATTTTTTTTCAATCTTTCACTACGAATCACGTGACCTATCATCATAATTTTTCACTCCCTATATTGTTTACTAGTAGATAAAGGGCGGCTGTACTACCCTTTTTATACCACATATTGGTTAAATAATGGATAACTCGTATTATATCAATAATTTTATCTAAATCGTTCTAATAACCCTCTTTCCTTCATATACAAAAAAATTTCCTGATTCTATAGAAATAAACTTATTTCGATGCGAATTAAACACTTTTAAAAGCTGTTTTTTTCCCAACTTTTAGATGCCCATTAAAGAAATATTTTCCAGTATAATCAAGTTATCGGAATGGTATCCGACCTGTAATTATTAATTACAAATAATCTATTGGAGGTGAAATAATATGCGTAAACCAAAAGTACTTAAGAAAACTAACTCAGTTACTTACAAATAATCAAAATAAAAAATGATGTCGTGTAAAAACGTCATCATTTTTTATTTTATAAAATAGGAGGCATTACAATGATGGAAATTAAAAAGACGAGCATGATAAGTACGAGTATCATCGCTAATACTGTGAAAAGTTTGGATAAAGTGAACTTCCTTACGACAGTTGAAGAGAATTTTTTAGATCCTAAAAATCTAAAAATAACATCGGGGATGTCTATAACTGATAGTCAAAATATTAATCATCAATTGAGGTACTTTGATTTACATAGAGCTCTACGCTTGATTAATTTTATAAGTTATAAAGTTTATCAAGAACTACAAAGTAACAATATTCAAGAAATTACGTTTAAATTCAATATTTCACAAGTTTCTGAGCCTGAATTGTTTTTTATCGATCGATTAAAACATTATTCTCAAAATATTATAGATATTATAGTTGCTCCAGAAGTAAATAAGATAACGGATGAAGTCGATTTCGAAGATATGCCGTTTTACTTAAGTGTCGGTGATCTTTGGACATCTTTAAAGATAGGTAATGACATCTTAAATTCTAAGGGAACCATTTTAGACTCCCAATTCATCCTTAACTTTGCAATTACACAAAACAATTTAGGGAATACTATGGCTGGTGAAGCCTTACTAAATCAAATCCTTTCTAAAGAAGTTAATAATAGTAACGAAAATGAAATTAAAATTACAGCGCTTTATATACTATCAATGTTGTATTTAAGGCATCACGACAGAAAATTCCACAGTATTGAAAAGGCAGAAAACTATTTAGAGCAAGCCTTTAATTTATTAAACGATCCATCATTTATTCATAATGATAAAGAATTTAAAAGAATATTTAATAGGAATGGTTATGCGCTTCTCCTATTTAAAAAGAATCAAATCGAGGAAGCTATTAATTTATTAGAAATTAAAATACGGGAACTTGATGTATTAATTTCGGGTGGCAAGGAATACGCAGTCCTCCATAAAACTGTTTTGCTTTACAATATTTCTCAATGTTATAATGTTTTAGGAGATTTTAGAAAAAGTGTTGAATTATTACAACAAATTATAGAAATTGATACCTATGATGCAGATTATCACTATGAAATCGTAAAAATTCTCTTTGATCATGAGTTATTAGATGAGGGATTTGAATGGTTAGAAATTATCGAGAAGAAAAATATTGTTGATTTGTCTATACAATCAGCAATGAAGGGCTATTATTTCTTACAAAAGGAAGATTATCAGAACGCAGCATTACATTACGAGACTGCTTATAACCTTGAATATAATGATAGGTATACTGGTGAGATATTATACAGTTATTTATATACTCTCTTTAACTTGGAACAGTATGAAACAATATTAAATATAGATATATCAGGAATTAATTTAAATGATGATTATAAAGCTGATATCGAATATTTAATAAATGAGACAAATGAGATGAGGTTTAAAAACAATTGTGAAGGCCTTAAAATATAAAGGATTAGTATCTTTTTTACTGATATTCTATCTTAGCATGGGTATATCCCGCTATGTACAAATTTTATGGTTTGAAAAAAATGATGCGGTTTTTGCGTATTCCCTTTCTTATGCTTTTATGGCGATAGCAGGTTCTTTATCATTTCTTTTAGGAAGTAAAATTAATGGACAAAAATTATTGAAGTCATTTGCATTTTTTATTCCTATTTATTCTTTGGGAATGTTATTGAGGATCTTCCCTAGTCCAATTGCATTGCCTATATTATCGGGCTTCATATCGGGTATAGGAGCCTCGACAGTAATACTTATCGTGCGTACATGGATATTTGTAATAGCTAATGAACAAGATGAAGATAAGGAATTTTTGATTTCATCTAGGGTTGTGGCAGGACAAATTGGGGCCGTGTTGTCTGTACTTTTAGCAGGTCAACTTCTAGTTATTTTTCAGGAATCGGAGTACATATATATTATATTATTATTAGCATCATCATTAAGTCTATATACAGTATTCCTTGTGAAAATTCCTGACAATAAAATTAACGAAAAAAGGAGTACCATTCTCCCTACCGATAAAAAACTTACTCTTATAGCGGTCATTAGTAGTGTAATATTAGGGACTAGTAATGGTATGTTTGAGCCTTATTTGCCTATTATTCTAAAAAATATTGGATTCAGTTTATCTACAGTAAGTATAATAATGGCAGTATACGCAACCATTAAAATAATCAGTGGCTTAACTTTTCAAAACAAAAAGCTGTTAACTTACCCTCACTATAATATTTTAGTTGCCGAAATATTATTGTGTTTCTCTGCTATAGGATTGGTTATGTTAAATCAAAAGTATCTAATATTACCTTTGATTTTTATAATAAGTGTTTTAATTTCAGTAACAAATATTTCAATTGAAATATGGGAATATAGAGTTTTCCCTTCTCATGAACTTCCGATATATTTTGGTATCATCCACTCCTCATTTTTTATTGGAGATGCATTAGGAGGAACAGTCGGGGGTTATTTGTATACTTATGTAAATATAGAAATGTTATTTATCGTTTTTTCTATATTAAGTCTAATTTTAGGTACAATTTATTTTACAATGTACAAAAAAATTCAGTTTGCAAAATAAAGTTACAATCAATAATAAAAAGAAGTCTGTACCTTTTAAGGGGGAACAGGCTTCTTTTAAAACAATGTCATTTGTTGTCCGTTTCCCAAGAAGATAATAGGGGCAGCCGCAATAACCCGCTTTTAAATTTATTACGGAATTTTACTTCGATGATCAATTTATTATCCAGCGTGATTTTATTTTCATCTTCCCTCACCTTATGTTTGCTAATAAGGCTATATAATTTCTTTCTGTCCTCTTTGGACATGAACTCAATCATACCTGCGTATTCGCCATTCAGATAAGATAGATAAACACCGAATTTCTTCTTACTAATGCCCCCCACTGCTAAAAACTCGGTATTGTACGCAATTACCTTTAACCATGCACTAGAGCGCCTTCCCCGCAGGTCGTAAAAACTGTCTTTCAATTTCATCACAATTCCCTCAAGTCCATGCTGTTTAATTAACTCAAAATATTGAACAGCATCCGTACCATCAACATATTGAGTAATGACCAAATTATCTGACGGCTCTATTACATCAGCGAGTATTTGTTTTCGCTCCATTAAAGGCTTCTTACGTAAATCTTCCCCTTTGTAGAAAAGGATGTCAAAAGCGACTAATTGAAGCGGTGCTGTGCGGTGTTTCGCGCGGTACTGATTCTGCAGCAGTTCAAAATTGCATTTCCCTTCTTCATCTACGGCTATTAATTCGCAATCTAGTATCGTATTATCAGGAATCGCTACATTTTGGAACTCTTTAAATACAGAAGTGAATTCATTCTTGTGTCTTGAATATAACCGAATTTTACCGTCCCATTTACTGATCAACATTCTCCAGCCATCCATCTTCCATTCTCCGACGTAGCGGCTGTCATTAAAGGGCTTATCAACTTTTTCTAAGAGCATTGGTTCAATAAACATACATTATCACCTCTATCACCTTAATTAAGTATGGTTAATTGGCTGAATAATTAATCAGGTGAATTAAAGTTTGTAGATTGGTCAATAAGTCCATAAAAAAAGGACAGTAGGAATATCATTCCTTACCATCCTTACACCTATATCTAATATTCGATATTGTATTTACTCGATAAATCTTTTAAATATATTTCAATTTCTTTAGTATGCCCTTGCCAACAAAAATCTTCGTACTTAGCAAATTCCCCTTCTTCAATAGTAATGAAGTGGGACTGGAAATATGTATTAGGAACGATAGTAATTTGACCACGCCCAACTGAATCTATAATTTTATATGTACCGTCTTCTAATGCACTTGCTTGATAATGGTGTGATTTCTCAAAGTAAAATTCATCATTCTCTACCACGCAAACAACTGGCAACCAAATTTTATTCATTTTATAACTCCTTGTCTTTATAATTATTTATAAGCTTTGCTGCTTAAATCTGTACTAATATTAACACGTAAAAAAACCCTTAGACAACTAATATCAGAATATTCAGAAAATATGTGCATCAATAGTTAATATATTCACGTTTTCAACAATAACTATTTGTTTGTTCCACAAAATTTGAAGGAATTGACCAGTGAACGCTTTTGTATTTATTCCAATCTAAATATATAGTGAATAGAAGAACACATAAAATTAGCGGAGTGAAGGAAATGAGATTTAGAAAAGCTTTTATTACCGTAGCTTCATTGGTATTTAGCGCATTTGTGCTTACGGCTTGCGATGATCGTACAAGTGAAAGCGATAGTAAAGAAGAAACTGCGGCAGAACGTTTAAAACATGCAGCATTAAGTAATAACAGCATGGAATTGTATAAGGATTTTAAATTTGTTGGGAATAAGGATAGCGGCTATCTACAAGTACCGGAAGAATTTAAAAGATTCGTAGAAATGGCTATAAATTCCGAAAGCTCTCTCGCTTACTCTCACCGTGACGAAACGATGAAGGTGTCGTTTCAGGCATTAGAAAGTCCAGATTTACAGGTAGAAGTAGATAGTACGTTAAAGGTCATGCAAGAAAAGAAAAATGCTGACGAACACTCCATTGTCAATGTAGATGATATAGAAGTAGCCGGGCTAAAAGGTAAAGTGATTCACAAGGAATATTATAGTGAATGGGCGGATATGGACTATCATGTATACATGATTTTCTTAAATGGAAAATACAGCTTGAAATCTATTTCGTTTGAATTTGAAGGTGATCAATATGAGCTGAAGGATAAAATACTTGCGTCCTATTCAGAAGATTCGTATGCGGTGGTAAGTAACGATACTGCTGAAATGTACAATGATGAAGCTAATGGGAACGGTGAAGTGCTTGCAACTTATGAAAGTGACGATCAAAAGCTTGTTGCTGGCATACTCTCAACTAACCTTCAAATTACAAAGTTTGAAGAAGATAATGTTACGTTAAAAATTATGGGTGACTTTAATGAGGAAAACGACTACTTTGTCACATTAGTTAAAGCCGATACATTAGATTATATGGGCGGCAGCTATGTAAAAGCGAAAACAGATAAGGATGGTTCTTACTTGTTAGCGGATATTCCTATATCTGGACAGGTATTTATTACGGGCGTTCAGTATCGCATTACTGTAAGTAACACGAATGACTTTGAAGCACCGAGCGTTGATTACTTTTTCCGAGTAGATAAAGGTGAAAGCGCGGATGCTAATGCATCAGTGGCAACTGATAAGGAGTAATGGTATGAAGTATTATTGGAATTTAACCAGTAAGGAAAAGTTTATTCGCGTTGCCTGGATGGGTAGTTTAACTCTGGCCTTATTAGTTAGTGCAACGCTGTATTTTAATTTTAATTGGATTCCAGTAATAATTTATGGGATTCCGCTTGTCATTTCATTAATTATTCGACTTGTACTCTTGCTGATTTCGGCATAGAGGATTTTTTGATTTGGTAAATCTACGTTTCCTAAAACAAAATAATAACATTAAGAGTTCTTATTCCTGTAAAAATAAGGAGATGTTTAAAATGTGTATACCCTATACTAAAGAGGAAGTAGAGGCACAAAAGCTCCATACGAAATCTTTGTCTGGGGATGTAGACATTACTACAATCACTAATCTAATTCCACTGGTAACTTTAGGTTATTGTAGCAAATCCTCATACGGATATATAATATCCCCATTTGTACACTTAACTTATATTTTTGCACCAATGGCAAAGCTAACTTTAATTGTTGCAGCGCAAAGGTGATAGTTTTGTTTAAGTGGGAGGTGTTAAAATGGTAACAATTTTTGTGGATGTCGTTCAAACTTTAGATGTATGGTTAACAGGAACAGGCATTATATAAATATGTGTATACATAGTGCAATCAATTTCTTTAAAAATTTCTAAAAAAAATGGGTGTGCTCTCTTTTATACAAAAAGCATACTCATTTTTGTGTCCAATTGGTATTATAAACGAGATGCTTTTGGCTCTTCATCATATACTAGATTAGTGGTAATATAACTTGTTTTATTATTGCAGTTTCAATATACATAGGAGAACGGAGTAATTTTTATAATAAGGAGGTGTTGAAAAATGGAACGTATATTAGCTAATATAAATGCTATTATGTATATGTTGTACTTAGTGGTCTTTATAGTGCTTGCTAAGTATTTAATTTTGGATACAAATAATGAAACAAGTTTCGGTCTATTTCCTATAATAATATTTGCAATTATTTTCGTAGCTATTCAAATATTACTTCTCTTTACAGCGCATAACTATTTTACAGTCTATCTTAATAAATTTCAGAAGGAAAATATCAAAATAAGTTTTTGGGCAATGAGCGTATATATGATTAAAGAATTTTTTGCGGTATTCAATGCATTCCTAATCACTGTGAGTTTTATGGCATATGATCCTTTTGATAACTTTTTAATCTACATAGGAATTTCGTTGGTTTCAGGACTTATATTACTTATTATTTTCTACCAAATTGAGCAATGTTGGTTTGAGGGTATTAAAAAATTCAGAGCAGCCATTGATGGTAAGATTAACGTAGCGAATATTGTTAATATATTAACAGGTATTTGTACGCTTTTTGTATTCATTGGACAATCAACAGGAATGGATGATGTACTAATCTTCACTATTCTTTCGGTAGTTTATATTTACTATATTTATTATAATTTTATTTACATAAAAATCGTAAGTGTTGTCAAATAAAATATAATCGAAATGAACAAATAAAAGAGCACCTAACCAATGGACTACTATAATTGGTAGGTGCTCTTTTATTTAAGTCGTTATTGCGTCGTTACAGGCAATTCAGGTATTTTGTTTGTACGGTACGCGTGCCAGTAATAAAGTAAGTAGTGCTCTTTTAACGTGCTATAAAACAGCATTTTTCGGTCCTTTGCTTCATGGTAGCCTTTATTTGCCTCGCTCATGCCGAACACTTCAACAATACACGGCTTTTCAGTATCTAACAGCATTGCATCGGGTAAATAGTTATTTAATGCTTCAATACGTTGATTAGGTCGGGTATAAATACGATGGTGCCTTTCAAATTTAGAAAATAAACGATTTTCATATGAACTATCAACAAACATGCCGCGCAACGTTACAGGAATCAGCTCTAATCGCTCTAAAAGCAATGGCTGGTCTTTCCCCTGATATAAGGCTAAACCGATAATGAAATAACTGTGATGGTCTTTAAAAGAGACGCGACAGTTAGTAGCAGCATTATTCCAGTCCTTTTCATTTACTTCAAACTGAATCGCCTCGCCCTTCAAGTTCTCTCCCTCAAATAGAACATGTTCCTCTTTATCGCTTTCACGTACAGATGCCTTGTTTAATGGACATAAAACGATTGGACGTAGTTTATCATTGGTATTGGCAAAATAGACAGTACCAGGTCTTGTATTACCTAGCCAAAGCACTTTATCGAGGGTAAGCTTATTTGTAAGGTTTACACGTATTGCCCCTTTAACAAATAGTTCGTTTAGTTGGTACTGCAATCCACGAATTGACGGATAAAATTTTCCTGTTTCTTGATAAGAAAGGATACTCTTTTCCCATGCTCTCGAAAGAAGTTCTCTACCTAAACTACCGAGTGTAATACCTGAGTTCGTTACATTCGCCTGCGTTAAATTAACAGTTCGCTTGTTTGGTTTCGCTTTGTCATTACTGCCTTTGTTATGTATAAATAAATTCAGGTGTTTTGTACTTAAATTAAACTCCGTTTCACTTACAACTTCTACAGCGCGGTAATGCTGCCCCTTTAACTGGCGCTCGCTTAACTCTAACCGAATATCGCATATGTCACTGTTATGTTCTTGTAAACGATTGGGGTTGGTTTTAATAGAATATCGCCCACTCTTAGATCGACGAATGTGCATGGTCGCATTGGGGTTACAAGTACAACGAATTTCTATTTTCTTTTTATGTAATGAAGCTAACCATTTTTGTCGTTCATCGGTTTGAAGCTCATGAGAATCTACTTCTATATCTCCCACTCTAATTATCAAGTTTTATTCCTCCCTATAAATTTCGTTCATTTATGGATATTCAATAATTTCTAAAGTAAATGGACTTTTCAGTGCGTAATGAGTAAATTGTACAATTTGTTCACCACACGTTACTATATTCATATCTTCATCCAGGAAGAGCTTTACTTTCTTTTGGTCCATTTCAACTTCCATATTAAGAAAACAACCCATCTCCTTTTTATCTTGCAAGATTAAATAGTTATTTCTAATTTTTATTGAAGTTTCTCTTAGTTCTGCATCTTCCTTAACATCATTTATTGTGAAAGTCCCAAATATGAGCATGATTATAAGTGCAATAATCCCCGAGTAACACAAAAATATTCTGTCTCTATCCATAAGTTAATCCTCGCTTTTCACCTGTTAATTTCCGAACTTTGCTAATCCCTTAATTTAAGCTGGCCCTTATTGGTTCAATGACAAATTCATTTCTGATTTGTTCCCATGATTCGGGGATGGTTGCAGGTGAAGATACAACACTTTTTGATATAAATGGTACCGGTTCTGTAATACCCCCAATCCGCGCAGCATAGCTGTCAGCTAACATTTCAGAGCCGAACAAAAATGCGCGTTCATTATTTGCGGTCAGTTCTATACGTTCGAGGTTATTTAAATCCCCTTTTAGCAAATAGAAATTGCCAATTCTAATTCTCCATAATTTTTTCAACATATGATTCTCCCTAAAATACTTTAATCAATAATAGTTACACACTAAATTTTACGGGAGCGTTCTATGTAGGTCTAACAATTATTGGTTATATTCTTTGTCAAAAAGAAGTTGTTATGTCACTAGGCATAGAAGCTCAACTATTCATGCGTAATTTAAAAGTGGCTGCCTAATTATTCCTATTAACTAACAAGTTTTCAATACGATACTAATGTAAGAGGTCTTACCTTAATAAATATTTTTATAAAGTAAAGGATTGATGTAATGAAAAGAAGATGGTTGGTTTCGTTGAGCCTTCTATTGGTTGTTATTCTTACTGCTTGTTCGCAGAGTTCTGAAGAAGAAGCAAAAGAACGAGTGAAAATTGGCGTTATGCTGTCAGATGCAGGACTTGGTGACCAGTCATTTTCAGATATTGCGTTTGAAGGATTAGAAAAAGCGCGTGATGAACTGGATATTACCTTCGATTACCGTGAACTTGAAATATCAGGTACATATAAACAAGGCTTGGAAGAGCTAATGGCGGAGGGGCAAGATTTAATCATTGGTATCGGCTTTGGTGTCCAGGAAGATCTTGAAACGATTGCTAAAGCAAATTCAGACCAAAAGTTTTTATTAATTGATGCCGAGTCGGATTTACCTAATATTCATAATGTCACTTTTAAAGACAATGAAGGCTCCTTTTTAATCGGTGCTCTTGCAGCAATGAAAACTAAAAGTAATGTCGTTGGATTTATCGGGGGTGTTAAAAACCCTGTAATTGAAGGATTTGAAGACGGTTACGTAGCAGGTGCGAAACATGTAAATCCAGAAGTTGAAATTTTATCTGTTTATGCCGAGGATTTCGGAAATGAACAGTTAGGGGCTTCCATTACTCGTGACATGATCGAACAAGGCGCAGACTTTATTTATCCGGCTGCCGGCTTTACAGGAGTAGGCGCTATTTTAGCCGCGCAGAAAGCTGGAATACATGCATTTGGTGTGGATAGTGACCAGTTCTTCATTGCCGAAGATACAATTGTTTCCTCTATGCTAAAACGTGTAGATACAGCAGTTTATCAGGCAATTAACGAAATTGTTGAAACGGGTTCAATTTCAGAAAAAGATATGGTGCTCGGCCTTAAAGATAACGGTGTTAGTTTGGCGCCAATTCGTGTTATTTCTTTAACAACACAAGAACAAAAACAAATTGAAGACTTACAACAGAAGCTTTCAGACGGGCAACTGACGATTAAGTAGAAGAAAGGAACTTCCAAAGTGAAATTAAAACAGAAAATATTAATGTTGGCTTTGATCCCCCTACTCTTGGCTGTCTGTATTATCGCTTATAATATAAGCCAGCTTATGGGTCTTAATTCTTCTACAGTAGAAGTAGTTGAGTCTCTTGTTGCCGTAGAGGAATTAAATAGCTCTGTACAAAGCCTTCAAAAGTCATTAAGTGTTTATTCAATAAATGTTTCAGAAAACAATAAGTATAATATTGAAACAGACATTGCGCGTACAGACGAAATCTATAACGAATTAAAAAGCCATTTTAAGGAAGAACGCCAAAGTTTGATAAGTTCCCGCTTTGAAGAGAAGTTTACGACAATCGCTGAAGAAACAGCAACTTCACTACAAGATGAAAATGTTGCGGAAATTAAGCGTCAATCACAGCGTACACGCGGAATTGTAAATGATGTAATCGAGTTAAAAAGAGAAGTTAGCGCCAGCTACACGACAATGCAACAAGAACTGGACGAAAAAATTAAAGCCATTACATGGTTTTCAATTATTGCGGCCGTCGTACTTTTATTAGTGAGCATCCTATCGGCAATTTACTTTACGAATAAAATTGCTAATCGGATAGGACGATTAACTGTAGGTGCAAAAGAAATAGCTGCGGGTAATTTAAACGTACAATTAGATAATCAGGAATCAAAAGATGAAGTGGGCGAATTACAAGTTTCCTTCCGACAAATGACAAGTAATTTAAGGGATATAATTACGCATGTATCTGATAGCTCAAACCAAGTAGCGGCATCAGCAGAAGAACTCATGGCTAGCGCGGATGAAACAATGGTTGGAACGGAACTTATTTCTACTTCCATTCAAAACGTATCAGACGCAGCAGACAAACAAAAAGAAATGTCCGTTTCATCGGCTGCCTTTGCACATGATGTTTTGGAAGAAGCCAAAGAAATTGCGAGCCAGGCGGATAAAGCTACGGCACTATCGGCTACAACAAATGAAAAAATTGAAAAAGGTTCGGTTTATGTAGAAAATACCGTCTCTCAAATGAATTTAATTCATTCTACGGTTGAAGAAACTTCGGATTCCTTAACCTTATTAGCAACTCGTACAAAAGAAATTGTAAATATTTTAAAACTTGTACAGGATATTTCCGACCAAACGAACTTACTTGCGCTTAATGCTGCGATTGAGGCCGCGCGTGCCGGTGAAGCTGGTAAAGGCTTTGCGGTAGTGGCGGATGAAGTAAGAAAGCTTTCCGAGCAGACAAAGCAATCTGTACATGATATTTCACGAATTGCGACTGAAATCGATTCAGATACAATGAAAACTGTATTATCGATTCAGCAAGTAAAAGATCGAGTCGATACGGGAATCAATATCTCGCATGATACTAAAGCAACCTTTGAAGATATTTCGTTGATTATTGGTCAAGTACAAGACCAAGTAAATCAAATTGCAACGGTTTCTGACAGCATTCATTCAAAAATGGAATCTGTTTCAGCGCAATCGCTTCAAATGGCAAATGTATCTGAAACAACAGCCGACAACGCTATATCAGTCGCATCAGCTTCTGAAGAACAACTGGCCTCTATGTCAGAAGTAAACTCAGCAGCAAGCTCTCTCGCTCGTCTTGCAGAAGAATTGCAAAGTATTGTGGCGAAGTTTAGGACTTAAATATAAAATTAAAAGCCTTTATCCGATATTATTTTATCTGGATAAAGGCTTTTTGAAACTTATTCAGTTTTTTAGCCTACAAAAGACTTTTCCCCTTTTACGTAACTAATAGAAATATAATAGATACTGCTGTGCTTCTCTTTTTCACCACATAGAAGAAAGCGACGTCATGAGGATACGTCGCTTACAGATATGTAAATCTATTAAAGTTAATATGGCAAAACTATTAAATTCTCATGGTAAAGTGTTAGCAAGCGTTCCTCGTGTTTAGTATCAAACTCTACCTCATATTGCAATTTCTTATATGGTAAAACCTTCACAACTCTCCCCTTCTTGCCTTTTAAATGTGAATAATAGTAATGAAGGTAATTGTACATTTCCGCATCTTCTTCTTCAGTTGGATAAATGATTTTAACTACGTCCCCAACCTCATAGCTGACCGTTTCTTCGTCTGTATAAGGCTCTATGTGTTCCGTTTCAATTGAATCGACTATTTCTTCATCGAATACTGCTAACACCTCTATATTGGCATTTAATTCGTTCTTAGGTGCAAATTCTTTTACTTGTTCTTCCTCTTGGGGCGAAATAACAACATTGTTCATTATTTCATTAATAATTCTTCTATTTATTGGAGCATCCCCCACTTTAACGCTAACTGGCTCTACCTGTGCCGACTGGACGACATTAACCTCATTCTTATCTAAATCTAATTCCATCGAGGAAAATAAATCCCATTCCATGTTAAAATTCGACTCCTATCATCTAGTGCTGTTGAATACATTTCAGAATATTCTGACTATAATTATTGTAGTATAACTTTTTTAAATTGTCAATAACGGGGTAAGGCAAAAACTCTGATATAACAAGGGTTTGACTACTTCTCCACGCACCTTCTGTACTAATTGTAGTGTACGAATATGATGCAGTCTAACATAAGTCGATTAATTCCTTTGTCAAAAGTAAAAAGTCCTCACAAAGCATAGAAATGATTTGTAAGGACTTCTATTAGTTTTCAATTTCTTCTAAGCTAAAGTACGGACGGCCATAATAAAAGCCGGTTGCTTGTGGTGATAGTGGAACTGTTTCGGGTAGTTCATCCCAAAATACAATTTTCCTTGTGATTTCTGCAGGAGTCAGAGTTCCATTATACATAAAATCAATCAGCAATTTCATAAACGGTTCTCGCCACGCCAATTGTTCAGCTTCCAATGGAAAGCCTTGCTCTACTTTTAAGGCGTAGATCGTTGAAGCTGGAGTTTCATTTGTGATGTTGTTTTTATAATTAAAAATTTGTACTTCATTAAGATATAAATTACATTCGGAAAGTATATGTTCCATTACAAGCGATTGAAAACCAACAATATTGTAATTTAAATCTAAGAAGGGATCCGTCTTATGTTTTTCAGAAAGGGTATCTGCGAAAGCCTCTAAGTGAAAAGCAATGTCTTGCGTCATATGTAGTAATACATCAAACATTTTCATATAGCTTTTGTTATTTAATAATTGATTATAGAGTTCAGTTTGTTTTTCCTTATTTGGTATGTAAGACAACGTCATTGTCATGGATTCCCTTTCTTAAATAAATAGATAATATTAAATCAGCATGTCTTTATTTGTATTATATTTATATTATCACTGCACTAGTAGTAAATCCTTATTATTCTTCTCAATTAAGTAAGAAAAGTTTGTTTTTAATCAAAAAACTCACATACTGTTTAGTAACAATATGTGAGTTATCGTTTATTTAATTTTCAGAGTTGGGTATCCCCGATTAATCTTGAATGGAAGGCGTTGCTAGTTGTTGCAGCTTCAAATGTAAAATACTGTTCAAATGAACGGCCACTCGAAGTATTATGGTAATAATCGTAGTGCCAATTGGATTTAATATTTCCCCTGTTACCATTACATTTAGCGTAACGATAATCCCGTAAAGGAATAAGAGAATACTCAGGGCGGAAATTATCAAAACTGTGTATTCTAGCAAAGCTGGACCTCCTATAGTATTAACTTCAAAATAGCTTGTGTATATGGTGTATTATGATGTGCATTGGCTTTTAATGATTCATATAGAGACTTGATGGTATGTGGTTCATTCGCCTCGTAACGAATGATTAACAGCTCTTTTGTAAAGGCCAATTCATTTTCAGGTACATCTACCTTTAATGATGCCCCTAATTTTTGAAGTACGGTACAAACACGTTGAGCTTGCTCTTCCCAATTTGTTGCGGTTTTAGCTGGCTCTGTTAAAGCTAATGGATTGTAATATGATACCTCCGAAACGGTTGGTTCAAGTGATACAACGTTCCCTTTTTGTAGTTTTAGTAGCTCTTTTTCTACCATATTTATAAGGGGCCTTTGTACGTGTAATTTGACTGCCTCATTTTTTACATTCTCCATAATTGAAACGACCTTTCTTCTCCTGAGTGATTTCCAATAGAACGAAATTATATTCAATTAGAACAGTTCAAAGCGTTAAATTTGAAAGTGACAGTAGCAATGGTGTTGTATGTAGCGAACTAATTTGTCATAGATTTGGATTGAGAAACAAGCCAGCAATATTTCTCCTGTTCTTTCTTAAGTTCATTCGTGTAAACCTCTAGCAGCTCACGATTACTAATACGTATGTTTAATAATACATTGGCGATCGGATTGATCTGTTCAAGTTCTGATTCACTTAAAGACGAAAATTCTTTAACCGTTTTTGTTATCACTTCGATTTTGTTTTGCAAATTCTCAATTTCTTGTTTGATAATCAGTTGATTCGACATAATGGGGTGCTCTTCTTCCTTCTTTTTATTAAATTGTGTAATCGACTACGACAGGTTTTGTAATAAGCTGTAAATCTGCCGGTGAAAGTTCGGTAGAACAATGATGACATAGGTACATGATGGTTTTGGTTGGTGCATCTACAATTTCTGTACCTGTACGTTCATCGGTTAACGGTATGAGACATTCAGCACATTGTTCATGGATATATTCAAAATCCATATGTGGCTTCGGGAAACGTATTAATTGGACCATTTCTATTCTCCCTTTTTAAAATGCATAATATGAATGAAGTGCATGTGGGCTTGACTCATGCTGTGCATTTATATTAATAGTTTGATTTACTTCAAAAAGATAATATCTAATGTAAGACCGCTCTAATTCAAATCGTAAGTCGAGGTTTTTCTCTAAATGTAGAAAAGCCTTTTCCATTAATAAAATACCGATTATTGCTTTATGAATGTGCCGCGCCTGTACAATAGTGAAATCTTCCTCAGCAAGTGAATGTGGATTTAATAAAACGTCCGCAGAAACAAGCATAGAGATGTTTGTGGCTGTAAAAGACGATAGCTTACCATAAATGACAGAGAGGTTGATAAGTCCTTTAAAATGGCGTTCAAGCTCCTGGTACAATTTCAGGGTTGGTATTAATAGGCTGGATAATGAATAGAGGTTATTTTCAAAATAATTCCAATGTTGCGCGGTAACAGCCTTACTGTATGTATCCGAAAGGTACTTTTCGAAATAAACTTGTAACCCTTCGGAAATACATACTGAATTATTGAGTTCATTATTTCCTAGTTCATTAAAATAATCGTAATCAACAGCTGTAAAAGTCGGAGGTGTCATATTTAAAATAATGCCTCCAACGCTTCTTCTGAAGAAAGTATGATTGAATGAAAATCTTCTAATGACATATAACGTGTTTGCCCCATTTTAAAATGAGTTATAAAATGTGCTTTTGCACGGTCTGCTTTACGATTTAGTGTTACAACTGCATAGCCTTTTTGAACTTTGGTATCGATATAAAGGACGTGACCATTTTTTATCTCTGTCGGGTTGCCACTGTAAGGGCTTGTTTTAATATCAAGTTGATCTGCTGTAACTGAAGTACGTTGCAACTCATGATAGCAGTATATTTGCGTTTCACCGGCTGGGAAACGAACGGTAACAGCACGAATATTTTGGCGGTTAATTTTCTGAACAAAACCAACAGCTTGAGTTTCAGTCACACGTACAATTTGTCCGATATATACCGTATCTCGCTGTAAACTGCCGATTGGTAGTAGCTCAGCTTTTGAATTTTCAACAATTTGCTCCATATTATTCGTGATATACTGGTAAATTTGATTATATAAATTAGCTTGCGATATATTTTCATCGACTTCCATTTCTATTCGTAAATCCTCAAAGCTCACACGCATATTGCGCTCAACACGTTCAGGATCAAAAGTTGGAATTGTACGTAGCAGGTCTTCGGTTGTTGGTTGCATGGCTTCTTTCATGGTTAAAACTCTCCTTCTGTTCGGTTCATTTAATTTGCTACATTAATTTGATAATCACTTTTAGGTACATTTCGAACCATCGTGCTGACGGTTTTACGCACTTTTTTATATAAGTCCGGTTGCATTTTTTGAATGACATTTTTATAAGCTGCTAATAATAGAGGTGATTTATAAAAACGGTAATTAATCTTTTGCTCAACGGATGGCAGCGGTAAAGTGTTATTAAAAATTAAATGTTGGAACAGAACGATTTGCTCTTTTCCAGTTAGCTTAACTGGCTTTGTCATTTCTTTAATAATGCGGTAACACTCGATAATAGAGTCCGTTGATAAATACGAATCTCGTTCTGCTGTGCTCTTAAACTCAGTTAAGAATCGGTATAAGTTAATTGTTTTAATTTCCCAAGTACGACTTGGTTTATGGTCATTTGAAATCTCGTGGACCTTTGTTACATTCCTTGAAGTTTTCCCGACGATAACTGGAATATGATGAATGGAGCTACCGCCCATTTTAAATTGCATGTATGCTGTATCGCCTTGATGCCACAATTCTTCTTCTCGACTAAAATCCATTCGTAAACAACGTGCTTCAGCAAATGTTGCATCTGTTTCATATAGCTCCGTATGGTCGTAGTAGTGAATACGATGCCCAGCTAATACAACGCTAACTGGCTTTTCCTCTGAATGCGGTGAAGGTGATGAAACATTTAATACAATTCCAAGTTCATTACTTTCTGTACGTACGATCCGACCAGGATACACTTCTTTTTCGAATAGATACGGTTTAGTTAAAACTTCGGCATGGCTAATTTTAATAGTCTCCATAGGATTTTTTTCGAAATGTTCTTTGACAGCTAGGCGGGCTAATCGTTCCATTTCTTCAATTGGTAAAGCAAGTACACCCTCGTTTTCAGGATAAAAATGTACTGGTAAAATCACATCTTTTAATGACACAACCACTTTTTTCTTTTTTGACATCTTCCATAGCTCCTTACAAATTCTATTAATTGCTTATGTATTGGTATTTGAGAATTATTCGGTAAATTTATATGCGAAATGGTTTTCCTGTTTCGTTATTTCGTTTTCTAAAAATACTCGTTTGAAATGTTCATATTCGCCTTCTAATGCAGCGTTCTTTAAAAATGATTTAAATATTGTTAATTCTTTGGAACTATCGGTCATATGTAGATCCATTTCTAAAATTTCATCAGTTACCCCTAAGTCCATAGCAGTAATCATATTTAGCTGGATACCTCGGCCGCGGCCTTCGTAATACTCTAAGATGTTCATTTCTTGCAAGTAGCCTATGAGCATTCTTATTTTAGGAGCGCTTAATTGAGTATGTTCAGAAATTACTTTAATTGAAGTAGCCACATACAGGGTACTATCCGCATCTCGCAATAATATTGTTAAAATGTCTAGACAATTTTGTTTTTTATTTGCTCGATTCGTTCGCTTAGTTCCAGCGTCGCTCCAAATATAATGTTCAACTACATACATATAACGTTTTAATAATTGTGCGTTCGTTTCAGGTGATGTAGTTTTACTTGAGTCAGAGTGGATGCACTCTAAAATACTTGATTGCATTAATAACCTTCCTTTTATCATGGATTTAAAGTGAAACTAAAATTTGTAGATATAGTCGATAGATCGTAAACGATAAGATAATAAAAGCTACGATCTTAAAAACAATCGACTTAATGACGGATACTATCTTGCTCTGTTCAATGTAAAGCTGTTTATGATTCTGTATCTCCTTCATACACAATGGAATAGTAATGGGCTCATTTATAGTCATTGGTAGTACCCATAATGTTGAACGGTTCATGGTGTACGTTGATGGCTCGATATAGAAACGAAATTCTGGAAAGAAGAAATACTTTTTTTCGTAACTGGATACAAGTACGTTTTCAAATGTACGCATACGTTCAAACAAATATTGTGTAAACATAGCGCGCTCATTCAATTGTATTTGTAACTGCAATGACTGTTTGTCGTGTGAATGACATATCGTAACTTGCCAGAGTTCAGCTTTACTAAATAAGTTCATAAT
The DNA here is from genome assembly GCF_050280445.1 of Solibacillus sp. NPDC093137. NCBI lineage: Bacteria > Bacillati > Bacillota > Bacilli > Caryophanales > Caryophanaceae > Solibacillus > Solibacillus sp. NPDC093137. The sequence continues at coordinate 89,128 of NZ_JBNNVH010000004.1, forward strand.
TTTTATGATTCACCACAGTAATTGTATTTTTAATGTTGATTCGCTTAGAGTCGGCTTGAGATATTTCAACGATTACGGAATGTTCCCGGTAGGCAATAACAATACCTTTAACCATGTGAGATTTTCGTGAAAACAGAATTTTTTCACCGATAAAAGCATGGGATTTCTTTAATTTCTTTTTGAATATTGTTGAATCTTCACTAAAGCGTCTGCCTGCTGTTCTAGGTTTACTTTGCTTTTCTTCAACTAACTCAGGCGTTTCTAATATACCTAGTAAGTTCATAGATTTACTCTCCTTTGAAACTAATAAAATCCCCTATCCTGTAACGCACGCAAAAAAGAATCCTGTTAGCTTGAATCATGAATAAAGTTGCTGTTAAACAACGATTCAATTGCTAAAGAAAACACACAAAAGCGGCATACAAGACAGGGGATTCCCGTCTATAGATATTCTTCTTATAATAATTCGTTCACACAACAAATCAAAAAAGCATTTTTACAATATTATATTTAAATAACAATTCTTTCTATCACTTGTCTTATTATAATGTGATGTTAATGGTTATTAAATAGAACTAATTTACTTTAATTATATAATAGACCATTAAATTAAATTAATATATAATGTTAAAGTCTTTAAAATATTCCATTTGATGTAAATAATTGTATGGATAAAAATGTTTTTTTCATTTTTTGTAAAAATGAGGTTAATATTCTGAATTTAATGATTTTATATAGTATTTTTTTGATAAAAAACATGGGAGGAATTGAAAAATATTTCTCCCAATGTTTATAACGCTTTTAATAGCGCGTTTCTAATTGATGCAAAATTTTTAATACTTTTAAACTTATCTTTTACATTCGTACATTTTGCTGATAATCGGTGATGAAGCAAATTCACTTAAATGGATCACTGAATTATCATGATAATCGAATCTGATAAATTTGTTACCCTCTTCATCTATTTCAACTTTTGGCGCGTAATCTTTCGGGCAGATCCAAAAATGTGGATACTCAGTAGCAACCTTGTAAACCATTAGTTCAATAAAGGTCTCTCTTTCATTTAAATCATTGATTTTCGAGAACACCCTTCTTGCTACTAGCTTGAAATGAACATTTCCGTCTTGGAAAGGCGTTTCACCAAGATTACTTTGCACATCAGAATCTAGGAAATAAAAAAAGTTGCCGTCAGTTTTATTGATAAAACCGCACACAGCAACATCCGTAGAAATCCGAGATTCGCAGTATTCAATATCGAAATTGCCCTTTAAATCATAGTCAATTAATTCATCGTCGTCCTCTGGGTCAGGTAAACATACATAAAATTGTGGTATGTTATGCTCTTCATCAAAGTCGTTAGTCCATAATGTAAAGTTTTCGATAGTTTGCGATTCAAGATTGTACAGATACAATGTGCCGCCCTCAATGCCTACATTACCCACGTCTGATTGCTCTTTATATTCCTCTAAATTCATATTGAACGAATAATCTATAACGACATAATGCTGATTGTCGGCAAATTCTAGAGCTGCTGCAGGTGTTACCTCAAATGTTTTCGTTACAACTTCGTCTTTAATGTTATACATAATAATTCCTCCTGATAGTTGTGGCACCGATAAATATGGACCGTTTCCTTTTGTGAGCTGTTGAATGGTTTAGTCAATCCAGTTTTTGCGCGGATCTTCTAATATTTCATCAGCAAAGACTTCTTTTAATAAGTTCGATTTACTCAATTCTTTAAAATTATACGCACTGTCATAGTTCATATTGATTTTGACAAATGGATGGTCGGCAAAGCCATAGTCATACATAATAGGTATTTCCACATCTTTGTAGAAACGTCTAAAATGGTATTTCTTTTGGTTACGCGACTTAAAGTATTCTCGGTAAATTCGTACTGTTAACACGGCACCTTCATAGTGATGTTCTGTCTGCTTATCAACCTTTTCATCAACACGAATACTTAGCGGTAAGAATCCGTACACATATGTTTTATACGTATTGATAGTTGTTATTTGGCTTTGAGTTTCTCTTGTGTAATAAGTTAGTTGACCTGTATGTACATTCTTGTAAGCAATCAAGCTGCTGCTTTCTTCTTCATAAATATCCAGTTCTGAATAGTTAATGTGAATAGTATCAAATAGGTCAAGTGGAACCTTTTGTTTGGAGTTAGGCCGAGTGTCGGTTAGTGTGATGCAGAAATTAGGGGGAGTGTTCTTTACGAATTGCTTTGTATAGATGGGGAAATTCTCAATAGTATTTGTATCTATATTGAATAACCTTAAATCCCCTGCCCTTACACCGAATTTGCCACGATTATTTAAATCTTCCAATGTCGCATAGTCGTAATAAAACTGGTGATCAACATATGCATAATATTGAAAAGTTGCTAATTCAATAATCTGGTCCTCAATTACTTCAAATGGTTTGATTAATACTTTTACTTCTGTCATTTTAAATTCCTCCTAAAATAAGTAGCGTTTTACATATGAATACCTATTTTTTACGTTAAGCTACCTTCTAATTAACGATTAACAAACTTGTAGTCAAAATGTTTGGGCAGCAATTACTTTCTCTTATACGGGCTTTAATTGGCTAAAAATGAGGACAAAAAAAAACAGCAGATGGAAAAGAACAGTTAAATCTATAAAAGGACACATTTATCCTGTAAATAGATTTCGTTAGTTCAACCCATAGGCTGTTTGTAAGTTCAAAGTCGTATAACACGAATGTTAGAAACATCGGTCTACATAATAAGTTAAAGTAAAAAATAATAGTTAAATTATAAGTGATTGTTGGATAAAAGACAAGGTTGGAGAATAAATAAAATATTGATAAATCACCACGTTCTACTTAATACGGCGCGGATATAAAAAAACCCACTTTAATAGTGGGTTAAATTTGAAACTAATGCTTGTATTTTATTGTGGAATTAAAATTTCTGAAAGTTTTTGCTTATCGAATCCACTAATTACAGCTTTAGTTTCTCCTGATTCCTTCAATAGAGTAAGTGGTACTCCTACCCCACCTAATGCTTTAAACTCTTTAAAGTATTGTTCGTTATTGTTAACATCTCTTTCCTCGAAAGCAATGCCATTTTTATTTAAAAAGTCCTTTTGGTTTGAACAATGTCCACAACTTTTACTAGAGTAAACGATGATTTCCATAAAATTTATCCCCCTAAATTTGTTTTAAAAGGTGACACTCGGGTTCGAACCGAGGATGAAGGTTTTGCAGACCTTTGCCTTACCACTTGGCTATGCCACCATATTAGTTATATTAGTTAAAGAAGAAAAAGTATTAAAAGTAACAACTTTTATTTAAATTTATTTATAAATTTTTTTTCATTGGTTTTTGATTCATTATACTTTTGTTTCATATCCCAAAAACCAGGAACAGACTCTACATCATATTTTCTTATGGTTTGTATTAGTTTAATCATTAAGTCCTGACGAAGATCTTCTCTATGAAATGGATGTGTTTGATATAGGTGATGTTTTAATTTCGGTTCAAAATAATTTATTACCGATAATAAAGCTTTGTCATCATTTTTAGATTTTTCTACAAGTGCTTTTAAATCTTGTGTCATTTATTTGTTCAATCCCTTCTAAACTCTCTAATAACATCAGATAATTTACTAATACTTAACTCCAATTTTTCTATTTTCTTTTCGAATCTAATAAAAAGATACATTGTTATTGCAATAGGAAACCCAAAGTTCCCTATAATCATTACCCAATCAGTTGGCTCTGTCACCATAAAGAATAAATCCCCCTTCTCTTTTTTTTACATTAACAGCCACACTATTTGTGGCTGTTAATGTAATGTAGCAATTTTTCTAATGCTTTTTTATGCGCTTTAGAAACTGCCTGTTGCGTTTTATTTAAAATCAAACCAATTTCTGTATCATTTAGTCCTTCAACATAAGCAAGGTTAATAATCTCTTTTTGCTTTGTTGTCAAGGACTTATAGGCATCATTTAGTAGAGGACTAGTAATTTGATGTTCGAGACTTCCATTTGAAATGGCCCTTTCAAAAAAGGTCTCTGCTTTTTCGTCAGCTACTAAATCACCAAAGGTTGTTGGCTCACCTTCCAATGGATTAATTGCCGCATCAAGTGTTGTAAGAAATCTGGCTTGGATCAGTTTTGCTCGTTTATCGTAATTTATTGAGTTGAATTTCAGCGTTGTGGAAATATGTGAAACAAATCGAATATTAAAATAGAAATCTTTAAATAAAATATCTAATTTTTTCATATTTTCAGGTGTTGGATTTGATATTGTCTCCAAATACACTTCTTTATTTTGAGATGTGTTAAGAAAGGAAACAACCAAGTTATTCTTTAAGAATTCAGAATTTTCTGTCTCGAATTGTCTAATTTTCTCTTCATTCCATTTATTCACCAGTAAAATCCCCCTGTTTAAGAACGTATGTTCTGTAATGTGTGTAAAAAAAGCGTATCACTCTTATTTTTTTCAGAGCGCACGTTCTTAAGTGTGTGTAAAACTATTTATTTTCCAATGAGGAAGACATGGGCATATATATTAGTTATTCTAACATAATTTTACAAATAATCACACTCTTTCGCACACATTTTTATATATGAGGCTGTGGATGCAGATTCTTTAATTAGTGATATTAAAAATTCCCTTTCTTTTTCTGAAGATTGTTCACTCAAACATTGTGTAAAGAAAGCCTGTGTTTTTCGAGCTTCACAAAAACATTTAAGTAGTAACGATTTATCTAAAGTATCTTCTTCAAAGTTATCATTAGTTTCATCCTCTAAATTAACGTCTAGCGCAAGGTTAAGTATAGAAATTGTCTGTCCATAATCTCCCACTTTTACTTTAGTCGTGTGCTGCATTAAATAATCAAATAATTCTTGTTCAGTTGGCTTTTTTTTGTTTAAATTTTCATATTTGTTAATCAATAAAGCTAAAGCACCTGAAACATGAGGAGCTGCCATTGAAGTTCCGGATAAACTTTCAAAATTATCTTTTAAATAAGTAGATTTAATATCAATCCCTGGAGCATAAATATCCACTTCTTTATTAGTATTACTAAAGCTAGCTAAGGCAAAATTAGTATCAATTGCACCGACAGCAATCACTTCCTCATAACCTGCAGGATAAGAATATTCGTCAGTTGATAAATCCCCATCCCCTTCGTTACCGGAGGCAACAACAACAGCAATATCATTATCCAGTGCTTGTTTTATCGCATTATGTAGGATTTCATTAGAAGATGATAATCCTAATGATAAAGATAATATATTAACCTTCTCATTGTTAGGTCCTATCCAATTTACGGCATAATCGATGGCTTTAACCAACGATTCTGTTGTGCCGCTGCCTTTATGGTTTAAAACCTTTAAAATAAGTAAATTTGCATTAGGCGCAACTCCAACTATGCCATTTCCATTTAGCGTAGCTGCTATTATCCCAGCCACATGTGTACCATGCCCGTTGTAATCTTCAATTTTAGTTACATCTCCATTCGATTCATTGGTAAAATTATACCGGCCAATAATACGTTCCTTTAAATCCAAATGGTGATAATTACATCCAGTGTCCAATATAGCAATGACCACATCCTTGCCAGTCCACCCTTGTTCCCAAAAGTGTTTTGCTCCAATAGCAGAAATATTGTTAGTTAATTCAGTCTTTAATCTCTCTTCGGTAAAAGGTCCTTCAGCATTTATTAAATTCACTCGAGCATTATTCATTCCAACACCCCTAATAAATAGTTATATGATATATAGAAAGGTAAGTTTGAAAAATAACAACTATTGAAAAAAATTTTTTATTCGAGTGATTTAGGCACCTATTCTTTAAGTTTATATTTAACGAAAAAACTGACATGAGTCCGTTCTATGAACTCATGCCAGCAATGGCTGTATAATTAATAATTATAGTTATAAATAGTTTGCCGGAGGAAACTGTTGTAGAAGCGTATATTTCGTTAGATGACCTATATGAAGTTGAAGAAGTAGAAATTGCAATGGAAAATGTTGATGTTACATGGGCTGCCATTTATACCGGAACAGAAGATAATGTAGCTTTGAAATAAAGTTTGAGAAGAAATACCTCGTAAATCCTTATTTTACGTTTAATAAGAATAATCCATTTTGAAAATAGATTGATCAAAATGAATTCTCCATAGCATTTTTAAGTTTAGTTTTTATAAAAAAGTTTGATTATTTTCTACTTGCGTAGACCCAGCAAGTGTTCTAATTCCAGATAGCAAAATTAATGAAGAAACCAAAAATATTAAAAAAACTTTTGAAAATTTTATTCAATACGCTTGAGGATAAAAGTGAGGACGATATTAGAATGATTTTAAACATATCTAATGAAATCTTTAATCGTCTTAAGAAAAAAGAAAAAAAGTAGCTCATGATTAAAAAATCATGAGCTACTTTCTTTATCTTATAAAATTTTTCATAGCAAATGGCATCATAATTAATGCTCTAAATGTATTTTATGACTATCTTTTTAATATGTCTGTTATCTTTGAAATATCAAAATTAAACCATGGTTCTTTCCATTCTTTTAAGAATTGAATATTCTTTGAAGTAGGCTCTGGATTACACATATCAATTCTTACTAAAGATGGCATATTTATTGCTTCACCTATTAAAATCGCTTCACCTTCTCTTAATGTTGGTAGTGAATCCGTTATCGGACCTACTATATCTGGTAAAAGCCGTTTAACATAACTTTGATCATCTGGATTAGTTAGTCTCATAGTAATAAAATTGCTGCATTGAGAAAATATAGTTTCTGATATTTCGGAAGGCCTTTGACTAACAATCATTAATGATATTCCGTATTTTCTACCTTCCTTAGCTATTCTCTCAATTGCTACTCTTGAAGAATTATACTTGGCGTTTTTTATTTTCGGAACATATTTATGTGCTTCTTCATATACAACCAATATTGGTAAAGGTTGATTTTCTTGTCCTACATCAATAAGCTTTTTATAAGTATATGCAAAATCAAATAACATTCTTGAGATTAATGACACTGTTATACTCAACACTTCAAAAGGTACTCCACTAAGGTCAATTATTGTTATGTTAGATTTTTTATCAGGATTATATCCTATAATTGTTCTCAATGTATCTTCAAATGTTATATTATATGAATCATCACCAAATAAAAATGCTAACCTGTTGTCATTAATTTTAGTTGTAATACGTGACTTGAATTTTTCTAATGAACCGTCATTATAGTTCCCTTTACTAATACTCCCTTGTTTAGTTTCATCAAATTCTAATATCGAATTAAAATAATATCTTAATTTTTCTTCCTCTTCTAAAAATTCTTTGTTGTCATCTTTAATACAAAAGGAGTTTGGCTTTTTTGAGTTTTTAGTTTCATTAGCCAAATTTGATATACAATTTATTACCTCCTTCATTGAAAATTTAACAGGTGTATCAAATGTTATATTTTCAATATCACTATTTTGAATCTTTTTATTTAAGGTAATAACCCTCCTTAAAACTGAAGATTGATTATATGATTGATTCTCTCCAGATTCTACGAATAACTCTTCCAATTCTTCGCCATTCATTAACCAATATGGTAATTTCAAACTATCTACATCAATAAAATTAGCTTCTGGAAATGCAGATTTATACTCTGAATGTATGTCAAATAATACTATATGAGAATTGTTTAATGAAAAACCGTTATCCTTCTTTTCAGATATAGCTTTTTGTAAGATAGCCGTAACGGAATGTGATTTTCCTGAGCCTGTAGAACCCATAATAGCAATATGTTTATTAAAGAACTTATTTCCTTCAACCGGAACGGTAATTTGATGATCTTGTAATAATTTAGAAAAACAAAATTTTGCATTTTCATCTATTCCATCATAGATTTGTTGCACTTCGACTTTCTTTGCCAATTCAACACCAGTTGGAGGTATTGCGATATTATTTCCTCCACGAGTAAAATTCCCATTACTATCAATAAACCCTATAGGCGCTGCTTCCAAAATATAGTCATCTTTTGTTTCTTCACTATTTTTAACTTCCTTTTTTTCAATCGAAAAATTCTCAATCATGCATAATAAGGCTCCGTCTTCATGATCAGAAACTCTTAAGTATGAACCCACAGTAAACTTTTCACTATCAACCTTAAATTCGTTTATATCAGTAACACGAATTTTTATTTTATCGGGTAGAACAGAAATTACCTGTGCAATTTTAGACATTTTTTAACCTCCCAATATTTTAACTAATTATCTTCAAAACATTTTCTAGACTATTAATGCTTAACTTTATATTTTTTGATTTATAATCTACTTCAATTGGAGTACTTTTAAAAAATTGATAAGTTTCTACAGATTTTAACCCTTCTAAAATTTTTAACAGATTTTCATCTATTAAACGAACCTTGTATTCTTTTCCTCTATCACTTAACAATGTCTCAACCCTCAATTTATCACCATAAAAAAAAGTACCATCATTAAAATAAAAGTTATTATCTAACAATGTTATTTTCAGGTCTATTAAGTTGTTTTCACTTAGATTTCTAAAACATATAAATGGGGCTGGAGTTTTACTTGTCTGAACCCCATCACGATAAAATTTGTCACTAATTTTATATACAATATCAATTAAATTTTCCTTTAACTCATTAGGTCCACATTCTATAATAAATATTCTTTCATGTGGTACAATATGAGGTTTTCTATGTGTAAAGTATTGATCTCTAAGCAATTTTATATATTTATCTTCAGACATATAAAGCCTATATCCTTCATAAAATATTACTTTGTTATTATTCTCAATTATTGAATCTAAATCGTAACTTGAAATAGTTCTTGATGTACGTGTTTTAATTGCTAACTGTGTAAGTTCGGTCTGAAACATAGCATGATAATATAAGGCTATCTCAGTGTTTGCTAAACCGTATTTTTGCTTAATTAAATTTATCAGTTGATTAAAAGTCTCATCAAAATTATGTAAAAAAACGATTTCAAAGTTTTTTATAAATCTATCTTTATCATCTAAATTATAAGGATTCTCTCCTAAAATCTTATCTAGTTGATCCATAGTAATTCTCTCAGAAAGTCTTTGAGTATCCCCAGGATCTTTATCTTTAAAATGACTATATAATTTAAACTTTTTTTCACTATCTAATAAGCTTAATTGGAACAGTTGAATAATTGCTGATTTTACTTTGGACAAACTAAAATTTGCTGTCTCTTTGTGCTTAACTTGGATAACATAGTTTTCGTAATCTATATCTTGCTGATTTTCAAAATTTATTGGCGTTCCTGGGTTTGAAATTATTTCTTTTAAGGTTAGATCAAATTGATAAATAAAACCTTTTATTGCATAATACCCACCGTCTTTATCTTGTTTCTTTTCTACTATTTGAACAGTCACGTTAAACACCACCAATTTATAATTATAAATCATTATAACTAATTAATGGTTTAATTTCCTCTTAATTCTATTTATTTGTATAAATAGACGAAGAAAAGAGGGCCTTAAAATAAGACCCTCTTTTCTTTAAAACATAAAGCAAAAACTTTCTGTAAAATTCTAATAAATCCCATAGTTAACATTTGATTTGTATGGAATCTAAATCATCGTTTTCTGTAAAATTATGTATAAGATAGTTATTAATTTAATCATCATCTATTAATGCTTTATAAAATACGGCTTCAGAAGAATTAGATGTACCGATTTTACAACCTTTTTTATAAAATGATTTAAAAAGTGCTAAGACGGTCTCTTTTCCACCAACATCATACATATCTCTAAAAATATTTTGCATATTAGAATGCAATTCACTAGCTTTTGAATTATATAAAGGTAATAATTTTAAGGCTTTTAAATATTCAGATATCACTTTTTCTAGTTCTATATGATTTTCTAGTGTATCTGGTATATCCATAAAGTAGTTAAATCCAATAATATTTGAATCGATATGGATTCTTGCTTTTAACCATGTTAAATCATTAAGTTCATGAAAATATGGGTGTATAAATGTAAAAGTATTTGCATCTTTAGCTGATTTAACACCATTACATTTTTCGCATATAGGAACAAGATTCAAGGGAGATACCGAATATAATGGATATTTTGATTTGGGTAAGAAGTGGTCTACTTGATCTATCCCCCTTAATAAACATGTAGGACAAATTTCAGTACTCTTAAAAATGGCATTGTAAATAGCTCTGCCATTACCCCCTACTAATTTTCTGTCATATAAATCTTTGAATTGAGTTGTTGATATTCTATCTTCAATAGGATTCCCTAGTGATATGTAGTTAAATTTATTATCAATACCTCTAAGGAAATACAGTCTTTCTTGTAATAAGATATAGCCTTTATAATTTTTAAACCTCTCTTTTTTCTCAAAATCTGTGTAATTTGAAATAGTATCTATGAATTCAATCATTTTAACTGGTGGGATAGGTAGATTTCTCTGTGGCATTTTAACAAAGCTCGATTAAAAGTAAGTTGCAAACGCTGATTTTATACAGAAAGAAACCAACTGTTTTGAAACAAAGTTTGATCAAAACAGTTGGTTTCTTTATTTATCTAGTTTGGTTTTTATAATAAATTTTGATTATTTCGGGATGCGAATATTCAATTAAAGCGCCCGATTGTGGAATAAGGGGATAAATAAATTATTTATTTTATTTTTTTTACTTTAGATAGATTTATCTTAAGTTTTAAAGATATATTATCGTCTTCTTTCAACTATGTAGAATGAATAAGCGTTATCAACATCTGAAAACTTATAGTAGATTGCAAACTTATTGCCTTTATAAACCGCGCCTGTACTTTGAAGATAATTGAATATTTTAACCATTTCAGCTGTTGAAATACCTTCACGACTTGCAAATCCCTCAACATACAATTCTTTTAAAGATGTCGATGGCATTCCTATATTGACATCCGCTTTCAAATGTTCTTTATACATAGCTAATTGTTGTTTCTGGAAATTATATAATTCTTCTGCCGATAAATTACCTACTTTTGGGGATTTTAGCTTGTCTGTTTTAATATCCGAATATTTATCACTATATTTCTCATATTCAGAAGCCGGTGTTTTTTCTAAATTAAGTTCATAAGGATTATAGCCTGTAGTCGGAATTTCAATGACTCCCTCTTCTTTTGGTAATTCAATCGGTTCCGCTACAAACTCGGGATCAACATTAATGGAACGGTGCATAAATACGGCGAATTGTTGACGCGTTAATGATTCAGTCGGGCGGAATGTGGCATCTTCTAAATAACCTGTGGTAATACCGTTTGAATAGAGGGCACGTACATAATCACGTGTTTCCGCGTCGCCATTAATTGTGTCAGCAAAATCGTATTGAGCTTTAATTTTCACATCAAAGGCTACTACTAAGATTTTTGCCATTTCAGCACGAGTTAAAGGCGCATTCGGATTAACTTTATTATTTAAGTCAGCAGACAATAAACCGGCTTGCATTAATGCATATACAGCTTTCGCATGGCTATTCTTTTCATTTAAATCGCTTGGCATCTTCACGTTTTTATTAACGATAGCTAATTTTCCACCTAAGTAGCGATAAACTAATGATGCTGCGTGTTGGCGAGTGATTTCTAAACCACCTCGGAATGTACCATCTTCGTAACCATTGATCACTCCTTGTGACGCCATTTCGTGAATAATATCATAGTTCACATTCTTCTTTGTAACATCTTTAAAAACTTTATCATATGTAGCAGCTTCAACAGTTGAGCTGTTCATTGGTACGACAATAGCCGGTGTAGCAATTGCTAAAGCCATTGCTGAGAATAGTAATTTGTTTTTCATGATTGTTTCCTCCAAGAAGTAAGTACTAATTGCTATATCGTCATAATACTACTCATATTAATTAAAAATAGGTCTTATAGAAATTTGGCCGCCTTCTTATTGAAGAATCGCGCTTGATGGTTATTAATCAGCATCTTTACTTACTCCACAATATGGCCCGATTGTTGAATAAGAAACCTTTATTCCATACAGGTTTTTATCAAACTTTATTATAAATGATCAATCTTTATTAAAAGCCCACAGTTGGGATGGCTGAGTATAGTTATGGGCCTGATTTCCTTAGCGATTATTAATATCACTTTGCTTTCAGGATACAATTTACAATTTGAAAATACCTTTAGTTCATGGATAGTCATTTCTTCTGTTATAGGATTTGTTTCATTACTAAACAAAAAAAGCAGATCACTTATTTTTGGGGTTTGGGTATAAGTATTTTTTTTGGGGTATTTATGTTGACAATCTTCGTGATAGGATGGGCAATTGTTCCTTTCCCTTAATTTTAGTTAAAGATAGTAGTAAGCAAAAAAGTTTTATGAAAGAAGCGGTTATAGTTATATTCATAACTACAACCGCTTTATTTAAATTTTAATAATGTAAAGCAATAAAATTTGATGATAAATAGTTCTCTCTTTTGTGTATTTTTTTAGTCAATTATATGAAGACGGTATTTAGAGTAATTGTCGTACTCGTCAAGTGTGTAATTTAATAAGTCCGCGCCATTCGCCAGGATCTGATCATCCTTAATCATAACTTCTCTTTGAACGTAGTCAGACAAGTCAAAGTTATCAAGGTTTTGGATATAGCAGCTGTCGCAATAAAGTGTGTTTTGGTACACGGTAAAGCCCTCAAATTCTCTGATTTGGCCGTGACATTCATGACAAATATATAATTTAACGATTTTATTAGATTTCTTCTTGTTGCACATATGTATTTCCTCCAGTGTATGTATACCTGTGGCAAACGCAACAAGACGAATGGCACACAGGTAGGATTATGATTCTTCTTTAATGTTAAAATGTTCAGATAATATATGTTCTAGCACTCTATTCATATCGGTATTTAATGCTGCTGCTTCAGCAAAAAGTTTATTGTAAAGGTTCGTATCAATAGTTGTGTTTAAGCGGCGTGTACTGCCATTTAAAAAGATTTCCTCACCTATTACATCGACTTCTCCAGCTGTAACACAAGCTTTCAGCAATGCTATGGTTTCGTCCATGCTAATCTTATCGCTAAAATGTACTACTGCTGTAGATACATTAAACTTTATCGTTTGAGTAGTAGTTCTGTCAGAGTCAATAATAACCATGTTCTCTATTCCGCGCTGTTCATAGAAAAAGTCCAGGAGCGGCAATTGAGAAGGAATTGAAACTGTAAATTCTGTAGAATATGGTGAATATTCTTGTTTACGGTTGATCGGATAAGCCGGTTTTAACTGAAACAGATTGACTGCCGGTTCATATGGCATGAACTGACCTTGTATCGTAAAGCCCCAATCATCTTTCTGTTCAAAATAGTGCACACGAACACCCTGCTGTTTCTTATCTAAAAATAGTTGAGATTCAGCAATGTTATATTTTTTACTATAGTAGGTATGCTTTGAATAGCGTGGCGATTGTCTTATTTTATCAGCATATCCCTTTATGCGCTCTACATTTTCAGGAGAAATTACGATTCTTTTTTTCTTACCTAAATGCGAGTTCTCAATTTCGTCAAATTCAATATCGTTTTGTTCTATAATACGACGAACTTGCGCGGGGGTAATGTCTAATAACTTGGCGGTCTCACCTGTCGTTAAAAAGCTTTCATACTTTTTAGCGATTTCCACTAACCTGTCTACTTGCTCTTTGTAATAAACATTTTCCTTACGCGCATTAAAAGGATTGGGTGCTGCTAAGATTAATCCCTCTTTCACAAGGTGATAAACCTTTGTTTCTTTAATATTTAACAGCTCAGCAATTTCAGATTTTTTATAATATGCTTCCAAACTAAATTCCTCCTTCGTTAGTTTGGTAGTAGTGCCTCCTAGTATTAGAGGCTTACTCTCCTACCAGGCCGTCATTATCTCGATCATCCATATATTTATAAAGCCAATGCGTACTCGAAATCGGCATTTTGAAACCGGCAGCTTTTGCTTCTTTAATGGTTACCTGTCCATTCCCGTCTGTATCAATACTTGAAATATCATCATTTATACTTGAACTAGTTGAATTAGAATGCTTTTTACCCGTTAATCCTAGCGATTTATTTACTTCATCAGGGTTCACATTTTCAAATTTATCAACAATGACTCTCCCTTTTATCGTATAGGTATACTGATAACTTGAAGGGATCTGTGTGTCGGTATTCGGATATGTGATAATGGCTTCAAAATTAGTTGCACCGCCGGCTTTACGAATCGCGTCCTCCATGTACGCTTGATCACCGTGTCGGTTAAGAGTGCTATTTTGAGCCGTGATATTATAAGCATTTGATACACCGCCCATGCTATCGGCTATAACATGCCCTTCATCGAGGTTTTTACTTTCTACACCGGGTACTTTTGCTTCATCATTACAGTATCTTCCCGATGATGTGACTGATTCTGTACGGTCATCTTGTAAAATAATTTTATCAGCAACAACTTTAACTAATTGACCGTGCTCGTTCGTAAATGCAAAATATTCTCGATCGCCCATACCAATGTCAACTACAACATTAGTTTCACGATGTCCGGATAAATTACAAGCATCCACTTCGATACGTTTATATCCTGAAAATTGTTCACTGGAGTCACTTTTAACAATCTTTTTTGCGGCGTCAATAACTGTATTGGCTGTATCGGAAATGGATTCCTCCGTCAGTTCACTGTCAGTTGGTACAACTTTATCGGCTACAGCATCGACAACTAGCTCTGCAGCAGCTCCAATTACTTCATCGGTAAGGCCGGTTTCTTCTTGAACGGTTCCAGCGTTATTTTCCCCTTCTTGATTAGCTAATTCTTTATAGTTACCGCCCGTTTCATAACAGCCAGCTAATACCGCGCTCGCTAAGACCGAAACTACAAACACTTTCTTGGTTGAAATGATTAAATTTTTCATATGTTCTTCCCTCTCTATAATTAGATAGAGGCTACTTCTTGGTATACCTTAAACATTAAATCTAACGGTGTTTCGTATTGTTTGGTTAACTCTTCAAGCGACTCCAGTATAAACGTCTTCAAATTAGCATCCATTTCAGGTAAATCCCCAATATGAGCTAACTCACCACTCTGAATTTGCTTTAAGAGGTTTTTATGTTGAGCTTCGTTTAATAAAATGTGAAGCATTTCATGGAATTGCTCAGGTATTACAAAATAAATGTACTCTGGGCGTTCAGTTAATAGTCGCTTATACCATTTCACTTTGTAAGTATTATGTTCAAGGATACTTACATGGCTAACTGTTCGAATACAATTTGAATTGCACGATGATTCATAACAGCATCCCATTTTAATTCTTCCTCAAAAAATTCAAGTGCTTGTTCGATTTTCCCGGATACAAAGTCGTTATTATTAATTGTTAAGGTTTTAGTTGTAGCCATAATTAATTTCCTGCCTTCTTATGTAATTTTTATTAGTGTTTTTTTAAATCCGCTTCAATTGATTCTGTCATATACATTAAGTATTTCGTGCGATACGTCGTCAATTGGCCGATCAAGTTACATGGAATAGCCATCCCGAAGAAAAAGGCTGTGGACCAAAGTAACCCATTACTAAAGTTTCCGCTGATATACCCATTTGCCATTGCGAGTGCAGCTGCAATTGATAAAGTCATAAATGCTTTTATACCAGTTTGATTTGCTGCGGCCAGCACTTTATGCCAGTCTAATAAACGTCTTTTTGAAGTATCAGCTAACACTTTCCATGTTTCAAAACGCTCAACTGAATCAAGCATTCTTACGTATGGAATGGTTAAGAATACACCGTTTACTACAACATTGAGGATCTGGTCCCCTACTGTTGTCGGTGAAGTATTTGTAAGCATAGCTGCAATTGCGAATGGAAGTGCATGTTGCGCGGTCATTAAACTAGCTTTTATAGCTGGCTCTTTTGATATAAATACTCCTGGGGCGTGTTCGACTGCTGCTATAAAATCGCGTTTACCGGCTTCATTAAAACGCGTGACTTTTTTTAGTAAAGAAACTACATGGTGTTTTAGCATAAAAATCCTACTTTCTGAAGAAGTATTAATTTGTAATTTTTATAGTACACTATTCAATTATAAATTGAAACACTTTTTGTCATAACTGTACCAACTTTTATGGATTGTGCAAGAAAAAACCCTTCTCTCTTAGTTCATACACACTTAAACAAGCGGTATCCTAGAGAAAAGGGTGTTCCTTTTACTTTATGTAGGATGTAATGGCAACTTATATATAACTACTAATATATTACACTGACATATTAATTATAGTACATCAACTATATATGAGAATATGTAAAAAGTATATTTAAAAATAAGATGATAAAAGTACATTTGGCATACAATATATACTGTTTTATACAAACAAACAACTGATATTGGTTAAATATTGTATAACACCATTTAAATTATTTATCTATTTCCTCTTTACTAAGTACCGTACTATATATAGCTTCTAGCAAACGTTCTGTATCTTTGGCAGTAGGTTTTTTACGTTTTTCTTTCTCCGCTAAAATAACATCAGTTAGCATATTCACTATGAAGTTACAGACAATGCGTGTGTCTACTTCTCTGATTGGCTCTTGTATTATTTTTGATGAAACGTAGTTCACCATGTTTGTTTCCAAGTATTTGTCCAACACTTGCATTCCTTCTGTTATGGTATCAGTTCGGGTAAAGTACAATTGGAAGGTATCGGCTCTTATATCAGAAACTTTAAGAAGAAATCCCGATTTGTGGTTTATGATGTTATTGAAATCCGGAAAACCTTCTCTTGTTGCCCAAGTGTATACATGCTCGAACCATTCAGATTCAGTATCTACTTTTAGGGTGCTGAATGGAATTACTGTTTGAAAATCCGCGTATTTCTGTATAATATTTCTTAATGCTAGGTAAGGTAATTCTGGATTGCCTAATACATCTTGACCTAATCTAGCAAAACCATTTTCTCCTACAGTGAATATATCTTGTATGAGGATGGAGATTACTTGTTCTTTAACTGGATGTGCCATACGTCTTCCCCTAGTCTTTCTAAGCTATTTGTTTTCAATGTATATTAAAAAACTTCAATAACTTGTTTGATATATTTAACTTGGATAGATCTATTGTTCACTTCAAACCAATCACCTGAATCTTTAATCTCATTCATAAAATCTTTTAATGTATAACCTTCACTTCGCTCGATAATTACTTCTGCTTTACTTTTTTGTCCTAAATCAATATAAAAGCTTTTTTTCATTTCTAATTATCCCCTTTATACTAATACGTCCTTTGTTCGGAATGCTGATTATTCAGTCGGCAATTCATCGGTTTTTACCCAATGAGCATATTGCTCCCAAGTTAAACCTAAGAACTCATGCAACTCTTGATGTAAGTCGTCGTTTTCATGCCATTCTTCAATTAAATCGTTGATATTTTCTTTAGTTACTGTTTTCGTCATTCCCATTATCACTCTTTCAATACAATTTGGTTTAACTACTAAAGCCAGTTGTTGAAATGCTAACAAAAACTTATTTATCTAAAACTATCTTTACTTTCTCAAATTGGATCGTTGGATAATGCGTTTCTATTAATTCTTTACGAATAGATGATTTGTCATAGCCATTGTGTCCGATGGGCTCATTCAGATAGGTTTCTTCAAGAACGAGCACATCTTCAAATGGTCCTTTGTTATTACTGGAATTGTAATGATGATCCAATTTATCTCGGTAACATAAGAAGTATCATTTACTCTTAACACATAGCGTTTCAAAAGAATCACTCCAATTTCTGATTCCGTTAGGATGTCTAAATTATGTATTTATACTATTTGTTGAGCTTTCAAGATTTGAATACTTAAAACACTTATTTTATTTTCAGTAGCTATTTTGTATTTAGCGACTAATTCGGCAGCAGCGAGGTAATTTGCATGAACTACTATTATTTCAGCTTGTTCACCAAAAGGGTGAACCCATGTAATTTGATATTGGAAATTCCCTTCTTCAAGTAAGGGTACATTCATAATTTCCGAACGGAAAGCAGTTACACTTTCAAAGTAATCGTTACAAATCTTCATGAAGTGCATGAGCGTTAAACACTGTGTTTGCAAAGCATAACAACTGTTTTTTTTATCATGTACTACCGGAATATAACGACCATCTATTAACTCTCTGTCTCTGTCCCTTCTGTATTCATTATACTTTTCTTCCAGAGTATCTTGATATTTTTTATAAAGGACTTCATAATAAAAATCGTTATCTATTTTATCTCGTTCAGTTCTTAAATATGTTTCTAATCCGTTCACTTCTTCATGCTTTAATTCCCCAAAACTATTAAGTAAAGCATCATAAACAAAGTCTCGATATTCGCTAAAGTCCTCTACTCTACGCTCACTATCATAATCATCTCCGGGAATTGAATCATTTAAAAGCTGGTTTAAATAGAACTTATTTTCATTTTCAAATTTATTTACGGTAACTGGTGTCATTAGATATACTCCTTTTTATTATGATTAGCATAAATTTAAAAGCTTCTTCATTATATATCGACCTACTGGTAAAAAGCGTTAATTATTTCGTACTTAATACATTGCAACCAATCAATGATACACTACAACTACTGCTATTATTATTGCTGTTTAATTATTTTTTCTTCAATTTCTTTTTGTTGTAGTTTTTTTAATACTTTTGTTTCTTGTACAAGTTCTTCTGTACATAATTGAATAAAGTTCTCATATTTATTTTCAAGTCCTTCTACTATAGCCTCTAAAAGCTCCATTACATTATCATGAGTGATTGGTATTCCTCTATCGATCATTTCTATTAATTTTTTTACGGATTCATATTCGTGATAACAAGCAACGTCAAGGTAAGCGAAACTTTGTTTTCTAATAGCAGTTTTATCAACAACATATAGTTTATTTAATGAATAAGAAATTTCATCGATACGATTAATCAATAATTCAACAGTCTCTCTATTATTTTCATTTTCATTTTCACTCAATTCTAAGTGCTTTTTAATCTTTTTAAGGGGTTTGTTTAGGTAGTATCGTCTTTCCGATGTAGTTCCTCCAGATTCATTAGATTTGGTCAATAAAATAAAGCCTAAAGAAATAACAAACATGATTAGACCAAAAAACATAACGGATTGTACAAACTTTATTATTCCTTCGGCCATAGGTAGGATTTCTCCCATAATTTCACTTCCCGATTATTTAATATTGTAAAATAACTTAAATACAATCAAATAGCACATTGAGATTTACTTCTTAAAATCACTATTTTGCATGTTTTTAAGGAAACTTGAAGCCAATTCCTCTAATACTTCGTTCGGACTTTTATTCATCTGCTTTGCTAATGTGCTCACCATGCTGTGTACTGAATCATCAATTTTTACAGTTACTTTCTTATCAGCTAAGAACGTTAATTCCATACCTGCCTTTTTGATAGAACCGTTGTTTTGAATCGTTAAAGATGCGAGCCATTCTTCTGTAAACTCCGAGGTATCCGAGAATTTTAAGGTACATTCTTTTAAATAAAGATTGATATTCCCTTCTTTTGAAGGCTTGATGTACATATTTTTATACCCGATTTGCGCATAAGCAGCATCTATAATTTCTACAATTGGTCCATACATCGACGCTTCAATCACTATATAAGGCACGCGAGTTGAAGGGAGCTTGGCAATTTCATACGCGGGCAGATACCCCTCTTTAATTGCCACTTTAATTGATTTGAAATCGTTTATCCCTACCATAACCCCTAATTTATTTTTATTTTCGTTATCTCCAAATAGTAATCTACAAACGGTTCCGTCTGGCGATTCCATCTTTTGCAGAAATCCATAACCGTTACGGTAAAAGTCTGATTTACGTGATGGATTTTCAGATTTTTGGATTTTCTGTGCTAGTAGCTCACATAAACGTGTTGCAATTTCCTCCGAAATTACTGCCGTTGGTTTTGAAAAATGCACGTCGTTAATCGTATATTCTAAGTTATTTTCCTTTAATACATTGAAAACAAACGAGCTATTAAGACCGTATTCCTTCACAATATCTTTTACGGTAATTATCCCTTTGCTCCGATCTCTATAAGCGTGAACTGATTCTTGTGTATAATGTGTAACGGTCCGATTAGGGTTAAATGCGCTTACATACTCTACCCCTGTAATATCATTATTGCTAGCTAAGCGAAAAATTGTGGTGTTACTGACATTTAAAATTTCTCTAGCTTGCTTCAAGGTGTACGTCGGTTGGTCGGCAAGGTCTTCGCTATGGTGGCTTGTTTTAATTTCTTCATCGTTCATACTACTCTTTCCCACTTTCATTTATTTACTGAGCTAGCCATTGTTCCATGTATACCCATCTACATCTAATTAGTGGCTTTATTTATAACACGCAATAACAAAGGGTACTCACCAAGAGAGCGCGCACCCTTTGTTATTGCGATTTAGTTTTCGAATTTTCTAAGTAAGCACAAATACGTGCAACTCGTTCTGCATAAGGGCCACGATCCATTAAATCAAAAATTTGGCTAGCATCATATTTACTTAATGAAATTAACGCTTCTTCATCTAATTGTTGTTTTCCTCTAGAGAAGTAATTAAATGAATTTCGAATCGCAATGATTTGTTTTTCTGTTGCAGGCTCACTTCGCTGTTTTCGCTTATTTTCTTCTTCCATTTCTTTTTGCAGCTCTTTTTCTCTTTGTTCCTTGATAGGTTGATGTAACTCTAAAAGTGTCGAGAATATTGCCATGAACAGATAATAATTCTCTGTATTTACTGGAAATGATGTGTTTAAATCTTCCTGCATATTTAAAGCATATTTTAATTGTGCTGATGATGGGGTTTGGTCTTTAATTTCTTGATAATATTTCAGTCCATATTTTTCGATTTGTGTAATTAACCGATCTTTTGGATAATCACAATATTCATCAAAAGACCTTACATAAACGACGTAATTATTGAAATGCTCATTATAAAAAGAGTTAAATAAATCATCTCGAACATCCTGATTGAAAGTGAAATGTTCGGCTTGCTCAATTGATAATTCCCCGACCATTCGGTTGAAATAATCTTTTATAGTAGACTTTATTTGGTGTAACACACTTTGTTTAACAGATGTCGATTGTTCGCTATAGATTCGTAATGCTCCTTTTTCATAAGTCTTTATAAAGGGGCGATATTCATATTCCACGATAAATTCACATTCACATTTTTGGCATTTACGAAGGAATGATCCTTCCATTTCACTAGAATCCATTGCATATTTGTGTATATTTTCTTTTTGTACGCTATCACATTTAGGACACTGTATTTCTTTGGTTTGAACCATAAGCATCATTCTTTTATTTCTCCTTTACAGTAAAAATTAATTCATCTATTTGCGGATATAGTGCAATTAGGTATATTTCCAACTTGTACATATTTTATCAAGTAAACATGTAATTTCGAAAATCTGATTTTGCTATGTATTAGGTGTCCCTCACAAAAATGGAGCCGCCTCTAATAGAGACGGCTCCGGGCGATTTGCTTCAGGGTAATTACTACTGTAAGCAATCATCATTTGTTCTTTTTCGGCCCTACAAATGAAGTCGCTTAGCTTGGTCCTACCATATTGAAGCAATCCATATGTTAATTGCGATTTATGAGAAGCATTAACACATTTAATATATCATATGTTTCTAGTGATGTAAATATATTATATTTTATATATTAAACAAAAATATGATATAGCAACAAAAGACGATTTTCGACATTGTAATAGGATAGTTATTCGTTGCAAATAATAAAATTTCCTTAAATTCACAAGCTATTACTTTTTTATAATTTAAATATGAATTAAATATATAATAAATTAATTAAATATAAATTTATCGTTAATTAATGAAATACTATAAAATATGATAATTATAAAACATAAAATAATAAGTTATTATTTTATGTATATTTAAAAATGATGAATTAGAAATAGATTAGAGAACAACTTTGAATTAAGTTATAATTAATATTGAATGCTTAATAAATAATGTTTAAATTAAAAATAATTAGGAGGACATCAATGAAAGATTTAAATAACAAAAGTGAAATTGCACTTATAAATCAGTCTTTAGGTTTAACCAATCAAAAATTATCAGATTTAGATTTAAAACAAATTAGAGATTTTGTAAATACATCTTTAGCTGAAGTACGTTATGAAAATGATGATAATAACAGAAGTGAATTTGAAGGTTTTACTGACAAAGAGATTTTAGCTTTTTATTTATTTAGATATACACATATCAATAAGGATAAAACAAGATCTAAACAAACAATCCTGACTTATAACTTTGTGATAACGGATTTTATTGAGTCTTTCGTGAAATATGGGGATGAATTAGATTTCAGTTTTTCTGACAGTGTGGTTGATGAAGCAAGTGGGCATATTTCTATTTTAAAAGGTCTGCGTAAAAAACATATTGATAAATACATGCAATTTCTCATAAATGGCAAAACTCAGGTCAGTTCAACGGAACGAAAATATAGTAACGCTTCATTAGCTCAAAAGTTTTCAATTATTAAGAGCTTTTTAAAACAGTTATTAGAGTGGGAATATATTGATCGGCCTTTATATGCTTACATGAAAGGTTTCTCTGTTTCAAAGGCAGATAGACCGAACCGCGATATTGGTCCAGAACACGTTAAGCTGCTGCTGGATACTTTCAACGAAATGAATCATGTGCCAATGTTTACGTTCACTTTATTCCTGGTGACTACTGGTATACGTAATGATGAATTATGTAAATTAAGGATTGCCGACATTCATAAAGATAATCTAACGCAAGATGGTGGATATTATATACATATTATCGCCAAAGGTAACAAGCAGCGAAAGATTCCCTTATTACCTAAAACATTACAAGCTATTCGGGAGTTCAGAGCAATTCGAGGGCTTGATCCAATTGAAACAGCCGAGCCTAACAGTCCTGTTTTTTCTACCAATCGCGGTAAAGCCTATTCCCCTTCTTATTTCGACCAATACTTTAAAAGTCAACTAGCTTTATTGCCAATTGAAGCAAAAGAAAAGCTAGATGAACTATGCACGTACTTTGAGCATGAAAATGTCCATGATAGAACGTCAAATCGTATAGAGAAACGCATAAAAATTACACCTCATGGCTTGCGACACGCGTTCGCTATTATTTCTAGGAAGTCAGGCGTCGATGTAGATAGCATAAAAGATTCGTTAGGACACAGCGACCGTAAAACAACTGAAATTTATTTAGCTTCAATTATGAGTCAAGAGGATCATGCTTCTAAACAATGGAGCAGCGACATTATAGGTGACTATATTTAAATAGATTTTACAAATTATTGGTATTTTTCTTTATTAAAAAACCAAAAATATAACAATTAGTTTCCAACTGGTTAATATTAATTAGGAAATTAACAACCGGTTAATTAATTTTTTTGTTACAATGAAATAAATGGAATTATAGGGAGAGTGTTCATATGAAAAAACGTATATTTATAACAGCAATTTGCGCCCTCGTTATATTAGGAGCATTTATGGGAGGGAGATTGTATGAAAGTAAACAAAATCCAACTGTCACTCAAGAAAAAAATGAAAATATATACACCATAAAGAGTATTTTAACTGAGGCTGATTTCGATATAGAAAGTACAGAATTGTCTATTCGACCAGATCCATTAGAAGGGTATAAGGTTGACGTAAAAACAGAGGAAGAACGCAAAATAATTATTAAGGAGTTACTCGATTTAAAATTAATTCCTTCTTATATGACTTATAATTTTAAAGAAGGTTCAACAATAAAATTAAATCTTAACCAAAACTTCACTATATTTGTGTACGAACGTGAAAAAAATATTTACTTCCTTGATGACTCTAATGGAATTCACTCTTACAATATTATTAACTCAGATAAATTTTTTAACATACTAAATTCATTTACTGATTTAAGTAATTAATAAAGTCCGCATATCTTTATATTGATATGCGGACTTTATTACATTTTTTAGCTGTTGTAAATAGTTTTAGTTACATCGCGTGGAAGTTTCAAATATACTTGACCATTGCTTGTATCATATAATTCAACATTTGCTATTGTTACTGTCACAGAAGAATATCCATTTTCTACTGCATAATCTGCAATGGAAATAAGTTCATTACCTCCGGATTTTGCCTGTTGAGCAGCCGTGCTAAGAGCAGTTGAATCTCCTGCATAATATACATAATTAATACGGTTGACTAAATCAACTTTAGAAGAAGCACCTGTCGTACCTAAAATAGCCGTATCACTTACATCATATAAGAGACGGTTAACTTCCCCACTCGTTGTTGTTCCCCCTAAAAGTCCAGCAACCGTTACAGTTAGAAAACCTCGCTCCAAAACTTGGGCTTTAGTGATTGTAATAGTTCTTGTTTCATTTGATAGACGATACTTTACTGCCATGATTAAAACCACCTTTTGTATTTATTTTGTAAGGCTAACCACCCAACACTATATAAAGAAGAAGTAATATTAATTTTAACAACCATTTTTTAATACAAAATCGATACTGTTCCTCTTCAATTATTCAAGATGTTCATACTTCTAAACAATGGAGCAGCGACATTATGGTTGACTACATTTAAATAGAAGAAACTCATAAAATGAACAAAACCCTGGACCGCTACGAAATTCGGTTCAGGGTTAAATGCTGTATTTGGACTGCAAGGGTCAACGATAAATCGTTGGTTTCTTTTACAATAAAAGAAAGATACACATCGCATAAATTGAGCTTATCGTAAATAAGAAAACTAAAGTGAATAAATGTATAGACTCATACTCATATCTTTCCTTACTTATTTTAAAATAGGATTTAATACTAGCTGCTATAAATAATGTAATATAGGCAACCGACAGTACCCCTAAAATAATGATCATCATGCTTTATCACACCTCCTTAAAACAACAAAAAGCACTCATATTTCGGGCATACTAAACCCAAAACATGAGTGCTTCTCATTGTTTAAATTTTAATTATTAATTTACTCGTAATAATGTCAATTTTATATGGTTGTATTATAAGAACGTATGTTCTATAATTGTACAAAAAGAATGAGGTTTTGTTATGAAAGAACAAATTAAAAAAGCCATGCAACACAACCAAATCATAGATATTATTTATATAGCAAAAGACGACGCAATAACGAAACGCCGTCTTAAGATAATTAAAATTGCCGGCGATACTGTGCAAGCATACTGTTTTTCAAGACAGGCTAAAAGAACATTTAAAATAGAGAACATTTTAGTGATACATCCAATAATCTGTAAAGCGAGTGGACTAAATGCATAAAGAATTCATGAAACTTAGCGACGAAATTCACCGGTACATTGTACTGGAATTATTCTTAAAAACACTTGAACGTGACAGAGATCACATATCACAATTGAAAATGAAAGACGTGTTTGACGCATGGTATGAATTAAAAATTAACGAGACTTTTCAGGAATTTAAAAAGTTAAGGGACTTTTTATATAAGAAAGGCTGTAAAATTGAAAAGCAAAAATCTGATGATTTTATGACCTATTATTTTATATTGTTTAGAGGATTCGATGAAACAAGAAGTTATAGTAATATTGCCTTGAGGAACTGGGTAAGTGAAGAAATGAAACGTGTGTTAGGAATGAAGTTCCTCACGCCTAGTGATAGAAAATAAAAAACCTCAAGTTAAGACCACCCTGCATAGACATCACTTGAGGTTTGGAAGCCGGAGTATACCGACATCTACATTATAATCCCAATTAATTGGAAAAACAACAACTGTAGTTAAGACCAAAAAAGGAAGATAAACTTGAATCGCAAACAAGTCCACCTTCCTTAATGGGTATGATTTTAAAACCGAAAATAAACCAAAATAACAACAATAAGAGTAAGAGAAATATGTTAGGTATTTTTAATACCAGCAGCAATCGCACCGGCGAACAATCTGTTGTGATGGGAGTGAAATATCACAAAAAGATTTTCAATGATGCTAAGAGAACAAATGCTAGCAAGAGCGATGTATATAGGTTTCTGGAAGTTGTTTTTTTATAGTTAGGCTCTCATTAGCATTTAATTGTCTGTACTATTATATTAACAAGGAATTTTAATAAGCGCTTGGACTTTCCAACCTAATCCTTTGTCAAAATGAAACTTTTTTTAATTTTTTTTTATTATTTTCATCAATGCTGTACTTTTCAGGGTTTGCTTTAAATTTTCTAACTTCATAAATATAATTTATCAACATGTAATAGAGTTCACGTGTATCTACGAACATGCTTAACTGATTGCTGGAATTTGGATCACACTCGAAATAGGTGTCAAAAACCTCAGTATAATCAAACCGAATATCTAAGCCACTGTATTTCCCCTCAACAAACTCACGCTTAATCCCACAAGTTAAAACATTCTCAAATGCTGTGTTTATTTGTCCGATTAATTCGTTATTTATTCTATCTGCAAATGCATTGACTACAAAATTATATAGGGCGATACATTTTTCCCCTTCCATAAAATCAACGACTAAATATTTTTTTGAACGTGGTTGTATCACTTTGTAATTGTAAAGATAATATTCCATTTAATCAGCCTTTCTTACTGCTTATTAGCTGCTTTCATACCATCTTTAATTGCTAGGGACAAAAAGATCGGTTGGAGCAAGTTCAATGTAATTAATTGTAATAAAATTGTCGTAAGGCTGTTTTGCTTGTTACGAGAATATTCATTTCTGTATTTAAAATAAAACTCTAAATAGATTAAGAATGGCCAGAATTGAATCACTAACAATAAAGGCACTATTCCTATTGGTAAGAACGTTGAAACAGCCATTAATAGGCACCAATACTGTAGTGAGAAATCAAAATAATTGTCCTCTTTTTCTAACAGAATGTGAAACAATTTAAATTGTTTGTAAGGGTTAATTGCCATTCGATAATGTGCTGAAAGCTTTGAAGTATTTCGAACAAATATACATAACAATACAATATTCGTCAAATACGCATAGACAATGAGTAGCAATGGTATTGGATTAAATAAAATTAAATTTATCGTTAAACAGATCTTGAATAACATGAAAGCGCCAGTTACTAATATTGATTGTTTACTAATCCATCGAACCTTAGTTAATTTATCGTTCCATCGATTTAATTTTTTTATTCCCTCTTTCGTATTGAGAACAAAGTAAATAATGCTGAAAATTAAATAGATAATGCAATATATAAATGATACATACCCTACAACCGCTAATATATCGGTATTTTTCATGTGTTCATCCTTTCATCAGGTCTTTTTTCATCTTATTGACCTGTAATGTAAATATTATTTAACATTATAGCGTCGGATAATATGAAGTATTGTATCCTTAATTTATAATGTGTTGAATTATTACTTAATCTTATCAGTAAAAATGGTATGAATCTCTTACAATAGGGTCCAATCCTTTGTCAAAACAACAATTTTTATAGTTTTAGTTTCCTACATAGAAAAAACCAACCGAATTGAGGCGGGTTTGCTCAAAACAGTTGGTTACTATTAGTTTAATTATTGTTCTTCAAATAAACGATACATAAAGGTTACAGCGTGTGAACGCGTCATGTTCCCTTTAGGGTTAAAGTTCTCGTAAGTAGCTCCTGCAGCTGCATTTGTGCCTGTAGTAAGCCCTTTTTCAAACATCCATAATACCGCTTCTCGCTCTGTCATCGTCTTGCCTTCTGCTATTGTAGCAAGCATTTGGGCAACTTCACCACGAGTTAAATTATAACTAGGCTTATTTGATACTTTTAAGCCTAATTGTTTTGCTTTCGCGTAATAAGGATCGTGCCACTTCCCTTTTGTAGCATCCTTAACATCGTAAGCATAGCGAAGTAACATTGCTAACCATTGCGACTCGTTTATTTTATTATTTGGATTCAACTTCATTGTAGTTTTATCACCATTAATAACATTCTTCCCAAATCCCCATGCAAAAGGCTCCGTCCAGTACAAGCCTGGTTTATAGTCCTTAAATTTGGTAATAGCATTGTTTGTTATTTCATTCTTAACATCTACCATTAATTGATATTTACCTGTAGATTTCCCCCGAGGATAATAACGGTATTCAGCGTAAACAGCTATAAAATACTCACCCGGTTTTAATTTTTCTGTTGTTTGGTTGATCTTTGCAAATTCTGTATAGGTACTGTCTTTACGTTTGTCAAAAATTACATTCATATCAGTATCTAATAATTTGTATGAAGTGTACCCGTCTAAATACCCCTTAATTTCAACATCAACGACCGCTGGCTTGTCTAATGTAACTTTATAATAATCAATGAGATTAACTTCATCTATAAATCCATTAATTAATTGTTTTGATTTAATTGGCTGCGCCTGGTCGATTGTATTATTCGGTTGCACTTCATCCGATGCAAACGTTGTAAAGTCTAAATCCACGTTATAATGCCCTCTATTAAGGTAACTCCCAGTGAATACAAGTGTGTAATTCCCTGCAGGTAGGTCATATGTATATGTCGAAAACTCTTTGTTGTCGTTAATATTTGAGATACGTTCTTGTTTAACAGTAGTACGATTTTTTACAATATCAAGAACGGCCCAAGAATTACCAGCAGCATCCAATTCAACAACTAGGCGGCCATCCTTTTCAAGCTCAAAATTGTAATACTTTGATTCTTTGCTAATATTCACCTCGAAAGGTTGGTCAAAATTTACTTCTTGTTCAAGATCGTTTGCATGTGCTTCGTTTGCTATTGCCATGCTGGCTACTAATGTAATAACTGCTGCAAATGCTAAGTGTTTAAATTTCTTCATTCATAAAAAACTCCTTCTAAATAATTATCTATACTACAATAACAAAAATCTTAATTTTAATCCAAAAATTTTCATATTATCCTTTGTCAAACCCTTTTTTACAATTTGTTACACCTGGTCCCTCTTGCTACTCAGAATAATAATCTGCGGCTTACTGTAACAATAAACAGTAAAGAGAGTAATAAGCCTGTGGTTTCTAAATTGTCCACTTTCAACGTCAGGAAATTCATGGTAAGTTAATACCGTATATAAACAATAAGGAGGAATTGTATGTTATTTTCTATTAACGCCTACAAATATTTACTTGGTCTTGATGAAACTTATCGTTTGTCTAAGGATAGTTCGTGGAACCAACAAAGTGATTTTAAATCTTTTAACCCGGATACCGATATGTTATTCCCGAGTTATTCAGCAGCAGATAGCTGGTTAAAATCTAATAATCCGATTTCTGTTAACGGGGAAGTTATAGATTTGAATGAGAAAATCTCTGATTTATTTGACAATAAATCAGAGATTGAAATTATTGCGCACCGAATTACAAAACCTCTTAACCCGATTTTTACAAGGGAGCAGCTTAGTAATGTTTTATTAAATGGAAATGATACTTATACTAATTCACTTGTAATTGACTATGACGGTTATCCTAAATTGATTCCTTGGGTAAGTAGAGCACATATAAAAGAATATCCTGTTCGTTTTGAAAATTTTCAAGCTGGGAACGGATACGTTGGCTCACATGGAAGTTTAAATCATATAGAGAGTACTTATCTTGCATTATTGGAAGAATGGGGATTGCATCTTGAAACAGGTCGGTCATTATATCGTGATTTTGATAGCGTTCAGCAATCTGAAGAACAAATAAAAACAAAGATAATGGAAACAGTAAATAATTTAAAGTAAAGATGAAATTATATATTGTTATTAGAAATAGTTTAATAAGATGTATTAAATAGTTTTACAAAGCATATAATTCTATTAAAGGTTGAGTCAGCAACCATATATCAACCCACGTTGATAACTTTACCTTAGTAAGGACTGACTTTCCTAATCGTTAAACAACCTTTAGGAATGGGTATTGTATTACCCAATATAAAAAAAGCGGCTACTCTTTACGTTGTTGGGAGAGTGGTCGCTTTTTTTGTGTGTAATTTTCGTCTTAAATTGAGGTACTAACCTATACTAACGGTGACTGTTTTATCCAAAACAGACCATTAGTATAGCTAGTGGACGAAATCCTTGTAAAACAGACCACTAAATAATTAGCAATTTATCTCTTTCCACACTTCATTATTTTCAGTGATATATAGCTGTGTTGCTACATTTAATTCGGATAAAAAGTTTTCGGCATCTTGTACCGTATCAAATGCAAACTTAGGTAGTGGTTGGTCTTTCTCAAAACGATGAAGTAATAACGAATTATTTGTAGGATATAGAGCTAAGTTGAAACGTTCACTATGAGCGGGCTCTACAATAAATTGTTCTACATCGCTTTTATTTCCTTCTATTGAATGTAATTCGGTCAATCGAGCCAGACCTTCCTTTTTAGATTTCTGCAGCTCAATAGTACGTACACTCTTTTTAAATAGACCGCGCGGTATTGTTGAATAAATTAACAATACAACAAAACCATCTTCATACATTCCAAGTAATCGCTTATCCTGTAGTTCCAAATAATATTCATATCTGTTACGCGACTGTTGGAAATTCCAAAAATAAATAATTCTACAATTTCTTTTATTCTTAATCAAAACTTATGTACACCTCTGTTGAAATAAATCCTTTACACACGATCGTCCTCTGTTACCATGCCAATCGCAAGCCAATGGGAATCCCACTCGGTAATATCGTTCCCTACACGACAAGCAAAGCCACAGGCGCGGTTATCTGCTACAAACGAACCGATAAGCCATTTTTTTATATGCTTCCCATCTTTAAGCGTTATTTCGACTTCTGGCATTTGAATGTATTGCTGATACACATATAAATTATCGGTGTAATGAGTAAATTGCGAAGTTGCTAATATATCACCATTAGCTTTATGAATTTCGATTGTATTACCCTCTCTGGCATATACCGGCTTTTTTACATAAGCTGAATTGTTTACTATGAATGGCTCAGCTGACAGATAGGTTGGTAGCATGTACTTTTCAATAGCCACACGTTCTTCTTTTGTAAACAATTTAGGATCGTTGCGACGTTCCCAAATAAGCCATAATAAAATTTTCGATTGTAATACATATGCAGCAGGTGAATTTATGATAGCCAACTGACGATCTTTAACAAGCTCTAGCAATGAAAGACCAATTCGAGATGCTTCTTCATCATTAGAAATATCATCAACTAAAAATTCCAATGGGTGAGCTGGGCGATATAAAATATCAATACGCCCCATGTTTGGTGTGTATAGCCCCCTTTCAATTGTGCCTGTGTCTTGTTCGTAAATAATTAACTGTGTAATCGGCACAAATTCGAGCTCGAATGGAAGGATGCTCTGTAAGTATTTAACGTGTGTGTATTCCTCAATATCTTCTTCTGCCTGTTTACCTGTAATAACAACCTTTAACGGACTTTTAATTGGTTTATTTAAGTAATGTAAGGCAGATAACAAACCTTGTGACAAGCTCTTTACCAAGACTTTTTCATTGTTTTTATTAGATAACTGAAACTCATCACACAAAAATTGATTCATTCTGAATGTTTCTGTTATGAGGAAAGGTGTATCACCATTTAATTCGATCACTTTAATCTGACCATCTTCGGAACAAATAAAATCAAAGCGTGCAAGTATCGACTGTTGCTGTAAATAATCTAAATGTATGTAAGGTATCATTTCTTCCCTAATACCTAATGCAAGTAACTGTTGGGGCTGTAAATGCTTGAACTGTTTAGCGACCTTTTGAAAGATTTTCCATAAAATATTAGTAGCATACTCTAATTCGCTAATAGTCGCTTCAGATAAAGGCATTACATTATATAGAGCATATTCCAACTGATCAATGTCTGAGAAGAAATCAGGGAATGCTTGATAAAATGCTTCTCGTTTTTCACTATATGTATTGTTGACCATAACTAAATTCCGCCTTTTTCTTATGAAGATGCTGAACCGCCACGCGAAGCTCCGCCTGAACTAAATCCAGATTTTCCGCTTGAATAACTATTGCTACTGTTGCTGTAGCTGTTGGTGTTGCTATTGCTGTAGCTATTGTTGGTACTGCTGTTATTACTGCTGTTGTTGTTGCTACTGCTTTTTACATTGCCACTGCTATTCGTTGTTTTGCTGGAATTTGCATTAGATTTACTCGATTTATTATTTGGTGATACAACAGCATTATTTATAATGGATTGACGTAATTCTCCGTCTCTCTTGTTCATAGATTTATACATTGAGTTCCCTACCATCGCCCCCACCGTAGCGAACATTAAACCATTGAAAAAGTGCTGCGCATAATACTCGGAATTCTCGTCAAGGCACTCTACAGAGCCGTCGTCGTCTTCCTCCCACTTGTCGCACGTATTGAAAAATTCGCTATCTTCTACGTTTGCCAGTTCTTCTTCAAGTTTCATATCTGCATATTCTTCCTCAGTCATTGTATCGGGAACCGTTTCAATGTCTAAATGTTCATTTTCGGTATTTGGAGTTGAAGATGTGATATTTGATTGATCCAGAATGGTTTCGGAAGGTGCCGTACATCCAGCTAATACCATAGCTGATACCGTTGTTAATGCTGATAATTTCATTAATTTATTGCTCATGCTATATTCCCCTTATGTTTATGTATTATTTCAATATATAAAACGTAGCTAACGTGGTTAAGGACAAAGCTAACGTTTCAACTAGATTAAATATCAACAAACCGCGTCTATATTTTGAAGGTATTTGCCTTTCGATAAACAAGAGCTTTTCATTAGTAGTTCGGAAAAACACACCCAATTCCTCATTTGTAGTTGTGGGTAGTTCTTGAATAATTCTCAACTCTCTCTTTATTTTATCGGATAAAAACAGTACATTTTGTGCTTTTAAGGTTGATTTTATTAGGTGTGCTCCTTCCCTTATTTCATTTAAAGAAAGCGAACAATTGCCCGGTGAAACTGAATATTGAAAGTGGCAGCCGAAATAAAATTCAGCTGCCCTTTGAACTTCTGAAAAGTTTAAATACAAACATCTCTTAATTAAATATATTTGGATATTACTGGCTTTCTTATCGCCATTCATTAAATTCTTCATCATAAGCAACAGGCTTTCCGAGAATTAGCATAGGCAGTGTAACGATAATTCCTCCACCAATCACTGCCAAAGTTGTAGTAATCATAAAGTATAAAAACCCTCTTCCCCTGAATATCCCACATAATAGGACACAACATTTTTTTAATTTAGCATTGTTTGTATACTTGGTCTAGAATACGTTGAGCAGATCCTTTGTTTCTTTTTATTTCTTGCACCATTCTACTGGAAATGTATAATCAGTCACGCCAATTTTTTATTATAAAATCGTTTACAGTATCCTTCAGTTTTGTAATAGGTACACTTACTTCATTTACTATCCGCGAAAGTAAATCGGCTAGTGACAGCTTTTCTCCAACCTCATCAACATCGTTTACATAAACTAATATCTGTTGTAGCTCATTTAATTGACCAGGCATTAATTCAGTTGTGAGGTATTTTTTTACATACGAATTAATAAAATCATAATCGTGCATAGCAGCATCTAACAGTATTGCGCACACTCGCGTTGGACTAACATCAAGCGCATAAGCTAGAGCAGATACAATTTCATAATCTCTCTGTTTCAACCGCGTTGTAACCTGTTCTCTTTCTCCTTCCTCTCTTTTTGCGATTCGCGGCATTTCAATATTCCCTCGAAAGATAGTATCGTTCATATGAATTTGCCTACGAAAATACTTAGATAAATCATCTACTATTTTGCGACTATTTAT
The DNA here is from genome assembly GCF_050280445.1 of Solibacillus sp. NPDC093137. NCBI lineage: Bacteria > Bacillati > Bacillota > Bacilli > Caryophanales > Caryophanaceae > Solibacillus > Solibacillus sp. NPDC093137. Next base: position 122,846 of record NZ_JBNNVH010000004.1, read on the forward strand.
AGAGTGAAGGATCATTTGCTCAACTACGTCCTTTACACTTGTTTTTGTAATATATGATAGTCGATAAATGGCATCTTTCAATTCCACTAGAATGGTAGGCTTTACATCACGCTTCTTATCACTTCTGTGTCGTTTCCCCTTTGTTTCTACCCCAACCATGAATATCCCCCCATTTTTCTGAGTTTACAATATGGAATCTTTCTTTTATTCCTAGACTTAACCCAGTGTATGAAAAGGGAAGAGCGTTCTATGCTGAAAAACTGGCTGTTTTTTTGGACTTTTTTATCCTATGGAAACACTCATTCATTCCTAGATTTATCTGTATCTCCTAAAAAATTAGTTGTATAAAAATGTTTTATATAGGTAACACTTGGAGTAAGGAGTTGAAGGAAAATGAGCAAAAAAGAAAAGGCAAAAGTTTTAGCAAAAAAATTAATTGAAGAAAATAAAAAGTACGGATTCCCTACTAAAAAGAAAACAAAAAAAGAAACGACTGATTAGCTTCAGCTAATATAGTCGTTTCTTTTTTTGTTTTTATAATAGAAATTTAAAAATATATGGATATACGTATATATAGATATATTTTGACAGGCGGATGCGCGGAGATTAACTTTCTAAATCTTTCAGCAGATAATAAATATCCATTCCTACCAATATACATAAAATCGCTACAACGATTAAACTCTTAAAATTGTTACGTTTCAATGCTTGCCTTAACTGTCTATAATACAAATATTCATCATTTAAATTAGCTGTTTTAATAAACTGCTCGGCAAAATCAAAAGCTTCAACTTCCGTTGGGTAAAAATAATAAAATAAGTTGTAGTAAGCAGTCTTGAAAGGACCGCGCCGTAGCCAATGATTCTTCATTGTCCATTGTTTGTAATGCATTAATTCATGTGCCAGCGTTGCAACTGAATCTTCCCTAATTATAATCACGCCTTTATGATTGAAAGGAAAAGGAAGCTTTCTATGTAAAAACAACCCTTTAGCTTTTGTATCTGCTCGATTGCCATAGGCTTTGACAAAAGCGCTAATGCTCACTGATTTATTGTCTGCATATAGGATTTTTGGTAAGCCCTTTAAATTTAAAGCTGCCTTAATGCTTTGTTCATACTGTCTACATTTATATTGTGCACTCATTTTTAATTCCTTAGATTTATTAATGTATTTTCCGATGATCATTTCTATAAGAATATACACCCGGTTGCAGCATATCTAAGAAGCAGTACATAATATTTATTCTGCCATCATTAAAAATTCGGATTAAATGATTTTCAGTGTCATTAAAGAAGGCAATAACCGGTTCATCAATAATCTGGATTCTCTGATAGATGAAATCTTTGTACGTTATTTGTTGATATAATGATACTTCCGCTAAATTTTTAATTTCTTCTAACGTTTCAACCTTAATTCCCATCATTTCTACCCCTTCCTTTATTTTTACAATATCAGTAGTTTTACTCTTTTTCGTCCCCAAATAAATGCTTCACTATTGGAGTGCATTAACACATCAATACGGTCATTTTTTATATCTCCACCTGTGTCGGCAGCAATGGCGTACCCATACCCCTCAACCCACACTTTCGACCCTAGCGGGATAACGCTTGGATCTACCGCTATTACTTTGATGTTGGTATTAATACGAACATTGATACCCATTTTTGTAATACCTGAACAACCTGTGCAAAACGGTGTGTAAGCTGTTGCTTCTACGTACAATTCTTGTTTACTGCTTGTCGGTTCATTATCTACTGTTGCAAAAACACTTGAAGCATCGTGTAAATAATTATCTGAAGAAAGGTCATTGGAATAATCATTTGAGCTATCACTTATAGATTGCTCAGGAGTCGCGGCTACAATTGGTTCAACAATCTTTGTACCAACTGAAATGACCTCGGTAACTGGCTCTCTAGTAACTTCCTCAGCGATAACCGATTTGGCAACAACCTTACCATTTTCTTTCACAATTTCATATGTACGCTCTTTTTTCCCATTACGGCCTTCCGAATAAACTTCCTTTTTACCAGCTAATAAATTGGGTTCTTGTTTCTTTTCAGTAGAAAAGGCAACGGATTCCTCAACAACTTCGGTTTCCTTCTCAACGCGGATCACTTTTAATTTCGTATCAGCTTTAATATAGGAATCAAAACTGTAGTTCACTCGGTCCAATTCCCCTAATTTAATATTTTTTTCCTTTAGAAAATTACTAACTGTAGTAAAAGTTGTCCAATATTTTTTAATATCAAGCCCATCAACTACTGTTACTTGAAATGCTTGTTGTATAATGATTTCTCGGTTCTTATCCACTTCACTATCGAGTGCAACTGACAACTTATCATGTAGCCCCACGGTAATATTCGCTTCAGCTAAAATATCTTTCACGAGCTTATCTGTCGTCCATACTTTGATTACTTCATCATTCAATTTAATACTGATCGGTTTTGCGTGTTCCCAGTAAACCGTCATACCTTCTTCAATCTTTGAACCGCCTGAAGGTGAAAGTTTGTCATGCTCCGTTATTTCTAACTTCTTTTCCTTTAATAATTGGTCTACTGTATGTGCATGGGTAGAAACGACTTTCTCCCCCTCATTGGTAACAAGTTTCACTTCAACTTTAGTTACTTGGTATATAAAAATTCCAACCACTATAAGTAATATAATTATTAAAAAGCCGATAATTAATCGTTTTTTGGCTTTACGTTTTGGCGATAATAATTGGTCAATCGTAATGTCATTCAATAAAAAAACGCCTCCCTTAAATACAATTTTAGTATAGGTTGGCGAGTTATGCGACGACGATCCTTGTCCTTTTATGAAATTATTAATACAGATGTAGCTTTAAAATAAGGTTTGAACAAAATCCCCTTAAATCTTTATTTTATAATAAATAAAAAGAAGCCATAAAAAAAAGATGCCTCAAAATAGATTCTCCCTTAGTAGTTATAAGTTAGTTTTTTATAAAAATTTGATTATTTTCTTACTGTGTTACTCAACAATAGCGCCCGATTGTTGCATAAGGTAGGATTAGATTTATACATTTACAATGTTAAGCTATGAGATGATATCAAAAGACGCTTTGGTAACGTTTATTCAACCTTTAATTATTCAAGAAATTTATAGTAGTATTATGATTAACAATAATAAGAGGTGGTTGCTAATGCCCTTAACACACGCATTTGGAATTATAAAAGATATCGATATTACCGAAAAATCCTACAAGAACTATGCACCTGAGAAGTCTCAATGTATTTCTGTAGACGATGAGATAATTACAAATATAATGAAGCCCTTATCGTTAATGAAAACTTATTTCCATTCTTTAAATCGTCCTGAATACGGATTGGCATATCACGGTATTACTATTATTCCTCCAGAATCATTACCCACGTTTTTAGATATAGTTTTATCTACTGATGATTTGAAACAATTTGACGATTTAAATGAACTGGGCCAAAAAATAATGCAAGCAAAAAATGAAAATAAATATATGATTCATTACGGGATTTAAACGTATATTTAAAGATACATGGCCCTTAATGAAAAATGCGATCTTCTTATTGAAGAATCGGGTCCAATTGTTGCATAAGGATGACACTAGCTATTCTCTGTTTAGCACAAAAATAAGATTTTCAGAACAGAAGTATTATTGATGGCTACCAAACTGAATTTTACTTTCCATTACGAAATGAAATATTTTGAAATAATGAAAAATAAAAAACCTATAAATACTTATAAAAATCTTTAAAAATTAGTATTTTACATCAAAGAAGTTGCTTAAAATGAAACCGTACTACAAATCTTTGTTATTGACTAACAGGTTACTTCATTCATTGTAAAGTAATTGTTAGCAAAGAAGGAGAATACATCATGAACAAATTAGTTGGAAAAGTTGCTGTTATTACAGGAGCAGGCGGCGGATTAGGTAAATATATTGCACTTCGCTTCGCAGAAGAAGGTGCTAAACTAGCATTATGTGATATTAATGCAGACGGTCTTAATGAAACAACTGAATTATGCAAAGATAAAGGTGCAGATGTATTTGCAAAAGCATTTGATGCTACTGATCTTAAAGAGTCAACAGCATTTATTTCAGAAACGGTTGCACACTATCAAACTGTAGATATTTTAGTAAATTTAGCAATAGCGATTGAGCCACCTCATTCATTTTTAGAACATACACGTGAGACACTTGATAGAAGCTACCAAACAGGTCTTGTGACAACGTGGGACTTTATGAAACTTTGCTACCCGTACATGAAGGAAAACGGTGGTAAAATTATTAACTTCGGCTCTGGCAGTGGTAATGAAGGACAAGAAGGCTATGCAGCTTATGCAGCGATTAAAGAAGGGATTCGTGCACTATCTCGTGTAGCTGCACGTGAATGGGGTGTAGACAATATTAATGTAAATGTTGTGAACCCAGGTGCTATTACGGATGGTATTCAAGCCTATATTGATCAATTGCCTGAAGAACATCGCTCTCCACTTGCTTTAGGTTTCTCAGAAACAGCGATTCGACGTTTCGGTACGCCGTATGAGGATATTGCACCGGTCGTACTATTTTTAGCAAGTGAGGATTCAAGACATATGACGGGACAAACATTGAATGTTGATGGTGGCGTCATCATTAACGCATAGCTTTCAATGGCAAACGGCTAATCTACAACAGATTAGCCGTTTTTTTTGTTAATAAATGGGTGGATGCTTTCGGTATTCTTTTGGTGTTATACCTGTATAATTTTTAAATAAGTTTGTAAAGTGACTTTGGCTATTAAAATGCAACAGCATGCATATGTCAGCGATGGTTTTGTCCGATTGAATTAATAGCTTTTGTGCTTCCTTTAATTTTTCATCTTGAATATATTTCCCTAGGGGTTTATTTGTTTCTTTTTTGAAGAGCTGTGACAAATAGACAGGATTTAAATGAACGAGGTCAGCTAATTCCTGAATCGAAATGGGTTCAAAAATATGATTAAATATATAATTTTTGCACATATTCACAGCTTTAGAATGCTTACTTTCCTTGTTTTCATTCATCCGGTCAACTAATGAAAATAATAAACTATCACCAATTAAAAATATTTTTTGTAAGTCATGCGTTTCTTCCACTTTTTGAATGCTAAGATCGCTCATTGTATAGGCAATTTCAGGATAAAGCCCACCTTCAATAGCTGCTCTTGTCGCGAGTGCGATATAAATGATGACTTGATTTTTCATGTTACGAAGGTGGCTTTTTTTCGAAAGTTGACTCATTCCTTCCATGTCAATAGATTCTAGATGCTGCAACAGTTTTTCTTTTTTACCTTCTTTTACATATTGCCAAATTTTTTGTTCAATTTTATGGTCCAAATGAAAAGAAGACTCTAAACGAAGATGCCGTATTACCTGTTCAGAATGAGCTAGTTCAATTTCATCCAAATTAAAAATTTGAGATCGCACTTGTTCTCTATCAAGAGGCTCTTGATAAATTAAAAAATACGTAAGTGAGCAGAGGGATACAATTTGTTTTTGATTTAACAATTCTAATTGACTGTAGTACTCGTATAACTCTTCCTGGTAACTTAAAGGAATATGATAATCATGCACAATACCATTTACACTGTTTTCGGTCATTTGGAAGTTAGTGAAAGGTCCGATGATGACTGCTTCGTCTGAAGATACATGTAAGATAATAAATGTTTCTAAATAGTTTGTAATGCGGAGTAAAGGAACGTTTTGCTGGTCCTCAGGTTGAATAAGCCTATTTAGATATAGTTCTACTGAATCAAATATTGGGGACTTTAAGCTTTCGCCAATAGTACGAGTACGCTGACTTTTTTTATTGAAAATAAAAAGTGGAATATTGTAGGTGTCATACACTAGTTGTGAGATATATTCTAAGTTTTGTTTCATCACTATTGCCACTCCTAAATTGGTTAAATAACTTGTCAGTCAATAACTAAGATCCATCAACCTCATTATTATAGACATTCCATGTACTACAAGAAACTAAACAATAAATATCACCCTACAAGGTTATATTTATTTATATTGACACTTTCCACAATCGTATTAGTTATTTAGTGGGAATTATTCTTGAAGTAATCTTCTCCGTTAGTTGAAGTATAACCTTCACAGACCGTCTTTTGGGGCATTTTTTGAAACATCCCTAAAAAAATTGTTATTCAACAATCTGATCCTTTAATTGAACAAGGGACTTTTTTTCAAGAAAAGCGCCCTACCTTCCTTATTCAATTTCCCCTTAAAAAAATTGGTTTCTGAAAGAAAATTGACACACATATTAGAAAAAGCTAATATGATAGTAACATAACGTATTCGTTTTTACTAATATGTAGGAGGTATTTTATGCAAATAATGGATGTAGACATGAAAGTTAAGTTAATTCATGGGTTTTCAAATAAAACAAGAATTCAAATTCTTGAATGTATAAAAGAACAAGAAAAAACAGTTTCTCAAATTATAGAAGAAATTAATGGGAATCAGTCGAACATTTCACAACATCTCGCTTGTTTAAAAGGTTGTGGAATCATTGTCGGTCGAAATGAAGGAAAATACGTTTACTACAGCTTACGGAATCAACAGATAAGAGATTTATTAACCATGTTTGATGTTGTTCTTGAAGATGTAGAAAATGATATGGCATGTTGTGATCGTCATATAGATTAGGAGGAAATTACATTGGCTAAAGAATGCTGTAGCTCAAATAATAGTTCAAAAACAGTCGAAACTAGTTGTTGCAGTTCAACTGTTAAAACGGATTCAAATCAAACAAGTTGTTGTTCAAGTGTCAAGGATTCAGAAAATTCGTCTATTCCGGTTTCGAATCAAGAACAATTGAGTTGTTGTAGTACTAACAGTTCAAATGAATCAGAAGATGAAGAAGTAGCATGTTGTTGTAGTCATTCATCAAAGGAAGCAAGTTCAAGCGCTCTTGAACAACCGTCAAACGGGTCCGATTTAGCTTCTTCATTACCCTTAGAAAAAATGTCATATCGAGTTCATGGAATGGATTGTGGTGCATGTGCCGTAACGATTGAAAAGGGCTTGAGTAAACTTAAAGATATAGCGGAAGTTAAGGTTAATTTCAGCACTGGGAAAATGCAGATTGCTGCGACTAGTTCTGATGCATTACTTCCAATTGAAACAGAAATCAAAAAGCTGGGCTTTTCTGCAGAATCTTTAAAGCAAAAAGAAAATATAAAAACATTTAATATTGTTGGTATGGATTGTAGTAGTTGTGCAAAGAGTATCGAAAATCACATAAGTACCCTTCCATCGGTTAAAAGTGTAAACGTCAATTTCTCTACGGGGAAAATGAAAATTGAACATTCGAATAGTGTACAGGAGATTATCTCGGAAGTTTCTAAAATCGGTTATCAAGCGTCATTAGTAGATAAGAACCTACAGCAACAAGTTGAACAAAAAGGGAAAATATTTAACGGCAATAATTTGGTAATTTTGTCTGGTGTATTGTTGGCTTTTGGATTTATCGGATCATTTGCTGGAATCCCTCCTGTACTATCGACTATTCTATACGCTATTGCAATGGTGATTAGTGGAGTTAAGCCTGTTAGAAGTGCTTTCTATGCACTTAGAAGTCGTTCATTGGATATGAATGTACTCATGTCTGCGGCCGCTATTGGCGCTGCTATTATAGGCGAATGGTTTGAAGGTGCAACCGTTGTTTGGTTATTTGCCATAGGTAACTACCTTCAAAATCGATCAATTGAACGTACTAGAAATTCCATTCGTAATTTAATGGACTTAGCTCCTGCTGAGGCATGGGTTAAAGTTGGAGCAGAGATTTCAAAAGTACCTGTCGATGAAGTCAACGTTGGTGACATTATTGTTGTGAAACCAGGCGAAAAAATCCCACTCGATGGTGAAATCGTCATTGGAGAATCCAGTATTAATCAAGCACCGATTACAGGTGAATCGATTCCTGTAGATAAAACGATTGGCGATACTGTCTATGCAGGAACAATCAACGAACATGGTTCCCTTGATATTAAGGTAACGAAGCTAGTTGAAGATACGACGATTTCAAAAATTATTCTATTAGTCGAAGAGGCACAAGAGAAAAAGGCACCAACAGAAGCCTTTGTCGATAAATTTGCAAGTATTTATACACCGATTGTATTCATTGTGGCATTAGTCATGATGGTACTTCCACCTCTATTAGGTTTTGGCACTTGGGGTGAGTGGTTCTATAAAGGTTTGGAACTACTTGTTGTCGCTTGTCCTTGTGCTTTAGTTATATCTACTCCAGTTGCTATCGTATCAGCAATTGGAAATGCAGCGAAGAATGGTGTTTTAATTAAAGGTGGAACATTCCTAGAAAAAGCAGGTGCTATTACTGCTATCGCATTTGACAAAACTGGTACGTTAACTGAAGGGAAACCGAAAGTAACTGAAATAAAATCTTTCGACAAATCTGAAGAGGAATTACTTTCAATTGCACTCACTCTTGAAGAATATTCAACACACCCTATAGCAAAAGCAATCGTGAATCATGCGAATGAAAAAGGAATAAAATCCAAAAATGGTGATTCATTTAAGAGTATTGTAGGGAAAGGTGTTCAAGCGACGATTCAAGAAGAAACATATTACGCCGGAAATCTAAAATTATTCGAAAATCTCCATATATCATTAGAAAATGTGGTTGAACCTGTTCAAAAAATTCAAAGAAAAGGTAAATCTGTTGTAATCATCGGATCGCAAGAAGGAATCATGGGGATTATCGCTGTTTCTGATACAATCCGAGACACATCTGCAGCTGCATTAAATGCATTACAACAAAGTGGTGTTAAGCAAACAGTCATGTTGACAGGAGATAATGAAGGAACAGCAAAATTAATTGCATCCGAATCAAATGTAAACCGTTATTTTGCAGAATTATTACCAGAAGACAAAGTAGATGCCGTTAAGCAATTACAAAATGAAGGACATAAAGTAGCAATGGTTGGAGACGGTATAAATGATGCTCCTGCACTCGCAACAGCCGATTTAGGTATTGCCATGGGTGGTGCTGGAACAGATACTGCTATGGAGACAGCAGATATAGTTTTAATGGCTGATAATCTTGAAAAATTACCGCATACAATGAAGTTAAGTAAAAAAGCGTTACGAATTATTAAGCAAAATATTTGGTTCTCTATCATCATAAAAGTCGCTGCTCTAGCTTTAATTTTCCCAGGATACCTTACACTTTGGATGGCCGTATTAAGTGATACAGGCGCTGCTTTGATTGTCATTTTAAATTCAATCAGATTACTTAAATTTAAAGGATGAAACATAAAAAAGATGCTTCTAAATCAGAGGCATCTCTTTTGTAGTTATTTTAAATTCTCAACTTTCATAATAATGAAATCTTATTTAAAACTTACCATTTCAATAATAATCTCTTTGCTTTCAAGACAACTAGTTGTTCAAAAATATGGCCCTTTAATGGAATAACTAATAAAAGCACCATTTTTCTTGAATTAACCCAACAGTTTAGTTTGGCTACCTTTCCTCAAAGTCCCATTTCTATCGATACACTATTTACTTATAACAATCGATAATTTATAGTTAGCATGTTTATTTAGTTCTTCTAAAAATTGATTCATTAACTCGTTGGAAGGAAATCTACATTCAAGAATATAACAACCATCTCCACTGATTTTATAATTATTTATTAAATATTCATCTTGCGTTTTAATAAATGACAGATAAGGTTGATGAAAAATACTTTCTGTAATAATGGTAATAAAAGCATGTATATAACAACCTAATTTAACTCGGTTTACTTTAATCGTATACCCTTCAATAACTCCACTGTCCTCTAATTTTGCCACTCTTGCCGATGTGGCCGGTCCAGTCAAATGGACTTTTTCTCCTAATTCTTTCATTGTAATTCGACTGTTTCTTGATAATTCATCTAAGATCTTCATGTCCGTATAATCCAACATTTATTTAATTCCTTTCATTAATAAAGTAAAACGGTCAAAAGACTTTATTTAATCTATGTATCCGTCAATGGGTCATAGTATAGACTATACATTGTTCCAAGAAATTTTCAAAAAAAAGGAGTTTATATCATGAATATACATCAAATTCGTAATGCAACAATCGTTGTTGAATACGCAGGGAAAAAATTTTTAGTCGATCCAATGTTTGCAGAAAAAGGGACTCTTCCAGCCTTTGGTTCGGATGTAGGTTTACCACCTGCACCAAGACAAGATCAAAAAAATCCTTTAGTCAGCTTACCGATGTCCATTGAGAATATTATCTCTAATGTTAATGCTGTTATTGTTACTCACATGCATTTAGACCACTGGGATGAGGCTGCAATAGAAGCATTGCCAAAAGATATTAAAGTTTTTGCTCAAAATGGTGAAGATGCAACAGAAATTAAAAACGCCGGTTTCATAAATGTTGATATTTTAGAAGAGGATACTGTTTTTGAAGGAGTCCACTTAATTAAAACAAAAGGCGAACACGGTAGAGGTGAAATCTTACAGCATGCGGGTCATACATGTGGTATTGTCTTTAAACATGCAAATGAGAAAACATTATATGTTGCTGGAGATACAGTTTGGTATGAAGCTGTGCAAGAAGTAATCGATACGCATAATCCAGAAATCATTGTACTCAATGCAGGAGACAACCAATTCCTTGTGGGTGGTTCTCTGGTTATGGGCAAAGATGACGTCTATGAGGTAGTAAAGGCTGCTCCGAACGCTAAAATTGTTGCTGTTCATATGGAAGCTGTAAACCATTGGGGATTATCAAGAGAAGAATTAAAAAGCTTTATTAATGAAAAAGGAATTTCTAATGTATTAGTACCAGATGATGGAGAATCTTATTCATTTTAAGATAATTGATGCATCTTAAAATTTAATTGAAAGTTGGTTTGGAAGCATGTCAGTAGAAGCTAATAAAGAATTAGTTCGCAGTTTTTTTGATACAATTGAACAAGAAAACTATGAAGCACTTAAAGATTTTTGCCATAAAGACTATGTATTTTACCCACAAATTGACACACCATATCCGGGTGTAGAAGGCCTTATTGAATCAGAAAAGAAGAACTTTGATGCTTTCCCGGGCTTTAAAATGCCCATTGTAGAAATGGTAGCTGAACGAGATCTTGTTGCCGCTTATTTTATCTTTGAAGGAAAACATACTGGTATCCCATTTGCCGGTGTACCCGCAAATGGAAAAGACGCTAAATTTTCTCTTATGATACTTTTACGTATTTCTGAAGGTGAAATTATTGAGCAAAGATCTTTTGTAGATGTTCATGATATCATTCGACAAATAAAGGATTAACTTTAAATTTATTGTATGGAAAGAGACCCTTTTAGGGTCTCTTTTATTCCAAGTAAGACCTATATGCCATTTAGGCATTACTCCACAATATGGCCCTTTAATTGAATAACTTTATTTTCATTTCAAAGGTTCTTAATTCAAAAGAAAAACCGAAATTCCCTCTTAGAAATAGGAAATTCCGGTACACTTTTTTTCAAAACGGTACATCTTTTATAAAAACAGTACATCTTTATTTATAATCTACACGTAAGCTGTAGGATCGGTTTCACGTAAGTTGTTTAGTGCAACTGAAATATCTTTACCAAAAGCCAATAGTTTTCTCCTTTATATATGACCAATCTTCATATCAGTCATTTTTATTGTTGCGGTAACTTTTACTAGGAAAAAGTTAGATTGAATATTGTCGTCCTATAACCTCTCGCTGTTCCACTTTATTATAAATACCATCAATAAAATCGTGAAAATCATATGTAACTATTACGTCCGAGCTTGGAAAGCTATCATGAATTGTTTGCAACGTCCAAGCTAAATTTATATGATCCTTCTCTGTAAAAAACAAGTTATATAAGGCGTGGCCTTTTTCAAAATAAGGTGGATCAATAAATAGCGTGGCATTCTCTTCCCAAAAATGATTTTCAATAAAAGTTACTGCATCTTCACAATGAATTTCTATCTTATCGGCCAGTGCATAAATGCCATTAATACGGCTGATTAATGTACGCGGATTCCACCTTGATGTTAAACTCTTTATATCACCGTTTTTACCGCCTAATGGATTAGCTTTAGCAATACCACTATAAGCAAGGCGATTTACAAGTAGCGTTATCCATGCTGCCTCCAACATGTCTAAATGACGGTAATCAGACTTAATTAATTGTTGTGCCTGAAAAAAAGCCTTATGAGTAGGTTTAAAAGATTCAATTCGACTAATTAATGTATCTGGCATGTGCAAAATCGTCCACCACAAACTATAAATACCATAGTCCAGGTCGTTTAATATGAGTTTTTTTGCAACTCCAGCTTCGAGCAAAGAAATCTCAAACGCACCCCCACCTAAAAAAGGTGAAATAAGCGTATCGCATTTTTCCGGTCGCAATAACGTTGATAAGTAATCAATCATCCTACTTTTTCCTCCAGGATAACGTAATGGTGACAAGCGCTTTTTTAATGGGGCAATAGCTGTTACTTTTTCATGAAGATCCAGATTTTCCAATTGAACCTTTAAAGAGTCTTTCAAATTCTGAAGATATATTTCCGCCTTTAATTCATCTGTTAAAATTGTAACTACCACTACTACCTTGTCGAGATTTTCCACGCGGTCTTAAATATTCATCCAATTCCAATCCCTCTGTCGTTTTAATGCGGCCTGTAGGGGTTACACGAGCGACTTTATGTTCGATAAATCCTTTTCCTTTTTCACCCCAATATCGGTAATACCATTCCACTATAATTTCGCCAACCGCAACTTTGACTGGTTCTTTCATTTAATTTTCACCTCTATATTTTTTATTCAAATACTGCGTTTGTAACTATGTCCAATAATTTTTCCATTGCACCCGATTTATAAAGAGACATTTCATACGGGTGTGCATCTTGTGAGTGATTATTAGCACCATCATTTTCTAAGTATTGTTCGACTTCTTTTTTTGTTAAAAAGACCTGATTATTAACTATGAAGCTCACTTGTTGTTGCGGCACCGATATGGCTTCTGTATCAACATGCTCATGCACCCACGCTAATATTTCATCTTCACCAAGTGAATCAAGGTTATCTAAAATATTGGTAGCCTCTCCTTCTAAACTGAATAGCTCAATTAAATTGTTAAATGTTTCTTTATCTGGTTGTAACAATTCATATGTAAATGGTGAATAGATCGCAAAACAATCTTTTGAAGCTGGCACACATAATTCATATTTATAATCCATTACAGTCCACAACGAGGTTTTGTGCTTTTTTTCATCAACTTTGAGTTGGCTTTGCAATTCTTTTAAAAACTGGGTCTGTGAAACGTTCATTCTTAATTTTCCTCCCTGCAATCTTCGCATAATGTATTAACCGCTGTTCGTGCATCCTCATTAAAAGGATCACCGCAATTTTCGCATCTTTGCTTTAGTACCTCTGTATTTTCCTCATACCATTTAATAATGATGTTCAAAAAATCTGGAATATCAGACGTATCTAATTCTGTTGATGAATTTGCAATAATTAAATCCAATACTTTATTTTGATTTTCGTCTAATTCAATGCCCTCTTGCTTAGCTGTATATACCATTGATTTAAAGGCTGTTTGCATAAAATTCTCGGTGAGAATTTGAAGTTGGTTTGCCATTCATCAAAACCTCGATTTCTATTTATCTTGACATAATCATAATATCGTTCACTATCCATGTCAAGTTTTTATATTTAATATTAATGTATAAAACATAACAAATTAACAATAAAAAAAGTCGAGACTATTTGAATAGTCCTGACTCTGTTCACTATGTGTATATATTATTCATTGTCCTTTTAATAAAATGCAAATAGCAGCCGCACATATAATTTTCGATTGCGCGGCTGCTATTAGTTTAATTATAAGGTAAAAGCTTTATACTCATTTAGTTAAAAGATTCGATTGTCTCAAACATTCGAGTGTATACTAACTGGATGTTTTGTTCATTTTCTTTATTATCTTTTAATTGGTATCTCCAAGTTTGCTCATTAAACCCTTCATCACTTTCAGTACTTAGAAAACCAATTGCATAGATAGAAGCATCTACTTCAGGGAAGTCCTCATAGTCCACACCTTCATTTGTAAACGGTACATGTGCCTTAGTAGATTCCATAAAAAATGTTGGAATCGTTGAGTTAATGTAAACACTAACATATTTATCTTCATCTGCCTCATTTAAAAATTCTTTTGTAATAATAATGGCATCTAAATCAGAAGTAATCTTTTCTAAATTAGTTGTTAAATCGTTAAAATCAATTTTTTCAAAAGTAACATTAGTTTCTTTGATCTTAGGTGCTGTACCAATGATACCAATTGTTAAATCTTTTCCCGTATATACTTTTTCAGCTTCGACTGTATTGTTACAACCAACTAATAATGTTAAGAGACTAAATAAAAGTAAAAATTTCTTCATGAGTGGGAAAACCCCCTTTTTTTAAAATTATACCTATTTAAGTTTACTTATCCAGCATTTTTCAACTATACAATAATAAATATACAAATTACAAAAAATGATTGGCGGTTTCCCTTCACCTTCCATCTGTTCCCATAAGATAAATAATAATAGAAACCCCCATAAATATTAGTTTAGTATCTAATATTTATGGGGGGTTAGAATCCACAATCATTACTGATTACTTTAAATTAAACAAGGTGTATATAGAAGATACTAACTTAATATCCCAGAACATCACGCTTTGTTCTTGATGTCGTTAGAGATGCATAATAATTACTAGTTGAACCTACAGAATAAGTAGCACTAAAAACTGTAGTTACGCCTGTAGTTCCAGTATGGGTAGTAGAAGTCGAGTTATAAAAATTACCGTTTACAATGTAATAAAAATGTCCATTAAAAAGTTCAACACTTATAGTACCACTAAATGAAATTGCGTTTGCTTGGAACTCTTGTAGTAAAGGTTTTTTGTTAGTGTTAATATATTGCGCGCCTGAACGACATATCTCTACATAAACAATTAGATTTGGCTTATATGATTTATTTTTAATAGTTACCGATGTATTGGTTGCAAGCCATGAACATGAAGATGCTGCTAATGTTCCTAGTTTATTTTTTTGACTTGAATAACCTGCTACTGCTTTATATGCCTCTTCTAAAGAAACTCCCTCTTTTAAGGCATATTGCTCAGCAACTTGTTGATCAGAAAGCTCAATTGTGTATTCTGTAGATGAACTAAGTAATTCATCAATCTCCTGAAGACTCATATTTGTTCCGTCAACTATTTCCGGAACATTCTCTTCATTGTTTGCAGCTTTTACGTTTAATCCTGTAAGTGAAGATAAACTAAGCCCTAAAGTTAACATAATTATAAATATCTTTCTCATACTATATTTCCCCCCTCTTATTATGTCGGATACCATTCCGATAACCAAATTATACTGGTAAATATTCCTTAAAAGAGGATTTATAAGTTGGGAATATGACACCTTTATAAGTGATTAATTCATATTTAAATCATTTTATTTCCTGAGAATCGGGAAATTTTTTAAATGAATTTAAAAATAAGTGTTCATAAATATCTTTTTACATTAATCTAAGGACATTCATCTAAACTAATTATTCGTCATGTGTGCATTTGTGCCCGGTTTAGATCCACAATCAAAATAGCAAGACTTAATCTTGCATTAAGCAAAAAAATAAACAGCCGCGCATATATTTATAATGCGCGGCTGTTATCTGTTGTTAATGGTATATGGTGCTGTTCCCATCCATAACAATATCATTAAATTTTTCATTGGTAATTCCCTTGTATTTAATTACAGTTTTTTCTGTATAGCGTACAGGATAATTTAACAAATCACCTTGCCTCGCTTTAGATAAAAAGTCTTTTCTATCTTGCTCAGTTAGCGTACTTACATAGTCGTAAAGTACTTTATGATATGATTCGACACGGAATAACTGTATGTATTCATCTTCGTCTGCAATATCTACCATTGAGTGAAGCGTTGCGTCTTCACTATAAACTTGACACCACTTACCATATACCCCTTTGTCTTCGTTACTTAAAAACCTAACAGTTTTTTTTCGAGAGGCTAGCATAGCATGAATATATAAGAATGCCATACGCTCGCCCGCATCTTCCCTCACTGACCGATACGCACTATCGACGTCACTAATAGTTGTAGCAGCGTTCAATAAGGTAGAAATCCCTGGGTTGCTATTTAAGTGCTTTGCGAAGTCAATATATTTATCCTGCGGAAACATTGTTTCAAAATCTCCATCTAAGACTTCAAACTGGTCAAAATTCTCTTGCATAGTAACGATATACACAGGGGCAATTGCACCTAATTCATTGTAAAATGACTTATACAGTGCGTTGAAATGATGCTTATTTTTTACGTTACTGATACTTTCTTCAAATATGACTTCAGTAAGAATAAATGCCACCGGACTGCCAATGTTCATTAAATGTTGAATTAATGTGTGAAATTCCACTGGGTGACGTTTAGCTAAGGCGGCTAAATCGGTTAACGTATTGTTGTCAATGAAATAATACGTTTCAACTTGTTCATAATCGATATATTCTCCTTTCAATAAGTGTTCTGCAATATCCTCGCAGAATTGTGGTGCATTGTACTGTTTTTCTTCCATAAATTATTATTCCTCCTTGTTATACCGTATAGCATCTAAGTCCTTCAAATGCTTGTCTCGGATTGAAATGATTGAATCAATATCCGAATCATGTAAAACATTTGATGCCATGGTTTTTTCTAATAATATATTTAAACTATCAACTCTAATCGCCTTTGTTGGCTCTAAAATTGATAAGTCAAAATCTGTTGGTAAATAATTGCGATATTGCAATTCAATAATCACTTCTGCTTGGTCAATAGAAATTAAGCCTTCTTGAGCTAACTTAATTACTAAAGATTTGTAAGGAAGCTCGAAGTAAGGGATGAGTCGAATAATATTTACTTCAAGCCTGTCATTTGGATTTTGTTCCATAACTTCATTAAAAAGCACTTTTAAACTGTCATTATTAATGAGTAATTCTGCTGCAAACAAGTTAGCCATACGCTCATGAATATCAAGTGCTGGATTATTTATAAACGTAGGTTCATCTACATTTTGAATACGCTCTTTTTCAAATTCAAAATGATAAAATTCATGCCCCCATACAAAGTTTTGATATGTTTTAGGCTGGAGCGTATTTATATGGATGTAATAATTTGAATTACGGTATAGTACCATCCCGCCATATGAAAGTGACTTCGACGGCGCTAAAATCACCTCAGCATTTTTAATTAAATAGCTTTGAATACTTTGCAAAGGTTTAAATTTAAACTGAATACCCTTACTTAAAACTTCATCTACTTTAGATAAAATTCCAGGAAGTAATTTTCTATTTGTTAGAATGACTTCTCTAATGTTTTCTTTATTTATCACTTGTTTTCACTCCTATCGATACCTATATATGTTCTTATTATTTTAATTACTTATAAATTTCCTTATTTACATGATCTAGATTATTTTTCTTTAAAATATCAATTATGTTTATAAAATCATTTAGCATATTTAATGTTTTTTGGAACTCTTTCTCTTCACCTTTTTCGAAAACATAGTTAGCTGCAGCCATTTTAGTTATATCGACTTTTTTCTCACGTTGCGGTAATTTAAAATCTGTTTTGTGGAAGTAAAATGGATCATCTATACCAAAGAGGTCTAAAATTTTTTGTATGTGCTTATCAATATCACCTTCACCATTTAAAACTTTGTAAAATGTTGTTTTTGGTATTTCAGTCTTTTTGATAAACCAAGAGTATGATCGACCAGTGTATTCAATAAACTCCTTTAAATTATTAGATACGATTATTTTAGGGTCTCTCGTATCCCTGTTTTGACTATTCATGTAATCACTCCTAATTAATTTTAATTCGAATGAATATTTATTATGTTTTGGACAATTCATTCATACTTATTATACTTCAATTTCCCCGAAAAAGGAACAGATTAATCGTTTTAACTCAATTAACTTTTTAAACAACATTATTTTCCCTAAAAAAGGGACTAAAAAGTTGATGAACAACAATCCCGCGCCAGTTATATTATTAACTGTGAGTGGTAATTTAACCGCCACCGTTTTTAGTAAGCAAAAAAAATACCCCTCCGTTACTTTTTACAGTAATCGAAAGGATATTCAACGTTGCTAATCATTAGTCGCTTTTAAAAATTGTTGTATTGCATGACCGTTATTGTACTTTATTGTATTGCTGATCTGTTCAATACCTTCCTCTATAGTCATGATGTTTCTATCGTACAGCATTCTGTACTTACCGCTATAATTATCAATTTCAAGACAATAAAGTGCTGAAAAGAAATAATCATACTGGTTTAGTCCAAAACAGTTCTGAATATATAATTTGAAAGTAGGTAAGCACTTATGGATATTTCGAATATATTCGTTTCTGAAATGTTTCACATAATATTGACTGTCTTCCATTTTAGAATGAATATGCTCTAGTTCATCAGGTTGCGCGGCTACAAACTTTTCAAGTAAAGGGTGAAAAACATTTTCGTACAGTTGCTTTTCAAGCGATTTTCCAGAAATGGGTTGTCTCCCTCTTGTATACATTTGAATAAGCGCATTATCCATATCTTTCGAAGAAAATGTAACGACGGTTGCTTTTGGAGATACCTGTACATTGTCGCTATTGAACTTTTGCTTTGATTGCAGTTCAAAAAAGCTTGTGTTATCGAATAAGCGCTTATTAAAATGCACTAATTCTTGATAAAGCACTTCATTTCCGTACAAGGCTGCTCCATCCCCAGCAGAAATACATTTATAGAAATTAAGATCCATTGTTTCAAACGTTACATTATTTGAATCAGTAGCCCGAAATAAACGGACACGTACATCACAATTCCTATATACGCTATAGTCCTCGGGGCTGCGTTCCTCGTCACGATATATTTCTTCATTATAATTTAGTACTTGCATGACTTGTATGCCTTGTTGCTTTTGTAAATAGCTGTTTAATTCAACCTCTACTTGTAATTGTTCTAAAATCCATTCTTCTGTTAAGTTCATTACTATTCGACTGCTCCCTCTGTAAATTTCTTAGTGCCGTATTTCGGTATTACTATAACTGCTGTGTTGCAGGGGAAATGGGTTTCTTGAAACTCACCACCGAAGCCGCATTCTAACAGTTCAATTTCCTCCTTGAAATCACAATACTTTTTACATTTCGGGCAATAAAAATCGTACATTTTCTACAATCCTTCCTTAAAGTAATAGAAAAAGCCTACTTACCGCGCATGCACTGTAAGCACTTGCGGTTAAATAGGCTAACTCCTATACTTTCTTTCTATTTTCCTTCTGACAGTTTGGTTATATGATGGTCCTACTATTTAGGATTCGCTGAAATGTATTTCACTTCATATCGATTACCATTTTCATCAATAACAACAATATCTTCGTGAGTTTCTTCCGAAACCCACTTTTCTATTTTACTGCCTTTAATTTCTTGCATTACACGCGATATTTCCAACATTTCAACAACATTAATAGCCATTATATATACACCTCTTAGTTATTTTTTCATTCAATCATTTCTTTTAATTTTTTAAATTAATCAACAATTACAAAATGAATGTCCTCCGTTAATAACGAGCCGATTTCATCACTTACACAACCCGATGCAACCGTTCTTTTCCCGATATACTCTTTAGGTAGATTAGGCTGCCAGCCATCTTCTTTGATCCATCTTTCCCATTTACCTTTATAATCAGCGGGAATACGATTCCATTTCTCTTTTGTTACTTTAATCATGCTCAATTCCTCCAAAATGTTTTTAGTTTATAAAAAGAAAGTATCCTACTGCTGTCATAGTTGCAGTTGGATACTCCTTGTTAAATGTGCGCGGCAAATCAATTATCAAAAGAATACACCTGCAAACAAATCTAATTGGTCGGCCGGATCTTCCTTTGGTGGATTTTTTTTGCGCTTTTTACTTGTTATTTCATCCAGTGGCATATCAAATAAATTGATTACGCTACTAGAATTGTTTGTAGTTTCCTCTTGTGCCGCTTCCTCAGTAAGAATGGGCTCTTGAATTTGTTCTACCTCTTGAACGAAATCTTCTTCTGCAGTAATCGTCTCGATAGATTCACTAACAACAGTTGGTGTAGCTTCATCGACAGTTTTAGCGGATTCTACGACTTCCTCCAGGACAGGTAGTGACTGCTCTAATTTCGAAACAACTTCATCATTTCTCATTTCAGCAGTTGCTTCGACAGTAGCAGTCGTTTCAGCAGCATTATTACTGTTTTGAATTTCTTCAACATTTTCAACTATTTTAAAATCGTCAAAGTAATTTAGCGGTAATGCCCCTTTATGAACTTCTCCTTGCGCATCTGTATACACATGACACATATTTTTATGATAATACGCGTAATTGGTATTAGGACGCTTAATGTAAAGTGTGGTCCCAAGCTCAACAAACATCGCATACGAAGGACGACGGTAGACTACTTTCGCCTCATAAAGTACCTCATGTTCCAGATTTCTATGAGTATCTGTAAACGGTGGTTCTTCATCATCACCTTGTACATTGTAATGTTGTGCAAACGGTAATTCTTTAACAGTTTTTAAAGGGGTTTCCTCTTCTTCTACCGCTTTTTCAACAATAACTGCATTAGTAGAAGGTAAAGTTTCTTCTTGGGGCTGTGAAGGCTCTAAAACAGGATTTTCGGCTACATTGCTAATAAGCTCATTAATTCCTGTATCAAAAGTTGCTATTTCGACCTCATTTGCTAGAGCTGGCTCTGAAAAAATTGCTAATGAATTATCCAATACAGGTTCATTATCAATTTCATTTGACTGCTCATTTTCTTTAGCTTCTAATTCAGCTAGTGCGCTTAGTGCTTTTTTGTAAGCTGGATTGTCTACTTCAACGACTTCTTCACGTACCACTTTAAAACGATCCGCGCTATATACTCCCATATGAGAAGTTTTAGCAGATGGGAATTTACTAACAAAGTAGTGCGTTTTGTTATGCGGCTCCATGTAATATAAAGTCTTTTCGTCTAAATTACTTGAGCTGTCGTTTTTAATACAGAAAGCACGCAGTACCGTTTTAGTAATTGTTTTTGGGATGTCCTCGGTGTTCATTAATACTTCTTTTGGTTGGTTGTTCATGATTAGTTTCCTCCGAATAATTTAATTTAGATTTTCCATAAAAAAAGGCACTTCAAATAAACATAGCTACTTGTTCAAGTAAGTTGGGAACAAGTTTATGCTAGTTAATTGAAATGCCTCTAAAAATTTAAATTTATCCTCTTTATTATTTAAAATACCGATTCAAACGAAAAAAATAGCCGTTGAATTAAAATTTTGGACAGAAAGATTCCGTCAAAAGTTTTAACCCAAAGGCTAAGAAAAGTTCAAAGTCGATTAGCGAAAAGCGAAAAAGCTAGTGCTATCATTAATAAAGTAAGAAAATAAATATGCTTTTATTATAGTAGATTATTGCAGACTATGTAAATAGTAAATAAAAAACCACCCGCTAAGACAGTAGCAAGGTGGCAAAGAAGAAAATTTCGCGGACATACATAGTCCCGGGGGGGAAATACAAGTCCGCTACACATTAGATTTTATAACAACGTGTGTTCCCATACAAACAAACAGATGAATTATCCTTTGTATTAGATAAAATTGATATTAATGTCACTAAATATAGTTATAGGACAGATATTTACATTAGTCGAGTAGACTATTTTGACTATTTTTAATTTCGATCGTATGCAACTTAGAAGGATTAATTGTAATAAGATTGCCGTAAATATCCTTTGCTGTAAAGTGGCCAATCGTTTCAACTTCTAGTGCATAACTATCTATGAAATCATTATGTGCTATTGGGAAATAGTAGGTTCTTTCATTTACTCGGCTTTCTTTAGAATAAACAATTGTTACCGAAGTATGGTGCCCTTCACTCTTCATCGATTGTTCACTAAGTTTTAATCGAGCAAGCTCACGATTTTCTTCTTCCTCTGCTCGTCGAATAGCCTCTAATTCACTTTCCTCTATATCTTCCTCTAGCTCAATCATTCTGATTGGCGCTGCTGAGTCTTCTTCAAACACAATGTCTTTTTCAAAGATTTCAAGATTTCGTTCCAGCGCGGCATCATCTGCCATCGCTTTAACTACTACAGGTCTTTCAGGTTCCGTTGGTACAACTATCTCTTCCACTTCAACATGTTCAGGTAAGTTCTTTTCCTCTCTTTTTGGACGATAAAATTCTTCTTCTTTATCAATATAATTTTGATTAACTTGCACGACATCAGGAATTTTCGGATTATCTTCTTCTAATGCATCCTCAGCGATATTGCGTTCTAAATCAGGCTTACTTTCAGTTACATGACTGTTTAGGAAGACTTTACGAGCATTTTCCAATACATCCTGTTGCTGCTCAGTTAAAACACTTCCCTCTGATTTTGCTGGAACTGTTGATTGTACCGTTTTACTTTGAGAATGAATTGGAGAAGCTGGTTCTCTTTTCGTTTTTTCATCATTAAAAGTTACTGTATCTGAAAGTGTACGTTTTTGTTTACTCGACTGTACAGGTCGAGTCATTGGAATTTTCTTTTCGGGTAAGCTCAAGTCTGTTGGATTCCCCACTGGCGGAGAGTCCTCTTGTTCAACAAAAGGCTCTGTTGCAATTACATTTTGTCTTACCGGCTTTTCTTCATTATCCTTCTTATTTCTAAAGAATCCCATTACCATTAATAAACTTCTCCTTTATTTTCAACTTTTTGTTTGCTGTTACTGCTTGCTATAGCAAACACAGTTTCTATAATTGTTGTAACAAAAATCACGGATACCAGTATTATCATTAACGTAATACATGCGCTAAATAAAACAGTGAGTAATGCGTAGCCATCTGTTAATAACGGACAAAATAGCATAACTGTTAAAACCACTACATTCATTAAACACGCTGGCACAAGCATATATGACGTAACAACATGGATAATTTTGTTTTCACGTTTCGTCATAGCGTAATTCATGGCAACTGTCGCCATACCAACTAACGCAACTATCAATACAATGATTTTGAACGTTGATAAATAGATCATAGTTTAGCGTAACCTCACTTCTTTGTTTTCGGTGCTGCAGGCGTTGCAAATTCTAATTCAAACTTCATACTAGAAAGATTAAGTTTAATATTCGCAGCATATGGTTTCTTCGGGTCCTTAGACGATTTCAATGTTTTAATAACACCTGTCTCGCCTTTAGTTAATAATTTCTGAACTTGTGCTTTAGTGAATTTGTGTCCTCCAAAGCTACTGTTCATAATGAACTTGCACTTATTATCGTTATCAAAGAAATGGCTACATGCATAAAAGCTTGATGATTTATCTTTCTTTTCGATTAGCTTCACTTGGCCCGACTTGCAAACCGGGCATACATAGTTGGCATTAGCCTTTTGAATACGGAGAATTTGCACAGCAATATATTTTTGAACGTCTGGATGTTCAGAGAAAAAAAGCACTTTCGCTTTAAAGCCTTTTACGGATTCCTGATTAGCTTCCATGAAATTCATATATGTTTTGCCCGGTACACCGTCTTTGATTAACTTTAGATACCTCTGCCATTTCGCAGATTGAATCGGGTTAGCCATAACTGTTTCCTCCGTCAATTTGCATATGATCATTAGTTTAGCTGTTGGTATGAGTTTGTTTTTTTCGACATCTACATAATTAGCAGCCTTTAAAGATTCAATAGCATCTGCCCTAGTTGCGGGTGTCCCAATTCCATCTACTTCCTTTAAGATTTCGCTGTCTTCTGCATCCTCAACAAAGCGCCCTGCCGTTTCCATTGCCTTTAATAGCGTTGCCTCTGAATAGCGGCTTGGTGGCTTCGTTGAGCCGTTATTTACGCGAACAGTACCATTTACAGATTCATTTAATTTTAAAATCGGTAATGATTGATTAGCATCTTCTTCAGACTCGTCCGTGTTCTTGGCTTTTTTCTTAGCTGCAGCTGTAACTTCCTCACCTTCCCACAATACTTTGAAGCCTTTATTTACTTCGGCCTTCCCAACTGAACGGAAATCTAAATTATTAATTGTCGTAATAACTTCGGTCTGATCATACTCATAATCTTCGCAGAACATACCAATTGTAGTACGAGCAACTTCCAAGTAGATTTTCAATTCAAGCGGAGAAAGTTCAGCTAATTTTTGTTGTGTTGGAATGGTACGAGTAAGCGTTAAACCATGATGCTCTTCAACTGCACTAGGATTTATATATCGCTTTCGAGCCTCTAGTTGAGGTGTAGCAATATTTGTCCACCCAAGCGCGGCTTTATACTCATTTAAATTCCCTTTTAAATAGTCGTATTCAAGATTTGTTAGGTACTGACACTCGGTACGAGGATAAGTAGTGAGCTTATGCTTTTCATATAAACTTTGCGCTGCTGATAAAACTTGTTTTGCAGATACTTTCCATTTCTTATTGGCATACGCCTGTAATGTAGTTAGCGAGTGTAAAGCTGGAGACGATGACTTTTTTCGGTCAGTATTCAAAGCGGTGACACTGGCAGCATACGATTGACCGTCTACTAATGAATGCATCGCCAACTTTTGCTGAAGTTCATTCAATTCAAATGTTTTGAAGCCCTCTACTTTTCCGCGATAGGATCCTTTGGCTGCTTTAAAATCCGCATGCGCTTCATAAAAATTTTGTTCTACAAAGTTATCGATTTCATTTTCCCGCTCATAAATGAAGTGACATATATTCGTAACAACCCGGCCCATCCGCGCAGCTCCACTTGAAAACACATCATCAGCTGTCACCGTAACCGGCTCCCCAGTATAAATATTGTCCGAATTGAACAATGTGGAGATTTCCTTTTTATCATTCGGTCTATTCCGTACTTCTATTTTCCTCGGTAATTTATTGAGTCTTTCATTCACGAACGGTATTTTATTGTTCATTTTATGGACGACTTCATCTATGACCTGTTTACTCCGGATCGTTAGAAGCCTTGTCATATTTAACCCCATGCTCCAGTCGGCAGATGCTCTCGTAAAACCACTCTCTGCCATTCTTAAATCCTTTTCGTTATTTTCAAGGTTACAAAATCCACGATAAACAGCTTTTGCTTCCATTGAGTTTATGAAGAGTCGTTTAAATTTTGCTTGTTTCATTTCTTGCTCTGTAAGGATATGTCGAAATATTAAGTTGTGTATTGCACTACCTTCATTGTCTATATCCGCAGCCCCAATAAAAGTCATATTACTGATTCCAAAGCGTTTTATCGCTGCTCTTGTAACACTAGCGATCGCCTTTAACACGTTTTCGGTTTTCTTAACCGGTACGTATTTATATGGCAATGGGACAGGCATTGGAATATCTTTTATGTCCCACTGCGCTAAATGGTCCAACCCTTGATATGTATGAGGTTCAGCAAGTGTTAGTAGATGCCCGACAGCACTAAAAATTAATGCGCCTTTAGGGAACACCTCACATGGAGCAACACTGTAATAGCGATAATCACCTATTTGGTGTGTTCCTGTGTTTTTAAACGCACTTTTATAACTGCTGGCTTGGCTGGGTTTTTCCGCTATTATTATCGAGTTATATAAAACATCTGGCATTTGAAAAAATCCTTTCTAAAAAAACTAAAAGGAACTTAGCCATAAGACTAAGCTCCGTATAGTGTGGTTCTACATATCACAAACTTACAGGTCAACATTATCTAATTTAAATAATGAATGATTTTCCTCACATCGTTCACTACAAAATGGTGCTGCCCCAGCCATTTCTTCAAATGTTACCATTTCAATGCCGCAACCTGCACAAGTTGTAATTACTGATCCTGGAGCCAAATCTACTTTTTCATTACTTTTCATTTATAAACACCCTTCCAATTAAACGATTTTGATTATGAATTATATTTGTATAAGTTTATACGGATAGACCGAATAAATATCGACGTTTCCTAATCTACGTTTAAAATCTGAGTGTAAGCGACCATGTATAATTTTCGTTGTAATATTCTCCATCACAATACGATTGTATGCTCTATAACCATCTTCAGCATTTGGCAATTTCATTCCGCCATAAGCAAGGTTGCTATAAGAAAGGAGTACGTCTACATTACTGACGGCCATCCTATCAATAAATGCGTTCACTTCATCTTCAGTATAATAGCCCGCTGCAGCATCTTCATTTGTAGGTAATGGTACTCCAGCAAAGCCGGCGAATCGTATGCCATTTATTGAAGCAACACTCCCATGAAGGTCTACAATTCGAGTATCCTCATACAAAGAGCGGGAACACTTTTGACTAAGCAAGCCAACGATTGGTACATCGCAATACTTTCTTTCTATTTCACTCACTTTTTTACTAGGTATAAAACCTAACAAAACGATTAAATCACATTCAACGTCAGGTAATTCCTCTGTCGTTCGAATATCTGCAAATGCTAACAGTTTCATTGTGCCTCTCCTGTTTGATTTACAACGTAGATTGCTAACATTGTAAAACAAAAACAATCCTGTTGTAAAGTATTTATATTAAATATTAATTACTATAACTTTACACTAAGGTTGGATAGCAAAAGTTTTGGGGTCAATTTGAATCCCCCCTAATTCAACAATTTCAAGTAACTTACTAATAGTCATTATTGATAAGTTTTCATCAATAACCCCGCGAATACCGCGTTTTAACAACGTTTGCAAGTTACTAAATCTCATGGCGTATTCCTTGTTCACAATAATTGAAATTGCATGATCACGTAGCTCATTCATTAAATCATTAATAACAATCGCTTCTTCTTGATTACTAATAACAATTGCAAACTTATAGTCTTCATACATTAATGAATTCACATCATTTATGGCTGTAATTAATTTAGCTTCAATCGAACTATCAGTTGATATTTCGAGTACCCGTCGCCAAAAAATTAACTCACTACTCTCACTAGCGACTAATAATATTTTCCTCATTTTTACTCCGTTTGCCCTCCAAAAAAGATAAAAAAAACCCCGACAATTCAATACAAAACTAGCCCTACATACCATGTAAATAAGGCTTAATCTGTATTGAATGTCGGGGTATTCCCTACATTTAAATATAATTTTCGTCAATATATTGATAATTATAGCACTATAAGGCGAAAATTAAAGTGTTTTCTTTTAAAAAACCTTGAATATCATTGGTCCAAAGATTGAAAAGAACATCATTGCAGCTGATATTCCGATTACGTTTTTCGACCAACGATGATATTCTGGATGCTCAATGAGTTTATATGCTAGTCGGAACAGTAAGCCTAAGAATAATCCCGTTATACCCATGAATATGGTTACTTGCTCTAATACAATTAATAAACCGTCAAATGCTTCGTGTACATCCATTTTACTTTTAAAGGATAATATTACAATTGGTATACCTCGAATAAATATCATCGCAGCAAAAGAAACTAGCATTGTACCCTGGGCCCACTTTTGCCATTGTCCATTTTTAAAAATGATGGACATAATCATTAAAAGCACACCTAAAATAAAGAAAATAGTAATGATTTTTAACCCGACGTCCCACACATCGACGGTTAAAAAGCTCGATTCAGATTTCAACTTATCTAATGTTGAAGATAAATCTGAGCCATTTGTTATGAAGTCACCATTTTCATCAACGCCGCCATTTTTGGACGGATCTCCTAAGGGAAATAAAGCACTGGCTAGCACTAATGGAAGCTTCATTTATTTACCCCCTTTAGGTTTGTCATAGGCTAATAACGTTTCTAAATCAACTTGCCCCCAGTCAAACGGTAAGTTATCACGGTTAGATGTAAATTCATTCTCTGATTCCATTAGGTACAAATCATTTGGATCAATCGAATATAATATTTGGTCACGTTGATTTCCCGTTTCATTTCGGTGGACGTTACCAATTTTACGGCTCCACTGTTTCATGACGTTACTGTACTGTTCATCGTACTTTTTATCACCACTACTTGGAATATTTTGTGTAGTATACGCTTTATCGAACTGCCATAAATTTAAATTAAACGTCCACTCATAATGAAAAACACCCTTTTCCTTCTCCTTAATAATCATGAATTGGGCCTTTTTCTTACTGATTGTGTCTAGGAAATGGAATAGCGGCATAATTATATCAATATACTTATCCATTTCTTTAATACCTAATAACGTCATTTCTTTTGGAGATAGCTTCTTTTTTAAATTTTCAGGGTTAATTTTAATATTAACTTCTATTGATGATTCATCAAACCCTTGATTAATAATATATGTAGGATCCATTGTCATTCGTAACTTTGCTTTACTTCCGCGCTTGTTTAATTCGTTATGCAGATAGTACATGAAATTTATAAACTTGCGATATAACAACGTATGTAAATCCCCTGCAAAATCTTTTGAAAAGTTCCCAATTTCTTCTAATAACAACGAGTGTGAGCTTTTATTGTTATTGTTGAATTTATAACTAACTTTATTATCGATAATTGTCAGTTTCCCCTTCTCGTCTGTACTAAATATTCCTCTGTCCGTTGATATAGAGGCTTTTGTAAGTGACGTAAATGTACCTGAGTTCTTGATTGTATCGTGAACCGAATTAATTAAGTTTCTTTTTGTATTAATCGATTTTTGATTACTCTTGCTGCTATTATTTCGTGAAGTAGCATGTGGTCGCTGTTCAGTTAAAGGCTGAATAGACATTTTTTCTCCCCCTCAATTTTAAAAATTAGTTGAATTAATATATCAATCCATTTCTTTTTTCCTATACGTATCAAAATATTGCTCTAAACTCAATTTTAAAAAACATTTAGTACAAAAGGAATTAAGAATTTTTCAGAAGTCATAAATAGCAAAAAAACCGCTATGAAGCTGTATAATGGCGACTTTTCGAGAAAGTCGCGTCCTCTTTTTGCGCATTTTTCATCTTTTTACCTGTTAAATAGGTTATTTGGTCAAAATGAATATATTAATTTCTGTGCCTATCGTCACATTTTTATATGATTTTATTTGCTTATGAACTTCTTAAAGTATAGGGTATATACATTACTTTTGAAACAAGCAATTAAACCTATACTTTAAGAAGTGACCGAAAAAATCTTTCGGTCCCCTCAATTTTTTTAGTAATATAGACCACCTTAATTTTATAAAGCTAGTGAATATGTTTCATCCCCAGTAATTTCATACTGCTCCATATCCTCTAGTTCGATATTAGATAATCTACTGCATGTTACAACTTCGCCAAAGTTAGATTCAATTAATAAAATGTCGCCACGTTGGAACTCTTTTTCTTGGAAGGCTTCAACATCAAACCAAATTCGACCTGTACCATCTGTTACATGAATACATTCGCTTTCAGTTCCTACAACCTGAACCACAAACGTCTTAAAACCATGAGTACCTTCTGATAATGTGTTTTCACATACATCAGCAAAGTATTCAGCGATTCGCATAAAACGAGCATCAAGATTGTTTGGGTCGTATAAATCGTCTAGCGATAACACGACTGGCTCGACTTCTTCCGAATTGTCCTCGACCGAATTATTAATCAGCTCTTTTTCAACTGGGCTTACATTTAATAATTGGTGTGTTACATCGTTTAAAAACTTTTCCTCTTTAGTCATTGCTGGTAAAACTTCCTTCTTTTTTTTAGTAGCATTAGGGATTGAAGAAATAATAAAAGGTGCTACAACTGGGGCAGCAGAAATTGTTTCAGTCGATAATACAGGATTATCTGCAAAAATAATTTCTTCCTCATTATTTTGTTCTTCCTCTTCATCACCAAAAATGTTTAATTTGTTTTCCAATGGCTTTACATTAGTATTTACAGTCATTTCACCTGTTTCTAAATTTGAAGGTTCTATTTGCTGTACTTCTTCTGCCGTTACTTCCATTGGTTGTTGAATCTGTTCCTCTGCAACTGGTAAATGAGTTTGCTCATTTCCAAAAACATAGTCACCATCGTTTTGAATTTCTTCTTCATCAACATAGGTCGCAGCTATTTGATCATAATAAGTGTTCATTGGTTCATGCATTTCCATTACTGGAGCTGGTTCAACCTTTTGAAGCCCTTCTGATAAGAAGTTAACAAATGCTTCTGTCGTTTCATCAAGTGGAACTTCTTCATATTGTTGTGGTTGCTTTTCTTGAGTAATTACCTGCTGTTGCACTACTACCGGCTCTACTACTGAAGTTTCTTCATAAGTAGTTGTACCAGGTACATTATTTTGACCGTACATAGCAAAAATTGATTCTAAGGATTGTTCTGACTGATTATTATTACGATCATCTTCTATAAATACCTCAACATTTTCAACATGCTTCATGTGTGCATTTGAAACGATTTTAGGGAATACCGAGCTAACATCTTCTTTTGAATATGCCGGCAAATTCGTTGTATCAACGATTTCTAACGTCCCTCGATTAGATGGCATTAATGAGCGATTCATAACAATCGGAAAGTCTTCAGCTTTTTTTGCTGCTGGCTGTGCTAATGCAAATCGTTTTACTGCAAAGATAGTACCGATAACTGTAACTGTGAAAATAATTCCTAAGAAAAATGACATTTTAATTTCCTCCGTCTGCTTTTATGCAAATATTTATATAAAAACACGCTCACCCGCAATTAAGGGGTAAACGTGTTCAAGTGACTCTTATAAAGCGAATAAATCAAATGTTAATTGATCGTCGCTTAATTTTTTCTTCGCTTTTGACTTTTTAGCTTTCACTTCAGCTTTTGCTTTTACTTCGCCTAAAGTGATGATGTTGGTTTTAATTTCAACTGCAACATCCGTAGTTACTTGTGATACTTGATCAGAAACAGCAAATGCATCCGCAATATCCATCGCAGCTTCATTATCTAAATCTTCACGAGAATCGCCGTAATCTACGTCTAATTCAATCGCTTTTTCTTCCTCTACTTCAAGTGTAACGTTTTCTACTTCAGCAGCTTGAATGTTTTTAAGACGACGTTCGATAAGTTTTGGTTGACCGATGTTTGCTAAAAGTTCTTTCGATCTTTCAGATGCATCCGCAATCCAGTCCTCAGCCAGACCGTCTAATTTTTTACCTTCTTTAATAGATTTCAATAACATTGTTTGCAAGTCTTCTTCATCGCCTAACATTGCAGAAAGTCCATCACCACTAACATCGCCGCCATTTACTGAATTTGACGCTTTTGCCTTCTTCGCAATTAACGTAGCCATGTACTGTTGGTACGAATCAGCATAAGCCAAATAATATAGTCGGCATTCCTCTGTCTGGCCAATTCGCCAAGCACGTCTAGAACTTTGTTGAAGGGTGTATAAAGACCAAGAAAACTGGTAATAAATAAGAGTTGGCGTACAAAGTAAGTCTAAACCAACTTTAACCAATTCTTGACTCACTATGCATACATCATAGCCTTCCTCAACAATTTTCTTCTCTAACCATTCTGAACGACGGTTTGTAGCGGTAGTTGTTGAATCTAGAATACAAACTTTTGCACCAATGTCCTCTAATTTCTTTTTAAGGCGCGGTCTAATGTCACGCTCTTTTACGCTGCTGCCAGTATCGGTAACATATACGATACATGGACGACCTTCGTTCACTTCGTTGGTTACAATTTCTTGTAATTTCTGCTCTTTTGGATACGTAACATCATCATCTAAATGTTCCGCCTCCCAAATGAGCTCACGTCGTTGTTCCTCTTTATTGTTGTAATACGCACTTGGGAATTTACTTGGGTTATCTACATATGAAATACCATAGTCAATCATTTGCGTATATAATTTAAAACCATCTTCACGTCCGTCAATTTCACTCTCAAACTGAGAAATCATACTTTCGTAAGCTGATTTTTGTTCGGGTGTCATTTCACAGAAGATTGTCGGCGTGTCAACAAGCTCAACAGGATTTGGCCAAACATCCTTTAATCGAACGTTTACAACGTTTTTCAAGAAGAATGTTGGATAAATTCTTGGTGTATAACCAGGAATCTCTTTCTTTCTGTGAGTTTTCGCACCACCGCGTGAAGCTTTATTTGTATACTCTTGCCCTTCACCATCAGGGACAAAATTAATTTCCTCTAAATTACCGAATTGCTCCATGAAGGGAGTAATTTCACGGAAGTCAAACCCATTTTTTATCATTTCTTTCTCGAATAGTCGAAAAATAAGATAAAAAACGTCGCTAGATTTCCCTCCAAATAAAGTACCAGTTCCGGCAATCATTTTTTTAGATGCTTTGACAACACTGTGGAGTGCTTGGCCTTGTGCAGTTGCGCCTCCCTTTAATTCGTGGACCTCATCCGCTATTGATACTTCAAAGAAACCTTTACATTTACGACGAATATATTCAGCAGCAGCAACACGACGAGGCATAGATGTACTCGCTGGATACTCTGGTTGGTTCGAACGTAATGCCATGATTTCGGCTTGATCGTTTTTAGCAATAGCAGAAGTTAACGGATTAAGGTACCGCTTCGCATAATCAGCATAATTGTCATAACGTCTTTTAACTTTTTTAGACCATAATGAAGCACCACAATAATAACAGAAGCCATTTGGTGGATTTGAAGTACTTTTCCCTAAGCGACGTGAAGTACCAAACTCTTTTTCCTCCATGTTACGCGTAGTATGCTCTTCAACCTCTTTATCGCCATCTAATTTAAATGTTGTTGATAAAATTACTTGGTGTGGCTTACCGCAATCAGGGCAATGGTATCCATCACGATATGGTTTCGCACCATCTTTCACTTGCTGTTTCGTACGAGTAAAACGGTAGTCAACAATTGATTGATTAGCCGAATCGTTACGAAGCGTAGTAAACGAGAAGATGAAGAATGTCGGCTTAGTCGGTTTTGGACGACCTGCACGCTGCCATTCAGTGTGATATTTAATAAATTCCTCTGTACGTTTAATAACATGAACTTCTGCATTAGGGATAACCATTTTAATTTCTTTAGGCCATTTCACTGTTAGTGACGGTGGGCAAATTAAAGCTGAGAAGTAACCTTCTAGACCTTTTAATGTTGCATAACCATGAGCCGAAGCAACCATCATGGTACTTTTGCCTGTGGACATCTCACCTTGTAGCACAACTGAGGAATCTTTTGGGTTTGACAGTAATTTTGCGATAGCTGTACTAGCATGAGCTTGTACAGGGAATAATTTACGGTCGAATGTATCAAACACCGGTAAATATTCGTCTGTCGCTGGATTATGAAGCGGTTTAACCTGCTGTGTAATCTTCTCGGCCATTGGCTCTGAAAATTCTAGCATGTAATCCCCTAATTCATTGATCTCGTTTAAACGGCTGCCGTCGCCTTCGTATGGGAATTGAATTACTTTCGACTTCAACATATCGGACATGAATGCGTCTGCTTGATCTTCATCCATACTTACGCTATATAGACGTAAACTTGGACAAGCAATCGGATCAACATACATATCGACTTGTTTTACGTAATCTAGTTCAACTAATTTATTGAATAGAATGTCTTTCCATTCATTAAGAATTTGTAAGTTGTACGCAGTACCCATAAAGTCTGCAATGGCATCAGCTGGGTTGTCGTCCATTGAAAGCACGTATTTCGAGCTTGTAGACACTTCCTCATGCACAATCCCCATTGCATTAGGTAAGTTGACAATCGGCATATTTAAACGACTGTACTTCCCTTTTTCGCCTCCAAGTGATAGCAATTTTTTGTTTAACACAAATTGTTTCTCTGTTTTTTCAGCTAGACCAAAACGTAGACCTTGTGAACCAACATCAATACTCCCTTTAATTGACTGTAAAGCTGAATCCGCGCCTGCAATGATTGCTAATAATATTTTATCTGAATCATATGCACGTTTACTTGGGTTAGGCTCTACTGCTAAAGCGAATACAAATGCTTGTTGGTACGTATTGTCTGAAAGCACCTGTAACATTGCTGGTGTTTCGTTTGAATCCTGTAAATCTGCTAAAATAATTTCCTTGTCTTTAGTTGTCATTTTGACTTCCTCCTAATTAGTTGAAATAAAAAAAGACTACCCGACAATCGTTATAAGAGATAAATGTGCTCTTAATAACTGTTCGAATAGCCTCTTGTATGTACCGCAGCGTTAAATGGTGTGCGATTACTAATACTTATTTTTTTGTAATGATAAAAACCTTGCTCTAAACGAAAACGATTAGAATAAATCACATTACGTAAACCCTCCTAAAATTTCAAGATACAATCCTAATTTGCCCATAAAAAAACGACCCAGGATAAATTGTTGGAAAACGAAAAAGGACAGAATAATCCCGCGTTTTCAAATCAATCAACCCAAAGGTCGTAACAAGTTCAAAGTCGCTTCACATTCAACAAATTACGCAATAACGTATAAAAAGTTGTGTGAGCATAATAAAATAAACAAAATAGAATAATACTAATATAGCATTGATTGACTCTAAAATAAAGCATAAAAAATGTCAGTTCGATTCATTTTCAATATCAAATAAAAAGCAGCAAATACTTTTTTAGTATTTGCTGCAGTTCTTATATTGATATATCATATTCCTTCTTTAGCTTATGTTACCCTCAGTGACACTTATATCTAGTATAGTTGCAAAATCCTCTTTACCAGTCATTAATAAATGAGTGGCTTTTTCAATGGCTTCTTCTTCGGTACTCGCTTCAATAGACTTACTGATTACTTTTTCTACCGAAATTAATACTTCAAATTTCATTTTTTATAACTCCCTTTTTCTAGTTTTAATGGGTCCATTATTTAGTAGTAACAGGTTCTTCACGTAAATAAGGGAGCGTAACTTCTAGGAATTTTTCCATTGCTTGATTAATGCGCTCTAATTCCTCACCAGTTGGGTAAGCTTCAGCATCTAAGCCACAAACTAAATAGTCGCTTACAATACCTTTTTCATTCATTTTCGTTTTAATGTATGCTTCAAAAGCTCGTGCCGCTAATTCAACGTCCGAAGACCAGTAGCGGTTTGTTTTTTTACCACGATCTAAAATTTCAGCATTTGTATAATAACGAGTTTGGTGAATTGTGTAAGGTACACTGTAAACTTGCTCCCCTGTTTTATCAAGGTGTAGAATCGCTGCAATTTCACATTTTTCTCTTAATAATTTAGTACGCTTGCGTGCGTATTTCGCCTTTAATTTCTCTTTTACAGAATCGCTATAATAGCTGTAAAGTGAGTTGCTTACTTTTTCATCAAAATCAGATAAGAAGTAATCAACAAACGCCTGCATATCGCCATCGACTTCCTCAAATACTTTGCGAGAAACTTTCGAAATACGATATTGATTCGTAGGATTAATTGTAAAATGAGTCGTACAAGAACCTTCTCGGAAAACATTTAATAATTCCTCTACAGCAAACTGAACTTCTAACGGTAAAACAGATTTGTCTACCATTTCAGTTAAAAGCTCGGCAGTATTTATCCCTAATTTTTGTGATAAATAGTAATCGTATGCATGGAAAAATTCGTGTGCAGCTGTCCCCATCCATCCGCGCGTCTTTGTAAAGTTAATTACATTGAAGCCACGTTCAAAATGTGCAGCAGCTTTACTTTTCCCACGAGCACCAAATGCCATTGCTAATTTATTACCTAGAGAAATATGTTGCTTATCAATTCCTAAAATGTATGCCAGGTCCGTATAAGCAGCACCGCTACTAATCAAGTGAGCTAATGCATCCTCATCTTTCATCCAAATACCCATTTCTACTGCGCGGAAATTGAAATGTAATAAATAATCTTCCGGCTTTCTAAATTCAGGTACAAGTGGACCGCCTTTACGTACTGGATTTATTGGCAACTTTCTTTCCCATACCGGCTTACGAACATTTTTCGGTTTTTCTTCTTCCTCTTCACCATCAGATACCTTTGTATTCTCTTTAAAATAGTGTTCCCAAGTAGAATATTTCGTTTTCGCGGTATCAATGAATTTCGTAACCTTTTTAGGTTCAACTATAAATTTGGTGAACGTATCAAGGTGACGTACTCCTGTTTGATCGTTTAATTCATACATTTGAACGTATCCTTTAGCCAGTTCAATTTCTGCTTTTATACGAGAAATTAAGCCTTCGTAAAACTCTGGATCTTCTTTGTATTTCTCCAATAAAACGTCAATACGGTTCGTTTTAAAATCAATGCTCTTTTCGTAATACTCTAACGTATGCAGATTTGCCCCAAGTACGGCTAAACGTTTTATAACATGGCGTAGCTGTTGTATTGTGACAACCGTTTTTAACTCTGCAGAAATAAACTCCATAACCTTCATATAGCGTTCACGATTCATTAAAGCTGGGTTCAGTTTTTTCACATTAATCGGTAAGCGTCGAATAAGTAGAGACATACCGTATGCTGCTGAAACTTCAACACCACGATCATAAGCTGCTTGCATTGAAAACCATGAGAATACGACTTTACGGTTAGCAAGCTCATTCGCAGTTGATTCATCATGTTCTGCAAGTTTGTCTAACTGTTGAGCAGTCGGATTTTCTAAAAAGGCTTTCTCCAGCTCCTTTAATTTAGCGTGATAATCTTTAGCCGATCCGCCTACCTTTGTTCCCACATCATAGGAAACTTGACGATTTTTTTGCTTCTCAACACGCACATCTAACGGGTTGGCTGGCTCCGGCTCTATTAGTTCACTAACTTTTTCTACTGTAATTTCAGTGGCCTTTACTTCTTTTACAGTTGGTTCAGTTGTAATTGCTTTCGTTTTACGGCGAGTACGCTTAGGTTTGTCTTCCTTAACGTCTGCTGCCGGGGTAACCTGTTTTACAGCTGAAGTTGTTACGATTGTTAGTGGCGTTCCCTCTGTTAAAATTTTTGTATACTGTGACATATCAAATAGCATAGTTATTTTCCTCCTAAATGTTGTGCCGCTGATTAGTAAATGCTTGATAATTTATCGTGCATTGATAATAGTTCGCGTAAATAGCCCTCTGAATTTCGTTCAATGATAGTGGGGACGGTGTCATTCATTACAGTTTCAAGTAAATGTGTGTCGTGTAATGATGCCTCAACCGATTTAATGTATTTGCTCATGCAAATATTTTTGTTTGCTCTATCCATAATTAACTCCTATAAATCAATAAAAGCCCAATTTCATAGCAAACATGCTATAAAAACGGGCTTTCAAATACTCATATTAAATTTTAATTGGACTGGAAAAATTAATTAATTTCATCCATTGCGTGAATTTTAAGATCACCTTTCTTTAGTCCAATTACAATTCGGTTTAATTTACCGTAAACTTGTTTTTTCAACTCATACATAAAGCCAAAATCTTCGTTAAATTCGATATAACGAGCTTCTTGCTTAAGTAGTTGAATCGCTTCCTCTTTTTTAAATTTCATGCGGCCTTCTAATGTGTTCTTGTTCATACTAATGTCCTTCTTTCTTGAATAAATTTGGTTGATTGGTTGGTTGTATAACTTATTTTTGAACGCAAAAAAAAGCAGCCAATCGATTAATTTACTAGAAATGGACATAATTGTTCCATATCGTAAATCAACCCAAAGGCTGCATAAGTTCAAAGTCTGCTAAACATTTCTATAGGATACGTAAATGTGGTGTCCCGAAAGTTTGCAATAATAAAATAAAAAAAGTTAATACGTATATTATATCACAATTATAGTTAATGACTAGCTGTAAATTCAAAACGGTATGTAGTTAGTGGTTGTAATTCAAAATAACATAGTTTATGATCGTTACACATTGTAAAGTTTACAGAAAGAAACTTACAGAGGTGACATATGGAACAATACAAATATCATGATAGTACACCGCTAGGTCGTTTTCTTCGTGAATCACGATTAAATGCAGGTCTAACCTTAGAGGGGTTTGGTCAATTAATTGGCGGTTTTTCAAAAACGATGGTATCAAAATGGGAACGCGGTATAAACACTCCCTCTACTAAAAACTTGCGCCTGATCGCGGACCAATTAAACATCGAAGTTTCGAACCTTATTGCACTTTCAGAACCAACAAATAGCGTGAGAGAAGACCCGAACGAATTATTTCATTTTATTGGACAATCGGTTCCCATAACTTATAAAGGCGTCCTATTAGAAAAGGATGAAGTTGCAACATTGCGGGCCATGTTAGAAATAATTATAAAAAATAAATCCAGTAACAATTAATGGAGGCTTATCATGGATATTAATACAATTGACAACGGTAAAATTGCTGTTATTAAAACATCTGATCAATTTATTTTAAAAATAAATAATGAATTTTTTGGTCCATATGCAAATACTAAAGAAAGTATTATGAAAGTATACAATGTCTTTAAAACTTTAAATACAAAGGAAATTTAATTTATGCCGTAAAGAAAGGACCGATACTATGTACAATCCTAAATATCTTCATATAGAAAGTGGCGAAATTATTGACGCGCTTAGCTATAAGAAAGATACGTTCATGGAAATTCGTGAATATTTACTTAGTGTTGGCGAAATTGAGCCAACCGAAAGTATCCCATCTGACGAAGAATTTATTGAAGCTGGCATTGAGGAATTGGATGGCGATTGGGAATATAGAAAAATTACTCCGTAAAATACTTAAAATAAATTGAGGTCATGTGTTTATGTATAAATCACTTTCTTCATTTAATGATGAAGATTATAAAGCAACAGGTATAACAATGGATGTATTGGATTTGTTTAAACATACTTCTGCTCTTCCTGAAAGTATATTTCGCGATAAAACAAACGTTTTTCACCCCATCGTTTATTTTGACAGCGAAACTAACTTTACATTCCACTTTACAAAGTTTCAAGGCGATTGGTCTGATCAGAACCAGATTAGCCGCTTTGCCCAACAGTTGCAACTAGCAAAACAAAACAATAAGCCATTAAATTAGGAGGACGGCACACCATGAGTAGAGTATTAAAATTACTTGGCATCAAAAAAGCGCCTATAGAGCCTATGAAGCTTCCGAAAGAGCCTGGTATACTAATTATCAACATCACTGAAAGCGATTATAAATTAAAGCCAAACCGGTTAA
Source organism: Solibacillus sp. NPDC093137 (assembly GCF_050280445.1). NCBI lineage: Bacteria > Bacillati > Bacillota > Bacilli > Caryophanales > Caryophanaceae > Solibacillus > Solibacillus sp. NPDC093137. The sequence continues at coordinate 161,852 of NZ_JBNNVH010000004.1, forward strand.
TTGAGCCATTAATTACGATGATGCAAGTGGAAGGTTTAGTTAACGAGAGCTCTCCTACTTTACATATCGATAACTGGAAAGGCTATACCTCTGCCGCACATTTTTTTTACAAAGATGGTGATGACTTAGAGGCTTTAAAAAACGGTACACTTTTCATTTCAAATTTATACATAAAAGACGGATTTGCTGACAAAGCATACAGTGAAAACGTATATTTATCGAAATTAATTGTTTCAGATATGATACAAAAAGAGAATATGGTATTTCTACTCGCAAGCACTGAGCACGATTCCGAAATCGACTTTTTCATGAAGCAATTCCCTACTGCTAATATAAGGAATGTTTCATACAAAGAAATGATGGATTATTACGTTTATTTGAACAAAGCCTAGTCAACTTTTTTGCTGAACTCTCAGAACTCTATCGGGTTTTAATTTATGAGGTGTTTTGCTCAAACTTTATTTCAAAGCTTCACAAATAAAACTTAAAAATATTTTCACTAAAATTTCACCTTATGCATATAAGAATATTTTTTGTCCTTTTTAGTTTTGATATGGATTCAAATAAAAAACACCTCGAAATTTTTACGAGGTGTACTATTATAAAATTAATTATCAATCTTTATTATAGTTACTTCCATTACTTATTTTCGTTTCATACCAACTATAAAGTGCATCTATAGTAGGCTGTTTCATATTTTTGACACTGCCATTTAAATAACGCATTAATGTGGATGTGGATACATCCGTTTCATTGCTGACCATCCGTAATGTAAAACCATTATTTTGCATGTATTCGTTTATGAGTGACAGTTTTTTTTCAGTTGTTATTGATTCCACATTGGACTTACTGCTTGCAACTGATAACTTTTCTTTTCCTTGTTCTAAAAGAAGACTTAATTGCTCCGTATTTACAACCTCAACTTTTTTTGATGCAAAAGATTCTTTAACATTCTCTAATAAAATTTTCTCTTTGTTAAGCGCGGTTAGTGTGTCAGGTGGTGTTATAAAGACGTTTTGTTCCATCCAAATCTTACTTCCTCCACGCTTTAATAACTTCGATTCATCGAAGTCCTCGCCATAATACCAGTCTTTAATAACCCCTGTCTCGACAAGATCATTTAAAACAGTTCTGAGCACTTCCATACGCGTATTTAAGCGTGTCCGTGCGGCAAATTTCATTACATTTACTAAAGTCTCTACTTTAAATGGGCGAGCTACTGACCGTTGTATAGTTCGTATTTTCCATTGGTAATTTAAAAAACGCGTTAATCGTTTATGTTCCCTTTGCGTAATATGATGAAATTTGAATACTTTCATGTCTAGAGGGCCAAATGTTTGTTTTGCATTATTTAAGTAACGTTGAATTACAGGAGTAGGACGAATTTGTAATGAATAAATCCCTTTAGCTTCACCAGTTGTTCGGTCATATGCCATCTGTAAAGATGTTATATGGAACATTTGAGTAAGCGACTGGAAATCATAATTTTTACGGTCCTCATCTAATAATGTATCGTAATTAATTACAGTTATGTTATCGTCTCTCATGGATATCCAAATACTTGATAATGCTGCAACACGACGCATAATACTAAAGCGTTCACGTTCTCGTATTTTAAAATCTTCAGCCAGAGGATCAGCAAACCGTAAACGTAAAGCATAATCACTCTCAAATACAATATATCCATCACTATTTTTGGGAGAAACAACCCATAGATATGATATTAAATCGAACAGATCTGCAGTGAATTCATCTAGAGACGATAAAGTTTGTTCGACTAGTTGTATCCATAAAGGACTTTCATTATCGGTATCTAATCGAACTTCAGCAACGCCACGAAGAACCCCCCGTGAATCAATAAGCTCTGACTTATTTTTCTCATCATTATGCTTGTTAAAATTTTTGGGACTGGTAACTACGTCACGGATTAATTGAAAATCCGCATTCATATTAGTAAAAATATAATCCTTTTCATATAAAAGTTCCCAAACAGACGCCATTAATGCTGACTCAATACTCTCTGTATCTGAAATTTCAACAATCGGTGACAGTAACTCTATTATTTCAATTTGGTGCTGCTGTATAACCCTCTCAAGAGCCGGCCGAGTTATAATATCACTATCAGCTTTAGCGCTAATAAAATCTGCTAACTTTTGAAGTGAGCTATTGGTATTATTTCTTTTCATCAACTTAGCACCTCCATTATTCGTTTAAACTTATTTATTAAAATAGCATGATTCGACAAAATGAAACAACTCAGCCAAACCCGTACACTTTATATGCAAAAAATGAAACAAGAATACTTAAAATTCTATTTTGAAACATATAAATACAAAATATTAGTATATTTATTGCAAAAATTTATACGTATTCTAATCTTGTTTCATTTTTAGTGCCAAACCCGTACACCTTCTGTTTCAAAAATTTATATAAACATTGGTATCATCAATTTTAAAAATATTTTTAAAAATTTTCTCTATTATTTCGGTTGCCAATACTGTACACATTGGAATTGAAATGAAACAGCATAAACTCATTAATATCAAGGGTTAAACTGTGTTTTTTTGATAAACAACTTTGTTTCATTTTTTTACTATAAAAGTGGAATGTTTCATTATTTTGAAACAAAAAAGCATTTTTTGCCAAAGGCGTACATATCAAAAGACCTAATTTTGTTTCATTTTAGTATTTAAAAACTTTCAATTAGCTCCTTAAACCTTGTTATATTAGTGTTTGAGCCCCATTTCAAATATGAAACAAAACGTATCAATTTCAGCCAAACCCGTTCACCTTTTCAAAAAAATGAAACAGCTCAAAACCTAGTTATACCAACACCTGAGACACCCTTTAGTTTTGTTTCATTTTACTTCTAGAGGAAGCTAAATTCCCCTAAAACTACTTTATTATAATTATCTTTATTATTTTAAAGTGGACGGTGAAAAATATGAGAATGGCGTTAAAAATAGAATCCTTCTATACTACTTTACTAAAAAATAATCATAACGCTATCATATTTGGAGTTGAAAAGAAATCAGATTTCTCTAATATTTCTTCGACTGGAAAAGTGTTTCAATCAAATGAAATATTGCTCAAATCTCTTTGTAAGCTCTCTCATTTCACACCAAACACTTATAACCTTCTATCCAGAAAAAGCCCAGAAAAATGTTTGTATGGCTTTACTGAACAAAATTTAAAGCAAATCAATACATTTGTAGTAGATATAGATACTTTAAAATATTCATTACAAGATATTCTCCTAGCATGTATTGATAATAGCATTGGTGCGCCAACCATGGTTATTCGTACTCCCAATGGCTATCAAGTTTATTTTGTATTAAGTAAACCAATGAAAATCTCCAGTAATGGAAATTTCCTAAGTCTGAATATAGCCAAACGCATTGCCCTTAATTTAAAAGAAAGCCTTGTATCGGTAGAAGCGGATCGTTATTGTAACGATTTCGGTTTTTTTAGAGTGCCAAAGGAAAGCAATATAGTCTGGCTACAATTAGGAGACATTTATTCACCTGAAGCGATGATTACTTGGTCTGAAAAAATGGATGATGATAAGGGACGCAGCCTATTTACAACATATATAAAACAAATGAATATGAATTATCTTGAGTCCAGTGCATTTCAAAAAATATTATCGTTAACATGTATTCAGGGGCATAAAGGAAAACTGGGCCGCAACAATACAATCTTTACCATCGCACTTGCTTGTTATGCCGATGGTTTACCAACTACAGATGCAACAAAATTAATATCCAAATTTAATAATGGGTTAAAATCTCCATTAAAGTTAACAGAAATTCAAGCTTCTATTCGTTCAGCTTATTCAGGTAGATATAATGGTCCTGATAAAATATATATTGATCAAATTTTAGAAGGTTACCAAATCGATCAACCTTACACTAATTGGTACAAGTTTAAAAAAGTACGCTCTGAAAGAAAATACAGCCATATTCATGAATGGGAATCTGATTTGATAACATACTTGGAATCAATTCCACTAAACAATACACCATACATTACGTTAACTCAAAAACAAATTTGCAAACAAATTGGGTGCCAACAAAGTACATTAAACGCCCTATTAAAAAAATCAAATAAGATCATTAAGGTTGTAACCGGTAAAGGCCGCGCAGCTGTTACAAAATGGTCCACAATCAATATTATTATTAAATATTTCGCACTAAAACATAAAGAGATTACTGAAACAAAAAGCCGTTATAAAAAATATTTACGCAATACTATTATTACGAAGTATTCTCACTCTAGTAATCTTCCGACTGGTATATTCGATGTGCCTACAAACATAGCAATAAATACTAGCTAAAGACTCTATTAATTAATACTCCAAATTGCCTTTACATATATATTAACGGGAGCGCTTTGTTCGTGTTATGCATGGGTTAATATACTTAATGGCAACTATCTTAAAAAAGCTAGTAATGAGTTTAATATAACTGGAGATCTAACCGGCCCTATTTTTAATTCCAATTCATAAAGAAAACTGTTAGAGCTCTTAATTATGCTAACGGTTCTTAGGGGGAATTGTATTTTGGATTGTTTTGTTTCATTCATAATAGAGGTCTGTTCCTTCGTAGATGCAGCAATTGTAGATAAATTTATTGATATTATTTCGGATCCGTTGGCTATATTAGTAACCTGTTTGGCATTTGCTGATAATTCTTCAGATGTAGCGGTAATCCCATTGTGAGGAATAAAACAACATAAAAAAACCCATATTAATCCATTTTGATTAATATGGGTGAGAATACTAATTATTTATATTTTTTATAAAGTTTCGTTCTTTAAAAAACTCTTTAATTGTGTTAATAATACCTTTTTCACCTATTTCTTTGAGTTCACGATAAGTTGAGTTATCACCTTCAAAAACTTCTCTAGCGTCAATATCAACTTTCATTGCAACATGCTTTTTGTCTTTTGTCACATTGAAATAATAATCATCGCCCCAGCCAGTTTCGCAAATTATACCAAGCGAAGCAGTATGCGCTGTTATATGTGGCGACATCATATCCAATGCATAGAAATTAGGACCGTAAGCGTCTGTAATGAATGAAATTAGTTCATCAAAGCATGGATGAATGTTTTTGTTTGGTTTTATATCTAGAAATCCTTTCGCATCGAGAATCATTTGTTTTAAAGCATCATAAAGCTGATCTAATGAAGTAATGATTACATCGCCTACATATGTAGACTGTTTACTTAATTCTTCATTCATATAGCTATAAGAAATACTTTGATTTACGTATGGATAATTGCTAGTATATCCAATTACACGTAAATGGTCTTCAGTACCATGAAAATATACGCGTAAAGCAGAGATACCGTACTTACCATCTTTTAAGCGTACGCGATTGTAAAATGTTAATACTTCTGTTGGGACTTGTGTTGCGGCATATGTGTCGTAATATTCAACATACCCTTTCTTTTCTGTTTCAGAAATGGCTTCAATTTCACGGATTGCAACGCTTTTAAAGACACTTAATTTCAATAATTCTCCAACAATCGGAGTTAATTTAGATACAAATAACATGTTTAATTTTCCTCCTGGTAGTTGCTAACAAAGAAATGCAAAAAAGCCGGAAATATAACTTTTCGTTACATTACCAACTTTTGCTCAATAAGTATTAATTTAAGACAAATAAAGTTAGAAACTATAAGTCTGAATTTATAAGGACTCATTGGTTCATCTACTAATTAGTTTTAGAAATAAAGTTGGAAACACAAAAGCAAATTTTCATTACTTAAATTAAGAAACCTTGATAAATTAGCTTTCTAAATTATGTGTTTCCAACTTTTATAAACTATTTCCAACTTTATTTGCTCTGTACTTCTACTCAATTTGTTATTACTACATGAATTTTTTAATTTCTCCTGTAGGTAAAATTGCTTTAATAGCAACCTCACGCTTAGTTTTAGTTTTATAAATAACGCCTGTTTCAGTTTTTTCTTCAGTTACTTGTTTTGAAACGCGCTCCTGCCCTCTGAGGATATGTAAATCCTCGGGATTCGCAATAACTGAACCGTTTTCCTCTTTAATACCCATTAGTCCATTGATACCGCCGGCAGCAAGTAATAAAGAAATTTGACCTGCTGCTAATGGTAATGGTGGAGTTTTACCGTTTAAGTCCACTGATTTCGGTCTGTTTTTATTAACAAAACGTGTCATTTCACCATTTTCGTGTAATGCCATAGCAAGAGCCGATTTGTCGATTAAACGTGTTTCAAAGCGTTTTAATTTGCTCGCAGTAGTTGACGGAATAACCCAACGTTTTTCTGGATTTTCAGCATGATCTTTTAGTGTAGGCAATAATTTCTTAATTGCATCTACGTCACATTTAGCAATTCTCATAAACGCGTCATATAGCTTTTCGCTGAATTCTTTATAGGCATTCTTTTTCCGGTGGCCAATAATAACTACCTGTTTGAACTCGTCAAAGTTTTCATCAGTAAAGCGCATGACACTAACTTTATTGAAATGCGTGGATAACAAACGTGCAATTCGTTCGTGACCTAGACGATAATAAGGAATTACATACATTAATACACCACCTGGAGCTAAGTAACGTAAAATACGCTCTAACTCAATAAATTCCATACGTTCTGTTTTTCCTGTATGATCTTTAATCGTTTCTAAATATGGAGGGTTAAGGTAAGCGAATTGAACAGCATCATTTGAAATAATACATGATTCAATTGGTGCAACAATTACGTTGTCGAGATTTTCTTTGGCAAGCTCACCGCGTGTTAAGTCAATTTCAACGCCATAAGTTACAACATTGTTCGCTGATTCTCCATTTTCATTCTCTGGCTGAGCTGTTAAATAGGCTAAAACCTCACCTGTTCCGCAAGTTGTATCTATAGCGATAGCATCACCAGAAAACTCTAGTAATTGCTTCATATATACAGTTTGGGGCTGCTGGCTCGGGTAATAACCACTCTTAATCTTGTTTCCTATGCGTGTCATAATAGATTCCTCCTAATAGTTGAAGCAGCACAGAAAATGTGTGTACTGCTAATTCCTCTTAAATATCTGTTAGTTTAATTTAAATAAAAGCTGACATATCAATATTCATAATGCGATGGTTATTTACTTTTAAATAACCGTAGCGTGAATGTTCGATTAATGTGGCTACCTGATCTTTTGATAATTCCACTGTTTTACCATTTTCATCAACGGTTGCAAAATAGCAGTTGCCAAAAATGTGTTGTCGTATATCATCGCCATAATCATCTCGACCATATGAAACTATGACATTCAGTGTGTCAATTGTTGCTTCAACATCGTCACTAGCAAATAAATTAATGTCATTCATAAGCTCTTCCACATTAACAGGTCCTTCTAAAAATTCTTGTTGCTCCTTTAAATTATCAAAATGAAATTCGGTTAAGCCCATGCTGTTGACTTTACGGCCTAACACATTCAATCGTTGATTTTTCATATAAAGTCCTCCTAGAAAATGAAAAAGAGCTTTACGAAATAATTCGTAAAAGCTCTTTTCTCCCTCTTTATTTAGTTAATATCCCTCTTAAAATGGTAAATCATCATTTGGGTTTTGACCGTTTGGATTACCAAATTGTTGGTTGCCATAATGTTCTTGAGGTTGACCACCATACTGTTGATTTCCATAAGGTTGGTTATTATACTGCTGCTGTTGCAAGTTTGGTTGGTTGCCATACGATTGAGTTTGACCGCCATTATTTACATGCGAATGCTGCTGTGAATACCCTTGTCCTTGTTCTTGAGTTTTAGGCTTAGGTGGTGACACTAGTGAAACGTCACTATAGGAACCAATCGACCAGTTAGCGGATGCTCCCATTCCAGAACCGTCCGTTTTTGGATAAGTATTAATACCCTCAAATTTTACGGTAACTTTTACAGTTGCACCTTTAATCAGCAAAGGGTTTAAGGCTCCGTTTACAAGGTTATCCGCACAATTATTAAATGCAGTAGCTTCAATGAAAAGTACATCGTCTGTAAACACTTGACGACCATTTTCCATAACCGGTTGTCCGTTTTCTTTTTTCGGTTTGCCGTTTGGAACTGCAAGTGAAAGTTTGAAAACCTTTGTACCGCCTGGAGTTACTGAGTATGCTGCGTCCTTTGTTAAACGTCCTTGAAAGTTTGCTTCGTTAGATTTGTTAGCCATGATATATTTTCCTCCTGTAGAGCTATTATTGCTCTTTTATGTTTTTTAGTTTTGTTTTTGATAAATTATTAATTGCAAATACTAAAATTAATACTCGTCGTCAAAAGTAAAAAACTCATTGACTGTACGTTTAAAATTCTTCATTTTGTCTAGGAGTGAACCTGGACGTAAAGCGACTAATTTAGGTTGAGTAAAGTGTACTGATTTAAAGCCATCAATGCTCCAGATAACACGATCAACTTTTAAAATATTCACCATATCTTGCACTAAATAATTAGCGTGATATTCAGGTGTGAATTTCTTATTGTTTACGCATAATTTGAAATAAACTGTTGATTTATCTTCAAATGATACTTTTAAACGGTAAGCTGAGCGGTCTAATGCAGGTGTGTTGAAGAATTTGTCAGTATAAAATGCATAATCGTTATCTGATTCTATTTCGATATACGCGTCTTTACTACCTAATAATCTGCTTTCGAATTTTAGTTCCTTTGTTAATTGTTCTGCTGCTGTTAAGCTGCGAGTACCTTCTGTGATAATGTTTAATGTTGTTTCCATGATTGGAACCTCCTGAAATAAAATTAATTTATACACTTTTTAAGTTATTTTGAACAACAAAAAAAGGCCTTCAGGAAGAATTAGTTAGGTAGAATAGGATAAAAATCTAGAAAAATCCAGAAAAATCCTATACCAAAATAATTCAACCCAAAGGCCGTGTTAGTTCAAAGTCGCTGACAATCAGATCCAATCATTGAAAATGTGATGATTGTGGTTGTGTCTGATTCGCATAATAAAATAAAGTAAAAAGTTATACTCTTATTTTAACATAATATAGCGTAAAGTAAACTTAAAATAGATTGTTTTTCAATAAAATAAAACGTAAAAAACAAAGGATTGTCATGGCTATAAAATTGTAGAAGTCTTATAATTGAATGGTATAGTTTTGTTTTTTGAGTTAGCTGATTGCTACAAGTGATTTTGTATCACACATTTTAAGGATTACCGTTCTACGCTTCTGTTGGAGGGCAACTCTTAAACCCTAATAAAAGATCGCCAAACCAATATATTATTGGGCCGGCGGTCTTTTTTAATTTATCATTACATAAAAAAAGACTGTCTCCCAGCTTAATAAAAGCAGGAGCACAGTCTTTTTAAAAAATATATGGTTAAACTCTAAAAAATGGTTGGTAGCCAAATTTCTTTAATTAAAGTTTACGAATGTACAACTTCATTTTATTTTCATAATCTATAATTTCATCCAATGTAAGCCATTCAGGTTTTTTATCATCAGAAAATGAATTATATAATTTCTTCATTTCGCTGATATGTTCGTCAATTGTGTCGTAATAAAGGTGCTTTACATGACCATTTCCGAAACCTAAAAAATAGTTACAATCCATTTTTAGGCGACTTAGCATCACATAATTAAATCGATCTTCACTAGAGGGTTCACTTTCCAATCCCTTAATTTCAAAATGAACATTTTTATAATGGTCAATATAAGAAATTGGTGTGTCTGGCTCAGCTTCAATATCTCCGTAAGCTGTGCAAAGATGAATAGGTGTATCTCCTAAATTTAAGTCCTTAAACATTTGTCCGCTTCCATCTTTAAAAACAGGTCTTCCCCATGAATCTTTTCCAATAAAATTTAGTACAATCGTTTCCATTTCACATGCCCTCTTTTCGTAAGTTTAAAATTCCTCTGTAAATGCTCTATGTTCAATTGCAGCAGCCGGGGTAACAAATACTTCATCCCCACCAAAATCAACCGCTACAAGTGCAATTTGGTTGTTTACAAGTAGTTCATTTGCTTGTTCAAGCGAAATAAATTTCTTCGCCAGGTTACTCTTTGATGCAATGCGTACTGTATTTTGATTTGTTGTTATCAAAACATCGCCAATTTCTAGTGTTAAATTATTCATAATTAGTTCTCCTGGTAATAAGAAAACGACTAAACAAACACAAATATGGATTGTGAATGATCAGTCGTTTCGCCGCCTCTTATATTTTAAATTTCCTTCTTTACCCTTATTAGTTCGATTTCGCCGCGCCTCCTATTAGAAAGATAATAGTACCAATCAAAACGGTAACGCTTCTTCGGTAACTTCATTTAATGAATCTTTGAAAATGTTAAAGAAGTCATTGAACGCTTGCTTTAATAAGTCTTCAAAATCACCAATATGTGCGTTTTTACCGAAATTAAAATGTAATTCTAATCTATAGAAAAGTTCATTATTCCACTGACTGTAATGAAGCTGCAGCGGTAACGCCTCTGCAAAACAATAACTATCCGTTCGGTGCGTTACGATTCTTGAAATTGTACGTAATGTGTTTTCAACAATCGCAAGTTCCCCTAATAAATCAATGTCATTTAAAGAAATGATATAACGCTCCAGTTCTTCACGTTTGGAAGGATGGATACTTACATCACTAATAGAAGTAAAACCATCTTTAATTTCAGCAAACTTTTCTATTGAATTTCTTATTTCAAATTCACTGTCTAAATTTACAGGGAAACGTGCAGCATACTTAAATCGAAGTGAGTTATCTTCTTCAAATTCCACTTGTATTTCTGGGCAGACTTTTGAAACCGGCTGTAAAAATGGATTGCCATATCTATAAGAATAGATTTCCTCAATCGATTCAAATAGCCAATACGGGGTTACTGTTCGAAAAACTTCATTAGTAATTAGTACTTTATTTTGTACTTCAGTCGCATATATACCTATCTTCTCGTGATCGATAAAGCGATTTTCAAATGTTCCGGCCTCTTCCAATAATTTATTAAAACTTTCTTTCAGTCCTTCTAATAAACTCACATCATGTTTACGTTTTAACTTACTTTCATTATCTAAACGAATATCAATAATACATGCTATAGGTACACTAATAATTGTCCCCAGCTGAAACGAATAGGCATATACCGTTAAATCTTGCTTTCCAACTGCCAAAATAACGCATGTATGCTCGATAAGAGGATTCAGTAATGGGTTATATAATACGGATTCATTAAAAACGCTGATATGTTCTAATTCTTTAACATGGATATTTACCACATCTAAATTAAAAGTGTTTGTGCAGTAGTTTCTTTCATTATCATAGAAATAAATCACTTCACCATTAATTGCATTTCCTTTAAATTTAACGTTAATCATTTTGATTTTCCTCCTAAATAAAAAAAAACGACTACCCATAATTGCAATCTGCTGTAGATCACAATTTTTTTAGTCGTTTTACTCTTTATAAATATTTAAAATTCCTCTGTTTTGGTTCAACATTTTAATTGATTAAAAATCTTTAAAAACAATGCCTTATAATAAAGTTAAATTTACATATTTTTCACATAGTCATTTTGTTTATTCATTATTCCTTAATAAATTTAGTAAATACCACATTAAAGTATGTCTTAATAAATTTTATTGGAAACTTAATAAACATTGGTAATACGTTTGCCATCACAATAATAAACGTGATTATTCCGCCTTTTAAACCTTCGTTTTTAGGGCTATTAACAACCGATCGTAATTCATCAGGTGTCAACGAGTACCATTTAGATGTTGTCATTGTGTTATTCATATGTTTTCCTCCTGCACCCTTTATTTAATGAAAATTATAACATAGGTGCTACGATTTTTAAATACAAGTGGAACGTATAAACAATTGTTAAATATGTGACGAGCCAATTGTTTATACGTTTTTTCAGCAAACTACTGTACATTTTGAGTAAGTTCACCTACACTAATATTACATTAAACTTCTTTGTCTTCAGATTTTTCTTCTGAGGACCCTTTTTTTTGTCTTCTCTCTTTAAAGTCTTGTACTTTATTATACATAATTTCAAATACTACAATTATGTTTTTGTACTTAACTTTTCCTTCTAACGCTTCCACTTCTGTTGACTGTTTACTTCTACCCGCTTTTATAATCTTTTTAATGAGCCAGAAATAAAATGGTCCTAAGCCATATAACAACATGGGACTAAAAGTTACTTTTGTTTTTGGAAATGCCCCGTCTTGTATACGCTTAACAACAATCTCGACTAAGCCAGCATCGTTTAATACATAAAAAGTTAAAAGCATCATTGGTAAATACAAACAAAATATACTTCCTGTTAAAAACAGTATATATAAAAATTGTTCGCCATCAATAAATTTTTCCTCTTGCGGTGTATTTGTAGTCGCTGCAAGTTCACTCTTTGGTTTGTTCTTGTCCATTTTAAATTTGCAGTAATCTATTGTTAAAGAGTGGATGAAACCTGCAATAATGACAATGACAACTCCTAATAAAACGTTTGTTGTAAAAAACTCTATTACATTACTTAACATAATAGTCATTCCTCCTTTCTCGATGATTTTTAATACGCTTGTGTCCTATTGACAATTGAACGCAAAAAAAGCAGCCAATGAAAGTTGAGGATGTTAAAAAATGACATACGGATACCCGATGCTATTTTTCTAATCATCAACCCATAGGCTGCAAAAGTTCAAAGTGCTTCACAATACAACAATAATTAATGGTTGTGTGAGCATAATAAAATAAATAAAATAAGACTATTTAATTCTATCATCTAAGTAATAGCTTAGCAATTCCTATATTAGAAAATATTCTTCTTTTCTAGAATTATCTTCCGTTTAGTCTTATCCTCTCTATTAAACTGTCTAATGCACAAAAAAGCATAACACCCGTATTAGAATAAAAACGGTAGTCATGCTCATATTATAATTCTAAAAATCCTCTGTTTCGTTATACCTTTTTTAAAAGGTGAAAGATAACTGTTCAACTAAATCCATATGATTAATTGTTTCTACTTGTTCAATCTCACTTGGCTCTTGCGGTTCTGTATAAGGAGTTAGTATACAACCTCTTACAATAACCAACCCCCCTGTTGCTTTTTGGATTAAAAAAGTATTATTTTCTTTGTAATATTCTTTAATCACAGCTACAGCTACAGAAGATCTTTTGGATGAAAGCTCCATAACTTTATCTCCTACTTTAAAACCCCAATCAATGGTTTCATATATTTTCACATAATACGTAGGAAATACATTACGTTCATTCCATCTATCGTTTGATTGATAAAAATTAATGAGCTCTCCAATATGTTTATATAAATTCACTTTCTCCGCATTCGTTAATTCATCTAAACCTTCTGTGATTACTTTTGCTAATTCTCCTCCAACCATATCTTTTAACGTTGGATTTATTGGTTTTACATAAGGTTTTAGTATAGACCTATGAACAATCATATCCGCGCTTTCGTCTGTTTTTTTATACATAATGCCTTTTCTAAAATAACATTCATATGTGTTTTTTCTAACGCAAAAGGTATCATCCTCTTTGTTATGCTCGACGATTGTACCTACAGGACTTCTTTCATCAAGTGTGTAATAAACTTGATCACCTTTTTTATATTCCTGTACATTATTTGTCACTATCATATCCATAACTATAAATTCCTCCATATAAAAAAGTTCAAATTTACTTTTAATTAAAAGATGTAAACCATAAAGTTTCCGAAAAAAGCATAAAGCTTCTAAAATAAACCATAAGGTTTCCGAATATAAAGCATATTGCTTCCGATTTGTAGGCAAATTTATGGTTTATCTTTCATTATGTTTAACAAGCTAATACTCTTGATTCAGTAGTGTTGCTTTGTAGAGCTACAGCGTAATTACCGCTTAGGATAACTTCGAAAATAGCCTCCATGACAGGAACGACAATACTGTTACCAGCTAACGCATAAAGTGTGGCGTTACGCTGATTTTTTTTAGTTGGGAACTCTTGTAACATTAAATCGAAGTCAGAATCGTCAAAGCCCATAAGCCTCCACCATTCACGCTCAGTTGGATATCGAAAACGACCATCCTCCATACGAAACACACCTGCAGCAGGGCAACGATCCGGTCTTTCGGTAATCGTGTTGCAAAAGCTACTAATGGTTTCAAGATAGCGGAATTTCGTTTTGTTACGTTCAATTTCCTCTGGAGTCGCTAAATCTTTGATTCGACTTAACATTGAAGGTGCGTTTACAACGTATTTTTCAATATCCTCAATTTCATGTTCGGCCTGTTTAAAACTGCTCATTGGACGTAACGGACGTCTACGTAATTTGCTGAAGTCAAAAGTTTCGTTACCTAATATCGAAATACAAAAAATACGTTCGCGTGTCTGCGGTACACCAAAATCCATTGCAGATAAAATTTCGAATGAATTTGTGTAGCCGAGATTTGTCATTTCTTTCAGGTATTTGTTGAATATCGGTAGCTTATCTTTAAAAAGCGCGCCCTTTACGTTTTCCCAAATAACAAACTTTGGTTTCCAGTCGCCCATTTCCGAAATAATTCGGATGGTTTCAAGCATTAACATTGACCTACCCTGATCATCGTTGAGGTTAGCAGCAGAATTATCTTGGCACGGACTTCCATGTATTAACAAACATGGTCGTAAGTTCCAACCTCTAATATCCTGTTGTTCATGCTTATGCGGGTGCATAGCATTGTAAGCGCGCACTCGATTTTCCATCCACTCAACATAATCAATAAGCTTATGTTTTACCCCTAAATTTTTAAGTGCTTTTCTTGGTGCACCAATACCTCCAAAAAGTTCTAATATTTGAATTGGCTTCTCTTTATCCTCTTTTGAAACTTCATTAAAAATGCTCGAAAATAAATCGATTTTACTGCCTAATTTTTTCATTGTGATTCCCTCCAAATTTAAAAAAGAGCTTTTCGTATAAATACATACGAAAAACCCTTTTGTTCCCTCTTAGCAAGATGCTGTTATTTTCTATAACTACTTTCCAATACTGCTCTCAACGTTTGTTCAAACGATTCTTTACTGATAGCAGCGCCATCTAAATCAAATTGAATAATCACTTCATTAAGTTTCGGTAGCCAATACACCGCGCCATAATAACCGTCGGCCATTGTACTAATACTCGTTTGTAAATCCCCTAACCCTAAAACGAAGCTGGCTGTATCACAACCAAGCTGTTTACGTTCCAGATTGCAATTAGACGGGTACGTGATCGAGTCGCCAACAATTTTCATACGTGGTGTCAGAGTTTGGTATAAATGAAGAGTAGTCACAAAGTAACCATCTGCATCTGTTTCTGTACTGATTTTATAAGCATGGTTAAGTTCTTTACTAAACGTTAATCGCTCAACCGCGCTCTTATCATCCATTTCAAAATACCAAGCGTCACCTACATAAAAGTCGCCTTTTACATAAAATTTTTCTACGCCTTGTTCAATCATTTTTTTATATTTTGCAAGGCTAATTGTGTCCTCTAAATCACATAACCGACTATTTAAGGCATCCGTTAAAGCTTCACCTCTGATTCTTTTATTCACCAGTGCGTAGGCTATATGTTTTTGCATAGCCTCCGGGAATAGAGAAATAGGTTCTGTGATAATGTGTTTTTTTGTCATGGTAAAATCCTCCAATGTATGTTAAGTGTGTATTTAAAGGCTTTTGTAAGCCGTTTTAAAGCACATAAAGTAAAAGGGTATAAGTTGTTCCCTTCTCCTTCAAAATCCTCCTGAAAATCAAAAATGAGAAGAATAAGGACGTTATGCCCTCGATTCTTCTCACTGTCTACTCTTATGCAAATGAACGTGTCAAATTGCGTTTTGCTTTTTGAGCTAGAATATTTCCGTACATATCCATTGCTCTTCGCTCTGCTTCCTCTGTCATAACCATAAAGTCTAAACGACGATCGATTACAATCTGACTTTCTGAAATAACACTTTTTGGAATAGCTCCAATTTCAACAAACCGAGTTAATTCAGTAAGTTTTGCCTTACCGTATTTAATGATAAAATCATCACCGTAAGTTTGAATGATAGCGTTAATATCCCATACCGGTTTATTAGCAACTTTGCTAACTGTGCCCATACTAGAAGTAAACTTCAGGTCCTTCATCATTTTAAACGGGCGCATGACGTTGGTATAATATTCATCCAACATCACATGACGCTCTTTGTTAAAAATGATTCGACGTACCAATTCCTCTGTCTCCAACCCATACATATCATCTGTCGCAGTAAATAATGAATTATTGAAGCTCTTTGCAAACTTGTTAGGACTAAAACGTACAAAGTATGTAGGCTTATATAGGTAATTACTGAAATCAGCAATATCAATACCGTCCTCTGCAAGTTTATCCTTATCTAAAGTAATTGCTTGAGATAAGGCTTCACTTCGTACAAATTCAAATACGCCCTCAATGAGTTTAGAATGGTTAGTATTTTTAATGTCCTTTGCAACAAACTTCGCGATGATCTTCTGACCTGCTAATGAATACTCGTGACGTTTTTCATCACTGCTGCTCAATAGAATGTCTTTCAATGCATCTTGTGCGGCAGTACCGTTCTTCTCGCAAGCAGAACGCTCGGCGTGTGCACCTGTTATTACATATTCTAATAAATCCTTCTCTGCTTGCTTTTCATCAAAAATTACGAACTTAGTCATTTTCAAATTCCTCCTTACGCGATCGACAGTGATAATACTTCTTCGAATGTAAACAAATTAAATTCCGTAGTAGGAACGAATACATCCATTTGGTATTTACACTCTTGAATAGCAGCTCCGACTTGCTCGAAAGTATCTAACTTGTCACGAGTTTGGAATTTGATCGACGTGTCCATTAATAAGCAAGCTAAATTACGATTTGAAGCAACATTGAAAATGCGTGCATCTTCTGTTTTCCCCCAATTCGTATCTTCTGCTATCATGTTTTGGCATTTGGCCACTGAATAGTCTTCTAACTCTACATCAAACTGCAGCATACGGAAATTCACGTTGTAGCGACTAAATGCAGTTTCTAAAATAGCGCGAATACCGTCCATTTGCCCTTCAATGCACACACGATAAATTTTTGAACCTTCTGTTAAAGGTTTGAACTTGAAAATTAAAGGTTGTTTGTCTCCAGGATTGACAAATGGACTGTTATAAACTAAGAATCCATCTTTATTTAAAGCGAAATTTAAACCTTTTAATTCTTTTGTAATGTCCTCGAAAGTTTTTCCTTCAATACACATTACGACCTCTACTTTCGTTTGAATTGATAAATTTTGGTTGTTCATTGGTTGGTTGGCTCCTTCTTGAATAATTAATAAATTAAAAAAAGAGCTTATTACGACCTAATAAAATGCTGAAAATGACGTTTGAAGACATAAAAAAAACAGCCAATCAGGTAGAATTTTAAATTTGGACATAGTTATCCAAAGTTATAAAATCCAACCCAAAGGCTGTTGTAAGTTCAAAGTCACTCGATTACTACATTTGAAACATCAAAATATGGTTTCAAAAGGTATCGGCATAATAAAAGAAAGTAAAAAGCTATACCTTTATATTAACAACAAACAGCTTATAACACAATACAATATGTGCTATAAGCTGTCTGATTGATTTAATTACTTTCAGATTTAAACGTTATAAAATCATATAGCGATGTTTTACTGTCGTCTGTTAGCAATCGGTATTCATCGTCCGTTAAAACGATTTGAGTGTCTTCATCATGTAAGGCTTCGATAAAAGGAAATTCTAATGAACCTGCCTGTTCATTTTTATATCGAATATGATACACACGTTCTTCATCCTCTACACGACTAATTTTCTTAAATTGCTTATTTTCTAAGCTAAATTTAAGATCGTCGGTTTTTGGATACATAAAAATTTTCGTTGCTAAAATATAAGCACAAAAAATATTGTTACTAGAGCTATTATCAGCTCTACACTTTGTACGAATAAACTGATAAGAGCAATGAACGACTGCATTTTTGACATTATCATAGTTCAACCCTGTACGATAGCCAGGCGGAGTTAAAACAACATCTTTTACAATCTCATTAGTCGGTATTGTATATTTCATACTAAAATTCCCCCCGGAACTATAATGAAAGTTTTAACTAGTATATATTGTATCACTAACTATATTTCGTTAGTTCTAATTTACTAACAATTTGCAATATATACAACATTAAATGAAAGATATACAAATATTGGACATAAGTATACATAATTTTACACTTTATGAAATATTATTGTCCTTTTATTTTTCAGAAATTTCCTTAATCTTTGTATATAACTTTGTTCTTACCTGTAGTTTTTGCTTGATACATACGCATATCTGCAACCTTTACTGTTCTTTTTGCTAATTCATTCATAGGTACGTCTTGAATTTCAGTAGAATTTGCCACGCCAATACTTAGCGTTACATTTAGTTCGGCCTCTACCTTTTCCCGAATTTTCTCAGCAAGAATTGCAGTTTCTTTTAATGGTAAGATTGAAATTACAACGATTTCCTCTCCACCATATCGGCAGCAATAGGCAACATTTTTCGCCAATTCTTTTATTACCCGTCCTGTACCAATTAAAACATTATCACCATGTTCGTGCCCCATTGTATCATTCAACTTCTTAAAATTGTCTATATCACAGAAAATAATCGAAATTGGTTGTTTGGCTACAAGCTGCGCGGATTTTTTTTGTAAAAATCCTTTGTTAAATAGCCCTGTCAAAGCATCAGTCATAGAATTGATACCCGCATTTTTCAATAGATTTACGACACGATCAAAGTAACGAACTGCTTCATATAGTAGTAAAGATACTAATACTAATGAGAATAATAATGCTGCTGGCGGTCCTATAAATACGATGCCTAACACTATTAATAAAGATATAATAACATAAAATACTACTCGTACATATTGTAGAGTATTCTTAGCACGACCTTGTAAAAACATCCAAATCGACACTAGAAATAAAGTGATGGAAATTATAAAGCCTGCAGCGAGTTCCGATACAAGCAAAGTTAGGACAGTTACGCCGGTAAGTACCATGATAGGTAAACTCTCCGATCGTGTACGTTTTTCCGCAAGCCAGTACACTGCTAATGTCAAAGCCAATACACTTAATAAAGCAATGTGCTGTGTGCGGCTCCAAAATAACCGCTCACCTGTGTGCCAGTATAAAGGTAATGCAATAATTGTTATAAGGGCAAAGGCGAAGGTTAAATATAAATCCGTTTTAATATTGGTCTTAAAGTAAATCCGTGTTGATACAACCGTTAATAATAGCAGTAAAATTGCTACGTTCAGCAAAGGGATTGTTGAAATGTCATATGTAATATTCATTAGTTTCTCCTTGTTAGTCCAAAACTTAGATTTTTGATCTACAACTTATTTTCTTAAAAATAGCCCCTCCTACTATGAAATAATAAGTAGAAGGGGCTGAAATTGTTTACTGTATTTAGTGCGTAACGGAACTATTAAAGTCATTTTGTGATGATTGATCACCATGGTAATAAGCAACATCACCATCTTTAGAAGTAAATGTGTTGCCAAATGCGGCAACGAATGAACGTTTGAAGCCTTCCATTGTGTACCATTGGTTGACTAACGGTGCATTAATGTACTGTAAGCGCGGGTTATCAAGATCGCCTGAATCAAGGGATTCGATGTCGAAATTGACGATAATATAGCCATCATTTAGGAATACGGCATTATTACCGCTTAATCCTTCGCTACTTTGTCCTGTTGCACTTAAAGATTTACCTTTTTCCACTGCATATACGTTTGATGGAATACTGTACTCACCATACCATGCTTGCTGTGAAGCAACAGCATCCGATGGAGGTACCATTGTATTAGCAGGTACTTCATTTTCTTCTGGACCGATAAATGTACGGAGCTTCCAATTTAGAATTTGCCAACCATAAGGGCCAGTAGTTTGTTCCTCTTTAGAGAAAGAACGTAAATACTTACGAGCAAATGATGTAGCATAGTAATCTTTCGTTAATTCTTCCATACCATCGTAAATATCAGCATGACGATAATAATAATCAGCGTTTGCCATCAGTTCAGTTTCAGTAATGTTACGTTGTGCATCATTTAGCACAACTTGTCGATAAGTCTTATCCTGTTCAGAGCCTACTTTTACAAAGTTATTTGTAACCTCGTGATAGTATAAATCAACCTCACGTCTATTCGAACCGTCTTTATTTACAAAGTAGAATGTCGGCTTAATGCGAATTGCATCATTATCAGCTTGCATGTTTCCTTTTGTTTTAAGATCAAAACGGAAAGTGTAACCTTTTTTAATCGCTACATTCGTATAGCCATTCGGATGCGAACTATGATTTACAGGTAAAACAAATTGACTATCTAAGTTTCGACTATCGCCATCAATACCATTACTGCCAACGAAATAGCGTGTGTTATTTAACGTAAAGCCATCAGAAGTTCTAAATACGTCTTGCCAGTTGTAATCTGTAATATCAGTTACATTGAAATCATATAAACGACCCACTACATCAATTTTAATGTTGTCTGTCGCAGTATGGGCAGCTGATTGGTGACCTGCTACAACACCATTAGGAATGGTCACGTTTGCTTCGTGTTCTTCCCCTCCGTTAGCTGCTGGAGCATTTTCAGCGATTGTTTTGAAATCTACTGTATAACGTCCTTCAGGAACCCAAACTGGTAAAAAGAATTTTACATCTATTATATCAACAGGAATGTTAATCCATGTATTAGCCGGATAGAAACGCTGCTTTGTTTCCGAATAAACGTCAAATGGGAATCGAACCAATTTTTCACGAGTCCATTTAGCATAATCTCTATTTCCATATCCTGGTATATTTCGATGCTGTCCTTTTGTTGGCATACTTATTGTAAATGGTCTGTCCAAAACAAACGCCGCAATTTCTGTGTCATTATTTACAGGATTAGATCGAGTAGGCGGATTTGTCCGCTGGTCATGTTCTTTATCGTCCGTCGCCTTTGCATAAATAACAACAGGCGTGTGTACCGTAACATGGTTGACGTTAAACGGGAAATTCACTGGATTTTGACCATTAATATTAACTACGGACCTATAATGCATCGTCCCAGTACTTGGTGCTTCAAAATAGTTCGTTTTGTTGGAATCAATTAATAAGTTTTCCCTTTTCAACTCAACCATTCTTGGAGCTGGTATTGTACTTGGTCTTGGTCCGCTTGTTGTAGCTAAACTATTACTCATAATAGTAGAACCTTTAAACGTTGCAAGGTCATTTCTAACTTGTGTCAGACCTGTAGCGGATTCTGCTGCTGCTTTAGCTTCTCCATAAAAACTAGGTGCAGACGAACCATTAATACTTTCCGATGGTAATACAACCGTCGGACAAGGAGCTGGGAATACGTGATTATTTTGAAATTTATCTGTTGAAGCAGTTGCACTAACATTTAGATTTGCTGGCATGTTTACTTCGCCATTAGGCAAAGCGTAATTCTTCATTGTTGCGCTATCTAACTGAGATAACCAATATGTGATTACTTCCCAATAAGCCCAATCTCGTGTAACGGTAACTGTTTCACTTTCTGTTGTTGTGCTGAGATACTCTTGATCCCCTACAAACCAATTTAAATTAAATGTCTTTGTAGCGGTAATCTGATAAGCAACTATGCCGGTATTATTTTCAAAATTTAACCCGTAAATATACTCTTCACTCCGCGCATTCGTTTTCAATAATTCACTGGTCGGAATGCCTTGCGTAACATTAAACTGACCATTATTCGAATTAATTTCTCCGCTCGGTCGTGGAGAGTTGACTCCATCCCTTATACTTCCTCCACTACCTTGATAAATAATGTTGAAACTACAGGATGGCCAAGCATTATTACCAGGAACCGTTATTGGCGGTGGTGGCGGTGGTGGTGGACAATTCCCTAACTCTTCACATGTCGGTTCTCCCCCGCCACCTGGAGGTGAAATTACCGGACCCCCATCTTCAACAATAGTTATAGTCAAAGTTAGGTCGAAATCTAAATTATTATAATATCCTCCGCGTTCTTCTGCTCGACAAGGGTGCCATTTTCTTTCACCAGTTGAAGAAACATCTCTTTTTGAACCAGCTTGATAAACTAAACTTTCGCCTGTACTAACAGCAGCTTGGTAAATGGCTTCTGCTTCGGAAGAGGAATAGCCATCAGACCTTAAGCTGTTAATAATTTCTGTTCTATATTCCGAAGGTGAATAACGTTTATCACGTCCACTGTCAGAAGTTTGAACAGATCGCCCTTTTTCAAAAGTACCATTAACGCAAACTAACTCATATGCACTCCAACCCGTTCGCCCCGGCATTTCCCCACCGGAATCTACGTATCGTAAAATATCTGCAACGGTTTGAGGACCAGGGTTTTGTCCGGGGTCATGGGCTAATACATTTCGAATAACATAAGTGCCAGGTGCTAAGGTGGTCGAAGCTTTTACAAAATTAGTTTCTATACCTAATGAATTAAAAAGTATGGTCAGTATTAAAAATAAAAATGCTATTCTTTTTACTTTCATATATTAGCTCCTAAACCTAAAAAGTTCTAAAGCTAATATATAAGCGATCTTCTTCATAATTGAAATACATGGCGAATTTTACAGGGTCATCTTCTGTTGAAGTAATGGCAATACCCTCTAAAGTAACTTTATTTATCATGGATATAACATCTGCAGTTGGCTTTTGAATACGTTTAGAAATATTTCTTATAAAATTGTCCATTCCTACATTTGAAATTGTAGGTGTTGAACTATTTGCATCTAAACTTTGTCGTCCATGAAATAAAGCATAAACTGCTTTAGCATCCTTAGTTGCTGCTGCTCTATCCGTATAGCCCTTTGGTAAAGGAACTTTTTCACCCGCTAAACCATATTTTTGTGGCTCTAATAAACTAACAATCTGTTTGTAGTTTAAGTTATCTATTTCTTCTTGAGACATTTTTGAAATATCTTCAATAGTGATAGTATTTGCTTCTTTAAATTTTTGCGCTCGGTGCATAAATACAGCATAATGTGCGCGTGTCAACGAAGCATTTTCTCTGAATGTCTTATCTTCATATCCAGTAGTAACACCATTGTTATACAATGCACTTACATACTTTGCATTCGCTTTTGATACATCTGTTAATGGATTCGTCCCCGTTGTATCTAGGTCATATGCAATAGCCAAAATTTTTGCCATTTCCCCACGCGTTAAAGCTTTGTTCGGGTTAATATTGCCCTTTGAATCGACAGCTAATATTCCCGCTTCCATAAGCTTTTTAATATCGTTGTAATAAGCGTTGTTTGTAGATAAATCTTTCGGTGCTTTAAAAGTCGTTGTTTTTGGTAATCTATCAATTGCGCGACTGATTAATGCAGCCGCATGTTTACGAGAGATCGTTTCGCTAGGTTTAAACGTACCATCCTCATATCCACTAATAATTCCACTTTGAGCCATTTCATGAATGATATCGTAATAAACGTTCTTTTTCGATACGTCACTAAATGTCTTAGCGTATGTAGTAGCAGCCTCTACTTGATTTGATGTGCTGTCATAAGGAATAACGAAAGCCGGTGTAGCAATTGCTAACGCAAGTGTAGATAATAAAAGTTTGTTGCTGTTTTTCATGTTAATTTCCTCCAACTGTTTGTTTTTCGAAACGTTTTTTTATCACCTTCTTTTTAAGGGGCAATCTGCCTGATATTGTATTACTGATTGTGATATGTGTGATAGTGATTGATTTGTTGTGCCGAACGAACGGCTTTAGTGTGTAAATCAATAATATCGTAAAATAGCTAAAGTGTCAAGTTTTAGTTATTAAAATTAAATACAAAAACTTATCATCTTTCACTAAATCAACTCAAACCTATGTGTACCAAGCTTTGAAACATCCACCCAAATATCTAATTCGGTTAAATGAATTATGTTTGCATGTACTTTATCGTAAAAATACGGCACATTTGCAGTTAAATTATAAAATGTCCCATTCGTATACACTTTTTCATTGTTCGCTACTGTGATATGACCAATGATAAATTTCACTGCTTCTAATGATGAAATATAGCTATCTTTGCCAATTCGGTAACGAACAATATCAGGATTTTCTTTATGAGGTATCACTTCAAGGACTTTTAAAGTCGCCCCTTCCTTCACAATGCGCTGTACTAAGCCTGTACGAGTACAAACTTTCGCATCCGCTAACAGCTCTATTCTTCCAAAAGTAATGCGCGGGTTATGGTGAGCAACTTGTTGTACATAAAGTTTGCTATCTAACTGCATAACGTCTTCTTCACGATCTAAATACACGACTTGGTGAGAAGTACCTCTGGCAACATGTTCATTTTTCACTTTCACTAATTCACTGTGCTTCAGTTCAAACAGGCTTGTGTCGTACGGAAAAATAATTTTGGCAAAAGGTACTTGGATATAATGATTCGTTAAACTAATTGGTGCTTCCATTGAAATTCCTCCCTAACATCATATTGTTTGTTTTTTTTATCTTTTATTGATACTGATTCACGCATGAAAGTTCGCTATATCCGTTTTTAGCAGCATCTTTTTTACTGCTGTAAAGTTCAGTAGCTTGATATGGAAAATTACATGATTCGTACCAAAAACGTTTATGTCCATCCACTATACCGGCCATAATACGATCTTTACGATCAAGCCGAGTGCCGACAAAAGCAAATTCATTATATTGTTGGTCATTCAGCATATATTGATAGCCTTGGAAGAAAGCAAAAACACCGATATTATCAACTGTGTTATACCAATCTTCCTTTTCAATAAGCGGCATTGTAAATGTATAAGTAACATCTAAAGATTTTGTATAAACATTGTGCTTATTTACGTAATAAGCAATATTCTCTTGCAATGTATTAACAATCATTTGTGTTCGCTCTTTTTCAAACGTATCTTCATCCTTTAATAAAGGAATCGTAATTTCTTCGTCTGCGGCCAGTTCTCCACGTTTACCGTCGTACCATTCTTTTAATGTACTGTCGTAAATTTCAACCGTATCATCAATCGTGAAGTTAATAATGTTCCCTTCACTATCCGTATAGCTGAAAGGGATTTTTGGTAGCCATGTACGTTCATTTATAACATTGCCATCTGCATCTTTATATTCTTTGTACACGTTCAGCAGTAAGCCATCGTAATCCAAAACTGCAAATACAGGTACATATCGCTCTAAAACATTTACAGAAACACCATCTTGCACTTGATAATTTGCAGCTAATGAATGGATAAATGTTTCATAAGCAAGCTGTGGATCGCTTGGACTGATTTTATAGGAGTGGTAGCCTGCTTCTAGTTTTGGCACAACATTTGTAGAGAGCACATTAATTGCGTCGTGAGCAGATACAGTTAAGGACCATTCATTATGATGATTCATTTCAACAAAATCGGTTGTCTTTTCCGCTTTCATTTGAATAAAGAAGAAAGCTGGTAATGCAACAATCAAAAATACAATGATATAATCAGTAATCTTCATTTAGTATCATGCCTCCGTATGGTACAGAAACGACAACCTCATTATCTTTTGTAATAGCTCCCGTTAAGAAATCTAAAACCATAGTTGATTTAAACTTTGTTTTGTTCTCAACGTATAAACTGAAGAAATCACCGTTTTCTAGCTTGTATGTACGTTGTTCAATACTTTTGGTTGGATCACCATAGAGCACATCTAAAATTTGTGTTTCGTAATATTCGCTATAGTGTACTTGATATTCCCTTGTAAATGAATTTGGATTAGCCGGGTCCGAATAAACTGGCACGTACAATTTATGTTTGTGCGTCATTTCAACGTCATACAGCACATCCCCTATAATTAATTTCTTTTGAAAATCTTCATACATCTGAGGTGTAATGTAACCTTTCATGCGTACATTATCGACGAATGCCGTAACGGTTTCATACGTATTTAAGTAAGCCAAATCCTCTTGCTTTTTGTAAATTTGATAGGTTGGCACATAGTACAACACCAATATTGCTAAAATGACAGCAAATAATTTGGATATAGCATTTGGCATTCCTTATACATTCCTCTCTACTTAATTAATTGTTGTAAAGTCGATCATCGTCATTTTCCCATTGGTATCGTAACTTACTGATTGAGTATATTTTCTGTACTTATTAATTGTATCGCCAAGACGAATTACATCAGCGTCTGTTCTAAATGAAACGCCATTTACTCTGATTTCCACATCGTCTTCAGTTAGACGATATAATTTACCAACAACCTGTGCCCCCGTCCATGCAACATCTTCCTCATTCGGAATATCTCGCTGGATAGAGTACACAGTTGCTTGTGACGGAGCAATCTCGTCAAATGCAGGTGCTATGTCGGTTGTTTGGTAAATCATATAGACTAAAGCTGCCAAGAATACTATCGTGGCAAAGGCTAATTCTATTACTCCTATTACTGATTTGTTCATAAAAAGTAGGGAATGATGCCGCCACCACATAAGTAGCAACGTCATTCCCAATACCCCCCTTTTTTTTAAGAAAGATTATTTTTGTTGAGTGAATTTGATTGCACGAATAACACCGTTACTATCTCTATCTACTATTGACTCGAAAGTTCCTGATGGATTGATATAGTTGTTATCTGTTACTGTGCTAGTTAAAGTTAAATCTTGAGTAGTAGATTCTGTTAATTTATCAGATGCGAATTCAGAGTAGTACCATACACCCGCGCCGTTGTTTTTACCTGTTTCAACATAAAGACCGATTGTTTGAGTTTTACCGTCTTTTTCAAATTTACGTAAAGCGTTTACTACTTGGCTTCCTGAAATTACAGTGTTGTCATAGATTAAGTACTTTTGATCTTTTAGTTCTGTTGTTGTGTTCGAGAAATCTGTTGTTGCTGTTTTTGTTGCGTCTGTTGCTGGGCTGAAAGCATTTACTGCTAAACCGATTAAAGCTAATACTAAGAATAATGCTGCACCAAATTTGAGGGCAGTTGATACCGTTTCTGACATAAGATGAATTCTCCATTCTGTTTTTTAATTTCGTAGATTTAAAGGACTTTGTTAAAAAAAGGAGGGATTATTCTGTCCTCTAAAGCCACTTTTAATAAATAATTTAATTGGTTTGCATTGAATCGAATCTATTCGTAGCCGTTCAATGCAAGCCGGTATTATAAGAAAGGTTGCATTGTATCTGTTGTTTTAATTAAAGAAATGTAAATCAATGGAATTACTAGGTATAAAAACACTAATACCATGACTGGAGCTAAACCAACATAGCCGCCAATGATTCCCTTACTATCGACTGAGCGATTTTGTTCTTCTTTACGTTGGTTAAAATAAAATTCTCTTTCAATGTCAATGTCGTCAAATGCCTCTTGAATCGAGATACGAATGATAGATAACCGTAAACGTTCAACAATTTGCTGGAAACCTTCAAAACTAATATCTTTTCCTAGTTTGTCGAGTGCTTCATCCGGGCCGGCATCAAAGTTTTGCAAAGCAATTTGAACGGGCTCTTTGAAAACAATCGAGAAACGTTCAATCCATTCAAGGATTTTATAAACACTCATTGATTCAAATTCTTTTAAAATACTGATTAAAATTAAGTGTTGGTATACTTCAATCTCCATATCTTTAAAGCGTAAATAACGTTTAAGTTGAAGATTCCAGATAGGAGCGTATGAAGCAGCGAAAGCAATGGCTATCGCTATTACAAACTCCCACCATTTCAGGTAAGCATTTTTCACAACAATCCATTTTTCAGCAATACGGTCATAAGCGATATTTACCTTTGGATCTTTTTCATCAACCCCCAGCTGTGCTGCTAGGTATGACTTCATTTCAGCCTCTGTAACCGTAGTATCTGATTTTTGAATCTCTTCGATCACTCGCTTATCGAATGCCGTTTGTTCTTTTAAAATGCCTTTTTCTTCATCTGACAGCTCGCCCGCAAATAGTGTAGAAGGAAGTGA
Organism: Solibacillus sp. NPDC093137; assembly: GCF_050280445.1. Classification (NCBI taxonomy): domain Bacteria; kingdom Bacillati; phylum Bacillota; class Bacilli; order Caryophanales; family Caryophanaceae; genus Solibacillus; species Solibacillus sp. NPDC093137. Next base: position 189,771 of record NZ_JBNNVH010000004.1, read on the forward strand.
ACTATTTAAAACGCTCTTTTCTTCACGAAGATGGGCAAAAATCAACCCGCCTGTTAAGAAAATGACTACCGATAAAGTGATTAGAATGCGGTGAAGCATTAACCAATCAATTTTTAATGGTGAATTGGCATCTTTAATTAACTGTTGTAACTGAAAGTGCTTTTTCGTATAAGGCGTTGGTGACAAGGCCTTACAGATTTTTTCAACGAATGGTACCCGTTTGAAAATCTTTTCTTCCCAAAATACTCGTTTCACACCCATTGAATTAGATGTTTCATGAATTTCACGCATTTTACGGATAACCAAGTAACAAACTAATGCTGTAGCATATACTGCAACTTCACATACAAAGCCGATACGAGAATCATAGAAACTTTGCATGATTGGGAATTTATCAATCGCCCAGTTTTTAATTGGTAGGGCGAAGAAAATTGGAACGATTGTTAATGTACTAAGGCTGCGTAATTGGTACGACAGCTTATTACGATATAAAATTTCGCTATTTAATTCTTCATTAATAGCAGATAAACCACGTAAGTAAGCACTGCCCTTTTCCGAAAACTTATCGCCTTGCTCTTTTACAAGTAAACTAAGTCCCGCGATAACTTTTAAAAATCGAGTTGGCGCAACTTCCTCGTATTTCGCTAATTCCTTTTCAGGCTCTAGCGAAGTAAGAATGTCGTAAATACGCTCAGCTTGAATTTTCATTTCCGGTCCAACCTGTGCCGTTGCATCAAATATGGCATCGTCTACCATTTTTGTTTGTTGGTAATAGAAACGCACGCGGTTGTTGAACGCTTTAAGTTGTTGTAGTAATCGCATTTCTACTCGGTGTACGAAGAAATCAATTAGTGCACCACTTAGGAAAACTAAACCTAGAAGGATCCAAAAGACTACCATTACACTTGGTCGTACAAGTACGAGTAAAATTACAACGATTAAAATGACACTTAAAATTGTAAATACGACCTTCATTACTTCTCGTCGTAACGTATATTCATCGTAAATCGATAGTGTTTCTAAACGTTTACGGATACGAAGAACAACTTTACGAACTCCTGGTATACGGATTAATTGGTTGTAGCCCTTTTGCGCATAGATATTGAAGGTTGCATTTTTATTATTACTTCTATTTTGGCCTAGCACCTTACGCTTATTGTTTTTGTCGCGTTGGCTCATAGCAAGGAAGTAAGCTAACACAATTAAGAAGCCAGCTAAGCCTATCGCGACAAAGTATTGTGACAAGCCTGCTAACGTTGCCATTATGCCGATGCCCCCCAATATTTATTGATAAACTGCGTAAATTCTTCACGTTCATCAGTTGTTAATCGCTGCATGATTTCTTTCTGACGCTCTTCTGAAATAGGATTTACAGCAACATACTCACCATTTTGGTACTCGATAATGTTGCGGCTAGTGAAGTGTTTACGTTGCGTTTGCTGACGTAGGAAAGTTGTTCCTAAGTTTAATAGCGTGTCAATTTTTTCTTCACGAGTGTTTTGCCCTTTTGCAAGAGCAGCCATTACAAGCCCTTCATCCTCGTATTCGATTGGAATACATTCAGTAATACGTTCGATGTAACGTGTGCCATCTACTTCTGCAGTTAAATGAATATCGAACTCTAAAACACTTACTACTTGCTGCTCGGCAATCGATTCACTTGAGAAGTTACCGGCTTTTAGTAGCGAGTTACGCAATGCATAAACTAAATTCGAGAATGTTTTGGCATGGTGCGTAAATAAAGTAAATAGTGAAGCAACTTGTGCTGATTGAATCATCCAACTTGCTACTGGGTCTGTTGCAACCTCACCTAAAATCGTAACGTCACCGTCCGTTTTCTTCTGAAGGTCTAGACCATCTTGCCCGGAAACTAAATCTGTTTCTTGGAAAGATAAAATATTTCGGTTTGGATAAAGCGTACGTAAGTTAAGCTCAAAGCTCGTTTCTTGAATACGCAAGTTTAAAGCAGTATGGATATGTTGAATCATTGCCATTAATAGAGTCGTCTTACCACTACCTTGAGCACCTGTAACGGCACAAGTTCGGTTACCCTTCATTAAGTATTTCAACGTATCTATTGCAAGTACATTACGTGGTGCAGTAATTAGCTGCTCTAAAGTAAGTAATTTCGCATCAAACTTTTTACGAATGAAGAATGCCCAGCTCTCCGAAAATTTTGGGCGCATAACTGTGACACGAGATCCATCGTACATCTCATTAATAATGTAAGGGCGGCTCTCAGATAATTGACCAGGATAGCCGAACTTATAAATGTTCGTTACTACTCGGCGCAGTTCACTTTCATGTCCAAATGATAGGAACGATAAATGAATACTTTTACCTTTATACATCACCCATGCACTATTTAAGCTCGTGCCTTTTTGCTCCATTGCTTTTTCAAGCATTTGAGGTACGTGAGTCATTGCATTTACACGATCCGGTAAGCCAGAAACACCGCCTGACACCCCATCAATCGCCATATCGCGAATTTCATCAACAATACCAAAGCCTTTAAATTGCGAATAAATGATTTGAGTAACAACTCGTAGCTTATCCTCAAATTGCACTTTACGGCCACGAACAACGTCTTTGTACATACGTTCCACATCAAGAATCGTAATGCGGTAACTGCCATCTTCCTTCGGTTCAGCAAGTTTATACGTTTCAGCTAAGTAGCCAAAACCTTTATTGCCATGCTTTTTACCTGATAAGTACAGTAATGTTTCGAATTTTTCACGAACAGACATTTCAGCAGGTGAATCGTAAGGGATAACCCAATCAATATTTTCCTCATTGATGCCGTACTCCGTTTGTAACAATTCGAAAATATACTCACGTACATAGATTTTTGAAGATAAATCACCTGTATTACAGTTTTTTAAAGCTTCGCGTAGTTCTTCACGGCGACGAGCTTTACGTTTGAACTCGTCTTCAGTGAGATTCATGGAGTATAAGTTCACAGTAGTAATTTCAGTCATACGCTTTTTAATGAAATCTAATAATGCCTCTTGCGTATACAAAGCACGATTGTCCTCTGACTTTTTATTAAAAATGTTCAAGTTTTTTTGCTGAACAAAACGTAATGCAATAATAAAGAGGATAAAGGCAACAATTATACAAATAATTGATATGTTTACCCAAAAGCTCATTCGTCCTCGTCCTCCTCTACATCACCATTCCTAGTAAAGCCGAATGATTTTGTAATGTGATGATTGATTTTACGAAGTGCTTTAATGTAATCATGGCTTGGATTTTCTTTGTCCGTATATGCCATGTAGTTACGGTAGAAATATTCAGCCAGTTGTAAAGTATTCGTTGCGTCTTTAAATGGCACCGAATACGGTACTTCAAAAATTGGTACATTCACTTTATAAAGTCGTTTGATTTTATTTAAAGAGAATGAAGACGTTTTATCGTAAGAACTAATCAAAATGATGTAATTACGCCCTTTTAAAACTTCCGGGAAGTCTTCACCGCTAAAGAAGCGGTCCAATACATAACGATTTTGCGGTAAATTGACGAGTGTTAAGTCTGCTTTTTCCATCAAGCTGATTGTTAAAGCATTACGTCCTCCGCTATGTGCATCAACCCATACGAAATCGTAGGCTTGTGCAGCTGTTAATAATAAGCGCTCGGTTTGTTCAATATCTGCACTGAACTGTTTGCGACCGCCGAGAAGGTCTAAAGAATTTTGATAAACCGTTTCTGTATAATCACGAACGGCATCCGATTTTAATAAATTACTTTTATTAAGTCGCTCTAACGCGGCAATACCCGAATCCTCAAAGCCTTTTGCTATGTTCACTTTTCCGAAAAGTGACTCTAGCGAAGAAAATGTTAATTGAGTATGCGTAATTAGGTTTGTATAGTCATTTCCCATCGCATGTAAAGAGGCCAGCGACGATATATTTGACGTCGTATTAGCTTGACCATGAATTGGCGACCATGACAGGATCGTTTTACCCATGAGCTACACCTCCTATTTTTCTGCTTTTACTGGTTTAGAGAAGATACGTGAGAATATAGATGGTTTTTCTACACCTTCACTTACTTCATTCGTTGTCACACCATATAAGGAAGCCACAATTTCACTAATCATTACGCGATATTCTTTCGAAATTTTAGTTTGTGGAATAATACGGTTATGTTGCATGGACTGGCGAATGCTCTCTAAACGTTCGTCATATTCGATTTCATAGTAAATATCTTTAAATTCAAGGCGGTTGTTCATTAATAGTTCAAGGTAGCCCGCCGGCACGTGGTAAGCTGATTCAAAATGTACATGTTGGATTGGTAAATCTTCACCAACCATATCCATAAAGCTATGTAACAGCTCCACATCACGGTTAATAGCAAAGCGATCATTATCGCCAGTGTAAATTGTGCGGTTGAAATCAGCCCAATCACCTTGCAATGGAGCTAAGTGATCAAAGTCCACAATAACAATTTCATAATTCGTTACATCGCTATTTTCTTTACGTGTAGCCTTTACAACGTCGTCCCAACTTGTAACTGCAGCTGTTAAAACGTCAACACCTTGAATTTCAAAAATTTCGCTGTCGCTATCCGTATGGCCAAAACCATATTTGTATAGTTGTTCTTTCGTACAATCGACAATAAGAGCACGTTTGCCTTGCCCTACTACTGCATTTGCCAGAAATATTGCTAAATCAGTTTTATTGCGAGTACCTAATAATTGCACTTTAATCATGGGTTATTATCACTCACTTCCACGAACTAGATCTTCTTGAGTTTGAGCTTGAGTTTGCGTTTGCTCATTAAGTGCATTCACTCGTTCTTCTGCAGAACGTTGAGCGTTCTCTTGGTTCACTTTTGATTCAACTGCTGCGGCACCTGTTTGAACAGTTGCTTTTTGATCAATGCCCATGTCGTTTAAGTTTTGTTCTAAACGAGCACGATTTTGTTTTTCAAGGTTTAATTTCGCGCGTTCTACAATATTAGGTGTAGTACGGATAATCTCTTTGACATTGTCTTTAACTGGGTATGTCATAGATGCTTTAGGTTGCATTTGATCATCAACATAATTGACAGCGTAAATTTTAGTACCTTGTTCTAAGTAAGCATCAACCATCGCAGAAGACATTGTTAATAATTCACCTTCGTCAATATCGAACCAAACTGTAGTGCCAACCACGTCTTTAACCTTCTTCTTAGATAAAAGCACGTATTCGTCAGCCGTTGGGAATTGAATACGAATATCTATATATTCGCCTACTGCAATTTTTGAAGGTAGGTCAATGAATGAATACTCGATTTCACGCGTATCATCATTTACTTTTTCATCCTCGTATACCATTGCATTTGTTAAAGTTGTTTGAGCGGATAAATCCGCGCGTGCATAAAATGTATGCTCTGGACTATCAAGAAGATTGTATAAGAACAGATCCCCGGCCCCCGCTTCGGATACATAAACCTCTTGAATGTCGTCGCCTGTGATAACCTCACCGCGCGCGACAGGTTCTTTTAATGCGTAACCGAGTACACTTTGAGCTGCGATACTTTCTAGTTCCTCTACTTGTGCTTGATATTTGTTTTTTAATTCAATTTCACGTTCGTTGGATTCTTGGTAAAACCAATAAAATCCACCAGCTGCAATGATAGCTGTTGCGCCCGCCGAAGCGATTGCTGTATAAAGTTGTTTCTTTTTTCTAGTACGGACAATACCCACGTATTTGTGCCTCCTTTAAGATTTATAGATAATTAAAGATTGTTACGATAGCGGCAGTCGCAATGACGCTGAGTGCACATGCTAAAACAACAACTTTAGTTGATACCATTTTTGAATGTAACGGGGCTTTAATGTACGAACCGAGTAATGTATGTACAAGTTGCTCGGTTTCCGTTGTAATTTCATACGGATTATCCTGACAAGGGAAAGCAAATACCTGGTCGTATTTCAGCAATTCGGCAAATTCCTCCGCCTTCTCACGAGAGACAGCCGGTACTATAATGTCGCAATCCTCTTTCATCGTCTTATTTTTCCGCATAAATTCATGAACCCAGCCAGTTTTCCATTCATCACCGCTTGTTACCACTAGGCGAACGTGAGCACGTTTAAATTCCTCAATATAGCCTGTGGCTTCGTCTAAATCACCGTAATCAATAATTACATATTCATATCGGTAATAAATCTCGTTTAAATCGAAATTTGAGCGGTACTTGTAATGATGAATTCCGTTAATCTCAAAGAAGTGCTCTTTTTTCAAATACTGCTTTGTACCTTCGTACAAGGCGTGGATTTTTTCAAAATCATCCGTATCATTGCATTCAATAATTGCTACCGAATGCCCTACTTTACTTAAATAAGCTGCTACGGATAACGCTGTATGCGTAGAGCCGATATGTTCTTTCGTTCCAGTGACAGCAATTAATACTGTACCGATAATGGCTGATTTCACATTGGAATCATCAACCTCAATCGGCATAAGGTCTAATAGATCATTCATCATAAGCTCGTTATGTTCGTTTTCCGACGACGAACCTTTTGGCATGATTTCCGATACACCTTTCATCAGACCTGAAGTACCTTTTGCAATACTGCCAGCTACGTTTCCAAGTTTCTTCCCGATTTCTAGAGGCTCTTTAATAGGCTTTTCTTTAGTTGGTTGAGGCTCGCTATACGTTTCTCCCTCTTCATACTCAAGTGTTTCTGCTATGCTTTGTGGCTGTTGCTGAGCGACTTCTTCCTCATCTAAAAATTCAACGTCAAGGTTTCCGATACCTAACCGTTGCACATTTTTGAAGCGCGGTGGCTCAATTAACTGGTCAACAAAACGTGAAGCTGAAATTTCTTTTTTATGAAAAATATCAAGAACGTTTCGAGCGACTAACTGCCCGATGAATGGATCGTTATGTTCACGCACACACATGTAAACTACACGTAAGTCGTTATCGTAATCTGCACGCCATTTCTCTAGTAGTTGTAATACTTCCTCTTCCTTTTCCTCTTGGTTTTCGGTGTCAGAAGGTAAATACAAATCGTGAATAATAACGATGTTTGGTAGCTGCCCTTGTACATGGTCATCAAGGTACTTCAATGAGAAAACCTCGTCTTGCAGTACATTCAGACCACCATTTTCTAACAACTGGCGTAAACTGTCTGATAGACCAGGTTCCCCAATTGCTAATAAAACAGATGAAGACACGTTCCAAACTCCTTCCTTGCTCACAAAAAAAGAGCAAACAAAAAACCCCAATCTTATCAACGAACAAACGAAAAACAGCAATAACGACCTTCAAATGGTCATAGTCATGCTGACGTTTGCAAAATGATAAGATTGGGGTATTCCCAATTCTTTAATATTAAGTTTATTGCCTTAAAAGGCACTTAGCAGAGCCAACCAAAACCCCGCCAAGTAGTGTATAAATTAAATTATTCAAGAAACTTGATCATTAAAAAGTAACATTAAGTCACAGAATGACCGAGCAAGTCACAAGTAAATTATGACTGTAATAAATTTAACATATTGCCAATTCAAAATCAATATGAAAAAGCGGTTTTTCCTACTATATTACAAAAATTATACAACTTTGTAGTATGTAGGGTATAAATCGAATAGTTCGTTTACGATTTTCTTATTGGATATCACTTTAAAGTACCTGTTGCTGCCCATCATGCGGAGCACATAGTTTTCAAACAGGAAGATAAAGTTCCAAATTTCATTACTGCATTGAAGCACACATTCTTTTATATCTTCAGGGCAAATAATAACAATGCTTGTTCGCTTGGCTAGGTTTGTTAGGAGGCTTTCAGATAAATTATACAAGGAGTAAAAGTCGTCAGTGTGATTGAATTGTATAATTACTGTATCCCACGTATCAGCCAATCGTTCAAGCCCTTCTACATCAAAGTTCTTCATAAAAGCATAGCGAATACAAATAAACGAGTCATTCTCTTCCGCTAAGTAATTCGTAAACTCTGAGGTGATACATTCTATATCTTCATCGGTTTTTCCTGTCACTAATATATTGCGTTGTAACCATTTGTCATAGTGGTTTTTAGCAACAATATGTTTTTGCAAAAAGGAATAAAGATAGGGTGTTTCTCTATAATTAACCTTTGCTAATGTTTTAAAGTAATTATCCAAATTTGTCCGGGTTAGCTGTGTATGAATTAGCTGCAGGAGAAAGTTCGATTCGGAATTTTTAATTATACAGTTGGCCTTATGATCATTAAGGTACGATTTAAATTCAGACTGTAAATAATGTTTGATTTTTATGTCCCCCTTAAAATAAGTCCCATTACACCTAATAATTCCAAGATACTTGATATAGAAAGAAAACAAGCTTGAACAGTTCTAGTTGAATCGTTCAAGCCCATTATTCTCGTTATAAATTAACTTTGAAGCGACGTAATACATAGCCTGTTGGTGTTTTCACTGGTGAAGCGAATGCTTTCGTAATATCCGTACTATCTTCAGCAGTGTCAAACCATTCATCTATCAATACCCAAATTGTAAACGGAAACTTATGTAAGCCGATTTCTTCTTGTAATGCTTCTGCAATTTTTACAGTGGAGCATGAAATGACAACAATTTTTTCCCCATCGTCTGGATAATTTCGGACTGGAAGATAACCATACTTATCAAAAAGATAGCGGTACAGGTTTAACCGATCTTTAAAGTAACCAATAAAGTTCTGATTAAGCTGCGCCCGTTCAAAAATCATCCAAGCGCGGCTATCTTCAAATTCTGTATCTTCCCCTACGCCCATAATGGCCATAGGTTTTTTTAACCGACGAAAACCGTCATCGGCAAACGAAGGATACCAGGACCAACTACGAGCAATTTTGGACTCAACGAATTTGCAACGGATTTCATTTGCTGCTACAAAACGTTGAATCATGGAAGATCCATTCCCCTTTATCCATGCTTCCGCGTCCATATAAGAACGAGCAGAGTTCAGGTAGGTTAATAATAGATAGCCGGCCGGACCTAAATTGATAGGTGCAGGTGTATTAATTTTAATTGGCTCACCATCTTCATCGTTGTAGCCATCAATAATGCATTTATAACGCTGTACAAACCCTTTTTTACGTAGATATTCAATATGCTGACTTGTTTGTGATGCTGTCATTTTAGAAATCATGTAGCGACGTAGCTGACCCTCATTCGCACAAATGGCATCACCGATCACTGTTAATACAGTTAAGCGAGCTTCTTGAATATCTTCGGGCCACGAATAGAATTCAGCTAAAGCGGGTGTTAGTTCTAAAGCAGGTCGGAAACCTTTGGGAAGCCTTAATATCGCTTTAAACTGTGGGTGGTCCCACAAGGAATATGTCCCATCTTCTCGCGTGTACGAAACGTTATGAAGAACATCATTAGTCATTCGAGAATAAGAATGAGCCTAGTTCTTTACGTTTACGCTTCCCGTTAGGATATTGAATGATTAATACACGACCGTTAATGCGTCCACGTTCATTATCCATTTCAATTGGTGTAACAATACGACAGCTTACCAAGTCACCTACAATAGGATTTTCTAACTCTTTTTTCTTACTTGCTTTCACATCTAAGCCATTTTCAAGCTCAACATGAATGCCGTTTACTGGGTGCACACGAGTAACACGTCCCGCAATTAATGCATCCTGTGGCAAGTTGCGTAAGAATAAGAATGGATCCGGCAATGTTAATTTACGAGATACCACCATTTTTCTATTTTCTTCATCTACACGAATGATTTTCACTTGGATAATTTCGCCCGCTTCAACTTCTAAAATGTCACGGGTATTATAAGACCATTCAGCACGAGGCATGAATGTATCGAATCCATCAATATTTACGAATAGACCACGGAAATCAGCTTGTACCCCGGTGATTACACCTTCATATACTAATTCGCTAAGTGTGTCTTCTTCTTTTGCTGCTAAAACAGTTTCCCATAATTCATCAACTGTAATTGCTTGTGCTTTTTTACCTGATAGCGTAACAATTTGTTCGTTTAAATCAATACGCTCAATCATAAATTTAGCTTTACGACCTACAAAATGACGATATGATGTATACGGGCGAATCGAGAACTCTGGAGCTGGGCAATATGCTGTAACACCATTAGGCATTGCAATAACTAATACTTCTCCTGATACGGTTTTAGCACCGCCTTGTCCATCTGATACTCGATAGCTCTTTTTGAAAATACTACGTACAATACCCTCAATGATTTCATGATTACGGTGGATTGTTGTAATGTCGTTTAATTGATCTTCGCTAACCCACGATGCAACGAAAGTTTCTTCTGCCATTTTATATAGCCTCCTAAAATATTTGTTAATTAATTTGATTAACCATACTAACTCGAATGTAATTCTGTAGCTCTTTCTTCAACATTCCTAGAAATGAAAAAAAACCCTTCTCGTTATTGATTCCATGCTTAAATAAACGCAACAAATGCGCTGTTATAAGCAAACGGCTTTACATAGCCATTATCAATACGAGAAGGGTATTCCTTCTGTTGTTTTATATAATTGTAGATGATGCATTAGTGACATCAAAATTTTAAAATACACGATGACCACTACAAACTATCTGTTAGTTGGATTAGTTTTATCTTAAATAATTGTGCCAATATTAGCAAGTGTTTGTTTTAAGATCGTCTACTATCTAATCCATCTTGTAGTTCTTTTGCGAAGTTTTTTGTTGCTTCGTCTAACTCTGCCTCTTTATAGACTTCTGTGCTTTGAGACAGACTACGTTTTTTCTTCACAACGGGTGCTGTCTCAATGACAGGCTCATTCTCTTTAGGTGCTGGAGCCGCGCCATCTTGCTCAATTTGTACAGGAGATTCCTCTACTACTGGAGCTGTTGGTTGCTCGGCCTTCACCTTTTTACGACCAATTGAAACCTCTGGCAATCCTTCATCATTTGGAATAGTCGCTGTCGTAGTAATTGAAACGGTATCTAACGGCTGTGCCTCTTGTGTAAGAGTTGCTGTCGGTGCTGCTGTTGAATTTGATTTAGCTGAACCAGTCGCTAGTTCGCCTAACGGAGCGGTTTCTACTACTTTTGTTGGAACAGGCTTTTGTGGCATCGTCTGCTCAACCGGAGATTTCATTTCCTCGATTGGTTGCTCTGCTTTTGGACGCATTTTAGGTTTTTCAGATTCCTCGTCAAAAACAACGATCGTCTGTACAGGGCTTTGAGGTGCTCTTTTCTTCGGCTTTGGTACAGAAACAACAGGCGTAGGCTTAGGATAAGCGGGTTGCGTAATATTGATTGTTTTATCAACTTCTGCATTTTCCACTGATTTCGTATTTTCTTCAACGGCTGCTACTGGAGGTAATTCAGCATCAACCACTGTGTCTAATACTGCATCGTCTGTATCTTCAACAATCATTTCTTCTGTTGGTTCTGCATAGCGATTTTCAATCCAAACATTTGCAGCTGCAGGATCTACTTTAATAACAGCTTCTTTAAATTCGTCTTTCGGTACAAAGTTTGCTTGGATACGTTGTACTGGCATAGATTTGTTGTTTACTACAATTTTTACTGCACATTCAAACGCTTCTTGGAATAGAATATCGCCTGAAGACATAGCAGCTTTACGTGTTTTCTTATAGCTTGACCCACTGCGGGATTCAGGACTGTCTTGTAACGGAGAAACCGCATTTTCGCTTTCCCCTTCTTCAAATTCATCCACTTCACCAAACATATCACTGAAATACTTCCCGTCAAAACTTGATACATCGGCATAGACCATTCGGTTACGCATGGCTGCAACGACTGTATTCATGTAATCTTCACCAAATGCACCGCGCAATTGTGTAAGCGTCTGTTGTAATAGCGTTAACATTACTTTGAACTTACGGCTTTGTGTTGGGAATGTGGCGAAGTTAGAGTATAAATATTCTGGCGCTTCATCAATAAGGATATGATGGAATGTACTAACGTTTGGCTCACGACGGAACGCGGCATTTTGTAAGGACATTAAAACGAGTTTCCCTAATACGGGAGATAACCCTTCAAGCTGACCTTTTGCAGTATTAACAAGTAAAATACCACCTTCACGCCCCATGTGAGCATCAAAATCAAAGTCAGAATGTCCATTTAATACACGAGATAGTAGAGGATTGGCCCCTATATCGGATAGTAAATTTCGTAATCCTTGTACATACGATTCCTGGGTATCGACATAAACGAGCGCCCCATCATCATTATAAACTTTCTGATTTCCTTGCGGTCCGCGTTCTTCTTTTGGAACGATTACCGTATCAAACCATTTATCTAAGTTTTTTAGAATGATAAAGAAGTTATAACGGTCACGTTCTAGCTTACGGTCAATTTGTTTGCCGTTGCCATATTCTCTATCAATTTGGATTTTTAACTTTAAGTGCATTTCATGTACAACGTTGGTATCGTTATACATTTCTTTTAGCATGTCAAAAGTTGCTTCAACTTCTGGATCATGTAGCTTCAGTAAATAAATGAATTGCTTCAAGTGGTTACGTTGAGCTTGTTCGAAGAATGGGTTGCCCCCTCCTCCGTTATCGTTAATACCTTGCATTACTTGTGCGAAAACCTCTGCCACTTTATCTACTGGACCGCGCATAAAGTTAATAGATGGTGTATTCGGATTCGTCGGGTCAATATATGTGATTGCTTCATCGGGAATCCCATGAGCTTTCGCTAGTTTATATACTTTTTGGCATAAATCATTTGATGGCTCTACAATAGATAAACCATTCATAAAGCGCCCTTGAATTTCTTCACTTATGTAATTCTCGTCCTCACGAATTGTAGGATAGGCATTTATGAATCTAGTAATATAGTGTAAATCCTGATTTATGATAGGAAGACCAAGCGCGGCTGTCTTACCCGTACCAATACTCCCGGTGATCATGGTGTTAAGCGAACGGTCAAAACCAGGTAATACAACCATTTCATTTGTTTTCTTATTCATGCCGAGTTCAATGTCAGGATATTCAATAATAACGTCTTCCGTTTTACCAATATTCTCAAACTTACGTAATCGTTCACCCGTCCATTCAAACTGATAAAAAGCTTTAATTAAGTCTGCATCATGCTTTCGATATTTAGTCATGAGGAACATAAATAAAAAGCCGAATAAGATTAGCGGTATTAACATGACGGTAAAGAAGAATCCTTGTACTTGTTGGAATAAGATTTCGTCTAATACATCATCTGTGTAAATAACGCGGTTAAGTCGTTCGTAGAAAAACGGTAAAAAGTTCTTCTGTAACTGTGACATACCGAATGCTATTAATGTGAATGCATTGCTAAGTATTGCGTTCCAGAATAGAACTACTCGCCATTTCGGTTTTTTGAATCTTACAACTCGCGTACTTAATAGCCAGCCGTAAATTGATACAACGGCTACGATTGGGATAAACCACATATCGACATTATTAAATTTAAAAAATAGTGATGGTAAATAATACACCTGTTCACCGTAATAATGTCCGACCATGAGTGAAACGATTTTAACAAAAGACCATGCTGTAAAATATAGCGTAATCAATTGAAGTACACTCACTATGGTAATAGGCAATCGCTTTTTCAAATTCTTTTTCTGTTGCTCGGTTAATTGGGGCAATTTAGAATTTGCTTTATTACCTTTTAATTTCTCTTGTTGTTCGGATTGCTTCACAAGCGATAGTTCTCCTTCCGTAAAGTATAGCTGAGCAATTTGTTGTTTTGCTCATATAGGGGTAATACAACTTGCTCCATATTTTCCGCTGTAGCAAGTTCCCTCCATTCTTCCTCACTTGTAGCAAAGATTTGTAGCGCATCAGATATAACAAGATCGTCTAATGCATCTGTTGCCCTTGAATGACAAGTACCATATAGCAGCAATAAGTTAATGTGTAAGTTGTTGGACTCACTTTCGTTAATGGCTGTTAGGCGCTGAATCGTTTCTAAATATCGTTGCTGGCTTCGAATTTCCCCATTATTCATATACAGAACAAAGTAATGTTTCTCTTTCTTCCCAACTTGCTTTAGCTTAATAACAGTATCCGGGGAAAAAGCTGTAGGTTTCGTTTGTGGTAATAGTTCCTGTTCAGTTAAAACCGTTACTTTATAATTAAGCGGCATTAAAGCACTTTCTAAATTGAAGATCCACTGGTTCATAAGAGCATTTAAACCATATTCACTTAATTGTTCTGAAAACGTTATTGTTCGATTTACAAATTCCTCGATAGCACTATAGCGAATGGTGAACATATTTAAACTGCTGCCCCACTTTTCGAAGCTAGGAATACAGTTCTTTAAATATTTTATCCGGTGTGATTTGCTACTGCGGTTTTCATCGGTTAAGAAATTAGCGTCAATTGGTAAAAAGATTACGTGCGCCTGTAATTCGTTGTTGTACTTTTTTACATAATTACTGGAGAACATTTTCTTATAGCGGAAATACTTACTCTCAATTACATCCCGTAATTGCCTTCCTCCGTCCACTTCAAAAACAAGTAGTTTGTTAAGGTCAGGAAACTCTAACAATAAGTCAGGGAAAATTTGGTCCGCATCATCGGTATAGTTTTTAAAGAGTGGATGTGTCGTACCTTTACTGATAACGAAATCATCATTACCCAATTTACTTTTTAACTGTAAGTCGAGCCGAGTTCCTAATGCAGCGATGGCTACACTGTGAATGGATGGCGGTTTAAATCGCATGTTTTTCTCTAATACCACTGTATAATAAGCAAGCTCATTATCCGTTAATCGGTTTAGAGCGTATAGAATTTCAAGTGTACGTTTAGTAAACGTGTAGAAAATACGCTTATACAAAAGGTTGTGCCCTTTGTATTCACTAGCATCATTTGCCTTTAGTACGCCTGCCTCTTTAAAACGGATCAACCTCTTAGCTGCATTCTGTCTCGCCCTTACCTCATCATCTGTTGTGAAACCATTATTTTCACGAATAACTACAAAGTAATCTACTAATTCGACTGCCCTTAAATAGGTGTACTTCACTGCCTGTTCCAATAAATCTAATTCAAATTCATGTAACAGCAATCTTGAATGATTATTTGTTTTAGGAATCGTGTAAATGGTTGTGCCATATTGAGATAACTTGGGTTCTAATTTCATTACTTTCACCTCCCTTCAACTTTTTACAGCGCAAAAAAACCGACCTAAAATACACCTACTTATTGCGTAGAATGTAATTTAGATCGGCGGGGGATTCCCTACGATTTGATATGCTGTTTTTTTCCTAGATGATTGTATCACAATTATTATGTCATACCAATATTGAGTTATTTTTTATGGATTTATTATGGGGGAAATCATTTGTTAAGAGCAGAAACATTAGGCCAAATTTTAAGTACAAATAATTGGGGTTATGATTCCTTGCCTAACCCCTTTTAGTAGTCCTTCCGAAAAGCCTCCGAAATGTTGCTATTATTAGGTTAGTACCCTCCTTCCTAGATTCGGGGGTTCTTGATGGGGGGATTTGGTATGTAAAACCACCCATCAAGAAGTGCCTCCGTTGAATGTTAAATACCCCCCATCAAGGAAAGCAGATTTTAAGGCTTTCTCCCCTATTCACTTTAGGAATTCTCGCAATTTTCTCTTTGCTTTTTAGAAGCTCTATTTTACATGTAATTTTATATAAACTATTTTTAGAACTCATTAAATTTTTCAGTATTTTAATTGTTTGGTTTTATTTAGCTACTGAAGTAAAAACGCACAAATTTCAGCAAAGTCATATTAGATTTAAACCTAAATTTACTTAGAGTTCGAATAATCGTAAAGGTAATGATTTTACGCTGTTATACATTCGTAATTTATGCTGTAGCATATAACCTTTACGCTTTATATTTAGGTGAATTTTTAATTTGCGTAAACGATTTTTCATTTTTAGCGTTACATGTATCTCAGCTTAAACAAATGAACTAAATTCAATATGCCTTTGTTTTGAACAATTACGAATAATGACTTATTAAAACATTAAGCAGCTCCCTCTTCTTTTACACATTACTTCAAATTCATTTCATAACCGCAACTTTAAATAAAGATGATTTTCGTATGAGTTGTCAGAGGAAAAAAATTTTAGGACGTAAATGAATGTATAAATACTACAATTACAAATTCAAAGAAAAAATTATGTTTTATCATATGTACATCGGATGTACGTCTGATGCCTTTATCATATGTACATCCGATGTACATATGATAAATTGTCAAATGTACGTATGATAAAGGAATTGAGGGAATAGCCCTTCAATAAGGGTTAAAAATACTGCTAATATACGTTTTATCATGTGTACATATGTTAAGGTTAATTTTATAAAATTAACCTTAACATATGTACACATGATGTTTTTTTGTGTTATAATGTTGCGGAAGATAATGTTAATAACCTATAATCAAATAGAGTAAACGAGGTGATATTATGGCTGAAGAACCATCAGGACAAATTACTTCATTGAATTACTTTGACGAAGAAATTAACGAATTTGTATTTGACGATGTAGCTTTGGAATATCTTCAAACTCAATTAGATAGTCAAGACTGGTATTTTTTTATATTTATTCTTAAATTTAAGCAATTAACAGGGAACAACCTTACAATGTTTCATTTAAAATTGCTGGAAGACGATCTATTGTACAAACGTCGTGTTTTTGAGCGTACATTAGTACGTTTAGAAGCGATGTTGCTTGTCAAAAGAGTAGAGAACTGGAAGTTTAAGGAGTATATAATCACGCAAAATGGAAAGTACATTATTTATGATTTAAAGAGGACAAGACCTAAGTTCTATGAAGAAACAGTCAACGAAACTGTTTCGGTCATTGAAAAATCAGATTTATTCAAGAAATAAGCAGGTAATTTATTTAATTAACCACTACAACCAACTAAAAGGAGTTTTATTATGTATAACAATTACGAAACAACTGGATACACATTAGAAAATGCTTCAAAAACATCAAAAGATATATTATCTAAACATTTAATTGCTACTGAATTAAAAAGAAACGTTGACCAATTCATTAAAATTGCAGTCGTAGGTATCGGTCAAGCTGGTGGACGTATTGCTGACGAATTTGCGGCTTACGGTGTACCAACGGTAGTATTTAATTCATCTGAATCAGATATGAAATCACTAGAATATGTACATAAAAAAGTATTTACACCGGCAATGGATGCAGACAACTATGTAATCGAGGGATTTCAAGGCGCGGCTAAGCAACGTAATTTGGGGAAAGTATTCTTTGAAGAAAATAGAGGCCAATATGTTAAGCATTTAAACACAGAAGCGTTCCAAGATGCTCAATTTGTTTGGATTTGTGCTTCATTGGGTGGCGGTACTGGTAGTGGTGCTGTAATTCAAACAGCAGAACTTGTATTAAAAATACGAGCAAAATATCGTTACGAAAATTATGGGAAGCGTATTGCTAACTCAGTTGGCTTAATTGTAGTAATTCCCGATGAAGCCGGTATAGAATTTAAAAAGAACACTGTTGAAGCTGTTGCAGAGATTAACCGTTTGCTATATGAAAGTGGTGAGGATAGCATTGGTAGCGTTTTATATGTAGATAATGACCATTTCAATCATTCAAATGCTTTTGCTGATTATTCTAAGAATATTGACGACAAAACGGACGCTTCAAAGCTATCAAACGCTTATGTAGCAACCTTATTAATGGAACTAAACTCTTTAACTGCTTTAGAATCCAACTCTACACTGGATTTCAATGAGTTCGTCACAATTTTAGGTACTCCAGGGCATCTATATTTACAACGTTCATTACAAAACAACGAATTTGCTAATGAATTACGCGATTTAGTTAGCATGAAAGATATTGCAAGCCAAGCTAATTTACAAAGTATTTCTAAAAAATATGCCGAAGAGTTTGTTAAAATTGAAGGTATTTTAAACAATAATGATCCTTTTATTAATGAAAAACAACGATTAGGGAAAAGCTTAATGTTAGGTGTTCTTTATCCTAAAGACATTACTGAAAACGAAATTCGTAAATATGTTGAAGAATTGAAGGCAATATTACCTCATTCTACAGCACACGTTGCACTATCTCAGATTTCAAATAACGCTCAAACGGGTATCACAACGTTCGCAGCATATGTAACGTCAGATCTTCCATCACGTTTGAATACAATTCTTCAAGATTACGAGGCTGAAGTGGAAATTGCTAATGCAAGAGAGCAAGAGCGTTTAGCAGCTATTGAAGCTCAAAAGAGTAAATTCGCTAATTTCGCATCTAGTTCAGACAATAATTTCAATTTCAAACCGGACATCACTACTGACTTTAGCGATTTAGAATTAGAAGTTAATGAAGGACCCCGTCGCAGACCTTCTGGTAGCCGACCTGAACGACCAGGACGTCGTCGTATTACGGATATAGAGCTAGATAATTTATAATAAAGCGTAACACCTTATACACTCCATAGTGTACAAGGTGTTTTTTGTATAATTATTAAATTAATGCATAATTTAAAACTTAATTATTTTTAAATCATTGATATAATGGCATTTTTAGATGCTTTTGAATTAAAATTGTATACAAAATAAATGAATATTTAAGTATAAAATTATTAATTATTATTAATTCATTTGTAATTTAAATTACATCATCTATAATTTAAATTATATAATTTAATTTTAATTGCATTTATTAATTTTAATTAACAACCTATAATAATTTATAATTTAATAATTAATTTTAATTAATTCTATTAATTTTAATTATCCTTACTTATACTAGGCTTTAGACTTATAAATCGCTTTAAATCAACAATTTAAGTTAATTTTTTTTAAATTTTTTTTACTTAACAATTTTTTAAATTTAAATTACTTTATAATTTAATCAATGTAATTTAAATTAAAGATTAAGCATATTGTGTTTTAAATAGAATGCACTTTGAAAGGATGGGGAACAAATATGACTAATAGTAATGATTCCAAGACTATTGCCGGCAGCAGCAATCTTGATTCGGTAGATTATAAAAACAAGCCAATACCATATCAAAATGCTCTACAGGCTGTACACTACTTTAAATCGGCTTTTCTAGGTTCTGACGACCCATTAATCGCGGAAATACTATCGAAAGGTTTGGAGGACGATTTATTTAATACTATAGAAATAGCAGACTTTTATTATCGTATTAATATTGAAAACTATGCTCCTTTAAAAAATGTACAGGCTGCTACTGTTTTAGGTTTGGAGAACAATCAAGTTATTTTAAACGCATACAATCGAGTGCGAAATGAGCAAGGGGAAGGGTTACTAACATATGTAAATCCTGAACGAAAAGGTTCAGGACAACGGTCGAATTACATATACTCAATTGAATCTATTTTCCGTCTGTATATGTTTTTCTTTTTATATAATAATCCTAAACACAAATATGCTACTAACCAATTAATTTATATAATGGGGTACAGTGTTGAGGATAATGGTTCTGTTATTGACACTAATACAACAAAATCTGCGAAACCTCGAACTAATCAGGCTGATCCAACATTAATCGAATTAGCCACAATGAATAAAAATTTCGATTTAATGAAAGCTAGTATGATTCAATTTGTCAATGCTGTTCAAGATACAATGAGAGTAAATAACGAGGAAATACTGAATCAGGTTAATAACAACTATATGTTAAATACCAAAGCAATGAACCTTCAAATAGAGCTAACTAGTCAATTTGAAGTTAAAAAGGCTAATTCTGATGATCTAACTGCTAAATTAAAAGAGTCCATGAATAGATATGATGAATTAAGCAAGGAATACGATCAACGTATTGCTACCGAAAATGAAGATACTTCTAAAATCACCTTTTTACAAGACGAGATTGAGCGCTTGGAACAGGAGCAAAAGGGGAGTTCTAAAGCTAATACAGGTTTTTTCCAGCTATTTAAAAAAGCACCCGCTGAAAAAGACTATACTTCTTTAATTGAGGCTAAAAAGGAACAAATAGCTTTACTTGAAAGTAAAATTTCCGAAGGTAGAACATCATCGGTTATAGCTGCTGAAAAGGAACAAGTACGTAAATTAGGTCTATCAATAGTAGATGAAGTTGAAAACCTCAATAAAGAATTAATTGAGATTAATAAACAAAAGGATGAAAATTACCAACTACTACATGAGCAGATAAGTACCCCGTTGGTGATTAACAAAACAGCTCAGGTAGATAATAAAATAGAAGAAGTTTTGAAAATATTAAATAATATAAATACAGATAGTCGTAACGAATATGAGTTCGTATCGAATAAAGATAGCATATATGAAAATGATTCAACAATTATTAATACCGGATTAATCGAATCTAAAGGTCGTAGTGAGACTGTGGGGGTTCGTAAATCAAAAGTAAATATAGCGGATGCTGTACTTATTGAAGACAATGATAACAATTAAATATCCAACAAAAAGAAAAGGCCTGTTTACTATAATACATAGTAAACAGGCCTTTTCTTGTGCATATTCTCTAAATAGTTTTGTGCAACCACCTAGAAATATTATTAAGTTAGTTAATATAATACATTGCAAGTGTGAGAAAATCAACCATAAAAACATAAATGACAGAATCTTCGTATAACAAAGAAATACCCGATTTCATTATTCTACTAAGTAATGAAATAAACCCCTTAATTAACTTGCAAAATATACTCTATTTTTGATATGCTAAAAACGTGCAGATTCTCTTCTGAAGAACAATTGGATTTTTATTAAAATCTTACTACTTCAGACGATAGTATTTGTGCAACTATTTTTTAGTCTGTGAATTTCCGAAGATTTTATATAAGGTAAGGAAACGTTATTTTACGGAGTGTTTTCCGACAATTGCTGAAGCTTTTCAGTAATTGGCACAAAGTAAAAAGCCTACTAGGTTTCCGAGGCCCAGCAGACTTGTCTAAGATCATTTAAAAGCCACAAAAGGAAAGCGGGGTAGATAATTTTTCAATAACGAAAACTAAATACAACACAATCTCAATCAGACTTCTAAATGAGGTTTTAAGTTTTTTTGTTTTACATTTTCATTTTATCCAATTTGAAATTAAAAAGCAATAGAACTCTCTTAAATTTGCCATTTTCAATTATTTCCACACGAAATTGGTTTCCTCTTATAAGAAATAACCTTCATTTAACCTACAAACATTTTAGGGCAAGCTGATTGGAATTGTTAATTGTATTGTACTTCTAATTATAAACATACAATTTACGAGGAAATGAGGTTGTACCATGACTAACGAAGTTATGGCTAATACTAATATAGATACTATTGGTAATTCATTCATTACCAATTTAGATAATAAATATTCTATTAATGCCGAAAAATTTACCCAACAAACGATTAATGCTGTCCTTAATAATTTGAGTGAAGAACAATTATTAAATACAACAAGCGAATATAGCGTAGTCATTAAGTCTAAGAAAAAGACGCAGGTTAAAATGAGCCGTGACTTTGCTGAAGCATTTGCTAACCGCCATGCTGATTTTAATAGATGCACTTTATTCCACATCCTATATAACCTTACTCCATTTATTGATTTAGATATGTCAATTAAGGTTGATCTAAATGATTTCCGTAAATTCATTAATATGCGAAGTGATACATTTACTAAAAGTATTGATGAATTACAGGAATTACAATTGCTGCTTTATAAAAACGGGCAATTCTTTGCAACTAACCGTACTCATGGTCAAGTAGACGCAATTTATAAAGGGCAAGAAGATACGTTAAAATATGTACAAAACATTCCTTTCTTACAAGATTGGGGCTTTGTGAACAGCGTTTTAACTAAAAATGAATATCGATTCCTTATTTATACGTTGGCTTACACATCAGGTTTGAGAAATTCACACCATACTTGGATGACGAATGTGAAGAGATTCTATGAAGTAGGTGGGAATGGATATAAAAACAAAGTGCGTACTAATATATATAATTTTAATGATTTGTTTGTAGCTTTATCAAAATACTCTCTTAATTCACTTGTAACTTTCAAATTAAAGCATAAAGCAATTGGATTTACTTGGGAGTCTAACGCTAAATATCAATCTGTAGAACAGTATTTGAATGCGTTTGAACAAGCAGTTGAAAGTGTATTAGTTGAGCACAAATTAGATAGAGAAACATTTCTAAATGAATTGTTTGTAAATATTAATGGTATTTACCGTAAAAACATCGTGAACAATTGTAGTTCCGCTGTGCAAGTTGAAGGGTTATTACGTCCTTATTACCCGTTTAAAGCTGAACGTTTAACTGATACACCAATCATACGTCAACTTTTTGTAAATACAGAAGGGGACTATATACAAGAAGAAAATCCATTAAATCTAATGGTTAATTTGAAAAAAGAATTAGCAGCTGTATTGGATTCTCCAGCAGTAGCAGTAAGAATTTATAATGAAGCATTAGAACAATTTATCGAAAAGTATCACAGTGGATTTGCTGGCTATGCAGCAACAGGTAACTTATATTCGATGTTTAAAGATTTTTATTTTATGCCACGGGTACGAAAACTGTTTGTTGATGCGTTTAAAATGGTTGCGATCGAGGTTAATAATCATCTACCAACACTATTAATTGATACTGGTACATCAAGCATTAATGAAATTATTGTGCCTCGCTATAATATGATTTTAAATCGTGAGCAGTATGAAAATTTAGCTATGTTTATGGCCGTTTATGGTAACTTACATTCTTCGGTTCTTACATACGATGAAATCAGTACGTTTTTATATGACATTTCAGAAGGAAGCACGGAGATAGATTACCGTGTAGAACGCATTTTTGCTAGAATGACTGAATTATTCCCTAAGTTAAATGTATTTATACAAAAGTACAAAAGTGACGTCGAATACAAATATCGTGAACTGGTGATGAACCATAACTATAATATCGACATCCGTTCGTTTGCTGAAATGTTGCCGCGTCTTATCAGAACTACTGGTACATGTACAAATGAAATTCTATTAGAACTAATTAAAACGGTACAAAAACAATTTGAGCATCGTACGAATAATGTTCAAGTTGAAGCTGTAGTTGCTACATACACGAATGAAATAATCACAAGAGCTCAAAAACTACCGCTTAGATTAATGCAAGAAGCTGTAGCAAAAGGAGTAAGTGCTGAATTTATGACAGCTGTTCAACCGCATATTAACGAGTACGTAAAAAACCTATCCTGGTCGGTTGATGAAATTGAAATTAATGGTACTTTAACAAAGAAATTTACTATAGATGAAGAAATGATTACCCATGCGCAAGATAAATTAGTTACAGCAGTTAATGATCTTGTGTCAGTTTATAGTATTGAGCGCTTTGAAATGAGCAGCAACCCAGCAACAGAATTTTTATCATATACAGACAAACGTTATATGCGAAAATCTTCAGTACTATATGGTATTGTGCAGCCACGATACTTAAAAACTGATCAAACGACTTTATATTAACCGTCTTCAATCGTATTACCGTTAATACTACTTATATTATTACTTATATCTTCTTCAATTTTTCAAAAAAACGAAGGTGTAAGGCTTATTAAAGGTGCCTTTTTTTAAAAATTACTTATATCTTCTCCATTTTTTTTTAAAATGGGAGGTATGAGGCTTATTAAATATGCCCTTTTTAGAAAATTACTTATATCCTCTTCAAATTTTTAAAAATTGCAGGTATAAGGCTTATTTAGCATGCTGTTTTTTAATAAGGTTTAGTAAATTTAATAAACAATCCAGACTACTTTTTTTCAAAATGAAAACGGTGGTCTTTTTGGCTTGCATAATTTTGAAATGCAGGCTTTTTTATTGCCCAAATAAGTTAAAGTTTCCTTACAATATTATTATTTAGACGATTTTTTGTGAATAACTACGGAAAATTGTATGTAACTTATAAAAAACTAAAATAACTCTAAATTAATTGAAAAATCTAATAATACGTTTTTTTGTGAATAACAACTTTTTTTTAGGGAAAGATACTAAAAGTTATAATTTTATAGAATAATTTGTAGATAGTGCTTTTTATGTTTTATTGGATTATGACTTTGCTTGTCTGTTATTGATTATTAATTCAATAAGAAATAGTTTATAAATGCATATAGATCAAGGCTTAGTACATTTTTATAAACAGAAACATAAGTAGGGGTTGTAATGTTTTTTTGCTGGGGATAATTACGTATGAAGGAATCTTTTATATAGTTTTATTATAAGGTATCTTTTATAACGAATACCCAAAAGGTATAATTACTTTTTCATCAGTAACTATATATTTATATATAATATTATTGGGGAACTGGAGCTATACAGGATTTACCAATCAAAACACTCTTTTTCAAATGAATCAAAATTGAAATATCCAAACACATAAATATTATAGTTGTTCATGCTATAATAAATTTACAAATCTACTAGTATAATTAACAAGTCTACTAGTCTACAAATATACTTGTAGTATATTCTTATAAAGTTAGTGATTTAATTTATAAATAAGTTGGAAGGAGTGTGTTTTAATGCCACATGGCTTTGTAAAATATCAAATTAATGAATGTAAGCTGAATATTAAAACCGCTAAATTTCAAGCAATCACGATAAATCAATTTCTAGATTATCTAAAATTTGAATATCCTAATGAAAATATAGAACTAATAGCGATGAATGCCCATCATGTTACGGGTTTTTTAAAGCAGCAAGAAGATAAAGGGCAACAAAAGTCTACTATCTATCGTAAACAAGTGACGTTAAAGAAGTTCTTCAGCTTTATATATAAAACGCGTCAACTTCCAGTAGATATATTGTATGACTATAATTACTTTGAAGGCAGATCATTACAGCTGGATAAAAAATATCAAGGCAGTACGATTGATTATAATTACCCTATGCTCTTAGAAGCCAAACAGAAGGTATTAGAACATCCTAAAATGAATCAAATTGCTAGGCAATTAATGGTATTCTACCTACATGGTGTGCAATTAAGCGATATGTTTAAGTTAGAGATTAAAGATTGCACCAAAGAAATGGACAATGTCGGAAATCCTTACTATGCTATCTTTTATACATCAAAGCAAGGCGATGAAGCGGCTTTTAAAATAACTGCTCCCGAAGATATAGCGGTAATGGATCAATCTATTGAAATAGCCAAAGAGCGCGGTACTACATTCCTTATTAGCCGTAAAACGAATGATAAGTATGAACAATCCTCACCATTCCTGACTCGCTATTATGTTCAATGTATTAATGAATTAATTGGTTTTAATCTACGTTCTGACGATATTAGGATAGTCTATGTAAATTATTTATATCGAGAAGAGCATAAACAGATTGAAGAAATTAGTCGTATGCTGGGCCGTTCTGAAAAGAATATTTTAAAAATTGTTACGCAATATGTTGAACGCCTAACTAGAAATGATTATAATGAATTGACAGACGTGCAATTACAATTAAATTTATGATTATTAATGATATTAATTGAATATTACTTATTGAGAACACCTCAAAAAGACTTCTTACCCTTATTTAAGGGTATACCTATGTCTTTTTTAGGTGTTTTTTTGTTTAGAAGGGATGAATACGTTGGAATTAGATTTACTACAAAAACAAAATATACAGGCTAGAGAAGAATTATTAATGGCAGTTCTTATTGGTAACAGCTATGTGAAAGTTGATCCATTTAGTAATAGAAGTCTTAATTTTAAACTAGATGCCGGTAAAGAATCTGTATTATACGCTTATTTAAAATCAAAGAATCTTATGATCGATTTAAAAGTGGATTTAACAGAAGGGTATGAGTATTCATTAAGCAATTCACTCATTGTCGAGAAATTCCTTAGAAAACATGTTGATCATAATGGGGAAATTATCAATCTGACAGCAAAAGAGTTAAATGCTTCTGTTTTAATGTTATGGCTATGCTTATTTGCAAATAAAGATAAAAATGAATCGACAATTATTAACCCGAAATTAAGCTTTAGCATGGCTAATTTAATTATAGAGAATTATTATAAACACTTTGATTCAAAATATATTGTCTATCTTGAAGACCGTTTCTATATCGGAAATTTAAATAGCATATTTTTATACTCTATTAAAACAAATCGACCTTCTATTCAAACGATGGAAATTACAAAATTATTCGATGTACCGTTATCAAAATTGCGGAAACTTGCAAAAGGAGAGCTATTAAATGCGTACTGTTAAGAAAATAATTGTACCGTTCGTATTAGTATCCTCATTTTTATTAACTGGTTGTAACAATGCTATGGAGAATATGCTTGATAAAGGGGAATCTGTTTCTGAAAAGGAGAAAGATACCGTTGAAATTAATAAGGAAGAGCTGTATAACTTTTCCGATGAACAAAAGGAAGCACTGGCTAAAGCAAAATCAATTACAGCTGAGGATGCAATTGACGCAAGTAAAAACGGATTAGAAAAAGTAAAGCTGCTTGATAGTAGTAAAGTGCCTGCGGCTAAGGGTAAGTTTACGGATTCTTCAGAGTTTGCATTGTATATTTCTAATCTCTTTTACAAATATCATACAAGTGCAATAGATGGGCGTTCATTTTATGCAGCACTTAAACCTCACATCCTTGAAGAATTTGCAGAAGTATTCCCACAAGATGAAAAGGAAAGAGAAGAATTTCTAACGAGATACCAACAAGAATATATGGACGATTCAAATAAGATCGTGTCGTTAGAGGTTTCTGAAGTAAAAAGTATTCAATTAGATGTAGAGCGTTACTTCTACCGTAAATATACATTTGAAAATGGTGAAGTCCTTTACTATATAACAAATATCAAACTAGATGATGATACAGTAGCTTGGAAAATTATAAATGATGATTTTTCACCGGGATATAGTCTTAAACAATAATATAGAAAAATGAGGGTATAAATTCATGGAAAATGAAGAAATTGTTGAAACAAAAGTAAGCCTTAGTGATGCGGTTAATTTATTGAAGGACAGAATGAAAAAGGACAAAGATTTTAATAAATCGATTGCTGCAGTCGTTTCTTATTTCGGCACAAAATTCGTAAGTTACTTCAATTCTGACGACGACAGAGCAGTTGCTACTGAAATTATTGAAGATGTTATCTTTGCTCAAATTACACATGGCTACTGGTTAATGAAAAACGAATTAGAAATAGATAAAGATGTAGCGGATTCTGATAAGATATTTCCTAAAGATTTCTGGAATATGACTGAAAATATTATGCGAAATGGTACTGGCCCAAACATGCAGGCGCTATACGGTGATGAGTGGTTCCGTTCTCCAGGCACACAATCGGTAGCATTGCGTGTTTTAAATCAATTACCACATGGATTTGATCATTATTCGTTAGTGCTAGAGCAAACGGCAATCTTCGGTAGTTATATTGCTTTACGATATGAAGGGGAATATGATGCCGAAAAATTTGAAAAAGAAAAAGAGTCGGCACAACCGATGGTATTCGCTTCACCTTATGACATTCACTTTATAACACCAGAAGTTTTCATTCAATTTGATATGTATTCTAGCGAATTTGAAAGCTGGAATATATTCTTATCGGCAACTTCTAAACAGGTAGAAAAATGGATCGGTACAGCACAGCTTATCTCCATTCCATTAGGCGCGGAAAAATTTCAATATACTTTAATGGTGAGCATTGAAAACGTCTTAAAAGAGTATGAGAAAAGTTTAATCTGTAAAGAGTTAATTAGCAGAATGCCAAAACAAATGCAAAACGATGTACAGTTCCGTTTCTATCCATTGGAACGTACACCCGAAATTTACGATGCTAAAAAGTTTTTAGCTTACTAATTTAAAATAATAAGAGAGTTCACTTAGTTAGCTTAACAAGTGAACTCTTGTAGCTTTTTAATAAAGTTTGATTAAAAGTAAATTGTAAACGCTGATTTTATACAGAAAGATACCAACTGTTTTGAAACAAAGTTTGATCAAAACAGTTTGTTATTTATAAAAAAGTTTGATTATTTCGGGATGCGAATATTCAAGAAAAGCGCCCGATTGTGGAATAAGTATGACACTATGCAGATATACAACGTTAGTGACAAAATGTTACCAAACGATGCTTTGGGAACGTATAATTCT
>NZ_JBNNVH010000005.1:0-200912 GCF_050280445.1 Solibacillus sp. NPDC093137
GCATGAAGCCCCCCTCAAGATGAGATTTCCCATTACGCAAGTAAGTAAGACCCCTGAAAGACGATCAGGTAGATAGGTTCGAGGTGGAAGTGCGGTGACGCATGCAGCTGACGAATACTAATCGGTCGAGGACTTAACCACATTTTATTGCACAATTCAATGAAACGTTTATCCAGTTTTGAAAGAATGATCTTTCTAAGGGTTTCAAGACACAAGCTAGTCGAGGAAACGACTGAGTGATTGAAGGAGCGTACTAAAGTACGTGACTGAAAGAACGAGGGAAGTTGACGAAGGATAGCGCCGTGTATTGGAAGCCGAAAATAGTGAAGTGATGATGGCAAAGAGGTCACACCCGTTCCCATACCGAACACGGAAGTTAAGCTCTTTAGCGCCGATGGTAGTTGGGGGCTTCCCCCTGTGAGAGTAGGACGTCGCTTCGCACACGCAAAACCACTGAGGAATCAGTGGTTTTTTTGTTGTTATAAATAGATACATTATAATCGATTATATTCTGACCATGGTCATGAATTTTGTGACGTCATTGCTGAATTCATTTTCTTTAACAAAACCAAGCTTTTTATATAAATGAATGGCTCTTTCATTAAACGTTGCTACGGTTAATCTTAACGATTTACTTGGATAACTATCTTCAATGAATTTCATAATATACGTACAAAACTCGAACCCCTTGCCTAGACCCACCAGATTGGGGTGCATCCCGACTCCCATATCAATTAAATCTTCCTTATAAACATCAAACTTATTTCCGCTAGGTACTCGAGCACTCTTCCCGGTACAAAAAAAACCAATTACCTCTTTATTTTTATTAATAATTACATAGTAGGATCCATCCAGTAATTCCTCCATAGCTTCCACTGTTTGTTCATTATTATAAAAGTCGTAAGGCTCTTCATAATTCCAGTCGAGAATTGCAGTGGCCATCTTGCTGTTCATCTTTTCAAAAAAAATTTCCATTTCTTTACGACACCTCTTTTAACAAATTATATAGTTGATATTAACATAAAAACCCATTTTAGAAAGGTCGTCTTTACTGTGAAAGGTAACTTTGGCTATCTTTAAACAGACAATACAAAGTAAGATAAAATATAAAGGATTTATAAAGTTACAATTATCGGAAAAATTACTTGTTATAGTGATTGTAGGAGGCGTACATGATGGCACAACAAATTCTTTTAGTGGAAGATGACCGCGAAATTGCGCGAATTATTAAAGACACATTAATAAAGGAAGGTTATGCAGTAACATGGGCAACGACAGGAATTGAAGGATTAGAAGATTTCTCTGCCGGAAACTATGATTTAATACTTGTTGATTGGATGATGCCTGAAATGGATGGGTTATCAATGATTGAACATATTCGAATGCAAAGTGATGTCCCAATTATTATGATCAGTGCAAAAAGCAATGAAACGGATAAAGTCACAGGATTACAAGATGCCGATGATTATTTGGCAAAGCCATTTTCTTTAGAAGAGTTAAAAGCGCGTGTTCGGTCTCAATTACGTCGATGGCAGCGATATAATAAAGTCTTTGCAGCAGAAGATATGTTTTCATATGTACATGGGTTAAAAATCGATTGGGTAAAAGAACGTGTTTATATCGAAGATGCTGAAATTAACTTGACGCAAAAAGAATTTGCGTTACTGAAAGTATTGGCACAAAATCCATTCGAGTTATTTACAAAGGAAGCGTTGTATACACTTGTTTGGCACCAAGTTGAGCTGGACCAGACACATACGGTAACGGTCCATATTAAAGCATTACGTGAGAAGCTGCATGATCCTGTAAAATCACCTAACTATATACAAACCGTATGGGGAAAGGGCTACCGCTTTATAGGTGAACAAGTATGAAGATTAAATCATGGCTTCTACTTACGTATTTGCTTGTCATGATATTGCCGTTACTTGCATTGTATGGTCTTTACGTAACGATTAACGCATATTACCAAGATAAAAATGTTGATGAGTATTTTGAAAAGTGGGCATTAGTTACAGATTTAAAAGATCAATTGGATCATCCATCGCTTTACAATATTAATGCGAATTACAAGGAAATCGAGAAACTGACATCCGATCAGTTGATGATTACGCTGTACAGTCCGAATGGAAAGATTTATTATTCCTCAAATTTTATTAACACTTTCAGCAGCTTTGATTCGAAAAGAACGGTTTATAAAAATCTGTATGAATTTGAACAAAACTATAAGACATTTATTTATAAAGAACCTGTTTATGAAGATGGAGAAATAAAGGGTATATACAAAATTGCGCTCGTTCGTTCAGAATGGCTGGAACAAGTAAATACCAAATCTCTATTTGTCATAATTAGTTTAATTGCAATAATGCTGCTCATATACGGGTCGGTTGTCTATTTGCTAAACAGACGCCTCAATAAGCCGGCAAAACGACTAATGGAGCAAATGCGTGCTTTCGCCAAGGATGAAGCAACAAATCCGCTACCTGTAACAAAGGATGAAATCGGGGAATTAACCGAGAGCTTTCAGCTAATGCAGCAGGAAATTACGGCGACTCGAAAAAAGCTTGCATCGGAGCAGCAACAAAAGGAATTTATGATTGCAAGTCTGTCTCATGACTTGAAAACGCCTCTAACATCAATTCAAGCATATGCAGAAAGCTTACGGTACGGGAACCATTCTGAAAAGGATCATCAGGAATATTTGCAGATCATTCAGTCCAAATCAGACTATATGAAGCAGTTGCTTGATGATTTAATGATGTTGACATTATTGCAATCCCCAACATATGAACTGGAACTTGTAAAAGTCGATGGTGAAGAGTTTTTTGATATGCTTTTAGGTGACTATGAACAGATTAGTAGGGAAAAAGGGTTTAAGGCAAAAACGAAAGTCAAAGTGGAAGGAAGTTATTTCGTAAATCCGAAGCAACTGATGCGCGTTGTCGATAATGTTGTCGCGAATGCATGGACGTATACAAATCCTGGAGGAACGATTTATGTATCCGCATTTGAAAAATCAAATATGCCTTCGTGGAGTATAGGGAAATTAGCAGAAAGCTTTACGGAAAAAGGTGTTTATATTGTCGTACAAAACAGCGGTGCAGCGATAACGGAACAGGAGTGTAAACAAATGTTTGAACCGATGTATCAGATTGATGATTCCCGAAGCCATATAGGTGAGCGGGGGGCTGGTCTCGGTTTAAGTATTGCAAAGCAAATTATAGCTAAGCATGATGGAACAATTACAGCTAGAGCACAGAAAAATCAGTTAGCGATTGTCATATGGATACCATCAATTGAAGAAGAGAGGAATGGATAAAATGAAAAAATTGATTTATTCAGCAGCAGTAGTTTTAACGCTATCTTTGGCAGCATGCAGCAATGAAGAAAGTTATTCACCCCAGGAAATATTAGATCAGGCGATGCAGGAAACGTCTGAGCTTGATTCTTTTTATGGAGAATATAAAATGACAATGGATGACGGGACCGAAATACTTTCAAAGCAATGGGAGAAAAACGGAAAGACTCGTGTAGAGATGGTTGACTCCACAGGAGAGGAATCAATTGCTGTTAACGACGGTAAAACAATAACATCCTATTCGAAAACAATGAATGAAGCAATCATCTTTGAGCTCGGTCCAGACATGGAAAACTTAGTTCGACCAACGTTAAAAGAGCAGGCATTACGTACATTAGAACAAATAAAAAATTCCCATGATATTACGATTGGTGAAGAAGAAAAGATTGCCGATCATGAAACGTACCATTTAATCGCAAAAGCTAAAAAGCAAAATACGCT
This sequence comes from Solibacillus sp. NPDC093137, assembly GCF_050280445.1. Taxonomy (NCBI): domain Bacteria; kingdom Bacillati; phylum Bacillota; class Bacilli; order Caryophanales; family Caryophanaceae; genus Solibacillus; species Solibacillus sp. NPDC093137. The sequence goes on from NZ_JBNNVH010000005.1 coordinate 3,800, forward strand.
TATTGGAGATATGGAAGTTTGGGTTGATAAAAAAACATGGATGACATTAAAGACAATATCTGTAAGTGGCGATATGAAAATAACTTCTGAATTCACAAAATTTGAACCGAACAGTAAAATTGATGATTCCATATTTATTCTGGACATTCCGGAAGATGCTAATGTAAAAATTGAGCCTTTTCAGCCAATCGAACAATTAACAGAGCAGGAAGCTGTCGAGAAGCTAGGCCCCTTTTTAATCTTCTCCGAATCACTTGGTTACACATTGGAAGGAATTGAAGATATGGGGATGGCGGAAACTGAAGAGATTGTGTTAACGTATTCTAAAAACGGTGAGCAGCAATTTTCTCTTTCAATCTTCAAGCCAATGGAGTCCATCGGTGAAGATGAAGAGATAATTGAAGTACGCGGACAAAAAGGATCTAAAATTGATTTGGAGACTTTCAAATTACTTCAATGGGATGAAGAGGGCTTACGCTATAATATAATTATTGAAAATCCTGACTTAACATTTGAGGATATACTGGAGTTAACAGAACAAATGGAGTATATAAAATAAATGAACTGGAGCAATCACTGGAAATTTGTGATTGCTCCGTTTTATTTTCCAGTTGTGACAAATCGTTCACAAAATTAAATCTTTCTATTAGAAAGTACTAAAAATATCGTGGTATAGTTAGAGCGATATTTTACATGTGGAAGGATGACCTTTTTGGCTAAAAAGCAAGTATGGTATGAAGTAGAAGAAAATGAAACAATCGAGCAATGCCTTGAAAGAATGAAGAAAGATGGCTATATGCCATTTGGACGAAGAGAAGAACCTGTATTTGAAGAGGTAAATGGCGAACCTGTTTACTTACGTCAAAAAATACAATTTAAAGGTATATTGATAGAAGATTAACGGGCGATTTGATTAAAAACCGAACATTATCTTTTGCTTTAAAAATATCGTTCGCATTTTTACGTTGATTTTATTCGTAACCCTTGTTAAAATGTGAACAGGAAAAACATTTAATCCCTCATATATGCTAGAGAATATGGCTCTAGTGTCTCTACCCGGCACCGTAAATACCGGACTATGTGGGAAAGCAACTTCAGGTATGATGAATAAAGGATGTGGATTGCAATGCAATTATCTACATATACTTTTAATGCTCAGTCCTCAAGTAGATTGCTTTCTCATGCGTAGAGCGTAGAGAGCAGTTTATTTGAGGATTTTTACATTGATTTTTAACAAGTGAGAAGATGTTTAAAGGAGCGAAATTCATGAATCCGAAAATTGGCGTTATTATGGGAAGTTCAAGTGATTGGGAAACGATGAAGCATGCTTGTGACATTTTGGACGAGCTGCAAGTGCCTTATGAAAAGCAAGTCGTTTCAGCACATCGCACACCAGATTTAATGTTTGAATATGCGGAAGCTGCACGTGGACGCGGTATTCAAGTAATTATTGCAGGGGCTGGTGGAGCAGCTCATTTACCAGGTATGGTAGCAGCAAAAACGACATTACCTGTAATAGGGGTACCTGTACAGTCACGTGCGCTAAACGGACTCGATTCACTATTATCGATTGTCCAAATGCCAGGTGGTGTACCTGTCGCAACTGTAGCAATCGGCAAGGCAGGAGCAACAAATGCGGGCCTGCTTGCAACGCAAATTTTAGGAGCGTTTGATCAGGAGCTTGCTGCAAAGCTTGAGGCAAGACGTGAAGCGACAAAAGCTCAAGTTTTGGAAAGCACAGGTGACTTAACGTGACGAAAATGATTTACCCTGGACAAACAATCGGCATTATCGGCGGTGGTCAGCTTGGTCGTATGATGGCAGTTGCGGCAAAAGAAGCCGGCTATAAAATCGCAGTACTGGAGCCAACAATGGATTCGCCTTGTGGGCAAGTGGCAGACATACGAATTGTCGCAGCTTACGATGATGAAGCAGCATTGGAAGAGCTGGCGGAAGTAAGTGATGTCATAACATATGAGTTTGAGAACATCGATTACGATGGCTTAAAGCGTTTAACACAAATGGCCTATGTTCCTCAAGGTGCAGAGCTTGTGCGCATTACACAAAATCGTGTAACAGAAAAGCAGATGATTGTTGATGCAGGCTGTCCGGTTGCGCCATATATTGTCGCTTCTACATATGAACAGCTTCAAGAGGACATCGGAAAAATCGGCTTCCCATGTATCGTAAAAACAGCACGGGGCGGTTATGACGGGAAAGGCCAGCAGTTATTGAAATCTGCTGAGGACTTACCGTTAGCAAAAGAATTATTTGCATATTCACAGTGTATTGCAGAGGGCTTTGTTCCATTTACAAAAGAGATTTCAGTCATCGTTCAACGCAATGGAGACGGTGAAACTTACTGCTTGCCTGTCGGAGAAAACATTCATATAAATCATATTTTACATGAAACGATTGTGCCGGCACGAATCGAACAGTCTACAGCACAATTAGCTGAGGAAGCTGCTCTAAAAATTGCGGATTCACTACAACTGATTGGTACATTGGCAGTTGAAATGTTCGTCCTTGAAGATGGCAGTATCGTAATTAACGAATGCGCACCACGTCCGCATAACTCAGGCCATTATTCGATTGAGGCATGCAATATTTCACAGTTTACTCAGCATATTCGTGCAGTATGCGGGTGGCCGCTACGTAAACCAAAACTGTGGGCGCCATCAATTATGGTGAATGTACTTGGTCAGCATGTCGTTCCATTAACAAATTCCATTTCGAAGTTTCCTGACTGGTCAGTACATTTGTACGGGAAATCAGAAGCAAAGGTAAATCGAAAAATGGGTCATGTCACAATCATGACAGATGATATAAATACAGCATTACAACAAATTAAAGACTCTGGTATCTGGCCGGAGTAAAAGGAGAAGATTTATGATAGAACGCTATACACGTCCTGAAATGGGTGCAATTTGGACTGAAGAAAATAAATTTAAAGCATGGCTTGAAGTAGAGATTTTAGCTTGTGAAGCCTGGGCTGAAATTGGTGAAATTCCAAAAGAGGATGTAGCAAAATTACGTGCAAATGCATCATTTGATATCAATCGTATTTATGAAATTGAGCAGGAAACACGTCATGATGTAGTAGCATTTACACGAGCTGTTTCGGAAACACCTGCACTTGGTGATGAAAAGAAATGGGTACACTACGGTTTAACTTCAACGGACGTTGTAGATACAGCACTATCATATTTAATCAAACAGGCGAATGAAATTTTACGGAAAGATTTACATCAATTCATCGCTATTCTGACTGAAAAAGCGAAAGAGCATAAATTTACAGTAATGATGGGACGTACGCACGGTGTGCATGCAGAACCGACAACATTTGGTTTAAAGCTGGCATTATGGCTTGAAGAAATGCGCCGTAACTTAGTACGTTTTGAAGAAGCCGCAAAAGTAATTGAAACAGGTAAAATGAGCGGTGCTGTCGGAACATATGCCAATATTAACCCGCGTGTGGAAAGCTATGTATGTGAACATCTTGGATTAGCAGCTGCACCAATTTCTACACAGACATTACAGCGTGACCGTCATGCACAATACTTTTCTACATTGGCATTAATCGCTACATCAATTGAAAAATTTGCGACAGAAATCCGCGGACTGCAAAAATCCGAAACACGTGAAGTGGAAGAAGGGTTTGCGAAAGGGCAAAAAGGTTCATCTGCTATGCCGCATAAGCGAAACCCAATCGGCTCTGAAAATATGACAGGTATGGCACGATTGATGCGCGGTTACATGCTGACAGCTTATGAGAATGTAGCTTTATGGCATGAACGTGATATTTCCCATTCTTCAGCTGAACGTGTCATTATTCCGGATGCCACAATTACATTAAATTATATGTTAAATCGTTTCGGTAATATTTTGAAAAACTTAACTGTATTCCCTGACAATATGAAACGCAATATGGAGCGTACATTTGGTCTGATCTACTCACAGCGTATTTTACTTGCGTTAATCGACAAAGGATTATCACGTGAGGAGGCGTACGATACGGTTCAGCCATTAACAGCGCGAGCTTGGGATGAGCAAACACAGTTCCGTCCGCTTGTGGAAGCGAGTGAAGAAATCACAGCGCATCTATCACCGGAAGAAATTGCAGACTGCTTTGACTACAACTACCATATTCAGAATGTTGATTTGATTTTCGAACGTTTAGGTCTTAACTAACTAATCAATTAATCAGGAGGAATACGTCATGAATAAAGGCCAGCTTTTATATGAAGGGAAAGCAAAACGACTCTATACAACAGAAGATACTGAAATACTTTTTGTTGAATACAAAGATAGTGCGACAGCATTTAATGGTGAGAAAAAAGCCGAGATTGCTGGAAAGGGAAATTTAAACAACCAAATTACGACGTTACTTTTCGAAAAGTTACAAGCAAACGGAATTGAGTCACATTTCGTAAAAAGGCTTTCAGCGAACGAACAGCTTGTACGTAAAGTCGAAATTATTCCAATCGAAGTTGTTACACGCAATATTGCTGCAGGCAGCCTGGCAAAACGTCTAGGCTTGGATGAGGGTACTCCACTAAAGCGTCCGATCGTCGAATTTTATTATAAAGATGATGCATTAGGTGATCCGCTGATTACAACAGAGCATATTGATGTGCTGAATATCGCAACACCAATGGAAGTAGAACAGCTGTATAATGCGGCACTGCATGTGAATGAAGTGCTGCTACCGATTTTTACTGCTGTTGGTGTAACGCTAGTCGACTTCAAACTGGAATTTGGTCGTGATAAAGGCGGCAATATTTTACTTGCCGATGAAATTTCTCCTGACACTTGTCGTTTATGGGACTCTAGTACAAAGCAAAAGCTTGATAAAGACGTATTCCGCCGTGATTTAGGCAATCTAACGGAAGTATATGAGATTATATTACAAAAACTTGGAGGCAACTAACTCATGAAGAAAGTTAAAATATATGTAACATTAAAAGAAAGCATCCTGGATCCACAAGGTTCTGCAGTTCAAGGCTCATTGCAAAAAATCGGCTATGGTGAAGTTTCTGACGTACGTATCGGCAAGTATTTGGAAGTTACAATCGAAGATACTGACCGTGATATCAACACAATCGTGAAAGAAATGTGCGAAAAAGTATTAACGAACACGGTGATTGAAAAGTACCGTTACGAAGTTGAGGAGGCATAATACGATGAAATTTGCAGTACTCGTTTTCCCGGGGTCTAACTGTGATATCGACATGTTTCATGCGATTAAGGACGAGTTAGGTGAAGAAGTAGAATATGTTTGGCATACAGCTACAAGTCTAGACGGATTTGACGGGGCATTAGTGCCTGGCGGTTTCTCATATGGAGATTATTTACGTTGTGGCGCAATGGCAAACCAATCAAACATTATGTCGGCTCTAAAAGAGTTTGCAGCACAAGGCAAACCAGTGTTAGGTGTTTGTAATGGATTCCAAATTTTAACGGAAGCAGAGCTGTTACCAGGAGCTCTTATCCGCAATAAAAACCTGAAATTCATGTGTCGTACAGTACAGCTGAAAGTTGAAAACAACAACACATTATTTACAAACGGATATGAAGAGGGAGAAGTAATCAATATTCCGATCGCGCACGGTGAAGGCAACTACTACTGTGATGACGAAACATTAGCCTCTTTACAAGCCAATAACCAGATTGTCTTTACATATGAGGGTGAAAATCCGAACGGTTCTTTAGCGAATATCGCAGGAATTATCAATAAAGAAGGCAATGTACTCGGCATGATGCCACATCCAGAGCGTGCTGCAAATGAAATCGTTGGTGGCGCAGACGGTCTTAAACTATTTAAATCAATTGTGAAGCAGTGGAGGGAACAGCATGTTAACAACTAATTTCGAACCAACACCAGAGCAAATTAAGGAAAAACGTCTCTATGCAGACATGGGGATGTCAGATGCGGAATTTGACTTGGCAATTGAAAAGTTAGGTCGTATTCCAAACTGGACAGAAACAGGTCTTTTCTCGGTGATGTGGTCTGAGCACTGCTCTTATAAAAAATCGAAGCCGGTACTTCGCAAGTTCCCGACAAAAGGTCCTCAAGTACTGCAAGGTCCTGGTGAAGGTGCCGGTATTGTTGACATCGGTGATGAGCAGGCGGTCGTTTTCAAAATGGAATCACATAACCATCCATCTGCTATTGAACCATACCAAGGTGCTGCAACAGGTGTAGGCGGAATTATCCGTGATGTTTTCTCAATGGGTGCACGTCCAATTGCTATGCTGAACTCCTTACGTTTTGGTGAGTTGAAATCAGCGCGCGGTAAATATCTATTTGAAGAAGTTGTTGCGGGTATTGCAGGTTACGGAAACTGTATCGGTATTCCGACAGTAGGCGGCGAAATTGGTTTTGATCCGTGCTACGAAGGAAATCCGCTTGTAAATGCAATGTGTGTCGGATTAATCGATCATAAGGATATCCAAAAAGGTATTGCTGCAGGAGTAGGAAATACTGTAATGTACGTTGGTGCAAAAACAGGTCGTGACGGTATTCACGGTGCAACATTCTCTTCTGAAGAATTGACAGAAGATACTGAAGAAAGTCGTTCGGCAGTACAAGTTGGGGATCCATTCATGGAAAAATTACTTCTTGAAGCTTGTCTGGAAGTTGTAAAATCAGATGCATTAGTTGGTATTCAAGATATGGGTGCAGCAGGTCTTACTTCATCTTCAGCAGAAATGGCCTCTAAAGCTGGTACTGGTGTAGAGATGAACTTGGACTTAGTTCCTCAACGCGAAACAAACATGTCAGCGTATGAAATGATGTTATCAGAGTCTCAAGAGCGCATGCTGATCGTTGTAAAAGCAGGTCGTGAAGATGAAATTAAAGCGATTTTCGATAAATATGATCTTGATGCGGTAGCAGTAGGAAGAGTGACAGAAGACAAAATGCTTCGTTTACTGCACAAAGGTGAAGTGGTAGCAGAGGTGCCTGCAGACGCGCTTGCTGAAGACGCACCGGTTTACAATATGCCGGATGCTGAACCAGCTTACTTTGCAGCATATCAGGCAATGGAAAATACAGAACCAAACGTAACAGATTATAAAGAAACGTTAACAGCACTTTTAAAAGCGCCGACAATCGCTTCAAAAGAATGGGTTTATGATCAATATGACTACCAAGTACGTACAAATACGGTGGTAGCACCAGGTTCGGATGCTGCAGTATTACGTGTACGCGGTACAAATAAAGGGTTGGCGATGACGACAGACTGTAATGCTCGCTATATCTACCTAGACCCTACAACAGGCGGAAAAATTGCTGTTGCTGAAGCAGCGCGTAACATCGTATGTTCAGGCGGACAACCACTTGCGATTACAGACTGCCTAAACTTCGGTAATCCGGAAAAGCCTGAAATCTTCTGGCAAATCCAAAAATCGGCTGACGGTATTGCAGAGGCTTGTTTAGCATTAGATGCACCAGTTATTGGCGGTAACGTATCAATGTACAACGAGCGTTCAGGCGAAGCGGTTTACCCAACACCAACAATCGGTATGGTTGGATTAGTAAAAGATTTAGCGCATGTTACAACACAGGAAGTTAAAGCTGCCGGTGATGTTGTGTACGTAGTCGGTGACACAAAAACAGAATTCGGTGGTTCTGAATTACAAAAGTTAGTGGAAGGCGGCATTTCTGGCAAAGCACCTTCAATCGACTTAACAGTAGAAGCGGCACGTCAACAATCTATTTTGGAAGCAATTCAAGCGGGACTTGTTCAGTCAGCGCATGATGTTTCTGAAGGCGGAGTTGCGGTTGCATTAGCGGAGAAAACTTTCGCTGCAAAAGGTTTAGGTTTGGACGTAGCATTAACAGGTTCTGCAACAACGGCTCTGTTCGCTGAATCACAATCACGCTTTGTATTAACAGTGAAAGCTGAACATGCAGAAGGATTTGAAACAATCGTAAAAGACGCACAAAAAATCGGTACAGTAACAGACGACGCGAATATTAAAATTAGCGGCGAAACTGGTGTACTTGTTGAAGGTACTGTGGAGGAATTCCGTTCTGCCTGGAAAGGAGCAATTCCATGCTTGCTGAAATCAGAGGCTTAAATGAGGAATGTGGTGTATTTGGCATTTGGGGTAACCAGGATGCGGCCCACTTAAGTTATTACGGTTTACACGCATTACAGCATCGTGGACAGGAAGGAGCTGGTATCGTCACAACCGACGGTAATCAGCTTCAGGCTGTACGTGGTGAAGGTCTCGTAAATGACGTGTTCAATGAAAATAAATTACGTAAAGTAGTAGGGCACGCAGCAATTGCGCATGTACGATACGCAACAGCAGGCGGCAAAGGACTGGAAAATGTCCAGCCATTGTTATTCCGTTCTTCAACTGGCTCACTGGCAATTGCCCATAATGGGAACTTAGTGAATGCCACACATTTAAAACAGTTTTTAGAGCGCTCTGGCAGTATTTTCAACTCGACTTCCGATACAGAGGTTGTTGTACATCTCATTAAAAAATCAAAACACTCACCATTTCGTTCAAAAGTGAAAGAAGCATTGTCGTTATTAAAAGGCGCATTCTCTATTATTTTATTAACGAATGACCAAATGATTGTGGCTCGGGACCGAAATGGTTTACGACCGCTTTCACTTGGAAAGCTGGGTGATTCATATGTAGTTGCTTCTGAAACATGTGCATTTGATTTAATCGGTGCGGAATACGTACGTGAAGTGGAACCTGGCGAGTTATTGATCATTTCAAATAATGGTCTTGAGGTCGACAGCTATGTTGAAAAGGACAAGCGAACAATGTGTGCGATGGAATATGTATATCTTGCACGTCCTGATTCAAATATTGATGAAGTAAATATCCATATGGCCCGTAAACGCATGGGGAAAGAACTCGCAAAAGAATGTTCCCATATTGAAGCGGACGTCGTTACAGGAGTTCCTGATTCGTCCATTTCTGCAGCAATCGGATTTTCTGAAGCGAGCGGTATTCCATACGAGCTTGGTTTAATTAAAAACCGCTATGTTGGACGTACTTTTATCCAGCCGACACAGGAGCTTCGCGAACGTGGTGTTAAAATGAAACTATCACCGGTAGTTCAAGTTGTTAAAGGAAAACGTGTTGTAATGGTAGATGATTCAATTGTACGCGGTACAACATCGAGACGCATTGTACGCATGCTGAAAGAAGCAGGGGCGGCAGAAGTACATGTTGTGATTTCTTCCCCTCCAATGACGGATCCTTGTTATTACGGAATCGATACGTCGACACATGAAGAGCTGATAGCATCAAGCCACAGTGTGGAAGATATACGAGTAGCAATTGAAGCAGACACACTAACATTTTTATCGCTGGAAGGTATGGTCCGTGCAACGAACCGCCCGTTTGAAGATGAAAATGGCGGACTTTGCGTCGCATGCTTTACTGGTAAATACCCGACAGAGATTTTCCCGGACACAGTTTTACCACATGAAAAAGACTGTTAGAAATTAAGGAGGAGCAAGTACATTATGTCAAAAGCATATGAACAGGCAGGCGTAAATATTGAGGCAGGTTATGAAGCAGTAAAACGTATGAAGTCACATGTCGAGCGTACGAACCGTTTAGGTGTGATGGGAACGTTTGGCGGCTTTGGAGGCATGTTTGATTTGTCTGCACTGAACTTAAAGGAACCAGTTCTTATTTCAGGTACGGACGGTGTTGGGACGAAACTGAAGCTTGCATTTATGGTTGATAAACACGATACAATCGGCGTGGACTGTGTTGCGATGTGTGTAAATGATATCGTTGCACAAGGTGCTGAACCACTTTACTTCCTTGACTATGTAGCAGTAGGGAAGGCCGAGCCGGCAAAAATAGAACAAATCGTTAAAGGTGTTGCAGACGGCTGTGTGCAGTCAGGAGCAGCATTAATCGGCGGAGAAACAGCTGAAATGCCGGGTCTTTACGAAGAAGAAGAGTACGACTTAGCTGGTTTTGCTGTAGGTGCTTGTGAAAAAACGGACATCATTACAGGCGAGAAAATAGAGGAAGGCGATGTTCTAATCGGCCTTGCTTCAAGCGGTGTACATTCAAACGGCTATTCATTAGTGCGTAAAGTTGTGTTCGCGGACAATGAAATCGCAGTTGACGCAGTAGTAGAAGGCTATGAAGACCTTGGTCCTATCGGCGAAGCGCTTCTCGTTCCTACAAAGCTTTATGCAAAGCCAGTTTTAGCAGCACTTAAAGCTGCAGATGTACACGGTTGTGCACACGTTACAGGCGGGGGCTTCTATGAAAACTTGCCACGTATGATGCCACAAGGTTTGGCAACTGAAATCGATTTAGGATCTTGGCCAGTGCTGCGCATCTTTGAATTTTTAAAAGAAAAAGGTGCATTGGCGGACAAAGATTTATATAACGTATTCAACATGGGAATCGGCTTTGTTATTGCGGTTCCAGCGAGTGAAGCTGATAAAGTGGTTGCTGCAGTAGAAGCTGAAGGTGAAAAAGCTTACACAATCGGTCGCGTTGTGAACGGTGAAGGAGTTATTTTCAACGGCGAACATGACGGGAGCTTAGTGTAATGGGTACGAAAATTGCCGTATTCGCTTCTGGAAGCGGTAGTAACTTTCAGGCAATTCAAGAAGCTATTAGTCGCGGTGAGCTTAACGCGACGATCGAGCTTGTCATTACGGATAAGCCGGGTGCTTATGTTGTGACACGTGCACAAAATTTCGGTATACCTGCTATGGAGCTTGCACCGAAAACCTTTGCCGACAAGTTAGCTTATGAAACCAAACTTGTTGAACTGTTAAAAGAACGAGAGATTGAATGGATCATCTTAGCAGGTTATATGCGCCTTGTTGGGGAAACGCTATTATCGGCTTACGAGCATCGGATTATCAATATTCATCCGTCGCTGCTGCCATCATTTCCCGGAAAAGACGCCATTGGTCAGGCGATGAATCACGGCGTAAAAGTTACGGGTGTAACGGTCCACTATGTAGATGCGGGAATGGATACAGGAAAGATTATCTCGCAGGGAGCAGTTGATGTTGTAGATGGTAACCGTGAAGCGACTGAAGAGCGTATACATAAATTAGAACATGCGCTATACACGAAGACATTACAGCAATTATTTAAAGTAAATAAGTAAATTCGCATGAGCCGCTCCTGTGAGGGCATTGCTCACCGAAAAAATGAATTGGAGGACCTAATCGTGACGAAACGTGCACTTATTAGTGTTTCAGATAAAAATGGTATTTTAGAATTTGCAAAAGAATTAGTAGCTCTTGGCTATGAAGTACTTTCTACTGGAGGAACAAAAAGTTTATTACAACAAAACAATGTTCCGGTAACTGCAGTAGATGAAGTAACAAACTTCCCGGAAATTTTGGATGGCCGTGTAAAAACATTAAACCCGATGATCCATGGCGGTCTATTAGGTAAGTTTGATGAGCCAAGCCATGTTGCGCAAATGAACGAACATGGCATCCGCCCAATCGAAATTGTATGTGTCAATTTATATCCGTTTGTCGAAACGATTTCAAAACCGGATGTATCTTGGGATGATGCAATTGAAAACATCGATATCGGCGGTCCGACAATGCTACGTTCGGCAGCAAAAAACCATGATTATGTAACGGTAATTGTTGATGCAAATGACTATTCTGCCGTATTGGAAGAGTTAAAGGCAGATGGAAAAACGACATTAACAACACGTCGTCGTTTAGCAGCAAAAGTATTCCGTCACACGGCTGCATATGATTCGTATATTTCCAATCATTTATCAAATGCAATTGGCGAAGAGTTCCCGGAAAACATGACGTTAACATATGAACTGAAGCAAACATTACGCTATGGTGAAAACCCTCACCAAAAAGCGGCGTTCTATGCAAAACGTTTAGGTTCAGATTTCTCGATTGCCTACGCAACACAATTACACGGCAAAGAATTATCGTACAACAATATTCAGGATGCAAATGCAGCATTGCAAATCGTAAAAGAATTTGAACTACCTGCAGCGGTTGCCGTGAAACATATGAACCCATGTGGTGTCGGAACTGGTGAAACAATCGAAGAAGCATTCAGTAAAGCATATGAAGCAGATCCAACATCGATCTTCGGCGGCATCATTGCATTAAATAAAGAAGTGGACAAAGCAACTGCAGAAAAGTTATCGGGTATTTTCCTTGAAATCATTATTGCGCCAAGCTTTACTGCAGAAGCATTAGAAATTTTAACACAAAAGAAAAATATCCGTCTGTTAACTATCGATTTCGCACAGGAAAAGCAGGATCAATTCAATGTTGTTGCTGTTGAAGGTGGTTTACTTGTACAGGAGCCGGACCGTTTCGGATTTAAAGATGCAAACATTCAAGTTGTGACAGACCGTAAACCGACTGAAGAAGAATGGGAAGCGTTAAAACTAGGCTGGGCAGTTGTGAAGCATGTAAAATCAAATGCCATTGTTGTAACGGATAAACAAATGACATTAGGTGTTGGCGCTGGTCAAATGAACCGTGTAGGCGCAGCAAAAATTGCCTTTGAACAAGCGGGAGACAAAGCACAGGGCGCGGCATTGGCTTCGGATGCATTCTTCCCAATGGGCGACACAGTGGAAGCAGCGGCAAAAGCCGGTATTAAAGCAATCATTCAACCAGGCGGCTCAATTAAAGACCAGGAATCAATCGATGCAGCGAACAAATACGGTATTGCAATGGTGTTTACAGGGGTTCGTCACTTTAAACATTAATTAATAAGTTAGCAGTAGAGAAATTATTAAATTTACGTTATAATAGAATAAAGTTTCGCTAATGTTCTGGCCGGATGTTAGCAGAAGCGTTTGCAAATGATTTATTTATTCTTCTTTCTGGCCGGGAGAGGGATAAATAAGACGATTGGGCGATTCTTGGCCGGGTCCCCATCGTAACCAAATTTTATTAACAACTGTATCGACTTTGGCCGGGAGATGCGCTGTTAATAATAAAATAATCATTGATTGTAATATGCACAGCACTACTTTTGGTCGGGTAGCGCAGTGTAAACGACCATTAATGAAAAACGCTCGCCTAAAATTTGGCGGGCGTTTTTTTTATCCAAATTTCTATAAAAGGGGAAGCTAATATGAACATTCTTGTAATCGGTAGTGGTGGTCGTGAGCATGCGATCGCGAAGCAATTCAATAATGCACCATCTGTACAAAAGGTATTCGTAGCACCAGGAAATGACGGAATGAAACAGGATGCACAAGTTGTTGCGATTGATGCACTAGATTTCGCAGCACTTGCACAGTTTGTAAAAGAAAATGATGTAGCTTTAACATTTGTAGGGCCAGAGCAGCCATTAGCAGAAGGAATCGTTGACTACTTCAATGAGCAAGGCTTGGTTATTTTCGGTCCAACGAAAGCGGCGGCAAAAATCGAAGGTTCGAAGTCTTATGCAAAAGAGATTATGAACAAATATAACATTCCGACGGCAGCGCATGAAACTTTTACGGAAGCGGATAAAGCGGTTGCTTATATTAAAGAGCAAGGTGCTCCGATTGTAATTAAAGCGGACGGATTAGCGGCCGGAAAAGGTGTCATTGTCGCGATGACAGAACAAGAAGCAATTGAAGCTGTGGAAGATATGATCGGCAACCAACGTTTCGGGGATTCTTCGTCCCGTGTTGTTGTGGAAGAGTTCCTCGATGGCGAAGAATTCAGCTTCATGAGTTTTGTACATAAAGGGCAAATATACCCAATGGTCATTGCACAAGATCATAAACGTGCATATGATGGCGATAAAGGACTAAATACAGGCGGAATGGGTGCTTATTCACCAGTACCGCAAATTTCTGAGGACATTGTGAAAGTTGCGTACGACACAATCGTAGAGCCAACTGTAAAAGCAATGGATGCAGAAGGTGTATCATTCACTGGAATTCTGTATGCAGGCTTAATTTTAACTGCCAAAGGCCCGAAAGTAATTGAGTTCAATGCACGTTTTGGTGACCCGGAAACACAAGTTGTGTTACCACGTATGGCTTCAGACTTCGGTGAATTTATGATGAGCTTAATGAACGAGCAGCCATATGAGTTACAGTGGAAAGAAGAGGCTATGCTAGGGGTTGTTGTTGCGGCTGAAGGCTATCCGGGTGATGTGGAAAAAGGCAATGCACTGCCGGAACTTTCGGATATTGAACTGCCGGTATTCCATGCGGGGACAAAGCTTGAGGGCGACCGGTTCATCGGTAACGGTGGCCGTGTGTTGTTAGTGGCGTCAGAAGCAGCCACGTTAAAAGAAGCGCAGGAAAAAGTATATGCTGAACTTGCAAAGAAAGAATGGACGAATTTCTTCTTCCGCAAAGATATTGGTTGGAGAACATTTAAATAAAGGAGAGGCGATACGTGCAGACGTGTCGCCTTTTCTACTATCTAAGCTGTCTGTTATATATCACCTTTTTTATGTTTCTCAATCTCAATGGCGAGCAATAGTAACTTGTCATCAAACTCATCCAGTATACGTAGTTTTTCATCAAGCTCTGTTTCAAAACTGGTTGCTTGAATGAATAAATTTTGGAGCTGGTTTTCAAGGTTGATTCGGGTGATCGTTTGTTCATCAGTTGGAGAATAATTATTATGTTCAGGCTCTTTTATTTGGACCATTTCTTCAAGGGTAGAATGAATTTCATCATTTTTATCTTTAATATGCTTTAACAAATCGTGCTGTTGATTGATCGTATCACGTAGAGAAAGTAATTGTTCATTGTTGCTGTTCATGAAAGAACGCAGCAAATGATCCAGTTCTTCTACGGCCTGTATATAGTTTTCTGAACGGGCAGCAGGATTTTCGCTATTAGCTGTTTTTTCGATTGTTTCTTTTAATTGTTTGTTTTCTTTCTGTAAGTTTTCTTTTTTTTCCACTAGTGATTCAATGGAAGTAATCAGTTTTATTCTTTGCTCTTCACGTAATTGAATATTTTCATGCAGCTCGCTAAGCTCTTTTTCAAAACTTTTCCTCAGCATCATTAATTCCAATGAAAGTTCTTTTTTCTCGTTTACTAACTGACTCAGTTCCTGCTCAAGACTATTTACCATTGAATAATAGTCCACGCTTTGTAGGGTGGATATTTCGTTTTGATATTTTGCGATTTCTGATTTTAAAAAGATGATAGTTTGCTGTAATTGAAGTACGTCCTTATTTTTCACGCTTTCAATATCCACATGGATCCTCCTTTCAAGTCATATCTTTCAGTAAGCCTATAATCTCCTGAAACTCTTTTTCATTTTCATTGATGAGCTGGTTTATTTTTTCAACAGCTTTTTTTTCTTCTTCTTCATTGACAGGGTATGATGCTTCATATTTATTGTTTGATAATAGATAAGCTAATAATAAATTGAGTGAACTTTTTTCCAGAAAAATAAAGCTATTATTATTTTCCTGGAGCTCATCTTTTATCGATGAAAAATGTTCTTTCATGAATTGCTTTAATATCTTTTCAATTGTTAGTACTTCGGATTCTTCTTGTTTATCTTCAAATTCGTTTATGATGTTTCCTCCTGTTCCAAATGAATGACACTTAAATTAATAGGGTTTACAACAGCAATCCCATCTTGAAACTGATCACAATAAGTAAAGCCTGTAATGCTTCCAGCGTAAGATTTATTTGGGGACCATCTTATCTGGAAATTTGTAAATGAAATGATTTCATTCGGTTCGATTGATGTTTTGCTAATTGGTTTAAGCCAGTATTCGTTTTTGTTTGGCGTTTTTGAGAAACGCAACCATTCATTCGGTCCTTTTAGTCTTTGTTGGAGCTGTTCATGTACATACCGACCACTAAATGAAAAAGGTGATGATTCAGGCAATGTTATACAAATAGAAGGGTTTAGTAATGGTTCATTACCGATATTATAAATATGATAAGAGCCTAAACATAAACTCTCCTGATCTAATTGATGGGATATATTAAAAGTGGAAGTGAAATAGCTAATAACCTTGGTGTTGTTGGAGTTAGGAAGTTTTTCGATGAGTTCCTTTATTTCGTGGAGATAGGTTTGGGTTTGATTTTGCAGCGTATTTAACTTTATTTCGAAAGGGTGGGAGCTTTTGGGCACTGGAAATACCTCCTCCTTACGGTTAAATTTTATTTGCTTATGTAAGCAAAATAAAGAAAGGGTGTTTCTCCCTTTCTTTATTATATGATGATGAAGTTGGTGATAACACTGATTCATAATATTATGGGAAAACAACAGCACAGTTGTTAGGGCGAGATGCTGGTGAACAAGCAAATGGTAAATCTGCTCGTGGTTCACAGTAGTCAGCCAAAAATTCTACTGTCACTGGGAATGTTGATTGAATGCTTTGGCAAACTGCGATTGAAAGTGATAGATTCTCAAATGAAATTGTACCGTCCCCATTGTTGAAGAATGGACCAGTTGAGCATACGAAGCAATCAAGATCTGTATATGTTACATCAACATTTGTCCCTTTAGGTGCACACATTACAACATGTTCGCAGCGTGAAATATCAAAGCCGTTACTTGTGTAAGTTGTTCCGTTTGCTAACGTAATGCAAATTGTCACAGTGAAGTTCTTTTGAATCATAAGCTGTTGTAAATAAACAGATGTTCCGTCAATCGTAAATGTACGATTTTCACGGCTCATAATAACAACAGGGTTTACTGCTGCTGGTACTACTTGGCATGTAACTTGAGCTCCTCCGACAACTGCATCTACTGGTAAACCTGGAAACGTAATTGGGCTTGTTGGAGTGAACTCAAAAGACATATCTTTCACAACCCAGTCATACACCTTTTCCACATTAATACAGATTAGTTCTTGTTGCGATGGCATTTGTTCCTTCATGTTCTTATCACCTCCTTCTATATTTTTATCTTTCGTTTGTATTTTATGACGCTGTAATAGAAGTGCATAGGCAAAGAAATAGTTTGGCTGTTGGGAATTCTGTAATTAGGTTACCTTCACAAATTAGTAGATCAAAGCCCATTTTTGTGACTTTATAATTAAAAACAACTGCAAAGGTGAAGTGTTTGTCACATACCTCAGTTAACGTCAATAAAATATGAAGAGATGCGGATTGAAAGGGGTGAATGAAATGGAAGAATCCACAACCTATACTCTCCAGGAAATTGAAAAGTTGAAATTAAAAATCTCTGGGTACAGAAATACATTGATGACATTGAAAATGGGGACATCGTTTGAAGATTTCCAAATGATGAAAAATGAATTTGAAGCATTAAAAAGCCAATTAACATATATAGAAGGCTTAACAAAAACAATGGAAGAAAAACAACAAACTCAAACTGTAATTTATGAAGAGCAAGCAAAACAATTTGAAATGCAGATTGCTTCATTGAATAAGACGGTTGAAAAAATGGGTAAGGAAATTGTATTAATATCGAAGAAGTTAAATAATGTTAAAGAAGAAAAGGTGGAAGAGGAAAAGAAAGCGCAGCCGTTAGCAGAAAAATCTAATGCTCCAAAGCCTGATAGTACGATGAAATATCTTCAGAACGGGACTCAGGAAAATGTACCTGCACCGGCGCTACCGAATCAACCATCGTATATGCAGTTGAGAAATTTAACAAATCAAGTCATCCAATTGCAAAAAGAGGATGAAAAGACGAAACCGGAAGAACATATAGAATATAAAGCTGATCAAGTTGATGAACGCTATTTTAATCAGCGTTATTTCCAAACAATCAACCATCCACCACAAAATGTAAGTAGAAATTCTTTGAATAAAGCTTCACTCAAACCAAATAAGTCGTCAAAGGGTGAAGCAACCTTTTTACCGACTTTAAATAAAGTCTCTAACTTATTTGAGCCAGAGAATGGACCCGAAGAAACGCCTCCATCTCTAATTAAGAAAGTTAGTGAAAGTAGTATCGTAAGTCCTGAACTTCATGAAGTTAAGTTGGTAGTTGAAAAATTACAACCAGTCGATTTAAGTGAAATAAATGAAGGCAGTTCAATGCGGGAAGAAGAGCAGATGGAAAGTATTGAATTAACGGTTGAAGAAAGTACGGATAATTCAGATTCTGGAGAAGAAAAGACGAAGAAACAGCGGAATTCCTCGTTCTTTAATATTTTTCGAAAATAAATAGAAAAGCTTTATAAAATCATCCTAGTGTTAGGATGATTTTATTTTTTTTGCCTGAACAAGCTGTCGATTCGCTCAAGTAAAAAACTGAATTACAAAATTTGATTACTAGTTAATTGCCCTTTGATTCTATTGATTGGTGAATAGAATAATTGCGAAGGAGGTGAAAAATATGTGTATGTGTTCTAAAAATATGAATATTGGTAATTTACATCCATGTGGATCAAACTGCGTTAACTTAGGACCATTCAGAGCTGTAAGACCGGGTTGTACACCACCAAATACAGGGTCAATCATTCCATTCTCTTCTGGTATTACGCCAGTGGTATTAACTACGCTTGTTGGGGGATTAGTGGGTACAACAAGTTTAATTGGATTTGGTACTGCGGTTCCTGGAATTACAATTGTAGGGAATACAATTGACCTATCAGGTGTTGCTACTGAAGCTTTCGCAGTTCCACGCAATGGTAGTATTACAGCAATCTCCGCATCATTCACTGCACTAGCTGCCGTTGATCTTGGTTTAGGATCTGTATCGGTTACTGCTCAAATTTACCGTGCACCTGCAGGAAGTTCAGTATTCACTGCTACAAATGCTAGAGTTACGCTGACACCGCCATTTACAGGGCTTATAACTCTTGGCCAAACATCATATGGATCATCAAATGTGCCACCGGTTCCTGTAGCACAAGGTGACCGTTTATTAATGGTTTACTCAATTGCCGGAACAGGAGTTACATTAGCTGCTGCACTGACAGGTACGGCAAGTGCTGGTATTACAATTTCATAAACGCATAAAAGTTATTACTGAAACCCAAAAGCGCTATATTTAACCAATATAGCGCTTTTTTATTGTGTATACGTATTACATAAAATTATTCAACATACCCTAGATCCACCTCTTAATCATTGACGGGCATCATTTCGTTCATTTGTTCCGATTTGGCCATTGCAACTACTGGACAATATTGATAATATCCTTCCGCCACTTTCATCGAACCGGCAAGAATCATCATACGGCCAACTGTACATTGAGGTTTATGAGCGATTCTCCCAACACCGAATGCGGTCATTGCAACACCGCACATCATACGGATAAAAGCGTTTGTTTCAGAAATATTGGGGGTTAGCAATTATACTTCACTCCTTTTTTTAGAAAATTTAAAAATTATTTTGGAAACACTTTGCTTTATGAAAGTGCTATGTTACGATTAATTCACCAAAAGGAATATTGTAGCAATTGCCTACATAAAGCAAAATATATTGAATTAAGTATGTGTTATTCTTTTAAATCGATACGCATTAATCTAGCTTCAGCAGCTGTTAAAGACAATTGCTGAAGCTACTTGAATCGCAGCAGTATATTTTTTAGAGCTGGTATAAGTATCTTGGAAAAGTTATGAGCGTCCTTATATTATGGTAGAAAAGTTGAAAGGAGTGCAGAATATGCCGGAAATTAGTTGGAAGTTAAGTAATATTCGAGAGCAAGTGAGTATCATTGATGGGCATGCTGCTCCGAGTCTAGTTTTAAAAAATGCAAAGTACTTACATAGTATGATGAAAAGTTGGGTAACAGGAAACATCTGGATATCCAATGACCGCATCGTTTATGTCGGGAAGGAACTGCCTGCAAGTGTAGAAGGGACAGAGGTTATTGATCTGGCCGGAAAAGTAGTTGTACCAGGTTATATTGAGCCGCATGTACACCCTTTTCAATTATACAATCCCCATAGCTTTGCAGAATTCAGTGCACAGACAGGCACAACTACATTCATTTCAGACAATATGACACTTGTTTCATTAATGAAAAATAAGAAAGCGTTTTCTTTTATGGATGAGCTTGCTAAATTGCCATTTTCATTTTACTGGTGGAGTCGCTTCGATTCACAAACGGAGCTTGAAAATGAAAGGGAACTATATTCAAATGCCTCCGTATTGGAATGGCTTGACCGTCATGACGTACTGCTCGGCGGGGAACTTACAGGATGGCCTCGTCTGATGCGCGGGGATGATCAAATGCTCTACTGGATTCAGGCAGCTAAGCATAAGGGAAAAAAAGTCGAAGGGCATTTACCGGGAGCATCCGAAAAAACGTTGGCTAAAATGCGTTTACTAGGAGTCGATGGTGACCATGAATCAATGACGATTGAAGATATCGAAGCACGTTTGCAGCATGGTTATGCTGTTACTCTCCGTTATTCTTCAATTCGCCCGGATTTGCCGCATTTATTAAAAGCGGTTGTCGATAAAGGCTACGAAATATTTGATCAGTTAATGATGACGACAGATGGATCCACACCGAGCTTCCATGAAGATGGTGTGATGGATAAATGTATAAGGGCTGCCCTTGAAGCAGGTGTACGTCCGGTTGACGCTTATAATATGGCAAGTTATAATGTTGCGCGCTATTATAATATGACAAATCTGCATGGGCTGCTTGCTACAGGGCGTTATGCAAATATTAATATTTTGTCGGATGAATATTCTCCGACACCTGAAGCAGTCATTTCAAAAGGAGTATGGCTAAAGCGCGACAATAATGATTTGAAAGCATTCCCGGAAGTAGACTTATCACTATTCGGTGATTTGAAAATTGATTTTGATTTGCATGAAGGAGATTTTCAATTTTCGATGCCGATTGGCGTTGAAATGGTGAATGATGTTATTACGAAGCCTTATAGTATAAAAAATCTCGGACATCATCATCATACCTTATCTACAGAACATGATGAAAGCTATTTAATGCTTGTCGACCGAAATGGGAAATGGCGCATTAATACGATGATTAAAGGATTTGCTACTCATGTAAAAGGCTTTGCTTCATCGTATTCAAATACTGGAGATATAATTTTAATCGGAAAATCGATGCACGATATGCAGCGTGCGTTCCGAGAACTGAAGAAAATGAATGGCGGGATTGTGCTTGTTGAAGATGATCAAATCGTAACAAGTATTCCTTTGACATTGGCCGGCTCTATTTTCGATGGGACAGTTAATGAAGTAATTCCGCTAGAACTGGCATTGAAGAGTGCTTTGAAAAAACGTGGTTATCACCATACAGATGCAATTTACACATTGCTGTTTTTACAATCGACACATTTACCATATATTCGAATTACGACGCGTGGGATTTTTGATGTCATGAAAAATAAGGTTATGCTACCTGCTGTAATGCGATAAACCTATAAAAGTGAGAGGAGTAGCACGATGAAACGCAGTATATTTATGTTAGCATTATTAGGTATAACCTTAACGACAGGTTGTTCCGATAAAGAACGAACAGAGGAGCCTGTTGTAGAGATAGAAGAAACAGAAGTAGAGGAAGATATTATTGTTGCGGAGGCGGAAGAAATACTGCCATTTGTTACACCATTTACAGGGGAACGTGTAGCAGAAGAAGTGACGATGCGTCCAATACTTGCAACGATTAATAACCATCCGCAGGCACGTCCTCAATCTGGACTTGCACAGGCGGATATTATATATGAAATGCTGGCGGAAGGTGATGTGACACGCTTTTTAGCACTTTACCAGTCCGAACTTCCTGAATCTATCGGACCGATTCGCAGTGCGCGGTCGTACTTCATTGATATCGCAAAAGGACTGGACGCATTTTATATTGCACACGGATACAGTCCTGAAGCGAAATCGATGCTTGCACAGAGAGTTGTCGATAATATAAATGGAATGCACTATGATGGTACTTACTTTAAACGTTCATCAACACGGGTCGCTCCACACAATTCCTATATTTCGGGCGAAAATGTAAAGGCCGGTGCCGAAAAAGTAGGGACTTCACTACTTTATCAGAAAAAAGTGTCCTACCCATTTTATGAAGCCGAAGATAATGTTAAAATAGGAACAACGGCTAATGAAGTATCGATGAAATACAATAATAGCGGTTCATTTAATAGTCAGTACGTTTACAATGCAGAAACGAATCAGTACAAGCGTTATTCTGCAAATGTAGAAACAATCGATTACGAAACAAATGAATCCATCGAATTAGCCAATATTTTATTTTTTGAAATGCCTCATCGAATTGTAGACAATGCGGGTCGACGCGAAATTACAATTACGGGTGGTGGCAATGCGTATGTAGCTCAAGCGGGGACGATACGTGAAGTGAAATGGAAAAATGCAGATGGCCTGCTGGTGGCAGTCGAAGAAGATGGATCGGAAGTAAAGTTAGTTCAAGGAAAGACATGGATACATTTCGTACCAACATCTCCAGGTTTAGCGGCATCTGTTATATATTCAGAGTAGAGAGGAAATGGTGGGCACATGCAAATTGAAAAAATTCGCGGTCATCAAACAGATCAGTTGTTTAAAGCTGTCCTAGAGTTAAAAGATATTGAGGAATGCTATAAATTTTTCGATGACTTGTGCACGATTAGTGAAATTCAGTCGTTGGCACAGCGATTTGAAGTTGCACATTTATTACGTTTGAAAAAAACGTATGAAACAATTAAAAAGGAAACAGGTGCGTCAACAGCAACAATTTCCCGTGTACGCCGTTGCTTTGACTACGGAAATGACACTTATGATGAAATGCTGGGCCGTCTTTATCCAGACGAAAAGCCATTTACGTCAAAGTAAAGAAGCGCCCAATCATAAATATATGAGCAAGCTTAAAAGACTGAGCAGATTTATCCGCTCAGTCTTTTAATATTTCATCGAATTTCGTTATACTAAGAGATGGTCAATAAAAACTAAGATAATGAAAAGTTCAATATAAAAATTTTGAGAATAGGTGGATATATTCATGGAATATTTAAACTGGAGACATGTATTTAAACTGGACCCTGCAAAGGAAATTTCGGATGAGGCATTAGAGCAGATTTGCGAATCGGGTACGGATGTTATTTTAGTTGGCGGGACAGATGATGTGACGTTGGATGGCGTTTTGGATTTGCTCGTCCGTGTCCGTCGTTTTTCAGTACCGATAGCGCTTGAAATTTCAAATGTCGATAGCATTACACCAGGATATGATTATTATTTCATACCGTCCGTGTTGAATAGTCGAGATACAAAATGGGTGAAAGATATGCATCATGAAGCGATTAAAGAATACGGCGATGTACTGATTTGGGAAGAGCTTGTAGCGGAGGGCTACTGTATATTGAATCCGGATTGTAAAGTAGCACAAGTAACAGATGCGAAAACGGATTTGACGGTGGAAGATGTTGTGGCATATGCACGAATGGCCGAAAACTATTTTAAATTGCCGATTTTTTATTTGGAGTACAGCGGTGCATATGGTGATATCGAGATGGTGAAGGCAACAGCCGAAGTATTAAATGAAACAAAGCTCTTCTACGGAGGCGGCATTACGTCCGTAGAACAGGCGAAGGAAATGGCTGCACATGCTAATACCGTAGTTGTCGGAAATATTATTTATGATGACTTAAAAGCGGCATTAAAAACCGTACAAGCAGTAAAAAGTGTTATATAATAGGAACAAACGTTCTTTAGATAGGAAGGTGCAATATGGAGCATATAGCAAAAAATTTAGTAGCGGGAATGAATCCACAGCAAGCTGAAGCGGTGAAATCAACAGAAGGCCCGCTTCTAATTATGGCAGGGGCCGGCTCTGGGAAAACACGGGTACTGACACACCGTATCGCCTATTTAGTGGTTGAGCGTGAAGTGTACCCTTCGAAAATTTTAGCCATTACGTTTACAAATAAAGCTGCCCGCGAAATGCGTGAGCGAATTGACGGGATTTTAGGAAACGGAACAACGGAAAGCATGTGGGTATCCACATTCCACTCGATGTGCGTACGCATTTTGCGACGTAATATTGACCGGATCGGTTATTCGAAAAGCTTCTCGATTCTAGATAGTTCAGATCAGCTGACGGTAATAAAAAATATATTGAAGCAGGATAATATCGATCCGAAAAAATATGATCCGCGTGCAATTTTAAATACGATCAGTTCGGCAAAAAATGAATGTATTACTGTGGACGGCTTTGAAGCGAACATGAATCCGCATAATCCATTTGAAAAGATTGTCGCACAAGTATATAAAGGCTATCAGAAACGATTAAGACAAAATCAAAGTCTCGATTTTGACGATTTAATTATGCTGACAATCCGTCTATTTAACGAAGCGCCGGATGTGCTTGAGTTTTACCAAAACAAATTCCAGTACATTCATGTTGATGAGTATCAGGATACCAATAAATCCCAGTATCTACTCGTGCAATTATTGGCGAAGAAATTCCGCAATATTTGTGTCGTAGGGGATTCGGACCAATCGATCTACCGTTGGCGCGGTGCCGATATTTCGAATATATTATCGTTTGAAAAAGATTACAAAGAAGCAAAGGTAATTATGCTCGAGCAAAACTACCGTTCCACTAAGCGTATTTTACAAGCGGCAAACAGCGTCATTGAAAAAAATAAAGACCGCTATAAAAAAGTACTGCGGACAGAAAATCCGGAAGGCGAAAAGATTCAGCTTTACAAAGCCGGCAATGAGCAGGATGAAGCGCAGTATGTCGTACGTACGATTCAAAAGCTTATGAAGGACGAAGATTACAAGCTGGATGATTTTGCGATTTTATATCGTACAAACGCACAGTCACGTGTAATCGAGGATGTGCTCGTAAAATCGAATATGAACTACCAGATCGTTGGCGGCACAAAGTTCTATGATCGAAAAGAGATTAAAGATTTGCTTGCTTACTTGCGTTTAATTGCAAACAATGACGATGACTTGTCGCTGGCGAGAATTATCAATGAACCAAAACGTGCGATTGGTGCGACTTCATTTGATAAAATGCTTGTCTATGCGATGGAACGCGACCGTTCAATTTTCGATGCGATGGGTGAGCTTGTATTTATGGGGCTTTCAGGGAAGGCAGCTACTTCCGCTGAAAACTTCTACAGTATGATTCGTTCATTAAGTGAACGTCAGCAAGAATTATCGGTAACAGAGATTGTGGAAGAAGTGCTTGAAAAATCAGGATACCGTCAAATGCTGAAAGCGGAAAAATCGATTGAAGCAGAAAGCCGCCTGGAAAATATCGAAGAGTTTTTAACGGTAACACATGCTTTTGAAGCGCGCAGTGAAGATCAGTCATTAGTAGCATTTTTAACAGACCTTGCACTAATAGCTGATATTGATTCTTTAGATGAAGAGGAAAAAGCAAAAGGTACGATTATTCTAATGACGATGCATGCTGCAAAAGGACTGGAATTCCCTGTTGTGTTCATTATCGGAATGGAGGAAAATATATTCCCGCATTCACGTTCATTGGAAAGTGAAGATGAAATGGCTGAAGAACGACGCTTAATGTATGTCGGTGCGACTCGGGCAGAGCAGCGTCTTTACTTGTCGTGTGCGGGCTCTCGTACAATTTTTGGCCGTACAGGCTACAATGCCCCATCACGTTTTTTACGCGAAATTGATGAAAATGTGTTAGAGCAAGTTTCAAAAGCAAATACTACATCATATCGTGATGATTCATTACCGTTTAAATCGAACCGTTATGACCGTATGCCGAAGCGTTCATTAGGAAGTGTGCAGGCACCTGCTTCCCAAACGTCACGTCTGAATTCTACTGGCGGAGATAAGTTTGATTGGAAAGTAGGCGACAAAGCTGCCCATGGTAAATGGGGTGTCGGTATGGTAGTAAGCGTAAAAGGTGAAGGTGATGGAATGGAACTGGACATCGCTTTCCCATCACCAACTGGAATAAAACGTCTACTAGCGAAATTTGCGCCGATTACGAAAGCTTAGGAGGAACATTTGATGAATGAAATAGAACAAAGAATTGCGGAATTGAACAAGCTTCTTCATGAGTATGGCTATGCGTATTATGTATTGGATAGACCGGTAGTAGAAGATAGTGTATATGATCAGCTTTTACATGAACTTATCGCATTAGAGGAAGCAAATCCGGAATTTATTTATCCTGATTCTCCTACTCAGCGTGTCGGTGGCATGGTATTGGAAGGCTTTAAAAAGGTAACGCATGAAACAGCAATGCTTAGTTTGTCGAATGCTTTCAATGAAGAAAATCTGCGTGATTTTGACCGGAAAATCGAGCAGGCAATCGGTAAAAATTACTCGTATGTATGTGAGCTGAAAATTGATGGTTTGGCCATATCTCTGCGCTATGAAAACGGGATATTTGTACAAGGTGCTACACGTGGTGACGGAACAGTAGGGGAAGATATTACAGCCAATCTGAAAACAATCCGTGCCATTCCTTTACGTTTAAAAGAACCAGTGACATTAGAAGTTCGCGGCGAAGCCTATATGCCCAAAAAGTCTTTTGAGAAACTGAATGAACGTCGTGCTGAAAATGGCGAGGAGCTATTTGCAAATCCTCGAAACGCGGCAGCAGGATCGTTGCGTCAATTAGATCCGAAAATTGCGGCAAGCCGAAATTTATCGACGTTTATATATGCAGTTGGCGGGGATGGAGAAAGCTATGGCATAGACGGGCATTGGGAAATGCTCAAGTATTTGGAGGAGCTAGGTTTTCCATCAAATAAAGAACGTGAGTATTGCGAAACTATTGAGGACGTTTTGGCGTTTATAGAAAAGTGGACAGAAGCGCGCCCAAATTTATCGTATGAAATTGATGGTATCGTTATCAAAGTGAATCGCTATGCCCATCAGGATGAGCTTGGCTTTACAGCAAAATCGCCGCGCTGGGCAATTGCCTACAAATTCCCAGCTGAAGAAGTTATAACAAAATTATTGGATATTGAACTGACGGTAGGTCGCACAGGGGTTATTACTCCAACAGCGATTTTAACACCGGTGCTTGTTGCGGGGACTACTGTGAGCCGTGCGTCATTGCACAATGAAGACCTGATCCGTGAAAAGGATATTCGAATCGATGATACGGTCATCGTACGAAAAGCAGGGGATATTATTCCGCAAATTGTGGGAGTTGTTCTGGAGCAGCGACCGGATGACGCCGTACCATATAAAATGCCGACACATTGTCCTGCGTGTGAAGAAGAAGTGGTACGTATTGATACCGATGTAGCATTGCGCTGTGTGAATCCGCAATGTCCTGCGCAAATTGCGGAAGGTGTGAAGCATTTCGTATCACGCAATGCAATGAATATCGACGGTCTTGGCGAAAAGGTAGTAGAACAGCTGCTTCGCGAAGGCTATATTCAAGATGTAGCTGGACTATATGAACTTACAGTAGAGCAGCTGATCAACCTGGAGCGAATGGGACAAAAATCAGCGACGAATTTAGTTGAAGCGCTTATTCAGTCAAAAGAAAATTCCCTGGAACGATTACTGTTCGGTCTTGGCATCCGCCATGTTGGGGAAAAAGCAGCTAAGATTTTGGCAGCTCAGTTTGAAACAATCGATGCACTAATGGTCGCTACTGAAGAGGAATTGAAAGATATTCATGAAATTGGCGATAAAATGGCCGAATCGATTGTAGCGTATTTTGCAAACGAGCAAGTACAACAATTAATCGAACGCCTAAAAGGATTTGGCTTAAATATGTCCTATAAAGGCAAGAAAATTGTCGTGGAAGCAGGGGCAAATCCTTTTGCAGGAAAAACAATTGTACTGACAGGTAAATTGCAGCAATTGACACGTAACGAAGCAAAGGCGAAAATAGAACAGTTAGGTGGTACGGTTGCAGGGAGTGTCAGTAAAAAAACAGACCTTGTAATAGTCGGAGAAGATGCAGGCTCGAAGCTTGAAAAGGCTCAAAGCTTAGGCATTGAAATTTGGGATGAAGTGCGCCTAATCGAACAATTAATATAGTAAAGGGGACTTGCTCTCATGAAACGTTATCGCTGGATACCTGCGGTAATTGTAGCGGCGATGTTGTCAGCGTGTGCACCAAACCTTACACCTGATACAGAACTGACGCAAGAATCAGATACAGAACAAGCTGTGGAAACAACAATTATCCCGAACATGCAAATAAACGATAAATTTTATCGCGTATTGATTCCTTATAAGGAAAGTGCAAGTCGTGGTTTAGTTGTTTCCAATATTTATACGAAGTACGATATGAAGGAAGTCGAAACAGGCTTAATGCGTATTTCGCAAAATCATTTCGATACGGAAAACTATTATTTCCAGGAAGGTCAGTATTTAGATGAGAATACATTGAAATACTGGTTAGCCCGTCCAAATCAAACAGAAGACAAAGGACCGGAGTACCAAGGTCTAAACCCGTCAAGTGTGGATGAGGCGACAGGCAAGGAAATGGATCCGACTGTAAAAGCGACAGAAGCACCCGTTTATTTGGCACATATTGTGGAACAAAACTATTTAACAAAAACAGATGAGAACAAAGTAAAGCTGGCTGGTGTTTCAATCGGTTTAGCGTTAAATTCAGTTTACTATTATCAAAAAGAGCAGTATGGGGAATTTTTTGAACAAAAAATTCCTGATGCAAAAATAGAAGCAGAAGGTAAAAAAATAGCGCAGGAAGTGATCAATCGTTTGCGTGCCCGTCCGGAGCTGGCAGATGTTCCGATTGTCATTGGTTTATTTAAACAAGCTGAAAGAAATGCGATTGTACCGGGGACATATACTGACTATAACTTCGCGGATAAAGGAAAAACAGAATTGGGTGAGTGGAAAGCAATCGATGAAAAATACGTTACTTTCCCGATGAGTTCGCCGGATGATGTATACCGTGACTTGAATACGAACTTCCAAAACTTCAAGCAGGATGTCGACAAATATTTCTCGAACTTCACGAGTGTGTTTGCCACTGGATTTTATCAAAACAAAAAAGTTCAGAAGCTTGATATCGAAATCCCGATCCAGTTTTACGGAACGGCTGAAATTACAGGATTTACACAGTATTTGACCGGTTTAATGCTTAATCATTTACCTCTTGACCTGTATATTTCGGTGAGTATTACTTCTGTTAACGGACCGGAAGTGCTAATTATTAAAGAACCGAATGAAGATAAGCCTTTTGTTCATATTTATGAGTAAAATCCCCCGGAAAATACCATACTTTTACGAGTGTGGTATTTTCTTTTTGCACAGGATTTCTACTTCACTACGTTAATGCGTTAATTTGGCGAAAAATCGTCATAAGTGGGGGATTGTTTGCTGGATTTTTTCCTAAAGCGGAGATTTTTACAAGGAAAAATGTTATCATTATGGGCATGGTTTATGTAGAATCAGCGGGTATCCAAAACAATCACTGACTCCACATATAGACCCGGCGGATGATCCGATTTTGCCGAGGTATATTTGATTCGATAACTTGGAGGTGTAACAAATGGCAAACATTTCGAAAGAAGAAGTAAAACACGTAGCACACTTAGCTCGCCTTGCTATTACAGAAGAGGAAGCAGAGAAATTTGCTGAACAACTAGGGAAAATTACTGATTTCGCAGAGCAGTTAAATGAACTAGATACAACAAATGTAGAACCGACTTCACATGTTTTACCTTTAGTGAACGTACTTCGCGAGGACGTAGCAAAAGAAGGCTTACCTCTTGAAAAAGTAATGCTGAACGTAAAAGAACAAGAAGCAGGTCAAATTAAAGTACCATCAATTATGGAGTAATAGGAGGAACCACTCGCATGACAGTATTTGAGCGCACATCAGCACAATTGCAAGAGAGCTTAAAGTCGGGTGAACTAACAATTGCGGATTTAACAAAAGAAGCGTTTGACCGCATTGAAAAGTTGGACGGCGAAGTACAAGCTTTCTTAGCATTAAATAAAGAACAAGCAACTGCAAAAGCAGCTGAGTTAGATCAAGTTCCTTTTGAGGAGCGCGGTCCATTATTCGGTATGCCGATTGGCGTAAAGGATAACATCGTAACAGAAGGATTGGAAACAACTTGTGCTTCTAAAATTCTGGAAGGCTTTATGCCAATTTACGATGCAACAATCGTAAAAAAATTACGTGATGCAGGCATGGTCACTGTTGGTAAATTGAACATGGATGAGTTCGCAATGGGTTCTTCTAACGAAAACTCTGCTTATAAAACAACTAAAAACCCATGGAACCTTTCGCATGTGCCAGGTGGTTCTTCAGGTGCATCTGCAGCAGCAGTTGCAGCGGGTGAAGTACCATTTTCACTAGGTTCTGATACGGGTGGATCAATCCGTCAACCAGCAGCTTACTGTGGTGTTGTAGGAATGAAACCTACATACGGTCGTGTATCTCGTTTTGGTTTAGTTGCATTCGCATCTTCTTTAGACCAAATCGGACCAATTACACGCAATGTAAAAGACAATGCATTATTACTTGAAGCAATCTCAGGTGTAGACGAAATGGATTCTACTTCTGCAGATGTGCCAGTACCAAACTATGCAGCCGCTTTAGACGGTAATATTAAAGGCTTAAAAATTGCTGTACCAAAAGAATTCCTAGGTGAAGGCGTTGGCGAAGCAGCAAAACAGTCAGTGCTTGATGCATTGGAAGTATTGAAAGGCCTAGGTGCTACAGTAGAAGAGGTATCTTTACCACACTCTAAATATGCATTAGCAGCATATTACATTCTTTCTTCATCAGAAGCATCTTCAAACCTTTCTCGTTTCGATGGTATTCGTTACGGCTACCGTTCAGAAAACGCGAAAAACTTATTAGAGCTATACAAACAATCTCGTGCTGAAGGTTTCGGCGATGAGGTGAAACGTCGTATTATGCTTGGAACATATTCTTTATCAGCTGGTACGTATGATGCTTACTACAAAAAAGCACAACAAGCACGTACTTTAATTAAAGCCGATTACGACAAAGTGTTCGAAAACTACGATGTAATCATTGGGCCAACTGCACCAACACCAGCATTCGCTATTGGCGCAAACATTGATGATCCATTGACAATGTACGCAAACGATATTTTAACAATTCCAATCAACTTAGCAGGTGTACCGGCAATTTCAGTTCCATGCGGTTTTGAAAACGGATTACCATTAGGTTTACAAATTATTGGTAAGCATTTCGATGAAGAAACACTTTACCGTGTGGCATATGCTTATGAGCAACAAACAGATTTTGCTAAACAAACTCCAGCATTATGGGAGGTAAAATAAAATGAACTTTGAAACAGTCATTGGTTTAGAGATTCACGTTGAGTTAAAAACAAACTCAAAAATCTTCTCTAGCAGTCCAAACCACTTTGGTGCGGAACCAAACACAAATACAACAGTAATCGACCTTGGTTATCCAGGCGTTTTACCAGTATTAAATAAACAAGTAGTAGATTACGCTATGCGTGCTTCTTTAGCATTAAACATGGACATCGAACAAGAAACTAAGTTCGACCGTAAAAACTACTTCTATCCAGATAATCCGAAAGCTTACCAAATTTCACAATTTGATAAGCCAATCGGTAAAAACGGTTGGGTAGAAATCGAAATTCCAGCTAAAGGTGATACACCAGGCTATAAAAAGAAAATCGGTATTACTCGTCTTCACATGGAAGAAGATGCTGGTAAATTAACGCATGCTGACGGCTATTCTTTAGTGGATTTAAACCGTCAAGGTACACCATTAGTTGAAATCGTTTCTGAGCCAGATATCCGCACTCCGGACGAGGCATATGCTTATCTAGAAAAAGTAAAATCAATCATTCAATATACAGGCGTTTCTGACGTACGTATGGAGGAAGGTTCTCTTCGTTGTGATGCGAACATTTCAATCCGTCCATACGGTCAAGAAGAGTTCGGTACAAAAACTGAGCTTAAAAACTTAAACTCATTCAACTTTGTACGTCGTGGTTTAGAGCACGAAGAAATCCGCCAAGCAGAAGTATTAATGGCTGGTGGCGTTATCGAGCAGGAAACACGCCGCTTTGATGAGAAAACAGGTAAAACAATCCTTATGCGTGTTAAAGAAGGTACAGATGATTACCGTTACTTCCCAGAGCCCGACTTAGTGCGTCTTTCAATTTCTGATGAATGGGTAGAGCGCGTACGTAACGAGATTCCAGAATTACCGGATGCTCGTAAAGCACGTTATGTTTCTGAATTAGGTTTAAATGATTATGATGCAAACGTACTCGTAGTAAACAAAGAGATTTCTGATTTCTTTGATGCAACTGTAAATGCAGGTGCTGATGCGAAATTATCAGCTAACTGGTTGATGGGTGATATTTCTGCATACTTAAATGCAGAACAAAAAGAGTTGAAAAATACAGCTCTAACACCGGAAAACTTAGCAGGTATGGTGAAATTAATTACGGACGGTACAATTTCTTCTAAAATCGCGAAAAAAGTATTCACTGAGTTAGTAACAAACGGTGGAGACGCAGCGAAAATCGTGAAGGAAAAAGGCTTAGTTCAAATTTCTGATCCGGAAGTAATTCGTGGTTTCGTAACAACTGTTCTTGATAATGATGCAAAATCAGTAGAAGACTTCAAAGCTGGTAAAGACCGTGCGATTAAAGCACTTCTTGGCCAAATTATGAAAGCTTCTAAAGGTCAAGCAAACCCACAATTAACAAACCAAATCTTAATGGAAGAAATTAATAAACGTTAATTTTTTTCTTAGAAGAGGGTAGGACATAACCAAAAAATGCTATTTTTCTCTATGAGAAAAATAGCATTTTTTTGCTGAGCGTTAAAAATTGATTTCCATTCCGGGACGCTTTCTGCGGGCACGGCCTTACACGAACGTCTCAGGCATCGGTGCTCCTGTCGCTACGCTTTCGTCGCAAAATAAATTTTTGCTGTTCCCGCAGGAAGCTTTGCTTGTAGCGAAAGGCGTAGCCGTCAGCTGGTATTTTAACAGTGCGAAAGGTGATACCGTCAGCACGAACACTCGCCCTTCATTCCAATCAATTTTCCAAAATATCCGTTTCTTAATAAAGAGTTTTGTATTTATCCAAATATAATTCTACTTCTATCCCCATCTCTTTGTATTTTTAAAAAGGAATTTTCTTGAAAATTGGCAAGTATAGGCTAATAATGGGGAATATAAAAGGCGAGGTAGAGGAGGGAAATGTTCATGGAAAAAACATGGTGTATTGGACCACTCCAAATTGTCCGGGAACAGCGGATAGAGGAAGATTGTTATGCTGTTATTGAAGGCAAAAAAATAGTCCGGTTTTGTAAAAAAGACGAATTACCTGTACAAATCGATTTTGTGGAAACAAAGGCAGCGTATAAAATGATGCCGGGAATGATTGACCAGCATATTCACGGAATGTCCGGTGCTGATGTTATGGACGGAACTGAAAGCAGTCTAAATACGATCAGTATGGCACTTGCAAAATACGGGGTGACTACCTTTTTAGCAACAACGATGACTGCGGCAGATACACAAATCGAGCATGTTGTACAATCGATTGCCAATACAAAGAACAATGTTAAAGGTGCCAAAATTGCCGGCATACATTTAGAAGGTCCTTTCATTAACCCGATTCAAAAAGGGGCACAGTCCGATCAGTTTATAATAAAGCCTTCTGTAGAAATATTTGACCATCTAAATGAGTCTTCCCAAAACGAAATTAAACTAATTACACTAGCAGCTGAGTTAGATGAAGGCCATAAGCTTGCAACATATTTAAAAAATAAAGGGATTGTAGCATCGATTGGTCATTCTGATGCCAAATACACTGAGACAAAGGCATTGCTAGAACAACAGCTTATTCAGAATGCCACTCATTTTTGCAATGGGATGAGGCCAATCCATCACCGGGAGCCAGGCTTGCAGGTCGCTTTACTGCAAAGTGAGTGTATGTTGGAAATTATTGCTGACGGCTTTCATATTCACTCGGACATGATTCGCTTTATTTACGATACGATTGGTGAGGACCGAATGATATTAATATCAGACAGTATGCGGGCAACCGAATTAGCAGACGGTATTTATGATTTAGGTGGACAACAAGTTCGGGTAGAAGAGGGCTTGTGTAAATTAGTCGGAAGTGATGCGCTTGCGGGAAGTACGCTCAATTTAAATAAGTCCAGAAAGAATATGAAAGAGTGGCTCGGACTATCAGATGTGACACTGGCTAAGCTGACTTCAACAAACAGTGCAAAATTGTTAGGGTTATATGAAGAAAAAGGGTCAATTGAAATTGGCAAAGATGCTGATTTTTATATTGTAAATGAAAAAGAGGATGTTGTATTAACTGTTTCAGAAGGAAAGATTATTTATGAAAATAGTAAGATTTAAAAAGGAGGGGTGGAAATGAATTTCATTAAAGGAGAGGCTGTGCGCCTTAACCCCGAGCTGAAAAAAAGTTTCTTTAAACTGGCAAACGATACTTTTGGTCTGGATTTCGAACAATGGGATGAGCAAGGGTATTGGAACGATACATATTGTCCCTATGTGTTTGAAGAGGATGGCGAAATAGTGGCCAATGTTTCTACAAGTATCGGGACGATGATTTTGGATGGCAGGCAGTATAAAGCTGTTCAAATCGGGACTGTTATGACAAATCCAAAATTCCAAGGGAAAGGATTGTCCCGTCAACTTATGGAAAAGGTGATGGAAGATCATGTGAGTGCACATATCATATACCTGTTTGCAAATAAAACTGTATTGGGCTTTTATCCGAAGTTCGGTTTTGAAACACGTATACAATCTACATTTACTGTGGATAAAAAAGATATTGAAACGGTTCATACTGAAGTGAAGAAAGTGAACCTGGATGATAAGCCTACAAGAAATGTATTTTATGAAACAACGGTGTTTAGAAAACCAGTCAGTCAGAAAATGAGTATGGTTCAAAATGAAAATATCGTGATGTTCCATGCATTGATGCAATATCGGGACTGTATTTATTATGTTCCTAAGTATCAGGCATTCGTCATTTTGAATGTAACAAGCGATTATGCTGAGTTAATCGATGTGATTTCTAAAGAGCAGGTTGATGTACAGGAAATACTCGGTTGCTTACCGATTCAATCCGAAAAAATCAGACTGTGCTTTACACCGGATAATTTAAAGATTCCTGTCATGCAAGATTTGCTCATCGATGAGGGAGCAATGTTTGTTAAAAATCAAAAAGATATTATGTATCCGAATAATTTGCTCTATCCATATAGTGGTTTGGCATAAAAAAATAGAGATCCGTAAAATCCTGCGGGTCTCCATTTTGCGGTTACTTCAATAATTTTAATGTAATATCCAAAAGCCGTTTTTTAGCTTTACGGGCAATTGGTATTCCCTCCAAGTCGAATCCGTGTGTACATCCTTGGTAAATATCAAATTGAACTTGTACACGGGACTGCTGTAGTTTATCCACAAATTCACATACTTCTTCGTAAAATAAATCGTGCGTTCCGATAAACGTATATACCGGCGGAAGCCCTTCAACATTTGCATAAAAAGGCGATGCATAAGGTGGGATGTTTTCACGATCCGGTAAATAAGCAAGCCAACTTTTTCTGTTTTTTTCGGCATTCCAAATAGCAGGTGAGGTAAATTTCTTATGAAATGACCTTTCATTTGCATCAAGCATCGGATACAACGGTAAAACCGCCGCGATTTTTGGCCCTTTTTCATCTCGGGCTTTTAATGCTACGGCCAATGCTAAGTTTCCCCCGGCACTGGCGCCACTTACGATAATTTTCGTTAGATCTATATTCAGATCGCCTGCATGTTCACTTAGCCACTTTAATAGCTCATACCCGTCGTTTAAAGCAGCAGGGTAAGGGTTTTCCGGAGCGAGCCGATATTGCGGGAGGAACACTACCGCTTGGAAGTTATGTACAAAATCTGTTACATAAGGTAAGCTGTCATCCGGACTGCCGAACACCATACCCCCGCCATGAAACCAAATAAAGCCCGGCATATTTTGTACTGCATTCTTCGGCTGTATCCGGATGACTCGTATATTTCCTATCATCATTTCTTCGATTAAACAATTTTCAAGTTGGTAGTTTTGCTCGGAATAATGGATAAATGTTCTGTTCATGATCAGTTGCTCGAATGTACGAGAATTTTTTAATTTACGATCAATACTTTCAACGAGTTCAGGGTGCAGTCCATTCATCATGTTACAGCCTCCGATACTTTCCGTGGTTCAATTTTCTTAAAGGAACGCAGAGAGAATTTCATAACGAACCAACTAAGCACACTCCCTGCAAATAAAGGAATTGCCCCCGGCATAATATTGAAAATGCCATAGATCAATATGATACATAACGCATTTAAAATGACCGTGAAAGGTGAAGTGATCGTAAATAAAAATGCTTGTTTGATTATTGCCAAAAATGCTAAATCAAAATGTACATACACTGGAAAGAAGAAAAATAAAGTTCCAAAAATTAAAAAGGCAATGATAAAAGTTGGTATGAGAAGGAATGATAAAGAATCCACCATATAAATCGCATAAAAGTCGATTGCTAAAATCAGCACAATAATATAACTAATTACCGCATATCCATTACCTCTAAGCCACTCGGTTTTATAGACTTCCCAAAATGTTTTTGTAATCGGCTTCTCAATATTAAGAAGAAATTGTCTTGTAATTGTAAATAAAGCAATCGTCGCCGGAAATATTCCGAAAACAAAAAGTCCAGTCGCAGAAAAAAATAGCCATAGAAAATTCAAGTAAATTATTTTTAATAGCTTTACACCAAAATCGTAAAACCCGTCCCAAAATGTCATAAAGTTAATAACCCCCTTGTCTTTATTATAAAATAAAAAATCTGAAAAATCGTACAATTTAAATTAAGGTCTTTTAATGGACTTGAGTTCCTCCTAAATTTTTTGTAGTCTGGAAAAAATAGCTATTTCGCTATTTTATACAAAGGAAAAATAAAAAGGGGGATGGGTTATGAGTAATACAATTTTTAAAAAGTTGGGACTGCTATTTTTAGTATTAGTGCTTTCTGTTGTAATGGCTGCATGCAGCGAAGATGAAACGACATCAACAGATGCGGATACAAATACGGACAATGGAAGCGCTAACACAGATTCAGAAGAATCTTCAGGATTATCAGGTGAAATCACAGTTTGGGCACACCCTTATACAGATGGCTCAACAGGTGAAGGAGATATGTGGAAAACATTTGCATCGGATTTTGAAGCTGAAACAGGTGTAAAGGTAAACTTCGAACAAATTCCATGGGCAAATCGTGACCAAAAAATCTTAACGGCTTTAGCGGCAGGTCAAGGTCCGGACGTATTCTATGTAATTCCTGACCAAATGCCACAATATGCAGAACAACAATTAATTTTAGATATATCGCAATATGTTACAGATGAAGATTTAAGCGGTTTTGTACCAACTGCTATCGAAGCAACAAGTTGGAAAGGCAAACAGTACGGAATGCCAATTTTACAAACAGCGGAGTCATTAATTTATAACAAAGATATTTTAACGGAGTTAGGGGTAGATGAAAACAGCCTTCCGACAACATGGGATGAATTCAAAGCTTTAGCTGAGAAAGCTAAAGCAGCTGGTTATTATGCATTCTCCTATGCTGGTGGAGGTTCTTTAAATAACACGCTTTATCCATTTTTATGGCAAGCTGGCGGTAATGTAATTGATGAAGAAAACAACATCTTAATTAACAAGCCTGAAGCGGTTAAGTCATTTGAATTAATTAACGAAATGTATACAAAGGGCTGGATTCCGCAAGATTCAATTACAGCGCTTGATCATGACTCACTTTACTTCGGCGGAAAGTTATTAGCTGTAAATGGTTCTGGTATTTCGGTAAACCGTTTATTAGCTGAGAAGCCATTTGAGTTTGTTATTGCTCCACCATTAAAAGATGCAGAGCAATTAACTTACGGTACTGTTGGTATGTTTGTAGGTTCGGCGATTTCTAAAAATCCTGAAGCCGCAGCAGAGTTCATGAAGTATATTACAAATACAGATAACCAACGTACATTCAACAATATTACACAATATATCCCGACACGTGATGAAGCGAAGGATATTTTTGATTCACAACAATACATGGCTCAATTAGCAGGCTACACAGAGTATGCGAAGCCAGGTGTGATTCACCCAGAAGGGCGTAATATTATGCCTTTAGTTCAAGCAGAAATTCAAGCAATGTTAGAAGGTAAACAATCTCCTCAGGAAGCTGCAGATAAAGCGGCAGACGCAATTGATAAGGTAATTAACAAATAATTTTAAAGGAGAGTTTGGTCGTGAAGATCAAACTCTCTCATTACTTCAAGTACAGAAAGGGTGAGGCATGTGACCTCTACAACTTCTAAACAATCACTTAGTGCACGAATTAAGAGGGAGTTAAACAAAAATCTATTAGTCTATGTCGTGCTCGTTCCCGTAATAATTCATTTTCTTATTTTTCAAATCTATCCATTTGCTTTAAGTTTTTATTTAACGTTTCATGACTGGAAAATTATTGGGGACCCTGAGTTTGTCGGGTTAAAACATTGGAAAAGTTTGTTTGATGATGAAATCGCTTGG
The DNA here is from genome assembly GCF_050280445.1 of Solibacillus sp. NPDC093137. Lineage (NCBI taxonomy): Bacteria > Bacillati > Bacillota > Bacilli > Caryophanales > Caryophanaceae > Solibacillus > Solibacillus sp. NPDC093137. Next base: position 42,212 of record NZ_JBNNVH010000005.1, read on the forward strand.
AAAGCAATATGGAATACAGTTAAGTTTTCCATCTATTATATAGTTCCAACAATGGCGCTTGGCCTAATTTTAGCAGTAATCATTAATTCAGGAGTTAAATTTTCAGGGTTTTTTAAAGGATTGTTTTTCTTACCTGTTGTTACATCATTCGTAATTATTGCAGGTATTTGGGGATGGTTATTCCGCGGTACAGAAGATGGTTTTATAAACTATTTAATCGGTTTTGTCGGAATCAACCCACAGCTGTTTTTATCCAGTTCATCACAGGCGCTTCTCGTCTTGGCAGGATTAAGTATTTTTAAAGTAGCGGGTACAACGATGATTTACTATTATGCGGGACTACAATCCATCGACCGTCAATTGTATGAAGCGGCTCGGATTGATGGTGCAAGTCCATGGAAGATCTTCTGGAAAGTTACATTCCCGATGTTAAAGCCTATTCACTTTTACGTGGCAATTACAACAACGATTGGTTCATTCCAAATTTTCGACTCTGCGTTCTTGTTAACGAATGGGGGACCGAACTACTCAACAACGACCATCGTGTATTACTTATATCATCAAGGGTTTACAAGCTTGAACTTGAGCTATGCAGCAGTCTTATCGTATGTGTTATTCTTTATCATTTTAATTATCTCGTTAATACAACGTAAATATATCGGGAAAGATCCAAATTATTATTAAGCTGGTGCGGGAAGGAGCAGATAAATGAAAAAAGTAATCTCTTATACAGCATTAGCAATATTAGCAATCATTTTTATAATGCCGTTCATCATCATGGTGTTCGGTTCATTAAAAGAAGTGAAACAGGCACAAATTGATCCGCTGTTTTGGCTGCCGACCAATCCATCAATCCAAAACTATATAACAATTTTTACGAATGGGATTTTTATACGATGGATCTGGAACTCTATCGTTATAACTGTCATTCCTGTTATTACTCAAATGCTTTTTGCGGCATTGCTCGGTTATATATTTGCTAAAAAGCAATTTTGGGGTAAAGAGGCAATCTTCTGGATTTTCATGGCAGTCATCATGATTCCTCAACAGTTATTTATTATTCCCAAATATATTATGTTCGCCGACTTTGGATGGATTAATACATATTGGGCATTAATTGTACCTGAATTATGGGCAATCATGGGTGTATTTTTAGTACGACAATTTTTACAGGGAATACCGAAAGATTTGGAAGAGGCTGCCTATATTGACGGGGCGAATGACTGGCAAATCTTCTTCAAGATTATTTTGCCGCTATCATTCCCAGTAATTGCGACAGTAGGAACTTTTGCTTTTATTTCAAACTGGAATGACTTATTCCAGCCGTTAATTTATTTAACAAATGAAAAGATGTTTCCAGTTACAGTTGGTCTTGCCTCGATGCTCGGAAAAGAAGGGAACTTCGGTGTCGAAATGGCAGGTGCAACAATTTCATTCATACCGACATTTTTAATATTTATTTTCTTCCAACGTTATTTTACAGAAGGAATTACAATGTCAGGTATTAAGTAGGGGGCTTCTATGAAAATAGGTATGATCGGAGCAGATTCAACCCATGCAGTCGCGTTCAGTGAAAGGCTACAGAAAAAAGGTCATGAGCTATTCGCATATCGGGGTGGATCTACAATTGAAATAAGTAGAAACCGAATTGAACGAGTTTCAGCGGAGTTGCATATAAGAGGAATTCCTTTTATAAAAACACTACAGGAACTGGCAGACATTTGTGATGCGTTTATCATTACATCGGTTGATGCCTCACAACATTTCGAGCAATTTGCAGTCTTGGCTGCTTCTGAAAAACCTATTTTTATCGATAAACCATTGGCACAAAATTACGAGCAGGCCATTTCCATTATGGAACTAGCCAATGAAAAGGGAACACCTTTGATGAGCTGCTCTGCTTTACGCTTTGCTGAAGAAATTCAACTGGCAAAATCTAAAAAGAGCATTGAGGCAGTGGACATCATAACTCCACTGCCGATGCTGCAGGAATTCGACTATTACTATTATGGCATACATGCAGTGGAAATGATCAGTGCGTTAAAAGGAACATCTTTCAAAGACATAGCCGTTACCTTTAATGATCAGCAACACTTTATCTCATTAACATATCAGGATGGGACAGTATCTTCAATTAGAGGGTACTTGCAGCATCGTCAAAGTTTTCAATTTGTAACACATACTCAGCAGCAAAGTGAATGGTTTGAAATTGCTGAAGGAGATGTCCGATTTTATGATCGCCTGATTGATGCAATAGAGCAATTTTTTATAGAGAAAAAAAGTCACATTGATCTCACCGACACATTGCAGACAATCAAACTATTAGATCAGATAAAGCATATTGCCAGCACAACTTACTGATTCTTTATATCTTCTAAAAACTGAATATAATAGATGCGTTTAGGACGTCCTCGGTGAGCTACCTTTTCCTCGCCGATAATATCAACTAGTCCGGCATCCAGCCATTTTAGCAGTATCCGATTTGCGCTTCGTAACGTGATATTCAATGTTTGAGCAAGTTCTTCGGCCGTATAAATAAACTTTTGATGCTTCATAATGCGACCCATTAATTTGGATATATAGGAAGCGGACATACCGGCTTTTTCCGCCCGCTCCAATAATTTTAAATCTGTTATGACTAACGGGTACTGTTCATAGTTAATAAAAACGGTCGTATCGATTGGACCGATCACACTATTATCTTCACGCACGATATAACAAAGGTTTGGTCCGTTTTCATTTGCCTGATAGAGAGCCTGTTTGGCATGACGACCGGAATCATTTGCATTGATTCCAAAGCCGACACCGATTGTGCAATTAATTTTCAGCTCTTCTTTAAAGCGGGAAAGCAGCGGCAAATGTTTGTACCCTAATGTTTCGCGCTCAAATTGTCCACGGGTCGTAATAAAACTATATTGTAATGGATTCAGCATGATTAAATGACCATCCATTTGTTGTGTGAACTGCTGAAGTATTTGTTCCACTTTCGACTGTTCTTGTTTAGCAATCAATTCAAATTGAATCAAACCGTATACAATTTGACTTTCTTTGTTTTGTCGCCCTTTAGAGGCCAATAATACCCGTTCAAAAGCAACAATCAATTCTTGCTTTGTCGGAATTAAATAACGACATTCGATATTATGTTCACTTAATGATTCATAGACAGAGGCAATCGTAGTAACCGGAAAATAGCCTTGTTCAGCATGTTTTATATGATTTTCCAATATGGAATCAACCGTTTCGCCTTCAGAAAACACATAGTCGATTTTATGATGTAACTGATGTGTAATCGACAAGATGGTACTTTGTTGTAAAAAGTCAAAACAATACTGCTTCTGTTCATTTTGTATTTTATGGGTTAATAGCAATTCATATAGCTGAAGCGCTCTACTATTAATCTGATAAAGCTGCAAAGATGAATCATAGAATTTCAATTGCTGAAAAATATAAGGATCTGCTGCGACAAGCATTTCGTATTCATATATAAATCGCTGTAGCTCGTCCGTCATTATAAAGTCTTGTGTTAAAAAATAATGTGGTTGGATATTAGGGAATCCACGTAATGCTTCTTTAATTGTATCCTGCAAAATTTCAGGAACAATAATCCCTACTAAACTTTGTGAGGTATACGGAAGTGCCTTATTCATTATGTCTGTGCCTCCAAAAATCCATATTAATATAATTTTACAGAAAGATGTAAGAATATTCAATTTATAAAGGGGTGACCGCAATGCAAACGGTACAACAATTAGAAGAATTTATGACAAAACCTTCTGCTGCATTAGTAGAGGATATAAAAAAAATTGATGGTGATATTTTGATTTTAGGAATTGCAGGAAAGATGGGTCCTACTTTAGCAAAAATGGCGAAGCGTGCTGCTGAAGAAGCGGGGATCGAGAAACGGATCATCGGTGTGGCCAGATTTTCAAATAAAGAAATGAAAGAAGAGCTGGAATCTGCAGGGATTGAAACAATTACTTGTGATTTAATGGATGAAGAGCAACTCGCTCAGTTACCGGATATACCGAATATCATTTTCATGGCGGGAAATAAATTCGGTACAGTTAATAACGAACACTTCACATGGGCGATGAATACATACGTACCAGGTCGTGTGGCAGATAAATTTAAAAACTCAAATATCGTCGTATTTTCTTCAGGCAATATTTATCCATTTACTCCTGTAACAGCGGGCAATTGCGGAGAAGATGTAACACCGGTTCCCGTTGGTGAATATGCAATGTCCACATTAGGAAGAGAACGTATTTTTACGAATTTCTCCAATCGCTTTCATACAAAAATGCTTATGTTCCGTTTAAATTATGCGATTGATTTACGATACGGGGTTTTATTGGAAGTTGCAAAATCCGTCTACAATAATGAGCCGGTTGATGTCACGATGGGCAGTGTCAATGTCATCTGGCAAGGGGATGCAAACGAATACGCGATTCGCTCGCTAATACATTGCGAATCACCTGTAAAAATTCTGAATGTAACAGGGCCGGAAACATTGTCTGTTCGCTGGCTGGCGAAGGAGTTTGCAAAACGCTTTAATAAGGAAGCTATAATTATAGGGGTGGAACAGGAAACAGCATTATTAAATACAGCGGCCCATGCCCATAAATTATTTGGCTATCCCCGTGTATCCATTGAGCAAATGCTTGATATGGTTGCAAATTGGGTGGAATTAGATGGTGCCACATTAAATAAACCAACGCATTTCCAAGAGCGAAAAGGGGCGTTTTAAATGAATGAAGCTGTAAAAAAAGCATTGTTTGACGGTGCGTTTATTCCGGCGCATCCATTAGCGTTAAACGAAGACAAATCGTTGGATGAAGTAAGTCAGCGTGCCTTGACGAAATATTATATTGAAGCTGGTGTCGGGGGCTTGGCAGTTGGTGTTCATACGACACAATTTGAGATTCGTGATCCCCAATTCAACTTGTATGAGCGTGTTCTTTCAATTGCAATAGATGAAATGAAGAAAGCGAATGTTCCGGAATCCTTCATTAAAATAGGTGGTGTTTGCGGTCCGGTAGAGCAGGCGAAAAATGAAGCGACAATTTTAAAATCTCTTGGCTATGATTTAGCTTTACTAAGTATGGGAGGACTCCAACATTTATCAGAAGCGCAGTTATTGGAGCGAACGAGAGAAGTTGCCAAAATCATTCCTGTAGTTGGTTTCTATTTACAGCCATCAGTAGGCGGCCGTGTATTCACATACAAGTTTTGGCATGAACTTGCCAATATAGAAAATGTATATGCAATTAAAATGGCGCCTTTTAATCGCTATCAAACATTAGATGTCGTTCGGGCTGTAAGCAATAGCGACCGCCGGGATGAAATCGCTCTTTATACAGGAAATGACGATAATATTGTCATTGATCTATTAACTGAATATGCATTTACGATTAATGGTGAAACCGTTAAAAAGAAAGTGGTTGGCGGCTTGTTGGGGCATTGGTCAGTATGGGCAAAAACTGCCGTTCAATATTTTGAAGAGATTAAGGCAGCTAGAGATAAAGCACAAATTGATGCAAGCTGGTTAACAAAAGCCACCGAAGTGACAGATGCGAATGCGGCTTTCTTCGACCCGGCACATGCCTTTAAAGGGAGCATTGCAGGGATCAATGAAGTATTGACGAGACAAGGATTGTTAAAAGGAAACTGGTGTCTGGCAGACCACGAAGTATTAAGTGAAGGTCAAGCCGATGAAATAACTCGAGTTTATAAAATGTATCCGCATTTAAATGATGATGTATTTGTTAAACAAAATTTAGCAAAGTGGAAATCAGGTGAGAAGAGTGAAAGCTTTACAAGCACATGATGGTGTCGTGAAAATAGCTGAAATCGATCAACCCGAGCTTTTTGCAACAGGGGTATTAGTAGAGACCTATTATACTGCTGTTTCACCAGGGACTGAACGGTTATTAATTGAAGGAAGCAAACAAGGGGTACGCCAGCTTGGTTATAGCGCTGTTGGGAAAGTGAAGGGAATTGGTCAAAGTGTTACAACCGTCCAAGTAGGTGATATCGTTGCTTGCTACGGTGCACCTTATGTTGGGCATATGGAGCAGCTTGTTGTACCGGAAATATTAGTAGCTAAATGTTCTGCAGAAGTTTTGCCAAAGCACGCGGCATTCGCAGCACACGGTACGATTGCCATTCACGCAATACGTCAAGGACAACTGCAGTTCGGTGAATCGGTTGTAGTTATCGGGTTAGGAGTACTTGGCCAAATGATTGCAAAGATTTGCGCAGCAGCAAGTTATGACGTCATCTGCTATGAACCTAATGAAAAAAGAGCAGAAATGCTGAAAGGTACACCGGGCATTGAAATTTTTTCGGATTTAAAAGAAATGGAACAGCATATTGTGGATTATACGAAAGGGCATGGTGTAGATGCTGTTCTATTATGTGCTGGTGGCAAACAATCTGAAACAACTCCCCGTAGCCTTGAGTGGGTTCGTAAGCAAGGCAGAATTGTTATTGTCGGTGATGTAGAACCACAATTTAATCGTGAACAATTGTTTATAAAGGAAGCGATCATTACGATTTCAAGAGCTGGCGGACCAGGCCGTTATGATGCTCGCTATGAAAGAGAAGCGATTGACTACCCGTATCATTATGTTCGCTGGACGGAAGGGCGCAACCTGGCAGCCTATATTCGTTTACTGGAACGAAAGGCGATCGATGTTTCTGACTTTGTGCAACTGGAAATTCCTTTTGAAAATTCAGCCGGTGTGTATGACATATTAGAGAGCAGTGAGGCATTGACCGCCATCATTGAATATTCGGGAGGGAATTAACATGTTAAAGGTTGGTGTAATTGGAGGAGGATCTATTTCCGAGTATCATTTAAAACCTTATTTCGAACATCCCAATGTAGAGATTGTTGCGATTTGTGATAGTGATGAACGAAGACTGAAAGCTTTAGGCAAAAAATACTGTGTAGAGAACTTATATTTAAAAGTAAGTGAGTTCCTTGCGAACGAGGAAATTGATGCAATCAGTATCTGTACCTGGAATAACTCCCATGCAGAAATTGCAATTCAGGCACTCCAAAAGAACAAGCATGTTCTACTTGAAAAACCATTAAGTTTAACGCTTGATGAAGCTTATGCAGTTGAAGCTGCGGTAAAGGAATCGAATAAGATTTTACAAGTTGGATACGTACGCCGATTTGCAACAAATGTAGGGGTACTTAAAAAGTTTATTGATGCAGGTGAACTGGGCGAAATTTATTATGCGAAGGCTTCATGCATACGCCGATTAGGCAATCCGGGCGGCTGGTTCAGTGATATTAAAAAATCCGGTGGCGGGCCTTTAATTGATTTAGGAACGCATATGATCGACCTTTGCTGGTATTTAATGGGGAAACCAAAGCCGATTTCAGTTTCAGGTAATACGTACAAAAAGTTAGGAAATCGCGCCCATGTTGAAAACTTATCTTTCTATAAGGCGGCGGATTATGACGCTGAGCATAATGATGTTGAAGATCTTGCGAATGCGCTCATTCGTTTTGAAAATGGTGCTTCTCTCTATGTGGATGTAAGTTTTACACTACATGCAAAACAGGATGAAGTATCCGTAAAACTTTATGGTGAAAATGGCGGTGCCGAAGTAGAACCGGAACTGGCCATTATAAAAGAGCAGCATGAAACAATTTTAAATATTACACCACAAATCGATTTGTTAAGTTTCGATTTCGCAGGTTCATTCATCAACGAGATCAATCATTTTGTGGATTGCTGTATTAATAATGTGCAGCCTATTTCTACAGTGGAAGACGGGGTTGAAGTGACGAAAATGTTGGCGGCAATTTATGAATCGGCTGCAACAAATCAAGAAATAAAATTGTAGGTGATTACTAGTGAAAATCGTATTGGAAAAAGACCGGAAGCTACTTATGCACTCTCCGCTGTATCGTTTTACAAACGAGAACAGTGAAGAGGCTAATACCGTAACAATTTTGCAACAGCCTGCAGCAGATGCCTATAAGCCATTCTCGATTTCTGATAAACAAGGCTGGATTTACTTCGATTTATGGTCGTATTCATTTGCCATTCAATTACATGAAGTGTTGAAAGCACATGATACGGTAAAAGGCGTCCTTCGACTGCGAAGAACGACGAATAATTTCTCGTATATAGAAGAAGATATCCTTGCTTTATCGGAATGGTTTGGAACCGTTCGAAACGTATCGGTACGTTCGAATGAAATTGGAGAAAATCATTATACGATCGTTCTGTGTGAATTCGGAGAATCGATTATGGCCCATTTAGAATACCGGACGGGTCACGATCGGATTGAACTTGAATGGAGCAGCCATCTGCATATTGCAGAGTTTGATAGTTTACAAATGACGAGTGACACAGACAACAATCGAAACCTGTTCAAAAATATAGATGCAGTTCATCAGTATGCGGTTCGATGGAATGATGCTTATGATGAAAGACTGGCTGCTGTTAGACTGCTCCTGCAACGAGGTGAACTGCGATGAACATTGGCATTATGAGCTTTGCACATATTCATGCTACTAGCTATGCAAAGGCAATTCAGCGTATCCCCGGTACGAAATTAACAGCTATTTTTGATACGGATACAACGAGAGGTATGCATGCGAGCAAGCAATATGATGTACCATTTTTTACAGATATGAATGTATTTTTAGCAGAGGATATCGATGTTGTGCTTATTTGCAGTGAAAATGTGTTTCATAAAGAAATGGTAATTGCGGCAGCGAACGCAAAAAAACATATTTTATGTGAAAAACCGATTGCTACAAATATTGATGATGCAAAAGAGATGATCGATGTATGTAAAGAAAACGGTGTGCAACTGTCAATCGCTTATCCGGTCCGCTACAGTGCACCTATCCGAGATTTGAAAGCAGCCATTGATGCAGGTGAACTTGGAGAAATCGTTGCAATCCGTTCTACTAACCGCGGGCAAAACCCGGGCGGATGGTTTGTCGATGAGGGGTTGGCAGGTGGTGGTGCGGTATTGGATCATACCGTCCATATGGTTGATATTATGCGCTGGTATATGAACAGCGAAGCAAAGGAAATTACAGCATTTGCGAATAACTATTTTACCGAGCTTGGTACGGATGATGCAGGGATCATGACAATTGTATTTGATAATGGTGTGATTGCTTCACACGATGCAAGCTGGTCACGGTTCCCGGAATTTCCGACATGGGGTGACGTGATGATTGAAGTAATCGGAACGAAAGCAACGCGAAAAGTCGATGTGTTCAACGAGAAGCTTAACCTGTATGGGAAAGGCAACAAATCGCTCACACATTTATATAGCGGAAATGATACCGATTTTGATTTAATTGTCGACTTTCTAAATTCAATTCAGCATCAAAAGCAACCGCTTATTTCCGGTTATGATGGATTGAAATCTTTAGAAATAGCGTTGGCAGCATATGAGTCAAATTACAAAAAGCAAGCAGTAAAACTATAGGACAATTCAAAGGATACTCGTAACGGGTATCCTTTTCGTTAAACCGGAGCAATTAACGAAAGGGAATGATGCAGATGAACAAACTAAAAAGTTATAAAAATGAAATTGAACAATTTGCATTTGAAGAACTAGAACGCTTTTATACGGGGGATAAACAAGTCATTTTTGAACAGTTGAATCCATTGGGAAATGGTGATGAATATGTAATTAATTACACTGAAAATAACTATGTGATTCGCGGGAATACAAGTCGTTCCTTGTTGTACGGGGTGTATAAACTGATTGAAAAGGTAGAAGGGCTTGTATTTTTGGAGTTGGAGAATGAGAAAAAAATTGGTATTCAAGGGCTGACAAGTACCTATGAAGGAAAACCGAAATTCAGTCGTAGAGGAAATGTATTTGAAACAATCGATGACATCCCTTTTTTAAAGAGGATGCTAGATGTTGGTACGAAAAACGGACTAAATGAAGTGTTCTTTACATTTTTCCTATGGGATGAAGTAAAGGAGGCGCTATTGCCGGAAATAAAAAAGCGTGGGATTGATGTCACGTTAGGCGGGCACAGTTTACGTTATTTATTGGCAAAGGCAAAAGGAGTTAGCGTTTCCGGAAAGGCTGCTGCTGATGGGGCGGTAAATGACTTAGTTGGAGAGGAAACAGAATTTACAGCGGCCAATGCGCTAAAAAATCATGACTTTTTACAGGATGAAAAAGCTCAGCAATCAGTCATCGAAGTAATCGTATCTTACTGTGAAGCAGAACCCGTTATTCGACGGATTTCACTCTGGCCGGAAGATGTGGGAGCAAAAGGTGAAGAAGCAAAGCTCTTTTTAACTCAATATATGGCTTTCACCGAAAAGCTACAGCAAGCATTAACTGGAGCAGGTTTACAAGTTGAAGTAGAGCATATCGTCTATAATGCCGGTCTAAGTTGGGAAATGCTTGAGCGCAAAGAACAGCAGGTAAGTACAGCCAATGTTTTATATGCATATTGGGGACGTAATTATGCACACAGTTATGAATCAGAACGTGATGAGCGTGCATGGGATAGCCTGATGGATTGGCGCAGTGCAACTGACAAACAGATTACAGTTTTTGAATATTACAGTGACCACTTCATGCTAAGTGAACTTTTCCCGCTATTATTTAAACGAATAACGACAGATATAGAGAATTATAAAAAAACAGGCTGTGATGGAATGGTCAATTTAGTCGTGCCACTTCATAAACTCGCAAAGGCTCAGCCACATATGGAGCAATACGATTATCAGCAGTACCAGCAATTAAATAATGTCGTATTTGCAAGGTCGCTTTGGGAAGATGTAGAAACTGTTTCGTATTTACTGTCACCGGCCATGCAGCAGCTTGCAGAAGAAATTGAACACATTTTTGCTCAAAACAGTCAGTATAACGCCGTATTTTTCCCAAGCCGTGTTGTAGAGGCCAAAAACCCGGAAATGAAACTTGAAGTACTGGAGTTATTAAATAAAATGGAACAGTTGCTGCAACAGGAGCAAGTAGAGGAACCGCTTCAACAATATGTGGAGTCATTACAGGGAGTCGTTCAGGCTACGAAATCACGTTGGGAGGCTTTATAAATGTGGGAACCGGTTTTTTATTACTGTAAAAAAGAAAAGAGACAACAGCATTATAAGCAGGATGTATTAATATACGGTGCGACACCTGCAGGCATTACAGCAGCAATTACCCTTAAAAAGAAGGGACATGATGTTCGTATTGCTGAATGCAGCCGCTTTGTCGGCGGGATGACGACAAGTGGGTTAGGGGCAACGGACTTAGGTGCTGAACAGGCGCTTGGTGGTTTAGCGAAGCAATTTTATGACGAGATTGCGCACCACTATCGTATCGAAAAATGTGTACGTTTCGAGCCGCATGTAGCAGAACGTATATTTAAAACATGGTTAGAAGAACATGAGATTGATATCCAGACGGAGCAATTTATTGAATCGGTTCTTCTTGAAGACCGGCAAATTCAGCAAATCGTTATGACAGACAGTACAACCTATGAAGCAAAGCAATTTATTGATGCCAGCTATGAAGGTGATCTGCTGGCACATGCAGGGGTTGAATATATTGTAGGAAGAGAAGCAAGCACAGTTTATAAGGAAATTTATAATGGAGTTCAATTTGGTGCACAACATCACAAGTTTGAAAGTTTTATCGATCCGTATATAGAAGAAGGCAATCCGGCAAGCGGACTATTGTATGGAATTTCGGATGAGGTTGTGAAAGAGCAAAATGGTGAAGGTGATCATCGAATTCAAGCTTATAATTTCCGGATGTGTTTAACAAAGGAAAAAAAAGTGCCGTTCCCAAAACCGAATGGATATGAGCGTAATAATTATGCACTGCTGTTACGCTATATAAAGGCAGGGCATTGGGACGCGATGAAGTTACATACCCCATTGATGAATGGAAAAACCGATTTAAATAACCATGGGGCATTTTCTACGGATTTTATCGGAATGAATTATGCTTTCCCAGATGGGGATTATGAATTAAGAGAAAAAATGTATCAGCAGCATGTAACATATGTTGCAGGGCTACTGTACTTTTTAGCCAATGATGAAGAAGTGCCGCTTGTTATTCGTGAAGAAGTGGGACAATGGGGATTGGCGGCAGATGAGTTTACCGATACAGGCAATTGGCCGCGCCAGCTGTATATAAGAGAAGCAAGGCGAATGGTAGGCGAGTATGTTATGACAGAACACAATGCACTAAAACGAGTAATTTGCGAACAACCTATTGCAATCGCATCTTTTCATATGGATTCACATAATTGCCGTCGGATCGTCGTCAATGGGCGAGTAATGAATGAAGGTGATATCCAAGTACCGGTAAAACCATTTATGATCGATTTGCGTTCGCTTTTACCGAAGAAGGAGCATTGTACAAACTTAATTGTTCCTGTGTGCCTAAGTGCTTCTCATATTGCTTATGGTTCAATTCGGATGGAACCGGTATTTATGATGCTCGGGCAAGGGGCAGGTACTGTAGCGGCAATTGCACTGCAGGAAGGGAAACCAGTTCAGGACATTTCATATGAACAAGTAAAACAACAGTTAATAGAACAAGGGCAAGTTGTTGAATGGGATGAAAACTTTTTTGATGATCCGTTACGTCGAATGGAAGAAACATTTGGGGGGAAATAGGATGCTAAAGCCAGTAACAAAGGAATCTCACAAGAACATAGTAGACTTATGGAATATTTGTTTGCCTGACTTTAAGTTGTCGGATCGCTTGCTTGAACAAAATACTTGGCAATCATCTTATGTTTTAGATGAAGGAAGTGCGATAAAGGAAATAGACGGGAAAACTGTCGGTGTTGTCATTGCAAAAGTTTGGCATGAAACACACGGCGTTTCTTTAAATAAGGAGCATGGCTGGATTCAAATGCTGCTCGTACACCCGGATTACCGTCAGCAAAAAATTGCGATAGAACTTTATCAATATGCAGAACAGGCCCTTCACAATAACGGAATAAAGAAAATCCAGTTTGGCGGAGATTTAGGCCACTTATTATGCGGAGTCCCACTTGGTCAGCGGGAAGGTGTTGCATTCGCCGAAAAGTTTGGCTTTAAGAGAGTTGTCGATAGTGTAGACTTTACGAAAACGATAACAGAGCGATTGTCATTGCCTGAAAAAAACAATGTTCAATTTGTTCTATTGGAAAAAGAGGAACAACAGCAACTCATTGATTTTATGAGCAAGTCTTTTCCCGGACGTTGGACTTTTGAAGCACATGACTATTTTGCTCACGGAGGTACAGGAAGAGATTATGTCGTTGTAAAATGGGAAGGTAAGATTGTTGGCTTCTGTCGTATAAATGACGAACATAGTGCCTGGACGGGGCCGAACTATAATTGGGCAGAGCAGTTTGACCGATTAGGTGGCATTGGTCCACTAGGGGTAAATGAAGATTATAGAAAATATGGATTAGGACGTGCGGTTATTGAAGCAGCAGAATATTATTTGCAGCAACGTGGTAAAGAGACGTTCTTTATTGATTGGACAGATTTAATCGCCTTTTATGAAAAGCTTGGCTATACGATTTGGAAAGACTACGGAATTTTTGTGAAGCAGGTGGACTAAATGTGGATTTTAAGTGCTGATATCGGAGGGACAAAATTAGCACTTGCTTTATCGAAGCAAGAACAGCCTGAAAAAATAATAAAGCAAATGGAAGCAAAGAGTCCCCAGCAATCTGAATCATTATTTGAGGCCATTATTTCTGGTTTTCATAAGCTTCTGGAAGATGAAGATGGGGGGGACGTTATAAAAGTTGCGGTCGGTTTACCGGGAATATTAGATTTAAAACAAGGGCTTGTTGTATTTCAGCAAAACTTGCCATGGCGTAATTTTCCGCTCGTCCAAAGACTTGAAATGGCATTTCCGAAAGCTCAAGTTTTTATGGAAACAGATATGATGACAGCAGCAAATGGAGAATATAAAATCCGTCATTTTGAAAAAGAGACATTCATTTATGTCACGATCAGTACAGGAATTGCCTGCTGTATCATTCATGAAGGAAAGTTTTTAAGAGGTGCCGGAATTCCAGGAGAAATCGGTTTTTCGTTAACAAGCGTAGGGGCCTATTTTGAAGAAGTATGTGCTGGACCTGGTTTATTAAAGAAGTTACAGCAGCATACAAATGAAGAATGGACATTACAGCAATTTTTTGACCGCTACTATGAAAATGATGAACGTATTGTGCCGCTCATCCATGAATGGCAGCAAGAAATCGCTCAGAAAATTCATAGTTTCATCCTATTAGTAGATCCGCATGTTGTTGTACTAGGCGGAGGAGTTATGAATCATCATCCGCTAATTGTGGGTGAAATTTCCCGTTTAGTTGATCAGTATTTCAGCCTGCCATTCTTTGAACATAAAAAAGGCAGAGTGCAAGCAAGCTTAAATAAAGGCAATGCCGGACTGATAGGTGCAGCGTTGCTATAAAATATAAAAAGAAGCAGTCAGAATTTTCTCTGACTGCTTTTTCTAATTATTTACTAATCAGCGAATCCGCATTTCAGTTGCCGGATCAAAAAAGTGTGCCTTAGCTAAGTTGAAGTTAAGGGAAAGCTCCTGGCCCATAGCTACATCTGCATCTGCGTGTATTTTGCCTACAAATTGCTGGTCATCAATTGATGCATAAACAATCATTTCTGCACCGGTTAATTCGCTTACTTGCACTTTAGTTTTAACAACACTGCTCGAGTCTTGTTTATTGCCGTCATGTATATCTTCAGGACGGATACCTAAAATAATTTCCCGGTCCGTATAATTTTGTTCTTTTAATACTTTTAATTTTTCTTCGGGAATGCGAACTTTTTCGCTGGCAATTTCAAAATATTCCCCTACGACATTCCCGCGAAGGAAGTTCATAGCTGGTGAACCAATAAACCCGCCAACAAATACATTCTCAGGTGTATCATATACTTCACGAGGCGTTCCGATTTGCTGAATGATTCCATCTTTCATTACAACAATACGTGAAGCCATTGTCATCGCTTCCGTCTGGTCGTGTGTAACATATATAGTCGTCGTATTTAAACGGTAATGGAGCTTTGTAATTTCAGAGCGCATTTGTACACGAAGTTTTGCATCCAAGTTCGATAATGGTTCGTCCATTAAAAACAGTTTCGCGTCACGAACAATGGCGCGTCCTAATGCAACACGTTGGCGCTGACCACCGGATAGGGATTTTGGCTTCTTGTCCAATAATTCCGATAACCCTAAAATTGCTGCAGCGTCACGTACTTTTTTATCAATTTGATCTTTGGAGAATTTACGCAGCTTCAAGCCAAAAGCCATATTATCATATACATTCATATGCGGATAAAGAGCGTAGTTTTGGAACACCATTGCAATATCACGGTCTTTTGGTTCAACTTCATTCACTCGTTTACCCTCGATGCGTAGTTCCCCTTCGGAAATCGTTTCAAGTCCTGCCACCATACGCAATGTCGTAGATTTCCCGCAGCCTGAAGGACCAACAAGTACAAGGAATTCACCAGGTTCAACCTTTAAATGAAAATTTTCAACAGCTACATAGCCATCGGGATAACGTTTTACAAGATGATCAAAATCTAACATAAAAAACAATCCCCCTTTTTTCATATTATAAAAGATTAAGAGGGGAATGCCTTTGTGCAATGTGCTTAAAATTTTCAGGGATATTTTGTCAGTTTATTCAATTGAGCTGCTAAATAAGCTATTAGCAGATCGTCACTGCGCTTTAAGTCCAATGATGTTTCTTCAAAATAACGTTGTGTTCGATACAACAACGTGTTGCGGTGTATATGTAATTCTTTTGCGGCTGAGGACATGTTTCCATTATGGGAAAATAGCGTTGTAATGGTAGTAATCATTTCATCATTTAAATTATTGAACAGCGTATGCTGCAAATATTGTTGTAACGGCAGATTTAAATGTAACGGCAGTATAGTTAGGAAGCATTCAGAAAATGTATAGATCGTTTGATGTTGCCGTTCTAAAATAGTCTGAAACATTTTTTGTTCTGATGAGAAAGATTGGTGAAGCATCTCGGAAACTGGCAGCATTTGACCTATGAAAAGTTGTCCATGCAAATAAAAATCATTTTCCAGTATAGCAATAAAGCCTTCCAGTTCCTCCCGTGAATAATTTTTAAACAAAATAATCCAGAAAGTAGTAGGAGAAACTTCAAGAAGATAAGCATCATGCATAAAGAAAAGTTCGATAGCGTATTTTAATTGCGCGGCATCATTATTAATATGATATTGTAAAATTCGAATAGAAGAGTAAGTAGCTGGCTTTGGTACAACTCCTTGTGTCAATAATAGTAACCACGGATCCGTTTGCTCACTACATTCATGATAAAAATGCTTTAACAATAGAGCATCTCGTTCGGTTATTTCACTTTTGGCGATTTCATACCAGCATGCATTAGGCGAATCATAAAAAATTGTAGTTGCAGAATTATGGGCTGTCGGGTATGTACTATGTTGCTTAAGGGAAGGGAATAGTTGTGCAAGTTGCATAAAATAACCTCCATCAAAAGTTTTTCTGGATATTGAAAAAACGGTATATCTTATAAAAGATCATACCGTTTTTATTGTTACTATTGCTCTTCTTTTAAAATACGCTGAGTTTCATTGAACTCTTCTTCGATTTCCGCATTTGGTTTATACGTTAACATACTTACTACGACTGCAACGACTAAACACGCGATAAAGCCAGGTACAATCTCATAAAGCATGCTTGTTAAACTTTCCGTACGACCCCAAACAAATGCAACTGCGGCACCGGCAACCATGCCGGCAAGTGCTCCGTAGTTAGTAAGCTTGCGCCAGAACAGGGAAAGTAAAATGATTGGACCGAATGCTGCACCGAAACCTGCCCATGCGAATGCTACCAGTCCTAAAATTGTGCTTTCAGGATTCCATGCAACAATTGCGGCAATGATAGATACGAATAGTACAGCGACACGACCTAAAAATACGTAATGTTTATCTGTCGCAGTTTTGTTGAATAAAGCTTTATAAATGTCTTCAATCAGTGCTGAAGAAGTTACGATTAATTGTGATGAAATGGTACTCATAACTGCTGCCAAAATTGCTGCAAGTACAATTCCTGCGATGAACGGATGGAATAAAATTTGTCCTAGTACGATAAATACCGTTTCCGGATCTTTTAATTCCGTACCTTGCTGTTGGAAGTATGCTACACCGACCAAAGCTGTTGCAAGCGCACCTAGTAAACTGAAAATCATCCACCCAATACCGATACGGCGTGCACTTTTCGTTTCTTTTACAGATGAAATCGCCATAAAGCGCACAATTATATGTGGCTGACCAAAGTAGCCAAGCCCCCATGCAAGAGAAGAAATAATAGCCGCAGCTGTCACAGTAGATGGAAGAAGGCTGAACATTTCCGGATCTACCGCTTTAATGGAATCGACCGTTTCCCCAATACCGCCTGTTAGGAAAATTCCGAAAACAGGGACAGCAATTAATGTAATAAGCATAATAAGTCCTTGAATAACATCCGTATAACTAACAGCCAGGAATCCGCCAAATAAAGTGTAAGCGACAACTACTGCAGATACGAATAAAAGGCCTGTATGATAATCCATTCCGAATGAGCTTTCGAAAAACTTACCGCCGGATACCATTCCGGAAGATACATAGAATGTAAAGAATACTAAAATGATAATTCCGGATGCGATACGTAATAGTTTAGTGTTATCACGCAAACGGTTATCCAAATAACTTGGAATTGTAATGGAATCCTTTGTTACTTGTGTATAAACACGTAAACGAGGTGCTACAAGTAACCAGTTTAAGTAAGCACCGATTGTTAAACCGATTGCAATCCAAGCTTCCACAAGTCCTGATAAATAGATTGCACCTGGAAGTCCCATTAACAGCCAGCCCGACATATCCGCTGCACCGGCACTTAATGCTGTTACAGCTGCACCGAGACCGCGCCCGCCTAACATATAGTCTGTCAGGTTGCTAGTTTTTCGAAAGGCATACCAACCGATACCGAGCATCACAATCATGTAAATAATAATGGCCAACAACTGATAGCTATAATCCGACATAAAGACAACTCCTTTATTAATAATTTTTGACTAGTTTAACATGCTTCGATAGATGGTCGTCAACGCAATAAAATATGGCGCATCTGTACTTATCTATACTTTTTAGACATACGTCCGGCTAAAAATGCACCTGCTGCAACAGCTAAAATTGTATTTGTTTTTTTCGTAAATACTTGTTTTGTGACAAGAGTCAGGTTTTGCGGGCGTTCAGCTAAACGACGCATAAAGTAGCCATACCAATCATTACCAAATGGTACATACGTACAGAAGTTGTATCCTTCTTTTGCAAGGCTCAACTGCATTTCTTTACGGAAACCATAAAGCATTTGGAACTCAAATTTATCATTCGGAATATTATGCTTTTCGACAAATTGTTTTACATGATTAATTACATTGTGGTCATGTGTTGCAATTGAAGTGAATTTGCCATGTAGTAAATGGTATTCAATTTGCTCGATAAACTTGCGGTCAATATCGGCTTTATTTTGATAAGCGACAGATTCGTCTTCTTTGTAAGCACCTTTTACAAGGCGTAAACGGTAATCTTTAAAACGTTCGACATTTTCATCTGACTCGAAAAAGTACGCTTGAATTACTGTACCAACATTATCGTATTCAGCATGAATCTTCTCCAATAACTCAAATGAAGGGTGTAAACGAGCATAGTTCTCCATATCAAAATTAACAAAAATCTGATATTCATTTGCCAATGCAACGATCTCTCTTAGATTTTCATAGCTAAACTCGAAATCAATATCCAACCCCAACTGAGATGGTTTTAAAGAAATATGTGCATCAAGGTTTTCACTGTGAATGCGTTCGATTACTGCCAAAATTTGCTCTTTTGCAGCAAGTGCAGCTGACTTCTCAAACACAAATTCCCCTAGATTATCGACAGTACAAGAAATACCCTGTGCATTTAAATGCTTGATGCTTTCTATAACTTCATCAATATTTGTACCTGCAACGACACTTTGCGCCCCTAGCTTAAATCCGTATTTTTGGGCTGCAGAATTTAATGTTTGATTCTCTGAAAGTGCGATAAAAAAATCTTTTAATGACATTTTAATCAATCCCCCTGCGATTAAAAAAGTATTTTATTGTTATTGACGTGAGTATAAAACAAAAAATTCAAAAAAGGAAACAAATTTTGAAAAGTTTAGTGTTTGCTAGAAGGAAAAGCGAGAAATAGCAACGGTTTTTGCTGTAAAAAAATTTTGCTGAAATACTTTATTAAAACGTTTACATGCTCTAAAAAACATCATTTATATGACATGCATTATAATATTGCACTTTGTAAAATGAAAAACAGACCCACATAGAGCGGATCTGTTAAATGGTAATTAATAGAATATATTTCCAGTTTCACTTGCGTTTTAAGCGATATTGTAAACCTTGGCGGTGGATGCCTAGTGCTTTAGCTGTTTGTGAAATATTTCCATCATTCAGCTGTAAGGCGTGTGAAATATAATAATCCTCAACTTTACGCATATATTCATCAAGAGGCTGCAATGTTTGTCCGGAGAAGTCAAATAATTTTTGCTGCTCGGAGGTAGTTGGCTCGGCTTGCTGGAGCTTCCACTTGAAATATGCTGGGATATGTATAAGTTCCACATATTCTTCTGTTGTAAGTAATGCACTAATATCATCCAGTAACACTTCTAGTTCTTTTAAGTTTCCTGGCCATTCATAGTTCAGAAATATTTCCTCGATTTCAGGTGATAGACCTTTAACCGGGCTGCCGTATGCAATGCGTCGGCGAGCGAAATAATCGTCCACGAAAGGCTTAATGTCTTCACGGCGCTCACGTAATGCCGGTACTTGAATTGTCAAGTTAGAAAATAAGTAATACAGATTTTTGGAGAGATGACCTTTCTGGATTAGGTCAATCGGATCTTCACCAATACTTGCAATAAATACATGGTTACGTTCGGAATGTTTCTCTAGAAGCTCCACGATACGGTTTTGTGCTTCATCTGATAAAAACTCAATCCGCTCGGCAAAAAACGTATAGTTTTTTTCCTCGGCAATATATTTTTCGATTTGAGCGAGCAATGTTTCTTCATTGCGGCGGCAAATAAGTGTAATAAAGCGTTCGTTTTTTTCTGCCAACTCATGATGAATACCTTCTGCAATCATATCTTTCCCTGTCCCTGATTCACCGACAAGCATGACCGGAATTCGGCCTAGCGCGGCAATTTTAGCTTGCTGGATTACTTGCTTCATCGATTTTGAGACAGCGGTAATAATATCAAAAGTTAATGGAGCTCCGTAACGACTTAAAGGACGGTCCATTAAAAACTCCTGCTGTGTAATATCGCGGGAAAATTGAATAGCGATTTTCGTACCGTCATTAAGGGTATATGGATAATAGTCATTCATCATTGTGACTTCTTCACCACGGGCATTCCAGAACGTTTGCTTAATATGTTTAAAACTTTGACCCGAAGCTAAAACTTTTTGCAGCATATTTTGCTCCAAGTTAAAGTCAAGTGACTGTGATAAAAAGCGCTGTGTTATTTGTTCAAGTGATTCACCAGTAAGTTCGCGCATTTTTTTGTTGTAAACGATGACTCGTCCATTTTCGTCAATAGCGCAAAGACCGGTTTCTATTTTTTCAATCATAAATTCAAAAACACTAGAGTCATCTAGTTGATTCATACGGTGTAACCCCCTCCATTTTATTTTAGCATGGGAATGTCAAAATGAGATAATTTGCGTAATTTAGAAAAAATAATTGATTTAAGCATTATTATATTGCATAATTCAAATTAAGTAACATAATATGATGCAAAAATATATTGCACTTAATATCGGAGGTAATGATAAATGATTAACTATAAACATGAACCATTTACAGATTTCTCGGTAGAAGAAAACAAGCAAGCTTATTTGGAAGCGCTTAAAAAAGTAGAATCACAGCTTGGTGCCGACTATCCTCTAATTATCGGTGGCGAACGTATTACGACAGAAGAAAAAATTGTATCATATAACCCGGCAAAGAAAACAGAAGTGATTGGGTCTGTTTCAAAAGCTTCAAAAGACTTGGCTGAAAAAGCGATGCAAGAAGCAGATAAAGCCTTCAAATCATGGAAAAAAGTTAAACCTGAAATCCGTGCAGACGTATTATTTAAAGCAGCGACAATTATCCGCCGCCGCAAGCATGAGTTTTCTGCATGGTTAACGAAAGAAGCAGGTAAGCCATGGAATGAAGCGGATGCAGATACTGCAGAAGCAATCGACTTTTTAGAATATTACGGCCGTCAAATGCTGGAAATGAAAGATGGACGTAAAGTAGAAAGTCGTCCAAATGAATACAACCGTTATGATTATATTCCACTAGGGATTGGGATTGTTATTTCTCCTTGGAACTTCCCGTTCGCAATTATGGCAGGTACAACTGTAGCAGCTGTTGTTACTGGTAACACAGTATTATTAAAACCAGCATCAACAACACCGGTTGTCGCTTATAAATTTATTGAAGTGCTTGAAGAAGCAGGTTTACCAAAGGGCGTAGTAAACTTCGTTCCTGGTAGTGGAGCGGAAGTAGGGGACTACTTAGTAGACCACCCGAAAACACGCTTCATCAGCTTTACAGGTTCTCGTGATGTCGGTTTACGTATTAACGAACGCGCATCAAAATTAAGCCCAGGTCAAATTTGGATTAAACGTGTCATCGCTGAAATGGGTGGTAAAGATACAATCGTTGTTGATAAGGATGCAGATTTAGAGTTAGCTGCACAGTCCATTGTAAAATCAGCGTTCGGTTTCTCAGGACAAAAGTGTTCAGCATGTTCACGTGTAGTAATTGTAAAAGATGTATATGATCAAGTTGTAAACCGTGTGGAAGAGTTAACGAAATCATTAACAATCGGTGACCCTTCAGACAATAACAACTTTATGGCAACAGTAATCGATTCAGCAGCATTCAAAAAAATCAGTGAGTATATTGAAATTGGTAAAACAGAAGGCCGTCTAGTTGCTGGTGGTACTGCAGATGATTCTGTTGGTTACTTCGTACACCCGACAGTATTTGCCGACGTAGATCCAGAAGCGCGTATTATGAAAGAAGAAATCTTCGGTCCAGTTGTAGCGATTACAAAAGCAGATTCATTTGAAGAAGCGATTGATATTGCAAACAACACGGAATACGGCTTAACAGGTGCTGTTATTACAAATGACCGTATGAACTTAGAGTATGCTCGCGAAGAGTTCCATGTTGGAAACCTTTATTTCAACCGCGGCTGTACAGGTGCAATCGTTGGTTACCAACCATTTGGCGGCTTCAATATGTCAGGTACTGACTCTAAAGCAGGCGGACCAGATTATTTAACATTGCATATGCAAGCGAAAACAACATCAGAAGCATTTTAATTATTAAGTAATAGTCATTGGAAATTTCCTTATATAATATAGAAAGAACTCCTTCACATTGCCTCGTGAAGGAGTTCTTATTTTGTTCTTTTATTTAGCCCAGTCTTTTACTTGTACATCTGTGCCAAAGACGAAATGGCCAGGGCGGGCTTCGATTACTTTAGCAGCCGGATCATGTTCAACATGTTTGTACGGGATACGTGTACGGTTGCGTTCATAAGCCGGATCTGGCTGAGGAACTGCAGATAATAGAGACTTCGTATAAGGATGGATTGGGTTATTGTAAATCTCATCCGCACTTCCAAGTTCTAATATTTTTCCGCGATACATAACCGCAATTCGGTCTGATATATACTTTACCATCGATAAATCATGGGCGATGAATAAATAAGTTAGCCCACGTTCTTTTTGTAGTTGCTTCAGTAAGTTTACTACCTGTGCTTGGATAGAAACATCAAGCGCAGAAATCGGCTCATCTGCAATAATGAAGCTTGGGTCTAAACTAAGCGCACGGGCAATACCGATACGTTGACGCTGACCACCAGAAAACTCATGGGCATAACGGTTAGCATGCTCACGTGTCAGTCCAACTGCTTCCAGCAACTCACCAATACGAGCTTGGCGTTCTTTTTTATTTTTATACAGGCCATGGATATCAAAGCCTTCTGCAATTAATTCGCCGGCCGTCATACGAGGATTTAAACTCGCATAAGGGTCCTGGAAAATCATTTGCATTTCACGGTTGAATTGCATCAATTCTTTTCGAGACTTCATTTCTGATATGTTTTTGCCTTTAAAGGTAATTTGACCTTCTGTAATATCGTAAAGGCGGATAATAGAGCGACCAGTTGTAGATTTACCGCAGCCTGACTCCCCGACTAAACCTAATGTTTCGCCTTCATACACATCAAAGGAGATGCCATCGATCGCTTTAATCGGCTGTTTAGCAGTGCCAAAATATTGTTTTAAGCCTTGTACTTCTAATATTTTATTTGCCATAATTACATGCCCTCCTGTTGATAGCCTTTAATACGGCGTGCTACCGCATCAGGAACAGGCATTTTTGGTGCATCAGGATGCAGTAGCCAAGTTTTTGCGTAGTGTGTATCCGATACTTTAAACATTGGCGGTTCCATTTCAAAATCGATTTTCATTGCAAACTCATTACGAGGGGCAAATGCATCGCCTTTAGGTGGATCGATCAAGTTTGGCGGTGAACCCGGAATCGCCATTAACAACTCATCAGTAGAGTTGTTTAAGTCCGGCATAGAGCCAAGCAGTCCCCAAGTATACGGGTGCTGCGGATTGTAGAAAATATCTTCCACACTACCATACTCAACGATTTGACCTGCATACATTACCGCAACACGGTCCGCAACATTTGCTACAACACCTAAATCATGTGTAATGAAAATAATTGACGTATTTGATTTCTTTTGAAGTTCTTTCATCAGCTCTAAAATTTGGGCCTGAATTGTTACATCAAGCGCTGTTGTTGGCTCGTCGGCAATTAAAAGCTTCGGATCGGCTGCAAGTGCGATGGCGATGACAACACGTTGACGCATTCCGCCTGATAGTTCATGAGGGTAAGACTTATAACGTTTTTCAGGGAAAGGGATACCTACTTGATCAAGTAACTCAACCGCACGTTTTTTTGCTTCATCCTTATTTTTAACTTTATTATGCTTTAAAAGCACTTCGGTAATTTGCGTCCCGATACGCATTGTTGGGTTTAATGCAGTCATGGGATCTTGGAAAATCATTGAAATATCATTTCCGCGAACTTGCATCATTTCTTTTTCCGATAAAGGGATAATATTGCGACCATTGAAGTTGATTTCACCACCGGCATAAATACCAGGTGGTTGTGGAATTAACTTCATCAATGCGTTACTCGTTACTGATTTTCCTGAACCGGATTCACCAACGATTGCTAATGTTTCGCCTTCGTATAATTCAAAGCTTACTCCGCGTACGGCTTGTACGACACCAGCGTACGTTTTGAAATTAATACGTAAGTCGTTTACTTCTAATACTTTTTTCTTCATTGCGTACACTCTCCTTATTTACGTAATTTCGGATCAAGTGCGTCACGTAAGCCGTCTCCAACTGCGTTAAATGCGAAAATTGTAATCGAGATTAAAGCTGCAGGGAACAATAATCGCCATGGTGCAGATTGAAGTGCTTTGAAACCTTCAGAGGCCATTGTACCCCAGCTGGCTAAAGGAGCCTGAACTCCTAAACCTAAGTAGCTTAAGAAACTCTCTGTGAAAATTGCACTTGGAATAGTCATTGTCATTGTTACTAAAATAGCACCCATTGCATTTGGGATTAAGTGACGTTTAATGATGTGCCATTGATTTGCGCCTAATGTACGAGCAGCAAGTACGTACTCCTGATTTTTAATTTTCAGTACTTCACTTCGTACAATTCGCGCCATGTTTACCCAACCTGTAATGGAAAGGGCGATAATCATAGGAATTAAACCAGGTTCCATGATTACCAATAATATAATTACTACTAATAAATAAGGGATTGCAGTCAATACATCTGCGATACGCATCATAATATTATCGACACGACCACCTGCCAAACCTGCAATACTTCCCCACAAAACACCGATAATTAAGTCAATTACAGCGGCAGTAATACCGATGAATAATGAAATTCGGGCACCTTCCCATGCACGGACGAAAATATCACGCGCAAGGTCATCCGTACCGAACCAATGTGTTGCAGAAGGAGCCGTATTGTATAATCCAACATTCTGTTCATATGTATAAGAAGAGAACATCGGCGCAAAAATTGCAAATCCTGCAATTATAATAAGAAGGATTAACCCGATTACAGCTAACTTGTTATGAGAGAAGCGATAAAATACTTCTTTCCAATAAGATACTTGCTTTTTAGAAAGGGCATCTGTATTTTCTGAACGACCGACAACATCGAACATGTCAGCTGATACTTTTGGTATTTGCTGTTCGTTTTGAGCCATTATTTTTTCGCTCCTTTCAATTTAATACGTGGATCGATGACACTGTATAAAATGTCTACGATTAATACAGCCAGTAATAAAATTAATGAATAGAACACAGTCGTACCCATAATTACCGTATAGTCACGGTTTGTAATACTTGTTACGAAATGGCGACCAAGTCCTGGCACCGCAAAAATCTGTTCAATAACGAACGAACCTGTAATAACACCGGCAAATAGTGGGCCTAAATACGTTACAACCGGCAATAATGCATTACGTAAAGAGTGCTTGAACACGATTGTCCATTTTCCTAGACCTTTTGCACGAGCAAGCTTTACATACTCACTATTGTTTTGCTCCAACATACTAGAACGAGTAAGTTTGGCGATAAATCCGGCATGGGTAACAGCGATTGCCAACGAAGGTAAAATCGTATAGGCGAATCCTTTCCAGCCACTTACCGGGAACCAGCCAGCTTCAAATGCCAAGTAATACTGTAATAGTCCGGCTAAAATGAATGAGGGAACTGAAATCCCTAAAATTGCAAAGATTGTCGCGGCATAATCTCCGAAGCGATTATGATACAGTGCAGAAACAACACCGAGTAAAACACCAAGACCAATAGCTAAAACCATCGCCTGAAGACCTAAAGCAAGGGATACAGGGAAGCTTTCTGCGATAATGTCATTTGTGGAACGGCCTTTGTATTTCATTGACTCCCCAAAATCAAAGGTCATCGTGTCTACTAAATAGTCTTTATATTGGATATACCAAGGATTATCCAACCCGTATTTCGCGTTTAACTGTTCTTCGATAGCAGGTGGCAATTCACGTTCGCTTGTAAACGGGCTACCGGGAGCAAGCTGCATTAAGAAGAACGTTGCTGTAATAATTAAGTACATTGCAAGTACGATATAGAGTAATCGTTTAATAATAAAGTTAAGCAATGTCCGTACCTCCTTTTTATACTATTTTGAAAATTCGATAAAACTGTGAAAGGGAGTGCCCGAAATATAATTTCGAGGCACTCCCTATTTACGATGATTTTTTGAGATTATATCGACCATCGTAGGGGTAAATACTAACTAGTTAAAATTACTTCACTTTAACGTATTTAAGGTTAATGTTACCTAAAGCATCTGGAGCCATATTTTCTACTTCATCAGATACAACGTTTAAGTTAGTGTTGTAGTAAATTGGTGCTACTGGCATTTCTTCCATAATTACTGCTTCAGCAGCCAATAATTTTTCCGTACGTTTTGCCGGATCTGTTTCAGTAATTGACTCATTTAATAATGCAGTGTACTCTTCGTTCGACCAGCCAGTTTGGTTATTGCCGTTTTCAGCAGAGTTATACATTTCTAGGAATGTATACGCATCGTTGTAGTCAGCGCCCCAACCAAGTCGACCAATTTGGTAATCGCCATTACCGATTTTATCTAAGTATACTTGCCACTCAGAGTTATCAAGTTTAACAGTAATACCTAAATTCGATGACCATCCTTGTTGAATGAATTGTGCGATTGCAGAGTGAGCTTCAGAAGTGTTGTATGAAACTTTTACTTCTAAATCTTTAGCGCTAGCTAAGCCTAATTCTTTCAGACCAGCCTCTAAATATTTCTTCGCTTCTTCGAAATCAGCATCTTTGAAGTATCCTTCATCATCGCCGAAGCCTTCTACAGAGTTTGGCACGATACCTAATGCAGGTTCTTGTTCACCTTTTACTACATTACTGATTAAGCCTTCACGGTCGATTGCCAATGCTAATGCTTTACGAATGTTTTCGTTTTGCATTACTGGATCTTCTGTATTGAACTTGTACCAGTAAATAGATGACATATCAGAAACGTTTAATTTATCTTCTGATTTTAAGCGGTCGATTGCATCAAGAGAGATTGTCCCGTAAGGAGCTCCTAGGAAATCAACTTCGCCAGCGTCAAACATTGTCATTTGAGTTGTTTCAGACTCAACCATTGCAATGTTTACTGTATCGATATCTACATTTTTAGTATCCCAGTAAGTATCGCTTTTCTCTAAAACGATATCGCCTGAATGGTTCCAAGTAGTTAAGTTGAATGCACCGTTCGATACATATGTATCTGCTTCTGTGTACCATTTTGGATCCGCTTCAGCTGTTGCTTTATGAATTGGATAGAACGTTTTGAATGCTGTTAATTCCAAGAAATATGGAGTTGGAGCGTTTAACGTTACTTCTAATGTTTTTTCATCGATTACGTTAATTGCAACATCTTCAGCAGTACCCTTACCGTTGTTGTATGCCTCTGCTCCTTTAATAGGATAAAGGATTGTAGAATATTCAGACGCATTTTCCGGGTTTAATGCCCATTTCCAAGCGTATGCAAAATCTTCAGCAGTTACTTTTTCACCATTTGACCATTTTGCGTCACGTAAAGTGAAAGTGTAAGTTAAAAGATCATCAGATAGTTTATAATCTTCAGCAGCAGCAAGAACTGGCTCGCCATCAACCATTGTTGTTAACCCTTCGAATGTGCTTTCTAAAATTGCACCAGAAGTTGTATCTGAAGCCAATTGTGGATGTAATGAAGGCGGCTCCGAAGTGATTAGTAAATCTAATTCTTTTTCACCATCTCCAGATGATGTAGATTTTGTTTCTTCTCCACCACCACAAGCTGCAAGTAATGCAGATAATGAAAGTGCTGTAGCAGTCAATGCGACCTTTTTATTGCGTTTCATAAATAACCCCTCCTAGAAAATCATGTAAATTAAATTTTCTGATAATTTTTTGATGCGTTATTTTAATATATCAGAATATTTATAAGAAATATATACTATATTAAAAATTTTTTATAGATACTAATAAGTAAGACGATTAAGAATATTTTTAATTATTTTACAATAATGTAACGTTATTTGAGCAAAAGAATTAGTTGCTTTAATATTCTCGAAAATAACAAAAATCTGCTATCTTATGCAATTTGTTTTGAAAATTTTGAATTGTATTATTGTGTAACAATTTTGACACATAAAGCTTTCTTTTTTTCTTTAAAACGTGCAAAATAGAAGAGAGAAATGAAAGGTGGTATATATATGAAAACAGAACAACAATATTTTGAAGAGAGCAAATCAATGAAGGAATATATGGATGCAATGTCTCAACTGAAAGAACAAAGCTTTGCGATTTATGAGAGCTTTGAACTTCCGGAAGATACAGCTTTTATTGAAAAGCTGAAAAATGCTAATGTCCATATTTTAGCGATTACGGAAGACTGGTGCGGTGATGCGATGATTAACAATCCAATCATCCGTAAAGTAGCAGAAGCGGCAGGTGTGGAAATTCGTACGGCCTTACGTGATGCGGATACAGATTTGATCGACCGTTATTTAACAAATGGCGGACGAGCTATTCCAATGTATTTAATTTTAAATGAAGCCGGGGAAGTAATTACTACATGGGGACCACGTGCACCACAATTACAGCAGCTTGTAACTGATTTACGTTCGACTTTACCGGATAAAGAAGATCCGTCATTTGAAGAAGCACAAAAAGCGGTATACGAAAATATGCGCGGACAATATGTAAATGATTCAAAGCTGTGGATCTACGTATATGAAGATTTTAAAAATAAAGTAAGTGCAGCTATTTAATTTTACTTAACCTGTTATTTTTACGAGTTCTTACTATATAATATAGTAGGAACTTTTTTCTATTTAATGCGTATTATTGAAGAGAATATCCTGGGTACTATTGTTGCTTTTCTAAAACAGACAGCAGTATACTTTGGACAGGATGAAAAATATAATTAATCAGGATGAGATCAATATGAAAAGAGCGAGAATTATATATAACCCAACTTCGGGTCGTGAAGTATTTAAGAGACATCTTCCGGAAGTATTGGAGAAACTCGAAATAGCCGGATATGAAACTTCATGCCATGCAACGACTGGTGAAGGTGATGCAACAAAAGCTGCAATTGAAGCTGTAAGACGAGAATTTGATGTTGTAATTGCAGTAGGTGGAGACGGTACGTTAAATGAAGTAGTGGCAGGTGTTAGTCAATGCGAAAAACGGCCAAAGCTTGGTTTAATTCCAATGGGGACGACAAATGACTTTGCAAGGGCTGTTCGTATTCCCCGAAATGTTGAAGAAGCACTAAACATCATTCTTGCAGGGGATACAATACCTGTCGATGTCGGTATTTTGAATGACGACCGCTACTTCATTAACATTGCTGCAGGCGGGCGAATTACCGAGCTGACATACGAAGTACCGAGCAGAATGAAAACGGTACTTGGACAAATGGCGTATTATTTGAAGGCAATTGAAATGATTCCTTCTATTAAAGCAACTCATATGAAAATCCAGATGGATGATGAAGAGTTTGATGGAAAAGCGATGATGTTTTTATGTGGCTTAACAAATTCAGTAGGCGGTTTCGAAAAAATAGCACCCGATGCATCGATTAATGACGGACTGTTTACAGTTATGATCTTAAAGGAATGCAATATTGCTGATTTCATACGTATTGCTTCACTCGCATTACGTGGTGAGCATTTATCCGACGAGCGTCTCATTTACCGAAAAGCTAGCCGTGTTGTCGTATCATCTGATCAGGAAGTGCATTTAAATCTGGACGGGGAATATGGCGGGGATGCACCAGCTGTTTTCCAAAATTTAAAACGGCATATTGAAGTATTCGTGCCAATCGATAAAATTCGTGAAATTGAAACAGATGAAGAAGTAATTTAACTAAAACTTGCAAGGGTAGTGGAATGCCCTTGTGAGTTTTTTAGTTTGGGCTGAGATGTTCAAATAAACCCAAAGAATGCTCTTATATCCTTTTAACATCTTCTAATAAAGTACACCATTGTTCTAAAATCCGTACCTTCTCATAAGAAAGAGCACTCTAACCCCCTGTAGAAAGCATCTTATCTAATATCTCCTTCAACTTTTCTAATAAACGAAAAGTTGTTCTAATAAACAATGAGAAACTTCTAAAAAACTCCACTTCAACAAGTGAAAACCGTTAAAGTGAAGGTAATTTAAATCAATTCATTCTACAATGTAAACTTCTCCATACTTTGTTGGAGCTGTTTGGCCTGATTAGCTAGTCGCTTAGACAGCTCTTCCATTTCAACGACAATTTCAGTTTGAAGTTGAGTTGCATTGGCTACTTGCTCTACGTCCGTCATCGTTTTTTCTGTACCTTGCGAAATTTCGATGACGGAAGCGGCAACTTCTTCAGAGCTTGCTGAAATTTGCTGTGATGTAGCAGAGATATGTTCTACACGCTCCGTTATATTGTAAATACTATCGGTAATCGTATGAAACGACTGACCGGCACGATCGATAATAACAACACCATCATTTGCACGTTTGAGACTGCTTTCCACCGCTTCGCCCACATTTTGGGAGTTGTGCTGAATCGTTTCAGTTAAATGTACAATTTCATTTGCCGACTTTTTGGATTGCTCCGCGAGTTTACGGACTTCATCTGCAACAACAGCAAAGCCTTTCCCATGTTCACCAGCCCTGGCAGCTTCAATGGCAGCATTTAAGGCAAGTAGATTTGTCTGATCCGCGATATCAGTAATAGCTTTTGTTATTGTACTGATTTGTCCCGACTGTTCGATTAAGACACTGGATAGGTTGGAAATCGATTGAGTCGATGCATGTACTGTTTCCATTTGCTGCATCGCTTCATCAATAATCTTTACCCCATCATTTGCAAACTGTGTCAATGTCACCGCACTACTATGCAGGTCCTGTGTTGCCCGTGCGATCGAGTTAATTCCCTGTGCAGTTTCATCTACAGCAAGCGCACTTTCATTTGCTCCAATTGTCATCGTTGCGGCTGTCTGTGCAGTATGCTCGATCAATTCTTTAATATGGGCTGTTTCCGAAGAAATCGTCCCGCTGTTTTTCATAAGTGCATCCGCCGAAGAGCTAAGCTGATTTGCATTTTGCTGAATGCTTATTAATAAGTCCTCAAAATTACGCTGCAATGAAATGAACGCATTCGACAGCATACCGAATTCATCTTTTGTGTGAACCGGTTTATGTAAAACTTTAATATTACCATCTGCAATTTGTTCCAGATCATTTGTAATGGATTGGAGACGCTGTGTAACGCCATATTTCGTATACACCATATAAAAGCCGATGACAATAAGCGTAATAATAATGAAAATAATCGACAAAATCGTAGAAAGTGAGATCATGTCTTTCGTATTGTTTACCACTTTATCAAGCTCTTTGTTTTCGATTTGTTCCACTTTCTCCGCAAGTTCGCTCGTGAATACGCTCGTATATGTATAATCACCGTTCACCATTGAAAGAGCGGATGAAATATCACGTGCCTGTACAGATGAAATGACCTTATCAATTTGCCCAGCGATTATTTCCGACTGATCCTTTAAGTTAGTAATAACCGGTGTCGCTTCTGCTAAAATATTCTCACCTTGTACCTCTTCAATTAATTGAACGAGGCTTTTTGTATGGCTGTTTAGAAAATCCAAGTTATTTTGAGAAGGGTCTACTGCATAGGCACGTGCATAAATCCCTTGGGATAATATGTGCTGCTGAATATCATTAATACGAGTAACCTGTGCCATCTGTACATCAACGGCTTTGGAAACTTCATCACCAATACGGAAAAACTGAACGGTTGCAAATCCGATTGAAAGCAGAAGTATCATCCCGATTAAAATAAAGCCTATATTAAGTTTTTTGCGAACTGACATGTTTTTTCTTCTCCTTGAAATTAATAGAATTATTAGAGCTATAAGGTAAATTATATAGGTAATACTTACTGAATACTAGAACAAAAGTAATAATTGGGATTAGTCAGAATGTTAGTGGAAAGTATAATAAGTGCAAAATATATGGAGCGTGGTACAATAAAGTGATTGAAATGAGAGGAAGAAATGAACATGTCTGCACCAATTAAAAAAAATGATCGTCAAACAGTTTATATAGAAGATTTAACACATGATGGCAATGGCGTCGCGAAAATCGATGGCTATCCATTATTTATACAAGGGGCACTTCCTGGAGAAACTGCCGAAATTCATGTTATGAAAACATTAAAAAATTATGGCTTTGCAAAAGTTATAAATATACTGGAAAAGTCACCTGATCGTGTAGAAGCGCCATGTGTCTATTTCTCGCAATGTGGGGGATGCCAATTACAGCATCTTTCGTATGAGGGACAATTAAAATGGAAACAAAATATGGTCGCAAATGTGATGAAGCGTCTTGGTAAAATCGATGCGCCTGTCCTTCCGGTAAAAGGGATGGAAGAGCCTTGGCATTACCGCAACAAATCCCAAATACCTTTCGCGCAAAACGAAGCAGGACAGATGGTGGCAGGCTTCTATAAAACGAAGTCACACTCAATCGTTGATATGGAACGTTGCTTAATTCAAACTGGGGAAGCCGATGTTGTTATGGCAGATTTGAAACGTGAATTAGAAATTTTAGGTGTGCGTCCATATGATGAAAAATCCCATCAAGGTATGCTGCGTCACGTGGTCGTTCGTAAAGGACGTGCAACAGGAGAAGTGATGGTCGTACTTGTTACAAAGTCTAAAAAGTTCCCGCAGACGAGCGCGGCAATCGAAAAAATCCGGGCACTTATTCCAAATGTCACTTCAATTGTGCAAAATGTAAATGGCGAAAAAACAAATGTAATTTTCGGCAACGATACATTCACACTTTGGGGCAAGGATACAATTGAAGATACAATCGGCAATGTCCGCTTTGAAATTTCGGCACGTTCGTTTTATCAAGTCAACCCGGTTCAAACAGAAGTGCTTTATAAGCAGGCACTCGATTATGCGCAACTGACAGGTAATGAACGCGTAATCGACGCATACTGCGGTATCGGATCCATCTCACTGTTTTTAGCCCAAAAGGCTGGTCATGTAATGGGTGTTGAAATTGTCGAGCAGGCAATCGAGGACGCAAAACGCAATGCCGCATTAAACGGTTTTACAAACACATATTTCGAAGCTGGCCCGGCAGAGGAA
The DNA here is from genome assembly GCF_050280445.1 of Solibacillus sp. NPDC093137. Lineage (NCBI taxonomy): Bacteria > Bacillati > Bacillota > Bacilli > Caryophanales > Caryophanaceae > Solibacillus > Solibacillus sp. NPDC093137. The sequence goes on from NZ_JBNNVH010000005.1 coordinate 75,655, forward strand.
GTCATTCCCCGCTGGTACAAAGAAGGTAAGGAAGCAGATGTATTAGTAGTCGATCCGCCGCGTAAAGGCTGTGATGAAGCGTTACTGAGTACAATCATCGAGCAAAAACCGAAGCGTGTAGTTTACGTATCGTGCAATCCCGCAACCCTTGCGCGCGACCTCCGTATTTTAGAAGACGGCGGATATAAAACGCAGGAAGTACAGCCGGTCGATATGTTCCCGCACACGACACATTGTGAAGCGGTTGCTTGGTTGGAGTTAGTATAGAAATACAATAAAAAAGCTGTGCCAAAAATCCACATTGTATGGGGATTTTAGCACAGCTTTTTTGAGGTTAAAAAAAATTTTTTGAGTTAATTTGTATTAAAGTGATTTTAATAACTTAATTACATCTTTGGCAACTGCGCCACCTGATGCAGGATTTTGTCCTGTAACAATACGATTATCAGTTACAGTGAATACTGACCAATCAGCATCTTTTACGTAATTAGCCCCTTTACGAACAAGTTCATCTTCAGTTAAAAATGGAACGACTTTATCTAGTCCAACAGCAATTTCTTCTGTGTTAGTAAAACCAGTCACTTTAGTATTTTTAATTAAATATTCACCATCACCATTTTTAATATTTAATAATCCAACAACTCCATGACAAACAGCAGAAACAACACCACCGTTAGCGTGAATAGTGCTTGCAATGTTTTGCAGGTTTTCGTCTTCTGCGAAATCCCACATAACTCCATGGCCACCTGCATAATAGATAGCAGCATAATCATTTGGGTTAATAGAGTCAGCGGACAAAGTAGTGCTTAGTTTATTTAAGAAATCAGTATTTGTGTAATACTTCCAATCTAATTCGGTCATTTGTTCCGGTTGCAAACTATGCGGGTCGAGTGGCGTATAACCACCTTTAGGGCTCACATAATCAATTTCATATCCTGCTTTTTCCATTTCAGCTGCAAAGTGAACAGCTTCTCCTAACCATAATCCTGTTGCACGATCTAAATTGGGATACTTAGAGGTATTCGTTACTACTAATAATATCTTTTTCATTATACAATCTCCTTTAAGTTTGATACTATCAAGCTTATAGGTTAAACCATACTTTAAGTCAAGGAGGACACCTCGTGTATACAATTCAACAAGCGAGCCTCTTAATTGAAATACCTGCAAGTTCAATTCGATACTATGAAAAAATAGATTTAATTCCACCAATAAAAAGAAATGAACAAAAGCATCGAATATTTGATGAACAAGATATTGAACTTTTAAAATTAATTAAATGTTTTCGAAGTCTAGGCATGTCAATTGAGGATATAAGAGAAAATATATCAACGCTGAATTTAGAGCAGGAAGAGATTAATACACAAGCTATATTAATTCAGCACAAGGAAAAACTAGAAGAGCAAATTGGCATTTTAAATTCTTTTATTAGTGAAATTGATCAGAAAATAATTCCTGCATTATCAGATACAGGTTTAAAATAACGTTAAAAGATTAAGCTGAGTGATTCTAATACATCATTCGGCTTTTTTGTTGTTTTAAAATGAAAATATAACTTGTCAATATCATTAATTTACAGGAAGCATAATAACAAATGGGGATGAAAGAAAGCTGCCTTGAGCGTGACCTTCTTTAAAATATTTGAATGCTCCTGTTATTTCACTAAACTTGAGAAAATCAATAATATACGTTTGTGCTACAAAGAAGTTTCAAAAATATGTATTGTTATGGAATTTAAATTTATAAATATGTAAAAATATTGAATAATTTGAATTATATGTTACATAAATAATTCTGTGAGTTATTATTAAATTTATATTAATCAAGGAGGGGATATTGTGAAAAAAACCTTTTTATCAGTTATGTTAACGATGTCATTATTAGTCTCGTTACCATTTTCAGCTTTAGCAAACAATTCTACAAATGAGTTAGCAGTAAGTCAAGAGTCACGAGTAACCATTGATGCTTTTCTTGAAGAAGCTGTCACTGCTTTAACATTTCAGCATGCGTCAGACTATATGAGAGCAGAAGTCATCGGAAATTGGCTTGGTGATTATGAGTTCGAAAATACAAGCAACTATATTACTGAAAATCAGTCTGCACTTATTTTAGTAAAAGCACTTGGTGCAGAAACAAATGAGGAAACGCTCGATGATTATAGAAAAACAGCTGAAAAACTAGGCTTATTTAAAGGTATTTCGGATTTCCAGCCGATTACAAAAGCAAAGGTTTCCAAAATGTTTAGTAATGTAAAGCAATATCAAAACAAAGATATTAATAACACAGGGGTACAGGAAATCTCTGTCGAAGATTTTATGCGGAATCCCGGTAGTTTAGGTTATCAAATGTCTCCAGATGGCCAATACATCGCTTACGCTGCTGAATGGCAAAGTCGCTTAAATGTGTTTATAAAGAACATGGCTGATGAGAGCGAGCCTGTGCGAGTAACAAGTACAACTGATCGAGATATTGCGGGGCTTTTCTGGAAAGATAATAGTATGTATTATTTGAAGGATAACGGGGGAGACGAAAATTATCATATTTACTCGTCTACATTTAACGGTGCAGAAGAAAAAGATTTAACGCCGTACCCGAATGTTGTTGTACTTCCTATTGATTATTTAAAAGATGTTGAAGATGAAATTTTAATCATGATGAACAAAGAAGATGCAACGGTATTTGATGTTTATAAATTAAACTTAAAGACAGGTGCAACAAAGTTAGTAGCAAAAAATCCTGGGAATATTTTAAGCTGGATTCCCGATAGCAAAGGACAAATTCGAATGGCTGTAGCATCTGACGGTGTAGTAGGTGCTGTTTTATATCGTGAAACAGAAGAAGAGGAGTTCCAGCCCTTTATCTCGATTGATGCTGGTGAAACAGTTTCACCGCTAGGATTTTCTCGAGACAATCAATCTATTTATGCCGTATCTGATAAGGGTCGAGATAAAGCGGCACTAGTAAAATATGATTTAGAGGGCAAAGAAGAAGTAGTTTTCTCAAACCCACTCGTAGATATTTCAGGGGCTCTTTACAGCTCAACAAAAGATCAACTTCTTTACGCTGCGTATATCACGGATAAAGTTCACTATAATTTCTTCGATAGCGAGTTTGAAAATCTTTTCAATAAAATGAAAGACCAACTCGGTGTAAGTGCAAGTGAATTTGGAATTAACGATTACAATAAGGAAATGTCGAAATTTATCGTAAGTGTTTCAAGCGATACTGTGTATGGAAAGTATTATTATTATGACGCTGAAACAGAAACAATGACATTATTAGCAGAGTTAGGCTCATGGTTGGATGCTGGTAATTTAGCGGAGATGCGTTCTATTTCCTATGAAGCGAGAGACGGTCTAATAATCCATGGTTATTTAACACTACCAAAAAATAAAATAGCTGAAAATTTACCGTTAGTTGTCATTCCGCATGGTGGACCATGGGCACGTGATATGTGGGGCTTTAATAATGAAGTACAGTTATTAGCTAATCAAGGCTATGCAGTTCTTCAAGTGAACTTTAGATCATCCACAGGCTACGGTAAAGATTTCCTTGAAGCGGGCAACAAACAATGGGGATTAAAAATTCAGGATGATATTACAGATGGGGTTCAATGGGCAATTGATTTAGGCATTGCTGATGCAGAAAAAATCGGTATTTACGGTGCTTCCTTTGGGGGGTATGCAACTTTGGCCGGTATAACATTCACACCAGACTTATATGCCGCAGCTGTTGATTATGTAGGGGTTTCAAACATCTTTACATTACTGGAAACAATCCCTCCATATTGGGAAACACAACGAAATATGTTCTATGAGCGTGTAGGCCACCCTGAAAAAGATAAGGAACTGTTAAAAGCTGCTTCACCGGTTTTCCATGTCGATAAAATCAAAACACCTTTATTTGTAGCACAAGGGGCGAATGATCCACGTGTGAATAAACAAGAATCAGACCAAATCGTACAGGCACTTAAAAATAGAGGTGTGGAAGTTGAGTATATGGTAAAAGATAATGAAGGACACGGCTTTGCAAATGAAGAAAACCGAATTGAATTTTATAACGCATTGGTAGACTTCTTTGCGGAATATTTAAAGTAAACTATAAAAAATCTATAGAATATTAAAAACGGGGTTATCCGAAAAGCAGAATACTTTTTCGGATAGCCCCGTTTCATATAATTAATTAAATTGTAGATTCAACCGGGAAGAAATTAGGTAATTGTCGTTCACGTTTATCAAGGATAATTTGTTCCGGTTTGATTCCTTGCTCACGCAACACGTCAATGTTTTGCATAATAAACTCGTCGCTGCCGACAACATAAAATAGTCCGTCCTGATCTGCAGCAAGTTTTTTAGCTTCTTCATAGTAATCTTTTCGATTATCAACATACTGTGATGTGAAATTTTTATCAGGTGCAGATTCAAAAACATCCGTAAATAAGAAGTTCTTTGTTGAATCAATATTAAGAGAATGAATGCGATTGATGTTATCAGGGCGTTCCAAATAAGTAAGTACAAGCGGTCTGAACGTTGCAAGACCTACACCGGAAGATAATAAATAAATATTTTTATCTTCTCTTTTCAGGGGTACATTTGAATGGATTTTAAATAGTGCAACTTTATCGCCGACTTCGAGATTTCTTAAAATCGATTTAAATTCAGAGCACAGTTCTCTAATGCGAGTTGTAATTCCGACAGTCTGCTCATTTGGTAACGTGGAGATTGACATATGACGAACTAAGCTTTTATTTGGCTGATCACCAGCATTGAAACCTTCTAATGCAAGGTGTGTGTGGGCACCTTCTTCCCATGTAAAGCCTTCAGGAAGGTCGAGCAAAAACGTTTTAACTTCTGATGTTTCATCAATAATTTTGTTTATTTTCGTCCAGTATATTTGCATAAAACATTCTCCTTAAATAATGCTTATTTTCTTTATAGTTATAGTATATCACAGATGATAAACATTCTCATTTAAAATCATCCGTAATTACGTTAATTTATTGGAAACGCCAGTAGTAGAAAGGGTTATGAGAGCAATAAAAGAAGAACGATTTCCTGGATACAGAAAATCGTTCTTCTTATTTTATTATTATTCAACGATTAAAGCTTCTCTACATTATGATTTAAGCGTGTAAGAAATTGCTTAAGCTGCTGTAATTCGCTATCTGAAAAATCCTCATATAAATCATTCAGAAACTGATCTTTAAATATTGTGCAACCTTCAAGTAATGCTCGTCCTTTATCGGTAATCGTTACAAGAACTTCTCGGTTGTTTTTTGCATTGCGTTGTCGTTCCACATATTGCTGTTCTTCAAGCAGCTTTAAATGGCGCGTAATTGCAGATTGATCGATAGCTAAGGATTGTTGCAGGACCTTTTGTGTAACGCTTCCTTTTTTAATTAAAGAAACTAAAATTTCATATCTCGTCAAACTGACTTCTGTTCTTTTTTCAAAAATTTGCGTTACATGACGGTCTAATCTTTTTAACATCATGATCATCTGTTTTTTATCATCCAAACAAACTTCCATACTAACCCTCCTTACATTGATAACTCTTCGTTCTAGGTATCTATCCCTATATGGTAGCATTTCCATTCATTCGGATAAAGTATAAAAAATTTCAATTGAACATGTCAGGCAAAGGACCCTATAAGTCCATTAGCTAGAGAAACGAATAATTTGTTCGAATGGTAAACGAGATGAATTACGTGCTGGCATAGCAGCTTTTCCGATAGCGATTAAAATCATCGGAACCTCATTGGCAGGCAGCTCATATTTTTTAGCGAATGCTGCTTTATCAAAGCCGCCCATTATTACTGTGTCATAGCCCATATCCTTCGCTAAAAGTACGATTTGCATAGAAATTAAACCTGAATCCAAATGTGCAATATTACTGCGTTCAGCATCAGAAAAATTGCTGTACGATGCTTCGGAATTTGAAATCATCATATCTGCAATTTCACGTGGCATATAGCCCAACTCAACATTTAAATCATTAATTTGCTTGGCATTTTTATACATTTCGATATCGCCGATGACTGCAATAATTGCAGAGGATGTTTCAATTTGTTCCTGATTAAATCCAGCAATACGCAACTCTTTCTTCTGTTCAGCATCGTCAATAACAAGGAAGCGCCAAGGCTGCAGGTTACTTGATGATGGAGCTGTTGTTGCCTGTTGAAGTATATGTTGAATTGTCTCGCGAGGAATCGCAACACCAGGTTCATATTTACGAACTGATTTACGTTCTTCCATTAATTTTTCTAAAGCTGATTTTTGTTGTAACATTTTTTCACCCTTCTTTATCGAAATTAGAATAGGTTTTTATTTTAGTTGATTAGTCAATGATTGACAAGTCATATGTCTTATTCGAATTTGGATAGCGGAAAGATATAAAATAAATTAGCTCGCAGCAGCAAAGGAAGACCGAGTATAAAAATATACGAGCAGTCTTCTATAGTATTTAAATCAAATGTAAGGGGACTTATGGAATTCCCGCCAGGAGCTATTCGTTTTTTGGGGGGAGGTTAAAAAAATCATATGAAAAAGACAGGGGGAATAAATTCCTCCTGCCTAAAAATTCTTAATCTTGATATTCCTTATAGTGTTCGGATAATTGATTGTTCAAGCGTTCTAATTGAGTGATTTGTGAATGGGGAAATCCATCTATTTTCGTTTTTTGAGAACACATCCAACATGAACAGTGAATTTTCCCTTTTGCAAAATATCCGGTATAGCGAGCATGCCATCCAATTTGTTTCGCAATTTTAAGTTTCCGTTGAATGACTCTTTCTCGCTGATGTCGATAATAGGCTCGACTACGATTTTTAGTATGTGGTTTCATTACCATCAACTCCTTGGGTTAGGGCTCAGCCTGTAAAAGTCCCCCAAAGAATAAATTGGACCGTTACAGGCTGAGTATGATGGCAATAAATATTTTGTTAAGGTTCATATCAGTCACTCCTGGTTAAAATATTTATTTTAATTATACATTAAATGTTGTGTTATTAATAAGAGTTGTGTGGACACATAAATCGGTAAAAGAATTGCATTACAATTGCTGATGCGATCATATCGGACATAGCCAATGCCTCGGCTTCAATTTCATCAAACAATTCAATATCCGTTTGATAGTCTTTTTGAATCATTGTCACGGCTTCTTTTTTAGTTAACTCTAAATGTTTATAGAACATTTCCTGCAGTGCATCTTTATATAAGTATGGATTTAGATTGCTTAAAAATAAAACAATGTCATCCGCATTTTTATACCATTCTTTTTCTTTAGCATTCACCGTGTTTGTATCTCCTTTGATTGCTGCTGTTACAAGTTCGGCAGCAATGACTAGGTGAGCTTGAATAAGCTTAGCGTAGTAATCCGCAATTTGGTCACCATAAAATGGACGCAGACAATTGCCTAAGTCAGTTGCGTTTTGCAGGAGGCGCTTTTGGACAAATGGTAAATCAGGCAATTGGAACACAATGCTAATAATCGTCATTCTGGTCCAATTGACATGCTCCATCCAAAGTAATCGATTCATTGCCATATAGTCTGCCTCTGTTTTACTTATACAACGCTGATCAAGATTGCTCTGTTGCCGAGTTAAAAAATGACGAAGCGGTGCAGTATATTGGGAAAAGGGTTGCGCATAGGAAGCGCTAAGCGGATAAGTAAAACCATTTGTATAAAAAGGATACACTCATACCATTCCTCTCAACTTTTAGATTCAATAGTAATATGAATTTGGGCTTTTTTATTAGCATACTCATCCGCATCGGCGTTTGTGAAAGTGTTCGAGAGGATTTCATGTTAGATTCAATGGGGAAGCGCAAATTGGCAAGATGACGCAACCGAATTGCGTGAAATTTACAGCAAAGCTTTTAGATAAACAATGGGATAGAAATTTACTTTCCACACACACTGTTAGTGGAGGTGAGTTGAAATGGGTAACAATAAACATAAAAACAATAAAACTCAGGATAACAAAAAACAGCAGAACCAAAATCAAAATGCTAACAGACCACGAGCAAACAGAGAAGAATTTGCTCAGGAAGTAAACTTTAACCAAAATCAAAATCAAAATCAAAATCGTAATAAAAACCAAAAACAGAATAATAAAGACTGTTAAGATATTCTAAAGCCTAGCCCCAACATTTTTGGGGTTTGGTTTTTTTTACGTCTGCTGGAATCGGTTTACGTGCTATAAAAAAGGTTGATTTGATTTGATTTGATTTGATTTGAAATGAAGAGGGTATTCTAAGATGGAACTGAATATTGGGAGGCGATTTTGTGAAAGGCTGGTTATTTTCAGGTACAAATAAACCATTAGAATTGATTGAGAAAGAAGATCCAAAAGCAATACCGGGTCATGTTGTAATTGATGTGAAAGCTGCCGGACTATGCCACTCAGATGTAGCGGCATTGCAGGATCCAGGCTGGATGCCACTTTTCCCTAATGGGCCTGTTATTATGGGGCATGAGTTCGCCGGGGTAGTGATTGAAGTTGGTGAAGGTGTGAAAAACATTAAAGTCGGGGACCGTGTTGGCGTTAACCCGATGGATAGAGCAACGAAAGTAACTGCCGGATATAACTATGATGGTGGTTATGCGGAAAAAGTGCGTGTTCCTGAGCATCAATGTGTGATTATCCCTGAGGGCGTTTCCTTTGTAGAAGGTGCAGCTTCAACAGATGCAGGTATCACAGCTTATCGTGCTCTTTTTAGTATCGGGCAAGCGAAAGAAGGTACAAAATTAGGAATCATCGGAATCGGCGGACTTGGACAATTTGCTTTACAAATGGCATTAATTAAAGGGTGTGAAGTATATGCAACCGATGTTTCTCCAGATGCGCGTAAACTTGCTGATGAACTGGGTGCCCATAAAGTTTACGATACGATTTTAGAGATGAAAGAAGCTGAATGTGATGTCATTGTTGATTTTGCCGGTTTTGGACAAACAACGTCTGATGCATTGGAAGCTGTAAAAGTACAAGGCACAGTTGTAATTGTTGGTATGGGGAAACTGGAATCCAATATCAATACGTATTTAATGATTACAAAAGAAATTAAACTTTTAGGAAGCAATGGTGGATCGGTAGAAGACTTACAAGGAGTATATGATTGCTTCGCTACTGGTAAAATGAGTCCGAATCTGATTACTATTCCATTTGGAGAAGTCGACAAAGGTATCGAGAAACTGAAAAATCATGAAGTAAAAGGTCGTTTAGTAGCAGTATTTGAGTAGTAAATTTAAGATCATCCTATTTAAACCGTTACGACATAAAAATAGCAGTTCAAATTTTAAGTAAAATTTGAACTGCTTGTTATTTTTGACAGGTTGACCTTTATTGTTTTGTAGTTGCTTACTATAGCTTAAATTTTGAAACAGATTCAGATAATTTTTCAACTTGTTTATTTAAGTGCGTAGCATGCGTCGTTACTTCAGAAGTAGCTGATGTTTGTTCTTCGATTGAACTCGCAATTTCCTGCGTCTCTGCTGTAACCTCTGTTGTCATTTCATTAACAACTGCTATTGAAGAGACAACGACATTTTTTTGCTGCTGCATTGTTGAAACATTTTCCATCGTGTTTGAAATCGACATTTTCATATTTTCCAATGTATCGGAAAGCTGTTTAATTGCATTATCTACAGTATTAACTGCTAACTTCTGATCTTCGCTAATCTCATTTGTCTGCTTCATTACTTGAACGAGTTGCTGAGTATCCTCTAAAATACTAAGAATGATTTGCTGAATATTAGTTGTTGCAGCTTTTGAACTTTCTGCTAGGCTTCTTACTTCATCTGCTACAACTGCAAAACCTTTCCCGTGCTCACCTGCTCGAGCAGCTTCAATCGAAGCATTAAGCGCAAGTAAATTTGTTTGTTCAGTAATTTGGGCAATTACATCAGTTACTTTCGAAATGGATTTCGTTTTTCCGTCTAACTGTCCGGTTACGACCGTTACTTCATTGAAAGCTCGCTCTAAATTCGCATAAGATGTTTCCAATTGTTGCACTTTATCAATACTTGTATGCACTTCTACCAATGCTTCGTCAGCATCATTTACCATTTGCTGAGTTTTTAGTTCTATAGATTCAATACCATCAGCCAATACATGAATAGCTGTAGAACCATCATGCATTTTTTCTGCCTGTGTGCTCGTATTCATTGCAATTTCTTCAATGCTGTTTGAGACATTATTTAACGCTTGCTCATTTTCCTTGGCAATAATAGCTAAACTGTTAGAAGAATGCTGGATTTCCATTGAATTTTCATTTACTTGGTTAATTAAATTACGAACTTCATCAAGCATATTGTTGTATTGATTGGCTAAGTCTGCAATTTCATCATTTGACTTTGTTTCGAAACGTGAAATAAAGTCACCGCTTGCTGTTTTTTCAAATACTACTTTAAAGCTATTTAAAATATCCACTAATTTTCGTGCCATGAAATAGGCGAATAAACATCCTATTATCAAACCAATCGCTAATGAAATCCAGCCTGCAATCGTTAATTTATTTAACTGTTGCACATAACTATCCTCATCTACTAAAGAGACAATTTGCCAGTTATTTTTCTCGATAACTTGTATTTCACCTGTATAATTCACGTCATTCCATACAAACTGTTCAATTTGGTTGTTCCCATTTTTAGCATCTGACATCCAATTAAACTTTTTCTCTAATTCGGAAGTATCTAATAGATCGGTAACGCCAGTAATCTTGCCGGAATTATCGGCAATGATATTCTTACCGTCCCCATCTTCGATAAATGAAGATACAATCAATCCATTTGGATCGACAATCATTAATTTTGAAGATGATTTTGCTTCGATCCCTTCACGAATCTCACCAATTGTAGAGAAGTCAATATCATAGCCGACCGCACCGACAAGTTTATCATCTTTAAATACCGGGGCAATAACAGAAGTCATTAACTTGTTAATACCAGTATCCAAATAGACGTCCATCCATTGCATGTTGGGGTTTGCATTCAATTTTGCAAATGTTTGAGAGTCACGTACATCCCACTCATAATCTATTCCAGGTGTGGAATGCAGTTTGCCGGAATTAAAATCCATGAAGTAGACGGATAAGTAATTTTCATTGTTCTCTTTTATAGTGCTAGTAATTTTATCGATATGTAAAAAATCCACTTGATCTTTTTGTAAAATCGTTTCAATAACCTGACCGAATTGTAAAAGGTTTGTTTCATAAGTTTCCAAACCTAATGACACTTGATCCACAGCATTTTTAGCATTATTAGCAGAAGTCTGTTCATTTTCTTCGGTTAATATATTTCGTACTGTCCACTGACTAAATAAAACAGTGATGGCGACCGCTGAAATAATTGCGAGTGAAATCAACACTATCCACTGGGTTTTTATCTTGAAATTTTTTAGTATATGCATTTTCATCTACCTTTTACCTATGTATTGACTTTCATCCCAAAATGAGGGTATTAAAGACGAATATTAGAATATATTATTATGGGACTTATGTCTATCTATATTTCGGAAAATTATAATATATATTTAAAAGTTATAATTTTTTGATTTATTTTATTATTCATTGCATTTTATGAAATATTTTATATGAAAATTTACGACTAAAGGATAGTTCTGGATTTTTGGTTCAAAATATCCAAGATAGGGCATATAAAAATTATTGATGTTTTTTCTATATAAGTACTGGGAATTTAATGAAATTAGAAACAAAATGAGTGGGTGATAATAATGGATGTATTGGAATGTATTATAATCGGCGGGGGACCGGCTGGATTAAGTGCCAGTTTAGTTTTAGGCAGGGCTAGAAGAGAAGTTGTATTATTCGATGATAACACGAATCGCAATCGCGTGACGCATGAGGCTCGTGGATTTATTACACGGGATCGGACCAATCCTCTGGAGTTTAGAGAAATAGGATTAAAAGAATTGGAGAACTATCCATCAGTATCCTACGTAAACGCAACAGTTACTGAAATAACCAAGGATAAAGATGAAAGATATATTGTCAAAGCATCTAATAAGAAGGAGTATATGACAGAAAAAGTTATACTGGCCACAGGCATTCAAGAGGTTTTTTTCATACCTAGCATAAGAAACTACTACGGAAAAAGTTTATTTAGCTGTCCATACTGCGATGGTTGGGAACAGCGGGATAAGCCTTTGGTGGTCATCGCGGAAAAAGAAGACCATGTGTTGCATTTGACTAAATTAATATATAACTGGTCGAAGGATTTAGTTGTTTTAACAAATGGCCTTGAACTTTCGAAAGAGGCGGCATCACAGTTAGAAAAACGGAATATCGAAATAATAGAAGATCGGATAAAAACTTTAATTGGTAATGACGGGTTTTTAGAAAAAATAGAATTTGAATCAGGAGAAATGCTTCAACGATCTTTTGGTTTTGTAGCGCCAACATATTACCGTCCGAATAAGCTTGTGGAAATGTTAGGTTGTGAGGTACATGAAAATGGAAAAGTCATAACGGATGGGGTTGGCAGAACTTCTGAGAAAAATGTCTATATCGCTGGAGAAACTGAAACAGCCCGACCGTCTTCATTAATGATTTCGGCCGCCAGAGGAAATAAAGCCGCAGTTTCAGTAAATGTCGATCTTACGGAGGAACGTTTTTAATCAGGGAATAGAAAAAGAGCAATAAATTTACGAAACGGATTTTTGAAAAAGAATTCGTTTTTTTCTATTGAGTATGTCTAAACAGGTTATGCTAATCTATCTCTTACATATAAATATATTAGAGGTTTATTTAATCTATAAATAAGTTGATATTACAGTAAAAACTATCGAAAATAAGTACGCAGAAATGGTTGCGTTAATTGGAAGGTGTATACGATGAGAAAGATTATTTTATCAACTGACAGTGGGGCAGATTTACCGAAAGAACTGGTTGAAAAATATCAAATTCAAGTAGCTCCTATGCATATCATTATGGATGGGAAAGATTATTTGGACGGGGAACTCTCTGTAGAGGAAGTTTTTGATTATTATAGTCGTACTAAGAAAATTCCATCTACTGCAGCTACTAATGTACAGGAATATTATGATTTATTTTCAAAAATCAGATCTAATTTTCCGGATAGTATTATTATTCATATTGGGTGCACATCAAAAGCAACTGTCACTTTTCAAAGCGCGGTCATTGCATCAAAAGAATTTGACGATATTTTCCTTGTGGACTCATTGAATATAACAGGAGGATTAGCTGCGATCGTTATGTATGCAGCCATTCTGCTTGAAAATGAACCTTCCATTGACCATATTCGCTTAATAGAGAAAATAGAATCCTTTGTTCCGAAAACACGGCTTGCGATTCTACCAGGTAGTCTTGATTTTTTGAAAGCAGGTGGAAGAGTCGGCAATCTTGTTTATCTTGGGGGAGCATTGTTGAAAATAAAGCCCTGCATTGAATTAAAAGAGGGGAACCTTGTTTCAAAAAGAAACTATCGCGGGAAGATGAGTATAGTAGCAGAAAAATTTATGCGTGATTTTTTAAATGAATATAACATTGATAGAAAACTGCTATTTTTGATTTACTCAATAGGACTTGATGAAAGTATTAAAACCCGGATGGTTGAAATTGCAAGGGGAAAAGGATTCGAAGATGTGAAATGGATGCAAGCGGGAGCTGGAATATCTACACATGCTGGTCCAGGAGGAGTTGGTATTGCTGGATTAGAATATTAGCTCGCAAAAAGTTATAACGTTTCGATAATTGAGGGGTAGATACAGTATGGATAAAATTGTATGGATATCGGCCTTGCCCTTATTATGTCATTTCGTTTGAAAAGAGAGCGTTAGCCTGAAAATAAATAGATAAAAGAACGAATCCTCACAGTGGATTCGTTCTTTTATTATTATAAATATAAACTCATAGCAATGATTTGTGCTGGAAAGGGCATTTACCTTGGATAGGTATGATATCGTCGCCGATAAAGGATTGTTTCCATTCGTTATGTGTCGGATCTCCAAAGTGTCCGATATCGGGATGCTTCGGAAGCTGATCCCAAACTTCCACACGTTTCCGCACTTTTTCCCTGGACATAATACCGCCTTTTTCGGTACCCTCTAAACCTTGGAATATTTTACGAGGCTGAAATCCGAGTACCATTGCATTTCCTAAATGGCGGGTTTTGCGCTTCTTATATGCAGGAGCATTTCCAAATACAAAGATAGGCTCTCCAGCGAAATGGAAATCCCACAAATAATGGTCCGGGTCACGAGGACTGTTTTCCGGCCATTCTACTTTATCGACTGTATGTAGGTACTGGAGGATATCCCAAAACTGTTGACGGTAATCATCTAGCGCCCCTTCTTGTTCAAAAGGCTCAACAAATACAAAGAGACCGTGCCTTTTATAATCGGGCTGTTTAAATAAATCTAAAAAACCTTCTACTGCGAGAGGTAAGTTACTCCAGTCATCCTGTGCAATATACGCATAGCGAAGTTCGCCTTTTAATTCGCCGCTCATTCCAAAAAAGCACGGGAATGTTTTATCTGTTACTGTATTATGAAAAGTTTCATATTCTTTATAGAGCCAACTTGGCAAGTCCGTTCGATTGTGGAAATCTTCTTTTGTTAATAGTGCCTGCCCTTTCGTAATCATACTATCTCCTCCGTTAATGTTCTTCGCCTAATTCTTATTGCAATTCCATACCCCAACGAAAATTTCTTAAAACAATAGTATTCACCTTATAATGATCACAAAGAGTTTTTGAAATCGCAAAAATAGGGAATAGTATAAGGTGAATCAAGAACTTGGAGGATGACTTATGGTAAAAATATTTTCGAAGCAATCCCAAATAGTATGTCAAAGTGAGTATGGAACTTTAAAAAAGGTCGTGTTATGCGAACCTAAATATATGGAAATTAAAGAAGTAATTAATGATGTTCAAAAAAAATATATGAAAGATAATATTGATCAAGATCTTGCGATAGCCCAGCATCGAAAGTTTGAACAAACGCTTCGCAATGCTGGTGTGGAAGTAATTAAACTACCACCTAGTAAAGACCATCCGGAACAAGTATTTACAAGAGATATTGGTTTTACTATTGGTGATCAGTTGTTTGTTTCAGAGATGGCAAACTCTATACGTCAAGGTGAAGAAGAAGTACTGGCGCAATGGCTGAATGAAAATAAAATTTCTTATCATAACCTTTCTGTACATTCTATTGAAGGTGGCGATGTGATTATTGACGGCAATAGAGTTTTTGTTGGAATTAGTGATCGCACATGCAAAAGAGCCATTCAAAATTTACAAAAAGAACTGCCCGGTTATGAAATTCTTCCAATACCGTTTAACCCAAAATATTTACATTTAGACTGTGTATTCAATATTCTTTCATCAAAAGATGCACTTATTTTTCCGGATGCATTCAAACCAGAAGTAGTCAAACTTTTGTCTAGTATGTATCACTTAATAGAAGTAAGCGAAAACGAGCAGTTTTCAATGGGGACAAACGTACTTTCTATTGGACAAAATCGTGTGCTGAGCTTGCCGGTTAACCGTGATGTGAATTATCAAATGAGACAGCATGGCTATGAAGTGCTGGAAGTCGACTTTTCAGAAATCATTAAATCGGGAGGCTCGTTCAGATGCTGTTCGATGCCAATTGTAAGGCAGTAAAATTTGATGCCTTAACATTTTCCTAATTCGCATTCGCTTTTAATATATGTATTTAATACAACGCTCATTCTAAAAGTTGTGCATCCCGCATTTCCTTTTTAGTGTATATTTAAGGTGAATACGCAAAAAAGATTGCAGCAGTGACTGCATTTTTGAAAGGAAGGTACAATGAAAAGAATTATTTTATCGACTGAGAGTGGTGCAGATATACCGAAGGACCTAGTTGAAAAACATCAAATTCAAGTAGTACCGATGCACGTTATTATGGATGGAAAAGATTATTTGGACGGTGAGCTGTCTGTAGAAGAAGTTTTTGATTTTTATGATCAAACAAAAAAAATTCCGTCTACAGCTGCGACAAATACCCATGAATATCAAGGTTTGTTTACAAATATTCGATTAAAGTTTCCTGAAAGCATTATCATTCACATTGGCTATACGTCAAAAGCATCTGCTTCCTTTCAAAGTGCGGTTATTGCAGCAGAAGATTTTGACGATCTTTTCCTGATTGATGCATTAAATGTAACGGGGGGATTAGGTGCAGTAGTGATGTATGCAGCAAATCTACTTGAAGAAGAGCCTGACATTAGCCATGAGCACTTAATTGCAAAAGTTGAATCAATTGTCCCTAAAACAAGGCTGGCTTTCCTGCCCGGAAGTTTAGACTTTTTAAAAGCAGGGGGACGGGTCAGTAATATTGCATATATCGGTGGTGCATTGCTTAAAATTAAGCCTTGCATTGAGTTAAAAGAAGGTAAGCTCGTTTCAACTAGAAAATACCGTGGCAAGATGGACATTGTTGCTGAAAAACTTATGAGGGATTATTTAAATGAATACAATATTGATCGGAAGCAATTATATTTAATCTACTCGATAGGACTTGATGAACAGATTAAGAAGCGTTTAGAAGAAGTCGTGAAGGAAGCCGGTTTCGAAAATGTAAGGTGGATCCAGGCCGGTGCGATGATTTCAACTCATGCGGGTCCTGGAGGATTTGGTATTGCTGGAATCGAATCATAAAAAATAAGAAAGAACCTGGAGTTTTTAATTCCAGGTTCTTTTTTTGATTATCACTTTTGCTCCTCCATGACACACTGCCTCGCTTTCAGATTAAATTTTAGATTACTCCAAAAATATTCTGTTTAAGCTCATTCAGTTTTCGTTGGTCCTTTTGAGATTGATCTTTCGCACTCATCGGGTTAACCCTCCAGTCACTTAGATTTGAAGTGAAATCTTTAATAGTATAAGCTATATTTCATTTTTTAAACATTGTTTGAGAAATTTTTAAAAAATTATAATGTGTTCAATTGTACTATCTAAGATTTCTAAAATAAGAAAGAACCTGGAGTTTTTAATTCCAGGTTCTTATTTTGATTACCACTTATGATCCTCCATGACACACTGCCTCGCTTTCAGATTAATTTTAGATTGCTCCAAAAATACTCTGTGTAAGCTTATTCAGTTTTTGTTGGTCCTTTTGAGATTGATCATTCGCACTCATCGGGTTAACCCTCCCAGTCACTTAGATTTGAAGTGAAATCTTTAATAGTATAGGTCATATATCATTTTTTATACAAAAAGTTTTAAAACTTCTCCGGAAAATAATTTGGATTCCAAGCGTTAAAAATTGTCTTCATATAAATAAATTGGTGTTCAGTTGATTACAGCATACATTCATTAATTTTAAGCAAAATAAATAAGAATCCAATTCGTTTTTAGGAGGTGAAAAAGTATGGCGAAGAAAAGTAAAACAAGCTTCACTAAGAACAAAAAGGAAAAAAAGGATACGAATCGCCGTGAAGAGTATTCGAAAGAGTTTAATCAGGTAATTCACAATAACCCGCCGCAAGAAGTTACAAAGCATAGAGGAACATAAGGATGCCATGCACCGGGATATCTTTTTGATACCCGGTGCATGTGATTTCCGCAACTTATTGTTATAATATGTGTAAGAAATATGAATACATAAAGGAAGATGAATATGACATTTGAAGAAATTTTGCCTCGTTTAAAAAGTGGAGAGAAAATAATCCGTAAAGGCTGGGGCGGTGCTGAACTATATGTAAAATATGTGCCTGCGACTACATTGGATGGCTTGGATATGAACCCGTATTTTGTTATTAATGTAACAGGTGAAGGGTATACGATGTTTACACCGACAGTTTGTGATATTTTAGCGGATGATTGGGAAATCGTTCTATAAGTAATTTATGCTGGCTTGTTTTTATGCAAGTCAGTTATTTTTTTGGAGGGAATTACAGTGGAAAAGCAATTTAAAAATAAAGTCGTCGTTATAACAGGTGCTGCATCTGGAATCGGACGAGCGCAAGCTGCCGCCTTTTTAAAAGAAGGCGCTACTGTTATTGGAGTTGATATTCAGAAAGCAGATTTAACAGACGACAAGTATCATCACTATGCAGGAAGTGTAACAGATCAACAGTTTATTGAAAAAACGATTGGACAATTAGAATCAATAGATATTTTATGTAATACTGCCGGTATCCTTGATGGTTATGTCCCGTCACTTGAAACAGAAGAAGCACTATGGGACAAAATCTTTGATGTGAATGTAAAAGGGATGTTCTTAGTAACGAATGCAGTATTGAAGAAAATGCTTAACCAAAAGCGCGGTGTTATCGTAAATATGGCATCGATTGCAGGAATGATTGCTGGTGGCGGGGGAGCGGCATATACCGCTTCCAAACATGCTGTAATCGGTTATACAAAACAGCTTTCCTATGATTATTGTAAGGAAGGAATACGTGTAAACGGAATTGCACCGGGTGCGATTGAGACACCGATGAATGCGGCCGATTTTGAGGGATCAGGCGAAATGGCGAAGTTAGTAGCAGAGCAAACACCTGCGGGCAGATGGGCCCAACCGGTAGAGGTTGCAAATGTTACGTTATTTTTAGCGAGTGAAGCAAGCGATTATATGCATGCAACAATTTTACCGGTTGATGGTGGATGGATGAACAAATAAAGTATTGCCATTATTTAATATTTACTCCATAATGAATGGGTGCAAAATCACACTATGGCACTTTGGCAGGGTACTAGCACCCATGCTCCTTTGGTCATAGTTATCAGTAAAATAGCCAATACAAGCTATTTTATAAAGGAGGAAATTAAATAATGGAAAATTCTGTTTCATCATCACGTGTCAGCGTGCATGAAACAGCAAAAGTTGCGATCGTTGCTTCTCTTTATGTAGCAGTGACGCTTGTTTTGGCTGTCATTAGTTTCGGAGCCGTACAATTAAGGCTGTCGGAAATGTTTAACTATTTAGTGCTATTCCATAAACGTTACATAGTAGCAGTAACATTAGGTGTAGTCATTGCGAACTTCTTTTCACCGATGTGGTGGATTGATGTACCAGTAGGCGGGATTGCTACACTGATTGTATTGGTTATTTGCCGTATCGTTACAAAAAATATGAAAAACTTAGTGTTAAAAATTGTTGTAACCGGTATTATTTTTACGGCATCCATGTTTACAGTTGCAGCCCAGCTGATGATTGTTTTTGATCTGCCATTTTGGCCAACGTACGGAATGGTAGCAGTGGGGGAAGCCTTTTCAATGCTAGTAGGCGGCGTCACAATTTATTTATTGCAAAAGAAAATTGATTTTACAAAATAAAAATTAAAAATCCGTTAAATATAAGAAGCAGACAGTTCAAAGTTGAACGTGTCTGCTTTTGCTTTTCTTCGTATTATTTACGTGAAATACTCAAGTTTCGCATTTGGAAAGAACTTTTCCATATAGCTGTATAGCTTTTCTTTCATTTCATCCTCTTCGTTCTTTTGATAAATATACTTACTAATTCCGTATTTACCCCACTTCACGCGTCTTACAGATTCGTCCAATTTTAGTTTCGTCTTCGGATAGTTTTTATTAATCACATTTTTAGCAGCCTTTGTAAAACGGTGCTGAATAAATTCGAATGTAATATCTTCCCGCACATCTTGGGGGAGTTCGGCGTCAAGTCGTTCAAACATATGATAGTAACCTTCCTGCCATCCGTCATGAAGGTAAATCGGTGCTACGATAAACCCAAGAGGATAACCCGCTCTCGCTACTTTGCCGGCTGCTTCAATACGCTGAGCGAGCGAGGAAGTACCCGGTTCGAAATTTTTTATGACATAATCCGCATTAATACTAAAACGAAATCTTGTATGACCATTATGTTTTGCATCGAGTAAATGATCAACATGATGAAACTTTGTGACAAACCTTAACCTGCCCAACTCAGTTTGACCAAAATGCTCTATCGCTTTCTTTAATGAATGCGTTAAATGGTCCAGCCCCACAATATCGGAAGTACATGCCGCTTCAAACCGTGTGATTTCAGGGGCACGTTCTTCGATATATTGATCCGCTGCTTCAAATATTTCATCGACATTCACATATGTTCGAATGTACGGTTTGCTTCCCATTGTTGTTTGTAAATAGCAATAATGACAGTGCCCCATACACCCTGTAGCAAGCGGAATAGCATATTCAGCGGATGGCTTGGACGTATCAAACTTCAAAGTTTTGCGAATACCAACGACAAGTGTAGATTTTGCGATTCGATACTTTTGCAAATCAGTGTCTCCGGGGAAGTTTCGTATTTGGTTATGGGAGGTTGTATAACGTATCTCAATGCCCAACGCTTCAAACTTTTCTTTTAATTCTTTGCCGAGCGGATAGTCCAATGCTTTCGGTTCAAAATAAACAAGCTGCGGCACGAAAGGTTTATTCATGTTTTTTGCACAACACCTTTCTTTTAGATTTGCATTAGTTTGCCTTAAGAAAGCAGCATTTATGAGGTGGTAATTATTGCAGTATCTAGCTTATTTCTTTCCTTTTATATGTAATTTTCTTGAAAAAAAAAGACTCCTTAAAATTCGCTAATCAGTCTTGAACCAACCAGTATCCTGAGCCCGAGTTGTTGAAGAGAGGAGTCTTGTTTAAATATATAAGCTTAAAAGTAATAATTTGTGAAAGGTGATTCTAAAAGTGGGGTGCATGTTTGTTGGGTAGTATTGTATTGCTTAACTGGCATTAATTCATTTTTCTCAATCATCGCGATACGATCCATTAGTTCATCCGTTAATTGCTTCGAACTTGTGGAAACGACTAAATCCAGTAATCCAAGCAGTGCTGCAAAATCAAAAACTTTGAAGCGATAGCCTAGTGGAATCGCTGGTATACCTGCAGCCATAGATAGTAAATTGGCATGGAGTTTAAAGTTTATCGTTGCAGTACACGTCGATAATTTATTAATCATTTGCTGTTCGGTATAAAGGTTTTTGTCTAACTGTACATTTTCTGTGTCTCCGATTTTATTATAAAGTCTTTCGCAATGGGATATATCGTCTGACCACATCGTGTATATCAGTATTTTATAACCCTTGTCAATTAGTCTTTTCACTGCTACGACTAATTGGTCTTCTACTGAACTTTCATTTGCTCCATATAAGCGATTAAATGTTGTTCCCCAATTGATTCCGATGATTTTTTCTTGTACATGAGGCTTCAATGCGTCTTTATTTTGTAATAGTAAAGCAGGATCGCCAATTATTTTAACCTTTTCGGATTTTTCTTTGCCCACCATAATTTCGATCGCTTTTTTTGTTAGAGGACCTCGAACACCTACAAAAAGCGCATGCTCCAAAACTTCTTCCAGTACATCAATATCTTTTTGTTTAAAGTTTTGTTCTAATGAAGCCAGTTGATCATTTATCAATAAATTTAGATTTGATTCTTCAATCCAATCTAAACCGGATCCCCATATGAGTACTGATTTTCCTTTATGAATAGCATTTTGAAGAATTTGAAGGTAGCCCGGCAATAATAATGAGCCTCCGCCTAATACAACCGTATCAAATTCGTCGAGATTTTTTAAATCAGTTCCGGGCATTGATGGCTTAACAATGATTTTATCTTTATCCAAGTATTTGGTGCATGTATCTCTGAAAATATGCCATAACAGTTCATCACCCAAATTATTAAATCCGATCCAGCCTATATATAAAACCTTTTTCATTTTTTCATCCCACCTTTTATTGTCTCGGAATAAACTTTCAATGTTTCTTTTACTACATTATTAATGTTAAACAGTTCCTCGGCTAATTCTCTTGCTGTAATCCCGTTTAGTTTAAGGTGATTTTGATCCATCAGAATTTTCTTCAAATCATCCCGTAATAAATGTCTGCTGCAAGCTGCTTTTGATCCGTGGTCTCCAAAATAATGACTCCAGGCATCTTCGAAATTGTTCATATCCACAATCCCAAAATACCCGTGGTTGCCGACTGCAACAACTTGTTTTTCTGAAGCCATAGCCTCTAAAGCTACACGGCCTGTGCCTACAACACAATCTGCTGCTGAGTAATAGGGGTGCATATTTTTTTGCTCTCCTACTATATGGATAAAAGCCTCATCACACATTTCTTCAATCATTCGAGCTAATGATTTTATCTCGCTCAATTTATTGCCGTCACCCACTATAATGACATGAAGATTAGGGATAGTATTTAATTTGAGATCTTTGCAAGCTCTTAAAAAAATAGAACAAACTTGTGCTTTTGCCCATGTGATTCTGCTGGCATAGAGAAGAACTGGAGCATCTTTAGGTATTTTCAATTCACTTCTAACATCTTTTACAGCGGAATTTCTTGGATAATCCTCTAAATTGATTCCGTTTGGTATTAAATAAGGGTTTTCTATATCAAATGTTTTTATATAATTGCATAAAGGAGGGCTCACACAGATGACTGCATCGGATAATTTAAGGAGTTCTTGTATTTCATGGTCAGGATAATACGTTCCGTGTATTGTGATGATGGTAGGGATATTTCTGTTTTCGGCCGCTTTACCAGCTAAATATCCTGAAGGGGTCTGATGAATATGAACATGGGTAATATTTTCGGTCTCGATAATTTTCTCAATTTCTTTTACTAATGTAATTTCATGATCTTTTTCCAAAGAGATTGATTTTGGAAACTCGATTGAATAAATAGGGCAATTTAATGCTTCAAATGCATCAACTAAACTACCGGTTTTATTTGCTGCAATCGCCACAAAAATATTATTTTTAACCAGTTCTTTTGCCAACCCTAATACATGGGTTTCGGTTCCCCCGATATATAAAGCATCTACTACTAGTAAAATCCTTTCGTCAGCCACTCTTTTCACCTCCATAAAAAGTTTTGGAACGTTGTTGATCATGTTTCCGGTAGTAATATAAAATGTCTTTCAGATTCTCTATTTTTAATTTTGCATTTAAAAATTTAACGATGAATTCATAATCTTCTGCTCCGACAATTCTTCGAGTCGGGCCACCAAGCAAATCAAATACTTTTCCGCGAAATAAAATTGTTCCGTGACACACACAGTGACCTCCTGCTTCGTAACATTTCCGTATAGACTCACCATACTTCAACCAGTCGGCCGTTTTACCGAGCACTTCCAAGTTTTCATCATAAAATACTTGGTAATTTGATCCGACTAAATCGTAATCTGGATTGTTTAACAAAAAATCTACTTGTTTTTCAAAACGCAGAGGGTGCGAAATATCATCTGCATCATTAACTGCAATATACTCGCCGGAACTCATAAAATAGCCGATTGTTAGGGCCCCGGCAAAGCCTGTATTTACAGGTAGATTACATACAATAACCGTAAAAGGAGGTTTTGTATTTTCCAGCCAGTCTTCAACTATTTTGGATGTATTGTCAGTTGACGCATCATTTATAAGAATGACTTCCATTTTATTGTATTTTTGTAACTGAAGACCGTCTAGGCAATCTACTATAAATGGCGCGGCATTATAACATGGAATAACTACACTTACTAATCCTTCTTGTCTTTCCTTCATAGCTCTCACCTCAGTAATAGGATATGAATCTTATTTTACAAAAATTGTGCTGCATACTTATATTTTTTTGGGAATCTTGAAAAATAGAATATTTACCCAAACAAGTTTCTCCAGCAAACATATCCTTTTAACATAACTTCATAAAGGGGGGTAAATATGTGGCAATTACGTAATATTCTCGGAACTTTAAAAGGATCGAGTCTCACAGTTGCAACGGAATATGGAAAAGTCACGGGTACGTTATTAGAAGTAAACTTTGACTATATAACACTTTCTTCAAACTCAAACTTTCTGTATATTCCATTAACGAACATTAAAAATATAGCTTACTAAAAAAGGAGGGGATTAGATTGAATGGCATTTTGTATATTCAGCTTTTGAGGTTATTAAACCAAGAAATAACTGTTGCAGTTGGTGAGGAACTTATTACCGGAACATTGGAATCGGTAAATCAAGATTTCCTGACTTTAACAGAATCTACAGACACGTATGAACGAGAAAGTACAACAAGAATTATTGTTTTAGAGCAAATCAGTTATATACAAGTACCGATGTTTGGTTAAGCGCGTAAATGATGAGGCAATGGATGAAGTAAACAATGAAGAAAAATACAGAAAAAATTGGGACAAGCACCCTAATGGGATGGCTCTGCAAAACGCAAAAAATATCACTTTTTTCCTTAGAGAAAAGTGATATTTTTTATATTAATATCTTTGTATTCGGAAGCCATCATTATATTAACTATAAGTCGAATTAATTAAAGGGGTCTGCCGCCTTCATTTTCCCAGCGGTTCATATCGCTGCTTTCATCGATTGCATCTTCGTCAAATGGATGGGAATTTGTACATGCCACAATAGAGCTCACCATTTTCAGCAATGTCATTTTAATATCATCCTTTTTGATTATCGTTCTACTCTAGTATATGCGGCAGTGAAAGATTAGTGCGGTTCCCAATGATGCATAAAGCATCAACGTCTCTTAATTTTTCCGATTGAGGAAAGTATAGATTGCCTCTACAAATTCTTTTTTAGGATAAGTGAAATATAATTCGCTCGCTAACCGAACAGTATCACCGAAGAAGAACCGTTCATATTGTGTTTGCCTCGTTCCAAATGAACTCATCGTTAAATCCCAAGCTAACCGGAATATTTTCACTCGTTCTTCAGCAGGTTTAGTTGCTGCTTGAAGATATTGATCTAAATCGTCTCTAATTGGGGAGTGAAATGCCTTTTCTGTCGGTAGTGTAATTATTCCGCTTGCACCAATAAGCTGAATGATTTCAGTGAGACGTGGATAAATTTTTGAAAACGTATATCCGGCAACTTTCAAAGGGAAAATTGCAGGTCGTAAATAGCCAAATTCATCAAGTACGGCATCATTCTCCGCTTTATCCAACAGGGCTTTCATAGTTTCCAGCCCCACAATAATTTCAGACATCTTTTCATGGATATGCTGATATTCATAAACTTTGATCGTCTCGATGAGGAGTTCAGCTATACCTAAAATAAACTCCGTTTTCGCAATCTGCCTTATTAAAACTTGATGCTTTGCAAAATGGTGAAAAGCACTTTGAATAATAAATTTTTCGGCAACCTCGACATTGTTGTAAAAAAAGACACGTTCCCACGGTACTAATACATTGTCAAATACGACGATGGAATCCATTTCTTCATATTTTGAACTTAATGGATGATCAAATGCTGACTCTCCGCCTATAAAGGAATCTCTGCAAATAAATTTTAATCCTTTCGTATTTGATGGGACCGCAAACGAAAAAGTTTCATCTTCGCCGAATACAAGCTTACCGACATTAAATACAAACACCTCATCGGTTAAACCTCCTTGTGTTGCTAATAAACGTGCACCCTTTATAATGAGGCCGTCTTCAGTCTCTGCGATAACCTTTGCAGAGATAGGTTCATTTGTATTTTCAATATAACTTTGAGAACGATTAACTTGAGGCGTAATAAATGTATGTGTAAGCGATAGATCATTTTCTCTCACCAATTCAAAAAATGCTCGGAGGTTGTCTGGGTAACAGTTTTCTTGACCCTCAAGCAGTGTTGCAGATGAGGTGAAACCCATTAAAACGGAATTCAAATAGTCGGGACTTCTTCCTAGAATTCCATGTGTATGTTTAGCCCAATGCTCCATCATTTTTCGCCTTTTAATTAAATCCTCTTTCGTTTTAGGCATCAAATAAGAAAGGCCGACACGTTTTCCTGAAAGGGGGGATACGAAAGTCATTTCATCTATTATTTTAGGATCATGTTGTAAATCATAGAGGGAAGCTTTCGTCTGAATAAGCCCTTTAAATACAGGATGTTCTGATAACAGCCCTTCCACTTTTTCTCCACCCAGCCATATTTCATTATTTAACGAATTTAATCGGTTAATATAGCTTTCACCATTAATTGCACCCATTCATCCACTCCTTAGGTTTCATAATCATCGTCCAGCCATTTACTTACTTATATGCAAATATAGGCTTGAACTAAAACAAGGCATGTTTATATATACGCAACATATGTAAAGTCCGGCAGTATAGTGCTTCGTAACGTGTAAATTTTTAAAAGGGAGCTGTGCAACCTCAATATTCGTTGAGTCAGGAAAGAAAAAAAGCATCGGGTAGAAACGTGTTTTTATACGTCCGAACCCGATGCCTATTACAATTTTAAGGGGTAAATATTTTGGTTGAGTGAGAATAAAAGTTTAATTTTATCTAACGTAAAATAAAAAGTCAATAAAATTTTTGTATTTTCTTTAAAAAAATGTTATAATAGTCTTATAATTGTTTTCGGTGCGTATTATGTATTCTTTGTTCTTTTTGAGTTCTGTATTAAGGATACGTTTTTATGTACTTTTTTTATTCATGAAAGCAAAAAAATCAGGCAGTTGTCTAAGCTCTTAAAGGGGCTAATTATTGACGGACGATCTAACGTAACTGTGTTTTTATTTTACAAGGAGGATTTAAATAATGAATCTAATCAATAAAAAAGTTACACATAAGCATTTCGGAATGGGTAGTATCGTTAAACAGAATGAATCAAGTATTGAAATACATTTCGCATCGGAAAGTAAAAAATTCGTTTTCCCTGATGTATTTGGAAAGCACTTAGTACTTCACGATAAAGATGATGTTCAAACACTAGAAAAAATCATTCAGAAAAAAGAACTTGAACGAAGAGAAGAAGAATGGCAAAAAGAAGAGAAATTAAAACTCCAGCGTAAAAACCAGGAAATTCGTTTAATACATGAAAAACATATGAAAAACTTCAAACTTCACCCAGAGTCACAATTAGTTTTTTGGTGTGACACTGAAGAACAGCAAACAGCATTTTCAGATTGGAAGGTTTTTTCGGGATTAACGAAAAGCGGTGTAAATAAAGGGAAGCCTGTAAAGCCTATTCGCCTGCACCTAAACAGTGCTGTCTTGTTAACGGCTGTAGATGAAAATTCGCCTGAAAAAGATCGACGCATTTTAGGTGTGTATATGGTAGAAGAGAATTTTATCGGGAAATTGAGTGAAGATGGATATATTCCAGCACATTCAAAATACAGAATTAAGCTGACAGAACAGGAAGCAGAGCAAATGCTGTTCTGGAACTATTATGTAAACGAAAAGTTCACTCACAAAATGACATGGAATACAGGTAAACATCGCTACTTTGACAATGTATGGATGGCTCAAATTTTACGTGATATTATCTCCTTGAAAACGGACCCTCAGGAAAAAGAGCTGGCTCAGCAATTCTTTACACATTTCTGTAAAATGAATGAAATAACAGCGTCAGAATTACCACAGCCTAATGGTGCCTTGAAGCGTATATAATTATATAAATTATTTATAAAAAAGAACGAATTCCATGGAATTCGTTCTTTTTTTGTATTAGGTACTTTATTCAAATATATAACGGATTACTTCAATGGCCTGTTCAACAGTTTCCACTGTTACATTTGCTTTATTAGATAGCTCTTTTAAAGGATGAATTAATGACTCAGGACGAATGATGATCGTCGGTTTATTCAGCGCAATCGCTGTACTTACATCCATTGCGGTATTCCATTGTTTATATTTTTCACCGAATAATGCAATGACAATATCCGCTTTCTGCATTAATACCTGTGTCCGGAAGTTATTAATATCGGAAGCGGCATTGTCCTTATAATATGCTGATGGCTGGATGCCTAAAATTTCCTCGCCAATATTGTCTGAACGGTCATGGTCTGTCTGTGGTGCTACAAAGTGTAAAGGAAGATTTTTTTCCTTCGCCTTTTGTGCAACTTCTTCCCGCCAATCATCATGAATTTGTCCTGCTAAATAAACTGTCAGTTCCATATGAATACCTCCTCTAATTTCTTGCCTTATATTCATACTAACGAATTCATCTATATATTTGAAGTAAACCCTCTGTTAAAGGATGGGAGAATCCATTGCTGAAATTATGATATGGTTGTAGAAGAGTACAATTGAAAATAGAAGATGATTTAAAGGAGGCACACAATGAAAATCGGTTTAATCGGCGCGGGTGCAATTGCTCATTTCCTGTTGGAAGAAATAAATGAAAAGAGGCAAGAAAACTTGCGTATTACAAGTGTTTTTGTGAGGGACAGGGAAAAGCATCATTTACTTGAATCCAATTATGGAGTAAAGGTGTACACGGAAATAGATGCATTTTTAGATTCAGAAATTGATATAGTTGTGGAGGCCGCAAATATTGAAGCGGTTCATACATTGCTACCTTCAGCAATCAGGAAAAAGGATGTTGTCTTAATTAGTATTGGTGCATTAGTGGATGAGGAGCTGTTGGCAGAGCTGAACACCTTAGCGAATGAATTCAACCGAAGACTTTACTTGCCATCAGGTGCAATTGGAGGGTTGGATTTACTCCAAAACGCCCATGTGCTTGGTACAGTTACATCCGTTGCGCTAACAACACGCAAGCCGGCGAGCTCATTAATTGAGGAAACAATCGAGAAAGAGAAAGTGATATTTGAAGGGAGTGCGACGGAAGCGATCCGACGTTACCCTAAAAATATGAATGTATCAATTGTGCTTGCGCTGGCTGGAATTGGATTTGACGAAACGAGTGTAACTTTAGTGGCAGACCCGAAAATTGATAAAAACATTCACCAAATTGAAATGACAGGGGATTTTGGGGAAGCAACATTTACAATTAAGAATAATCCTCTTCCTGCAAATCCTAAAACGAGTTATTTAGCAGCGATGAGTATTTTAGGAACGCTAAAAAGGATAAACAGGAAACTGCTTATCGGTTAATGGAATAAAAAACTATTTATTGATTAAAAGACTGCTTTTTAAATCATCTGCTTTTACTTTTCTGCACTATTTACGCTAATATTGTTAGAGGAAATTTAAAAGTAATAGATGATTGTTTGTGATGAGAGGAATTGAATTTAACATATGAAAGAGAATTTTTGGCAGGAGTTACCGAAACCATTTTTTGTACTCGCGCCGATGGAAGATGTAACTGATTTAGTATTTCGGCATGTAGTGGCTGAAGCAGGAAGACCTGATGTATTTTTCACGGAGTTTACTAACTCGGAAAGTTACTGTCATCCTGAGGGGATCAAAAGTGTCCGTGGGCGTCTAACATTTACAGAAGACGAACAGCCGATTGTTGCACATATATGGGGAGACAATCCCGAGAATTTCCGCAAGATGAGCATTGGTATGGCGGAATTGGGCTTCAAAGGAATTGATATTAATATGGGTTGCCCTGTACCGAATGTTGCGGGGCGAGGAAAAGGCAGCGGTCTGATTTTACGTCCGGATGTAGCAGCAGAGTTAATCGAAGCTGCTAAAGCTGGTGGTTTGCCTGTCAGCGTGAAAACACGACTTGGTTATAAAGAAATCGATGAATGGAAAGAGTGGCTTACCCATATTTTAAAACAGGATATTGCAAATCTTTCCATTCATTTACGTACACGAAAAGAAATGAGTGCTGTTGATGCACATTGGGAGCTTATTCCTGAAATTAAAGCGTTGCGTGATGAAATCGCTCCAAATACACTGTTAACAATTAACGGTGATATTCCAGACCGTCAAGTTGGTTTAGAACTTGCAGAAAAGTACGGAATTGACGGAGTAATGATTGGACGCGGTATTTTCAAAAATCCTTTCGCTTTTGAAAAGGAACCAAAGGAGCATAGTCCTGAGGAGTATCTTGACCTTCTGAAACTACAGCTTGATCTGCAGGACAAGTATGCCGAAGAACTTCCTCGTTCAATGTCGGGACTTCACCGCTTTTTCAAAATTTATGTAAAAGGATTCCGAGGTGCCGGCGAACTGAGAAACCAGTTAATGAATACAAAATCTACCGACGAAGTGCGTGCGTTGCTTAATAGCTTTAATTTAAATAAAGAAGAATAGTAAATAGGCTCGATTCCGTAAAAAAGGAATCGAGCCTATTTATTTCTAGCATGGGTTTTGAATGGTATAGGAAAGATATGTGTTGGTTGTGATAAATTATAAGCTTTAAATAGCTTACATACCACCAGTTACAGGAATTGATTCGCCTGTAATTGCAGCTGCGCCTTCTGAAGCTAAGAAGACAGCTGTTTTGCCAATTTCAGATGGCTCAAGTAAACGTTTGATCCATTGTTTACCTAAGATGTGGTGTGCTACTGCTTCTTCTTCAGTAGTGCCGTCTTTTTCAGCTAAAACTGGAATTTGTTTTTCGATTAATTCTGTACGTACTGGACCTGGCTCGATACAGTTAACAGTAATTCCGTTTGTAGCGTTTTCTAATGCAACTACTTTAGAGAAACCAGTTTGACCTGCTTTAGCAGCACAGTAAGCTGATTTGTAAGCATCAGGAATACGACCGTGTGCAGATACGATATTGATTATACGACCGAAATTTTGAGCTTGCATTGATTTTAAAGAATGTTTTGTCATTAAGAATGTACCTTTTAATATTACATCGTTTAATAGATCCCATTTTTCTACTGGGAAATCTTCTGTTTTGCTGATGAATTGTAAACCAGCGTTGTTTACAACTACGTCTACAGAACCGCGCTCTGCAATTACAGAGTCAATAGCAGTTTTAACTGAAGTTTCGTCAGCTACGTTCACTTTGTAACCTTTTGCGTTCCCTAATTTTTCAGCAGCAGCAATTGCAGCTTCTCCATTTAAGTCAAAGATTGCTACAAAGTCGCCGTTTGAAATGAATTCTTCCGCGATTGCATAGCCGATACCTTGAGCGGCACCTGTAATAACTACTGTACGATTTGTTGTTTTCATTATATAGACCTCCAAAAGTGAATGATTAAAGTGATTGATTATTGGAAAAGGACTCTCATCTCCTCCAATATCTTCAACTTTTTGATTAATACATGAAAATACCGATTAAAACTGCAGCAATTAATGCTAAAAGGTTTGGTACTGTCATGGTGATGAACGAGTATTTGAAAGCTTGTTCATGTGTTAGTTTCGTTAATGCAAATGTTGATAAAATTGCTCCTGAGTGAGGTAGGCCGGTGAATACAGCCGAACTGATTGCAGAAACTCGGTGCATGGCATCCGGGTTTACTCCCATTTCCAAATAAGGGTTTGCGAATGCTTCCATTGTAATTCCTAAACCGCCTGAAGCAGAACCTGTAATCGCACCTAATGCAGCCGATGCAATTGTTAAACTAATTAAAGGGTCGCCAGGAATATTTAGTATGAAGTCTGAAATTGCCTGGAAACCTGGCGCCAATGTAATTACCACACCGAAACCAACTGATGCTGCAGTAAAGAAAATTGGTGTAATCGCACCGTTTGCACCTAAGCTAACTGCTTGTTTATGTGATGGCATATAACGGTGGAAAGCAATTGCTGAAACGATAACACCAGCAGCTAAACCGATTAGTACGATATTTGGAACATCCATTGTACTGCCAGTGAAGATAATAATAATTAAAACTAAAATAGGTAGTATACTTAAGAAGAAAGAAGGGATATCTTCTTTAAGTGCCAATTCTTGTGCATCTTCTTCCGCTATGAATTTTTCATTTTTAGCTAAACTTTTGTTAAGTGCGTAACGCATATAGAAAATACCTGCAACAATTGCAATGATTGTAGCGATAATGCCCATTAAAGGAGCCGCTGTAACAGTTGTTCCTAAATAGTTTGTCGGTACAACGTTTTGAATAGAAGGTGTACCTGGTAGCATTGTCATGGTGAATGTCCCGATCCCTAAAAATACCGGTATTACGATTAAGTTCCACGCAATATTTAACTGTTTAAATAATGGTTTCGCCAATGGGATAATTACGAATAATACTACAAATAAGCTAATTCCCCCGAAAGTTAGAATCGAGCTGATTAAGAAAATGGCGATTAAAACAGGGAACGGTTTATCTGTTCCTGTAATTGATAAAACTTTTTGTGCAATCGCTTGTGCTGCACCACTTTTCTCGATGTATTGAGCTAAAATTGATCCAAGTAAAAAGATTGCAAAGAAATTAACGATAAATCCTGTAAGCCCTGTCATAAATGACGCTTCAGTACCGATCAGCGACGGGAAGAAATCCATGCCGTTTGTAAGGATTACAATGATCGACGCAATTGGCGCTATAAATACAATGCTGAAACCTTTCATTGCTAAAAAGACAATGAATAGGATTGCAACAATAATTCCGAAAGTACCCATGAAATATGTCCTCCTAATAGTATTGGGTTAATGTCAAGTTACTTTTGTGTAACATTAACTATACTATGTCTGAAATTTGTCGGTTTTTAAAATACTATTATTCTTATCACATGTATAACCAATTAGTTATTAAGCGGAATTAACAAATGCTATAATGCCTTAGAATATGGTTGAAATTGAGGAGTTGATGTATATGAAAGAAGATTTATCATTGGAGTATTTAAAGGCCATTCAGGAATACGGGAATATTTCCCATGCAGCGAATGCTCTATTTGTATCGCAACCTTATTTAAGTACGTTCATAAAAAGTTTAGAAACTAAGCTGGGGGCAGAACTTGTTAATCGACAAGTAACGCCGCTTACGCTTACATATGCAGGAGAACTTTATATTTCATATATGGCGGATATACAAACAATTTATGAGCGGATGGAGCGCGATTTGGAAGCAATAACAGAATTGAAAAAAGGAAGGCTGACGATTGGGGTTAATCCGATATTGGCAGCGCATACTCTGTATGATTTCCTCCCTCAGTTTATGAAGAAATATCCCGGTATTGAAATTCAGCTTGAAGAAGGTACAGCTAATGAATTGGAAACATTAATGCTGCAAAATAAAATTGATATAAGCATTAATATGTTACCAATAAAAAATACAGGCTTAATTTATGAAAAGTTATATGAGGAAGATTTTTATTTAGTAATTCCGAAAGGGCATATTTACTTCGAAGAAAATTATAAAGAAGTAAGGCATATACCATTCCATCCTTCTAAATTAAACCATGAAAAGTTTATTTTATTAAAACCTGGTTTAGGATTACGTCGTTTGACGGATCAGATTTTTGAAGAGTATAAAATCAAACCGATCATCATACTTGAAACAAATAATATTGAAAATGCCTTTCGCCTTGCTAATGAAGGGGTTGGTATGACAATTGTTCCTGAATGCGTTATTACGAGAGACCAGCTGCATGTAGATTCGAATTTGTATACAATGGGCAACCCAACTTATAAAAATCAGATTGTTATCAGCTATAAAAAGGATACAGAATTATCTCCGGTTGCTTCAGCATTTTTACAGTTTACAAAAAAGAGATATATGCAATTTTAATTTATATAAGTGATTTTTATTTAAGACATTTGAATTCATTTAAGAATACATTGGTTTTCATTCGAATTTATTATGGATTTAAGAACGGAATTCCTATAGCGGGAACCCGTTCTTTTTTCATGATTAATATAAAATAAATGCTGATTTTCTATTTTTGACAAAAATAAATATTATATTGTAGAAAATTAATTTAACTATTTCACCGAATGAATTTACTTTTTTTAGAATAACATTATATTGTTATATAACAATATTTATTTTATAAAAATACTATTTATATACGAAAAATGTGCCATTTTTTGTATATTTATTTCGTGATATTCATCTGTATACTAAAATCGAAATATTTTAAATACTATTGCTTTTTTTCTTAACCTAAGTAAAAATGTAAAAGGGAATAGCAATATAGCCTTATAAAAATTGGGTTAAAGCTATTTGAAATCAACATTTAGGGGGTAAGGTATTGTTTTCAACAACTTGGAATCGGTTATGGGAAATGCATGATCAAGTAAAAGACATGTTTACTTTTTTCATAAAACCAAATTCTTCAAAGGTCGTGTCAAAGGGAATTACCGGAAAGCAAGAAAATGAAAACTCAGGTAACGGCGGTGGATATACGCCACGCAGTTATACAACAGCTCAGATGATTGGTCTGTTTTTAGGTCCGCTTCTTTTTACTTTAACTTTATTGTTCTTTCAGCCAGAAGGTCTATCGACAGAAGCAAGGGGAGTATTGGCGAGTACTATTTGGATTGCGACATGGTGGATTACTGAAGCAATACCCATTCCGGCAACATCGTTATTGCCACTAGTATTGTTCCCGTTAACGAATAGCCTGGATATGAAAGCAACGGCATCTTCATACGGGGATGAAACAATATTCCTGTTCATGGGCGGATTTATTATCGCTCTTGCAATGGAGAAATGGAACTTACATAGACGTATAGCAATTTCAATTATTTCAATGGTCGGTACAAATATGGACCGAATTGTTCTAGGATTTATGATTGCAACAGGATTTTTATCGATGTGGATTTCTAATACCGCTACAGCGATGATGATGATTCCAATTGGACTTGCCATCATCAACCAAGTTGCAGACGGATTGAAAAATGACCCGTCGATTGATACATCTCCACAGAGTTTTGCATTTGGTAAAGCATTGATGCTCGGAATTGCATATTCTGCCTCACTTGGTGGAATCGCCACATTAATCGGTACACCGCCAAATACATTGCTTGCTGGAGCGATTAATAAAATGTATGGCATTGAACTATCATTTGCTGGATGGATGCTGTTTGGTGTACCATTTGCATGGATTTTTATTTTTGTGACATGGATTTACCTTGTTAAAATTGCGTTCCCATCAAAATTAAAAACAATGCCTGGTGGACGTGCTGTTATTGATAAACAGAAAAAAGATCTTGGAGAAGCCTCATTTGAAGAGAAACTTGTATTCATTGTCTTTGCATTAGCTGCATTTTCTTGGATTACGCGTACATTTTTACTGAGCAAATTTGTCGACGGTTTAACAGATGGTATGATTGCAGTTATTTTTGCGCTTGTGTTATTTGCGTTGCCTTCTGCAAACCGTAAAGGAGAACGCTTAATGGATTGGCAAACAGCAGTAAAGTTACCATGGGGCATTCTGCTACTATTCGGTGGAGGGCTTGCAATTGCTTCCGGTTTTGTAGGAACGGGCTTATCTGAGTGGATTGGTACACAACTTATGGGGCTTGAAGGCGTAAGTGTTATCGTCCTGATTTTCCTTGTAGCAGCACTTGTTCTTGGTTTAACTGAAATTACTTCAAACACTGCAACAGCTTCTATGATGTATCCGATTATGGCATCTCTTGCTGTAGCATTAGGGGTTCATCCTTATGCATTAATGATTGCTGCTGGTGTAGCTGCATCATGTGCTTTCATGCTTCCGGTAGCCACACCGCCAAATGCGGCAGTTTTCGGATCAGGCTATATTAAGATTACGGATATGATGAAGGCTGGATTTGCACTGAATGTTTTCGGTGTTGTTTTCATAACACTGGCCATTTATTTCCTGCTTCCAATTATGTGGGATATTGATCTCAATTCAGTACCGGAAATGTTTAAAGTAATGAATAAGTAATTCAAAAAAGGTGAAATCGAAAAAGATTTCACCTTTTTTATGCTTTAATTATCGTTATATACGGTCATTTTCTTACTTCCAATTAAATAGATGATTAAAATAAGAATCATAAGTACCGCAGAAAAACTGAAGGTCATGCCGTAGCCAACTATACTTGCTATAAAACCTAATCCTACTGAACCAATAGCTAAACCGGAATCGATAAATATAAGAAGCATCGAATTGGCTGTTGCCTTTTTCTCCGGTGGAACAAGTGTTAATGCCCAAGCTTGAATAATGGGATGAAGAATAGCAAAAGCAATTCCGAACAGGACACCTGACAGTAAAACCATGATCATGTTAGTTGAAAAGCCTAATACGACCAACCCGACAGCACCTGAAACTGCAGCCGGAATAATGAGAATTCTATGCCCGAACTTATCGAAAATCTTACCGGAGAAAGAACGGATGATCACCATTGTAATTCCTTGAGCAATAAAAAACTGTGATATGCTTGCCCCTACATTAATTTCTTTCCCAAATGCCCCCATAAAGTTCACAATCCCTGCAATCGTCATATAATTGAATGCTACTAAAATAGACGGAAGAAGAACACGTTTATCGAACATATATTTATAGAACGGCTCTTTATTTTTCTCCTTTGGATGTTCCTTTTCAGCTTTCGTATTTTTTGTAAAAAGACTGCACACAAATGAAAATGCCATAAGACCTAATGTTAGGACCATCATAGACTGGAATGAAAAATTTGCTAAATAGGAAATAGCAATAAGAGGCCCAATTGTTGTCCCAAGGCTCGTAGACATTGCAAAGAAAACAATTCCTTCACCTAAGCGGGACTTTGGCACAATAGTACTGGAAATTGTAAACACCAAATTTGTAAGCATGCAAAATCCAATCCCTTGAAGAGCTCTAATGACGATTAAAAATCCGATTGAATCATTGACGAAAGTGAGGGCGATTGTTCCTATAAAATAAAGCAAAGAAATAATCAGCAGCAATTTCATATTAATTTTTTGGATAATTATACTAGCGAAGAAGCGTGTAATCAGGGATGCAGTCATTAAAGTTGTCGTCATAATTCCTGCAATTGCAGGGTTCTCACTAATCGTGGCTACATAAATTGGAAAACCTGCTGTAATCATATAAAAAGAAACGAACATTATTAAAGACAGTAAAATAATTATTAAGTATTGGTTTGTCCATAGTTTGACTTTTGTTTTATTCATGATGGAAAAACCACCTTTCAAGGCAATATGATAGCAATATAAATTACTTTGCCCATTTCAAAAAAAATTATTTCAGGCCAGGATTTGTTATTAGCGGCATACATTCATAAAGTTCAAACCATACTATTCTTTATATAATTAATTTGAAGGTGACACGATGAAACGAAAATTAATAGTTGCAGCAATCTTTGTTGCTGTTATCTGTGCTAGTTTTTTATTAGCGCTTTCAATTTCCCCATTAAAAAAACTGGAAGGTCAAATAATGAAAAACCCGAATAAACCTGTAGTTCTCATTGTCGTAGATTCCTTAATGAATGAACCATTGCAAAAAGTGATAAAAGAAGGTGATGCACCTGCTTTAGAATATTTAATGAACAACGGACAGCTGCATCAGGAAATGATTAGCTCTTATCCGACGATGTCAGTCACGATTGACAGTACGTTACTAACGGGTACATATCCAGATCAGCATCAAGTGCCGGGATTAATCTGGTTTAAAGAAGATGAAAATCGAATGATTAGCTACGGCAGCGGAATCGGCGAAATCTGGAGTAATGGAGTTAAAAATGTTGCTCTTGATAGTGTTGTCCATTTGAATAGCAGCCATTTAAGTAAAGAAGTGCATACAATCCATGAAGAGCTGGCTCATCGGAATCTTTCTTCAGCTTCGATCAACGGTCTATTATATCGTGGAAATTTTCAACATCGCCTAAATATACCTAAATTAATTACGGTAGCAAATCTTTTGCCGAAAAATATGGATGTTAATGGTCCTGCAATATTTTCACTTGGAACGTTATCTCAATATAATTCAGAAAATAATCGTTATAAATTTGTATGGAATCGTTTAGGTGTCAATAACCAATTTACTGCGAATGAACTGAATTACTTGATTGACCAAAAAATGTTACCGCCCTTTACACTTGCCTATTTACCGGATGCAGATGCTTCTATACACAAACAGGGGCCTGGAGATTTAAAGGGAATACAGAAAGCGGATCAAGCAGTACAAAACATTCTAAATCGCTTTCCATCATGGGAAGAGGCTATAAAAGAAGTAACTTGGATTATACTGGGCGATAGTGGTCAATCGATTGTAACTGATGATAAAGAAACGGCATTAATGATTTAAATCAGTTATTGAAGGATTATACTTTTTGGGAAAGGAAAAATCCGAATTGCCAACTTGCCGTCGCTGTTAACGAGCGTATGTCATACATTTACTTAACTGACCCCCAAGTTGAGCTATCCGAAATCGTAAATGCTTTAAAAGAGGATGAGCGAATTGGCTTTATCGCATGGAAGAGTGGACAAACAAACTATGTCGTTAGCCCACATAGTGATGGAAAGTTAGAATTCTCACCAGATGGTAAGTACGTAGATGATTATGATCAATCATGGCGAATTGCTGGAGATGCCTCAATTCTGAATTTAAAAATGACGAAAGAACAACGTATTGTATATCAGGAGTATCCAGATGCACTTGCAAGGCTGCATGGAGCGCTTCATTCACAGGAAGGTAGAGTTATTATCGTGGATGCTAAACCATCTTATGAATTTATTGAAAAGCATAGCCATGATCATGCAGGTGGTGGCGCACATGGATCTCTTCATAAAGTGGATTCGGTTGTTCCGATTATTGTGACTGGGGCAAGTGAATTACCTGAATCTGATCGATTAGTTGATTTGAAAAAGTGGATACTTCAATTACTGGGTGAATCATAACTATGAAAGCATCCAGTTTTTTTATTGGGGAATTTACCAAACTGGAGACCAGGTTTTTAAAAATTGAATTGTCCGCTCTTTTCCGATGCCCATTAATTTATTTTTTGTTGCTTCATCTAAATCAAATTGGGTTGCACTATATTCTTCAACCGGAATAAAGATAATATTCTTCTCGTGTCTTCGAGAAATATACCGATTATCATGAGCATTTTGCATCGTACTAAATAACGCTTCAAATAGTTGAATTCCATTATTAATATCATGAGGTTTCTTATCCTCGCTTGAACTACTGAGTTTCATACCAAGAACCGGCCGCTCTTTATTTCCATTATCGTAAATCCACATTGGAAAGTTACTCAAAACGCCACCATCTACAATAACAGATTCCCTTTTCCCATTTTTTAAATAGACAGGCTCAAAGAAGAATGGAAGACCGCAACTCATGCGTAAAGCGCGGGAGACCGGAAAACTTCTGGGATCTATATTATAGTGATGCAAATCATCCGGGAGAACAAGAATCTTGCCGTTTGTTAAATCGGATGCTACTAGTTTTAAAATGCCCTTTGGTAAATCTCCGAATGTGTAGATGCCTTTTGTCGCAAGTTTTTCGAGAAACCAGTTTTCCAAGGATTTACCACGATACAAGCCCATTCTTTTATATAAATTAAGCCATTTTAAAAACGGTAACTCGATTATGAATTTCGGGGGATCGAGTAAAACCTTTAAATTTAGTTCATCAAAAATTTCTTCAAGTTCCTTTGTATTAAATCCCGCAGCGATAAAAGTTGCCAATATGGCTCCGGCACTTGTACCGGCTACACGTTCGAACTTCACGCCCTTTTCTTCGAGCGCCCGAATGGCACCTACATATGCAAAGCCTTTAATACCGCCGCCTGAAAAAACCCCATCTACAATCATTCGTTCTCTCCTTCCTTATATTCATTTAGAACGTTCAATACATTTCCGGCTAGAAGTTAGTAGCTTTGGTATTTTTATAATGATTTTTTAAATTTGATGTCATAACAGTATATGATATTAAAAATAAAATGGGCTTATTAATATTAAACAAAATTGGATATTAAGAATTACTATCTCGCAAATTTAATCGCCAAAAAATAAAAAAGAAATTTATGGCCTGAAAAAGCGTATTGAGTCCTTATATAACAGCATTCCGTACTATCAAAAAACATTTTACTTTTAAAATATTCTAAAATTTACTATTGAAATGAAAGCACTTTCAATGTAAGATTTGAATAATTCAAATTACTAAACCGGTTTAGTAATATTTAGCTTAAGTTTTCTCAAGGAGGAATAATTTTGACTACAAATCCAACTGTTTTTACATTAGGAGATGCATTAGTTACGTTTAACCCATCCGAAACAGGACCGCTTCGTTATGTGCAAGGCTTTGCTAAGAAAGCGGGTGGGGCAGAGTTAAACTTTGCTATTGGTTGTGCCCGACTTGGATTGCAGTCGAAATGGATGAGTCGCCTAGGTAATGATGAATTCGGTAAGGGGATATACAAGTTTGCTCGCGGAGAAGGCATTGATGTATCGGACGTTCAGTTTGTTGATGGATATCCCACATCACTGAATTTTAAAGAAATACGTGAAGACGGATCTGGAAAAACCTTTTATTACCGTCATCAATCGCCTGTATTAACAATCGAGCCAGAACATATTACGGAAGAATTATTGAATGGCGTGTCAATCGTCCATTTAACAGGCGTATTTTTGGCAATCGCACCAAAAAATCTGCAAATTGTACTAGCTGTTCTGAAAAAGGCGAAAGAAAAAAATATAAAGATATCGTTCGATCCGAATATACGACTAAAACTATGGACGATTGAAGAAGCTCGTAAAGCGTATGAGCAAATTTTCCCTTATGTAGATATTTTACTTGCAGGGCTGGAGGAAATGGAGCTTATTCAACATGATGTAAGCAAACCTGGACTGGAAGCTTTCGCCAAGCAATATGGGATCATACAGCTTGTTATTAAAGACGGTGCAAACGGGGCAAAGCTTTATTCAGAAAATGTTTGGCACGAAAAGGAAGCTTTCAAGATTACACCAGTTGATACGGTAGGTGCCGGAGACGGGTTTGATGCAGGATATATATATGCGACACTTCACAATTATTCACCGATAGAGAGTCTTACTTTTGCGAATGCGGTAGGCGCATTAGTAACGACTGTAAAAGGTGATAATGAGGGGTTGCCGGAACTACAGGAAGTACTCGACTTTAGGAACAATATTAAAACAATTGAACGTTAATCAAATTAAAGGGAGATGAACATATGGTAAAGGCTGAAACATTAGCAGCGATTACAAGTTCGAAAGTAGTAGCGGTGATTCGAGGAAGTTCAGCAGAAGAAGCAATCGCTCTTTCGAATGCAGCGATTGAAGGGGGCATTCATTTAATCGAACTCACTTACACAACGCCAAATACACAGCAAGTATTGGAAGCATTCCGAAACTCCGATGCAGTAGTAGGTGCTGGTACGGTACTTGATGCAGAAACAGCACGTCATGCGATTTTGAATGGAGCAAGATTTGTTGTAGGCCCACAGTTCAGCAAAGAAGTAGCAAAAGTATGCAATCGTTATGCTATTCCATATTTCCCGGGTTGTATGACGATTCAGGAAATGGTATCGGCACTTGAATATGGCTGTGATGTGATTAAATTATTCCCTGCAAATAACTTTAAACCTTCGTTCATCAAATCAGTTAAAGGTCCATTACCGCATGTACAGATTATGCCGACTGGTGGCATAAATACTGACAATATCGGTGAGTGGCTTGATGCGGGAGCAATCGCAGTAGGTATCGGCAGTGATTTAAATAAAGCTTATGCAACAGGCGGACATGCAGCAGTAGTAGAAGCGAGCAGAAAATATGTAGACGCAGCAAAACAAGGGGAGGTGTAAAAGATGAATATTACATTTCGATGGTACGGAAGAGGAAATGATACAGTGACGCTCGACCATATCCGCCAGATTCCGAATGTTAAAGGAATTGTTTGGGCATTGCATCAAAAGGCAGCAGGCGAGCTTTGGACGAAAGAAGAGATTAAAGAAGAAGCAG
Source organism: Solibacillus sp. NPDC093137 (assembly GCF_050280445.1). Taxonomy (NCBI): domain Bacteria; kingdom Bacillati; phylum Bacillota; class Bacilli; order Caryophanales; family Caryophanaceae; genus Solibacillus; species Solibacillus sp. NPDC093137. The sequence goes on from NZ_JBNNVH010000005.1 coordinate 117,087, forward strand.
AGTATATACAGTCAAAAGGTTTCCATATTGATGTTGTTGAAAGTGTCAACGTTCATGAAGATATTAAGCTCGGTCTTGGTAACCGCGATTTATATATTGAAAATTATAAACAGACAATACGGAACTTGGCGGAAGTAGGCGTTAAAGTAATTTGTTATAATTTCATGCCGATTTTCGACTGGACGCGGACAGATATGTTCCACCCGCTTGAGGATGGGTCGACAGCACTTTACTTCGATAAAGAAAAAGTACAAAGTCTTGACCCGCAGCAGCTTGTGAAAACGGTTAGTGAAGCTTCTGATTTAACATTGCCAGGTTGGGAGCCTGAACGTATGGCCCGTATCGCGGAACTTTTCGAAGCTTACAAAGAAGTGGATGAGCAAAAGCTATGGGACAACTTACGCTACTTTTTAGATGCTATTATCCCAGTTGCTGAAGAGGTTGGGATACGTATGGCCATCCATCCGGATGATCCTCCGTACTCAATTTTTGGCTTACCGCGCATCATTACAGGAGCTGCAAGCTATGAAAAATTAATCGATATCAATGATTCTTTAGCCAACAGTTTTACATTCTGCTCTGGATCGATGGGTGCATCACCTGAAAACGACATGGTTGCGATTGCTGAAAAATATGCATACCGTTCACCGTTTGCCCATATTCGTAACGTTAAAATCGACGAAAATGGCAGCTTTGCAGAAACTTCTCATTTTACATCAGATGGTTCAATTAATATTAAAGGAATCGTAAAAACTTTGCATGATCAAAATTATACAGGCTATGTACGTCCGGATCATGGCCGTCACTTATGGGGAGAAGTTTGTCGCCCTGGCTACGGTTTATATGATCGTGCACTCGGTATTATGTATTTAAATGGTTTATGGGATGCTTACAGCGAACAAACAGGAGGCAAATAATGATTCCAATACACGAAAATTTAGCAAATAAAGTAGCAGTAATTACAGGTGGCAGCGGTGTTCTATGCTCAAAGATGGCACAGGAATTGGCACGCCAGCAAGTAAAGGTGGCGATTATCGGTCGTACTGAGTCAAAGGTCGAAGCAGTTAAAGAGGAAATCGTTGCAGCAGGGGGGACTGCTGTGGCAATAACTGCTGATGTACTTAACAAAGATTCTTTACTTGTAGCAAAAGAGCAAATTCTTGAGCATTTTGGCCGTATTGATTTTTTAATTAACGGTGCAGGCGGAAACCATCCAGATGCGATTACAGAAAAAGAGTATTATGAGGCAAATTCTACAGGTCTTTCATTTTTTGACCTTCAGGAAAATGGTTTTTCAGATGTATTTTCTTTAAATTTCACAGGGACATTCCTGGCGTGCCAAGTGTTTGGAGAGGCACTTTTACAAGCTGAAAATCCAGCCATCATCAATATTTCATCGATGAGCGCATACACACCATTAACGAAAATTCCTGCGTACAGTGCAGCAAAAGCGGCGATTAACAACTTTACAAGCTGGATGGCTGTTCACTTTGCTGAAACAGGCTTACGTGTAAATGCAATTGCACCAGGATTTTTCATTACTCAGCAAAATAAAGATCTGCTCGTTGACACAGAAGGAGAGTATACAGCACGTTCGAAAAAAATAATTGAAGCAACTCCGATGAAAAAATTTGGTGAGCCAGATCAGTTATTAGGGGCGCTCCTATTTTTACTGGACTCTTCTTATTCATCATTTATTACGGGAACAACAATTGCAGTAGATGGTGGCTTTAACGCATATTCGGGGGTGTGATATTTGAAAAATATCACGATTTCCGATGTCGCAAAGCATGCGGGAGTTTCTAAAAGTACCGTTTCGCAATACTTGAATGGCCGCTATGAATATATGAGCGAGCATACCCGAAAAAAAGTGGAATATTCCATTCGCGAGCTTAATTACCGACCAAATATTATTGCTCGCAGTTTGTCGCAAAAATCCACTTTCACTGTAGGAATTATTGTCGCGAACATTCTACATTCATTTTCCACTCATATTATTCGAGCAATTGAACTGAATTTTAATAAACACGGCTTTCATACAATCGTATGCAATGCGGATGATGAACCTGAGAAAGAACGGCAGTACATTGAAATGCTCATGGCAAAACAGGTGGATGGGATAATTATTTTCCCGACTGGAGATAATCTGGATTTGTATGAGCAAATGAAAAAGAAACAGTATCCGATTGTTTTCATGGACCGTACGATAGAGGGGTTGGGAATTCCTTCTATTTTACTGGAAAACGAACAAGCGGTAGAAATGGCGGTAAAGGCATTGGCCGACAACGGGCATAGCCGGATTGCCATGCTGACCGCACCGGTAACACGTAACATTACACCACGGCTGGAGCGAATTGAAGGTTATAAAAAAGCTTTAGTGAGTAGAGGCATACAAGTAAAAGATGAATATATACATAGTGTCGAAGTCGAAGAAATGAAAGTGTCTCTTCGTAATATGTTTAAACTGGATCAACGGCCGGAAGCGATCATCGCAGGCAGTGACCGTGTATTAGTCGAAATCTTAAACTTTGCAAAAGAGAATCAACTTGTCATTCCGAAAGATTTAGCGGTTATCGGTATTGACGATGTATCATTTGCAAACTTGTTTACACCCCAACTTACGACCATTTCACAGCCGACAAAACAAATGGCGAATAAAGCTGTGGAGTTGTTATTACAGCAAATCAAAGGGGATCAAAAGCTGTCTGACTACAAAACAATCCGCTTTGGTGGCCAACTTAATATGCGTCAAAGTCATTAATACAAAAGCTGTGTGTTAGATAAGCATGGATGTGCAGCTATTAACCTAGGGGGAAAACATGGATTTCATAGTAGACTATTTACCGATCATCTGGGTCGCACTTGGTGTCGGTTTATTATTATATTTAAACATCGTTGTAAAATTAAATAGTGTATTAGCTTTACTTATTGTTGCAATTCTTGTTGGGGTTTTAAATGGTTTATCTTTAACGGATGTTGTGACATCTGTTAAAACAGGCTTTGGGAGCACACTTGGTAGTTTAGCGATTATTATCGGTATGGGTGCAGTTCTCGGGAAGTTAATGGTTGATTCAGGGGCTGCCCAACGAGTTGCCTCGACATTGCTCAAAAAATTCGGAGCAAAAAATGTAGAATGGGCGATTTTAATTGTCGGTGCAATTTTCGGTATTTCTGTATTCTATGAAGTGGCGTTTATTATTTTGGCACCATTAGTTATTTCAATTGCAATTGAAGCGAAAATGCCTTATTTACGCTTAGGAATTACAATGGTTGCAGCTGCTACGATGGCGCATAGTATATTCCCGCCACAGCCAGGTCCGACTGCACTTGTAGAAGCATATGGTGCGGATATGGGTATGGTGTATCTGCTGGGGATTGTTGTAGCGGTACCGGCAATTATAGCAGCGGGGATTATTCTTCCGCGTGTTTTAAAGAATTTGGATTTGCCAATACCTCCATTATTGAAAAAATCCGAAGAAGTAAATCTGGATGAAGCACCAGGTTTTGGAATTAGTTTATTAATTCCGTTATTACCGGCGATTATTATTACAGGTGCTACGATTTACAATATGATTTTCGATAAAGAATCGGCTGTCGGCCAATTTATTAACTTTTTAGGTAGTGCTGAAATTAGTATGATTTTGGCAGTACTGATTGCGATTTATGTATTCGGTATCCGTCTTGGCCGTACGATGAAGGAAGTAATGAATTCGTTCTCGGGTGCGATAGAAGGTATTGCAATGATTATCTTTATCGTCGGATCTGGTGGTGCATTTAAACAGATCATTTTAGATACAGGCATCGGTGATCTTATTGCAGGCGTGATGCAAAATACGTCCATTAACCCATTAATTATGGCTTGGCTGATTACAGCGGTTATCCGTATTGCTACGGGTACAGGGGTTGTGTCGGCGATTACAGCAGCAGGTATTGTAGGACCGTTAATCCATACATTTGATGTCAATCCGGTACTGATGGTTTTGGCAACAGCGGCGGGCAGTAATACAATTACCCATGTTAACGATGCATCTTTCTGGCTGTTTAAAGAGTACTTCAACTTATCGATTAAAGATACATTTAAAACATGGGGTCTTCTACTATTCACGACATCGATTGTCGGTCTTAGCGTAGTATTAATTCTGGATATATTTATTTGATAATTTTGATTATGGCATGTCCGAAACTTTATTTCGGACATGCTTTTTATTGTTCCTGTATAAACAGGATCCGCTCAAAGCTGCAATCTCTGCAAACGAGTAAATGTGGACAAATCTCATCTTTAGCGGTATTTGAATAGCCGTCAAAAAGCTTAACAGTATTTTCATCATTATAATGTCCGTATGGATCTGAATAATCGGCTATCTTTCCTCCATCCTGCAGCGGACTGTTACATGTCGGACATGTCATACTGACTTTTTCTAATGCATTGCATAACGGGCAAATCGCCATAAGTACACCTCTATTTTTATCTTTTATATGTAATATGTCTCTTTACCATCAATAAATAAACACAAATGACCAAGGAAGTTATTTTTAGAATGGCCTTACTAACATTGAGCTATAATTTATAGAATCTAGGCGAATAACATAAAAACTTAAAAAATATATATTGGTACTAGGCGCTCACAACCTTTCTTTTCTCTCCATATGCTAAGTAAAAAGGAAAAGAGGTAGAGTATGGGGATTGAAATAACAGCTCTCCACTGGATCTATGTTGTTTTCATCATGCTGATCATTATCTTTATGATTAGACGTCTGGATACAACATTGATTAGTATTGTGGGGATTTTCGTTATTGCTTTCGTCGCGACAGGGGATTTTGTTTCTTCAATTGGCGGGGTTTTTAATAGCTTTATTTATGCAATAACCGAACTTTTATCTACTATTTTAATTATTTCAATTATCGTTGCGATGAGCCGGGTACTAACTAAAACGGGAATTAATGAAGTAATGATTGCCCCTTTTACAAAGATTATTAAAAACCCGACATTAGGATTTTGGACAATCGGGATATTGATGATGATCATTTCCTGGTTTTTCTGGCCATCACCTGCAGTTGCGCTACTCGGGGCTGTTTTGTTGCCTGTAGCTATACGGGCGGGACTGCCGGCATTAGGTGTAGCGATGGCAATGAACTTATTCGGTCACGGGATTGCGTTATCCAGTGATTTTATTATTCAAGGTGCACCGAAGTTAACGGCTGATGCTGCAGGACTTCCTGTAGGAGATGTCATATCGGCAAGTATTCCTCTTGTCATAACGATGGGGGTTGTGACGACAGCTGTAGCATTTTACTTTTTGAAGCGGGATATGAAGCGCGGCACTATTCCTTTAGTGGGAACGTATGATAATAGTACAGAGCAAGAGCTGGAGCAAACGGAAAATCTATTATCGATGACTCAGAAAAAAATCTTCGCTCTTTTAATTCCGGTTGTCTTTGTACTGGATGTTGTTGCAATGGCTATTTTTGATCTTCAAGGGGGAGACGCAACAGCACTAGTAGGAGGCACTTCTGTTTTTATCCTGCTGATACTTTGTGTTATTGCTTATAAAAAGAAAGGGCTCGACCAAACAACGAGCTACTTTATTAAAGGGTTTCAGTTTGGGTTTAAAGTATTTGGACCGGTCATCCCGATTGCGGCATTTTTTTATTTAGGCGACGCGGGTTTCCTTACAATTCTCGGAAATCATTTGCCTGAAACATCACATGGTATAGTGAATGACCTTGGTATGGGACTGGCGGCGCTTGTACCATTAACAACGGAAATTGCTGTTGTGACATTAACAGGTGTTGGGGCAATTACAGGACTGGACGGTTCCGGATTTTCAGGGATTTCATTAGTCGGATCACTAGGGAATTTATTTGGTACTGCAATCGGAGAAGGTACGGCTACATTGACTGCTCTTGGTCAAATTGCTGCTATTTGGGTAGGTGGCGGTACACTTGTTCCATGGGCGCTAATTCCTGCAGCAGCCATTTGTAATGTTAGCCCGTTTGAGCTTGCGAGAAGAAATCTTGTACCGGTAATAATCGGTTTAATCGTGACGACGATTGTAGCGCTTTTCATTATTTAACATTGGAAAGGGACGTATAAAATTTTTTACTTGGCACCTCATTACAAGTATGAAAAGAAATGTACTATATTTTGAAATTAAAAATATAGTACATTTTTAATTAACATTAACCGTTAGTCGCCAATCTGCCAAGCGGACCGGATTCATCGATAATATCTGCCAAATCAAAAACAGAAATCGGAAACATAGGCAGACCTACAACATATGGAGTAATCTCATATAATTGAAAATAAATGACGAGTGTCTTATCTGCAATATAGAAATCCTGATCCGGACTTATACCCGGAAAATCACCTAATGTAGGGAGATCCCGCTCCTGTATTTGAATATCGACAAGAGCAGAAAGTCTTCTGACATAATTGGTGCCCGGTTTAAATAAATCCTTGAGTGTACATAGCTTCTTCTTTTCTATATCAAATGTCAGTGATTCAATTGTCGTCATTCCGTGTGCGGCCTTTTCATGGTACGTATAATTGGAAAGGCTCAAACTTAGTACTTGCCGCTGATTATTTTTTATTTCATATAGCCCCAGCATTTCTTCAACTGTTGTCGGCATATCACCAACTTGCTGAGCAATTTGTTTTTTTACTAACTCCTTAATCGCCTCATTCATCTCACTTTCCCATGAATGATCCCACTTGTAAGTAACATGAGGATAATATACCAATTGATTCGGTCCATAATCTAATCGAACAGTACTAACAGGTATTGGACCAATTTGAAGAATAGTTTCACTTCCTTCATTGTTTTTTTCTTGAATAAAAATATGCAACTAACCCTGCATACTGTTATTTATATGTAGGGTATATAACTTTATGAAAGTGTTGGCTTGAAAAGATAACTGGCAAAGTATTTTCATAAAATGGATAAGGAATAAGAACTCATAATTAAAGAATTCAAATGTTTAAAGAAAAACTTTTATGGGAGCAGTGAACATTGGAAAAGCAAAATAGTAAGTTCAGATGGGTAGTTTTTGTTTCGGTATTGCTTACGTATTTATTGATGGCTAGTCAGCGGACTGCACCTGGCTTAATTACCGATCAGCTGATGAACGACTTTAATATTACAGCTACGACAATCGGGTTAATAACAGGAGTTCAGTTTTTTGTATATACAAGTTTGCAAATACCAATGGGGATTTTGGCGGATCGCTTTGGTCCAAACTTCTTTCTTATATTTGGTGCGGTCCTTGCCGGCGTGGGAACAGTTCTTTACAGTGTCGGGACACATGAGTCGGTATTATTTATATCGCGAATTTTTACTGGAATAGGGGATGCAACGATTTGGGTTAATATGATGCTCATATTAGGCCAATGGTTTTATAAAAAGGAATTTGTCCGTTTAGTAGGTTTTGCCGGGATGACAGGCAGTTTAGGTTTCTTGTTGGCAACTGTACCATTTTCGTCTTGGATTGGACTCCTTGGATGGAGATGGGCATTTTTCTCATTAGGTCTTCTTGTAAGTTTATGCGGCATAATGCTGTACATGGTTCTAATAAAACAAGCAAAAAGAGCTTTTCCGCAAACATTGCCTGTAGAAACAGAGCCAGTCCAACGTGAAAAAACAGCTGGCATAGTAAAAAGAGTCTTTTCCAGCCGGCAAGCATGGGCTTTATTTTTATGCCATTTTGGAGTAGTGGGAGGCTATGTCGGATTTATCAGTTCGTGGGCTGTGCCGTACGGAATGGATCTTTACGAAATGAGCCGGTCACAAGCGAGCCAGTTAATTATGGTTGGTTTAGTTGGTGCAATTATTGGTGCACCATTTATGAGCTGGGTTGCGAGTATGTATGAATCGATTAAAAAACCCTATATAGCGGTGCAATCGATTGTTTTTGCAAGCTGGTTTATGTTTCTTTTATTTCAGGGGTACCCATCATTAATTGGGGTCATAGTTCTTTTCTTCCTTATCGGTTTTGGTTATGGAGCAAGCGCATTGACATTTGCTGCTGTAAGGCAGTCTTTCCCGATGACAGAGTCCGGCATTGTATCAGGATTTGCCAATACAGGAGGCTTTCTAAGTGCTGTGTTACTGCCGATTTTTTTAGGTGCAATATTGGACTATGTTCAGGCAAGTTCAATAAATTTACAATACGGTTATTTCTACGGCTTCATTATTCCGGTACTATTTTCTTTAGTCGGATTGGTTGGAATTATGTTATACAAAGAAGTGCATGTTACGGAAACATTGTAGATTTGATTAACTAATAGTTACATAAACAATTGTTCACCGCACATCCTAATAGTTGAGGAGGTGGATGAATGAACGAAAAAAATTTCACAGAAGCAGGAACAGATGTTAATGAAGTAAAGCGTTTAAATGCAGCTTCCGGCCTTTCGTATAATGAAACGCTTGCTATCCTTGCCAAGGAACAGGAAGTGAAGACGACTGATGAAATGCCGCTTCGACCTTTAACGGAAAATCTGGAAGTAGACAGCCGTACTTACAAGGTTAATGAAGTGCCTGGTAGTGGGCAGTTAGGTGGCAACGGTCCGCATTAAATCGTTAATAAAAAGGAAGCTGTCTAAATAAGTGGTGTACACTTTCTAGACAGCTTCTTCCAATTTACTTAGTGACGCTTTTCTGCATCTTTTTTACAAATAAATGTTTTGCAGCAAGTGTCACTGGAAGACTTGGCTTCTTTTTGTTTAGGGGCTTGCAAATCAAAATCAGAAGCAAATTCCGACCGCTCTTTTTTGTTGGTTATGCTTTCCATATCAATTTCAATTTTTTCGGCCCCACAGAAATTCCCCTTTGCATGGAAAAAACAATCTGATACAGTACATTTCACCTCTAAAGCTGGCATAGTTTTCCTCCTCTTTGATTTAGCAATTGTGAAGTAAAAGGCGCTTGTTTGCTTCCTTTTGCTTCATCATTAATTTGTCCACTCTGAATGTTTTTATGTCCAAATAAAATGGATCAATTAGCTTTATTTGACAACTAGCTTATCCAAAAAAAACGTATATCATTCGAGGATTCAAATATTTTCGTAAAATGCTTAGAAAAATAAAAACACAGAAAATATTGCATTAAGCAGCTTAAAATTGTTAAAATTTAGAATATTAAGATATTTATATACTGAGGGGGATTTTAAATGACAGTTTTACAGGCATTAGTTGACCAAGCTCTGGAGACACCGAATGCAACGGCTATTCAATTTGAAAATGAAGTATGGTCATATGAAGAACTTCTGAAGAACTCGCGGAAAATTGCCGGTTATCTGATTGAAAAGGGTTTTCAAAAAGATGATATTGTAGCAGAATTTGCGCTCAACTCCCATTTATTTATGGCTGTTTATTATGGTGTCCAGCTTGCAGGCTTAACCGTAATGCCTGTGAATACAAAGCTGGCTCCTCCTGAAGTGGATTTTATATTTAAGCATTCTGAGGCAAAAATTTTAATATATGATGAAAAACTGCAAGCGACGATTGATCTTACGACACATGATTTTCAGGAAATCCTTTCACTTTCACAAATCAAAGAAATTATAAATGGAAGTAGCGCTTCTCCAGCATTACCGCAGTTAGACCTTGAGGATACGTCCGTTGTTATGTATACATCCGGAACGACAGGAAAACCAAAAGGGGTTATGCTCAGTCATCGGAATATTTTGGAGACTGCGCAAATCTGGTCTGACTCAATGAATATGACGACTGAGGACCGTATGTTTATTTGTACACCATTATTCCACTGTGCAGGCAGCCATGTATTTGCGGTGCCGACAATTTATAAAGGAGGAGCCGTTCTTATAGAAGAAGCATTTTCACCAGATCAAACATTGAAAAATCTAGTGGAAACAAAGGCAACCATTTTCTTTGGTGTACCGGCAATGTATACGATTTTATTAAACAAACCAGAGCTGCAGTCCTATGAATTTAGTCAACTGCGCCTGTTCTGTTACGGGGCTGCACCGATGCCATATGAGCTTGTTAAGCGTCTGAAGGATACATTCCCGAAAGTAAAAGTACAGAATTTGTACGGGCAAACGGAAAATTCACCTGCAGCGAGTTCATTGCTGGATGATGCAGCACTGTTTAAAATCGGTTCAGTAGGCAAACCGTTAGCGCGGACTGAAATTCAGCTGCGTGATGCAAATGGTGAAATTGTGGCATTAGGGGAAGTCGGTGAAATTTGCGTTAAAGGTCCCCAAGTAATGAAGGGATATTTGCGCGCACCGGAAGAAACAGCAAAGTCGATTCAAGATGGATGGCTGTATACTGGAGATTTAGGCCGTTTTGACGAGGAAGGCTATTTATATATTGTAGATCGTAAAAAGGATATGATTATTCGCGGCGGAGAAAATATTTATCCTATTGAAGTGGAAGAGGTACTTTACCAAATGCCTCAGATTTTAGAGGCTGCGGTCGTAGGGGTCCCTCATGAAGTTTATGGTGAAGTTCCAAAGGCATTTGTTGTATTAAAAGAAGGCCAACAACTAATGGAACAAGATGTATTGGACTATTGCATGACACAGCTTGCAAAATATAAAGTTCCGTTTGAAGTCGACTTTATCGATCAACTGCCACGAAATGCATCTGGTAAAGTACTGAAGCATACGTTAAGACCAACACAAACGATATAAAATGATAGCCTCGATTTTGTCGAGGCTATTTTTCATGGAAAATAAAAGGGCCATTTTCCAATCCTTTGCAATGAAGGAGTGAGAAAATGGTAGAAAAATTGGACACTATAATGAAAAAAGCCGAGTACTCAAATTGGATACTCGGCTCTTTATTTATAACCAGCTAGCAAGTTGCTGTTTTGTGGCAAATACGAAATGCCCTGGACGTGCTTCTAAAGTCTCCGCATTATCAGGTGTTTCTTCATGCTTGTAAGGAATACGGACACGTTTACGCTCATACTCAGGGTTGGGTTGAGGTACGGCAGAAAGTAAAGACTTTGTATAAGGATGAATCGGATTGTTGTATATCTCATCCGCATCACCTAACTCTAAAATTTTTCCGCGATACATAACAGCAATACGATCCGAGATATACTTCACCATCGATAAATCGTGGGCAATGAATAAGTATGTTAACCCACGTTCTTTTTGTAGCTGTTTTAATAAGTTAACGACTTGAGCTTGAATAGATACGTCTAGAGCAGAAATTGGCTCATCCGCAATGATGAAGCTTGGATCTAAGCTTAACGCGCGGGCAATACCAATACGTTGACGTTGACCGCCTGAAAATTCATGTGCATAACGGTTTGCATGCTCACGGTTTAAACCGACAGATTCTAACAGCTCTCCAATTTTTTCTTGACGGTCTTTTTTATTTTTGTGAAGGCCGTGAATATCGTAGCCTTCCGCAATAATTTCACCAGCTGTCATTCGCGGGTTTAACGATGCGTAGGGATCTTGAAAAATCATTTGCATGTCACGGTTGAACTGCATCGATTCTTTTCTTGAAGAATAAGAATTCACATTTTTTTGGTTAAATAAAATTTCACCTTCAGTAATATCATATAGGCGAATAATCGAACGTCCCGTTGTTGATTTACCACAGCCAGATTCACCCACTAGTCCAAGGGTTTCGCCTTCATAAACATCGAAGCTAATGCCGTCAACCGCTTTAATTGGCTCTTTGGCAGTACCGAAATATTGTTTTAACCCTTTTACTTCTAAAATCTTTTTACGCATTAGCTGTGCCTCCTTTTGCCGATTCAATACGGCGAGCAACCGCCTCAGGAAGTGGAATTTTTGGAGCATTCGGATGAAGTAACCAAGTTTTTGCAAAATGAGTGTCAGAAACTTGGAACATCGGTGGCTCTTCCTCATAGTCGATTGCTAAAGCCAGCTCATTGCGAGGGGCAAATGCACAGCCTGTAGGCGGATTAATCAAGTTTGGCGGTGAACCAGGTATTGCACGTAATAACTCGTCTGTAGAGTTGTTTAAGTCGGGCATTGAACCTAGCAGACCCCAAGTATAAGGATGCTTAGGGTTGTAGAAAATGTCCTCTACTGTACCATACTCAACAATTTGTCCGGCATACATAACGGCAACACGGTCAGCCACGTTTGCCACGACCCCTAAATCATGGGTAATAAAAATAATCGATGTATTTGAACTTTTTTGAATGTCCTTCATCAACTCTAAAATTTGTGCCTGAATCGTTACGTCGAGTGCTGTAGTTGGTTCATCAGCGATTAAAAGCTTAGGATCCGCAGCAAGGGCAATCGCGATGACAACGCGCTGACGCATACCACCGGAAAGCTCGTGTGGATAAGAAGCAAAACGTTTTTCCGGAAAAGGGATACCCACTTGATTTAATAATTCAATGGAACGAGTTTTCGCTGCTCCTTTACTGGAAACTTTTTTATGCTTCAATAATACTTCCATAATTTGCTTGCCGATTCGCATCGTTGGGTTAAGTGCTGTCATCGGATCTTGGAAGATCATTGCCACTTCATTGCCCCGGATTGACAACATTTCTTTTTCTGAAAGAGGAATCAGATCACGACCATTAAATTTAATTTCGCCCTTTGCATAAATACCGGGTGGCTCAGGAATCAGCTTCATCAAAGCATTACTCGTAACACTTTTACCTGAGCCCGATTCACCTACGATAGCTAATGTTTCGCCTTCGTACAGTTCAAAGTTTACGCCTCGTACAGCTTGTACAATACCGGCGTACGTTTTGAAATGAATATGTAAATCATTAACTTCTAAAATTTTCTTTTTCATATCGTACACCCTTTTCTATTTACGTAATTTTGGATCTAAAGCATCGCGAAGACCATCTCCAACAGCGTTAAATGCGAAAATCGTTAACGAAATGAAGAGGGCAGGGAACATTAATCGCCAAGGTGCAGATTGGATTGCCTTATTTCCTTCTGAAGCCATCGTCCCCCAACTTGCAAGCGGTTGTTGTACCCCTAAACCAATATAGCTTAAAAATGATTCTGTAAAGATAGCAGCTGGGATGGTTAATGTCATTGTTACTAGAATTGCCCCCATTGCATTTGGAATTAGATGACGTTTAATTAAATGCCATGTACCAGCACCTAATGTCCGAGATGCTAAAACAAATTCACGACTCTTGATTGAAAGCACTTCAGCACGAACGATACGAGCCATGTTTACCCATCCGGTAAAGGAGAGGGCGATAATCATAGGAATTAATCCTTTTTCCATAACGACTAGTAGAATAATAACAACTAATAAATAAGGAATCGCTGTTAAAACATCGGCAATACGCATCATAATGTTATCTACGCGGCCACCAAGTAATCCTGAAATACTGCCCCAGAGAACACCAATAATTAAATCGATCACAGCTGCGGCAAGACCGATGAATAACGAAATTCGTGCGCCAATCCATACGCGAACGAATAAGTCGCGTGCAAGGTCGTCAGTACCGAACCAGTGGGCAGCTGAAGGGGCTGTATTGTAAAGACCCGTATTTTCTTCATAAGTCCAAGAGGAAAACATCGGTGCAAAGATGCCCATAATCGTAATAAACGCTAAAATAATCAAGCCTATAATTGCGAGCTTATTATGTGAAAAACGGTACATAACCTCTTGCCAAAAGGAAATTTGCTTTTTGTTTAAGGAATCCGCATCATTTGGACGGGCGCCTACAATTTTAAAACGCTCCGGAGCGATTTGGTCATTATATTTATTTTCTATAGTCATTATTTTTTCGCTCCTTTCAATTTGATGCGAGGGTCAATAAAGTGATACAAAATGTCTACAATTAATACCGCTATTAATAAAAGAATCGAATAGAAAACAGTTACTCCCATAATTGTCGTGTAGTCACGGTTTGTAATGGATTGAACAAAGTGACGACCAATACCTGGAATAGCGAAAATTTGTTCAATAATGAAACTACCTGTCAATACGCCGGCAGTTAAAGGTCCTAAATAAGTGATTACCGGCAACAACGCATTACGAAGAGAGTGTTTAAATACAATTGTCCATTTTCCAATTCCTTTTGCACGGGCAAGCTTTACATATTCACTATTATTTTGTTCCAGCATACTCGATCGAGTAAGTTTTGCAATAAACCCTACATGTGACAGGGCAATAGCGATTGCAGGTAAAACCGTATAGCTAAAGCCTTTCCATCCCGTTACAGGGAACCAACCAGCTTTTAGTGACAAATACAGCTGTAATAACGCTGCAAGAATGAAGGATGGGACAGAAATACCTATAACAGCGATGACAGTCGACACATAGTCAGGAAATTTATTGTGATAGAGCGCTGAAATAACACCTAATAAAATTCCAAAACCTATTGCTAACAGCATTGCTTCTAAACCTAATACTAATGAAACAGGAAATCCTTCTGAAATCATATCGTTTACTGAACGTCCTTTATATTTCATGGATTCTCCAAAATCAAATGTAAGTGAAGAGATTAAATAATCTTTATATTGGATATACCATGGATTATCGAGGCCGTATTTTTCATTTAGTTGCTGTTCGATTGCTGGTAATAGCTCACGTTCACTGGCAAATGGGCTTCCTGGTGCGAGCTTCATTAAAAAGAACGTTGCCGAAATGATAAAGAATAATGCTATCAAAATGTAAATTATTCGCTTAAAAATATAGTTAAGCATTAGACAACCCCCTCCTTGTTGTAAAGTAATGAATATTCAGAAATATTAGGAAAGGCTGCCCTAAATCACATGGATTCTGAGCAGCCTTTCATTTAAAAATACACAGTAAGTTGTGTTGATACGTAAAAATTATTTGTTGATATCAACATTTTTAAGTGAAATATTACCTAATGCATCTGGCTCCATGCCTGTTACATAATCTTTTACAACGTAAGGGTTAGTATAGTAGTAGATTGGCGCAACTGGAACTTCTTCAGCCATGATTGCTTCTGCTTGTAACATAATCTGAGTACGTTTTTCTGGATCTGTCTCAGTAACTGATTGTTTTAATAGGGCAGTGTATTCAGCATTTTCCCAACCAGTATCGTTGTTTCCGTTTTTCGCAGAGTTATACATTTCCAGGAATGTGTAAGCATCGTTGAAGTCAGCAATCCAGCCTAAACGACCCACTTGATAATCTAAGTTAGAAAGTTTGTCTAAATATACTTGCCATTCTGAGTTATCAAGTTTTGCATTAATACCTAATTCTTTTGTCCATCCTTGTTGAATGAATTGTGCAATCGCAGCATGAGCTTCAGAAGTGTTGTGTGAAACAGTAACTTCTAATTCAGATGGATCTGATAAACCAAGTTCTTCTAAACCTTTTGCTAAATATTCTCTCGCACCTTCGAAATCAGCATCTTTGAAATAGCCTTCATCATCGCCAAAACCATCTACCGAGTTTGGAACATAACCCAATGCAGGTTGTTGCTCCGCCTTCGTAATATTAGTGATTAAGCTTGCACGGTCTATTGCTAAAGTTAAAGCTTTACGAATATTTAAGTTACCCGTTACTTCATCTGTCGTGTTGAATTTATACCAGTAAACACCTGAGTATTCAGCAACTTTAAGCGTACCTTCTGATTTTAAGCGATCGATTGCATCTAGAGAGATAGAACCATAGCTTGTTCCTAAGAAGTCAACTTCACCTGCATCAAACATGTTCATTTGAGAAGCTTCAGATTCAACGATTGCTACATTTACTGTATCAATTTTTACGTTTTCAGCATCCCAGTAATTTTCTGATTTAGTGAATACCAAGTTACCGTTGTGAACCCACTCCGTTAGAGTGTATGCACCATTTGATACGATTGAATCTGCTTCAGTGTACCAGTTAGCATTTGCTTCTTGAGTAGCTTGGTGAATTGGTGAAAATGTTTTGAAAGCAGTTAATTCCAAGAAATATGGTGTTGGAACTTCTAATGTCACTTCTAACGTTTTGTCATCCACAACTTTAATACCTAAATCATCGGCAGAGCCAGTACCTGAGTGGTAAGCTTCAGCGCCTTTGATTGGATATAAAATTGACGCGTATTCAGAAGCGTTTTCTGGAGTTAATGCCCATTTCCAAGCAAAAGCAAAGTCGTTTGCTGTTACAGGGTCTCCGTTAGACCATTTTGAATCACGTAAATTAAATGTATAAGTTAATAAGTCATCGGAAATCTCATAGCTTTCAGCGGCAGCCTCAACCGGAACGCCGTTTTCCATTGTCATTAAACCTTCGAAAATGTTGTTGATAGCAGTACTTGATGTAGTATCAGACGCTAAACCCGGGTGTAAAGACGGTGGTTCAGACATAAATACTAGGTTAAGCTCTTTTGGTTCTGATGAAGTGCTTGTAGACCCTTCATTATTTGTTTCAGTACCTGTAGAACCTTCCGATGTTTCATTGTCCTTACTGTCGTCCCCACCACATGCCGCAAGTACTACAGATAGTACAAGTGCCATGAAAAGTGTTAGAAACTTGTTCAATTTCATCTTAAAACCCCCCATTTTGTGTAAAAACATGATATTTTTTGCAAATTAATGCAATATAACTATATCAAATCTTCAGAAAATTATAAACCTATTTTTTATAAATCACGTAAATTTTCTGTTTAGAGCATAAAATTACTATTTAGTGTTATTGATTTTGCGCGGGGTTTCTGGATTTGAAATATTGTGAATACTAGTTTTTGCTGAGTGGAAATGGATGAAAAAATACGCTAAAAGATATGGAACGTTTAAGAGATCACGCTAACATTCCAAGTCCAACCTCTGATATAATATTTGCTAGCGAAAGAAGTATGGAGGTTATTATGGATAATAATGATATTCTCATCCGAACGCGTTATGCATTGGATTTGAAAAATAAAGAAATGATTGAAATTTTTAAGTTAGGTGGCGTTACAGTTTCCCCGGAGGATATGCCGAAAATTTTAACGAAGTCTTTGGAAAAAGATGAGGAAGCACCTGCTGATTATGACCAAATGAAAGTGAATCATAAAAATTTGGAAGCATTTTTCAATGGGTTGATTACGTATAAGCGTGGACCGATGCCGAAAAAAGAAGGGCAGCCAGCGCCTGTGCAGGAAAAGCCGGATCATGTTAACAACATGATGCTGAAAAAGCTGAAAGTGGCATGCCAGCTGACGACAGAAGAGATGCTGGATGTGCTTGATGACGGGGGTATTGCAGTATCAAAAGGCGAACTTGGCGCCATTATGCGTAAACCGGGTCACCGTAATTACAAAGAATGCGGCGACAACTTTGCCCGTAAATTCCTTAAAGGCCTATCCGTTCGCTACCGCGGATAAAAATACGAACTGCCTAGAATATCATTCATATTCTAGGCGGTTTTTTATTTGCATTGTGTGTTAAGCCAAACAGACAGCTTCCTTTTTACATAAGAAATTTGTTACAATGAGAAGTATTGTTTAGGATCAAAAAAAGGAATGGTGAACGAGCGTTGAAAACTTTTAAGAAAGTGTATATCGAAATTACAAGTGTATGTAATTTAGCATGCAGCTTTTGTCCACCTACAGAGCGAGCAAAAGGATTAATAAAGGTAGAGCAATTTGCTCATATTTTAGATGAAATTAGCGGCTACACAAAATATATATACCTACATGTAAAAGGGGAGCCTTTATTGCATCCGCGCATCGGGCAGTTACTCGATATTGCACATGAAAAAGGCTTTAAAGTAAATATTACGACAAACGGGACATTAATTAAAAAGAACCGTGAAAAGCTGCTGGGCAAGCCTGCACTCAGACAAATAAACTTTTCGCTTCATAGTTTTGATGGACATGAAGGATCTGAAAACCGTGAAAAGTACTTAGGTGATATTTTGGAATTTGTACGGGATGTAAGAAAACATAATGTCATTATTTCTTACCGTCTATGGAATTTACAGCGCAAAAATGTTTCCGAGCTGGCAAACCGCAGAAACCGCGAAACACTTGAAATTCTGGAAAAAGAGTATGAGTTGGACTATGAAATTCAAGAGCGGGTAGAAATGGGCTCAGGAGTAAAGATCGCAAAAAATATTTATTTAAACCAAGATCATGAATTCCGCTGGCCGAGCCTGCTTGAAAAAGCGGATGAAGGCAAAGGGTTCTGTCATGCATTGCGTACACATGCAGCCATTTTAGTAGATGGCTCTGTTGTACCTTGCTGTTTGGATGGCGAGGGTGTCATTAATTTAGGGAATGTCCACGATCAGAAGTTCGGCGACATTATTACTACTGACCGTGCACAAAACTTAGTAGACGGATTTTCCCGTCGTGAAGCTATTGAAGAACTTTGCAAGAAATGCGGTTTCCGCCAAAAATTTGGTATGGATTCCGAGCTGCCGGATGTTTTATAGTCCGCTATATTGAAAGATTAAAAAAGGCTGTCCTGAATTTACTCCAGGGCAGCCTTTTCCTATTGAGCCTGCATAAATGTAACCGTCATTTCCTCGCTGTCATACAGACACCATTCTTTATTATCAACGACAGGACCGACATTAATCTGGTATTGATTTTTTCCGACAGCCAGCGGGATATCGTAAGGGACAGAATGTCGTAGCCCATCTTTATAAATCGCAGCTTCATGACTATGTCCAAAAAACAGCAATGGCGTTTCAATGTTCGGGAAGGTAGGATTGAATGTTTTATCCCACTCTATTTGGTGCCCATGAATTAAAGTGGCGTGTTCAATTACAAGCGCATTTTCATATTGAAGAAAGCGCTCATCCCCTGTTACTAGGGCAATACGTTCTTCCTGATTCCCGATAATTGAAGGGAATGTTAAGAGGCTCATAAACCTTTCATCAACTATCGCTGCATCTTTTAACTTTGCATGCCGAACCATTTTTGCCTTTTTCTTGCCGATTTTACACTCAAACAAATCTCCTAAGCCAATAATCTCTGCATTGGGCGCTACTTGCTGTATATGATTTAACACCTTTTTCGTATTTTTATAGTGCGAATGTAAGTCACTCAAAAATGCATACTTCATAAAGATTCACCACCGTATAATTGAATTTCTACAATATTATAGCAATAGTCAATTTATCAATAAAATAATACATTAAAATCCTTTTGTTTTCAGAAAATTTAAATAAATTCTTGACGACTAGCAATATAGGTTTTATTATGAAGTTAAATTTCATATATATTAAATTAATAATGAAGTTTTACAACATTTTGTTCGAGAGTAGGTAATAAACTTGGAAAATAGTATTGAAAGAATACGTTCGGGGATGGAATTGCTTAAACCTGCTGAAAGAAATGTGGCTTTATATATATTAAGCCATTTAGATGATGTCATTCGCATGCCGATTGCTGTGTTGGCTGAAAAAGCTAAAACAAGCGAAGCAACAATTGTGAGGATGTGCAGGGCATTAAACTTTTCCGGTTTCAAAGATTTAAAACTAAGTATTGCTTCAGCACCTACTCTGAAAATTCCACACAACCACAACTTTGAATTAGAAAAAGATTCAACGATACTCCAAATGATACAGACAATTGAAATGCATAATATCGACGCAATCCAACGAACGCTAATGATTAATGGTGAAAGAGAACTTGAAAAGATTATCCATAAAATTAATAATGCGAAAAAGATCATCTTTATTGGCATCGGAGCTTCAGCAATCGTTGCACAGGATTTCGAACACAAATTGAAGCGGATCAATAAAAGCTGTGAAACGATTTTCGATAGTCATGGGCAGCTTATTGCCGCAACACATGCAACGAGCGAGGATGTTGTATTCGCAATCTCGTACTCAGGTGAAACGAAGGAAATTATTAATGCGCTTACAGTTGCAAAAGAGAATCAGACAACGATTATTACAATGACGCAAAACAAGCGAAATACAATACAAAGCTTTGCAGACTATGCATTATACGTTGTTTCTAATGAAGCGGATATTCGTAGCTCGGCAACCGCATCACGCATCGCCCAACTGACATTAATTGATATTTTATATACAGGAATTGCCACATTAAACTATGATAATTCGATAATTGCGTTAAATCGCACACTCGAGGTAATTAAGGGTTTCTCTCGTTAATATTGGTGCTGACTATATTCATATAGTTAACATAATGAAAATGAAGGGGTGTAATGTATGTTTGTTATGAAAAAGAGAAAGCAGACTTGGTTTTTAGTAGCATTAATGAGTTTAATGTTATTGCTCGTTGCGTGTTCGAATGACGAGGAATCAAACAGCGACACTGAAGGAAACAGCAATACTGAACAATCAACGACTTCATCGGATAATACTTCTACAGAAAGTACAGGGGATGGTTTGTCAGGCAAACTGGAAATTCAATATTTTGTCGGAGGATATGGTGATGGATGGTGGAAGCAAGTTATTGGGGACTTCCAAAAACAGCATCCGGATTTAGAAATTGTTGAACATGCAGGTCCGAATATTAATACAGAGATGAACACACGCTGGATTTCAGAATCACCACCTGATGTCGTATATATCGATGGGGCAGGAGCTAGTGAAACACAAATGATCGCTGAAGGTCAGTTAATGGATATTAGTGAATTTGCAAAAGGGGTTAAACTTGAAAACGGTACAGCACTATTAGACAGCTTTATCTCGCCGGCAGAAGAAGTAGATGGCGGGAAAATCTATAGTTTACCATTAGTATTCGATACTTGGGGAACTTGGTATGACACGAAGTGGTTTGAAGAAAACGGATGGGAAGTACCAACTGACTTTGACAGCTGGATCAGTTCTATGGAAAAAATTAAGGCTGATACAAAAATTGCACCATTTGTAACGACAGGGCAGCATACACAATACTTCCACCGTGGCGTATTGAACCCGGCATTTGCTGCAGCAGGCGGCGAAGAGTTATTAAATGACTTAAACAACGGTGTAGTAGAGGCTTGGAAAAAACCTGAAACGCTTGAAGTATTGAAGAAGGTTGAAAAAATTGCTAAAGCAGGCGTAATTGATAGCGGTTTTGCGGCTTACAACCATACGCAATCACAAATGAACTTCTTAATGCATAAAAATGCTTATATTCCAGTAGGTTTCTGGTTACCAAATGAAATGAAAAATGATACGCCGGACAGTTTTGAATTTGGCTTCACACCAACACCGATGAATGATCCTGGTAAGCCATTAGCACTTGTACCGGATATCCGTACAATTGCCATTGCTGAAAAATCGCAAAATCCGGAAGCTGCAAAGGCATTTTTAGAATTCATCTTTACGGAAGAATATGCGCAGGCATTTGCTGAAGCAACAGGTGCGATTATGAACATGAAAGATGTTGATCTGTCTTCGAATACGAATGTTCAGGATTTCTTGAAAAATATTAATGAAATGATCAATAATCCAGGTGCTGTTCATACGTACAAACGTTACACACCAGATGCTGAAGTGCAAAAAATTTCGGTTGAAATTACAAATGAAATTAAATTACTAATTATTGATATCTTACTTGGTGAAATTACTGCTGAGGAATTCGTCGATAAGATGGTGAAAAAAGCAGAGGAACTAAGAAAATAAGGTAAGGAAAATGAGGTTGCTAAAAGCTTTTTAGCAACCTTATTTAATCAATAGAGAAAGGAGTAACGACAATGACCTTTTCTTCCAAAAGCAAATATTTGTTTTTAGCATTTTGTTTACTGCCGACTTTTCTGCTCTTTTTAATTTTTACTGTTTATCCTATGTTAGGCGGGTTGTATTACTCATTTTTTGACTGGTCCGGAACAAGCGCAAACAAAACATTTATCGGCTTAGATAATTATATTCGTCTATGGAACGACTCCATTATTAAAAAGGCAATCATAAATGACTTTTTCTTCGTTTTTGTAAAAGTCATTGGGATCATGACGCTCGCTCTATTTTTTGCAGTGGCATTAACACAGCTTAAGATTAAAGAAGCGCCATTTTATCGAATTGTATTCTTCTTTCCTAATATTATGTCCGTAGTAGTCATCGGGATTTTATGGCAGTTTATTTATGATCCGAACATGGGAATTGTCAACAGCTTATTAAATCAGGTCGGATTGACAGATTGGGCCCGTCCTTGGTTAGGTGATAAAACCTGGGTACTGCCTAGTATAGCGATTCCCGCAATATGGGCAGGGATTGGATTATTTATGCTCCTTATTATGGGTGGTATTTCGAATGTGCCAAAAAGTTTATATGAAGCTGCAGATATTGATGGTGCATCCGAATGGCAGCAATTTTGGCATATTACGGTTCCGCTTGTTTGGCCACAAATAAAAACATCCATTCTTTATATCATTATTACGTCTCTTAACGGTTCGTTTGTACTTGTGCAAGTAATGACAGGTGGTGGCCCGGGAAGTGCTTCGGAAGTAATGGGCTCGTATTTATACCAGCGCGCGTTTGAAGACTTCCAATTTGGCTATGGTGCAGCGATTGGTGTTCTAATCCTGGTCGTATCGCTCATTACTGTTCTCATTTCGCAATTTATATTGAAAAAAGAAAAAGTCGAATATTAGCGGGGGGAATTTAGATGAAAGTAGTTTCACAAATTTTAGTACGTATCCCGTTAATCCTATGGGCGTTTATCGTTATTTTCCCATTAATATGGATGTTTATGGGTGCGTTTAAATCGAATGCAGAAATCTTCACGTCACCTTGGTCATTGCCGACAGATTTTAGTTTTACAAATTTTGAACGTGCATGGAATGACTACAATATCGGGCGAGCATTTTTAAACAGTTTTTTTGTAACAGTACTTGGCTCGTTTTTAACACTCCTATTATCGATTCCGACAGCTTATGCATTGGAGCGTGTTCGTTCGAAATTTGGTGAAGTGCTAGTGAATGTTTATTTAGCATCAATGATGATTCCATCCGTTTTAGGTTGGATCCCTCTATTTTTCTTATTAATGAAGTTTAATTTACTGGATAACTTGTGGGCGTTATCGCTTGTTTATGCCATTTCACATGTACCATTTACGATCTTCATTCTCGTTGGGTTTATAGGAAATATTCCTAAAGAGCTGGAAGAAGCAGCGGTCGTTGATGGTATGAGTCCATATGGAATTTTGTTTAAAATTGTGACACCACTCATCAAGTCTGGGATTATGACAGTTACAATCTTAAATGCCATTTCATATTGGAATGAATTTTTTATGGCGTTAATTTTACTGCAAACCGAAAGTAAAAATACGTTAGGAGTTGCGATGAATTTACTGAAAATAGACGCGCAATACGACAGTGCATGGGGTGTATTATTTGCGGGACTATGTATTGCTGTTATTCCGGTAATCATTTTCTATTCGATTTTCCAACGCCATATCGTAAAAGGTATGACTGAAGGTGCAATCAAATAGGAGGGGAATTATGTCTTTATCACGAGTTGAAGAGTTTATTGAAACAGCGGTCCATAATATAGAACTGCCTGGTGCGGTATTGGCTGTGGCAAATGCAGAAGATGTCCTTTACTGTAAAGCATTTGGGATGGCACATACAAAGCAGCAAATTCCAATGACGGAACAGACGCTGTTTGATTGTGCTTCATTAACGAAAGTAACAGCAACGGCAAGCTCGATTTTATTATTGCTTGAGCAGGGGTTGATTGATTTAGATGATTCCATTAGCTACTACTTTCCGGAACTTAAGTTGATGCATGAAGAAGTTAAGATTCGTCATTTATTAACACATATTAGCGGCTTTCAGGATGAAATTAAGTTTTATATAGAAGGGATAGCTTACACAGATGTCATTGAACGGATAGCACAGGAAACAGGACGGAAAAATGTAGAGCAGCAGGTGATCTATAGTGATGTAAACTATATTTTATTAGGAAAACTAATAGAAAAGGTTACCGGAATTTCATTAGCAGACTATGCCGATAAAAATGTATTTCAGCCGCTTCATATGCACAATACCGTATTTAATCCGTCTGTCCAGTTACTGAGGAACATTGCTGCTACTGAATATCGTACCTATTTAAAGAAACATCAGTGGGGTGAAGTGCATGATGAAAATGCACTGCATTTTGGCGGAGTAAGCGGGCACGCAGGGTTGTTTTCGACTGCAGAAGACTTGGCAAAGTTTGCTCAATCGTTTATGAAGGGTACCGATTCTATTTTTCACGAGCATACTAAACAATTAGCAAAGCAAAGTTTTACTAAGCAACATGAGGAACAGCGTGGCTTAGGGTGGCAGTTGTATACTTCGCCTTCATTTTCCGGCCAATATTTGCGAGACGGTTTTGGGCATACCGGTTTTACGGGCACTTCAATTTGGATTTCGGATGAGAAGCAATTAGCAATTATTTTGTTAACAAATCGCGTTCATTTTGGACGGGGTTGTGAAATTCAACGGTTTCGAAGAATTGTGCACAACTTAGTTGCACTTGAAAATGAATAGATAAGGTGAGCATATGTCAGGAAAACTATGGATTGGTATAGATGGTGGCGGCACAAAAACAACCGCTGTAATTGGTGATGAAAGTGGACATTTACTTGCAGTTACCAAAGGAAGTTCCGGCAATTTAACAGCGATTTCAACAGAGCAGTTGTACACACTTATAAATGAGTTAATCAACCGGTTGTTAATAAAGACAGGGGTCGCATTTACAGATGTGGAAACGGTATTTGCTGCAATGGCAGGGGCAGATCGACAAGCTGAACAACAGAAAATATATGATGCGTTTAAGCAATCACCCGTTCTGGAAAAACTTAAAATCCAGAGTGATATCCATGCCGCATTGGCAGCGGGTACTTGGGGCAGGGAAGGCACTTTACTTATTGCTGGAACCGGAGCGATTATATTCGGTTATGAGCAGCAAAAAACATTTCGTGTTGGTGGCTGGGGCTATTTATTGGGTGACGAAGGAAGCGGGTATCATTTAGGGAAGCTTGCCATTCGTTCCGTTTTAAAAGCGCATGATGACAAAGTACCTTTGAAACCTTTTCAGAAAAAGATATTGACCCATTTTAATGTACTGTCACCTGACCAACTCATTACAAAAGTTTACGGAAGCACGAATCCTGTAACAGCTATTTCATCTGTAAGCAGGATTGTTCTGGATGCTTTTACAGAAGATTTATTAGCAAAATCCATGGTCAGTGCCGTTCAAGAAGCTTTACTGGAACTTATTGAAAGTGCCTATTCACGAATTGATCGGACGAAGCCGGTTGTATTACACGGCGGATTATTTTTGAACAATATATTTTTTGAAGAATTTATCGTCCGTTTTTCATCGCGATTTCCAGATTTGATTGCTTTGAAGCCAACAATTCCGGGGACAGTTGGAGCTTACTTATTAGCGTTACATGAAAGTAATAAGGAAGTAAGTGATGTAGTTAAACAAACGATTCAACAAACATGGCGTCTATTGGAAGGTGAGATAACATGAATTACGATCAATTAACGACTGAAAAACGTAATAATGAAACAATGAATTTGGATGTAATGCCTATCTCGGACATACTTCAAATCATGAATAAAGAAGATATGCAGGTTGTGAATAGTGTTGAACAAGTTTTACCTACCATTGAGAAAGTAATTAAAAGAGTGGTTGAAAACATGAATAACGGTGGCCGCCTTTTTTATATCGGTGCGGGAACTAGTGGTCGTTTAGGAATGCTTGATGCATCTGAATGTCCCCCTACTTTTATGACCGATCCGGAACTAGTACAAACGATCATGGCAGGCGGAAAGGATGCATTTTTCCAAGCAGTTGAAAATGCTGAAGATCGTTTGGAAGATGGAATAAACAAATTAAAGGAAAAAAACATAACGCAGTTCGATTCCATTATCGGTATTACGGCAAGTGGTACGACCCCATTTGTAATGGGTGCTTTAGAGTATGCGCAATCTGTCGGTGCCTACACGGTAAGTTTGACGAGCAATATTAATTCTGAAGTAAGCCGCTATGCGGAAGAAGCGATTGAAGTTGTTGTAGGGCCCGAAATATTAACAGGATCAACACGATTAAAAGCAGCTACATCACATAAAATGATTTTAAATATGATCAGTACAGCGTCTATGGTGCAATTAGGCAAAGCGTACGAAAACTTAATGGTCGATGTACATGCAAGCAATAAAAAATTAATAGAGCGGGCTAAAAGAATTGTCATCGATGCGACGGACTGCAAATATGAGGAAGCAGAAGAAGTACTTGAAAAAACAAAATTTGCTGTTAAGCCGGCAATTGTTATGCTAAAAACAAATGAAAATTATGAACGAGTAAAACTTGCGTTAGAACAAGTAAATGGCCATACAAGAAAAGCTATTTTACTTTTAAACAATAGTTAATACCGAGAGTTGTCATGAACTAATTCTGGCAACTCTTTTTAATTTTCCGCTGAATTTCTGTATAGTGCAATAATATTTCTTACAAAAACATTGTTTCCATTTTTTGTGCCTGTTAAAATTAAGATGTGATAATATTCAGAAAAAACAAAGGGGGCGGGGAAATGGGGATTTATACTGAAGAGCATGAGATGTTTAGAAAAGCTTTACGCAAAATGCTGGATAAAGAGGCATATCCATATTTTGAACAATGGGAAAAGGATCGGAATATTCCACGTGAGTTTTGGCTGAAGCTTGGGGAGAATGGATTTTTATGTCCAATGGTGAGTGAAGAGTATGGGGGCCTTGCACTGGATTTTGGCTATTCTGCTATATTAACGGAGGAACTTGAGCGTGTCGGTGCAGGGTTAGCAAGCGGGATTTCACTTCATTCCGATATTGTGACACCTTATATTGAAGCATACGGGACAACTGGACAAAAGGAGAAATGGCTTCCTAAAAGCGTTACAGGCGAGTACATTTCAGCTATTGCTATGACGGAACCGGGTGCAGGCTCTGATCTTGCAGGCATTCAAACGACCGCGAAAAAAGATGGCGATTTTTATATTTTAAATGGTGAAAAAACGTTTATTACGAATGGCATACATGCAGATTATGTTGTTGTCGTTTGTAAAACAGATCCGCAGGCCACTCCGGCATATAAAGGTGTTAGTCTGCTTATTGTGGAAAATGGTACACCTGGTTTCAAGCGCGGAAAAAAACTCGATAAAATCGGAATGCACAGTGCAGATACAGGAGAGCTTATTTTTGAAGATGTACGTGTACCTGCAGAAAACCTTTTAGGGGAAGAAAACCGCGGCTTCTATTATTTAATGGAAAAACTGCAGCAGGAAAGACTTATTGTCGCTATAGAAACACAAATCGAGGCTGAATGCTGCTTAAAACTGACAGTAGACTATGTAAAAGAACGAAAGGCATTCGGCAGCCGCATCGCCGATTTCCAAAATACTCAATTCAAGTTAGCGGAAATGGCGACTGAAATTGACCTTGGCCGTACATATGTCGATAGTTTAATTGCCAAACATATTGCAGGAGAAGATATCGTGAAGGAAGTATCGATGGCCAAATGGTGGATCAGTGAAATGGCCAAGCGTGTCGTATCAGATTGTCTGCAGCTGCACGGTGGTTACGGTTATATGGAGGAATATGAAATCGCAAGACGATATCGTGATATTCCGGTAGCAGCAATTTACGCAGGAACGACCGAAATCATGAAGGGGATTATCGCAAAGCAAATTATAAAATAGTACTTACAAAGGGGATGGAATAATGAAAAACGTATATATCGTAGACGGGGCACGTACAGCATTTACAGCTTTTGGAGGTTCTTTTGCAACAACAGATGCAGTACAGCTTGGTACAAAAACAGCAGTGGAAGCGTTAAATCGCGCAAACGTACAGCCTGAGCAAGTGGACCATGTCATTTACGGGGGTGTAATTACAACAGGTGCAAACTCGGCATATTTAGCCCGTCATATCGGCCTTTATGCAGGTGTGCCAAAGGAAGTGCCAGCATTAACGTTAAACCGTCTTTGCGGATCGGGCATGCAATCTGTCGTATCGGCGGCTCAGATGATTCAGCTAGGTGAAGGGGATGTTGTACTCGCTGGGGGAGCGGAAAATATGTCCCAATCGCCATATTCGAATTTCGAGCAACGCTTCAGCGGTTCAAAACTGGGCAACCTAGAGTTTACAGATATGCTTCAAGCGACATTAACTGACCAGTATACAGGTTCAGGGATGGGCTTGACGGCAGAAAAGCTTGCTGAACAATATACGATTTCCCGCGAGGAACAAGATGCATTTGCACTTCTTTCAAACGAACGTGCAGCAAAAGCGCGTCAGGACGGCACCTTTGCGAAAGAGATTGTGCCGGTTGCTGTAGCTACGAGAAAAGGCGAGATTTTAATAGATCAGGATGAACATATTAAAGAAAGCGGTACACTGGAAAGCTTGGCAAAGTTACGCCCTGCATTTAAAAAGGACGGCTCAGTTACTGCTGCGAACGCTTCGGGAATTAACGACGGGGCAGCATCTGTCGTTGTCGCAAGTGAAGATTTTGTGAAGGAACAAGGGTTAAAGCCGTTAGCCCGCATCGTGTCATGGGGAATTGCTGGTGTAGATCCGACAATTATGGGAATCGGCCCGGCTCCGGCAATTCGTCAAGCATTGGAGCGTGCGAATTTAACAATTGAGGACATGGACTTAGTTGAAATTAATGAAGCATTTGCAGCCCAGTATATCGCAGTGGAAAAGGAACTTGGACTGGACCGTGAGAAAACGAATGTAAATGGTGGTGCAATAGCCCTCGGTCATCCGGTAGGTGCAAGTGGAACGAGAATCATCTTATCCGCTGCATACGAACTGCAACGACGCAACGGGAATTATGCGGTAGCCAGTCTCTGTATCGGGGGCGGCCAGGGAATTGCTTTAATTATCGAGAGAGTTTAGAAACTAGGCGTGCCGGAAAGAGATTTCTGGCATGCTTTTTTGGTGTAGGCGTTTTTATTAGAACAATGAAAAGAGTTATTAGAAGAAATGAGGAGGTTATTAGAACTTCGGTGAACGCTTGAAGTTTATGGGCGAGTTTTTTAGTTCAAATCGTGTGGAAAAGCATACGGTTTAAATTTTTAGAACATTTATACGGGGTATTCGAAAATGTCGGAGCTTTATTAGAAAAAGGCTAGGTGATATTAGAACAAAGCGAACCGAACCGATATTAGCACAACGGACGGATATATTAGAAGATCGCCATTTTATTAGAACAAATTAAAATATATTAGATGATTTCCGAATTTTTTAGAAAAACCCCCAGCTTCCATGCTCCATTTTTCATTTGACACATCGCTTCCTTTTTTCTCTGAAAAGCACTAACCGACATCCCGCCAAATTTCCGCATTAATAACCGAATATGGTACACTAAAGCCAACGAATAAAAGGTGGTAAAACAATATGTCAGCAATTAGCTTATTAAACGAAACACTTCAAAATAAATGGTCGTTTGAAACGACAATGAAAATACAAGAGGAAATGATTCCTGCGATGGTTGAGGGAAAAGATATCGTAGCAGAATCACCGACAGGTTCAGGTAAAACACTAGCCTACACATTACCGATTTTAAATAAAGTAGACGGTAATAAGAAACAAACTCAGGCATTGATCGTTGCACCATCACAGGAGCTTGCGATGCAGATCGTTGAAGTAATCCGTGACTGGACAGCAGGAACAGACATCACTGTGCAGCAACTAATCGGTGGTGCGAACTCGGCACGCCAAATCGAAAAATTAAAGAAAAAGCCAACAATTGTTGTCGGGACACCAGGTCGTCTCAATGAATTGGCACGCCAAGGTAAATTAAAACTTAAAGAAATTGAGACAATCGTTTTGGATGAATGCGATCAGCTTCTTAGCCGCGAGTACCGTGTAGTCGTAAAATCGTTTATTGAAAATGCTGCTTTTGGCCGTCAAGTCGTTGTCGTATCGGCTACGATTACAGAAGAGATCAAGCTTGTAGCAGAACGCTTAATGTTCGAACCGGTCAGCATCGAAATAAAGCCGGAAGATATGGTGAAGTTCGGCAAAGTTGTCCACTCTTTTGTAAAAGTAGATGAGCGGGACAAAACCGATATGCTTCGTCGATTAGCCAATATTGAAGGATTGCGCGGATTGGCATTTGTTAATAACATCGACCAAGTACTAATGAAACAGAACAAGCTGGAATACCGTGATGCGCCGATTGTAGCACTTCATTCAGATATGAAAAAAGATGAGCGTAAAAAAGCGCTGGATGCATTCCGAAAAGGAGAAGCACGCATTTTAATTGCGACAGATATTGCAGCACGAGGTTTAGATATTTCAGGTTTAACACATGTTATTCATGTTGATGTACCAAGAACAATCGAGCAATATACACACCGTTCTGGGCGTACAGGACGTGCCGGTGCAGACGGAGAAGTACTGACATTACTATCGTACAAAGACGAAAAGACATTCAAAAAATGGTTGCGCGATCTTTCCTTAAAAGGTGTTCAAAAAGTATGGACTCAAGGACAACTTGTCGAGGGGAATGCAAAGACAGTAACATCAAAAGCGGCACCTGCAGCGAACAAAGCAACAGAGAAAAAGCCGTATCAAGCAAAGTCCAATAAAAAAGGCATGACTTTTAGTAAGAAAAAGGAGAAATAATTCATGACATTCCAAGAGAAGTTAGAGCAATTTGCAGATTTAGCTGTTCGAATCGGAGTAAATATTCAAAAAGGCCAATATTTATTAATTAACACATCTACGGATACGCTGGACTTTACACGTATTGTTGTAAAAAAAGCATATGAAGCAGGCGCAAGCCGTGTTCATGTAAACTTAACTGATGCCAGCTTTGAGCGTGCTTATTATGAGAATGTTACGGTGGAAGAAACAGCTAATTTCCCGAAATGGGTTGTTGCACAACGTGAAGAATTAATTGAACGTAAAGGTGCACTTCTTTGGATTGATGCAGAAAATCCAGATTTACTGGCAGGTATTGACTCAGAAAAAATCGGAGCACAGCAAAAAGCAGCTGGTGCAGCATTAGTTAATTACCGTAAAGCTGTTATGAATGATGATATTGCATGGTCAATTATTGCTGTTCCTTCCCCGAAATGGGCGGCAAAAGTATTCCCTGATTTACAGGAACAAGAGCAGGTTCCTGCATTATGGGATGCAATTTTCAAAACAGTGCGTATTGGTGAAGGGGATGCAGTAGCAAACTGGCAAACTCATATTGAAAATTTACACGCACGTGCAGATCAGCTGAATAAGAAAAAGTATGCGAAGCTTCATTACACGGCACCTGGTACAGACTTGACGATTGAACTTCCGGACAAACATTTGTGGAAAAGCGGAAGCAGCGAAGCACCTGATGGTACGACATTCATCGCGAATATGCCGACAGAAGAAGTCTTTACACTGCCTGCAAAGTATGGTGTAAACGGCTATGTATCAAATACGAAGCCACTTGTTTATAAAGGTAATATTATTGATGATTTCAAGCTGACTTTTGAAAAAGGTAAGATTGTGAATGTTGAGGCAAAAGTAGGTCAGGACTTATTACAGCAGTTAGTTGCTTCTGATGAAGGGTCTTCATATCTGGGAGAAGTGGCATTAGTACCGCATGAATCACCTATTTCTTCATCAAATATTTTATATTACAACACATTATTCGATGAAAATGCCTCTAATCATTTAGCAATCGGTGAAGCATATCCGACGTGCTATGAAGGTGGTAAGGAACTTGAAAAGGGCCAACTGGAAGCACTGGGCATTAATACATCGATCACACATGAAGATTTCATGATCGGCAGTGCGGAAATGGATATTGACGGAATTCTGGCAGATGGTACAACAGAACCGATTTTCAGAAAAGGTAATTGGGCATTCTAACAATTGAAGTGGGGTGAATAAATGCGAAAAATAATATTTAGTCTTATTTTTTGTATTGTTCTGTTTCCAACGGCAGCATTGGCCAATGAACGGGAAGTTTATATTGCACTTGGCGACTCTTTGGCAGCAGGGCAAACACCTTACAGTCAAATTGATGCAGGTTATACGGATTACATTACTTTACAGCTGGAGAGACATGGTAAGCTCGGGCATTTTTCTAAAGAGCTTACTTTCCCCGGTTACCGTGTTGGAAATGTGATTGAAACCGTTCAGTCTGAAAAGGCTGAACCATTGCTAAGTGAAGCAACATTAATCACACTGTCAGCCGGAGCGAATAATTTACTGCCGCTTATTACACATAACCCGCAACAGGGAACACTCGCTTTTAGTCAGCTCAATACGAATTTCGCGTTAAATGAAGTGCGTACCCAAATGGGAGAGCTGCTTTCGTTAATTAATGAAAAGGCACCGAAAGCGGCAGTTTATGTACTTGGCTATTATTTTCCTTATGTAAGTGTTCATAAAGAACAGGCAGATGGAGCAGTAGAGGCGGTACAGCTATTAAATACGATACTGAAGCAGGAAACTGAAGCAGCAGGTTATATATTTGTAGATGTTTATGAAGCATTTGAACAGCAGCGCACAACATATTTGCCAAATGTGGCGGATGTGCATCCAAACCAGCTAGGGTACCGTATTATGGCTAATGAAATGTTGAAAAATTATAACGGGAATGAAGCACTCATTTTGCCGATCGATGCAATGCCGGCCCCAAACCCGAAAACATTTGAAGAAATACTTCAGCTGCAAAGGGAGTTAGCGGTAGAAGAAGTACCATATATCGCGCTGCATACGCTGGATCAACCGATACCGATATTTGTATAAAAAAAGCATTCCATCAAAAATCTTTTGAAGGAATGTTTTTTTGTTCAATTACTCACTCACAACGTGCGAACGAATATTCGTACGATGTGGTTTTTTTATTTTCCCTCATGTACACTTATAGTTATAAGATAGGAGGCGGTATTCATGAAAATTTTTCACACAGCAGATTGGCATTTAGGAAAAATAGTACAAGGTGTATCGATGACGAAAGACCAGCAATTTGTGCTTGAACAGTTTATCGAAGAAATTAGAAAAGAAAAGCCGGATGTCATCATTATTGCCGGAGATTTGTATGATCGGTCAGTACCACCGACAGATGCGATCCAACTATTAAATAAAACATTGAAAGAAATTTTAGTCGATGAAAAAACACCGATTTTAGCAATCGCTGGAAATCATGATAGCGCTACACGTTTAAATTTTGGCAGTGAATTTATGAAGGCGAGCGGTTTACATATCGTCGGTCATTTAGAAAAGAATATCGAACCAGTTATTATGCATGATGAGTATGGGGAAGTTCATTTTTATTTAGTACCTTTTGCAGAGCCGTCAATTGTACGGGCAGTATTTGATGATCAATCCGTTACATCGCATGAAGCGGCGATGGCGAAAATCATTGAACAGATTAAACAAACAATGGATTATACGAAACGCAATATTATAATCGGTCATGCCTTCATTACAAAAGACGGGATGCCGGAGCCGAATACAAGTGATTCTGAACGCAAATTGACGATTGGCGGGACGGAATGTATCAGCTCAGCATTATTCGAACCGTTCTGTTATACAGCGTTAGGACATTTACATCAGGCGCACTTTGTTGCAAGCGAGAAAATTCAATATTCCGGATCACCACTTAAGTATTCAGAATCTGAAGTGACACATAAAAAAGGATTTTTGGTTGTTGATTTAAAAGAAGACGGATCAGTGGCGATTGAAAAAAGGATGCTTACACCAGTACGGGATATGCGTGTCGTAACGGGAATGCTTGAGGATATATTGCAGCATAACGTAAACGACGATTATGTATTTGTTAAATTGCAGGATGAACATTATGTAAAAGGTGCTGCCGAACTTGTCCGCACTGTTTATCCGAATGCTTTGCATATTGAACGAACGATTGTGTATGCACAGCTTGAACAGCATGCGACAACTATGAACCGAGTTCAAATGGATGATTCGGAGCTGTTTGAACTATTTTACACGGAAATGACAGGCAAGCCTTTAAGTGATGAAATAAAAGAGATTTATACTGATGTATTAGAGCAGCTAATTGAAAATGAACGTGAAAAACAGGAGGTGCTGTAACGATGAAGCCAATAAAATTATCGATGACAGCATTTGGACCATATCATCAAAAAGAAGTCATTGATTTTACTAAACTCCATGAACATGGAATTTTTGTCGTTTCCGGTGCAACGGGCGCGGGAAAAACGACTATTTTTGATGCGATTACGTTTGCACTTTATGATTCTGGAAGTGGAGAGGATCGGGAAAAGTCGCTGTTTTTGCGCAGTGATTTTGCGGATGAAACTGTTGATACGGAAGTCGAACTAGAATTTGAAGTACGGGGTCGCCTTTACCGTATTTGGCGGAAATTTGGTCATGACGGAGCAAGTGCAAAGCGCGAGTTTTTTGAAATTACAGATGGGGTCATTGTGCCCGCTGTGGAGAAGTTTCAAGTGAAGCTCATTCAGTCGAAAGTTGAAGAACTGATCGGCTTAACACAGTCCCAGTTCAATCAGATCGTCATGTTGCCGCAAGGAGAATTTCAAAAGCTCCTCACTTCGGAATCAAAGCATAAAGAAGAGATTTTCCGGAAAATTTTCAAAACGGAACGCTTTACGAAAATGGTGGAACTGCTT
The DNA here is from genome assembly GCF_050280445.1 of Solibacillus sp. NPDC093137. Classification (NCBI taxonomy): domain Bacteria; kingdom Bacillati; phylum Bacillota; class Bacilli; order Caryophanales; family Caryophanaceae; genus Solibacillus; species Solibacillus sp. NPDC093137. Next base: position 151,512 of record NZ_JBNNVH010000005.1, read on the forward strand.
AAAGAGAAAAAGAATATTGCTGAAAAGAATTATGAACAAGCAAAGATGCAGCAGGACAATACAATTCATGAAATTCGGTCCCGACTTCCGCAAAGAGAATCGGAATTGTTTTCAACGTTGAACAATGATGTAATTAATCTGTATCAAGTAAAGAGTGCCTTGCTGACAGAACAGCAATATTATGAGGGTCAATGTACTGCTTTAAAAGGTGAATATGATGCATCGAAAAAGGAATTACAAAAGTTAGTTAAAACATTAAATGAACAAAGACTGTTAAATGAACGGATTGAAAAGTTTTTAATTCGGAAAGCGCGGCTCGAAGAATTATTGCAACAAAAAGATAAAATACAAGCGGAACAGCAGAAACTTATACTTGCCAAAAAGGCTAATCAAATAGAACCATTAGAACGTGAATATGATAAGGTGAAACGGCAGCTTGAACAAGCGGAAGTCTCCTTACAAAAAGCAAAGACTGACTATGAACGTGCACAAGAACAACTTCAGCAGGCGACAAATCATTATCAGGAGCAAAAACAGCAAGAACCATTGTTGGATAACTATACGAAATCGATTTCGCAGCTTGAGCAGCTTGTCCCGATTTATCAATCGATTAATACACAGCGGGAAAAGGTGGCAAAGCTTGCAGAAAACCAAAAAAATGCCAAGCAATTATTTGATAAGCTGCAAAACGAAGCATTCTCTTTAAAAGAAAAACAACAGCAGCAGCAAGCCATTATAAATGAGCTGGAAGATGCGACCATTACATACCATGAAACGTATGAAGCACATGCTGCATTAGCACGGAAAATTGAAATGGTAAAAGAAGTGGCTGCAATACAAATAAATGTCGAAACTTTAGCGAAACAGCTTGCTGATAAGAAACAAGTTGCTGATGAAGCACAACAGAAGCTGCAAAATATGGAGCAGCAAATACGCAGCAACCAGGCAGCCTTTCTTGCAGCATCACTACAGCACGGGGCAGCATGTCCTGTTTGTGGAAGCACAGAGCACCCAGCCATTCATAACAGCGAAGCAGTTGTAATTGATGACAATGCATTGGCACAGCTGCGTCATGAAGGAAATCGGGCGATGCAAAGCTTTTACCAGGTCAATTCGAAATTTGATGTGGAAAAGGCAACGTTGGAACAAAAAAGAAGTGCGCTTCAGTTACTTGACGCTGAGCTTTCACAATTACATGAGTATGAACAGCAATTGGCCGTACTGACTGCGCAGTTGACAAAGCAAAAACAGCAGCAGGCACAGCTTATCAATGAAAAGAAAACGATGGCACAGCTTTCAGAAAATAAAGAAGTGCTGCAAGGTCGCATTGAAAAAGGGCAGCAATATGTAATCGATATTGATAAACAATATGCGCAGGAAAAAGGGAAGCTTGAGCAAAGTGAGCAGTCATTATTGCCTCAGTTTTCTAGATTGGATGAAGTAACACAAGAATTGGCGAGCCAGCAGCAAAAACATCGCCATTTGAAACTTGCAATTCAAAATGCACTTGAAGCGATGCAAAAAATCCAATTGGATGAAAAATCTTGTGAAGTAAACCATCTCCATGCGAAAAATCTTGTAACAGAAAAACAGCAGGAATCTCTTTTAGCGCAAAAAGCATTTGAATCAGCATTGGAGCAGGAAGGTTTCGACTTGGAAACGTATAAGACTGTGTTACTGCCTTTAAATGTACAGCAGCAAATTCAGGATGCGGTTGAAGCGTACAAACAAAGTGTTCATACATTATCTGTTCAAATTGCTGAGGAAGAACCTTTGCTCGAAGGAAAAGAACGAGCTGATTTAACAGAATGTGAGCAACTGATTCATGAGCTGAATGAGCAGATCGAGGCACAGTATTCGAAAATGACATTGATCCAGTCCTATGTGGAGCAATGTGAGGAGACGCGCGATAAACTTGACCAATCCGCACAGCAGATTGAAAGCTATAAAGCGAAACTGATGCAAGTCGAACATGTTTATAATTTAATTCGCGGTCAAAATGATGCGAAGATTTCATTTGAGCGGTTTGTACAAATCGGCTATTTGGAAAAAGTGACGCATGCGGCAAATGAACGTTTGCGTGTCTTATCAAATGGCCAATACTTCCTGAAATCTACAGGAAGGAAAGAAGGAAATGCCCAAAGCGGACTCAGCATCGATGTATATGACAGTCATACAGGGCAAACGCGGGATGTAAAAACACTGTCCGGTGGTGAAAAATTCAATGCCTCACTTTCATTAGCTTTAGGAATGGCCGATGTTATTCAAAGTGTTCAAGGAAGTGTGCATATCGATACGATGTTTATTGATGAAGGATTCGGTACTTTGGATGAGGAAGCGTTAAGAAGAGCGATCGATATATTAATCGATCTTCAGCAAACAGGGCGCTTAATCGGCGTCATTTCCCATGTGGCCGAATTAAAAGCAGCAATGCCAGCTATTTTGCAAGTACAAAAGCTAAAAGAAGGCTACAGTAAAACTGAGATTATTATTAAGTAAGAAAAAAAACACATTTCCCTCCAGTTAAAGTGGGAAATGTGTTTTTTGCGTCAACGTTTTGGAGTTCGTCGTGAAGTTGCTGGTTGGGGTGTAGTTTTTTTGTTGTCCATCATTTTTTTAATGATCGGATACACGATTGGTCCATATTTAATTGCTGTTTTAATGAGTTTTTTTAATTTCATTAGTAAACACTCCTTAACGAATACATTTCGTATAAAAAATATACCCAAAGATGGAGCGTTCATAAACATTAACGTAAAACTTTAATCGCTTGAGCTAAATTCCATATCGCCAGGATAAACGTAATAACAACTAAAAAAATAAATCCGATAAAATGCGAACTAATAAAAAAGTCCTGAATGCTCAAGATCAAAGTGTCATTCCAGGAAAGAACGGAAGTGAAAAAGTAAATCATATAAAAAATCCCTAACAGTATCGGTATGAGTTGGGTAATAAAAGCTTTTTTAGAATGGCCTTTAACGGCATCATCTTTCGTAACAATAAATATAATTAACGGTAAAATAAACGGTGCAAAATAAAAGCTCAAATAGCTCAGTGCACTTAAACCTTTCGATTGATCCATTATTTATCACTCCTTCGTATCTAGTATATGTAATTCTATTACGTTTCAAAATAATAGCTGTTGAAAGTTGTAAAAATATTCGTTACAATGAGCATGTTCAAACAATAAAAATTAGATGTACCACAAGGGGTGCCGAGAAAGTCGGCTGAGATTGTGCACGGGATTGCACTGACTCTTTGAACCTGTAAGTTAGCACTTGCGTAGGGATGTGGATAGAATCCGACTGTTCAAACGATAGTCAGGCTTTTGTCCTGATTATCGTTTTTTACTTTTTCTAAATACCTAGAAGAAGTAAAAGTTCCATTCTATCCCTCTTCACTTTTGTTACATCGGATAAAAGAAAGGGGCATTGTTATGGACAGAAAGAAATTATTGATGATGGTGGAGATAGCGATATTTGCTGCCATCGGACTTGTGTTGGATCAAGTATCATTTAAAATGTGGGCACAAGGCGGGTCAATCAGCTTTGTTATGGTACCGATCATGTTAATGGCCATTCGTTGGGGATTAACAGCAGGACTTGCAACAGGCTTGCTGATCGGCGTGATGCAAATGATGTTCGGTGCATACATTGTACACTGGCTTCAGGCTATTTTAGATTACGGTCTTGCATTTACAGTAGTAGGGTTAGCGGCAATTGTAAGAAAGCCGTTATTAGAGGCTGCACAATCGCTCAATAAAGTGAAAATGGCATTTTATATCGTCATTGGGGCACTTATAGGTGGTGCTTTAAGATTTGTATCGCACTTGCTTGCAGGTGTCGTGTTCTTTAAAGAATATGCAGGCGATGATAATGTATGGGCCTATTCAATTATCTACAACAGTACTTATATGGTACCTGCTACTATACTTACGGCAATTATCGCAGTTGTTTTATTCACATCTGCACCTCGTTTACTGCAAAAAGTAAAAACAACATAACGAATAGAAAACTCAAAGCTTGCAGTGAGGAATACTTTTCCTGCTGCAAGTTTTTTCATATTAATAGTAGAAAGTTGTACTAAATTAGTAATTAAACGGCAAATTTTAAAATCCTTGAACAATTACAACCGATTTTAAGTATGCTATAGTTAAGGATAGACATTGTTTAAGAGGAAGGAAGTTACACATGATTGTTACTACTCAAGAAGAAATCCAGGCGTTTAAAAAAATTGGACGCATTTGTGCTGAAATTCGTGAGGCGATGAAAGCTGCGACAGTACCTGGCGTGACAACGAAAGAATTAGATGAAATTGCAGGCCGTATGTTTGCGGAAGCAGGCGCGGTTTCGGGTCCTAAAGGTGAATACGATTTTCCGGGATATACATGCATTTCAGTAAATCACGAAGTTGCACATGGTATTCCAGGTAACAAGGTTATTCAGGAAGGCGATATCGTAAACATTGATGTTTCGGGCTCTTTAAACGGGTATTTTGCAGATACAGGTATTTCATTTGTTGTTGGTGAAGGTTATGAAGATAAAGAAAAACTTTGCACTGTAGCAAAATCAGCATTTGATCGTGCAATGACAAAGGTGAAAGCAGGTTCAAAATTAAATCAAATCGGTAAAGCAGTAGAGCGTGAAGCACGTGAACACGGGTTGACAGTAATTATGAACTTAACAGGTCATGGCTTAGGTAAATCATTACACGAAGAGCCAAACCATGTATTGAACTATTATGATGCTTGGGATACAACAATCATGAAAGAAGGCATGGTGTTGGCAGTAGAGCCGTTTATTTCGGCGAAGGCTGAGCATATCGTAGAATCAGGTGACGGCTGGACATTCATTACACCGGACAAATCATTAGTTGCCCAAATCGAACACTCGATTATCGTAACTAAAGACAAACCGATTATTTTAACAACATTAGAAGATTAAGTTATAAACGTGGGTGCATATATAAGTGCGCCCGCTTTTTTTTGTTCTATCAAAACAAGGCTTCAACATAAAATAATCAAACGATTCAAATAAATGACTGCAACAATTACCAATTCCATGCACTTTCAAGTAAAATATACATAAATAACCGGAGTAGGGGAGGCAGCACTATTTGAAAAAGCTAAAAGATATGGATTTATCGCAAAAACTGGAGAAAGAGGTCTATAAGAAGCAATTGAAAGCTTTACAATACGAAATGCTAAACGCCCAGCAATTTTTATTCAACAATAAAATAGGCCTTATTATTGCATTTGAAGGTATGGATGCAGCGGGCAAAGGGGGAGCGATCAAGCGCCTAACTGAACGTATCGATCCGCGCGGGTTAATGGTATGGCCCATCTCAGCCCCGCAGCCCCATGAAATGCGGTATCATTATATGCAACGTTTCTGGAGAAAGTTGCCGCAGCATGGCCAAATCGCAATTTTCGACCGTTCCTGGTATGGGCGGGTACTTGTGGAGCGCATAGAAGGATTTGCTGAAGAGACAGAGTGGAAACGCGCTTATGAAGAAATTAATAGCTTTGAGAAACAATTGACAGATGAAGATTATATAATGATTAAATTTTGGATCCATATCGATTCCGATGAACAACTTAAACGTTTTAATGAAAGAGCAGCCGATCCGTATAAATCATGGAAATTGACGGCTGAAGATTGGCGGAATCGTGATAAATTTGATTTATATTGTGAGGCAGCCGATGAAATGTTCGAAAAAACCAATTCGGAAGACGCCCCTTGGCACTTAATAGCAGGGAACGACAAAAACTATGCACGTGTTCAAGTACTAAAAGAAACAGTTGCCCATATAGAAAAAGAAGTTACAAAACGGGGCATGAAGCTTACGAACATTTTCGAAAAAGGTAATGAAACAGCTCCAGATAAAGAAAAAACGGAATTTATAGATATAAAGCCAAAGCCTGTAAAATCAAAAAAGAAAAAGTTGAAAAAACGGTAGGCGAGCTTTGAAATGAAATGAAGGTGGTTCAATGAAAAGCTTATTCAAGCTATTTCACAAGAAGGAGGGTCCAATGGTTCAACTTATTGGGCAACAATGTTCGCTTCGCACATTCACCCCGTCCGATGCGAAAGGATTGGCAAAATTACTAAGAGACAATAAAATGTATTGGTCCGAATTTGAACCATTACATCGAGATGAATTTTATACGGAACAAGTACAGTATAATAAAATTTTGGAAAGCATACATTTGCTGCAAACAAACCGTGAATTTTCTTTCGGGATTTTTTACAATGCAACAGGTCAATTAATCGGACATATTTCACTCTACTCAATTAAACGTTTACCTTATTCAAGTGGTTATATCGGCTATTCAATGGATGAGAATTTCACAGGTAAAGGAATTGTTACAGAAGCGGTACGTATAGTAATGGAATTCGCTTTTATTACATTAAATCTTCACCGAATAGAGGCATATGTTGCACCACAAAATTCAGCTTCGATTCGTGTATTGGAAAAATCGGGTTTTACAAGAGAAGGATTATTGCGAGAGCTTTTGTATATAAACGGTAAATGGGTCGACCATTATATGTACGCCATTTTGCAGCGGGAATATAAAGGGACGACAATATAAAAAAGCGACAGTGCTCACTCCAGTAGTTAATTAAAGGGCACTGTCGCTTATTATTTAAATTTTATTTTTGGTCAACTGTGCCGTCCGTTACTAAATCCAGCTTTCCTGTTGCAGGGTCGATAATAAGACCATGTATAGGAACACCTTTTGGCATTAGTGGATGTGTTCTAACTAAATCAACACTTTTTAATACACTTGTTTCAACATCCCCAAAACCGCATAACCATTCTTTTAAATCAAATCGAGCGTAATTGATGACATCAATCGTTTCCTGTTTAACCCCTCGTTCAAGCATATGACCGATCATTACGTTCGGATCAACTGCACTCATCCCGCAGTCGTAGTGGCCGATAATATAGACTTCATCCGCCTGTAATTCATAAACTGCTACAAGTAAGCTACGCATAATCCCGCCGAACGGGTGATTTACGATTGCCCCTGCACTTTTTACAACTTTTACATCCCCATTGCGCAAATTCATTGCTTTTGGTAGTAATTCAACTAAACGTGTATCCATACAAGTTAAAACAACAATTTTTTTATCAGGATATTTTGTTGTAGCATACTGCTCATATTGTTTTTCATCTACGAATTTTCCGTTAAACTCTAAAATTGTTTGTAATGCAGACATTTGTTCTTCAAACCCCTTTCGATTCTATTATATTTTAAAATATTTTTTAGATAATTCAAACAAATGCGCATTAATAAAGTTAAATTTCTACTAAATAGAGAGAAGTATAGCAAAAATCCGCTACCCACAAAAAACAACCACCCTATGAGTGGTTGTAAAAAACTTTAATGATGATGGTGGCCATCCAATGATTTTTCGTTTGGCGCAAATGCGTTTGCCTTTGAATCTACTATAACAGAGTCGTGTGATTGTAAACCAATACGTAAGTACATAATAAACATAAATAAGAATACAAGAAGTATTACCGTAAATCCTAACACTATCGTATAAAAGTCAGATAAGAACGGATAATGGTGATCAAACATTATAAAAACTCCTCTCTATTTTAGTGATAACAATCATTAACCAATTATAACCTAATAAATTGGAACATTGTAGGGTAATTTAGTTAGTTAATGTAGAAAAAAATGTAAATATGGCGACATCTTGAAATTTTATTTATCTGTAAAAGAAGGATGCGATACAGCTGTTAAAATGCCCAATTCCCATTACGGAAAACGGCTTCAGCTTGTCCATCTGCTGTAATTCCGTCAATATTCATCTGTTCAGAGCCGATCATGAAGTCGACATGTGTAATACTTTCGTTTAAACCGTTAGCTTTTAACTCATCACGAGACATTGACTTTCCGCCTTCGATACAAAATGCATAGGCGCTGCCGATTGCCAAATGGTTTGATGCATTTTCATCGAATAATGTATTGTAAAATAAAATATTCGACTGTGAAATTGGAGAATGGAATGGAACAAGTGCCACTTCCCCTAAATAATGTGAGCCCTCATCTGTAGCAACTAGATTTTTTAACACTTCTTCACCTTGCTCGGCCTCTACTTTAACAATGCGCCCATTTTCAAATGTGAGTTTGAAGTTATCGATAATATTACCGCCATAGCTTAATGGTTTTGTACTAGATACATACCCGTTTACACCATCTTTATGCGGTACTGTGAAAACTTCTTCAGTCGGCATATTTGCCATGAACTCTTCGCCTTTTTCATTGACGCTGCCTGCTCCACACCATAAATGTCCTTTAGGAAGCTCGATCGTCAAGTCCGTCCCAGGTGCTGTATAATGCAATTTCGCATAATTTTTATTGTTTAAGTAATCAACTTTTTCATGCAAGTTGTCATTATGCTGTGCCCAAGCTTCTACCGGGTTATCCAAATCCGCACGTGTCGCTTTAAAGATGGCATCCCATAATGCATCTACCTGCTTTTCTTCCGGTAAATCCGGGAATACTTTGCGAGCCCATTGTTTTGATGGAGCTGCAATAACAGTCCAGCTAATTTTATCCGACTGAACATATTGACGGTACTTGTTTAATGCAGTGCCTGAAGCCTTCTGGAATGCTGCAATTCGTTTTGAATCAATCCCCGACAGTAAATCCGGACTTTGAGATACGATGCTCATAAATGCCGCTCCTTCTTCAGCAAGCCATTCACGCTCCTGTACTTTCCATGGCGGGAAGAAATCGAAAGAATCTTCAGATGCCAACTCATAACGAGTACGTGTAATTTGATCATCTGTATAATCTACAAAAACTTGTTTAGCGCCAACTTCATAAGCGATTTTTGTCACTACTTGTACAAAAGGTGCCGATTCGATAGAAGCTGCAATATACAAATATTGATTTGGTTGAATATTAACCCCGATTTTTACTGCCAGTTCTGCGTATTTCGTTAAATTTGCTTCGAACATAGAATTCATTGATTCATTCCTCCAATAATTATCTTAAGAATTAGTTAATTCCCAACGCATTAATAGTCATATTCAAGCTTAGAAAAGAACAATAATGTGTCAAAAACAAAAAAATCTTCTTATAACTAGTGTAAAGGAAGTTAATAAAAATTTAAATATACCGAAATAAAGAAAAGACATCGTAATTTGGAGGTACTATATATGGATATATCATCAGTTGTTGGGGTTATCATCGCCTTTATCGCCCTGTTAGTCGGGATGTTCTTAAAAGGCGTTACACCGGAAGTGTTAATAAACCCTGCTGCGATTTTAATTATTATTTTCGGTACGATTGCTGCAGTTACAATCGCTTTCCCGATGAAGGAACTAAAAAGGGTTCCAAAGCTTTTTAAAATTTTATTTTCAGAAACAAAACTCGCAAGTGATATCGACTTGATTAAAATGTTTTCACAATGGGCAGATTTGGCTCGTCGTGAAGGACTATTGGCATTAGAAAGCAAAGCAGCTGAAATTGAAGATCCGTTTTTAAAAAATGGTTTAACATTAGCGATTGATGGTCAAAACGCAGACTATATTCGCGATGTATTAACAGAGGAAGTTGAAGCGCTGGAAGATCGCCATGCAAGTGGTGCAGGCATTTTCTCGCAAGCAGGTACATATGCACCGACACTTGGAGTATTAGGTGCTGTAGTAGGTCTTATTGCCGCATTAAAGGACATGACCGATATTGATAAATTAGGACATGCCATCTCAGCGGCCTTTGTTGCAACGTTATTGGGTATCTTCACTGGTTACGTTTTATGGCATCCATTTGCCAACAAGCTAAAACGCAAATCTGCTGTAGAAGTTAAGCAAAAGCTAATGATGATTGAAGGGATTTTATCCGTACTTGAAGGTGAAGCGCCTCGTGTAATCGAGCAGAAGCTGGCTTCATACTTAACGATGGAAGAACGTAAGCAAATTACCGAAAGCGGGGCGGGTGGCCTTGGCAAAGAAGCGTAAAAGACATAAAAAGCATGAGGAGCATATTGACGAGTCCTGGTTAGTACCTTATGCAGATATATTAACGTTATTATTAGCGTTATTTATTGTACTATTTGCATCAAGCTCAGTGGATGAGAAAAAATTGGAGCAAATGTCTGCAGTATTTAATAATATTTTTACCGGTGGCACAGGTGTAATGGACAACTCATCTATCATACAAACACCGGATAACTCTACACCAACAGGTATCTCTAAATATATGGAAGATCAGCAACGCCTACATGAAACGCAAAACCGTGTGGACGAGTTTATTGCGATTAATGAGCTGGAAGACCAGTTTGAAACGAAAATGACAGAAGAGGGATTATTAATTACCATCCGGGACAGTATTTTATTCGATATGGGACGAGCAGATGTGAAAGCGGAATATGCAACAATTGCTGACGAGCTTGCTCAATTATTAATGTTTGATCCACCGCGTAATATTGTCATCACTGGTCATACAGATAATGTACCGATTAAAACACCTGAATTTGATTCCAACTGGGATCTGTCTGTAATGCGTGCAGTAAACTTCATGAAAGAAATCGTTTCGGGAAATGAACAACTTGATTCCAAATACTTCAGTGTAAAAGGTTTCGGAGAATTCCAGCCGATAGCTACGAATGATACTCAAGAAGGCAGAGCCAAAAACCGCCGTGTTGAAGTGCTCGTACAGCCACGTATAGCAGAAAATGGCGATGTAATAGTAGAATAGCAAGAAAGCTGTTTGGAAGGGAAACCTTCTGAACAGCTTTTTTATTATGTCACAGCTCATAAAAGAAGAAAGTACTTCCATACTACGCAAGACGAAAAATTTAATATTAATTTGACATTTAATAAACAAAAGTTTATAATTATAAACAAATGTTTGATTAGAGGTGATAAAGTTGAATGAAAAGGAAAAATTGATTTTCCAATTAATAAAGAAGAATCCCTACTTATCACAACAGGAAATGGCAGAACAACTGGGAATGTCCAGGCCAGCGCTTGCTAATATGATTTCATCGCTTATAAAAAGAGGGGAAATTTTAGGACGTGCGTATGTTTTGCCAGAGAAAAATCAAATCATTGCAATTGGTGGTGCCAATATCGATCGTAAATTCACTATTGAGCAAAATGTCCAATTAGGGACTTCCAATCCTGCTTCTGTTACAGAATCGGTAGGCGGTGTTGCCCGCAATATCGCTGAAAACTTAGGGCGGTTAGGCAACCGTGTTTCCTTAATTACTGTAATGGGTGAAGATCATGATAGTGCATTTATTGAACAAAATTGTAAGAGTATGATGAATGTGGATTTAGTAGAGAAATTAAACGATTATAATACAGGTTCTTATACAGCAGTACTTGATAATATGGGTGAACTGGTAATATCGATGGCAAATATGGCGATTTATGATCAGTTGTTGCCGAGTGTTTTAAAAAAGCACGAAGCAATATTACAAAATGCCAGCTGTATTGTCATTGACTTAAACAGCCCATTAGAAACAGTAGAATATATTAGGAATTTCGCAATAGAGCGTAATATCGCATTGGCGGTTATCCCTGTTTCTTCACCTAAGATGAAAAATATGTCGCAGGATCTGCACGGTATCCGTTACTTTATTTGTAATCGAGATGAAGCGGAAAGCTATTTAAATGTGAAGCTGGAAACATATAGCCAATATGAAAAGGCTGTTAACATGTTGTTGCAAAAAGGAGCGGAGCATGTTGTGCTCACTCTTGGCGAACATGGAGTAATGGTGGGGAACGAAGGTAATATAGTACACTACAAAGCCATTGCAACTAGAAATATAGTAGATGTTACAGGTGCCGGAGATGCTTTTGTCAGTGCATTTTTACATGGTGTATTAAACGATGAAGAGCTTGAAGAAGCAATCCAGCTCGGGTTGGTAAATGCATCGAAAACATTGCAATCGGATAAAACAGTACGTGAAGATTTAACAAAAGATAACTTACTTGAATGGAGGAATTTATAATGAAACAATATTTATCATATTCACAAGAGGTATTAGAAGCTAAAGAGAAAGGCTTACCAATCGTAGCGTTGGAATCAACAATTATTTCACACGGTATGCCATATCCTCAAAATGTACAAACAGCTCGTGAAGTGGAACAAATTATACGTGATGGCGGTGCAGTACCGGCAACAATCGCATTAATCGATGGGAAAATTAAAATCGGTTTATCTGATGAAGAATTAGAAATGTTCGGTAATGCTCAAGGTGTAGCAAAAACAAGCCGTCGTGATATTGGCTATTTACTTGCAACAAAGAAAATCGGTGCAACTACTGTAGCGGCAACAATGATCTGTGCTGAGCTTGCTGGTATCGAATTATTCGTAACAGGCGGTATTGGTGGGGTTCACCGTGGCGCTGAAACTACAATGGATATTTCTGCAGACTTGGAAGAGCTGGCAATGACAAATGTGGCTGTAGTATGTGCAGGTGCCAAATCAATTTTAGACATCGGCTTAACATTGGAATACCTTGAAACTAAAGGTGTACCGGTAATTGGTTACGGAACAGATAAATTGCCTGCATTCTATGCACGTGAAAGTGAATTCGATGTAAATATCCGCGTTGATTCTGCAGAAGAAACTGCTGCAATTCTACGTGCTAAGTGGGATTTAGGTTTACGTGGCGGTGCATTAATCGCTAATCCGATCCCAGTAGAAGATGCTATGGAATCAAGTGTTATTGACGGAATTATTGACAATGCATTAAATGAAGCGAAAGAACAAGGCATCGCAGGCAAAAATGTAACGCCATTCTTATTAGGTAAAGTGAAAGAGCTGACAGAAGGTAAATCACTGGATGCCAATATTGCCCTTGTTAAACATAATGCCCGTGTAGGTGCAAAAATCGCTGTCGAATTAAATAAATAATTAATATTTCCTGGGGAATAGGGAATAAAAAAAGAAGCTTGTCGAATAATCGATGAGCTTCTTTTTCACATTACACATTTGATATTATTTACGAAGGGCGCCTAGTTCAGCTACGATGGCATTCATTTCACTTGGGCTAAATGAATCGCGTTTCATAACCATTTCATATAAATATTGCAGGTCTTCGTATTTTTCTTCATCAAATGCAGAAGACTGCATAGCATCAACATTTACCATACGAAGTTTTTCTTTAATTTGCTCGATCATATAGATGACATTTTGCTGCGACGGATTTGATAAGTCCATAATTTGTGTGCCCTACCTTTCAATGTTTACAAAAATATCATTTCATGCAACCATCATCTTGTCAACAGGTTAAAGTTTACTGAATACTTTTAATAATATCGAACATTCGTTAAAATACAAATAGATAAGTTTTATGAAAAATTATTAAGGGAATACGAAAGCATATATAGGAGGAGAAAAAATAATGAAAAGTAAACTATTGCCTTTTATAGCAATTGGAGCAGTAACTGGTGCAGCAATTAGTATGATGGATAAACAAACTCGAGATCATACTGTTGAAACAGCAAAGAAAGCAAAAGATACAGTAGCATACTATGCTGAAAATCGGGATGAATTAATGGCATTGGTAGAAACAAAAATGGAACAAGCGCAATCTTTGTATGGGACAGTAAATAATGGTGTCCAATCAATTATGCAAAATCAAAATGATATTAAAGAGTTACCTGCTACAATTCAAAGTATGGTTTCAGAAACGATTCAGGCTTTCTCGAAAAAGGATGATCAAATCGGGTAACCGGATGTCCATGATATCCACTGAATCAACATAATGTGAACAGGTGGTGGTGGCATGGAAGAAAAGGAAGAACTAAAAGAAAAGATTTCTCTTGTTAAATCATATTTTTCACCGGAGCGCAGCCAAATAAATATATTGACTACGAAAGGGTTCATCCAAGACTTAATTTATCGAATTAAAAATGTGGACATGTCAGGCATGGGGGCACAGTTGGCCTACTTTTTCCTGTTATCATTTTTCCCTATGCTTATTTTTATGGTAACGCTTTTACCGTATTTAAATTTGGAACAAGGGCAAATATTCGATTTTTTAAGTGATGTTATGCCTGAAGAAGTATATGGACTGATTGAAACTACACTAACTGATGTTTTGAACAATCAAAACGGTGGTTTGCTTTCAATCGGTATTATTGGTACGCTCTGGTCTGCCTCAAGAGGTGTAGATGCACTGATGAAAGCATTAAACCGTGCCTATGATGTAGAAGGTAGAGCAGGTTTTTTAAACCGTTTATGGTCACTTGTTTTTACGATTGCGTTAGTAGCAGTTATTTTAATAGCCCTGTTATTCCCGGTTTTTGGTCAGCAGATCGGTAATATCGTTTTCGGCTATTTAGGTGTAGAGGAATCATTTGCGAGTATTTGGAATTTCATTCGCTGGATTACACCACCGGCACTTATTTTTATCGTAATATCAGTCATGTATTGGATCGTTCCGAATACCGATCCGCGATTAACGATGTTTAGTGTTATTCCAGGAGCTGTGTTTGCGACTTTGGGCTGGCTTGTATTAACTTACGGATTCTCATTTTATATTAACAATTTCGGAAATTACAGTTCGACATACGGAAGTATTGGTGGGGTCATTATTTTAATGCTTTGGCTATATTTCACAGGAATGATCATCATATTAGGCGGCTTGCTTAATGCATCATTCCAAAAAAGGCAGCTTGCTAAAGAAAGTAAAAAGCAAGCTAAATCCCCTGTTTTTTAGTTGGAAATTGTATACGGAAAGTGCCATTTCGTTTTATGGAAATGGCACTTTTTTATTGGTTTAATCCTTCACGATACCATAGTGCGATTTGCAGTTTTAACGCATCATGAAATTCAGTAGGATTTAATTCGGTTTGCTCTCTAATTTGTGAAAGCCGGTAAGCTAACGTATGTCGGTGTATTTCCAATTCGTCGGCAGTCGCTGAAGCTGACTTGTTATTATTAAAAAAGCATTGCAATGTAGCAATTAATTTATCATCCAGTTGGTTCAATGTTTTTATACTGTAGTGATGGGCTACCTCTGGATTAAATAAGGTGAATACTTCAACTTCCTGATGGTAGATTACTTTCGAGACGGTATGATGATGCTTTAAAGCTAACTGCGCTGTTTTATAGGAATGCGGTAACTGTTCAAGATTTTCAACATGTTCACCGACAGCAATTTTAATACTGAATTTGCTTTTTATATAAGTATTAAATGCTTCCACTATTTTTGTTAAAGTTGTTTGATTCAATTCTGTAGTTAAAATAAAGTATTCATCTAGCTGAAAGTGTCCAAAGATAACGGGTTTGTTATAAAAGAAATCATCGATATATTGTATAAGTGTCCGATGGGAACCAGTCTTTTGTTCGGCCTTTAATAATATGATGCAATAGGGGGCAATAAAGGGTATGGCCAGTTTATTTATCCGTTCTTTTACAAACCGATTTATAGAAGTGCCACTAATTAGTTCCTCAAAAATATGTACACTCATTTTCCGCTGCCATTCACTTTTAGATTCAATAAGAGCCTGATGCACTAATACTTCTGCTGTTAATTGAACTAATGAAGAAATATTTAGCAGCTCCTCATCGACCACACCGGTAATTCCAATAATACAAACGATTTCCTCCTGAAAAAAGATCGGCAAATTAATCCCATGCTTTGTTTGGGGAAATTCATGTATATTGTCATCTGATATTATGAGTGTTTTTTTTGTTTCCGCCACATATTTTGCACCTTCATGAAACATTTCCACCCGCTCCTTATCACCGGAAGCTAATATAACACCGTCAATGTTCATTACATTTATATTACGCTTTAACCGTAACATTGTTTGTTCTACAATTTCATTTGCCATCCTTAATGTTAACAATTTATACACCTCGTACAAAAATAAAATAATATTTATAAAAAAATTATACACCAAGTATAAAGTAAATTCAGAATTTTAACACTATAATCTTTGTAAGCGCTTTATTCACGTGAGGGAGGAATCATATGAAGATTATTATAAGCCCGGATTCCTTTAAAGGATCATTGACTTCCGGAGAGGTTACATCAGTTATAAAGGAAGCAATTAAAAAGGTGGACAATAAGATTGAAACAATTTGTTTACCGATTGCAGATGGCGGCGAAGGAACACTTGATGCATTAGTCAAAGCTACAAAAGGAAAGTATTTGACAGCGTCGGTTCAAAACCCTTTAGGGAAGCGGATTGAAGCAAAATATGGAGTACTGGGCGATGGGAAAACTTGTGTGATAGAAATGGCTCAGGCGTCAGGGTTAACACTTATAAATGAAGAAGAAAAAAACCCCCGTTTTGCGACAACATATGGAACGGGTCAATTAATACAACATGCAATGGATTCAGGTTACCGTCACTTTATTATCGGTATCGGGGGAAGCGCTACAAATGACGGTGGCCAAGGGATGCTAAGGGCACTTGGAATGAAATTCATAGACAAAGATGGTAATGAAATTTTAAACGACGTATACCAATTTAATGCACTTAAAAAAATCGATTTGTCTAATTTTGATTCACGAATTTCTGAAAGTACATTTATGATTGCCTGTGATGTAGATAACCCGTTAATAGGTTCGAATGGAGCTACAGCTGTATTTGGGCCGCAAAAAGGAGTAAATCAGCATGATATTAATATATTTGATCAAAATTTAAAACATTATATTTCTATAATTGAATCACAGCAAAATGTAAAAGTCCGTCATTGTGCAGGAGCTGGTGCAGCGGGCGGAATAGGCTCTGCATTTATGGCATTTTTTCCTCACCAATTTAAGCCTGGTGTAGATATTGTGCTGGAAGCAGTGCAATTTTCAAATCATCTGGAACACGCGGATTTTGTTATAACAGGTGAAGGGAAATCGGATGAACAAACACTTTCTGGAAAAGCTCCAATAGGGGTTGCTAAGCTGGCTAAAGAACAAGGTGTTCCTACCATTTTGCTTTCAGGAATAATCGAAAATTCTCATATGCTAAAAACCTATTTTCATCAGGTTGAAAGCATTGTTAGTGAGGAAATTTCAGTGGAGCAATCATTGAATAATCCAAGCTTTTATCTGGATCAAAAGGTTATGGATTTAATAAAAAGACTAATATAAAGGAGTGGGGAAGAAGTGTTGTTTCTAATTATTCTGATTGGTGTGTTGTTCATTGTCTTTGCAACGGCAAAACTAAAGCTGCATCCGTTTCTTGCATTATTAATTAGTTCATTCTTTGTTGGTATTGCAGCAGGTATGCCTTTACTAACAGTTGTAGAGAGTATTAACACAGGTTTTGGAGGACTGATGACGAGTATCGGTATCGTCATCGTAGCAGGTACAATTATTGGAATTATATTAGAAAAATCCGGTGCTGCATATCGTATGGCTGAAGTCGTATTACGGGTAATTGGACCGAAACGACCGCAATTAGCAATGTCCATCATTGGCTACATTGTATCCATTCCGGTATTTTGCGATTCAGGCTATATTATTTTAACGAGTTTAAAGAAAGCGCTGGCTAAACGTGCAGGCGTAACAATTGCTTCAATGGCAGTTGCTTTAGCTACGGGTTTATATGCAACTCACGTACTCGTACCGCCTACACCAGGACCGATTGCGGCTGCTGGAAATATTGGTGCAGCAGATTATTTAGGCACAATCATTTTAATAGGATTAATCGTTGCTATTCCAGCGACAATCGTAGGTTATATTTGGGCAACGAAAGTGGCATCAAAAATTCGAGTTGAGGCAGATGATGAACCGGCACTGGATTACGATGAAATTATTAAGTCTTTTGGTAAAATGCCTTCTACATTCAAGTCATTCTTACCGATTGTATTGCCGATTGTATTGATCGGGGCAGGTTCTGTCGCTGCATTAGTAGGTGACCCGGAAGCGGGAGTTAATACATTCTTCAGATTCCTCGGTTCACCGACAGTCGCACTAATACTAGGGGTATTTGCTGCATTTTTACTATTGCCTGAACTGAGTGAAGAAACATTATCCAACTGGATCGGTGAAGCTTTAAAAGAAGCAGCGCCAATTTTATTAATCACAGGTGCTGGTGGCGCATTTGGTACGGTTATTAAAAATACAGGTGTCGGTGATAAACTTCAGGAAATGGATTTAGGTGCATTAGCAACAGGCGCATTATTTTTATTAATTCCGTTTTTAATTGCCGCTGCTCTAAAAACAGCGCAAGGTTCATCAACTGCAGCATTAGTTATTACATCTTCTTTAATCGCACCGATGCTACCAACTTTAGGAATCGAAGGGGCAGTGCCGTTAGCATTAGTCGTTATGGCAATTGGTGCAGGATCTATGACAGTTAGTCATGTAAACGATAGTTTCTTCTGGGTAATTACTCAATACAGCGGAATGAAAGTTACAGATGCATATAAAGCGCAAACGATGGCAACATTGCTGATGGGTTTAACAACAATTATCGTAACAATGGCTTTATGGTTTGTACTAGTTTAATAGAGAAGCAAAAAGGTGCATCCTGCTAAGGGGATGCACCTTTTTATTGTTGGATTAAACATTTTTACTCAGCATTCGTAATCCATTTAAAATAACTAAAATCGTACTGCCTTCATGACCAATAACGCCTAAAGGAAGGCTGATTGCTTGGAAAAAGTTCGAAATGATCAGCAGTGCAATAACCGTTAATGAAAAAATAATGTTCTGTTTTACGATACGCTGCATCTTTCGCGAAAGCTTAACGGCATGGGCGATTTTAGATAAGTCGTTTTTCATTAAAATGACATCCGCTGTCTCTAGTGCGACATCTGTACCGCCGCCCATTGCAATACCGACGGAGGCAGTAGCAAGGGCAGGGGCATCATTAATACCATCGCCAACCATGCCGACATGGCCGGATGTTTTTTCGTATTGCTTAATATGCTCGACCTTCGTTTCCGGCAAGCACTCCGCCACATAAGTCGTAACACCAGCTTCTTTTGCAATCGCTTTTGCAGTTGTTTCATTGTCACCAGTCAGCATAGCTACATTAATACCTAGCTCTTGCAGTGCAGCTACCGCTTTTTTTGCCTCTTCCCGAACGACATCTTTAAGGGCGATTAGTGCTGCAATGCCTTGATGATCTTTCAGGAAGACAACTGTTTTACCTTCATTCGCTAATTGTTCGAGTGCTCCACCAGCAAATTGTTTTGCCAATTTTGCTCCAACAAAGTCAGGTTTTCCGATTATATAGGATTGTTCATTAAACTGCGCTTTCATTCCGTAACCAGGAATATCTTCTATGGTAATATTTTGCTCGTTGATGACACCCTGCTCTTTTGCGAATGCGTTAATCGCCTGTGCAAGGGGGTGGTTTGACTGTCCTTCAATCCCTGCTATTAAAGCTAACGTCTGCTGTTTGTCTAAATCATCACGAACAATAAAATCTGTCACAACAGGTGTTCCTTGTGTTAATGTACCAGTCTTATCTACTGCCAATACGCGGATCGAGCTTAAATTTTCTAAATGCACACCGCCTTTAACAAGTATCCCGTTTCTCGCACCATTGGAAATCGCTGAAAGGGTAGCCGGCATAATAGAAGCAACTAATGCACAAGGAGAAGCAACAACAAGTAATACCATTGCGCGGTAAAGAGTTGTCGTCCAATCCCAGTCTAATAAATAGTGCGGTAAAAACATCATGAGTGCTACGGCCAATAATACTGCTTTTACATACACACTTTCAAAGCGTTCAATAAACTGTTGGGAAGGTGATTTTTCGCTTTGTGCAGATTGAACAAGTGTAATGATTTTTTGGAACAATGTTTCGGAACTAGGCTTCGTTACTTTTACAGTTAACACACTGTTTAAATTTACTGTACCGGCAAAAACTTCATTCCCTACATTTTTAGTAATCGGCATTGATTCACCGGTAATCGCTGCCTCATCAACTGTTGAAATACCTTTATAAATTTCGCCATCTGCCGGAATACGTTCACCTGGTTTTACTAATATATGATCGTTTACCTTCAAATCTTTTACGGAAACTTTAATCGGTTCAAATCCGCCTCGTACAAGCCATGCTTCCTCTGGCTGCAGTTCCATTAATGAAGAGATTTCACGATTGTTTTTATTCATTGCATATGTTTCAAGTGCGCCGCTTAAGGCAAATATAAAGATTAATATAGCACCTTCCATCCAGTAACCGATAATGGCAGAACCAATGGCAGCGATAATCATTAGAATTTCTACATTTAAAGACTTATCTTCAATAGTATCTTCAATGCCTTCTTTTGCTTTTGCATAGCCACCGATAAAAAATGCTGTTAAATATGCTATTACAGCAGCTGTCGTTTGCTCTGTTGATTCCATTCGCCACGCGAGCAAAATGATAAAGCCGGATACTAAAGCAGCAATTAATTCTTTGTGTTCTAAGATTTTCTCATTTAATGATAAGTTTTCTCGATTAGAATTATTCATAAATACCTCCTTGATAATGATTATTAATATTAATAGGGACTGATAATGGGTTTCAATTAGATTATAATAATTTCTTATTTAGAATTATTATAATATAGGTAACTTATTTTGTAAATAACATACAATAGAGAATTAAAAAAAATAATGCCAACTTGACTTATAAGGATTATAGAGTAATATAATGGAGTATATTTATTAAATTGGAGGAGTTTACTTTGAATTTCTACGTATTGCTTAATATTGCTTTGCTGTTAATCGTCATTGCTTTTTTATATTTCCTTAAAGCGAAGCATGTTAAGTTTTCAAATCGTGTTTTTATTGCCTTAGGATTAGGTATTTTACTTGGGGTAGGTTTACAATTTGCCTATGGGGCAGGGGCAGATGCCATTAATGAAACTGTTCCATGGTATAACATCGTCGGAACCGGCTATGTAAAGTTACTGCAGATGATTGCAATGCCTTTAGTATTCATCTCGATATTAGCTGCATTTACAAAAGTAACGTTTGGTAAAAACTTAGGTAAGTCAGCAGCAGTTATTTTATCAGTATTAATCGGCACAACTGCCGTTGCAGCTGGTTTAGGTATTGCATCAACAGTGTTATTTGACTTAGATGCATCTCAAATTATGCAAGGTGAGGCTGAAATTGCACGCGGTGAATCATTGGTTGAACGTTCGGCAGAAGTGACACCTTTACCTGAACAGATTTTATCAATGTTTCCTGCAAATCCATTTGCGGATTTAACAGGATCTCGTGCAACATCAACAATCGGGGTTGTAATATTCGCGGCATTTTTAGGATTTAGTTATTTAACACTCCGTCGAAAAGAAGAAGAAACGGCGGCAAATGTTAAAAAAGGTGTCGATGCACTTTACGGTTTAATCATGGGTGTTGTACGTATTATTTTACGTTTAACTCCATATGGTGTAGCTGCCATTATGGCACGTACCGTTGCAACGAGTGATTTAGGGGCGATTATGGATTTAGGTAAATTCATCCTAGCTTCTTATGTTGCATTGATCGCTATGTTCATTCTGCATTTAATCATTGTGGCATTAACAGGTTTAAGTCCATTAACTTATTTGAAAAAAACAGCTGAAGTACTGCTGTTTGCATTTACTTCACGTTCAAGTGCAGGGGCATTACCGTTAAATATTCAAACACAGACAAAGCGTCTTGGTGTTCCTGATGGAATTGCCAACTTTGCTGCCTCGTTTGGTCTTTCAATTGGGCAAAATGGTTGTGCGGGTGTTTATCCGGCAATGTTGGCAGTAATGATTGCACCGACAGTAGGTATTGATCCGTTAACACCTGGCTTTATCGCAACATTAATTTTAATTGTGGCGATTAGTTCATTTGGTGTGGCAGGTGTAGGTGGTGGTGCGACATTCGCAGCCATTATCGTCTTATCTGCAATGGATTTACCGATTGCGTTAGCAGGTGTTTTAATTTCGGTAGAACCTTTAATCGACATGGGTCGTACAGCACTTAATGTAAGCGGGTCAATGGTTTCAGGTGTCGTATCAAGCCGTGCAACAAAAGAGCTCGATACAACAGTTTACAATGAACCAGCCGATACACAATTAGTTCAATAATATTTAAAAGCAGCACAGACAAATTCTGTGCTGCTTTTTTTAACCAAACAATCGATCCCGCATAAAAAAGCTTGCGCTGAAAAATAGCCAAAGCATTAATGAAAGATATAGGTATATATACTCGAGGGTTACGTAAGGGAGAATAATAATCACATAAATTGTATACGAAAGGGCAACAAGAAAGCTGCGTCTATACTGATATTTAGTACTCACGTGTATTTGGGCAGCTATAAATAATGCATTAATCAATATCTTAATATAGAGCATATAACACCACCTATACCTTATATAATAAAATAGTATAGCATACCGATAAAAGGAATAGTTAGAATTATATGTAATTTAAAATACAGAAATAAAAAACGACTTCAACCATTTAGGAAGAAGTCGTTTTTCATAACTATTAGAATACGCGCTCTGCATGCAATGCTAGTTTATCTAAAGAAGATTTCTCTACATCAGCATGTAATGAGTTACCATGAGAGTCCATCGTTACTACTGCAGTAAAGTCTTTTACAGTTAAGTGCCACATTGCTTCTGGAATGCCGAATTCCATTAAGTCTACACCGTCAACTGATTTAATGCAGTCTGCGTAGTACTGAGCTGCACCACCGATTGCATTTAAGTAAACGCCACCGTGTTCTGCTAAAGCTTTAAGAGTTTTTGGTCCCATACCGCCTTTACCCATTACAGCACGGATACCGAATTTTTTCATGATGTCGCCTTGGTATGGCTCCTCACGAATTGAAGTTGTTGGACCAGCAGCTTTTACGACCCAGTTGCCTGCTTCGTCTTTCGCCATTACCGGACCACAGTGGTAAATAATTTGACCATCTAAATCTACTGGCGCTTCTACACCTTCACCGATTAAGTGGTGGTGGATTGCGTCACGACCTGTGTACATACGGCCAGAAATTTTTACTACGTCCCCAACTTTAAGTGAACGAATTTTTTCTTCAGTAATCGGTGCAACCAATTCAACTACTTTGTTGTCCGAGTTTTCTTGTTTTTCTTCATCACGGAAAGTGATTTTTTCACCTTCTTGGTAGTGCCAGTTTGTGATTTCGCCAGTCGCCGGATCGATATCGATTGCCATACGACGGTAAGCCCAACAGTTGTATGCTACAGATACGAAGAATGAAGCTGGTAAACGGTCCATTACGCCGATTTTACAACCTAGTAATGTCGCTTCACCGCCGAAGCCCATTGTACCAACACCGAATGTATTTGATTTTTCTACAATATACTTTTCTAGTTTTGCTAAGTCTTCGATTGGATTCACGTCATCAACGTGACGGAATAATTGCTCTTTTGCAAGATCATAACCTGAAGAGCGGTCACCACCGATACCAACACCGATGAAACCAGCAGAACAGCCTTGTCCTTGTGCTTGCCATACAGAGTGTAAAATACATTTACGGATACCGTCTAAGTCACGACCAGCGCGGCCTAAACCTTCTAATTCTGTAGGTAAAGAATATTGGATATTTTTGTTTTCACAGCCGCCGCCTTTTAAAATAAGCTTCACTGTAATATAGTCATTTTCCCATTGCTCAAACTTCACTACTGGAAGGCCAGCACCAATGTTTGTTCCAGAGTTTTTACCAGTCAATGAATCAACTGAATTCGGGCGTAATTTAGCATCACCAGTAGCTGCAGCAATTGCAGTGTGGATTGCTTTTTTAATTTCGATTTGGTTTACGCCAACCGGAGTATATACTTTAAATGTTGGTAGACCCGTATCTTGACAAATTGGAGATACATTATCTTCTGCCATTACAATATTTGTAGTGATTGTGTCTAAAGACATCGCTGCACGTGTACCAGCATTTTCTGCTTCTTTTGCAGCTTTAATAGCACGACGGACGTCTTTTGGTAAGTTAGTAGATGTTTCAGTTACTAAAGAATAAAGACTTTTTTCTAAAGTTTCTAAGTATGCCATCTTATTTTTCCCCCCAGAAAAATATGTGTATTTTGATCAATAAAATTGATATAAGTTAGAACAAAACTTTCACGAAGAAATGAATGTTATGTCTTTCTTAATAAACCATCTTACATTATAACTCTTTTAATGTAGAAAAAAAAGAGCGCTTACATGAATGTTTGTCAGATTAAATGAAAAAACGGCGAATAATAGCAGAACTAGTCAAAAGAATGAAAAAAGCAATACCCAGTGTACAGGTATTGCTGAATTTTCTATTTATCTTTGCGGGATTGGAATTGATCCATTTTTTCTTCTAAATCATCCATCATTTGAATTAAGCGATCAATATCTTCAATTTCCGTCGTTTCAGGATCGATTGCATCAAGCACTTCAAGGAAAATTTCCAGGCGTTCTTTTAAATATGTTACTTGTTGTTCTTTGTTTGTAATTGGCTTCATAATGTATGATGCTCCTTTTGTATTGACTTATTCATATTATACTACGCTATTTTCTAAAAGTTAAACAACAACTTATAGTATATATCGGACTAACCTATTAAATTAACTTTAAAAAATAGGAAATTGTATAGTACTTGTTAATTATTTTAACATTCTATTAATTTTGAATATTTACATTAATGAAGTGTTATGATAAAGTAAACTCATACCTAAATAAGAAGGAGATGGTCGGAAAAAACATGTATAGACAAACTCGAGAAAAGGAGGAAGTTTAAACATTTACGGCTAATTGCCGATACGACTGTTTACGCAACATTGAAATGGAATATAGTGATATTTAAAACCCTAGTTAACTTTTAGAGATAAAGTTAGCTGGGGTTTTTGAGTTTATTTTTATTTTTATTTCTCCCAAAAGCTGTGATACGATGATTGTATGAAATAAGGGAGAATATTGAAATGAGTTATGAACAGCGCAGATTTACTATTTTAGTTATTATTGTATCAATTTCAGGATTTTCACAAGGAATGCTTTTACCTCTGATTTCAGTAATTTTTGAAGGGGATGGCGTTTCCTCAACGCTCAATGGTTTGAATGCAACAGGTTTATACATAGGTACATTATTGATCTCGCCATTTATCGAGCAGCCATTACGTAAATATGGTTATAAACCTATTATTTTATTAGGTGGGGCACTCGTTTTCATCTCATTGTTTTTATTTCCATTATGGAAAAGTGTCATGTTTTGGTTTATTCTTCGTCTGTTAATTGGCATCGGGGATCATGCACTGCATTTTTCAACACAAACTTGGATTACTTCAACAACAGCTACACATAAACTAGGTAAAAGCATGTCAATATACGGCATATCTTTTGGTGTAGGCTTTGCTGTCGGCCCATTGTTTGTCCCGTTAATTAAAATTTCGGAAAGCTTTCCGTTTATTATTTCATCGGCATTATGTTTATTAGCATGGTCGTTAATCTTTTTCGTGAAAAACGAAAAACCGGAAGCTTTGGCAGGAGATGCGAATGAGTCGGGTTTCAAGCGTTATAGTCTCGCTATAAAGTACGGCTGGATTGCCTTTTTACCGCCTTTTGTTTATGGATTTTTAGAATCGTCCTTAAATGCTTTATTCCCGGTATATGCGTTACGAAAAGATTTTGATGTAACTTATGTATCCGTTATTTTGGCTGGCTTTTCGATCGGTGCAATTGTTATGCAATTTCCGCTTGGTGCATTAGGCGATAAAATTGGTCGTCACAAAGTCATTGTTTCAGGATTGTTTGCCGGAAGCATATTTTTCTTAATAGGTAACTTCTTCGAGCATTCCGAATTGTTTGTAGCAGCAGTATTCTTTTTTGCTGGTATGTGTGTAGGTTCAATGTTCTCGCTCGGTATCACATATATGACCGATTTGACTCCGAAAGAGCTGTTGCCGACAGGGAACTTGCTTTGTGGTATATTCTTCAGTTTAGGCAGTTTGACAGGTCCACTTTTAGGTGGATTATATTTGGAAATTTTCCCGAGTAACGGGTTTTTATTTGTTATTTCGCTTATGCTTCTGACAGTAGCCGTTGTCATTCATTTTTTTGGCAAATCGAAAAAATTAGCTATATAAAAAAGCGGACGTTCTCTTAATTGGAACGTCTGCTTTTTACTGAAAAAAAGACTATCGCTGTTAAAATCATTGCTAAAATTATGTAGATGAACACATTTAAATAGTTTACACCACCAAATGTCACAGCAGCTTGAAGTGAGCTTGCTGAAGTAGCTGAATTTTCATCATTGCTTGGGAAGATGAAGCCTGCGAAAGAAGAAATCGCCCAATAAGAAATAATAAAAGTGATCACTACAAATAGAAAGTTTTTCATATTAATACCTCCTGGCGATTTCTATTTTACATGAAAAGTAAAGAAGTGGGGGAGGTTCTGTTAAAATGATTCTCTTAAAAAAGCGACGTAACCTATATAAAAGGTTCGTCGCTTTCGTATTATTTTGCTTCTGGGTCTGGTTGATGAAGACCAAAAATATTATTTTCAGTATCGATGAAATATCCTTGCCAAGCCATACCTGGCAGCGCATATTTAGGCAAAGCTATTTTGCCGCCATTTGCTAAAATTTTCGCTTCGGTTTCATCGTAATCACTTACACCTAAAGTACATACTGCGGAATTGACACTTTGTCCTTCTGCAGGAGAAGGGCCTTGCCGCTGCATTAAAGCACCATTAATGCCTGGATATTGGTCGTCACCAGTAATGGCTCCAAAATACGGCGTGCCTGCATATTCACTATAATCCTCAAAACGCCATTCAAAAACAGCTTGATAGAAATTTTTCGCGCGTTCCATATCGTCAACATGAATTTCAAAATGAATGATTCTTCCCAAATAGATCCCTCCGAGAATATATTTAATTTAATATTGCGTCAATTGGAGTCTATTTGCAAGTTTTTACCAAAGAGAAAACCTACACAAAAGTTCTTGTGTAGGCGATAGATTTTACTATTTTTTTAAAGTCAGTTTCACAACACATTCAACCTGTGCTGTTTGAGGGAACATGTCTACTGGTTGAATATATTCAACGTTGTAAGCCTTTGATAATTCCTTTAAATCACGCGCTAGTGTTGATGGGTTACAAGATGTGTAGACGAAGCGCTTTGGTTTGATTTTTAAAACAGTTCTAATAAAGCCTGGCTCTAAACCTGTACGAGGCGGATCTACACAAATGACATCTGGACGGTAATCTTCTTTTGACCAGCGGAACAACCATTTATCTGCAGAGCCTGGGAAGAAACGTACATGCTGCAGGTTATCGTTTGTACGTGCATTGTACTTCGCATCAGCAATTGCTTCATCGACATTATCCATACCGCGCACTTCACGGGCACCTTCTGCCAGCCACATACCGATAGTACCAACACCGCAGTATGCATCGACAACATTTTCTTTTCCTGTCAGTGCCGCAGCTTTTTTAATTTCATTGTATAAATGTACTGTTTGTTCAGGGTTAAGCTGGAAAAATGCACGAGTTGATAAATCAAATGCAAATTCGCCCAATTTTTCATGAATCGCGTCTTTACCATCTAAAATATAAGTGTCTGGACCAAATATTAACGATGTTTTCTCGCGGTTGACGTTTTGTGTAATAGAAACGATTGAAGGATCAATTTTTTTAATACGTTCAATCAATTCTTCTTTATGCGGAAGTTCGCGTCGTGTTGTAACAAGACATACTTGTGTTTCGCCAGAGCGCATACCAGTACGAACCACAATTGTACGAACTAAGCCGTTTAAAGTTTTCCCATCATAGATCGGGATATTTAGCTTTTGTAAAATTTTACGAGCAGCAACTGTAATTTTTGAAGTTACAGGGTGCTGTACAAGACAGTCATTAATATTTAAAAGCTGATTTGTTCCTTCAGCAAATAGACCTGCATATACACGCTTGCCTTCTTTACGTACTTGGAACTGAGATTTGTTGCGGTAATGCCACGGATTATCCATTCCGATCGTTGGACGGATTTCAGCTGTTTGTCCGATTTCTTTAGCGTATTTTTCGAATGCTTGTACGACGATATCACGCTTATTCATTAACTGCGCGTCATAAGTCATATGCTGTAATTGACAGCCACCGCATTCAGAATACACAGGGCAAGGTGCTTCTTGACGGAATTCGCTTGCTTTACGTATTGCCAAAATTTCTGCTTCAGCAAATTTCGGTGATACTTTTGTTAATTTTACTGTTACTTCTTCTCCAGGAATCGCACCTTTTACGAATACGACATTGCGTTTATAAAAACCGACACCTTCACCATTAATGCCAAGGCGTTTTATCGTTAACGGGAACTTTTGCCCGACTTCCATTTTTAGTTCACTCAAGTTTACACGTCCTTTAAATAGAGTGACTCGCACCAAAATTTAGTGCGAGTCACTTCCTTTTCTTCATCAGTACAGTATAGCGGAAAGTACAATGAAAAGAAAGGAACGCTACTTTTCTAATACGGGGAAATTTTTTCGTATTCAAGCACCAGATCATCCAATGAGCCAAATGTGTAGCCTTGTGCTTTAGCATCCTTAATAAATTGCGGTAACGCTTCAGCATTATCCTGCGCTACTGTATGCATTAAAATAATGGCACCTGGATGAAGCTGGTTCATCAATGCATCATAAGCATATTTTGCTCCGCGTCGTTCATCTTTCAGCCAGTCTTTAAAAGCGATCGACCAGAACATATGGCGATAACCCGTTTCATTGCCGACTTTCAGAACTTCTTCATTAAAGATACCTTCCGGCGGTCGGGCATAATAAGTCCGTTTGACGCCAGTCAGTTCGTTTAATTTGTCATCAAACTGCTTCCATTCTTTCTTCATTTCATTTGCGGACAAACGTGCCATATTTGGATGTCCATATGAGTGATTTCCGATAATATGGCCATCTTTAACCATCGTTTTTACTAAATCGGTCGCGCTCGTTAAATAATGGCCGGTCAAGAAGAAAGTGGCTGGAGCTTTTTCTTCCCGTAAAGTATTTAAAATACTTTCGGTATAGCCGTTTTCGTAGCCGTTATCGAATGTTAAGTAAACAATTTTCTTTTCTTCATTGCCCTTATAAATGGCCCCGTATTTACTTAACATAGACTCAAGCGGTTCTCCTATTTCTACAGGTGCGCCATTCCGGCTTGGCTTGAAGCCCCAATGAAATTCCTCGGCTTTTGCAACAGATACAGATATAAAGGAAATAAATGTGGCGACTAACACGAAGCTAATCCCTAAAATATGTTTTTTCAATGAAAAAGCAACCTCCTTTTACAAGGTAGGTTGCGTGAAAAGCATTGTTTTATTCATAGAGATCCCGAATTGCATCTTCTACAGAAACAAATTTAAATTTAAAATTTGCGTTTATTAATTTTTCAGGTACGACATGCTGACCTTCCAGTACGAGCATACTCTTCTCGCCAAGAGCGAGCTTTAAAGCAATACTTGGTACCGGGAACCAATGTGGACGCTTCATTGCCTTACTAATTGAGTGCCCAAATTGCTTCATACGTTTTACATTTGGTGTTGTAAAATTAATCGGCCCTGATAATGTATCGTTTTCAATTGCATAAAGTATAGCACGTGCTACATCTTCTACATGAATCCAGCTAAGCCACTGCCTGCCCGAGCCGATTGTTCCGCCAACACCAAGCTTATAAGGTAATATCATCATCGGCAGTGCACCTTCGCCTTTTTCCAAAATTACGCCAAAACGGGTTAAACAAGTGCGGATGCCTAATTGTTGAGCCTGCATTGCTTTATCTTCCCACTGTGCCACAACGCTCCCTAAAAAATCACTTGCTTTTTCGGTAGCCTGTTCCGTATAAACAGCAGTTTCGGAAACAGGATAAATACCAACAGCACTCGCATTAATGAATACTTTCGGTTTGTGCTTCACGTTTTGTATAATTCGGATGATTTCATCGGTAGATTCCAAACGGCTTGATAGGATTTCTTGTTTTTGCTTATCTGTCCATCGTCCCTCATTTAGCGAGACACCAGCTAAATTTACAAATGCATCCGTATTTTCAACATAACGGTCCGGTGTCGAGTCGTCGTTTAACCATTGCACATAGTAGATGTTATCTTCATTTTGTTGCTCTCCACGCGTCAAAATTATGACTTCGTGACCATGTTCAAGTAATAGCTTACTCAATCTCCTGCCAACCATTCCTGTACCGCCTGCAATTGCAACTTTTATAACAAACACCGCCTTTATTTCTTTTTGTCCCTATTAGTATACCGTTCCATGAAACTATAAGTAAAAAGATGTATACTAGAATGTACATTGTTATTGTGAGGTGTACACGGTGCAAGTTCAGATCATTACAAAAATTGGTCGTCAAAAAAACAATCAAGAGCGCTACAATATATACTTGAACGAAAAATATGCTTTTGCCGTTGATGAAGGCACACTTATTAAGTTCGGTCTGCAAAAAGGCAAAGTACTTGAGCAGATGGAAATAGATGAAATACAATATGAAGATGAAATTGCAAAAGCGTTTAACAAAGCGCTAAATTTTTTAAGTTTCCAAATGCGTAGTGAACATGAAGTGAAATCCAAGCTCCTGAAAGCAGGACATGGGGAGGCAGTTGTACAGGAAGCTATTCATAAATTAACGGGCTTAGGCTTTTTAAATGATGAAAGTTATTCAAAAGCACTGCTTGAAACGAGAAAGCGTACGACAAAAAAAGGGCCGGCTGCTATTCGCCAAGACCTGATGCAAAAAGGGATTGATAAAAATTTGCAGCAAAAAGTATTGGCGACATTTGAACATGAGGAACAGTTAAAGCTTGCAATGGAATTAGCGGAAAAAGCCGTGCGGTCCAATACAAAAAAAACTCCGGCACAAGTGAAGCAGAAAATTCAGGATGTGCTGTTGCGTAAAGGTTATTCCTATGAGATTGTTAAAGAAATACTCGGCCAGATTACATTGGAACGGGACGAAGATGAATGGTCCGAGTTAATAGAAGCTCAAGGTGATAAAATTTGGCGTAAATATGCAGCCAAATTAACAGGATCTGATCTTCGGCAAAAAGTTAAACAGGCACTTTATCAAAAGGGCTTTCCAATAGAGAAAATTAATGAATATATTGAACAGAAGGAGCAACAACAAAATGAATGAATTAACATATAGTTCAATGACTGAACAGGAATTGCGTCAGGAAATTGCAAACTTACGTGAACGTGCAAGAAAAGCAGAGCAATTGGGGATTGTGAATGAGTATGCGGTCTATGAGCGTAAAGCATTGATGGCGGAAGCGTTTTTAGTTGATCTTTCAACAATTATTCCGGGTGAAATCTATCGTTTGAACGGATCGCCAGGTGAATTTTTCCAAGTAGATTATTTAAAAGGTCGCTTTGCATGGGGACACCGATTAGGGTCGGAACGATTTGAAGAAGCATTACCAGTTTCTATATTACGTCCAATGAAAGAAGGGAAGTAGCATGGAAGAATTATATCAAAGATTAACAGAACAATTATTAGCGAAAAATCCTAAATTACCGGCAGGTCGTGCACGTACATGGGTGGAATTATTATGCAGTGATTTCGAGTCGACTTCTGCCAAAGCCGGTGCGGATTACCGCGGCGCGGAATATACATCTAAATTAGTGAGCCAGTTGATTGAAAGCTATGGGGATAAGCTTCACTTATTTGCGGCACAAAACCCGAAATATGCGCAACTTTTAAATGACAGTGATGATACGTTGAATTAAAACCATTCAGCAATTGTGTAGCTACTTTGCTGATTGCAACATAAAACCACCAGTTGTGGCTGGTGGTTTTCCGTCTTTTATTCAGTCATTGCCGGCTCCTATTTGCAGTCGTTTCTGCAATTTTTCTTCTGTGAAAATCCAGCCGGTATAAGAATTGACAATGTTAAGCTCGTCATCTAAATGGGCGACTGCAACGAAAGGATAGCGATCGTTACTGCGGTATCGTAAATCGATTAAACGCAGTTCTGTTACGCCGCTTTCAAGCTCTGAAATTTCCCACCGGTAAAGTGGTGAAAATGATAAAAAAGCATCTAAGTTTGGATCTTTCATCGCTTTTTCAACGAGCTCCGTTTTTGGGATAGGCTCAATTTCGAACTTATCGTAAATATTGACGGATCGGCGATAGGCACGACCAACATAAAAGTGCGTTTTAGATTTTGCGGCAACTTTCCAATGGAAAAAACGCATTGTCGGAGCAACAATTACAAATTCTTCGTCCTGCAGTTCATGATGAACAGCAGTTTTAACCGCCTTTTGAAGAGCAAAACGTAAAATATAATAGAAGAAAATAATAATGTACATGACCGTAAATGTGAGGACAGGTTCTGTCCCTAATAACCAAAGTAAAATACCGATACAGTGCATGGTGAATATAATTGGATCAAATGTATTAATAACACCGAGTGCAACCCACTTTTTTGAAAACGGGCGCAATGCCTGTGTGCCGTATGCATTGAAAATATCTACAAACACATGTAAGAATACGGCGATCTGTGTCCATAGCCAAACATTGAATAGATGGACATCAGGTAAAATAAGAGCGAGTACACCTGTTATTAATAGAGGCCATAGTAAAACGGCAGGTATTGAATGTGTAATCCCTCGGTGATGTCGTATATAAACCGCATTATTACGAAGTTTTAAAACCGTATCAATATCCGGTGCCTGTTGTCCGATAATCGTTCCAGCCATTACAGCCGTAAAGGTCATGGAATGACTTGCGACAGTCGGGTCTACAAGTGCTAGGCCTCCGATAGCAATCCCCATGACGAAATGTGTGCCTGAATCCAAATGTATCAACCCCTCGATCTTAAAACCGTTCGAGAACGGAAAAATTTAGCAATAGTATCCACATTATAATATACCCTTTTTGAAGGAAATAAAATCGAATTTTTGGAGGACAATGTGAACTATCCATATACAAAACAATTTCGCCAGGCTTTAGTACAATGGTTTTTGGAAGAACAACGAGATTTGCCTTGGCGTCGGACGAAAGAACCGTATCAAATATGGGTGTCTGAAGTAATGCTGCAGCAAACAAGAGTTGATACAGTCATCCCATACTACAACCGTTTTATAGAAAAATACCCTACAGCGGAAAGTTTAGCCTATTCCCCGGAAGAAGAGTTGCTTAAAATGTGGGAAGGTTTAGGTTATTATTCCCGTGTCCGTAATTTACAAGCAGGTGTACGGGAAGTAGTCGAAGTGTACGGTGGAAAAGTACCGGATAACCGCGTTGACATTTCAAAGTTGAAAGGTGTTGGACCATATACAGCAGGAGCAATATTAAGTATTGCTTACGGAAAGCCGGAGCATGCTGTAGATGGAAATGTTATGCGTGTACTAAGTCGTGTATTAAATATAGATGCTGATATCGCTTTGCCGAAAACAAAGAAAATTTTTGAACAAGCGGTAACGGAGCTAATTGATCCAGAAAATACCTCTGCGTTCAATCAAGGACTGATGGAGCTTGGAGCATTAATTTGTACACCGACTTCACCGAAATGCTTATTATGTCCAGTGCGTGATTATTGCACAGCATTCCATGAAGGAGACCCATCCAGCTTACCGGTTAAATCCAAAAAGCTGAAAACAAAAAATATTGAATATGATGTATATATTATTCGTGATAAAGAAGGTCGTTTTTTAATGGAGAAGCGTCCTGAAGATGGTCTGCTCGCAAATATGTGGCAGTTTATTATGATTGAACGCCAGTCAGATGAAAATAGTTTAACCAAAGTGGAAAAACAATATAACGTAACTTTGGAGCACAATTTTAAAGAACCGATTTTAAGTTTCAAACATGTGTTTTCACATTTGAAATGGCATATTGACAGCTATTTAGTCGATGTAGCTGAAGTGAATGGCAAACAGGAAAATATGGCTTTCTTTACAAAAGAGCAAATTGCTAAATTACCGATGCCTGTGCCGATGTTAAAAATCTGGGGAAAAATAAATGCATAATTCTTTTATCACCAGACCACAATAAAGGTCATGGAGGTGATACAAGATGAGTCGCAATGAACAAAACCAAAACCGTAATAATCAGCAAAACCGTAATAATCAACAAAACCAAAACCAAAACCAACGCAACAACCAACAAAACAACTTTGAAGAGTTTGGTCAAGAACTAAACTTCAACGAGTTCAACCAGCAAAACCAAAACCAAAACCAAAATCAAAAACAAAATAATCGCCAAAACAACAACCTTGAAGAATTTGGTCAAGACCAAAACTTCAACGAAGTTCAACAACAAAACCAAAAACAGCAACGCGAACAAGAGCAACGTAACGCACAATTCGCGAAGCGTAACAACAACAACTTCTAATGAAGTGCAGAAAGATGTTCTGAAAGTGCAAACTTTCAGAACATCTTTTTTTGTTTTAAAAAGAAAGAGCAGGGAAATCATATAAGAAGCTGAACTTATTGATACTTTGTTTTAATATGTGCAACTATTAAGGATTCGCAATAATTTTCACGCAAAATTGAAAATAATTGCATTCGAACTACAAGTTTTGCCAAAGCATTGTTATAATACAATAAAGACTGCTAGAATTTTTAGCTAAGACGAAAAGGTGGGCTTTATGATGGCATTACCGGTTGAAGGAGAAAAAATCCAAATACATAGTTATAAGCACAATGGTAATATCCACCGTGTCTGGCAAGAAACGATGGTATTAAAAGCAACAAAAAATATTATAATCGGTGCAAATGAAAAAACACTTGTTACTGAATCAGACGGTCGCACCTGGCTGACACGTGAACCCTCGATTTGTTACTTTCATGCAGAGCATTGGTTCAATATTATTTGTATGTTGCGGGATGACGGGGTGTATTACTATTGCAACATCAGTTCACCGTTTGTGTTTGATAACAACTGCTTAAAATATATTGACTATGATTTGGACGTAAAAGTGTTTCCTGATATGAGTCATGCATTATTGGATGAAGATGAATATGAGCAGCACAGGTTGGAAATGAACTACCCCGAAGTCATAGATAAAATTTTACAGCGGAATGTAAAAACATTGGTAAGCTGGATTGAACAACGTCGTGGACCATTCGCTCCGGACTTCATAGAGTCTTGGACAAATCGGTATATCTTATTGAGTGAAATTCAGGCAAATAAAGAGTAGATGAGACACAAGTAACTTTTTAGGTTGCTTGTGTTTTTCTTTTGGGTAAAGTACATGTGTAAATGCTTAATGGGGAATTATGATATGATAATTGCTGTTGCAAAATTTCTGAGGGGAAGTGTTTTTTGCATTGGATAGTATTAAACGTTATATGCGGTTCGTCAAGCCGTATAAAATGCTTTTATTTTTAACGATCATAATCGGCATACTTAAATTTGCGATTCCGTTATTTTTACCATGGCTCCTGCAAATAATTATCGATGATATATTACTAAAGGATGGTATGTCTACAGAAGAAAAAACAAGCCAATTATTTACATGGATCGGTATTGCACTCGTATTGTTTTTTGTTATTCGACCACCAATCGAATATTACCGCCAATACTTTGCGCAAAACTTGAGTAACAATATTCTATTTGATATTCGTAAGGAATTGTATGGCCACTTACAAAAGTTAAGCTTAAAGTATTATGCGAATACGCGGGCCGGAGAAGTAATTTCGCGAGTCATCAATGATGTTGAGCAGACGAAAAACTTTGTTATGACCGGATTAATGAACTTATGGCTCGATTTGGCCACTATTTTAATCGTAATCGGTGTTATGTTTGCAATGGATGTAAAGTTGACGCTTGTGTCGCTTATAGCACTACCTTTTTACGCACTTAGTGTAAAGTATTTCTTCGGGAGACTTCGTAGCTTAACGAAGGAACGCTCACAGGCTTTGGCAGGCGTTCAAAGTTATTTACATGAGCGTGTTGCCGGTATGAGCATTATTAAAAGTTTTACATTGGAAAAGCATGAACAGAAGATTTTCGATGAAACGAATGGGGAGTTTCTTAATAAAGCGCTGGACCATTCACGCTGGAATGCAAAATCTTTTGCTGTCGTTAATACCATTACGGATATGGCACCGCTGATCGTGATTGGCTTTGCAGGTTATCAGTTTTTACAAGGTGACCTATCCATCGGTGTACTAGTCGCATTTTATGCTTATATTGAACGCTTGTATGGTCCGCTTCGTCGTTTGGTGAGTTCATCGACAACATTGACTCAGTCAATTGCCTCAATGGATCGAATGTTCGAATTGATGGATGAGAAATATGAAGTTCAAGACAAGCCTAACGCAGTGGTGTTACCCGCAGCAAAAGGGAAGCTTCAATTTGATCATGTTACATTCAAGTATGATAAAGATGGAAACACGATTTTAAATGAAGTTGATTTCACGATTGAACCTGGACAAACTGTTGCCTTTGTAGGTATGAGCGGCGGGGGGAAATCGACAATCGTCAGTTTGATTCCGCGCTTCTATGATGTGACGGAGGGAGCGGTAAAAATTGATGATCAAAATGTTAAAGATGTTACGATTGAATCATTACGCTCGCAAATCGGGATAGTATTACAGGATAATATTTTGTTTAGTGATTCAGTGAAGCAGAATATTTTAATGGGAAATCCGCATGCGACAGATGAGGAAATAGTTGCTGCTGCCAAAGCGGCGAATGCCCATGACTTTATTATGGGATTACCAGAAGGTTATGACACGAAAGTAGGAGAACGTGGTGTCAAACTTTCAGGCGGGCAGAAGCAGCGTGTAGCAATTGCACGAGTATTTCTAAAAAATCCGCCAATTCTAGTATTGGATGAGGCGACTTCTGCACTCGATCTGGAAAGTGAAGCACTAATTCAAGACTCGCTTGACCGTTTAGCACATGAGCGGACGACGATCATTATTGCTCACCGCCTGTCTACAATTACCCACGCTGACAACATTATCGTTATTGAACACGGAGAAGTTATAGAATCCGGCAATCATCAACGACTAATGGAGCAACAAGGAGCATATTATAACTTATTCCAAGTACAAAAATTAGATTAAAATTAAGTGACTATGTTGAAATAAATCAGCATGGTCACTTTTTTTATGTATATTTAAAATTACATTTTTTTACGATAATGTTGTAAATTACTAGATGTTATAATATCATATTTTCAAATACTTTTAATCTTCAGAATATTGGGGTGGTTAAATGAGTCGAAAAGCTGTGCTTGAAGTGAGAGAGTTAGAAACGACATTTTTTTCAGACAGTGGAAAGGTTGCAGCTGTCGATCGAATAAGCTTTTCAATTCATGAAGGGGAAATTCTCGCCATCGTAGGGGAGTCCGGCTGTGGTAAAAGTGTTACTTCCCTCTCTATTATGGGCCTCGTACCGAGTCCTCCCGGAAAAATTACAAATGGAGAAATTTTATTGAAAGGGCAAGATATTTCAAAGCTTTCAGATAAGCAAATGCGCAAAATTCGAGGCAATGAAATCGCAATGATATTTCAGGAGCCGATGACTTCGCTGAATCCGTTGTTTACGATCGGAAATCAATTAATCGAAGCGATTCGAATCCATCATCCGAAATGGTCGAAAAAAGAAGCGAGTGCCCGGGCGGTGGAAATCATGAAGCTGGTAGGTTTGCCGCGCGCGGAACAGTTGCTGAAAGACTATCCACACCAGCTGTCGGGCGGAATGCGGCAACGTGTAATGATAGCGATGGCTCTTGTATGCAATCCGAAAGTGCTTATTGCCGATGAACCGACAACAGCCCTCGATGTAACAATCCAAGCCCAAATTTTAAAGTTAATGCGGGATTTAAATGAACGGCTGAATACTGCTGTTTTACTCATCACACATGATTTAGGTGTTGTTGCAGAAACTTGTGAGCGCGTCATTGTTATGTATGCGGGGCAAATCGTAGAAGAGGCACCAGTTAATGAAATATTTAGAAACCCGCAGCATCCTTATACGAAAGGGCTTATCCAGTCAGTTCCGGATATGCGTTATAAAAAGGATACGCTTTATTCGATTCCTGGAAATGTCCCGAAACCAGGTTCCATTTTGGAAGGCTGCCGTTTTGCAGCACGTTGTGAATATGCATTCGATCGTTGTTTAACAAATAATCCTCCGCTATATGAATCGTCCGGTACACATAAAGCAAGATGCTTCTTATTGGATATGGAAGAAGGGGGAGTTACACATGTCGAAAGTGCTGCTGAAAGTTGACAATCTGAAAAAATATTTTCCGATCAGGCATGGGATGTTTGCACGTCATGTCGGTGATGTGAAGGCTGTAGATGACGTTTCGTTTGAGCTTTATGAAGGGGAAACATTAGGCATTGTCGGAGAATCCGGTTGCGGGAAATCTACTACGGGCCGGGCAATTATGCGATTGCATGAACCAACAGAAGGCCAGGTGACATTTGATGGCGTAGAGCTCACAAAGTTAAATAACGAACAAATGCGAAAAGTCCGGAGAGAGATTCAAATGGTGTTTCAGGATCCGTATGCCTCATTAAATCCAAGACATACGGTTGAAAAAATATTAGAGGAACCGTTGATTGTACACGGGATTGGAAATGCAAAGGAACGCAAAAAGAAAGTACATGAATACTTGGAAATCGTCGGTTTAAGCTCCTATCATGCAAAACGCTATCCTCATCAGTTTAGCGGCGGACAAAGACAGCGAATCGGTATCGCCAGAGCCTTAATGACAAATCCGAAATTGATTATTGCAGATGAACCGGTATCTGCACTGGATGTATCCATTCAAGCACAAGTTTTAAATTTAATGCAGCGGTTGCAGGAAGATTTGAAACTAACATATATATTTATTGCCCATGATTTAGGGGTTGTGCGACATATTAGTGACCGGGTAGGCGTGATGTACTTAGGCAGGCTTGTCGAAATTGCGGAAAGCGAATCGTTATATCATGAGCCATTACATCCTTATACACAGGCGCTATTATCGGCTGTACCAATTCCAGATCCGCAGTTTGAGAGGGAACAGCTATTGCTGAAAGGTGATATACCGAGCCCGTCAAACCCGCCGACAGGATGCACATTCCATACACGCTGTCCTTTTGCGATGGATAAGTGCAAGCAAGTAATTCCGATGCTCCAGCAAGTTAAACCAGGTCATTCTGTGGCGTGTCATTTATATGAAACGCCACAATGATAATAGATTAAAAAGTCTAGGGGGTTTTTTTATTGAGGAAAGGTAAATTGTATTTAGTAAGTCTTATGATGCTATTAATAATGTCATTATTTTTAGCTGCTTGTGGTGCTGACGATGCAGAAACGTCATCATCAGAACCAAGCAACGATTCAAGTTCAAATACAGACAGCAGTACGACAGACAATTCAAGTTCTTCAACACCTCAAGTATTAGTATTTGGCCGTGGAGCAGATTCTGTATCACTTGATCCAGGTATCGTAACAGATGGCGAATCATTCAAAGTAACACAAAACCTATTTGAAACATTACTAAACTTCGGGGAACAAGATACAACGATCAACCCTGGACTAGCAAAAGAATGGGAAGTAAGTGAAGATGGTTTAACTTACACATTCCAACTTCAAGAAGGTGTAAAGTTCCATGACGGTACAGACTTCAATGCAGAAGCGGTAATTAAGAATATCAATCGCTGGAAAGGTGGAAAAGAGGAAGATTTCTACTATTTCAACTCTATGTTTAAAGCAGAGGGCGAAGATATTATTAAAGATGTAACGGCAGAAGGAGATTACACAGTTGTATTCACACTTTCTCGTCCGCAGGCACCATTCCTTAAAAACTTGGCAATGAGCCCGTTCGGAATTGGTTCACCAACTGCATTTGAAGCAGCAGGCGATAAATTCGGCGATAACCCTGTAGGTACAGGTCCATTTAAATTCACAGAATGGAAACGTAATGACTCAATCACGATTGAGAAATTTGAGGACTACTGGCAAGAAGGTTTCCCGAAATTAGATAAAGTTATCTTCCGTTCAATTCCGGATAACTCTGCTCGTTTAAATGAATTAATGGCAGGCAATATCGATTTAGCAGATGGTATTAACCCTTCAGACGGTAAAACAGTAGAAGGTGATTCGACGTTACAACTGATTGAACGTCCATCAATGAACATTGGCTATTTAGGTTTAACGAATACACGCGCACCGTTTGATAACAAATTGGTACGTCAAGCAGTAAACTATGCAATCGATAAACAGGCGATTGTTGATGCGTTCTTTGAAGGACGTGCAGAAGTGGCGGCAAACCCGATGCCATCATCAATTAGCGGTTACAATGATGCAATTTCTCCATACCCTTATGATCCAGAAAAAGCGAAATCATTATTAGCTGAAGCTGGCTATGACGGAAAAGAAATTGAGTTATGGGCAATGCCGGTACCTCGTCCTTATATGCCGGACGGAGCGAAAGTGGCGGAAGTTATTCAGAAAAACTTAGAAGATGTTGGAATCCCATCGAAAATCGTAACATTTGAATGGGCAACATATTTAGAAAAAGCGAAAAACGGTGAAGCAGATGCATTCATGCTTGGCTGGACTGGTGATAATGGAGATGCAGACAACTTCATCTACACATTGTTAGACAAAGACAATATCGGTTCAAATAACTATGCGTACTATACTAATGAAGAAGTTCATGAACTATTAATTCAGGCACAGTCTGAAACAGATGAAAATGTGCGTAATGAATTATACAAAAAAGCACAGGAAATCATTCATGACGATGCTCCATGGGTTCCGCTTGCACACTCTACACCATTACTTGCAGCAAAAGCAGGTGTGAATGGGTTCTTGCCACACCCAACAGGCTCTGATAAATTGCATAACGTTTCAATGGAGTAATAGAAAGTTAAGTGAAAGGGGAGGAATATTCCTCTCCTTTTTTCAACTAGTAGAAACATACATTCATAAAAGGGGTGAAGAGCATGCTTCACTACATTGGCAAACGTCTACTGCATCTAATACCTGTATTACTTGGGATGACCTTTTTAGTATTTCTAATTATTCGTGCCATTCCCGGTGATCCAGCACAAGTCATTTTAGGACAGCAAGCTACTGCAGATGCAATCGCGGCACTTCGCTTGAAACTTGGCCTAGATAATCCGTGGTATATTCAATATTTCGATTACTTAAAAGGGATTGTAACGGGAGATTTGGGGGAGTCATTAAGAACAAGGCAGCCGATTTCTTCTGAAATGTGGCCTTATTTAGCAGCTACATTTGAACTGGCATTTTTCGCGATGATTATTGCAATTATCGTTGGGGTAAATGCAGGGATTGTTTCGGCGTGGTTTCAAAATTCATGGTTTGATTACTTAGCGATGGTGATTGCTTTAATTGGTGTTTCGATGCCGATTTTCTGGTTAGGTTTAATGGAGCAATGGGCATTCGGTATTCAGCTGGGCTGGTTGCCGACATCGGGACGGGAAGAAGTGCGGGATCCGGTTACGGCAATTACTCACTTTTACTTAATTGATACATTATGGCAAGGCCGGTTTGATCAATTTATTGTAGTGTTAAAGCACTTATTTTTACCTGGCATTGCACTCGCAACGATTCCGACAGCGATCATTGCACGTATGACAAGAGCCTCTATGTTGGAAGTAATGCGTTCGGATTTTGTTCGTACAGCGCGGGCAAAAGGTCAGAAAATGTTCGTTGTTGTTTATAAGCATGCATTGAAAAATGCGTTGATTCCTGTTTTGACAGTAGTCGGTTTACAAACGGGTATGCTTTTAGGCGGTGCGATCTTAACGGAAACGATATTTAGTTGGCCGGGAATTGGACGCTATATATACGAAGCGATAGGATTCCGTGATTATCCTGTCATCCAGTCAGGTATATTAATCGTTGCCTTTTTATTCGTAATGATTAACTTGATTGTTGACCTTTTATATACAGTGATTGATTCGCGCATTAAATACAACTAGAGAGGAGGCGCATAGCATGGCTGAAGTTATACAAAATAAAGTTCAGCGAATTGAAGAAGAACGAGTAAAAGGACCGTGGCAAGAGGCGTGGACGAATTTCAAGAAAAGTAAGTCTGCGCTGTTCGGCAGTGCAATTGTGTTATTCTTTGTGCTTCTGGCAATACTCGGCCCTTTATTTGCACCACAAGGTATAAACGAGCAAAATTTAAGTATGCGTCTGCAGCCTCCATCTGCTGATTTCTGGTTTGGAACAGATGATCTGGGTCGCGACATATTTTCGCGAATTTTACATGGGGCACGCATCTCGTTAACGGTTGGTTTATCGGCCGTGTTAATCTCTGCAGTTGCCGGCAGTTTTTTAGGGATTATTGCAGGGTACTATGGACGTTGGGTTGATACGATTATTTCGCGAATTTTTGATATTATGCTTGCGTTTCCAAGTATTTTATTGGCGATCGCCATTGTATCGATTTTAGGACCATCATTGCAAAACGCATTAATTGCCATTGCGGTTATTAATATACCGAACTTTGGCCGACTGATTCGGTCGCGGGTTCTAAGTATTAAAGAAGAAGAGTATATTCATGCTGCTAGAGCAATCGGTATGAAAAACTCCCGGATATTATGGAAGCATATTTTGCCGAACTCAATGACTCCGGTAATCGTACAGGGGACACTGGCGATTGCGACAGCGATTATCGAAGCGGCAGCGCTAGGGTTTTTAGGACTTGGTGCAGAAGCGCCACAGCCTGAGTGGGGGAAAATGCTCGCAGATGCGCGGATGTTTTTACTAAACGCACCATGGGCAATGATTTTCCCGGGACTTGCGATTATGCTGACTGTAATCGGCTTTAACCTTATGGGCGACGGATTGCGGGATGCACTTGATCCGAAGATGAAAAGTTAAAAAGAAGGTGTGCGAAAAATGCACACCTTCTTTTTATTTAGTAGAACTCTGATTCCAAGTCGAGGTTTTTTTCTTCACTATGGAAGCTGCGATAAGAAACGATCAACGTATCAAGATGCTCCAGGTTTTCCTCGTAATCTAATATCCGCGATAAAATATAAAGCAGATGGTAGCTTGAAAACTGCTCATCTTCTGCCGCCTCTTCCTGAGCAAGGGCGATCTGTTTGATAAACTGCTCCATTAGCTCACTGCCTTGCAAATATTCCTCGT
The DNA here is from genome assembly GCF_050280445.1 of Solibacillus sp. NPDC093137. Lineage (NCBI taxonomy): Bacteria > Bacillati > Bacillota > Bacilli > Caryophanales > Caryophanaceae > Solibacillus > Solibacillus sp. NPDC093137. The sequence goes on from NZ_JBNNVH010000005.1 coordinate 194,495, forward strand.
GACGTGTCCATTTTGAATGTTCTGGCCTCAGCTTCCCGGTATATTTCAATAACAGTTGTTCGTGGTAGGTTAGCAAGAAATCTAAACGTTCTTGAATAATTACTTGGAATTTACTTGGTAACTTCCCGAGCTCATTTTCATGTTTATGCAGACGAACGAGCAACTCATAGCTTTTTTTCGAAGTTAATAACATTTGGCGGTAAATAACCAGTTTTCGGGCTTTCACATACTTCCGGTTTTTGAAATAACTGCGTTCTTCTTTGAAAAAACCATACATTGTATCAATTTCATTTAGTCGGGACTGCAATTTACTTACAGCCATTTTCGTTGAAGTATGTTCACTAGCCTGGCGAACGGCTAAACGTGTCCAGCGAATGATATCATCCTGGACAGAGTTAATCATTTTAAATAATTTTATTTCGTATTTAGGCGGTACAAATAACATATTGACAACGAAAGCAGCAAAAACACCCAGCATCACAGTACTAAATCGGATTAAACCAAACATCAGAAAATCATCGCCCGGTACTTCCATAATGGCAATCATCGTTACGAGTGCCAGTGAAACGGATTTTTCGAGCTTTAGCTTCATCATAATGCCAAGGACGACAATAGCGGCAATACCGACAGCCACGATATGATGACCGAAAATGAGACCGAATAGGACAGCAATGGTAGCGCCGATTATATTACCCTGTATTTGCTCTAAAATTGTAAGATAAGAGCGGTAAATAGAAGGCTGGATTGCGAATACAGCAGCAATTGCAGCAAACACAGGTGAGGGTACATTCAGTATTTGAGCTAAAAATAAGGCGAAAACAATTGCAACACCCGTTTTTAAAACGCGTGCACCTAGTTTCATGTTCTTTTCCTCCTTTCTGAGGGAGTCAATGAAGAGAAGCCGCTATAAAATGTATAGCGGCAGTTGTTATTATAGTTGAGAAAATGCGTAATCTACTGCTTTTAACGTTTCTTTCACGTCTGCTTCTGTATGTTCTGTCGTTAAGAACCATGCTTCATATTTTGAAGGGGCTAAGTTGATGCCTTGGGATAACATTAATTTAAAGAAGCGACCGAACTTTTCACCGTCCGTATTTTCCGCCTGCTCATAGTTTTCCACTTTGACATCAGTAAAGTAAACAGCGAATGCGCCTTTTAAACGGTTTAGTGTAATCGTCACATTATGTTTTTTTGCAGCGGCTAAAATACCTTCTTCAAGAAGAGCACCTAAGCGATCCATCTCTTCATAAATCCCCGGTTGCTGCAACACTTCTAGACATGCAATACCTGCTTGCATACTTGCAGGGTTACCGGCCATCGTACCAGCCTGATATGCAGGGCCAAGTGGAGCGACTGTTTCCATTACTTCTTTACGACCACCGTATGCACCGATTGGCAGACCGCCGCCGATTACTTTCCCCATTGCGACTAAATCCGGAGTTAAGCCAAGCATTGTATGCGCTGCACCGTAGTGGAAACGGAAAGCTGTAATGACTTCATCGTGAATTGTTAATGTACCATACTCTTTTGCCAATGCATGTACATGTTCCAAAAATCCTTTGTGAGGTTCTACAATTCCGAAGTTGCCGACGATTGGCTCGATTAAAATCCCTGCAACATCATTGCCCCATTTTTCCATCGCTAATGTAAATTCTTCATTATTGTTAAAAGGAACGGTAATTACTTCTGTTGCGACAGCATGAGGAACACCGGCAGAGTCAGGTGAACCTAATGTTGCAGGACCTGATCCCGCGGCAACAAGTACTTGGTCGAAGTGACCGTGATAGCAGCCGGCGAATTTAATGATTTTTGTGCGGCCTGTAAATGCGCGTGCCACACGTACACATGTCATCACGGCTTCTGTACCTGAGTTGTTAAAACGTACTTTATCCAATGTAGGAATAGCTTCTTTTAACATTTTTGCGAATTTGATTTCATGCTCTGTCGGTGTACCGAATAATACCCCTGTTTCTGCTGCATGTGCAATGGCTTTTGCGATATGCGGATGACCATGCCCCGTAACAATCGGTCCATAGGCTGCTAAATAATCGATGTAGCGATTACCGTCCACATCCCAAAAGTATGCTCCTTTACCGCGGACCATGACAACAGGTGCACCGCCGCCTACTGCTTTATAAGAACGGGATGGACTATTTACCCCGCCAACGATATGTTCGAGTGCTTCTGCATGAAGCTGTTCAGATTTAGTATGATTCATAATTTATTCCTCCAAAATAGGTTACATGAAATGATTTCATATCTATTGTAGTATGTAATGAAAGGGAACGCCAAAGAAATTGAAGCATCGGGCATTGTTTTGTATCATAGAAGAAAATTTTGGAGGAATAGACATGACATTAGAAAATTTAAAAGCACCAGTATTTGAATTGCAAAACGAAGAGGGGAAAATGATTTCGCTGGAAGAGTATAAAGGCAAAAACGTTATTCTTTATTTTTATCAAAAAGATTTAACACCTGGCTGTACAACACAGGCTTGCGACTTCCGCGATAAATATGAAGATTTTTCAGATTTGAATGCTGTAATTTTAGGTGTAAGTTTGGATGATGCAGCGAAGCATACAAAGTTTATTGAAAAGCACGGATTGCCGTTTTCATTATTAGTGGATGAGAATCATGAAGTTGCTGAGAAATATGGTGTATGGACATTGAAGAAAAACTTCGGAAAAGAGTATATGGGTATTGAGCGTTCAACGTTTTTAATTAATGAAGAGGGAATCGTTGAAAAGGAGTGGCGCAAAGTACGGGTGAAAAATCATATTGAAGATGTGTTAAACTATTTAAAAAATCGCACGAATTAATAGGTGCGCAAAGGGGAATGACAATGGTAACGATTTATTTTACATTTGAACCACGCGAAGATTTAAAACAGCCGCTTTTAGCACAGTTTCCCCAGGTAGATTTTTTATTTGATAAGAAGTTGGATGTGGAGAAACTTGCACAATCCGAAATTTTAGTAACTTATGGGGAAGATTTAAAGGAAGAACATTTACAGCATGCAGACAAATTGCAATGGATTTTCGTTGCATCTGCAGGAATCGAGAAGATGCCGGCAGAAGCGATCGCGAAACGTAATATACTCGTTTCGAATGTTCGCGGGATACATAAGAAGCCGATGACTGAATCGATTTTAGCTCATATTTTATCATTGAAACGTGTATTACCGTTTATTTATGAGCAGCAACAGAAGAAAGAATGGAATAAAAAGGCGCGTCCGACAGAGCTAAATGGAAGTACGGCATTGATTATCGGTCCGGGTGCAATCGGCGGAGAAGTAGGACGTATTTTGCAGGCATTTGATGTGCATACAATTGGCTGCAATCGCTCAGGCAACGAAGCGCCGTATATGAATGAAACATATAAGCTGGATGATTTAAAAGAGCAGTTACCGAAAGCAGATATTGTTCTTTCGATGCTGCCGTCTACTAAGGAAACGAAGCATATGCTGACTCGCGAGCATTTTGAACTGATGAAGAGTTCAGCCATCTTTATGAATTTCGGAAGAGGTGACTTAGTGGAAACGGATACTCTTGTCGGCGTTTTACAAGACGAGCTGATAGAGCATGCCGTATTGGATGTCTATGAGATCGAGCCATTACCGGCAGACAGCCTGCTATGGGACTTGAACAATGTTACATTATCACCACATTTTTCGAGTCATTCATCACGTTATGTAGAGCGCAGTCTGGATATTTTCAAACCAAGTCTGGAAAAATGGCTCAATGGGGAACGTGACTTAGAAAATAAAATGGATATTCTTAGAGGGTACTAATTGAGAATGCTATATGAAAGAATAAGCCTTTAATCGCTTTCATTTTCAATTAGCTTTTCTACCCAATACTTTTAATTCAATTGGAATAAGCAATTGTTGACAACGCATGGACAAATTCGCTACACTAATTATAACGATTACAAATTAATAATATGTATGAAAAGGGGTGCATGACGATGTCTGAATTGCATTTAAAGGATGCGCTGGACACGTTAAAGACTACTGGTGTACGAATTACTCCTCAGCGTCATGCGATTTTGGAATATTTAATTCAAAGTATGATTCACCCAACAGCTGATGATATATACAAGGCGCTTTGCGATAAGTTTCCTAATATGAGTGTAGCAACAGTTTATAATAATTTACGTGTCTTTCGTGAAGTAGGCTTAGTAAAAGAGCTTACTTATGGGGATGCAGCGAGTCGTTTTGATTTCGTAACGGGCGACCATTATCACATGATCTGTGATGGCTGCGGTAAAATTGTAGACTTCCACTATCCCGGATTAAATGAAGTGGAGCAGTTTGCTTCGCAAGTAACAGGCTTTCAAGTTAATTCGCACCGTTTAGAAGTCTATGGTACATGTCCTGACTGTGTAGCAGTCGGTGCAACAAAAGTTCAATAATATTTAACCTAGTAACGGTTGTTGCTAGGTTTTTTTATATAAAAAACTGGAGCAAAAGTTTAATCACCTTTACTCCAGTACTGTCTAACAATTAATTTTTATTGTACTCTTGATTGAATTCTTTTCCTTCCAATGCAGGATCTAAAGTAAGCGGTTCATTGCAATACATGCAAATATCCACACGACCTAAAATCTTTGTCCATTTCCCGCATTCCGGACAGACGACTTGCACAGCCTTTGTAGACAACAATCCTATCCAGCCGTATACAGCTGTACTGCCGATGATGCAAAGAAGTCCAATTGTCATGAAGATTAATACAAGTATTTGATTATTTTTGAAAAAGATTGCACCATACATAATAACGAAGCCGATGAAAATAAGGGATAATGCAAAAGAGCGGATCTTATTAATTTTACTATTATATTTTTTCATTTCAATTGCCTCCTAATCTAAAATATACTATAACATAAATTGGATATAAATTAGTAGACAGGAAAGAATTAGGCGGCTTGTATATATCCCTTAATACTATTTAAAAATGTTGAAATGAAGGGTTTTTATAAATGAATGGCGAAAGAAAAAATAACGGGATTTCTATTATTTGTTTTAAGGAAATGATGGACTTTCATCATGGTTGAAAGTTTATCAATGTAATACTAGTTAATTTATCTTATAGCATCTACAATGACATTATATAGAAGGTAAACTTTATAGGGGGATAACAATGGAACATATTTTGAGACCGATTTATCAGGAACGTGCAAGTCAGCCGGAAACGCTCGGAGTAATATTGATAAACAAGCGTGAAGGTGCTGAGAATATGACCGATACATTTGATTCGGTTCTTTTAATTATTGTAAAAGAAAGTGATAAGCCTATTTATTCGAAACACTATTCATATGGTGAAGCGAAAATGGTGATGCATATTTTAACGGAGGAACGGTTACGTAAATGGATTTTCATTGGTTCGAATAAGCGGTTGGTTGATTGGCTTTTCCACGGTAAAATTATGTTTGACCGCAATGAGTTTCTATATAAACTACGTTCTGAATTACAAGAGTTCCCATTCTTCGGTCGTAAATTAAAAACAGGTATCCAGTTTGCCAAGTTAATCCGTCGTTATAAAGAAGGAAAAGAATTATTTGAAGATGGTCATTTTTTAGATGCGTACAATCATGTAGTTGCTTCATTGCATCATTTAGGAAGATTATCGATTATCGATAGTGGGCATTATCCTGAAGTGACTGTTTGGGCTCAGGTAAAACGTAATGATCCAGCAATTTATAAATTATATGAAGAATTGATTATGAGTAACGAAAGTCTTGAGAAGCGTCTGGAGTTATTGTTTTTAGCCGGTGAGTTTTTAATCAATTCCAGAACTACGGATGGGGCGCAACATATTTTGGAAACAATGCTTGCACAACCTTCATGGACGATTCAGCAATTGCATGATCATCCTGAGCTGAGTTATTACTCTGTAGACTTGGAAGTGTTTGTTGAATACTTAATTGAAAAAGAGTTAATTCTGGTGGATACTGTTATTGCTAAAAACGAAGTGATATTCCACAGGAACTATTATGTAGACAGACTTTATATTGAATCTGAGTATGGGTTATAGTATATTAAGCAGAGCGTTTATAAACGCTCTGAAATTATTTTTAAAAAAGTGTTGACGAAAACATTGAAAGTATTGTAATATATTAAATGTCGCTAAGACGTACTTGAAAAAAACTAAATTACTTTCTCGAATTTCTTTCAAAAAACTTTTTCAAAAAAGTTGTTGACAAAAAGAAACAGAGATGTTAAATTAGAGAAGTCGCTAAAACGACAACGAAACAAAATGAACCTTGAAAACTGAACAAGCAACGTTAATGAAACAAGCTTCTTAAATGAAGCAAACAATAGATTCCAACTTCTAACGAAGTTGGATCGCTAGCAAAGCAAATGAGCTTTCAAACTACTTTTATGGAGAGTTTGATCCTGGCTCAGGACGAACGCTGGCGG
>NZ_JBNNVH010000006.1:0-175709 GCF_050280445.1 Solibacillus sp. NPDC093137
AGAGGTCACACCCGTTCCCATACCGAACACGGAAGTTAAGCTCTTTAGCGCCGATGGTAGTTGGGGGCTTCCCCCTGTGAGAGTAGGACGTCGCTAGGCTGTTATAAAATTATTCCGAAGTAGCTCAGTTGGTAGAGCATCCGGCTGTTAACCGGCAGGTCGCAGGTTCGAGTCCTGCCTTCGGAGCCATTAAATCTTGGAGAGTTGTCCGAGTGGCCGAAGGAGCACGATTGGAAATCGTGTATGCGGGTAACCCTGCATCAAGGGTTCAAATCCCTTACTCTCCGCCAGGCAAATTTACAAATAGGCCCGTTGGTCAAGTGGTTAAGACACCGCCCTTTCACGGCGGTAACACGGGTTCGAATCCCGTACGGGTCACCAAAAAGATACATAAGTAGTATCCAGCGTTGGAGGATTAGCTCAGCTGGGAGAGCACCTGCCTTACAAGCAGGGGGTCGGCGGTTCGAGCCCGTCATCCTCCACCATTAAACAAATAATATTATCGCGGGGTGGAGCAGTGGTAGCTCGTCGGGCTCATAACCCGAAGGTCGCAGGTTCAAGTCCTGCCCCCGCAACCAAATGGTCCCGTGGTGTAGCGGTTAACATGCCTGCCTGTCACGCAGGAGATCGCCGGTTCGATCCCGGTCGGGACCGCCATTTTTTAAAAATTAAATTGTGGGTTTGTAGCTCAGTTGGTAGAGCATTAGATTGAAGCTCTAAGTGTCGGCGGTTCGATTCCGTCCAAACCCACCATATTTTTGCCGGTGTAGCTCAGTTGGTAGAGCAACTGACTTGTAATCAGTAGGTCGAGGGTTCGACTCCTTTCGCCGGCACCATTACCTGGAGGGGTAGCGAAGTGGCTAAACGCGGCGGACTGTAAATCCGCTCCTTAGGGTTCGGCGGTTCGAATCCGTCCCCCTCCACCATCCTTTTGATAGGGGCATAGTTTAAAGGTAGAACTACGGTCTCCAAAACCGTCAGTGTGGGTTCGATTCCTACTGCCCCTGCCAAATAACTTATAAATACTTAAAATAATATAGTGGCGGTTGTGGCGAAGTGGTTAACGCACCTGATTGTGGTTCAGGCATTCGTGGGTTCGATTCCCATCAGTCGCCCCATTTTTATTTAGGTTTAAGTATTAAAATTATATTATAGTGGCGGTTGTGGCGAAGTGGTTAACGCACCTGATTGTGGTTCAGGCATTCGTGGGTTCGATTCCCATCAGTCGCCCCATTCTATATAAAATTTAAATATTTGGGGTATAGCCAAGCGGTAAGGCAACGGATTTTGATTCCGTCATGCCCTGGTTCGAATCCAGGTACCCCAGCCATTTTTTTATTTGCGGAAGTAGTTCAGTGGTAGAACACCACCTTGCCAAGGTGGGGGTCGCGAGTTCGAACCTCGTCTTCCGCTCCAAATATGGCGGCATAGCCAAGTGGTAAGGCACAGGTCTGCAACACCTTTATCACCGGTTCAAATCCGGTTGCCGCCTCCATATTTTATTAAATCGGAAAACCCGATTTTTTTTTACCTTATTTTGCCGAGTTGGTGGAATGGCAGACACGACGGACTCAAAATCCGTTGCCGCGAGGCGTGTGGGTTCAAGTCCCACACTCGGTATCTAAAAAAAAGACTTCACAGTTCATACTGTGAGGTCTTTTTTTATTTTTATAATCGATATATAAAGTCCCATAATCTTTTTAAAGAGCATAGAATAGATTATAGAATCCGACTTCAACAGTGTTATTTATAATTGAAATTAGGAAAGAATATATTTATAAATTCTTTTATATGATAATGAGAAAAATGAAGTCTGCGTACGGAATATTGGGAAATTAGTATTGGAGAATATTATATTATATACAAAGAAAATTAGTATTTTTTCCAGAAAATCCTGCACGTTTTTTCTGGCGTATTAAAATTATTTACTATAAAATTAACATAGTGATGTTAGGAATGAATTTAAAAAAACGTATTTTATTTAAGTGATCTATAAATTATGGAATATAGCGAGGAAGTAGGGAATTAAATAAATGAATGTAGCAACAAACTTTAAATGGATTGAAGCGGCGAACTATGATGAGATGAGTAAAATTGCCGCAACAATTTTTATAGACCAACTGAAAAAGAATAGTGAAACGGTATTAGGATTGGCTACTGGAGGTACTCCTGAAGGTTTTTATAAAGAGCTGGTAGCAGCATACAAAGCAGGCGAGGTCTCTTTTGCACAGGCCAAGTCCTTTAATTTGGATGAATATATCGGCATTAATCCGGCAAATGAATCGAGCTACCATTATTATATGGATCATCATCTGTTTAATCATATCGATATGAAACAGGTAAATATTAATTTACCTGCAGGCAATAAATCAAATTTAGAAAAGGCCGCAGCTGAATATGATGCGATGATTAAGGCAGCAGGAAATATTGATATCCAGCTTTTGGGAATTGGTGTGAATGGACATATTGGTTTTAATGAGCCGGGAACTCCCTTCGATTTAGGTACAAATATTGTAGAGCTTGCACAGTCTACACGTGAAGCGAACCAAGTTTATTTTGATTCAATTGATGATGTGCCGACACATGCTATTACAATGGGTATCAAAACAATTTTGAGTTCTAAAAAGATTGTATTATTAATTTCGGGTGCATCAAAACAAGAGGCCTTTGATCGTTTGCGCAGTGGGATAGTAACAGAAGACTTCCCTGCAAGCGCTCTGCACAACCATCCGGATGTGACCGTTATTTATACAGATGTAAAATAAAATAAAGGAGTGCATACAATATGCACTCCTTTTTATATTATTTCATCGTTGAAATAAATACCCCAGCAATAACAGCAATCCCACCGATTACTTGTGCAAGCAGGAGTTGCTCATTTAAAAACAGCACGGCAAAGATTGTAGCGAATAGTGGAATGAAGTTCAAATAGATTCCGGCTTTGTTTGCACCTAAGGAGACAACTCCAGTGTTCCAGCTTAAAAAGGCAACAATTGAAGCAATGATCCCTACATAAATAATCGCCCCCATTGTCGAAGCGTTCCATACGATTGCTTGTGACGTTGTAAGTTGTTCATATACTGCAAACGGGAGTAACATAATGGCACCGATTACGATCGTCACTAAAAATGTAGAGTATCCGGGCAGTTTACCAGCGTACTTTTTAATGAGTAATGAGTAGACACTCCAGCACACTACCGCAACTAATACGATTAAGTCTCCTTTGTTAAATGAAAATGAAAACAGGCTTTGTAATGAACCCCCAGATATAATAAAGAGCACTCCGGCTAAAGACAGCAGCGTGCCGAGCAGTTGAAATTTTGTTAAACGTTCTTTTAAAAAGATGAAGCTCAGTATGTATATAATAATCGGTGTTGATGAATTCATTAATGATGCATTAATGGATGTCGTATAATGCAAGCCGATATAAACGAGCGTATTGAATGCAGCAACTCCTGTAAGTGCTAAAACAATGACGACACCCCAATGCTGTCTCAGTGCAGACCATTCTTTTTTCGTACGTTGGTAAGCGATAGGGAAAAATACGAGAAAGGCGACTATCCATCGTAAAAAAGCAAGAGTAATCGGAGGAATATCTCCAGAAACAGCGCGTCCAATTACAAAGTTACCGCCCCATAATAAAGTAGCTAAAATGAGCAGTAGCGGTGGTGGAAGTTTCATTATTGTACATCTCCTTATATTGGAAAAATGATTTTATCTATTATAGGGACAACCCCATGGAATTTGCAATGCGCTTTACATAAAACGCTATGATACAATAGCGACAGAAGTAAAAGGAGGTCATTAACATGAAAATTCGACCAGCAAGATTACAGCATGGCGATACTGTAGGATTAGTTAATTTAAGCAGTCCGCTTAAGACAGAATCATTAGGTGATAAATTAGCGCTTTTAGAAGAGCTTGGTTTAAAATATAAGCTTGGTAATACGGTACAGGATTATGAAGGCTATTTGGCAGGTTCCGATGAGGAGCGAATTAAAGATTTCCACCAGATGATTGTCGATCCGGAAGTGAAGGCAGTCTTTTTAGTGACGGGCGGCTATGGGGTCTCAAGAATTATCGATAAAATAAGTTACCCATTAATCGAGGACAATCCAAAAATTATTTGGGGCTTTTCTGATGTGACGGCTTTACATACTCAAGTAAACGAGTTTGCAAATTTAGTGACATTCCATGGCCCGATGATGTCCAGTCCAAAAGGGGAGCTGGATACTCTTTCTAAAAAGATGTTCCAACAGCTTTTCCAACCGATTGAAATTCAGTATACGGAAAGCATTTCTCCTCTTACAACAGTTGTACCGGGAGTTGTACGCGGAGAATTGACAGGCGGAAATTTAAACCGTATTGTCAGTACGCTAGGAACTAAATTTGAGATTGATGTACGTAATAAAATTTTACTTCTTGAAGACATAGGGGAAACAATTGAGCAAATTGATTTAATGCTGAACCAGTTGCGTCTTTCAAGAAAGCTGGAGCTTGCAGCAGGTTTTGCTATAGCAGATTTTAATATGCCGGATGATACATATAGCTATGAAGATGTATTGAAGGTAATAGAAGGGTATTTGAAGCCGTTTAACAAACCTGTATTAGCTGGTTTCAAAATTGGCCACTGCGAACCTAATATTGCGATTCCATTAGGTGTGGAAGTAATTTTGGATGCAGATGAAAAAGCATTAAGAATTTTACCAGGTGTAGAGTAAGAATTATATATAATTAAAAGCAAAGACACCTTTTCACAAATGTGAGCAGGTGTCTTTTAATAACGAGCGAGCAAAATTACTCTATAGTTTGTGTTAGCCTTTACTATGGTTGGTTATGAGTTAAAGGTAACATTGTAAACGGTAAAGAGTTATTGGTTTCACCAGTTGTTGGGAATGCCGAAGCATAATCGCTCGTTATTACCTAGTTTGGAGTCTCACCGCCCTAGGTTTAGAAATAATTGCTGTCATCAAATTCAATTTCAACTTGATAGTTTTTGGCATTAATTAAGTTGGAAAGGCGATGTGCCTCTTTTTCAAGCTCGTTTGCACGGTTTCGATATGTCATTGGATCATACAATGCTACGCGGTAAAGCATAGCATCACCGGAATTGTGGTAAAATGCTTCTTTTTCTTCTGAACCAAGGTTTTTACAAAATTGTGCTTCTGCGCGTAATTGGCTCGCCAGTTCAATCGCTTCGACAATAGGCATTTCCTCATCTTTAAATACAACCGTATTGTCGATGTTAGCTCGGTAGATTAGGGCATCAAGCTTACGTGAATCATAACGAAGCTCTTTTAGCTCTCCTTCAAGCATTTCAAGAGAATAGTCAGGTGTTTTTGGCTGTTCACCTTTCTCGATAATAACATGTGTTAATGAATGCACTTGCATTGTTCGTTCCTGTATTCTTTTCGTAATGATACTTTTCAGTTTTACTGCCTCAGCTAAGTTAATACTCAAATGATTCCACTCCTTAAAAATGAACTTTTGAATTTTCCTTTGATAGAATATGTACTTCATATTCGCCACCGCTAATTTGTGTAAACATGTTTCCTGCACTGCTCAATAGTTTAGTTGCTTCTTCTTCACTTAAGGAAGGGCGTAAATAAAAGATTTGCAGCGCATTTGTCGTAGCTTCTGTTACGGCCGTCCTTTTTGAATCAACAAAGGGACTGCCGAATGGGCCGAGCGCATCTTTTGAATGGATGATATTTTCCAATGAATTAAACCGTCCATTGATCCCCTCGTAGCCTGTCGATGCATTACCAACTTCGATTTCCACGTCCCCTTTAATAACATCTAAATCATATATGCCAACAGGAATCTCGTATTGCAGTGAAAAGAAGTTGTTTAAATCAACAGCCGAATGGAACGGTGCTAAATATTGCTGTTTAGCGATACGTCGCATTAAACTTTCGGCAGAGTGACGGTAACGGTTCGGATCACCGCCGAAAGCCTTCCAAAGCTGGCGCCACTCTTTAATGCCAGGTCGTTCTGTCACAGGTGTTTCCTGTAATTCCAAAAATAGATTTTCCTGATAAAGTTGTGTACGTCCTTTAATCATTTGAGGAGATTCTTCAACGATAATTTTGCTATAATGGATAAGGCCAATTTTTAATTGTTCATTTACAGAAAAAAGAGCTTCATTTATTGAAATAGTCATGTAGAACACCTTCTTACATTGTTTTTAATGGAATAAATACTAAAATATGTAATGTGAAATAAATTTATATTTATTGTACCATTTGAAAGGAGCATGTGAAATGAAAGTACATCAACTTCAAGAAGATTTAGTGAAATATGCAGCATCCATTGGTGTTGATAAAATCGGATTTACAACCGCTGCTCCGTTTCATGAATTAAAGAATCGTCTACGTCGTCAGCAACAATTAGCATACCAATCAGGCTTTGAAGAAGCAAATGTAGAGCTGCGTACAGAGCCTTTAAAATTATTAGATGAAGCAGAAAGTATTATTGCGATTGCGATTGCGTATCCTTCACGCATGCAAGATGCCCCGCAAGGAAAGAAAGGGGAGCGTCGCGGCATTTTTTGTCGTGCTTCATGGGGAATTGATTATCATACAGCAGTTCGTGAACGTCTGCAGCTCATTGAAGCTTGGCTGCAGGAACGTGTGCCGAATGTAAAGGTAAAATCGATGGTAGATACCGGGGAACTGGTAGATCGTGCGGTTGCAGAACGAGCAGGAATCGGCTGGAGCGCCAAAAATTGCTCTATCATTACACCTGAATTTGGTTCGTACGTCTATTTAGGCGAAATCATCACGAATATCCCGTTTGCTCCAGATACACCGATGGAAGATGAATGCGGGGACTGTACATTATGTATTGATGTATGTCCAACAGGAGCAATCGTTGCACCAGGGCAGCTGAATTCACAGCGTTGCATAGCTTTTTTAACTCAGACGAAAGGATTTTTGCCCGATGAGTTTCGTGCCAAAATCGGAAACCGTTTGTATGGCTGTGATACATGCCAGACAGTGTGTCCGAAAAATAAAGGAAAGCTAAACTGGATTCATGATGAATTCACGCCGGATCCTGAAATCGCAAAACCGTTACTTCAGCCGCTTTTATCGATTTCCAATAAGGAATTTAAAGCAAAGTTTGGACATGTATCCGGCTCATGGCGCGGCAAAAAGCCAATTCAGCGCAATGCCATTTTAGCGCTTGCCCACTTTAAAGAAGAAGCGGCAATGCCTGACTTAGTTCAAGTATTGCAAAAAGATGAACGCCCTGTATTAAGAGGGACGGCTGCATGGGCAATCGGAAAAATTGGAACAGATGGGGCAGAGGACATTTTATTGGCTGCCAGAAAAACAGAGCAGGATGAAGAAGTGCTGGCCGAGATTGAAAAAGGGCTGGCAATGTTAAATCATTAAGAGAGAAGGATCAGAAGTGCCAAACCATATTGTATTATATCAACCAGAAATCCCAGCAAATACAGGCAACATTGCCCGCACTTGTGCTGGAACGAATACATCATTACATTTAATCCGTCCATTAGGTTTTTCAACAGATGACAAAATGTTAAAGCGTGCTGGATTGGATTATTGGGAACATGTGAATGTCGTATACCATGATTCTTTAGAAGATTTTATCGAGTACAGTAAAGATGGCGATGTTTATTTAATTGAAACATATAGTGATGAGCCATTTACGACACATGATTTCAGAAATTCAGAACGTGACCTGTACTTTATGTTCGGAAGAGAAACGACAGGCTTGCCGAAAGAATTTGCAAAAGAACGTGCCGATATGTGTCTGCGCATACCGCAAAGCGACCATATCCGCTCGCTGAATTTATCAAATACAGCGGCAATTGTGATTTACGAAGTACTAAGACAGCAAAACTATCCAGGTTTAAAATAAAACAAGGCAAGAAGCGACTGATGCTTCTTGCCTTGTTATTATTTCATCTTCGTTTTTATCACTTGCTCAAGCTTTGCCTGGATATTGTCGTGTTCGGATAATGTGAGGCGGATGAAGCTTTCATCCATATCGAATGCTTCGGATAAAAAACCTCCAAGTCCGCGTGCACGTCGATCTACCTGCAATAAAATTTCGACTGAGTTTGGTGATTGATGTAAAAAGACAACTTCAAGTTCGTCTAGATACCGGCGATAAGTGTTGTTTGTCGGTGTAAACTCAAATTCCTGGACAATCGGTGTTTGGCGGCGTAAATAAGAAGGGGCTTGTTCGTTATCTACTTTACGCAACCGGAAACCCATGTTTTGAATCGCTGTTAACACACCATTCGCAAGACGGGTCGGCTGAATCTCGATAAAGTCTTTATCTTTAGGGTCTACCGCATTTTTAATATCTAAGCCGGTTTGAATCCAGACACGCGAGTTGCCCGTCGTTATCGGAACAACAGGGGGCAGGGCGAATGAAAATGGGATTTGGCGTTTTTCTTCTGCCTGAATTGTAAATGGCTCATTTAATTTGTATTTGTGCAACACCGCTACATCTTTAATCTTTTTATCATCAATTTCGCGGATAAAGTTTGTATGAAGTGTTAGATAGATTGCATCAACCTGCTGTTCCGTGCTACCCCCGATGATTTCGACAACACCTGAAATATTTTCATTTAACGTGTAAGTTGATTTGTGCAATTTTGTATCAACTTTTGCTGCTCCTATACCAACACTTGCTAAAACTTTATTAAATAGTGACAAATGAATTCCTCCGTTTATTGTAATTAGTTATGTATACGTAGGACAGAAAAGAAAGTTTCAAAAAGAGCCCGAAAAATTTTTCGGGCTCTTGCTTTAGGTACCGGTAATTATTCACCGTCTAATGTAAATACGGTGCGTAAACCGTTTGGATCGACTGTTGAGAATAACTGAGTACCACCGTGTGATGGTGCTTCTGCAAAGTTTTCAACGATGAATCCGTTATTTGTCAGGCTTTGTTTTACTTCTTCAGCATATTGCGCATCCTTTAACACGACAGTAAAGGATTTTAAGCCAACCATATCGTTCGTTGGAGCATGGCCGTTGTTGCTGTTCCAAGTGTTTAATCCGAAATGGTGGTGGTATTTTCCTGTTGATACGAACAATGCCTGTGCACCGTAACGAGTCACAACATTATAATCTAATACATTTGTATAAAACTGCTCCGATTTGTCCAGATTTACTACGGATAAGTGTACATGCCCCATAACAGTGTCTGCAGGCAAACCGTTCCAGTTGCCGTCTGCAGCTGCTAAGATCGGCTGGAAATTCAGCTGTTCTGTCACCATATGCACTTGTTCGTCCTGATTCCAAGTCCATTCCGATTCATGACGATCGATATAAATTTCGATTCCGTTTCCATCCGGATCGTTCAAGTAAAGCGCTTCTGAAACATCATGGTCTGCAGCACCGAGACGAATATTCATGTTAACAAAATGCTGTACGATGTTTCCTAAGTCCTTGCGAGAGGGTAATAGTAATGCTAAGTGGTATAAACCTGCAAAGCCTTGTTTAAGCGGCTGTGCATTTTGTACTTCGACTAGTGATACTAAGCTTGTTTGTCCGTCTGCTGTTAAGTATGCTTCCGTTTCTGTTTGCTGTAATACTTTAAAGCCGATAACCGTTGTGTAGTATTCGATCGAACGTACTAAGTTAGAAACCTTTAATTGAACATGAGCTGGGTATAGATTAGGTTTTTTATGAAAATGTGTAGCCATAATATATGAACTCCCTTAATGGTTATTTTTTATAATCAACTTACTTTATGTAACTAATATAAAATATGCGACAATAAAAGTCAAATGAAAAAGACAATCGCTACACGACGATTGTCCTTTACTGGAAAGCTAGTGGAATTATCTTTCTTTTGGGAATGGTTTGCTATCATAGCCAGCTGTGAAAATAGCGATTAAAAATGATATGCTGACACCAAGAATTAAAAGTAATTTCATGGAAGAATCCTCCTCATGTTTTAATTATCTCTTTTTTCAGTATAACATAAATTATTTGAATGAATACTTTATTTATGACAGAAATCAGTCAAAATTGGAAAAAAATAATACTAAATTAATTTGGAGGGATTTATATGAAAAGAGAAGAAATCGTTAATGGAAATATGGCGAATACGATGGATGAGCTGAAAATTCTCGGGAAGCAAATGGAGAATTTAAGAGATGGCGGACAATTGGAAGAAGCGGAACGCATTTCAGATCCGCAGCAATATGATGATGAAGAGGATGAAGGGAAATAAATAAATGTGCACTGAAATTTACGTTTCAGTGCACATTTTTTTTCGTTAAATTTGAACCTTATAGTCTTTTAATTGTTCTCGTAATGTTGCTTTTAAAAATTTGCCGACAGAAGTTTTTGGAATTTCATTTAAAAATACGACATCATCCGGAAGCCACCATTTTGCAAAGTCCAGTTCGATTGACTCGATAAGCTCTTCTTTAGAGGCCGTTGCACCTTCTTTTAAAACGACACATGCCAGCGGACGCTCTTGCCACTTCGGATGGGGAACTGCAATTACGGCTGCCTCGAAAACAGCAGGATGTGACATAAGGGCATTTTCCAGATCAACGGACGAAATCCATTCTCCGCCGGATTTGATAAGATCCTTCGTACGATCGGTAAGTTTGATATAGCCTTCTTTTGTGTAGACCGCAATGTCACCTGTATAAAGCCAGCCATCTCGGAATGCTTCATTCGTCCGTTCATCATTGTAGTATTCAGAGGCAATCCATGGACCGCGGACACGCAGTTCACCCATTGTTTTGCCATCCCATGGAACCGGGCCATTTTCATTCACAACTTCTGTTTCAATTAGCGAAACTGTCAAACCTTGAGAAACGCGGATATTTAACTGTTCATCTTCTGTATAGTCGTTCATATCGCTTGTTAGATGCGACATACTTACAAGTGGTGAAGTTTCCGTCATACCATAGGCGTTGATATACGGAACATCAAGTTTTTCATT
Source organism: Solibacillus sp. NPDC093137 (assembly GCF_050280445.1). Taxonomy (NCBI): domain Bacteria; kingdom Bacillati; phylum Bacillota; class Bacilli; order Caryophanales; family Caryophanaceae; genus Solibacillus; species Solibacillus sp. NPDC093137. The sequence continues at coordinate 10,948 of NZ_JBNNVH010000006.1, forward strand.
GTAAGCTTGAATTAAGCCTTTTGGTGATGCGGAGCCACCTGAAATAATTAAACGGACAGATGAAAGGTCACGTGGATTTTTTTCCTGTTCAACCAGTGCGCCTAGCCAAATTGTAGGGACACCTGCTGTAATTGTCACCTTTTCTTGTTCAATCAAGTCCAGTATTAAACTTGGTGTCATCATTGGTCCTGGCAAAACGATATTGGAGCCGAAATTCAATGCAGCAAACGGGAAGCCCCATGCATTTGCATGGAACATCGGCACAACAGGAAGGGCAGTGTCACTTTCTTTTAATGCAAAGGATTCAGCTAGACCAAGTGCCAGGCTATGAAGCACGATGCTTCGATGTGTATAGACGACACCTTTTGGCATACCTGTCGTTGCAGAAGTATAGCACATCCCAGCTGGAAGATTTTCGTCCAGATCAGTCGGGAACTCGTAATTTTCATCCGCTTCCTGAAGAAGCTGTTCGTAGCTGTATACATTCGGGAAACTGGATTGTGGAGCGCTTAATTCATCACCCATGACGATAATATGTTTAACCGTTTTCAAGTGGCCAAGAGCAGGTTCGATTAACGGGAATAAGTCGCTATCAATCAATAAAATTTCATCTTCGGCATGATTGATAATATAAACAATATGTTCAGGGGCAAGGCGGATATTAATCGTGTGTAAAATTGCACCGCCGCATGGAATCGCAAAATACGCTTCTAGGTGACGATGATGATTCCAGGCAAATGTGCCGACTTTTGTACCACGCTTCATCCCGAGCTTTGTCAGGGCATCCGCTAATCGGTGCGTTCTTTTTACATAGTCATTGAATGTAATGCGATGTGTTTTAGTGGGGCTTGTACGAGAGATGATTTGTTTGTTCGGGAAGTACCGCTGTGCACGCTTTAAAAATCCAGTCAAAACTAGTTGTGTATCCATCATAGTTTTTCAGCTCCTCAATGAGAATATATTATTATATATACTCCTGAAGTTGGAGGATTATTCTGTAAATAGTAATATACTAGATAACAAGTTCACAAGACTGTATATATTAACAAATACTAGCAATTAATAAACGATGAATAATTAGAATGTTATAATAAAGACAATCAAATTTAAGAGGTGAACAATATGAACTTACAATCAACGAAAAAGTTAATGAATGGCGCAGAAATGCCTTATTTAGGTTTAGGGGTTTATAAAATGACAGATCGTGATGAAACACTTCAAGCGATTGAAACAGCGCTAGATTTAGGCTACCGTGCAATCGATACAGCCGCGCTTTATTACAATGAAGAAGAAGTAGGGGAAGCAATTCGCCATTCTTCTGTACCGCGCGAGGACATCTTTGTTACAACAAAAGTTTGGAATAGCGACCAAGGGTATGACAATACATTACGTGCATTTGAAACATCATTGAAAAAGCTTGATATGGATTATGTGGACCTTTATTTAACACATTGGCCGGTTGAGGATAAATATGTAGATACGTACCGTGCAATTGAGCGCTTGTATAATGAGAAGCTTATCCGTGTACCTGGGGTATCCAATCATCATGAACATCATTTGAAAAAAATCATGGCAACTTGCAATGAAGCGCCAACGGTCAACCAAATCGAAGCACATCCGTATTTGTCCCAAGAACCGCTGCGCACATTTTGTGAACAGCAGCAGATTGCTGTAACAGCGTGGTCACCGCTAGGCCGCGGAAATGTTTTAAACGATGAAACGATTATTCGTATTGCAAATGAATATAATGTATCACCGGCACAAATCATTTTACGTTGGCATTTACAAAATGATGTCATCATCATTCCGAAATCTGTTACTGCTTCACGTATTAAAGAAAATAGTGAACTATATCATTTCGAATTAACAAATGAAACAATGCAGCAGTTAAATGCATTGAATCGCAATGAACGATTCGGGAAAGATCCGGATAATTTCAGTTTTGATTTCTAACATCGTTTTTACTTAGGGGGAGTGAAACTGTGTTTAAAAAATTTTCACCGAGTTTGTTTTTCTCAATGTCAGCAGTAACGGTTATAGTTGTTGCACCATTTTTTATGATATTCCATCCTATTTTTCAAAATGAGTTTTTTCAGTTTAATAAGTCGTCCGCTACATTTATTCCAAACCCTATTAATTTTAGACTTGTACTTGTAACAGGTTTGGTTTTGATTGTGATGTTTTGGCTTTTAGCGTACAGGCGTAATATGAAAGTTTATTTGATCGGTCTGTTACTCTTTATATTGAGTATTGGCATTGGTTATTTATCGACTCAAAATTATTTATTGATTAGCCAGGAACAATTGGAACGTCACTATTTATTTGAGGAACAACAATATCGGTGGGAAGAATTCGATGAAGTTGTTTATGAATATGTGGTAGGTAGTAACAAGGGAGATATCACATTTACAACAAAAACAGGGGATCAGTTTGTTATTAAAGAAAAAGAATTGCACTCAACTGGTAAAAGCTTAATTTATCAACTTTCGCGAGAGAATGAAGTAACCTATATTGAGCGTGAAAAAAGATAAGAAACAGGCGTCCGTAGTTTAATTACGGACGCCTGTTTTTTAGTTATCTTTAACGATGATTTGCTCGTCTAAAAACGGGTGCATAAATGCTAGTTGAATGGCATGCAGTGCATAATCGCCTGATGCAGTTTCACGTGCACCGTACATTGTATCGCCTACGATCGGGTGACCTAAATGTGCCATATGCACGCGGATTTGGTGAGTACGACCTGTCTCAAGAACAACATGGACAATACATGTGCCTTTATAGCGATTCATTACTTCATAATGTGTCACGGCATGCTGGCCAGTAGGTGACACGACGCGGCGAGTATTGTGATGACGGTCTTTACCGATGGCCGCGTTAATCGTACCGCTGTCAGTACGGAGATTGCCCTGAACTTCTGCAGCATACGTACGGACGATTGTTTTTTCCTCGATCATACGGTCAAAAATAGACTTTGCAATCGGATGCTTTGCGACTAGCAGTAATCCGTTTGTCCCTTGATCGAGACGGTGTACGTGCTCTGCATAGTGTCCGCCGTTGTCCAGAATGTGACGCATTACATGATTCATGCATGTATCATTGTCTGTTGGTTCGTTTGGATGTGTTGCCATCCCTTTAGGCTTTGAAACAATTAGGCAGTGCTCATCTTCATAGCGGATCTTTACATCACAGCTGTCCGTTGGAATATAGTTCGAAGCGGGTATATCAAAAGCAAATTCGATTTTCGTTCCTTTCTCGAATGGCTCCTTCCAAATAACAGGCTCTCCATCGATTGTAACTGCCTTAGCCATACGCAATTCATGAACAAGCTTTTTGCCTAAGCGCCACTTTTCGCGCAGCAGGTCTTCAACGGTTTGTCCGTTTTCGTGAATGATATATGTGAACATTAATTTTCCTCCAAATGAAAAATCGTGCTCGTAAAGAACACGATTTTGAATATAGTCTTATTTTAACACAACATCGTTAAAGAATTGACGCGTTGTTTCATCTGGAGCGTCACCTTCTAAACGAGCAACTTCTTCACCGTTTTCGAAATAGATAAGTGTTGGTGTTGCTTGAATATTATAAGTATTCCACTCATCCGTATACTCAAGAATGTTTAATTGATCAACTTGAACATCTAGTTCATCGGCAATTGGCATAAGTTTTGGAGTATAGTTTTGGCAGTGTGAACATTCGGGACTGAAGAAATAGCCGACAACGCCGTCACCTGACTCGATTTTTTCTGCTAAAGCATCCGGTAAAATGATATTTTGATAGTTTTCATCGTCCAATAAGTCGATTGTTGATTGTTTTAAGTTGTCTGTACCGTACGGATTGTTTTCTAGTTTTTCATTGTTTTTCATGTTTGTCAGTACAATAATTGCTGCGAATAATAACACAATAACCGCACCGACAATCGCTAACTTTTTCAAATTATTTCTCCCCCTTTAAAACCTTTAACATATAAAAACTAACTGCTGCTATAATAACAAAAGCAGTAAGCGCCAAAAATGGGATCGTAATGAAGCCTAGCCAGTTAATATACTGACCGGTACACGCTACTCGACCACAAGCAGGTGCTGCATCCTGCATAAAAACTAACTTTTGCAGGCTATAATGATAAAGAGATGTTGCCGCTCCAATTGTAGAGAACACGGCTGTTGTTAATGCAATTTTCGCATTTTTCTGGATGTAGGCAATCGTTGAAATCAGCACAATAGGGTACATTATAATGCGCTGGTACCAGCATAATGTACATGGTTCATAGCTTCGTATTTCAGAAAAGTACAATGATCCGAGCGTTGCTGTCAACGATACAACCCAAATAATAAGCAAGGCATTTTCAAGTTTTTTGGACATAGTGCTACCTCGATATTCAAATTTTAACTTCTATCGGCAGAAGTTTTTCATATTTATTCTCATTGATTATAGTTTGAATTCGAGAAAAAGTAAATTACTACGTTTATCAAAGGCTATTAAAAGGAAAGTTAAATATGGAGGGGGAGTTTTGCATGACAGATTCATTAGATATGTCCCAATTTGAAAAACCAATGATTATCCGAAATATGACAACAGAGGATATTGACTCGATATTAGAAATTCAGCGTATATGCTTTCCAGGTATGGAGCCATGGGAACGAGCGCATTTATACAGCCATTTAACGATTTTTCCTGAGGGTCAAATGGTGGCCGAGCTTGATGGGAAAGTGATCGGTTCCTGCTCAAGTTTGCGCATTAATTTCGATGAATACGATGACCGCCATACATGGAATGATATTACCGACAATGGCTTTATTACAAACCACAATCCGGATGGCTATAATCTGTACGGAATTGAAGTAATGGTACACCCGGCGTATCGACGTATGAAAGTCGGTCAAAGGCTTTATGAGGCGAGGAAAGACCTGGCACGAACACTTAATTTAAAATCCATCATTATTGGCGGCCGTATTCCAAACTACCATGTCCATTCGGATGAAATGAGTCCGCGTGATTATGTGGATGCGGTAAGCCGCCATAAAATATATGACCCGGTGCTGACATTCCAGATGATGAACGGCTTTATTTTAATGCGTATCAATCCAAACTATCTGCCGGACGATAGAGCTTCGGGCAAGTATGCGACATTAATGGAATGGAACAACGTGGATTATCGTCCACTGACAAAACGTCATTTCAAGACAAGTTATCCAGTGCGTATTTGTGTTGTGCAATATATGATGCGCGCGATCGATTCTTTCGAAGACTTTGCGAAACAGTGCGAATACTTTGTGGATGTCGGGTCTGATGCAGGCTCGGATTTTGTTGTCTTTCCGGAGATTTTTACGACGCAGCTGATGAGTTTCTTAAATGAGAAATCACCATCACAGGCTGTCCGTAAATTGACGAAATATACACCTGAATACATCGAACTGTTTACAAGTCTGGCGGTCCGCTACAATGTCAACATTATCGGCGGTTCGCATTTCGTTGAGGAAGAGGATGAGGAAATTTACAATATCGCCTACTTATTCAGACGTGACGGGACAATTGAAAAGCAGTATAAAATTCACATTACACCAAATGAACGCAAATGGTGGGGAATCAGTAACGGTGATAAAGTACGCGTATTTGATACGGACTGCGGCAAGATCGCCATTCAGATCTGCTATGATATCGAGTTTCCGGAACTTGCACGCATTGCGACAGATATGGGCGCGAATATTATTTTCACGCCGTTTTGTACAGAAGATCGTCAAGGCTATTTACGCGTGCGCTATTGTGCACAGTCACGAGCGATTGAAAACCAGATTTACACGGTTATTTCCGGAACGGTCGGCAACTTGCCTGAAACGGAAAATATGGATATCCAATATGCGCAATCGGCCATTTTCGCACCAAGCGATTTTGAATTTGCGCGAGATGGAATTGTCGGAGAGACGAGTCCAAACCTGGAAATGGTATTGATCGGGGATGTCGATCTGGAAATATTGCGCCGACAACGCCAAGACGGTACCGTAAAGCACCTTAAAGACAGACGCCATGACGTATATCGCGTGGAATATTTGAAATAAATTACAGGGGAATTCTGCTATTGTAAAAGATAGCAGGATTTTTTTCATTCAAAAGTATGAGAGGGATAGCGGTGCGTTCTATTTAATTGAAATGGTATGATAGAGAAAAGTGAAGTTGCAAAGGAAGAGCCAGTATGACAAAAGACCAATCGAATATTGCCATATTAAAAGAAATTGCTGAGCTGTTAAACGAGGAAACAGAGATGATTCCGATGCTGAATGGTGCGCTGTCGAAATTTTTAAGCGGTACGAAATTCGAGACAGGCTGGATTTTCTTTATCGATGAAAAAGGAAAGTCGGAGCTTGTAGTGAAGCAGGATTTACCGGATGCGCTTAGCCATAACGATTGCCATTATTTAAAGAAGGGCGGATGCTGGTGTGTGTCCCGTTTCCGCAATGAAGAATTAAAAAAAGCTTCGAATATTATTGAATGCCAGCGCATTGAAAGTGCCATCGCAGCAAATGTAGGCGATCATAACGAAATTACCCATCATGCGACTGTACCATTGCAGTCAGGGCAGGAACGCTTCGGGTTGCTTAATGTCGCTTCAAGAAATACAGTCCGCTTTTCCGACGAAGAGCTGGATTTACTTGAATCCGTAGCCTTTCAGATGGGTTCGGCGATTAAACGTATTTATTTAACAAATGAACAGCAGGAAATTGCGCTTGTTCAGGAACGCAACCGTTTAGCGCGCGATTTACATGATTCTGTCAACCAGCTTCTTTTTTCAGTAACACTTACAGCCCGTGCTGGAGTAGAGATGAGCAACGAGCAGGATATTAAAGAAACATTTAAAGATATTCAGCAGCTTACACAGGAGGCTTTGACGGAAATGCGTGCACTCATTTGGCAGCTCCGTCCGAAAGGTTTGGAAAGCGGGCTCATTGAAGCGATCAAAGTGTATGCAGAAATGCTGAGCTTGAAATTAACGGTTAATGTTTCGGGGGTCATTCAATTCCCCTCAAGAGTAGAGGAAACGCTTTTCCGAATTACTCAGGAAGCATTGAATAATGTACGAAAACATGCAGGTGTAAAGACTGTGGAAATATATATCAACGTGACCGCTACCGATGTATTACTCGTTATAAACGATACAGGCCAAGGCTTTAATGTGGAGGCGCATCGCCGCATACCATCAATCGGCATGCAATCAATTATTGACCGGGCACATGCAGTTGGAGGCACCGCAGATTGGGTAAGTGAAATTGGAAAAGGAACAGAATTGCTTGTTCGTTTACCATACTAGGGGGGATTTGATGATACGGGTACTAATAGCAGATGACCATCATGTAGTAAGACGGGGGTTATTATTCTTTTTAAAAACTCAAAAGGACATCGAAGTTGTAGGCGAAGCGAAAAACGGATTAGAAGCAGTAGATCTTGTTGAACAACTTTCTCCCGATATCGTTTTAATGGACCTTGTCATGCCTGAGATGGACGGCATCCAGGCAACTAAAAAAATAAAAAAGAATTGGCCGCATATTAAAATACTGATGCTGACAAGCTTTTCAGATAAAGACCATGTGCTGCCGGCAATGGATGCAGGGGCATCAGGCTACCAGCTAAAAGATATTGAACCGGATGATTTGGTGGAATCAATCCGTCAGATTATGCGCGGAGAAAATACGATCCATCCGGAAGCGACTACGCAATTAGAAGAAGGGCTGCGCGAAGATGAGAACAAGCCCCATATTTTAAATCCGCTGACACCGCGGGAACAGGACGTATTGGCGGAACTGACAAAGGGTAAAAGCAATAGGGAAATCGCTTCTTCGTTATATGTGACGGAAAAAACGGTTAAAACCCATATATCGAATATTTTTGCGAAGCTCCATGTACAGGACCGTACTCAGGCCGCTTTATATGCTGTAAAACATAATTTGACTGAGACGAATGAAAGCTAAACGAAGTTAATTTAAATAGCTCAATTCATCAGATAAAATTAAAAACCTCACTTTTTCTCCGGTAGGAAAAAGAGTGAGGTTTTTGTATTGATTATAGAATTTCCTCGTCTGTCGTTTCAGACGGCGGAAGTTTTGTTACTTCAATATACAAAATGTGGTGACCATCGAGTTCGGTTACTTTGAACCTATAGCCCTCTGATTCAATGATATCGCCTTCTTGAACATCGAAGCGTTGTGTCATGAACCAGCCGCCGATTGTGTCGATATCTTCATCTTCAATTGTTGTACCTAAAATATCATTCATTTCCTGCAACAACATTTTAGAGTCAAAGATGTAGTGATCCTCTGCGATTTCCTGTATTTCCGGAATTTCATCTTCATCGAACTCATCTTGAATATCACCGATAATTTCCTCGATGATATCTTCAATTGTTACTAAACCGGAAGTACCACCGTATTCATCCATTAAAATAGCCATGTGAATACGTTCGCTTTGAATTTTTAATAATAAATCACTAATAGGAATTGTTTCGATTACCCGAATCACCGGTTGCATATAGTCATCAACAAGTTTATCGCCATTTGCTGAATCTTTAATATAGGCTGTTAATAAATGCTTCATATTAACAAGGCCGATGACATGGTCTTTGTCGCCATCTGTAACAGGGTAACGTGTATATTGTTCAATGCCCATTACTTCAAATACTTCGCGAATCGTTTGACCTCTTTCAATACTGATAATTTCAGTACGAGGTACCATTATCTCCTTCGCTATTCGATCAGAAAACTCAAAAATACTATTTACATATTCGTATTCCGAGTGGTTAATTTCCCCACCTTTAAAGCTGTCTGATAAAATCATGCGAAGCTCTTCTTCAGAGTGCGCTTCTTCAGATTCAGAAATCATTTTTAAGCCGAAAAGTCCAGTTAATCCACGTGCCGATCCGTTTAAAGCACGGATGAAAGGATACATGATATTGTGGAACAGAATTAAAAATCCTGACAGCTTTAATGTTACGGCTTCTGCTTTTTGAATAGCGAGAGTTTTTGGTGCTAATTCCCCTACGACAACGTGTATGAACGTTACGAGTGAGAAGGCAACAATAAATGAAAGAACAGTTGTGACATTACCGCTTAAGTTAAAGAACTCAAATACTGGATGAAGAATTATTTCGAAAGTCGGTTCTCCGAGCCATCCGAGTCCTAATGCCGTAATCGTAATTCCGAGCTGACAAGCAGATAAATACTCATCGAGGTTTGAAATTACCTTTTTTGCCCGTATTGCAGATTTATTTCCTTCTGCTACAAGCTGATCAATTTTTGTCGTTCTTACTTTAACTATTGCAAACTCAGTTGCAACGAAAAATGCCGTAGCGGCAATTAAGATAGCAAATGCTATCAACCTAATGGTTAGTTCGATTCCTATGTCTACGTCCAACTATATTCCCTATTCGCGGCGCAAATGAGCGTGGCAAATAAAGAGTACACCTCCTAAAAAAATTTTAATACTACAATCATAAAATATTTACGTAAAAAAAACAATTTATGAATTTGAAAATTGAGGAAATAATTTGAAGTGGGATTGATGTCTATAATAAAAAAATGAATGATTTACCAGATGTGGATAAATTGATAGAAAATTGAAATTTCAATAGATTTATGCTACTGTGAAATGGTAGATAATGATAATTTAGTAGGCAGAGTAATTAGCAAACGCCAGCAGCTATAATTACCTGCAGCCAGCTATTAAATTATGATTACTCGAAACGCGCATAAAAATGGGAGCATCGAAAATTCGACTGCTCCCATTTCTTTTTTATTCGTAAACATGAAAGAGCATTAACTCGTGAATCATTTTCTCAAGCTGTTCTTTCTGTTCTTCAGCAGGACTTTCCCCAAAGAATTTGATGCTTCCATCTTTATAATATTCCGCTACATAACGTTTCTGCTCATAGAAAAAGCGGATGGACCACCCCGGAATTTGACTGTTTTCAAATAATGGCTTATAGCTAAAATGTTGAATCATGAAACTTCCCTCCCTATTTTATCGTACAAGAAAGTAGTACATTGTTGCAATTTTTCTTTTTTGAAATTAATAATAGAACATACACATGATGAAGAAAGAGTGAGCAAAATGGGAGAATTTATTTCGCTATTATTCCTGCTTGGTGTTGTAGGGGCTGTCGTTGGTGCAGCGACAAATTATATGGCAATCAAAATGCTGTTTAGACCTTATAAGCCAATCTATTTTAAAAAATGGAAGCTGCCGTTAACACCGGGGCTTATTCCGAAACGCCGTGAGGATTTGGCGATTCAGTTAGGAAAAACCGTTTCGGAATATTTACTGACACCCGAAACAATTAAGAAAAAGTTTTTATCAAAAGAAATACGCGAAAATGTATTAACTTTTGCGCAAAATAAAGTGTCGCAAGAAATTTTTACTAACGAAAAAACGATTAATGACTGGATTCGTTTGGCGGGTTTCACACAATTACCGCAAACAGTGGAAGGGAAAGTGGATGAACTTATTCACCTACAATTCCATAAAGTAAAAAATACGTTATCATCAAAATCGATCCGTGAATTATTACCGAATGATTTGGAGCCTATGCTGGACCAGAAAATCGATGAGGCTGTCGTACAGATATTGCAAAAGGGCGAAGATTATTTTATGTCGCCAGAAGGTACGATGACAATCAAAAACATGCTGGATGACTTCTTATCGACAAAAGGTTCATTTGGCGGAATGATCCAGATGTTTTTAGGAGACTCCACATCACTCGTTGATAAAGTACAGCGTGAACTTATAAAGTTTTTAAAAGCTCCAGGAACAGCTGCACTTTTAAATCGAATTTTCACAACAGAATGGGAAAAAATTAAAAATCGCCCGGCAATGGACTTTATGAATGATGTAAACTTTGATACGATTGAAACGAGTATCCAAAGCTATGCAAAAAATGCATTGGCATTGGAGGCACGCCTGGATAAAACGATTAATGACTATTGGCCACAAGGAAAAGACTGGGCTACAAATGATCTGCTCCCTAAAATGATGGATAAAACATTTATTGCAGCAGAAGGAAAAATCGAAGACGTACTGAAGCGATTGAATTTAGCGGAAGTCGTTCGAGAGCAAGTAGATTCTTTCCCTATCGCCAAATTAGAAGAGCTTGTACTAGGTATTATTAGTAAAGAGCTGAAATTAATCACATGGCTGGGCGGCATTATTGGTGGTCTTGTCGGGATCATTCAAGCGTTAATCGTCTTTTTGACGAACTAAAAAGAGAAAGTAGGAATATTACATGATTAATATTTATGAAGATATTAATAAACTTGAAGCAACATTCCGCAAGACTGATGAGTTTCAAAATTTAAAGAACGCAGTGGAAACTGTACGTGCAGATGAGGAAGCTAAAGTATTATTCACAAACTTCCGCGATGTTCAATTAAAGATGCAGGACAAACAAAATGCTGGTGAAGAAATTACAGAAGAAGAGTATGTATTTTTACAAAAAACAGCACAGTTGGCTCAGCAAAACGCTAAAATTATAGCAATGCTTGAAGCGGAAATGGCTTTAAGTGCAGTAATTCAGGAAATTAACCGTATTATCACACAGCCAATCCAAGCAATGTACGACGGACTATAAGATTCAAAGGGGTCACACTTTTGTGTGGCTCCTTTTTATTTTGAGGATAATGAGGGCAATATCCCAATTAAATTTACTAACAATAAACATGTTTTTTTTCTTCTACCTTAATATTTGTTACAATGAGATAGATTTTTTATTTAATATCATAAGAAGGTAGAGAATAACATGAAAACGATTCATATTAATGAGCAATTCAAAGAAGACTGGACACGTGTTCTTAATCATATAGCCAATTTATTTTACGAGGATTCCGTTATTCAAATCGAGCAGGATGGTTCGGATATGTCGATTGAATTTAACAAGTCTATTGATGAAACTTTTACGATTTACACATTTGCCAAGTTAAAAGTGGATGGGCAGGAATATACGAGCGACTATTCGATTAAGTATGAGACAGAAGGAACGGAAAAAGAACAAAACATCCGAATGAAGCGAGCATTGTCACATGTCATGCTTGATGTACTTGAACAATATTCCGGTATGACTCAGCAGTGGGGTATTTTAACAGGAGTGCGTCCGACAAAGCTTTATCATAAATATCGGAAAGCCGGTATGAACGATGAGCAAATTGCCGCGGTACTAAAAGAGGATTACCGAATTTCGGATCAGAAAATCGCTTTGATGAAAGCGATTGTTGAGCGACAACTTACGGTGATTCCGGATTTGGATGAGCTTGGAAAGGAAATTTCAATTTATATTGGGGTTCCATTCTGTCCGACAATGTGTGCATATTGTACATTCCCGGCCTATGCGATCCAGTCAAATCGTAAGGCAGGACGCGTAGAGAAATTTATCGATGGCCTTCACATTGAGCTGCGTGAAATGGGCAAATGGCTGACAGAAAAAAATATGCGCATTACTTCGATTTACTGGGGCGGGGGCACACCGACATCAATCGAAGCACATGAAATGGATGCATTATATAAAACAATGTTCGATGCTTTCCCGAATCCAGAGTCTATTCGTGAAATTACTGTAGAAGCAGGGCGCCCGGATACGATTACACCTGAAAAGATCGAAGTGTTGAAAAAATGGGGCATTGACCGTATTTCCGTTAACCCGCAAAGCTACACGCAAGAAACATTAAAAGCAATTGGCCGCCATCATACTGTTGAAGAAACGGTTGAGAAGTTTTGGCTATCACGCAATTCCGGTATGAATAATATTAATATGGATTTGATCATCGGTTTGCCGAATGAAGGTATTGAAGAATTCGAGAATTCATTAGCAGAGTCTGCTAAAATGCAGCCTGAAAGTTTAACGGTTCATACACTCAGCTTTAAGCGTGCATCGGAAATGACGCGAAACAAAGATAAGTATAAAGTAGCTGACCGTGATACAGTAGGGAAAATGATGCAAATGGCAACAGAATGGACAGCTGAAAACGGCTATGTTCCATATTACTTATACCGCCAGAAAAATATTTTAGGAAACTTGGAAAACGTCGGCTATTGTAAACCGGAAGAAGAGTCGATCTACAATATTGTCATTATGGAAGAAGTGCAAACTATTTTAGGTATCGGCTGCGGAGCTTCCTCGAAGTTCGTGCATCCAACGACCGGCAAAATTACACAGTTCCACAACCCGAAAGATCCAGCAGCATATATCCTGACATTTGAAGAATCAATCGCCAAGAAAATCGCCATTTTAGATGAGCTTTATTCTTAATTTGATGAACTTTAAATATCGCCAAATAGCACAGCCAAACAATTGGCATGTGCTATTTGGTGTTTCTGCGAAGGGGAGATTTTTATAATATGATCAACTTGTGTAAACTAGTAAGAGAGTAAAAGAAAAGGATTTGTTGCAATGAAAAAAATAATGGGACTGATAATGTTCACGTTACTATTCGTAGCAGGATGTACAGAAACAGCCGAAGACACATATGAAGAACCACTAAAAGAAATGGCCGTCCACTTTATTGATGTAGGGCAGGGGGATTCCATTTTCATCGAAGCACCGAACGGGAAAACGATGCTGATTGATGGTGGCGTAAAGGGTGCCGGTAAGGAAGTTGTCGCCTATTTAAAAGTACAGGGAGTCAATCGTTTGGATTATGTAGTCGCTACACACCCGGATGCCGATCATATCGGTGGATTGATTTCAGTGCTGAATTCCATCTCCATTAAGGAGTTTATCGATTCGGGAAAAGTACATACATCCCAAACATATGAAGAAATGTTAAGCCTCATTCAAGCTAAAAATATTAAGTTCACGATACCTGAAGCAGGCGATGAAATTCAGCTTGAAGACAACCTTATTGTAGAAGTTCTTGCTGCAGATGAATCTGCTTCTGATAATAATGACGCTTCAATCGTTCTACGCGCGGAATACCAAAATATTTCGTTCTTATTAATGGGGGATGCCGATCACGGGGTAGAGCAGGAGCTTTTACAAAAGGGAACCGATGTACAGGCAACCATTTTAAAAGCAGGCCATCACGGATCGAATACGAGCAGTTCGCCAAAATTTGTAGAAGCGGTGAGTCCACTAGCCACAATACTAAGCTATGGACAGGACAATAAATACAGTCACCCGCATGCAGAAGTAATCGATATATTGCAAAACGTAAACAGTGAAATATATAGTACCGCAGAAGCCGGGACGATTGTGATTACAACAGATGGGGTAACATATGACATAGATGCACAGCAGTGGACAGGTATCGGGGCAACGAGTTCGATACCGTTACCAGCTTCAACGAAGAGCGGTAAAGTCGAATTGGTCAGCAAAGATGTGCATGAAGAAATTGTTGTCATTCAGAATAATAGTAATCAAGCTGTTAATTTGGAAGGCTGGGAAATAGTATCTGTTGAAGGCAATCAAGTATTTAATTTCCCGGATATTAATTTAGCACCAGGGAAAAAGCTATCGATAACAAGTGGTCCCAATGCAAAAACAGGTGCGGCCACACTGGAATGGTCGAAAAGACAAATATGGCTAAACAGTGGTGATGCAGCCCAATTAGTCAATACGAAAGGGGAAGTTGTAAGTGAACTACAATAAATACACGCTAGACCGATTTGATGGAGATTATGCGATTTTTTTAAAACACCCGAAAGAAACGGAACAACTTCTGATCCATCATGCTGAAATTCCATCAGAGCTTAAAGAAGGCGATATTGTAAATATTATGGATGATGGTTTTGATTATAAGTTTGAGTTACTGAAAGAAGAAACTGAAAATCAAAAAGCACGGGTCAATAATCTGTTACAGCAATTAAGAAACAAGGAATAACAGTCTTTATTTCTTAATTCTATTTATCCTCAAAAATTTAGAAAAATCAAAAAGTATCGGAAATTGGACGCTTTAGTATGGTAAAATATATGGGTACATATATTAATTTTAGGAGCGTAACAATGGCTATTAAAACAATAATTTTCGATTTAGATGATACTTTATTATTCGATCAACATTCAGTAAAAACGGCATTTGAAAAGACATGTGACTATGCAGCGACTAAAAAAAACGTCGACGCACAGGAATTGGAAGAAGCGGTAAGATCGGCAGCGCGCAGTCTTTATGAAAGTTATCCTACATATGACTACACGGTCTTGATCGGTATTAATCCATTTGAAGGTCTTTGGGGAACGTTTGATGATCCGACACCGCAATTTCAGCAATTGAAAGAAATTGTACCTGCGTATCGAGCTGAAGCTTGGACAAAAGGTTTGGCGGCAGTTGGAATTGAAGATGCAGCATTAGGTACAGTACTTGGGGAGCGTTTCGTAGAAGAACGTAAAAAAGCACCATTTTTCTATGAGGATACATTTGTCGTATTGGATGAATTAAAAGGGAAATACGAACTTGTGTTATTAACGAACGGTGCACCAAGTTTACAAAATTTAAAGTTGGAGATTACTCCGGAGATTGTACCGTATTTTGACCATATTATTATTTCAGGTGATTTTGGTAAAGGGAAACCGGACGCTTCCATTTTCGAGTTTGTAATGGAAAAAGCGCAGGTTACGAAAGATGAAGCCATTATGGTCGGCGATAATTTAATGACCGATATTTTAGGTTCTTCTCGTGTCGGTATGCGCAACGTTTGGATTAACCGTGAAAGTAAACCGCACAATCCGGAAATTGTTCCGACATATGAAGTAACATCTCTTACAGAATTTTTACAGTTAGTGAAAACATTATAAACTAGCAGACGCACTTTACTTTAAGTAAGTGCGTTTTTGTATTAAAAGAATGAATTTTCTAAAAATTAATGCTATAATGGGTGTATGAAAGGGATGAAAGAGGTTTTTCTATGGTAAATAATAATATATGTCGCTGTGAAAACTGCGGCCGCACAAACAATTCAGTACAGATCAATCCGATAACGATTGATCATCATACAGCATACCTTTGTTTGGCATGTGAACATGTGCTTCATTTACCTGAAAACAAAAACCGCTTCTTCAGCCTTGTACGCAGTAAAAACAGAAAACAGGCCAATCCGGAAATGCTAGGAGTTCACCGTATATTGTCTGCATTTATTGCAGTTGGTGTCTTATTTTTCGTTGCGATTGCAGCATTAGGAGTAGCGCAAAGTGCTGACATTGTGACATTGCCACTATTTGAAACGGAATCTATTTTAATAAATGAGTATTTATCTTTTTTACAACTAAAATCATTGTAAATCATAGACCTGGTGAAACCATTCACCAGGTCCTTTTATTATTTTCCTAACAGTTCGGAGACAGTCACAAATTCGAAGCCCTGTTTTTGTAGTGTTGCAAGCACATCATCCAATGCATCGGCGGTTGCCTGATGAATATCATGCATTAATATGATACTCCCATTTTTTGCATGTTCTTTTACTGCCAGCACCGTTTTTTCTGGATCACGATGCTTCCAGTCAAGTGTATCAATTGTCCACAGTACGTTCGGAACATTTAATTGATCAGTAATCGTTTCATCATAGCTCCCATAAGGCGGGCGGAAAACAGTTGCCCGTTGACCGATCGTCGACTTTATAAGTGTATCGGTAGATTGGATTTGCTTCTTTATTTCCTCAGGTGTTAATGTCGTCAGTCTTTCATGATTAAATGTGTGGTTGCCGATTTCATGGCCCGCGTTATATACGGCTTTTAAAATTTCTGGATGTTCCTTCACCTCTTGCCCTACAACAAAAAACGTCGCCTTTGCCTCATACTTCTCCAACGTTTTTAAAATTTGTCTCGTCACCTTCGGGTGGGGGCCATCATCGAATGTTAAGGCAATCTTCTTATCCGTTGCTGGCTTAGGATTAACTGGTTTCTCTGGCTTCTCTGGTTTCTCCTTTTCAACTGGTGGTGTAACCAGTCCGTTCGTCAGCACATAGCCAGATAGCTTATCAGTTTTGACAAACGCCCAACCTTTTAAATTAGTAAGCATTTTAACAGGGCTGTTTTTACGTAATACACCAATTTCAGTACTCGAAGAACTGGCAATCTCTCTTACAACTAAATCGGCTGAGCTTTTGACGATCATCGCTTTTGAAGCAGGTTTCACAAGTGCCTGCTGATTGACAAAACCGACAAGACGTCCGTATTTTACAAAAACAAAGTCGGCAGTTGCAGATCCGTAAAGCTCTACAATTGTATTTAAGTGGAGTTTTCCTTTAATCTCGCTCTCTTGTTTATTCGTCACACGCACAAGTGGCTCTTCTTTCGCTTGTACGAGCATATATTGAGGGGTTGCAGACATTAAATATTCGCTTGGAATATAGCCTATCACCGTTTTATATTGAATTTTAGCCCATCCATCCGCTTCTGAAAGTACGATAACGGGTGTTGCTTTAGACAGTGTAATCACTTTTTGCTTTAAAGTTTCATCAAATACTCCGGTCTCTATTGCCGTGATTTTAATTGTGGCAGAAGGGGCTGCTGCATGGACACGCCCGTTATTTACTAGGGAAACACCAACGATACAGAAAACAATTAATAAGAAATAAAGTATTTTTCTCAACTAAACTCTCCTTTTAGTAAAAAGTGAGCGAATAGAGTGAACGGTTGGTGGGAATCGGGTAGGGGTCTTCACTTTCGCCAAGTTTTATGTAAGATTTTATCCAATCGAAGTTTCAAATAATAAAAGATAAAATCGTCCTTTAAACTTATGTATGCGAATGGGGAATATGTTAAAACAAAAAACTACTGATGAAGGAAATTTTCGTTCATCAGTAGTAGGAATGATTAAAGTGAAATGGCTTTTACTTCATCAATATTTTCAAGTTGTGCTACAAAAATTAAATCTTCTGTTGTTACTTCATTATCTACGACAAGCATCATGACTGCAGAGCCGCCGATTTGATCGCGACCTACTTGCATTGTTGCGATATTGATATCTTTTTCTGCCAGCTTAGTAGCTACACGGCCGATTGAACCTGGCTTATCCTGGTTTTTAATGTAAAGCAGGTTGCCGTTAGGAATAACATCCACTACGAAACCTTCCACTTTAACGATGCGGGCACCAAGACCATTTAATAACGTACCAGCTACAGTATGTTTTTCTGTTTCTGTCACGATTTCGACCGTAATTAAATTTGTGAAGCCTTTAGCAGTTGTTGTTTTATGCTCATTAATTTGAATGCCGATACGCTCAGCCAAGTAACGTGCATTTACATCATTTACGTGAGAGCCGTGGTTCGTTGAAAGCAGACCTTTAATAGCATTTGCTGTTAATGGACGTACATCAAAGTTAGCGACTTCACCAGCGTAAGAAATGTTCAATTGTTTGATGCTTTCTTCTGTAACCTGAATTAAAAACTTACCAAGCTTTTCAGCTAATGCGAAGAATGGCGCTACTTCCGCAAGCTTTTCTTTCGGAATAGATGGCATGTTTACCGGATTTGTTACAGTACCTGTTTTAAAGAACTTAATAATATCGTTTGATACGTCGACTGCTACTGATTCCTGTGCTTCCACTGTAGATGCACCTAAGTGAGGTGTTGCAATCACTTGCGGCAATGTTAACAGTTTATGGTCTGTTGCGGGCTCTTGTACGAATACATCTAGTGCAGCACCAGCTACTTTACCTTCAACAATCGCATCGTATAAATCATCTTCGTTAATGATACCGCCGCGAGCACAGTTGATAATACGGACACCGTCTTTCATAATGGCAAAGCGTTCTTTGTTAATGATGTTACGAGTTTCAGGTAAAAGTGGTGTATGAACTGTTACAAAGTCGGCTGCAGCACATACTTCGTCAACAGTACCTTTTGTAATACCTAATTCTTTTGCACGCTCTTCAGTTAAAAATGGGTCATAGGCAATCACGTCCATACGTTGACCTTTTGCACGGTAAGCCACTTCAGCACCGATACGGCCCATCCCAATTACACCTAATGTTTTGTTTTTAAGTTCAACCCCAACATAAGATTTACGATCCCATTTACCATTCTTTAATGTGTTGAATGCTTGTGGAATAAAGCGGGCAAGTGATGTCATCATTGCGATTGTATGCTCAGCCGCAGAGTTCGTGTTCCCGTCTGGAGCGTTTACAACAATAATTCCGTACTCTGTCGCGGCATTTAAATCGATGTTATCAACACCTACACCGGCACGCCCGATTAACTTCAAGTTTTTCGCTGCTTCAATAACTTCGCGTGTAACAGTTGTTTGAGAGCGGACAAGTAATACATCCACATCTGCAATTCGAGCGATTAATTGTTCTGGAGATAATCCTGTATCGACGATGATGTTTAAATTTAATTCTGTTTCTTGACGAAGCGGGAAAATCCCGTCATCACTTAGTGGATCTGCAATGAATACGTTGATTGTTTTTGTTGCCTTTTCGATTAATTGTGTTGCTGTCATAATAATCTCTCCTTAAATTTCACTATTATTTTTAAATTACTATACAAAAAAAGCCTTCCGTCCCTTACGAATAACGTAAGGGGCGAAAGGCATTCAATAAACAAATCGCGGTACCACCCTTATTCGTTGCCGACTATTTGAAAAAATAGTCATACAACCTTATCAATATGCGTAACGTGCATGGGACGGAATAACTTACTTGGGATTTTCGGCTATTCTATTCAAGAGTGGAACTTATTTAGCGTATACACTGGTTTACACCGACCACCAGCTCTCTTTGCTATACAAAACTAAATAGTATGTCTCTATCACAATAGTTTTTCGTTTTTAAATTTGATAACATCATAAACCTGATTGTTCATCTTTGTCAACGGAATTTTCAAAATTAATAAATAATTAGTGAATTAATTAGCGGATATATGGTTGTTTCACGAACTATATTTAGGGTTTCTAAATTTAATGTTCGTAATTTAGGAAAAGTATGAAAGCGCTAACGATATTGATTTAAAGGGATTTGTTTGAATTTACAGAAAAATAATGATTTGTAGAATTCATCGGAAAAATAACGGTTTTACTATTTCACTAAAATTTTCCCTTGTTTTAAATTTTCAATGCTTTAAAGAAAAATAATAAAGAAGGTGAAATAAAAAATACCACGAAATTGTATAACATATGCACTGACAAAGGGGGAGTAGAAAATGCATTATGATGCAATCGTAATTGGAGCGGGGTTAGCAGGATTAACTGCGGTTTGTCAGCTCATAGATGCGCAAAAAAAGGTATTGCTTGTTGATCAAGAGCCCGAAAATTCAATCGGAGGTCAGGCATTTTGGTCATTTGGGGGACTGTTTTTAGTAGATACCCCTGAACAAAGAAGGTTGGGTATAAAAGACAGTAAGGAGCTCGCATGGCAAGATTGGCGCGGTTCTGCAGGATTCGACCGGTTAGAGGATGAAGATTACTGGGCATATGAATGGGCAAAGGCCTATGTAGATTTTGCAGCGGGAGAAAAATATGATTGGCTAAAATCACAGGGCATTCAATTTTTCCCGGTTGTTGGCTGGGCAGAGCGTGGGGGTGCTTTAGCAGGCGGACATGGGAATTCGGTTCCCCGCTTTCATATCGTTTGGGGAACTGGACCCGCGATTGTAGAGGCATTTTCGAATAAAGTATTGGAAGCTTCGGAAAGTGGTTTAATCGATTATTTGCCACGTCACCAAGTAACGGATTTAATGACTGAAGATGGTGCAGTTACCGGCATTCAAGGCAATATTTTAGAAAATAGTATCATTCGCCGCGGGGAAGAAAGTTCAAGAGAAATCATCGGAACATTTGAATATACAGCTGATGCAGTCGTAGTAGCTAGCGGTGGCATCGGAGCAAATTTAGAACTTATCAAAGAAAATTGGCCGTCACGACTAGGTCTTCCACCGGAAAATATGGTGTCCGGCGTACCTGCATTTGTTGATGGGAAAATGCTCGAAATTACCGAGCGGGCAGGCGGACGGATCGTCAATCGAGACCGGATGTGGCATTATACGGAAGGGTTGAAAAACTGGGATCCGATATGGAAAAACCATGGGATTCGTATATTACCCGGACCGTCATCGATGTGGTTTGATGCAACAGGAAACCGATTTAAAGCACCGAACTTTCCCGGTTTTGATACCCTCAGCACACTAGAAGCAATTCAAAAAACAGGGTATGACTATTCCTGGTTTATTTTGACGGAAAAAATAATTGAAAAGGAATTTGCATTATCCGGTTCTGAGCAAAATATGGATCTGACAAATAAAAGCATAAAGGACGTGCTGAAGCGTGTTTTACCAGGGCCGCCTAAAGCCGTTCAGGCATTCAAAGAAAACGGGGAAGACTTTGTCATAGCGGATAGTTTAAAAGATTTAGTGGATGGTATGAATAAACTGGCAGGTAATGACTTGCTTGATTTTATGCAAATTAAAGAGCAGATTTTAGCGCGGGACCGTGAAATCGAAAATCTCTTCTCAAAAGATGCACAAATTAATGCTATGCATGGAGCGAGAAACTATATCGGTGATAAATTGATTCGTGCAGCCAAGCCCCACAAAATTTTGGATCCGAAAGCTGGACCGTTAATTGCCGTACGCTTAAATATACTCACAAGAAAAACATTAGGGGGATTACAAACCGATTTAAACGGGCAAGTAATAAATGACGAGGGCAACCCTGTTCAAGGACTCTTTGCGGCAGGAGAAGTCAGCGGCTTTGGTGGCGGTGGGGTACATGGTTACCGCTCATTGGAAGGGACGTTTTTAGGAGGATGCTTATTTACTGGATTGCAGGTCGGTAAATATTTAGCCAATTATAAGCCGGTACCGAACAAAGCTAAAGTGTTAGAAGTATGAAAATAAAGGAGATATGAAGTCATTTGTCGAAATGAATGATTATTCATAAATAAGGGGTGTATACAATTGAACTTTGAAACAATTAACTTGGAAATTGCGGAGCGAAAAGCAACATTAACATTAAATCGCCCAAATGCTATGAATGCAATGGATTTTACGATGATGCGCGAGTTGGCGGATTGCTTTGAAGCGCTACATAATGAAAAGGATGTTCAAATTCTTATCATTAGAGGGGAAGGGAGAGTCTTCTCTGCTGGTGGCGATGTAAAAATGATGGTTTCATCAGACGACTTTTCTGATTTTGGAACAATTATGGAAGACATTTCACGTTTAGTGAAGGCTTACTATACACTTCCGATGATTACGATTGCACAAATTCATGGAGCTGCAGCCGGTTTAGGATTTAGTCTGGCATTAGGAAGCGATATCATCGTTGCGGAGCAATCTAGTAAATTAGCGATGAACTTTATCGGAATCGGTTTAGTTCCTGACGGTGCAGGACACTTCTTTATGAAGGAACGTCTCGGAACACCAAAAGCAAAGCAAATGATATGGGAAGGAAAAGTGTTAAGCGGCGATGAAGCGCTAACATTAGGACTCATTGATTATAATGTGGAAGATGGTCAGGCATTAGTAACAGTTGACCAACTTGTTGGCAAGCTGTTAGCATCACCAATTTTGGCGAAGATTGAAACTAAGCTGATATTGCATAATGCGAACTTGCCTGTGTTAGAGCAGATATTGGAAGGCGAATCGGCGGGACAGGTGAAAATGCGCCAAACACAAGACCATTTAGAAGGTATTCAGGCTTTCGTTGGAAAGAGAATGCCGCAATTTGAAGGAAAGTAAATAATATCGGAGGATGCTGGTGAAACAACGCTGGCTCCTTCTTTTTTATTGGGAAATAAAATATTACTGTACAACATTACCGAAT
This sequence comes from Solibacillus sp. NPDC093137, assembly GCF_050280445.1. NCBI lineage: Bacteria > Bacillati > Bacillota > Bacilli > Caryophanales > Caryophanaceae > Solibacillus > Solibacillus sp. NPDC093137. The sequence continues at coordinate 33,665 of NZ_JBNNVH010000006.1, forward strand.
GCTTATATGATAGTGAAAGACGAAAAATGGAGGTAACTTCATGGACCAAATTTGGCTATCAAACAACCGGCGACAAATCGTACACAATGTGTATTGTCCCAATGTAAATGATGCGATTGCAATTTGCGAAATTGAACTAAAACAGCTAGATCAGGAACATAGTAATTACTTGGAAGTTCCTTTTGAGCAATATAATGAAATACATGCACATTTTAATAATAGCGATATTATTAAACAAGGTGCATTCACATATGAGCAAGTTCGTCACATATTAGATGCTGGAAATATCCATAATCTAGTCATTGATGAAAGAGGCTGCATCGATTTTAAGAAAGAAACGATCGGAATGAGTACCGCAATTTCTTTCGCCCAAAGTAAGTGGAATGGTGCAGAACGAGGTACCGCAGTTGAAAATGCTGTACTGACAGGTTTAACAGTTATAGGAGAGCCATTTGCTGAAGAAATTATCGAAAAGCAAATCGATAACCTGAATATTGTTGACCATATTGAGCTGGATGAAGGTATTGCAAGTGCCGTAAAGAAAAACGGTGCAAAAGCAGTAGTGAAGAGGATGGCTAGTACGGCCACGAAAAAGGCGATGTACAGCTCTGTTATAGCTAAAAAAGCTATCACATTACTGAATGCAAATGTTGTAACAGGAGCAATCGTAACAGGTGTCATGTCGAGCGTCGATATAATTCGCGCAATTAAAAAGCAGATGTCTCCGGCACAGCTATTTAAAAATATTTCCAAAACGGCTGCAAGTGTTGCAGGGAGTATTATTGGTTTAATCGTAGGTGGAGGAGTCGGCTTATCGATTCCGAATGTTAGTACAACTGTCATTAGCTTAATCGGCGGGATCATCGGTCTTATTATAGGGAGTATATTGACGACGACGCTTGTCAAAAAAGTGCTTGATCTATTTATAAAAGATGATGCCGTTAAAATGCTGGAGATCTTTAATGAGGAGCTTGTCAATTTAGTAGAGCAATATTTATTAAATGAAAAAGAACTTCAACTAGTGTTAAGCGATTTTAATGAAATGTATAATATGCAGGAAGAGTTCCGGAAGATGTATGCTACTGAAGATCGTGTGACGTATGCACGATGTATGATTGAAAAGGAATTGAATCGTATTGTAAGGCTGCGCATGTATTTACAAGTACCAACAAATGAAGAGCTCTATGGGGCGATCAAACGTTTAGTATAATAAAGAGGTGCCCTGAATTTCAGGGCACCTCTTATTTATCCCGCATAGGCGGAAGATCAACTACCGGTAAAAGCCGGATTGATAGTTTCATTATGTACGTTTAATTTTAAACGTGGAATAAAATTAATTTACCTGATGAGTTTACTAATCGGTGTGTTTTCTCAGCAATACCTTTTTCTTCGATTTGCTTTTGACCTTCGATTTTTGCAGCATCATCGTTTGCGAAATTCCACACTTCATCAAATAATGTTTCCCCAGTTTTTTCAAATGCAGTAAAACGATAATTCTCCATTTAAACCACCCTTTATAAGCAAGATAATATAATTATACTAGAAATTTTCCGAAAATTCACGAAGCAGCTATCATTATTCGAGAAATATTTGCAGTTTATGAACTGTTCATGAACATTTTAATTCATCGAAATTTACCCGGATTTTTGGGTTGCTAAACGCTATTTTGTGAAAAAAATTCAGCTTTCGGTAACGGAGGAGCAATTGATAGTCTTTTAATCGATAAATAACGCATATACATGTTACAATAAATTGTAATAGAGTTATAAAGGGGCGATTGCTTGTGAATGGAATTACAAAACTCCAACCTGGTGAACAAGTGGACCAATATTTATTGATAAAAGAAGCAAAAAAAGGCGTAACGACTGTCGGTAAGCCTTTTATGTCACTAATTTTACAGGATCGTAGCGGCGATATTGAAGCGAAGCTATGGGATACAAACGAGGAACATGAAAATCTATACCGTGCACAGGTTATTGTAAAAGTTGGGGGAGAGATTCACGACTATCGTGGAAAAAACCAACTGCGTGTGAAACAAATCCGACCTGCACGTGATGAGGAAGGCGTTCAAATCAGCGATCTTTTGCCAACGTCTGCGGTGCCAAAGGAACAATTATTTGAAGAGCTGACACAATACTTCTTTCAAATTCAAAATCCGAATATCTCGCGTATTACACGCAATCTTACAAAAAAATATCAAGATCAAATACTGATTTACCCTGCGGCAACTAAAAATCACCATGACTATGCGTCAGGCTTACTTGACCATGTTGTATCGATGCTTAAATTAAGTGAGGCGATTTGTGATCTATATCCAACGCTGAACCGTGATTTATTATATGCAGGGGTTATTTTACATGATATCGGTAAGGTCATTGAGCTGAGCGGTCCGGTAGGTACTATGTATACGGTGGAAGGCAACTTGCTTGGTCATATTTCGATTATGGTCAATGAAATTGGTCAAGCAGCCAATGAGCTGAAAATCGAAGGTGAAGAAGTGATGCTGCTTCAACATTTAGTGTTGTCACATCACGGAAAAGAAGAGTGGGGCAGCCCGAAAAAGCCTATGATTCAGGAAGCGGAAATTCTGCACTATATTGATAATATCGATGCGAAGATGAATATGCTGACACGTGCCCTTGATAAAACGAAGCCTGGTGAATTTACAGAGCGTCTATTCCCATTAGATAACCGTTCATTCTACAAACCGATGATTTAAGCTGAAAATTTAGTTGTTCGGAGTGAAGGCGGCGACTCCCAGGGGAAAAGCACGTGGGAGAGACTTGGAACAAAAGCTAGGAGCGCCACGTCCTGTGGCAACGCTTTTGTGACCAACATCGTGTTGGCCTCGTGCCCCCAGGAAAGCATCCGCCGTAACGGAGAACAATGTATAAAGAGCAGGAACTAAATAAGGCCGTTCAAATTCTAAAAATTTGAACGGCCTTTAATTATGAGTTATGGTTTTGCTTGTTATTGATTATCCTGCTGGAATTTCAACATGAAATCAGCAAGGGCTTTGCATGTTTCGACTGGGACAGCGTTATAAGTAGAAGCGCGGCAGCCTCCTACAGAACGGTGACCGTTTAAACCGACAAATCCGGCTGTTTTTGCTTCAGCAAGGAATTTTTTCTCCAGCTCTTCATCTGCTACACGGAACGTAATGTTCATCAATGAACGTGAATCTTCAGTTGCATGCCCGTAGTAGAAGCCGTTCGAATTGTCGATTACATCATAAATAAACTTCGCCTTTTCTTCATTACGCTGCTCAATCGCTTCTAAGCCACCTTCAGCTTTCACCCATTTTAATACTTCGCCTAACATATAAATACCGAAAGTAGGAGGCGTATTGTACAACGAATTATTTTTAGAATGTGTTGCGTATTTCAGCATTGTCGGGATATTTGAATTTGCTTTTTCAAGAAAATCTTTACGGATGATGACAACAGTTACACCTGAAGGACCTAAGTTTTTCTGTGCACCTGCATAAATCATGGCAAAATTCGATACATCAATTTTCTTCGATAAAATATCAGAAGACATGTCCGCAATTAGTGGAAGGTCACCAGTAGTGGGGAATGTTTTCCATTGTGTCCCGAAAATTGTATTGTTTGATGTTAAGTGAAGGTATGCTGTATCTTCATCGATTTGGATATCTGAAAGAGCCGGGATATTTTTGTAGTTATTGCTTTTTGAGCTTGCTGCCTCTACAGGTGTCCCGAATAGCTTCGCTTCTGCAAAGGCTTTTTCTGACCATGCACCTGTTTGGATATAGCTCGCCTTTTGACCTTCACTTAAGAAGTTCATTGGAATCATTGAAAATTGAAGGCTTGCTCCGCCTTGTAAAAATAGTACTTCATAGTTTTCAGGGATTTCATATAATTGGCGTAAATTTGCAATCGCTTCATTATGTACTTCTTCAAATGCAGCGCTACGGTGGCTTAATTCCATTACAGACATACCAGTACCTTTAAAATCTACTAGCTCTGCCTGTGCTTTTTGTAAAACTTCTAATGGTAATGCCGATGGACCAGCATTAAAGTTAAATGCGCGTTTAGTTGTTACTGTCAATGCAATCACTCCTGAATTTTAGAATTAGAATATAAATTGATAATATACCCTTTCCGAACAAATATGTGAAAATTCTTTAAATTATTTTTTTAATAGTCATAAAAGAGAAGAACTTATAGAAAATTTATAGATTTTTGTCACAAAGGAAAAGGGAATGTTCGTGTTTTGAGCATATTTACTTTTATAACCTTGTTTATAAACAGGAACTATGCGAGTATAGAGGGGATGAAATACAGGAGGTAAATAAAAATGGAACAATTACCGAAATGCCCGGAATGCGGATCAGAGTATACGTATGAAGATGGACAAAATTATGTGTGCCCGGAATGTGCGCATGAATGGTCTCAAGCAGTTGAAACAGTGCAAGAAGAAGGATTAGTCGTTCGTGATGTAAACGGTAACCTGTTGGCTGATGGTGATACCGTAACAGTTGTGAAGGATTTAAAAGTAAAGGGAAGCTCCTCTACGTTAAAAATCGGTACACGTGTTAAAAACATTCGACTTGTAGAAGGCGACCACAATATTGATTGTAAAATCGACGGTTTTGGTGCAATGAAGCTGAAATCGGAATTCGTAAAGAAAAACTAAAAAATGCGAGACCCGTTTGTGGGTCTCGCATTCATATGTCAACGATTATTCAGCTTTGAAGCCTGAAAATGCGTCTTTTAAATCTTTGTCTTTAACTTTTACATCAGCATCGTTGATTAACTCTGCCATTTTCGTGTTCCAATCAGCTTTTGTAGCTGCAATTGACTCACGGATTTCTTCTTTTTTGTCTTCAAGTTTACCGTAATCTTTAACATCACGTTTTTCAGTCACTTGAATGATGTGGAAACCATGTTCAGATTGTACAGGCTCGCTGATTTCATCGATTTCCAATGCATATGCAGCATCGTTGAATTCAGGCACCATTGTACCTACTGTAAACCAACCTAAATCTCCGCCTTGTGCTCCAGAACCAGGATCAGTTGAGAATTCTTTCGCTAGTTTAGCAAAATCTTCTCCAGCATCTAATTTAGCTTTGATTTCTTTTGCAGTCTCTTCATCTTCCACTAAAATGTGGCGAGCGTTTAATTCTTGAGATGCTTGGTTGTAGTACTTTTCGATTTCCTCGTCAGTTACTTCAACATCTTTTAAAGCTTTCTCTTGTAACAATGTGAAACGAATATTTGTTTTTAACGTTTCTTCCGTTAAATTGCTTTGTGCTAAAACAGACTCATAGCTCTCGCCATACTGCTCTTTTACACCCTTCAATTCTTCTTCGATTTCTTCATCTGTTACTTTATATTTATCGTTTAAAATCTGTTCAACTACTACTTGTTGCAGTAATTGGTCACCTGCGATGTCCTTCATTGAATTATAAAATTCTTCTTGAGTGATATCGCCTACACTTGTTGATACGACAACTTCATCTCCAGGATTACTGCATGCAGCTAAACCGATTGAAGCAGCAACTGTTAATGCAAAAATGGTCTTTTTCATTTGAATACGCTCCTAACTTAACTTTAATGCACTTGTAACTATAACATAAACGATTTAAAAACAAAATGGTTGCATGTGAAGAGTGCCTAAGTTTTGTATCAACAGGTGCATACGATATTGAGAGAAAGAGAGAAGGGAGGTGGCAATATGGGTGGCGGAGGTTACAATGGCGGCGGCTCAGGCTACGGCTCTGGCTTTGCTTTATTAGTTGTGTTGTTTATCTTATTAATTATTGTAGGTGCAGCATTCATCTACTAAGAAAGAAAGGTGTGTTAAAAGTCTTTACGACTTTTAACACACCTTTTCTAATTATTAAAGTATGGACAAAAAAATTATTACATAAATAAAATTTTTTTTAAACGGCAAGCAGTACTTCAACGTACATGCTTACAAGTAAAATTGTAATCAGTACATTAATCGTACGGAAAATTTTTGGCTGTTTTTCTTCTGGAATTTCACGTCGACTGCATAGCGCCGCAGTCATTCGATTTATTTGGAATAAGTATATTACTGAGAATAAGATTACAACAAGTAGTAACAAATTTATTCCTCCCCTCTAAAGCATCAATAAAAACCTAAATATCAAGCGGAACTAAAATTTCATAACCTCTTGGCGTTTCTTCAATTATAGCATTGTTTGGTGCATACATTAAATTTTTCACATATAAAAAATCCATAAGACATATACAGCAGTGAAATGCGAGCAAACCACTGAAATAATGCGCATATTCAGGATAGTAAATGCCCCCAGCGATCAATGCAGCATTAATAACGATAAAAGGTGTTACGAGTGCAAAAAGGTAAGACTTTTTTGGAATGCCGTTTTGCAGGCGCATCCGGACAACCGGCATGAGATGTTGAATTTTAAAGCGAATGACGAGTGATTTTCTATGTTGAAACAGAGCGAAATAATGTATTAATTTATGCATAGGATAAATAAAAGGTATTACTAATAAAACTAACCATAAATGTCGATCGATATGCTTACCGTTAAAATTAAAACTAAATGCAATGTATGAAAAGCAAAATACAAGGACGAAAAGAGTGATTGCCAATAATACAAGTCTTCCCGTACCATACTCTCGCTCAATGTTGATCGTTTTCCAACAATGCATGTGAGCCCCCCTAAAACATTATGGAAAAGGACGTATAATGCTTTTCCATTAACGAAACATTATTAAACATAAAACTAACTATAATAAATAAAAAAAGAAATGTCATCAATTTAAATTGGCGACATTTCTTACTGGGAGTTTTATAAAGTTGTAGTGATTGATGGCTTACCTTTGTCATCAATTGTTTCTTTAAAGTTAAAGAAAGAACGTTCAAATATTTCGATGAAGTCATCCCCGTAAATATTGCGAATAACAGCCATTACATCTAAAAACTCAGGGAAACGTCCGTATAGTTCTTTTAATGGCAATGCGCCTGTTAAAATCGTATGTTCTGTATCGTGATAATGATCGTACATACGTAGAATGAGTTCTGCGCCTTTATCAGTTAACTCAACATATGTATTACGTTTGTCTTCATCACGTTTTGAGAAAGTTAGTAATCCACGTTCTTCTAATTTTTTTGAAAAGTTGAAAGCGGTAGATACATGCATGACACCAAATTTAGCTACATCTGAAATGGAGGCACCTTTCAAATGATATGAAATCCATAAAATATGGTGTTCATTAATATTTAAATCAAAAGGTTTAATCCATGTTTGCCAATCTTTTTCGATAGCTTTCCATAGTGCTTTCGAAAGTTGTGCGACTCTTTGGCTAAATAACATAGCCTCTCGTTGTGAGTATAAATCTTCTGTCAAAGCAATCACCTTCTTCTTTCATTTACATTTTAAAATTATTATAGCAATAAAAGAAAAGAGTTTAAAGTTAGAAAAATGGAATAATTCAACATTGGTTGATTTATGCTATAAAAAGATAATTTTGGGATTAAATTGACCGTTTTCAAACTTTAATGTAGTTCTAAAGTTATATTGGTGAATCGCTGTTCATTACTCATTATTTCTATTTGAAGGTATATTTTTCTCGATTTCACTTATAGAATTCTGTAATTTCTCGATTTCTTGTTTTAAATTTATTGCTTCCGGTTCTATCTGGGTTTTGAAATTTGCGAAATTATCCTTTAATTCATTTACTATACTAGGCATACTATTTTGTACTTCTGCCTTTAAAGTTGTAATCGATTGCTTGACGTTATTTAGTTCATGTTGTACGTCTTGGAGCTTTGATGTGGCCTTTTTAGTATTCTCCAATAAGTTTTGTCGTAAAGCTGTCCCTGATTGCGGTGCTGTAAATAAAATAACAGCCGCACCGCCAACGATGCCAGTTGTAATACCTAGTAAAAATGATTTTGCTTTCATATTGATAACCTCACTTTATTTATATTTGTTATCCAAATCTTTTTCCAAATCCATGTTCCGATAAACATTGGAAAGATTGGGCGGGTAAGTAATAAAAGAAAAACCAGCATTTTCATAGATGAAAAAGATGCTGGCCATAGTCTCCTCATACACTCATGTAAATATAACTGATAGGAGCAATTATAAATGTGATTTAATTTCCTCAGAAAGTGTCGACAGCACATCTGGCGGGAATTCCTGTGAACGACCATTCCAGTTGACAACTAGTCCATCTTTTTCGTCATAACGTGGAACGAGATGCAGATGGTAATGGAAAACGGTTTGGCCTGCTTCAGCACCGTTATTATTAATCGTATTCATACCAGCCGGGTTAAAAGCAGCTTTAATGGCATTAGCCACTTTCGGGGCAGCAGCATATAAATTACGTGCTACTTCTTCTGACATTTCAAATAGATCTTTACAATGTGTTTTCGGGATTAACAGTGTATGGCCTTTTGTTAATGGGGCAATGTCCATGAAGGCAAAAGTATGCTCGTCCTCATAAACTTTAATACTTGGAATTTCACCGGCAATGATTTTGCAAAATAAGCAATCACTCATCTTATTTATCGCTCCTTTTTTATTTTTGATTTTCACCATTAGAAGTTAGAAAATAATGTTATTGTAAGTTATGTGGAGTACAGGGCGGCAATTTCCCTTGGAAAGCATCCGCCAACAATAAAAATCAACTGTACAACCCCAATTTATGGTGAAGATACTATTATTTTTCTTTATTCTATCATAGATTATTCGGAAAACTACTTTCTTATATGAAGGATTTACTTTTTGTTCTTTGAATTGAGTGTTGCATTCAGTGTTCAATTTTATTCGCTTTTGATAAACTAAATTTTAGAAAAGAGGAGTGACGACTGTGACAATTTTACAACTGCAAAATGTAACAGGTGGTTATACGAGAAAGCCTGTGATTCAAGATTTATCATTTGAAATTAACAAAGGAGAGCTCGTTGGATTAATCGGCCTTAACGGTGCTGGGAAAAGTACGACGATCAAGCATATTATTGGCACGCTCTTACCGCGCTCTGGAGAAATTCGTTTAAACGGTGTGACGTTAAAGGGAAATTTGGACAAGTACCGATCAAGCTTCTCCTATATTCCGGAAACACCCGTACTATATGAAGAATTAACATTAAAAGAACATTTACAATTAACGGCAATGGCCTATGGTTTAGATGAGAGAACATTGGAAGAACGCTCTGAAGTTTTATTGAAGGAATTCCGTATGGAAAAGCGATTAAATTGGTTCCCTTCGCACTTTTCTAAAGGGATGCGCCAGAAGGTAATGATTATGTGCGCATTTTTAGTCGATCCAAGTTTATATATTATCGATGAGCCGTTTGTCGGTTTAGACCCGCTCGGCATTCAGTCATTGCTTGATCAAATGGATGATAAAAAACGTGCAGGGGCATCGATTTTAATGTCGACACATATTTTATCGACTGCAGAAAAACATTGTGACCGCATCATCTTACTTCATGAAGGACGTGTTCGTGCACAAGGAACAATGAATGATTTGCGCAAAGCGTTCAATATGCCGACTGCGACACTGGATGATTTGTATATTGCAATGACAAAGGAGCAGGACAATGAACAGCATGCATAGTGTATGGGCTAAGCGCTTCGAGCATTACATTGGCGAAGTGATGAAGTATATGCGCTTCGTCTTTACAGGGCATATTGCGATTGTCCTTGTCTTTATCGCAGGGGCAGGGGGATATCAGTACAGTGAATGGCTGAAGGTCGTGCAGCCTGATTTTCCGGCAGAATGGCTCATTGCCCTTGTAATCGGGTTCTTAGTTGCATTAAGTAGACCTGTCACATTGCTGAAAGAACCCGATCAAGTATACTTATTGCCGCTAGAAAGCCAAATGCCGAACTATTTCAAAAAGGCGATGAACTGGACGTTTTGGTCACAGCTATTGTTGCCGGTCGTTCTGTATATTATAACGATTCCGTTATTGAAAGAAGTTACGACACTTAGCGTAGCTGAAATTTGGCTGACAGCTCTATTTATCGCGGTGCTGAAATTTATTAATGTGCGCGCCGAATTCAATTACCGTTATGCAAATCGTGGGAATGCCATTGTACTCGACCGATTTGTGCGGGCGATCGTGTCGATTATCGGGATTCAAATGACATTGACAGACGGTTTGCTGGGCATCGTATTTCTTATTATGATGGCTTATTATACATTTACATTGAAGAAAAAAGTGCAGGACAATCCAGTGCCTTACGAACATTTTATTAAGCTTGAGCAAAACCGCATGATGCGTTTTTACCGTTTTGCCAACTACTTCACAGATGTCCCGCATTTAAAGGGCTCTGTAAAACGTCGTGCATGGCTGGATATTGCGTATAAAGCAATCAGCTATAAAAAGGAAAATACACAGGCATATTTAATTTACCGCACGTTTATCCGTACAGATGACCATTTTTATTTATGGGTACGGTTAACGGCGATTTCAGCTGTTATTGCGATGTTTATTACGATTCCATTTGTAACTTGGATCGTTGCAGGAGCACTTGCATTTGCGACAACCCTTCAGCTTAAGTATGCCCTCATGTCAGCAGGGGATTTTCGGATGGACATGCTTTACCCGATCCCTCGCGATACGAGAAAACAGGCTGTCGCAAAACTGCTTCGTCAACTAAGCATTGTACAGGCTATTATTGTGACACTTTGTGCAGTCATGCAGCCGCAGTTTTATTTCATTCCGATTGTCATTATTGCAGTCAGTGAACTGACGATGAGAATGTCAAAATAATAAATAGAATTGTACAACAAATAAGGCACCCATTTTCTAGAGCGAAAATGGGTGCCTATTATGTTTATAACAAGAATCCGCCAATTAATAATCCGGCGGCGATTACTATAATAGAAGGAACTTTGAATTTTTCCAGAGCAATATAGCTGCCGACAATCATTAAAATCGTTGGAATCAATTTATTTGATTCATAGGAAGACTTGGCGAAATCGAATGTTAATGTAATTAATAATACGGCAATTGCAGGTAATACAAAGCTTGATAACCGCATTACTTTAGGCGAATCTCTATATTTTTGTAGAAGATTCAAAAGTGTAATCATTAAAATCAGGGTGGGGGCTACTGTCGCAAATAACGCTATAATACTCCCTAAAATACCACCAACTTCAAAGCCGATATAACCCGCCATCTTCGTTGCGATAGGACCGGGCAATGAATTTGCCAAAGCAAGAAACTCACTGAATTCACTTTGGGTCATCCACTCATACCTGTCTACCACTTCATGTTCAATTAACGGGATTGAAGCAGGCCCGCCTCCGTATGCCAAAAGGTTCGGTATTAAAAATGCAATAAAAAGCTCCCAAAATATCATTGTTCTTTTCCTCCTTTATTGGGCAATGCCAGCGCCAATATTAAGAGGGAACCAATGATAATCCCAGGGTGAAGATCGAATAAAACAATCGTTATAAAACTGAACACGAAAATAATTGCGCTGATTTTTAGACCTAAAGCTTTATGCGATTTCTTTAAAAAGTCAAATGCATAAATCCCCATCATCACTGTCACAATGGGGATGACGCCATTAGACATGTTGTTGATAAAGTCAGAGTTACTGAATTGGTTTAATGAATTTAATAATAAAATAATTAATAGTACAGTAGGCATAACCGAAGCAAACAGAGCGTTAATTAATCCGAGAAAACCGCCTATACGGTAACCAATGTAGCCTGCCATCTTTGTAGCAATTGGACCAGGCAATGTGTTTCCAATCGATAACACATCAGAAAAGTCATCATCTGTCATAAGTTTATATTTTTCAACTACTTCTTTATGAAGCAATGGAATGATTGTCGGACCTCCCCCGAATCCAAGAATTCCTGAAACAAAGAAAGCTTTAAACAACTGAATTTGTATTTTCACATAATAACCGCCTTTTGTTTAGTGAGAAGCAGAATAGTTCGGAAAACGAAAGATTTTCTAAATATGTATTATTTTATATAAAAATGCTACGAAACACAATCGTAGCATTTTTTATAAAAGCATTATTCTTTTGAAGCTGCACTATATGTCGTAATATAGGATGATGAGTTAAACATCGACTGTAGCACTTGTGTCGTGCCTTCAAAGATAGGGGCAAATGAAGTCTTATACTCATTGCTGGCTTTCCAGACTTCATAAGAAGCAGGCCCGCCCCATTGAATAATAAATAAATAGGTTTCTGCTTTAATCGGACGCAGTAAACGATAGGCAATTACAGCGTCATTGGAGTTCAAAGCAGGGATGACATCAAGAGCTTTTTTCTCGAAAACCGGGCGCTCATCTGACATAATGGGCATATTGAAAAAAGTATAATAGCCCTTTTGTGTAAACTGTCCATCTTGAGCAATAACTTCAAACTTGCGGGGTACTGCGAAAATAGATTTGTTCTCTGTTTCATGCAACACCACTGAATTACCATTTCCGTGCAATAAAATTAAAGGGTGCTGTGGATTTTTTGTGATTAAATTTTCCATATAGTCAGGTGTTCCTGAAGTTACATAAAAATTCATATATACCGACCTCCTTACACTATTATTTCCATTTATAAAGATATTCAAGCCATTTGTCAAAAAGTTCTATAGCAGAAAAGACAAATTCATGACATTTATTGAAGAAATCTATACAATTATTTATGAAAAGTTTATAGTCGATGATGGATATCAATGACGTTTTTGAGTTATAAAATAAAAAAGAATTTACTTTAAGGGGTAGAAATCAAAAATGATGAAATTTAATGACACATTATTACGTGCTGCTCGCGGTGAGCAAGTTGAACATACACCAGTTTGGTTTATGCGCCAGGCAGGCCGTTCACAGCCAGAATATCGTGAAATAAAAGAAAAATATTCATTAGAAGAGATTACAATGCAGCCGGAGTTATGTGCATATGTGACGCGTTTACCTGTTGATCAATACAATGTAGATGCAGCGATTCTTTATAAAGATATTGTTACCCCTTTACCAGGAATGGGAATTGATGTAAAAATAAAAGCGGGAATCGGTCCGGTTATTTCAAATCCTATCCGTTCAGCAGCTGATGTAGAAAACTTACGTGATTTCAACGCACAAGAGCATACACCTTACGTGCTAGAGACAATTAAAATGTTAACGACAGAACAGTTAAATGTTCCGTTAATCGGTTTTGGCGGTGCTCCGTTTACGCTTGCGAGCTATATGATCGAAGGCGGCCCAAGCAAAAACTATGCTAAAACAAAATCATTCATGGTTTCACAGCCAAAAGCATGGTTTGCTTTAATGGAAAAACTGGCTGATATGATTATTGTGGATATTACAGCGCAAGTAGAAGCTGGTGCAAAGGCAATCCAAATTTTCGATTCTTGGGTTGGTGCATTAAATGTAGAAGATTACCGAATTTTTATCAAGCCGACGATGACACGCATTTTTGCTGAATTGCGCGCATTAAATGTACCGTTAATCCAATTTGGTGTAGGTGCATCGCATTTAGTAAAAGAATGGCATGACCTGCCAGTTGATGTAGTAGGTTTGGACTGGCGTTTACCGATCCGTGAAGCAGAATCTCGCGGCGTAACAAAAGCGGTACAAGGGAACTTGGATCCTACATTATTACTTGCTGACTGGAACGTAATCGAAGCACGAGCGAAAGATATTGTGGATCAAGGATTAGCGCATACAGGCGGACATATTTTCAACTTAGGCCACGGTGTCTTCCCAGAAGTAGATCCAGCTGTATTAAAACGACTAACAACATTTGTACACGAATACAGCCGCGAACAAATTGCAAAACGTTCAATACAACAATAAATTTAATTTGATTATTCACCGGTGAAGGTGAGAAAACTATATAGGTGAAAAGTTGATTGCAATGGAGGGGAGGCGACTCCAGCGGGAACAGTACGACGCCTGAGACTACAGGCTCTGGTTGTGTCCGCGGAAAACGTCCGACCCGGAATGTAAATCAACCCCTTATTAAGATGAAGAATGAAGAATCTTTAATAACTTACTAAAAAAGAAACGTGTTTAAAAACATGCAGAGGTGAACTTACATGAAAGAAGTACGCGGGTTATTAGTAATGGCTTATGGTACGCCATATAAAGAAGAAGATATCGAACGTTATTACACACATATTCGTCATGGCCGCAAACCGAGCCAGGAACATTTGGACGACTTAACAGAACGTTACCGTGCAATCGGCGGTATTTCTCCGCTTGCGAAAATGACGGAAGCACAAGCCCATGCATTATGTGCACGTTTGAACGAAGTACAGGACGAAGTGGAATATAAAGTATTTATCGGCTTAAAGCATATTGAACCATTTGTAGAAGATGCAGTAGAAGCAATGGTGAAAGAAGGAATCACTGAAGCGGTATCAATCGTTTTAGCACCACACTTCTCAACTTTCTCTATTAAATCGTACAATGGACGAGCAAAGGAAGCTGCTGAAAAATTAGGCGGTACGTTAAATATCACTTCTGTTGAAGCATGGTATGGCGAACCTAAATTCATTGAATTCTGGAAAAATGCCGTGAATGGCGAGTTGGCAAAAATGACAGAAGAAGAGCGCGCAAATGCGTGCTTAATCGTGTCCAACCACTCATTGCCGGAAAAAATTAAGCTTGCGGGCGATCCGTATGAAGAGCAGTTAATCGAAACAGCACGTTTAATTGAAGAGGCTTCTGATATTGTGAATGTTGAAGTAGGCTGGCAGTCAGCCGGACAAACACCAGAGCCATGGCTAGGACCGGATGTACAGGACTTAACGAAGGAATTATTTGAGCAAAAAGGTTATAAAGCATTCATCTATACACCAGTAGGATTTGTTACTGAGCATTTAGAAGTGCTATATGATAATGATATTGAGTGTAAAGTTGTTTGTGACGAAATCGGTGCAAGCTACTATCGCCCGACAATGCCAAATACACATCCTTTATTCATTGATGCAATGGTAGATGCTATCAATAAAAAATTAGCGAAATAGTAGAGAGTGATGATGAGGGTGACTTTAAAAAGGAACAAGGTTGTTATCGTTGGCGGTGGCATCACTGGTTTAACGACGGCATACTATTTACAGCAAAAAACGAAGGCGCATAATTTACCGATAGACATCGTGCTGATCGAAGCGTCACTACGTTTAGGTGGTAAAATCCATACAGTACGTCAAAATGGATATATTATCGAACGTGGGCCTGAATCGTTTTTTGATACAGGTAGCAGTGTCCGAAAGTTGGCACGTGATTTAAATATCGAACATGAGATGATTCAAAATAATTATGGTCGAACATTCATCGCAGTTGGTGGCAAGTTGCACCAAATTCCGAGTAATATCCTGCTCGGAGGGTCACCTAAAATCCTCCCGTTCATGAAATCGAATGTTCTATCTCTAATGGGGAAATTCCGCGCAGCAGGGGATTTGTTATTACCGAAATTACCGCATGCGGCAGACGAACCGATTAGTGAATTTTTCAATCGACGCTTTGGTAAAGAAGTTGTAGAAAATTTAGTTGAGCCGGTGTTGGCAGGTACATTTGCAGGTGATATCGACCATCTTAGCATGCAATCGATGTTCCCGCAGTTTTATCAGTTGGAAAAGGATTATCGCAGTTTGCTGCTCGGTATGAAAAAAACCGGTAAAGGTATTTACGCACTCGTTGACACTCCAGGTGAACTACATTATGAATCATTTGAAAACGGGCTGGAATCATTAATTGAAACTTTGGAAAATGCTTTAACCGATGTAACGATTTTAAAAGGTTTGAAAGTGAATTCCATTGAAAAAAATAATGATGATACTCATCTTATTGAATTGAATGATGGGACGTCCATTCAATCAAATAACATCATTGTAACGACACCGTTTAATGTAACGAAAAGAATTTTCCCGGACTCTGTAACAATGCAGCAAGTTCCGGATATGAATTATGCTACAATCGCAACGGTTACGATGGCATTTGAAAAAGGTTCGATGCAAAAATATGAAGATGCACTTAACTTCTTCGTTTCACGCAATAGTCATTTTGCCATTACAAGCTGTACGTGGAGTCACCGGAAATGGGATAATGTTTCCCCGGATGGCCATGAACTACTTAGGGTATACATTGGCCGTGTAGGGGATGAATCGATTGTAGAGCTCTCCGACAGTGAAATTGAAAAAATCGTATTGCAGGATTTGGAACGGGCGGTAGGTTTAGATGCCCAGCCATTGTTGACGACAGTTGCACGCTGGAAGGAAGCAATGCCTCAATATACAATTGGTCATGAGTCTCGTATGTCAACTATGAAAAAACAGTTTTATCAAGAGTTTCCGAATGTCTTATTAACAGGAAGCTCCTATGAGGGAATTAGTATTCCGGACTGTGTTTTACAAGGAAGAAATACAGCCGAGCAATTACTCAACCAGTTGGCCGAATCAAAATTAGCAATGTAACAATAATTCAATAGACTAGTTGAACGACATGCTGTATTAAAAGTGAACCGCTTTTAATGCAGCATTTCTCGTTTGAAGATTTTCCTAATGGTTCACAAATTTATCTTAATTATAGTAATGCATCTGTCCGGATTTTTTAGTACGCTAAGAAGGATGGAGAAAAGATTGAAATAAATTACATAATTATAGCAAGGATGGGAGATTTCACGATGAAAAAGTGGTTTTACAGTTTAGTTGCAGTACCTATTTTGTTAGTTGGGTGTGGGGATGATCCAAAAGTGGAAACACTTGATACTGCCGAGGTACCGGCAATTGTAGATGTACATATTCAAACGGCTGAACAATTGAATGCTGGGGAAACGATTCAGCTTGCGGCACGTGTGACTCAAGATGATGAAGCGGTAAATGATGCGAAAGAAGTGAAGTTTGAAGTATGGGAATCTGGCCTTCGCGATGAAGGGGAGATGCTGGACGGAGAACTGACAGAAGACGGAATCTATGTCGCTGACTATACGTTTGACCATGATGGCGTATACTATATGTTTGCCCATACGACGGCGCGCGGTATGCACGTGATGCCAAAGCAGGAGCTGATTGTCGGCAACCCAGATATGAGCAAAGTGCTGGAAGATACAAGTTCTAATTCGATGGAAAATGACGAAGAAATTACAGAAGAAAAAGAAGACGATCATAACCATTAAATATTGCAATATAAGAAAATGGGTGTATAATAGTGACTGAATGACCGAAGTGTTCATTTGGTCACTTTTTTGAGGAGGTGGATTTATGGATCGTCGACATGAAATTTTATTAGCTGCTACAAAATCTTTCACATTATTTGGATATAAAGCGACAACGATTGAACAAGTTGCTAAAATTGCAAATGTAGGAAAAGGGACTATTTATACTTTTTTTAAAAATAAAGAAGAGCTGTTTCAGGAAGTTGTATTCCATTTAATCGGTGAAATGAAGCGTGAAACAGATCAGCTAATCGATGCAAATGCGAGCTTTATGCAAAATGCCCATACAGCATTGATGAAAATGCTGCAATTCCGTGAGCGTCATTTACTGTTTGCCAAACTAATAGAAGAGGAAACAGCACTTGGAACTCCTGAAGTACAGCAGATGCTGTTGAAAATCGAGTTGGAAATCATTTCTTACGTCTCGATGCGTATTCGTAATGGCATTGCAAAAGATGAGGTTATTGACTGTAATCCTGAGCATGTGGCTTTTTTATTATTTAAATCGTATTTGGCTTTTATTGTAGACTGGCAGTTGACACATAAAGAACCACTCAACGAACAAGAAATTCTGACATTATTCAGCGAAACCATTTTCCGTGGTTTGGCAAAGAAAAAGTAGCAGTCACTTCCTGGTGAAGTGGTTTCTTTTTACCATGAAATGACCGAAAAACGATATTGGTCATATAGTTTTAGAAGGAGGAAATTAGTATGATAAAAGCAGAATGGCTGAAGATTTTTAAAACAAAGAAAATGCTTATTTCAGTTATTGCCGTTCTATTTGTTCCTGTTATGTACAGCGGGATGTTCTTATGGGCATTTTGGGATCCATATGCCAACTTAAAGGACTTGCCGGTTGCCGTTGTCAATGAAGACAAAGGTGCTGTGATGGATGTGGAAACAATGGAGCTAGGTCAAACATTGGTCGATAAGCTGATAGATAGCGAGCAATTCCGGTTTGAGGAAGTTGATGCAAAGGAAGCGGACCAAAAATTAAAGGATCAAAAATATTATATCTTAATTAAAATTCCGGAAAACTTCTCTGAACATGCAACTACATTATTAGATGAAGAACCACAAAAATTGGTTATTGATTATATTCCAAATGAAGGCTTCAACTTTTTAGGAGCACAAATTGGTGAAACTGCAATGGATCGCATAAAAGCGGAAGTAAATACGCAAGTTTCAGCAACATATGCAGAAAAATTATTTGATTCCATTACGCAGCTTGGTGACGGTTTTACCGAGGCAGCAGATGGAGCAGGGGAACTGGATGAAGGTGCCGCGAAGCTGGCGGATGGCGCTGATGAGCTGAAAGGCTATTTAGAACAATTGGCATCAAGCTCTGTTCAATTATCTGATGGTACGGACGCTTTAGTTGCCGGTGCTAAAAATGCTGCGAAAGGTGCTGCCGATCTGGCGGCAGGTGTAGCAAAAATTGCGGATGGCAGCAGCCAACTTGAAACAGGAGCAAAATCTGCAGCAGATGGCGCCAATACATTGCAGCAAGGTATTGAAAGCTATACGGGTGGTGTTGCACAAGTAGCAAACGGACAAAAGGACATCACATCCGGTCAGGCAAGCTTAGCTGAAAATCTGAAATTATTAACACAAGGTACAGCGAATATCGATGACAAAGTAAAAGCGCTCGCAGATGGTTCAGCTAATGTAGCAGGCGGTATGGATCAATTGGCGGGTCAACTTGAAGCGATATTACCAATGTTGCCTGAAGAAAATCAAGCAGCATTAAAAGCCGCACTAGGGCAACTGCAAGAAGGCAGTAAACAAGTAAGTGGCGGTTTAAGTCAGCTGCACGCAGGAACAAACGGATTGGACGATAAAATTGCGGCAATCAGTGATGGTGCAAGTAAATTAAATGCAGGGCAACAACAAGTAACAGCAGGTGTTGCACAATTACAGCAAAATTCAGCACAGCTAATAGAGGGTGCCAATTCATTAGCACAAGGCAATACAACAATCGCCGGAAAACTAAATGAACTAACAGCAGGCGCATCAAGTGCTGCAACAGGTGCCAACACATTAGCGCAAGGTTTGAACACATTAGTTGATGGTTCGAATAAATTATATGACGGTACTAGCTTATTGGCAGAAAAGTCAGGTGAGTTGGCACAAGGTTCTACTACTTTAGCGGATGGCACGAAAGAATTGAAGGATGGTACGACAACTTTATCTGAAAAATTGGCGGAAGCAGGCGAAAAAGCCGCTGTAAATCCGACTGAAGATACGTATAATATGGTCGGTTCTCCAGTAGAAGTCGAAAAAGATTCCGTAAACCATGTACCGAATTATGGTACAGGTTTTGCACCATACTTTATTTCTTTAGGATTATTCGTCGGGGCATTATTAATTTCGATTGTATTCCCATTAGTTGAACCAGCCATTATTCCGAAAAACAGTTCAAGCTGGTTTGTAAGTAAAGTAACTGTATTAATCGGTGTTGGATTGGTGCAGTCATTTATAACGATTGCAATTGTCGTTTGGGGACTTGGACTTGAGGTAAATAATATGCCGCAGTTCATACTGACAACAATTATAACTAGCTTTACATTTTTAGCTATGGTTCAATTGCTTGTATCTGTGTTTGGTGATCCAGGACGATTTATTGCCATCGTCGTGTTGATTCTTCAATTAACAACAAGTGCAGGGACATTCCCGATTGAGCTAGTACCAGAGCAATTGCATTTCTTCAATAAAATTTTACCGATGACATTCTCTGTACAAGGCTTCAAAGCAGCCATTTCAACTGGTGATACATCATTCCTATTGTTCAACTGGTCAATTTTAGGTGCAGTTATGATTTCATGCTTAGCAATCACGTTCGGTTATTTTGCATTGCTTTATAAAAAACGTTATTCAAATCAACAAACAGAACTATAAAAAGAAAAAGCATGGACTCGGGTTTTCCGTTGAGTCCATGCTTTTTTATACAGAAAAAACCACGAGCATTGAGCAAGCCCGTGGTTCAAGTAAGCTATTATAGGTTCATCCTATTTCTAAGATGAAGGTTGTCAGTAATGCGAATTAAACAGTGTGTAAAGAATTAAAGAGAGTTACATTTATCACAATTGTTGCTGTAGCATTCGCTTTGTTCTTCGATTCTATCACCGCATTGAACGCAAATTTTATCAGGTAAATTCTTGAAAAATTCCACTACGTTTTCTAACATTGTGCATGCCTCCTTTAAGTTTCTGTTATATTACTTCTGTTTATATAATGTATTGTATTATAACAGATTTAATTCGTCAACACAAAATGCCTAAATTAAGTTAAAATATAAATGGACGATTTTTGAAGGAGTGAGCCTCTTGTATTTTATCGATAATAAAGGAATTACAGATCCGCGTATTAACCTGGCAATAGAAGAGTATATACTGAAAAACATGGATATCGAAAAGGATGATTTTTTACTGTTCTATATTAATCAGCCTTCGATTATCATCGGAAAAAATCAAAACACGATCGAAGAAATCAACACAGATTACGTTGAAGAAAACGGAATCATTGTAGTACGTCGTCTTTCCGGCGGTGGGGCAGTTTATCATGATTTAAACAATCTGAACTTCAGCTTCCTGACAAAGGATGACGGCAACAGCTTCAGCAACTATAAAAAATTTACACAGCCTGTTGTTGATGCACTTGCAAAATTAGGGGTTAACTCTGAGCTTTCAGGCCGTAACGATATTTTGGCTGAAGGAAAAAAGGTTTCCGGCAATGCCCAATATTCGACACGTGGCCGCATGTTCAGCCATGGGACACTTATGTTCAATCTTGATATTGACGCTGTCGTGAACTCACTTAAAGTAAAACAGGACAAGATTGAATCAAAAGGAATCAAATCAGTGCGTTCGCGTGTTGCGAACATCATTGATTTCCTTCCAGAAAAAATTACGGTAGAAGAGTTCCGTATGGAGATTTTAAAATCGATTTTCGGTGGCGAGGAAAATATTCAATACTACGAGCTTACCGAAGAAGATTGGGAAAAAATCTATGAAATTTCGAAAAACCGTTACCAGTTATGGGAGTGGAATTACGGGAAATCACCGCGCTTTAACATTCAAAAAACGAAGCGTTACCCTTCAGGAAGCTTGGATATTCGCTTAGAAGTGAATAAAGGTGTTATTGAAGAGGCGAAAATTTTCGGAGATTTCTTTGGTGTCGGTGATGTAGATGAGGTCGCCGAATTATTGGTCGGGACGAAATATGACCGTGCCGCAATTGCAGAAAAGCTGAAAGATATTGAAATCCCGGTATACTTTGGCGGGATTACGGAAGAGGATTTCCTTCATTTAATTTACTAGCAGCTTCTGTCAGTCATCATGAACGTAATAGTGAGTGTAGAAAAGGAGGCTCCTGTTTTCGGGAGCCCCCTTTTTTTGATACAATGGAACAATATGAACAATTAACTTATGTAGGGATATTTTAGTTGGAAACCTATTGAAAAGGAGGTCATTCAGATGGAAAAACATCGAATTTTCATCGTTGAGGATGATCCTAAAATAGCTGCACTACTCGCAGACACATTAAGAAAATACCAGTATGAAGTCGAAACAATTACAGACTTTGATTCATTAATGGAACAATGCTTAGCATTTTCTCCTCATATAATTTTACTCGATATTAATTTACCTTCCTATGATGGATACTATTGGTGCCGGGAGCTGAGACAATTTACGAAATGTCCGATTTTATTTATCTCTGCTCGCTCGGGGGAAATGGATCAAATATTTGCATTGGAAAACGGCGGAGATGATTTTATAACGAAGCCGTTTAACTATGAAATCGTACTTGCTAAAATTCGCAGCCATTTACGTCGTACATATGGAGAATATTCTGCAAGACAGGAAGAGCGGAAAATTGTACAAGGACAGCTTACATTGTATTTGGAACGGATGGAACTTCAATTGAAGGATCTTGTCGTTCCGCTTCAAAAGAAGGAATGTGTAATTTTAGGATTATTAATGGGACAGGCGCCAAAAGTGGTGTCACGCGAACAGCTGCTGGAGGAATTGTGGGATGATCAGGCATTTGTTGATGAAAACACATTAAATGTAAATATGACGCGTGTTCGAAAGAAGCTGGCCGATTATGGCATTTCATCTGTTATTGAAACAGTGCGCGGAGCAGGGTACCGCTTCTTATTAAGCTCGGAGGAAATGTAATGGCGATTAAATTATTTGTGAAGGAGCATCTTTCCTACCTGATTTTTCAAATCGCCCTTACATTATTTTTACTTACATTATTTTGGCTTGATGGCTTTCGTAGTGTCACTACGGCCATTTATGCGATTGCAATCAGCCTTCTTTTAATCGTCTCATTTTTAGTCGTGCGCTATATGTTGAGGCGCCGTTATTTGGCGAAGATTTCCACGCTGCCGCAAACGATGGAGGACGCGCTTCAAAAGAATGCGAAAACAACGGAATACATGGAGACAGAGCGTTATTTGCATGAGCTGTACAAATTGTATCAGCATGAAGTACAGGCGCTTTATGCGACACAGTCCAGACAATATAAATTTATGAACCAGTGGGTACACCAGATGAAAACCCCTGTCTCTGTTTTGGAGCTTTTGCTGCAGCAGGAAGAAGAGCTGGATAAAAAAAGTGTGCAGGAAGAGGTCGAACGTTTGAAGCGCGGTCTTGAAATGGTTTTAGTGAATGCACGTCTGGAAAACTTTTCGGATGATATGCAAATCGGAAAAGTGCAGCTTAAATCGGCAATCATGGCAAATGTTAATGACAATAAACGTCTGTTTATCGCCAACCGAGTATTTCCGGAAGTGAACATCGATGAAGATTTAATCGTAATGAGCGATATAAAATGGCTGAACTTCCTTATTGGACAGTTCATTACAAACGCGGTGAAATATACATTTGAGCCGAATAAAAAGTTGTATATTACGGCAGTGCAAAAAGAACAGCATGTCCACTTGCTCATCCGTGATGAAGGGGTCGGCATTCCTAAATCTGATTTACCCCGTGTAATGAAGGCATTCTTTACCGGTGAAAACGGCCGGAAAACTGGAGAATCTACCGGCATGGGACTCTATATCGCAAAGGAGATTTGTGATAAGCTCGGACACCAGCTTTTGATTACATCGGAAGTTGGTAAAGGTACACAAATTGAAGTAATTTTTCAGTCATGAGGGATTATTATTGATTGAAAGAAACAGACTTGGTTAAAAGGAGTTACTATGTCTATTTTACAAATACAAGATGCTACGAAAGTATATGAAGGAAAAGTGACGAAGCGAGCACTCAACCAGCTTAGTTTTGAAGTAGAAAAGGGTGAGTTTGTCGCAATTATGGGCCCATCCGGCAGTGGGAAAACGACGTTGTTAAATATGGTATCCATGATCGATACGCTGACATCCGGCGAGATTGTTTTTAATGGGATGAAACCGCAAAAGCTTAATAGTGAGGAACTTGCCTATTTCAGACGCCGCCAGCTAGGTTTCGTCTTTCAGGATTTTAATCTGCTGCCGACATTGACGGTGGAGGAAAATATCATTTTACCGCTGACAATTGATGAACAGCCGATATCTGTCATGGAGGAACGGCTGCAATATTTAAGTGAGCTGCTTGATTTAACGTCAATTTTAATGAAGCGTCCGAATGAAATATCAGGAGGACAAGCCCAAAGAACAGCAATCGCACGTGCATTGATCCATCATCCGATGCTCGTTTTAGCCGATGAGCCTACAGGAAATCTGGATTCGAATGCATCGCGAGAAGTGCTTGAGCTCTTAGCAAGAATGAATAAAGAAAACGATACGACGATTTTAATGGTGACACATGATCCGATTGCGGCGAGTTATTGCGATCGTGTAATTTTTATTAAAGACGGCGAGTTTTTCAATGAAATATATACAGACGATCGTCGCCAAACATTTTTCCAGCGTATTTTAAATGTATTAAGTTTATTAGGGGGACATGTAGGTGACTTTTCTTCAATTCGCTTACCGTAACGTTTTCCGGAATTTTCGTAACTATGCCGCCTTCTTTATGGCCAGTTTTTTCAGTGTTTTTGTGTTCTTTATTTATTCGATGCTCATGTTTCATCCGGAAATCGAACGTGGTTTTTTAGGGGAAGTATCGATAGCCGGAATGGTTTTTGCTGAAATCGTTCTTGTGCTGTTTTCATGGTTTTTTATTTTTTACTCGATGCGTGCCTTTTTAGAAGCGCGGTCTAAAGAGTTTGCGATTTTGCTTCATCTTGGCATGGACCGGAATCAGTTAGGAAAACTGGTGATCATCGAAACAATGACAATCGGGATTTTTTCCTGTATTTCCGGTATTGTTTTCGGGTTCGCGTTTTCGAAGTTTTTCTTTATGATTGTCCGTGAAATTTTAAATTTAAATGCGTTGCCGCTCTATTTGTCATGGGAGCCGTTTGTACTGACTTTATTTGTTTATTTAAGCGCATTTGTTGTCATCTCGACGTTGAGCATTCTGTTTACGCCGGACATTAAAATACGGAACTTCATAAGAGGACCAAAGTTTGTGGATGCTGCAGCGACCTATTCAAAGCGAAATGCCATTTTAGGAATCATCCTCATTTTATGTGGATACGGTCTTGCACTTATTACAACGAAGTCATCTATTTTTTCGTATACGTTACTGATCCCTGTTTTTGTGACATTGGGGACGTACTATTTCTTTTCAGATACGACACTTTATATTATTGACCGGTTGAAGGGGCATAAGCAGTTTTACTGGAAACGGGCACGTATGCTGGCGATCGCTGAACAGGTGCAGATTTTACGTTTTAATTCACGCATGTTTTTCATTGTGACACTCGTCTCGACACTTGCCTTTTTAACGGTCGGTGTTTTATCGGCGATGTCTTCCTATACATCACAGTATGACAAAATCAACCCAATCGGTCTTATGTATAAAGGGGAAATGGATAACCCTTATGAAATTGAACATATTTTATCCATAATCGATGAGCTTGAGTATAATGACATCAGTTATCATATGACGCGCTTTACTGTTATGCGTCAAACATCATCGTATACATCGAATCCGGTGGAAGTTTTCCGGGAAACGGATATTAACCATCTGCTGTTTTCATATAAATATCCTCTAGTGGATTTAAAAAGCGGGGAAGCAATGTTCATCCCATATTCGGAAGATTCGATTGAAAAGCTGGAGAAGACGGAAGTAAAGACGGTGCTGAAGGAAAATAATGTGGACCTGACGATTAACAGTGTGTACCCGAAAATGTTTTTCCCGACGGCTATAATTAGCAGTAACTCCATCATTATTAGTGATGAAGACTTTGAAAAACTGACAAATGAGTTTGAAATGGCACCATATGTCGAGCCTGGCTATCACTTATTTACGTTTGATATTCCTAACTGGACCGAAACGGAAAATGTCGGAATTGATATTCAGCAGATGGTCGCCCGCGATTATCTGATTAACAGTGAATATACGTTGCCGTTTTACTTTGAGAATGCAGGATTAAATTATTCTTATATATTAGCTACGTATTCTTTATTAACACTCATCGGTATATTAGTAGTAGCTGTGTTTCTACTTGCGTCGGGAAGTTTTGTTTATTTTAAAATATATGCAAACTTGGACCGAGAGAAGAAGCAGTTCGATATGCTCATTAAAGTAGGGTTAAGCGGTAAAGAACTGAAGCGCCTTATTACGAGAAATTTAATGATTCAATTTTTCCTGCCATGGGGATTAGCCTTTGTACATAGTGCATTTGCGTTCTACGTTGTGCAAGCTGTACTGAACGATGTCATGAATTTATCAATCGTAAAAGAAGTTGTATTTTCGTTTACAATGTTTGCCCTAATCCAAATTGTCTACTTTTTCCTAATCCGCTGGCGTTATATTTCACATGTGCGCGTGTGAGTTCGAAATAGAGAAAAAATGATTTTAGTACAATATTTGTGAATAAACGAGATTTTCATATTGTTTTATTAATATACTTATTCTATAATGCTAATAGAGTGAATATTTTTTCATTTTACGCATAGGGGGATGGGTGTATTGAATTTAGTTGAAAAGGTAAGACAACAAGCTTTCGAACAACCAGAAAAAACAGCGTACTACTTTTTAGGTAAAGGCACATCTTACGGTGAATTGGAGCAATCGGTTGCACGGTTTGCAGCTGCTTTGGAAGATTTAGGTGTAAAAAAAGGCGACCATATCGCGTTTTTATTAGGCAATACACCGCATTTCATCATCAGTTTATACGCATCAATGCGTATTGGTGCTGTGGCAATTCCGATTAATCCAATCTATACAGCAGATGAAATTTCATACATTATCCAAAATGGTGATGTAAAGGTTGTCATCGCACTTGATTTATTATTACCGCTTGTGGAAGCAGGGGTGCATAGATTCCCACAAGTAGAACAATATATCATTTGCGAAACAACAGAAGACATCGGCGAAAAATATGCCGCGCTTTCAGATGGTGCAAAAGAAAAGACGAAGCTGTTTTCACAAGTATTAGCAACAACAGCACGTACAACGGATCCAGTAGAAGTAGCGCCGGATGATACGGCCATTATTCTATATACTTCCGGTACGACAGGTCATCCGAAAGGTGCCATGCTGACACATAACAATTTATTCTCAAATGCCAGAGATATTGGCGATTACTTAAAAATGACATCAGAAGACCGTATTGTAGCGACATTGCCGGTTTTCCACGTCTTTGCATTAACGGTAGTTGTCAATTCACCGTTAACACGCGGAGCAACGATCTTATTAGCGCCACGCTTTAGTCCGGGAGAAATTTTCGAGATGATTTCAACTTATAAAGCAACAGTATTTGCCGGCGTTCCGACGATGTACAATTTCCTTTATCAATATGACAAAGCGGATGTTGCCGCATTCTCGACAATTCGTTTAGCAATTTCAGGTGGTGCTTCATTACCTGTATCATTGCTGCATAACTTTGAGCAAAAGTTCAATGTACGAATTTCTGAAGGATATGGCTTATCTGAAGCTTCACCTGTTACTTGTTTCAACCCGACAGACCGTGAGCGTAAACCAGGCTCAATCGGACAGTCGATCAGCAATGTGGAAAATAAAGTGGTCGACGAAAATGGTGATGAAGTGGGCGTTGGGGAAGTAGGCGAGCTGATCGTGCGCGGACCGAATGTCATGAAAGGCTATTACAACATGCCGGAAGAAACAGCAGTTACGATTCGCGATGGCTGGTTATATACAGGTGACTTAGCAAGAAAAGACGAGGAAGGTTACTTCTATATCGTTGACCGTAAAAAGGATATGATAATTGTAGGCGGTTACAATGTTTATCCTCGTGAAGTAGAAGAAGTATTGTTCTCACATGAAGGCATTGTGGAAGCGGCAGTCGTTGGCTTCCCGGATCCGGATTTTGGTGAGGCGGTACATGCTTACGTTGTGTTAAAGGATCCGACTTTAACTATAGAAGCGATTCGCGAATTTTGTGCAGACCGTATTGTGAAATACAAAGTACCGACTGTTATTGAAATTTTGGACGAGCTGCCAAAAAACACAACAGGCAAAATTCTGCGCCGTTCTTTAAAAGAAATCGCAAGAACATAACATTCCAACACCTGCCATACTTTGTGGCGGGTGTTTTTTGAAAATTGGAAAATAAAAGGGTGCCGGTTGAGGGATTGTCCTCATAAAGCTTCTTATAATGTTCCGGTGGTTATTGGCGGGCTAAGCACAAAAGTCACCAAGCCATGTTGCACATGTCTTTGCGACTTTTCTCCATGCTTTTTAAGACGCCCGCCAATCATAAAGTACCGTTGTTTCAATCGTTGCTTATATAGGGAGGCGCTGTGCATTCGCAAGGCGCCTACTTTCTCATAAAGTATCTCCTTTTTTAGAAAGGAGAAATATTTTTTGTAACAAGGGCTATCATTTTTTTATAAAGAAAGATTAACTTTGTGCGTAGAACCGGCGCCTACCACTGTAAGCGCCGACTAAAGGGCGTTACGGTTTAGAGCCGGACAATATTGATTTGGCGGGAGTCCCAAGTCGCAATAATAGCAGCAGTAAAGGTTCGACGTTTACGGCGTGCCTTTACTGCTGCTATGCGGCTCCCGCCAAAGAAAACCGGAACTAAATAAGAAGCTCTTTGAGAAGAGGATTTAAACTTATATCTTATATATTTATATTTTGAAATTTCAAATAAAAGATGGTACATTATTATTACGGGAATCGAAATAAATGAAGAGGTGTTTTAATGACGAAGTATATTACAAAAGAAAGCTTATTCGAAATTCAATCCATTACAAATCCGGTACTTGCGCCAAATGAGCAAGAGGCGGTATTTATTCGTACAGAGATCAATAAAGAAGAAAATAATTACAATGCCCATTTGTTCCATATCGACTTGGAATCTGGGGAAACAACGCAATGGACTTACGGCAATGAACGTGTGACGAGTCCCGAGTGGTCACCAGATGGCAAACAAGTCGCATTTTTAGTGAAACGCAATGAAAAACAGCAACTATACATATTAAACCGCCGTGGCGGGGAAGCACAGGAAATGACGACACTACCAAACGGCGTCAATTCATTTTTATGGAGTCCATGTGGTGAAAAGGTTTGGATTACGAGCACTATTAAAAAAGGGCTGGATATTACGAAAGAGGAAGAAAAGGAAGACACGAAATTCCCGAAAGCCTTTGTCGTGGATAAAATGAAATACAAAGCAGACAGTGTAGGTTTATTAAAACAGAACCGCTATACACAAATTGCTGCTGTTGATTTAGCGACGAAAGAAGTAAGTACATTTACAGAAGGCGATTTTTCACATAGCTTACAAGGCATTTCACATGACGGGAAAACATTGGTAATCGGTGTGAACCGTGAAGAAAATACGGATAATGTATTCCGTACACCGCTATACCTTGTTGATGTAGATACGAAAGCAGAAACAGTTCTAATAGATGAAGATGGCTACTTTGGCGGTGCTGAGTTTTCATTTGATGACCGCTACATTGCATTTGGCGGTTCGGATCATTCATTCAGAAATGCTACACATGGCCATGTTTATATTTATGATACAGAAACGAAAACAACACAAAAGCTGACGGAAATGCTGGACTTGCCGGTTGGCGACTATGCGGTTGCGGATATTCAGCAAGATGTATCAGCTCCATCTGTAGTATGGACGGAAAACAATGATTTGTATTTCCAAGTATCTTCTGAAGGGGATATCCGCTTATATTATGCAACATTGGAGGGCGCACTTTACCCTGCGTCACCGGAAAATGAGCATGTATACGGCTATGCAATCTTTAAAAACGGCAACCGTGCATTATTGACGGTATCCAATGGGACATTCCCTGGGGAGCTGTTTGACATTGATATTACAACAGGTGAGCGCAAGCAGTTAACAACATTTAACGAAAAGTTTTTAAATGAGACTACGCTGTCAGAACCGGAAGCGATTTCGTATACATCAAAAGATGGTTTGACTGTACATGGCTGGATTATGAAGCCTGCACAGTATACAGAAGGAGAAAAATATCCATTAATTGTTGAAGTACACGGCGGACCGCATACTTTATATGCGAATACGTTTTTCCATGAGATGCAGCTATTGGCGGCGAAAGGGTATGGTGTGCTTTATGTGAACCCACGAGGCAGTCATGGCTACAGCCAGGAATTTGTTGATGGTGTACGCGGTAATTATGGTGATGGGGACTATGAAGATATTATGGCTGGTGTTGATTATGCACTGGAAAACTATGCATGGATCGATGAGTCACGTTTAGGGATTACTGGTGGAAGCTATGGCGGCTTTATGACGAACTGGGTTGTTGGTCATACGAATCGCTTTAAAGCAGCTGTTACCCAACGTTCAATTTCAAACTGGATCAGCTTCTACGGCGTATCGGATATCGGTTATTATTTCTCGGAATGGCAAATGCTCGCAGATATGAATGATGTGGAAAAACTGTGGTACCATTCACCATTAAAATATGCGGCTAATGTGGAAACACCACTCCTTATTTTGCACAGTGAACGTGATTTCCGCTGCCCGATTGAGCAGGCAGAGCAACTTTATATTACACTTAAGAAAATGGGCAAAGAAGTCGGTTTCGTCCGTTTCCCTGAATGTGACCATAACTTATCACGTACAGGTATCCCGAACTTGCGATTAGAACGACTTGAGCAAATTACAGGCTGGTTTGAGAAGTATTTATAATAGAAGTTAAGATGAGTAGCCAACTATCTATTTTTTAGATAGTTGGCTATTTTACAAATAGTAAGAGAGGGGGAATATTTTGCGCTTATCAAAAGCCACCAAAATTACAGGATTTATTTTATTTATCATCATTTTAGGGTGTATTTTTTTAGTTTTGAACCCACATTTACCTTCTAAATTAATCTTTTCATATAGAGAAGATTATACGGAACTAAAATTGGAAGATGTCGATGTGCTTCTTAATAAAAATGTAGCGGTTGATGTAAATGAAGTAGAAGATAGTCTCAATAAAGTGACGGATCGTGCATCATTACTGTTTGATGTCATCAATCCGGAGAAGGTCGACCTATTTGTATCGCTGCCTGAAAACCGAATTTATAATTTATATTTAGGGGAAAATAATTTAGGTATATACAATCCAACTGTAAAAGCCATTGCAGTTGATGGACAATTTACAGGCGATTTAGTACCGACAATTGCGCATGAATATAGTCATCACTTATTTTGGGAATATATAAATGCATTAGGTATTGAGGCGACAGAAATACCGAAATGGCTGGATGAAGGGGTAGCGTTAACGTTTGAATATGAATTAATGGATCATGTGCTGGTGAAATACGGACCGATGTTTACTGTACTGCCATTCCCGCAACTAGAGACAGAGCAAGGGGTAAATAGTAATACGATTTATATTCAAGGCTTTTACGGCACTATGTATTTAATAGAGAAATACGGAAAACATATTTTAAAAGACTTGATGGAACAAACGGCAAAGACTTCATTCCAGGAGGCGTGGACGCGCCTAATTGACGAGCCGTATGATACATTTCATCACAACTTTGAAATTAACCGAAGTTACATACGTGAAGCGACAAATTTACAAGGCAATCATGAAGGATTTATTCAGTATGCTGAAGCATTAAATGAGGAGCACGGTAAACTTAATGTGTATACACCTTTTGTTTCATTGGCACTCATTGATGCTTATATAGCAACAGATCAATTAGATAAAGCGAAGGATGTATTTGAAATGTATGAGCCATTCATTAATAATCCGGCTGAATTTGTAGATTTGGCAAAGTATTTTAACGTTGACACATCATACAGTGAAAGCCTGCTGGAAAAGGGTTTAATTTATGCAACAAAATACGGCTACGATCTGGATGAGTATGAGCGGTATCAAAATGCAGAAGAATACTAATCAAATATTTGAACACATATTAGAAGGGCAAGATTGTTGATTAATCTACGTTCTTGCCCTTTCGGCAGTTTATTGTTGGGCGGTAGTCTATTTCTTTAGTTAATTATCTTCCTTTAAACTGTGGGGTTCTTTTCTCGGCAAAGGCATTCAGTGCTTCAATGCGGTCTTCAGTAGGGATTGTCAGTTCGTATGCTTTTCGTTCGATTTGAAGACCCGTTTGAATATCTGTTTTCATCCCTTGTTTTACAGCAAATTTAGCTTGCTGTATCGCAATTGGCGCATTGCGTAAAATAAGTGCGGCAAAGTCGGCTGTCACTTCATGTAAACTTTCGACCGGTGCCACTTTCGTAACGACACCATAGTCAAGTGCTTCATGTGCAGTCATCCGTTTTGCAGTCAAAATGAGCTCCAATGCTTTCGCTTCACCGATTAAGCGCGGCAATCGCTGTGTTCCGCCAGCTCCCGGAATAATGCCTAAGCCTGTTTCCGTTAAGCCTAGTGAAACGGTTTCGGCAGCAATACGGAAATCGCAAGCAAGTGCAAGCTCAAGTCCGCCACCAAAGGCATATCCGTTTAATACACAAATCGTCGGTTGCGGTAATTGCTCAATGAGGGAAAATACTTCCCCGAACCGGTTTAAGTTGCGTTTCACAAGTGTATCCGGCAATGTTTTACGTTCTTTTAAGTCCGCACCAACCGAAAAGGCTTTATCACCAGATCCTGTAATGATGACAAGACGAATATCCGGGTGGATTTGAATGGATTCAATAACATTGCGTAATTGTTCCAACATTTCATAGTTAAAAGCGTTTAACATATCGGGGCGATCAAGTGTTACATATGCAATAAAGTCTTTTTGCTCGTATTTTACAGTGTTCACATTTACTGCCTCCTTGAATTTTGTTAATCTAGTTTTATAGTACATTGGAAAATTGCAAAATAACAGCAATTTTCATAATAAATAGAGAGAAAATAAACGAGTATTGGGGAATTTACAAAATGGAAGTATTTGTTGGGCGACAACCTATATTTAACAAACATGAAGAAATCGTAGCATATGAGTTGTTGTATCGAAATAATTACACCAACCAGTTTCCGAATATTGATGCAGATAAAGCAACCGTTGAGCTGATCATCAATTCATTTCTTTCGATTGGCATTAAAGAAATAGCGAATGGAAAGCCGTTATTCATTAATTTTACGGAAAACCTGATTATGCAGGAATCCTTGGATATTATTGAGGAGGAACAAATTGTCATTGAAATATTGGAAGATATTCCGATAACAATCGCGTTAATCGAACGGCTCAAACAATTAAAGAACGCGGGAAATAAAATTGCACTTGATGATTTTGTTATGAATAAAGAAGTGCTGATTTATGATGAGCTCTTTCGGTACATTGATTATATTAAAATCGATTTTTTACATACAGGTGAAAATGAGAGAGTGGCAATTGAAAATACTATTAAAATGAAATTTCCTCATATTAAACTATTGGCAGAAAAAGTAGAGACGCGTGAGCAGTATGAAATGGCCAAAGAATCCGGTTATTTTTTATTTCAGGGCTATTTCTTTGAAAAACCGCAAATACTGACGGCTACCGATATACCGGCAAACCTGTTTCAGTATTTCCAGATCATCTCGTTGTTGCGGGATGATGAAGCAAATATTGATGTATTGGCGAACAATATCGAACGGGAAATTTCATTATCCTACCGGTTGCTCAAATTAATCAATGGTTCGTCAAGACGTTCGAAAACGAAAGTTCGCTCGATTAAGCAGGCCATCTTATTACTAGGGTTAACGGAGTTGCGAAGATGGATATATTTACTGGCGATGCGTGAATCCGACGTGAATCGAAATAAAGACGTATTTCAGGAGTTAATGTATGCATCCTTGTTCAGAGCAAAAGCGTGTGAAAAAATTGCCCGCCTGAATTACAAAAAGAATTTCTCGGAGTATTTTTTAGTCGGTCTGTTTTCATTGATTGATTCTTTACTGAAACGGCCGATGAGTGCAATCGTTACGCAGTTGCCGCTATCGGAAACGATTTTGGAAACAATCTCAGGTGAACATACGGAGATGACGCCGTATTTACAGTTTGCTACCGCTTTAAGTAAATTGGACTGGGAAGGCATTATTCCTTTATCCCGGCAATTAAACATACCTGTCGACGGGCTTTTACCGATGTATGAAGAAGTGACAGTATGGGTTGACGAGGCATTAATAATCCAATAAAAAGCAGAAGAGAATGCGTCCTTTTATGGGGCGCTTTTCCTTTAGTTAGATGAAGTTCTCATTTAATGTAGGATTTGTTATAATTCAATGGAATTTACAAAAGAAGCGAGGATTTGTATGACATATAGCTCACAGAGTTCAGTGAAAAGCAGTGTAATGGAATATGTATTTGTCATTGTCGGCGCAGCAGTCATTGCGTTCGGCTTTAATGTGTTTTTATTTCCAAACCAGGTCGCATCCGGCGGAGTAAGCGGGATCAGTACAATCCTGCATGGTATGTTCGGGTGGAATGCCGGGATTGTTCAGTATGCATTCAATATTCCTTTATTTATCGCAGGCGTGCTTGTACTAGGAAAAAAATTCGGGATTAAATCCTTTATTGGTACGATTGCTCTTCCTTTCTTCGTTATATTAACTGAGAGCTGGGATCCTTGGACACTGAACCCGTTATTAGGGGCTATCTTTGGCGGGATTGTAGTCGGTTTAGGGATAGGACTTGTTTTTAAAGGGAATGCTTCAACTGGCGGTACGGATTTACTTGCTCAAATTATTACAAAATATACAGGTTTAACATTAGGGACAAGTGTACTGTTCATCGATGGCCTGATCGCGGTTAGTGCGGCAATTGTATTTGACCTGGAAAAAGGACTGTATGCGTTAATTGGTCTATATGTCACGACAAAAACGATTGATATTGTACAGCTTGGTTTTAGCCAATCAAAAATGGTTTACATTATTACACAAAAAGAAACGGATGTGCGCGATGCGATTTATAAAGAGATCAATCGCGGGATTACTAGGCTTCCGGCATTTGGCGGGTATACAGGTGAGGAGCGCCCGGTATTAATGGTCGTTGTTTATCAAACAGAGTTCACAAGGTTGAAACAAGTATTGAAAACCGTTGATCCTCAAGCATTTGTCATCGTTTCGGACGCCTATGAAGTGCTAGGCGAAGGTTTCAAAAAAGTATAAGTTTGTTATAATCAGTAGTGGAATAAAAGTTCATTTTTGGAGGGGTTCAGAATGAAAAAGAGTTTACTTACATTAGTTTTCGGTTCAGCAATTTTTCTTGCTGCATGCGGTGGAGATGATTCGGCTTCAAACGGCGAAACAGCTGAAATCGACGGGAAAAGTGTTGTTCAGCAATCATGCGCAACATGCCATGGCGGTCAATTACAAGGCGGCAATGCGCCAGCGTTGAATCAATTAGGGGCTAAATATTCGGAAGAAGAGATTTTGGATATTATTTTAAATGGTAAAGACCGTATGCCTGGTGGAATTGTTAAAGGCGAAAAGGCGGAAGCAGCTGCAGAATATTTATCCACATTAAAGTAATTTATACATAAAAAAGATGGAGCTTTATTTGCTTCATCTTTTTTTACCTTTTCAGCGAATGACCAATTAATGTGATTGATAATTTAAAAAACTAAGCGCGTTATATATTGGAAATGTTATAGACATGATAAAATACAGTGGAGATGCTAGAAGATAGGAGCGTACCAAATTTATGATTCAAGTAATTGCGAAAGATGTTATGGAAAAGTTTAATTTGGAGCTAGTCAGTGGGGAAGCCGGAGTTGGACGATACATAACGACGAGTGATATATCCCGCCCAGGTTTGGAAATGGCCGGCTATTTTACACATTATCCAGCTGACCGTGTTCAGCTGTTAGGTAAAACAGAGCTCTCATTTTTTGAAATGTTGCCTGAAAAGGAAAAAAGAAGCCGGATGAAGCAGCTTTGTTCGGATGAAACACCGGCGATTATTATTTCGCGCGGTTTGGACGTGCCTCAGGAACTGATCGATGCATCGAATGAAAATCATGTCCCGGTGCTCGTTACGAAGCTGACGACTACTAGATTTTCGAGCCGACTGACGAACTTTTTGGAGAGTAAGCTTGCTCCGACAACTGCCATTCATGGGGTGCTCGTTGATGTATATGGCATTGGGGTTCTTATTGTTGGGAAAAGTGGTGTCGGTAAAAGTGAGACGGCACTTGAGCTTGTAAAAAAAGGGCATCGGTTGGTTGCAGATGACAGTGTGGAAATTCGTCAGGAAGGCGAAAACATGCTAGTTGGATTCCCGCCACCATTATTGGAACATCTGCTGGAGATTCGCGGTATTGGAATCATCGATATTATGACACTGTTCGGTGCAAGTGCAGTGCGTCCCTACAAGCGTATTACATTAATAATAGAGCTTGAAACATGGGATCCGGATAAGTTTTATGATCGTCTAGGGCTGGATGAGGAGAAGATGAAAATTATTGATTCAGAGGTAACGAAGCTGACAATTCCAGTACAGCCAGGACGAAATGTATCCGTAATTATTGAAGTAGCTGCGATGAACTACCGTCTGAAGAAAATGGGCGTCAATGCAGCGGAAGAATTTTCACGTCGTCTGGACGATATGCTTGTTTCGAATGATGAAATAGACGATTATTAATAGGTAGTTGAAGGGAGAAGTTTATGGTTACAAATTTATTAGCAATAAATCCGGTAGCATTCCACTTAGGACCAATACCGGTGAACTGGTACGGAATCATTATCGGGGTCGGGATTCTCGTTGCCTACTTCCTGGCACAAAAAGAATCGGTCCGCCGTGGATTAGATCCTGAATTTTTTGCCGACCTGCTCATTTGGGCAATTCCGATTTCAATCTTGTCAGCCCGCGTGTATTACGTTGTGATGAAGTGGGACTACTATAGTCAGCATCCGGGCAGTATCATTCAAATTTGGAATGGCGGTATTGCGATTCATGGTGCATTAATCGGTGCGTTTATTACAGCATACATATTTACGAAAAAACGCAAAGTGAGCTTCTTAAAACTGGCCGATATTGCAGCACCGAGTATTCTCGTTGGTCAAATTATTGGACGATGGGGCAACTTCATAAACCAGGAAGCTTATGGCGGCCCTGTAACACGAGAATTTTTGGAAGGTCTGTTCTTACCGAACTGGCTGATCGAACAAATGTATATACGTGAAGACGGAAACTATGTACACCCGACTTTCTTATATGAGTCATTATGGAATGTAGTCGGTTTAGTCATTTTGCTGTTTGCCCGCAAGTTAAACTGGCGACGCGGCGAAATGTTTTTCTTCTATTTAATCTGGTATTCAATCGGACGTTTCTACATCGAAGGCTTACGTACAGATAGCTTATACTTAGTAGGCGATTTGCGCTCAGCTCAAGTCGTTTCAATCATCGGTATAACAGTCGGCATTATTGCCATTGTTTATCGCCGCATGAAAGTAAAACCGGTTATCCACTATTTAGATGAGGAAAAACCTGCTGCGACGAAAAATAATAATAAAAATAAGAAGAGCAAAAAGAAGTAATTTTTGTTAGAAGTTAAGTAAGTAAGCGAAATAAATAAAAAAGCTGGTTGATTGGAATGGAGGGGAGGCGAGTGTAGCTGACGGCTAACGCCTTTCGCTACAAACTGCGTTTCCTGCGGGAACAGCAAAATTTATTTTGCGACGAAAGCGAAGCGGCAGGAGCACCGACGCCTGAGACTACAGGCTCAGGCCGTGCCCGCGGAAAGCGTCCGACCTGAAATGGAAATAAACCGAAATAAACCCCCTATTAAGTAGGGAAATAATTCTTGAAATAAAATCACCGCCATTTAGGGAAATACTAGTTAACACCGTTTGCATTAGTGCGAGCGGTTTTTTAAAAGGGGCATTCTTCAGTATGAAAACAAAAGCATTGCTGTTTGATTTTGACGGCACATTATTAAATACAAATGATTTAATCATCCAGACATTCATGTATATTTTTGACGAAAAATTTCCCGGGCAATATTCGACAGAAGACTGCCTAAGATTCATCGGTCCGTCATTAAAACAGACGTTTGACGAATTAACCCCGGGTGAAACCGATGTAATGATCGGGAAATATAAAGAGTGGAACGCAATCAACCATGACCGTTTAGTAACAAGCTATGATGCAGTAGTCGAAACGTTGGAAGAGCTCCACAATTTAGGCATCAAAATGGCGATTGTTTCAACGAAAGCAAGAGAAAGTCTTGCCCGCGGTTTAAAAGTACTTTGTGCGGAACAGTTTTTCGATGTCATTGTCGGTTTTGATGATGTGGAGCATGTGAAGCCACATCCGGAACCAGTTCTATTAGCACTCGAAAAGCTAGGTGTCGGGAAAGAGGAAGCGATCATGATTGGCGACAACTCGCATGATATTGAAGGCGGGAAAAATGCAGGTGTCCGAACAGCGGGTGTTGCTTGGTCTGCTAAAGGAGTCGACTATTTAATGTCCTATGAGCCGACTTATATGCTTCATCATATGCGTGATTTATTGGATATTGTGAAAGGGGAGTAGGCATGCGCAGAACAGAACGCTACAAAGTTCAGGGTGCGAATTCATTATGGAAAGTTTATAATACCGTTTCCTTTTGGAAAGTGATGAAATGCTTTATTGTCATCCAAATTGGACGGGTTACCCCGGTTATGGCATGGAAAAACTGGCTGTACCGCTCGTTTTTAAAAATGAAAATCGGCAAAGAGGCATCATTGGCATTGATGGTCATGCCTGATTCCATGTTTCCGGAGCGTATTACAGTCGGCGATAATTCGATCATCGGCTTTAATACGACAATTTTAGCGCATGAATATTTAATCGAAGAATATCGTCTCGGTGATGTCGAAATTGGCAGCAATGTTATGGTTGGCGCAAACTCGACGATTTTACCGGGTGTGAAAATTGGAGATGGGGCAATCGTTTCTGCGGCGACATTGGTGCATAAGGACGTACCGGCAGGCGCAATGGCAGGCGGCAACCCGATGCGCATTATTTTCACTGCAGAACAAATGGCAGAACGGAAAAAGAATGACAAGCCGGTTTGGCAAAATTAAATGTAGAATATCCATTTCCAACTAACGCGGAGATGGGTATTTTTTATGTCTTTTCCTCCACATAACTGAATTTGGTAAAAGATGATGTATAATATAAAAATATATCAGAAAATTAAATTAACTAAATATTTGTATGAATCCATTGACTACGACCATAAGTAGCAGTAAAATACTTTCATACACTAGTGATTTAACACTCTAGTATACTAAAGTGCAGTATACAGAATTTAACCAAGTATAAAAATTAGGATGTGTGAAAATGTCATCGATTAAAATGTTTGAAAAGCCACTTGGAATGCGTGACACATTACCGGAAATTTATGAAAAACTTGAATTAATCCGCTCAACTGGACGAACATTGCTACGTGAGCGCGGTTATGAATTTATAAAAACACCATCTGTTGAATATTACGATACGATCGGGAAAGCATCTGCAATTTCCGACGCACGACTTTTTAAATTGGTTGATAGCCAAGGAAATACCCTTGTACTACGACCTGATATGACAACACCGATTGCCCGTGTTGCGACATCGAAATTACTGAAAGAGAAAATTCCACAACGCCTTGCCTATTTTGCAAATGTGTTCCGTGCGCAACAGCGTGAAGGAGGGCGCCCAGCTGAATTTGATCAAATGGGAATTGAACTGATTGGTGACAATTCCGTATATGCCGATGCAGAAGTGATCATGACGGCCATCGATTTAGTAAAGGCCTATCAAATTACAGATTTCAAAGTAACAATCGGACATGCAGGTGTTTTAAGCTGCATTTTAAAGGATTATACAGAAAGTGATGCACAGGCAGATGATTTAAATGAGCTACTTGTACAACGAAATTTTGTCGGGTTTGAAGAAGCGGTACTGGCATTTGATCTGCCGAAAACAAAATCCGATGCCCTGTTAGCCTATATTGAAGATGCGATCAGCCTTCCTTCAATTGAAGCAATCGAAAAATATGTGCGCAAAAATGATGCGCTGGAATATATGCGAAACTTGGGGAGAATTTTGGATGCTGCAGGTTATGAAGAGTACATCGCATTCGATTTCACATTATCAAGTCATATGAGTTATTACACAGGGATGTTATTTGAAGTGTTTGCTTCAGGCAGCGGATTCCCGTTAGGAAATGGCGGACGTTATGACGGCTTAATGCAGCATTTTGGTTCGCAAGTCGGTGCAACCGGTTTTGGTTTACGTGTTGACCGTGTATTTGAAGCAATGCCGAAAATCAACGTCGACAAAGAGGAAGTGCTTGTATTGTTCGCAGCTGAGCGTTTTGCAGAAGCACTGGAGGCAGTACAGCTGCTGCGTGAACAAGGAAAGCAAGTAACTTTCCAATCATACGAAGGCATCGAAAATATCGAGGCATTAAAAGCTCACTTTAAAATCGTTAATGAATACAATAGCAGGGAGGCGTAAACAAATGACACAGCTAACAATTGCGATGCCAAAAGGCCGTATTTTTGAAGAAGCTTATGAAATGCTGCTGGAGGCTGGCTTTAACCTTCCTGAAGAAGTGGAAATGTCGCGTAAACTTATGATTGAAATACCTGAGGAAAACATTCGCTTTATTTTAGCGAAACCGATGGACGTACCGGTTTATGTCGAGCATGGGGTTGCGGATATCGGAATTGCGGGTAAAGATGTTTTACTTGAGCAGCGCCGAACTGTCCATGAGCTGCTTGATTTGAAAATCAGCGAATGCTATATCGCTTCAGCAGGTTTACCAAATACAACAATTAACGAAATTGCGCCGCGTATTGCGACGAAGTATCCGAATATCGCGATGAAGTATTATAAAGGAATCGGCGAACAGGTTGAGATTATTGAACTGAACGGATCGATTGAACTGGCACCGATGATTGGTTTGGCCGATCGCATTGTCGATATCGTTTCAACGGGTCGTACACTGAAGGAAAACGGCTTAGTGGAATATGAACATATTGCCGAAGTTTCATCCCGTTTAATCGCGAATCCTGTAAGCTATCGCATGAAGAGTGACCGCATTCAAGATTTAGTTACACGCTTGAAAAAATGTGTGAAATAAGAGGGGCCAACGAGATGAAAATAACAATTTTGGATAACGATATTTCTTTAAAACGCCAACTCGAGCAAGGCAATGAACAGCAGCTGCTAACGGTACGTGAAGTCATTCAGGATGTGCGTACAAAAGGTGATGCGGCGATTAAATATTACAGTGAAAAGTGGGATGGCTTTGCACCGGAAAACTTACGCGTAGCCGAAAGTGAAATCGTTGAAGCGGTTAAAAATTTTGATCCGCAATTATACGGCGATTTACAGGAAGCAGCAGATAATATTTATCGCTATCATAAAGAACAAAAACGTACGGGATTCCAGTTGCCGTTAGAAGACGGATCGTATTTAGGGCAACGAATTACACCGCTTGATGCAGTTGGATTGTATGTGCCAGGCGGATCTGCAGCCTATCCTTCTTCTGTGTTAATGAATGTTATTCCGGCGCAAGTGGCGGGAGTAAAACGCATTGTCATTACATCACCTGCAGGAAATGACGGGAAATTGCCGGAAGCTGTACTCGTTGCAGCACATATTTTAGGTGTGACGGAAATTTATAAAGTAGGCGGCGCACAAGCGATTGCTGCATTAGCATACGGTACGGAAACGATTGCTCCGGTAGATAAAATTACAGGTCCGGGAAATATATTCGTTGCATTGGCGAAGCGTGAAGTATTCGGTGAAGTGGCGATTGATATGATTGCAGGCCCGTCTGAAATTTGTATTTTAGCGGATGAAAGTGCGTATGCCGATGAAATTGCTGCTGACCTGCTATCACAGGCAGAGCATGATACATTAGCATGTGCTGTCCTGATTACAACAAGCGATGACTTGGCGGATGCAGTGGCAGATCAAGTCGAGATTCAATTATCAAAACTGCCGCGACAATCAATTGCACGAAAATCGATTGAAAACTTCGGTCACATTTACGTAGCAGAATCCATTAAAGATGCGGTACGTGCTGTCAATTCATTGGCGCCTGAACATTTGGAAGTCATTACGGATAATGCTGAAAAGGTTTCGGAAATGATTACACATGCTGGTGCAATTTTTATCGGCCGCTATAGCTCGGAGCCGGTAGGGGATTACTTTGCAGGCACGAATCACGTATTACCGACGAACTCAACAGCGCGCTTTGCAAGTGGCT
Organism: Solibacillus sp. NPDC093137; assembly: GCF_050280445.1. Taxonomy (NCBI): domain Bacteria; kingdom Bacillati; phylum Bacillota; class Bacilli; order Caryophanales; family Caryophanaceae; genus Solibacillus; species Solibacillus sp. NPDC093137. Next base: position 75,507 of record NZ_JBNNVH010000006.1, read on the forward strand.
TGAATGTCGATGATTTTATTAAGCGCACGAGCGTTGTTTATTATAGCGAAAAAACTTGGCAACAAAATGCGCCGAAGATTGCGCGTCTTGCACGACTTGAAGGGTTGGAAGGACATGCAAGAGCGGTAGAATCGCGCGGCTGGGATAAAGGAGAAGAATAAATGACACGTTTTGCAAAAATCGATCGCGATACAAATGAAACAAAAATTAAAATAGAGCTCAACTTGGACGGTACAGGTCAAGCCGACATTAAAACAGGTGTTGGCTTTATGGACCATATGCTCGATCTATTTATCAAGCATGGATTATTTGACGGCAAAATATTGGCGGACGGGGATACATGGATTGATGATCACCATACGACAGAAGATATCGGAATTGTGTTAGGACAAGCATTCCGAGAAGCCTTAGGCGATAAAAAAGGAATCAAACGCTACGGTACTGCATTTGTACCGATGGATGACGCATTAGCGCAAGTTGTCGTTGATTGCTCAAACCGTCCGCATTTGGAATACCGCGTTACACCGGAACTCAATGCGAAAGTAGGGAACTTTGATACAGAGCTTGTCCATGAGTTTTTATGGAAGTTTGCACTGGAAGCGCGCATTAACCTGCATGTCATCGTTCCTTACGGCCATAATACACACCATATTATTGAAGCGATTTTTAAAGCTACGGCACGTGCATTGGATGCAGCGGTTGAAATCGATCCACGTGTAAAAGGTGTGCCATCAACAAAGGGGCTGTTAACGTGAAGATAGGTGTAATTGATTATGGAATGGGCAATCTGTTTAGTGTCGAACAGGCATTGAAGCGATTGGATGTACAAGTAATTGTTTCAAGTGATATGGAGCAGTTGGAAGCGGCAGATGCTTATGTGCTGCCGGGTGTAGGCGCTTTTCCAGATGCGATGAAACGTCTGGAAGAAACGGGGCTCATCGACTTCATTAAAACGACGAAAAAGCCGTTGCTTGGCATTTGCCTTGGGATGCAGCTGATGTTTGAGGAAAGCGATGAAGTGGCCCAAACGAAAGGTCTTGGCATCTTCAAAGGCCGTATTCAGCGCTTTACTGATGTTACACGTATTCCACATATGGGCTGGAATGAGCTGAAATTAAACCAAACACCAGCATGGTTAAATAATGAAGACTTGCCGCAAGAACGTCATGTCTACTTTGTTCACTCATACTACGCGAGCGGCATCGATGAGATGGAGCTGATCGCCTCAGCTGATTATGAACACGTTCAAGTACCGGGCATTGTGGCAAAAGATAATTTTACAGGTATGCAGTTCCATCCAGAAAAGTCAGGGCCGTTTGGCGTGTATTTATTGACGGCTTGGACACAGGGAGTGAAAGAGGGCGTATGTTAACAAAACGAATTATTCCATGTCTTGATGTGAAAGAAGGACGTGTTGTAAAAGGGGTACAGTTTGTAGAATTGCGTGATGCAGGCGATCCTGTAGAGTTAGCTAAATTTTATGATGAGCAAGGCGCTGATGAGCTTGTATTTCTTGATATTTCCGCTTCGCATGAAGGTCGGGAAACGATGGTCGATGTTGTCCGTCAAACGGCAGCAACATTGGCGATTCCGTTTACAGTAGGCGGCGGAATCCGAACGATTGATGATATGAAGCGTATTTTACGTGCGGGTGCCGATAAAGTATCGGTCAACACATCTGCACTGGAACGCCCGCAGCTTATTAAAGAAGGTGCGGATTACTTCGGGGTTCAATGTATCGTTTGTGCAATCGATGCGAGATACAGTGAAGAAGACGGAACATGGATGGTATATACTCATGGCGGCCGCAATAAAACAGCGTGGACAGCAGTCGATTGGGCGAAAGAAGCGGTACGATTAGGTGCCGGAGAAATTCTTCTTACATCGATGAATCAGGACGGCGAAAAATCAGGCTTTGACCTGGCATTAACGAAAGCGGTACGTGACGCGGTAACAGTCCCTGTCATCGCAAGCGGCGGGGCAGGAAATGCCGAACACTTCCGTGAAGTATTGCAGGATGTTGATACAGATGCGGCACTCGCAGCGAGTATTTTTCACTATAAAGAAACGAGCGTAGCTGAAGTGAAAAGCTACTTAAAAGAAAAAGGGGTTTGTGTACGATGAACGTAAAATTTAATGAACAAGGCTTAATTACAGCCGTAGTACAAGATGCACAGTCAAAAGAAGTATTAACAGTAGCTTATATGAACGAAGAATCACTCCAAAAAACGATTGAAACGAATGAAACTTGGTTTTATTCACGATCTCGTCAGGAGCTTTGGCATAAAGGCGCAACGAGCGGCAACACGCAAAAAGTAGTTTCGATCAAAACAGACTGTGACAAGGATGCACTTGTGATTGAAGTCATTCCAGCTGGTCCGGCTTGTCATAACGGAACGACTTCATGCTTTACTGAAAGCTTGTTAGAAAATGAACGTCCAGGCTCTGTCGCAATTCTTCCGCAGCTTGTAGAAGTGATTAAACAACGTGAAATCGATATGCCTGAAGGGGCGTACACAACGTATTTATTCGATAAAGGAATCGATAAAATCTGTAAAAAAGTCGGCGAAGAGGCTACAGAAGTTGTTATCGGTGCAAAAAACCGCGATGCAGAAGAAGTGAAATGGGAATCGGCAGATCTTCTTTATCACTTATTAGTATTGCTTCAAGAGCAAAAAGTCGATGTTTATGAAGTACTGGATGTATTGCAAAAACGTCATGAAGGAAAGAAGCAGTAACAACCTGAAAATTAACACCGCTTTGTCAGACGTGTTTTTAGTACATATTTGCCGAATATGCTATAATAGTAAGAATTGATTAAGGGACCACACCTGTGCGTTCCTTATTTCTTTGTTTACAAACAAATGACCTGCGTATTTGATGATATAGAATGTATTGAACGGAATGACTCGGAGGAATATTATTGGAAAATAAACGTTTAAAACCAAAAGCTACTAATGTCGTGTCGTTTGTTCCGAATGGTGATTATTATTACAAGAAAGCTTTAAAGGCAATAGAACGAGACGAAATGGATAAAGCATATAAATTTATTAAGCGCGCGGCGGATTTAAGTCCGGATGATGCGCATGTGTTACTACAGTATGGGATACTTGAAATGGAACTGCAAAATTTTGAGCATGCATATGAGTTAATTCACACAGCCTATAGTTTAGAGCCGAATGAATCTGAAATCATTTTCATGCTGGCGGAAGTGTCGGGCTGTATCGGTCACATTGCTGATGCCCAAAAATACGCAGCACAATATTTAGAAATGGAACCTAATGGCGCATATACGGAAGACGCCTCTGAAATATTGGAGTTTGTCGACTATGTTGGCGAAGAAATGGATGACATGGACGAATTTGATGGAGCGAAGCATGTGGCACAAGAAAAGGCCCGCCGCCATATGGAGCAGGGAGATTTTAAGACGGCAATCGAAATGCTGGAGCAGCTCATTGAAGAGTATCCAGACCTATGGAATGCCTATAATAATCTGGCGTTAGCTTATTTTTATGTCGGAGATGCGGAACAGGCACGCGCACTTTTATATCGAGTGCTGCGTGAAAACAAAGGCAATCTTCATGCACTTTGCAACTTGGCCGTATTTGCGTATTACGAAAAGAGCAGTGAAGAGCTGAACGAACTGGTCGGTTTATTGAAGAAAATCCAACCGTTCGATTGGGAAAACCGTTATAAGCTCGGTGCAACGTTTGCGTTAATCGGGCAATATGAAGAGGCCTATAAATGGCTGCGTTCTATGAGTAAAAAAGGCTATGACGGAGAGCCTGGCTTTTATTTCTGGCTTGCCCAGTCAGCCTACTTCTCAGGACATGAATCAATTGCAAAAGAATCATGGAAAATGCTCATTCAGTTGGATCCATCAAAAGAAGGAATGGAACCGTGGGCAAAGGGTGAAGGCTCTATTTTACGGAATTCCGCGGAGAATCATCGTGATTTCATCATTCGTCAACTAACAGATGAGCATCTGTCAAGCCGATTATTTGGCATGTTTTTATTGAAGCGGTCTGCACATAAACAAGAGATTGTTGCACACCCTTCTCTTATAAATGTCTCGGATTTTACGGCTATTGAAAAGCTTTGCATGGCGTACGCACTGGACTATGATTTCAGTAACGGCAGCAAGGAAGAGCAGCAATTCCTGCGTTTTATGGAAGTTGCTGAACTGATTACAGAAACGAATGATTCGATTTCATTGGAAGTCGCGCAAGTGTTAAGTACATGGTTTGCACTTGGGGAAATTGCATTCCAACAAGGCTATTCGTTTAAAAATCGCGCGGCGCTTGCTGCTGCTGTTGAATATTCGTTCCATACGGCACTGGAAAACAAAGTGACGAAAAAAGCAGTTGCGGGTAAATATAATATTTCGACTGCAACATTATCGAAATACAATGATGAATTATATGAATTTGTACCATCGGACTTTGAATAGGCAGTATATTTGTATTTACCCAAGCAATCTTATACGATAAAAATATATAAAAGGTATACGCAAGAGGAGGATCAACATGTCTGAAGAAAAAATTTATGATGTAGTCATTATCGGAGCAGGTCCAGCAGGTATGACTGCTGCGGTATATGCATCACGCGCTAACTTATCAACATTAATGATTGAACGTGGGATTCCCGGCGGACAAATGGCTAATACGGAAGCAGTGGAAAACTACCCTGGTTTCGATACAATCTTAGGGCCTGAGCTATCGACAAAAATGTTTGAGCATGCGAAAAAATTCGGTGCTGAATATGCTTACGGTGATGTAAATGAAATCATCGATGGTGAAGAATATAAAATTATCGTTTCAGGTAAAAAACAATATAAAACACGCACGATTATTATTACAACAGGTGCAGAGTACAAAAAACTAGGCATTCCTGGCGAAACAGAGCTTGGCGGTCGCGGTGTAAGTTACTGTGCTGTATGTGATGGCGCTTTCTTCAAACAAAAGAAACTGATCGTAATCGGCGGGGGAGACTCTGCAGTTGAAGAAGGCATTTACTTAACACGCTTTGCGGATAAAGTAACAATTGTACACCGTCGCGATAAACTTCGCGCACAAAAGATTATACAAGACCGTGCATTTGCCAATGAAAAAATCGACTTCATCTGGAACACAACAGTAAAAGAAATTCATGATGTTGACGGTAAAGTAGGGAAAGTGACGTTAGTTTCAACAGTTGACGGCACAGAAACGGAAGAGGATGCGGATGGTGTATTCGTATATGTCGGCATGCTTCCATTAACAGCGCCATTTGCTTCACTGAATATTTTAAATGACGCAGGCTATATCGTAACAAACGAGAATATGGAAACGGCAATTCCAGGTATTTATGCAGCGGGCGATGTACGTGAAAAAATGCTGCGTCAAATTGTAACAGCTACAGGCGACGGCAGTATTGCAGCTCAATCAGCTCAACATTACGTGGAAGAAATAAAAGAAAAAATAAATCAATAATTCTTTAACATAAATGTAATCATATCGTTACAAAATAAGGGTATACTAAAAGTGGAATTTGTTTTAACCCCCTTATATTTTTATCCTAAGGTTGTTTCAAGCGGTTTACGCTGAAGCAACCTCTTTTTTTGTGACTTTCCGGCATAGGTGTTGACATTATAAATGAAACGCTTGCTTTTACTGAATGCATAGGACAAGGTATAATAGAAATAAGCTTTAGAAAAACACAATTGGCTTCACATAGCGAAATTGTGTCTTTACTTATGTGGAATCCGTGAAATATTTTTTTCACTTATCCATTAAATGAAAAAGTTGAGGTGTTGTGTATGCAACGTATTACAAATTTACTCGCTATTAAAGATGGTCAAGTATTATTGTTACAAAAGCCGAGAAGAGGCTGGTTTGTGGCACCGGGTGGGAAGATGGAGCCAGGAGAGTCCATCTATGACTCCGCTATACGCGAATTCCAGGAAGAGACAAATCTAACACCAAAAGACGTTCATTTAAAAGGCGTATATACAATGGTTATAAAAAATGGAGATACAGTCGTCGATGAGTGGATGCTGTACACATTTATTGCAAAAGATGTTGAAGGTACACCATTTGTCGAAACACGGGAAGGCATTTTGAGCTGGTATGAAATTGATCGTTTAAAGGATCTTCCGATGGCAGCAGGTGACCGTACGAATTTATTATTTGCAGCATTAAATAAAGGTACGCAATATGGTACATTTGAATATACAGAGGATTTTGAGCTAATTAGCGAAAAAATTCAAAACTCGACGGAACAAAACTAGAGGAGATGAAATAAGTGGCTAGTTCGAGCTATACACATGAGTTAGTTATTATTACAGGAATGTCAGGGGCGGGCAAAACGGTAGCCGTTCAAAGTTTTGAGGATTTAGGTTATTACTGTGTAGATAATTTACCTCCGGAGCTTTTAACTACTTTTTTAGCGCTAATGAAGGGTTCCGAAAAAAAGATTTCACGTATGGCTGTTGTCATGGATTTACGTGGGAGAGAATTTTTTGGCTCATTGATCGAATCGCTCGACGCACTACTGGACGAAGAAGATATTTTACTCCGTATTTTATTTTTAGAATCCGATGATGCCACATTAGTTCGCCGCTATAAAGAGTCACGCCGATCACATCCGCTTGCACCTCAGGGATTACCGCTGGAAGGGATTCAATTGGAGCGCGAATTGCTCTCTGAAGTAAAAGGGCGCGCCAAATCAATCGTCAATACTTCCAAGTTAAAGCCACGCGAATTACGTGAACGTATCGCCCAGGAATTCAGCAATATGAGCAGTCCTACGTTTTCACTAAACATTATGTCATTTGGATTTAAGCATGGGCTGCCGATTGATGCCGATTTAGTATTCGATGTCCGCTTTTTAAAAAATCCTTACTATGTGGAAGAATTGCGGCATAAAACAGGCCTGCAAACAGAAGTATCCTCTTACGTACTGGCAACGGAAGAAACACAACAGTTAATTGCCAAACTGACTGACTTGTTCACTTTCATGATTCCCCATTACCGTAATGAAGGCAAATCACAGCTTGTCATCGCTTTCGGCTGTACGGGCGGGCAACATCGCTCCGTTACACTTGCTGAATACTTCGGGAAGCTATTGGCAAAAAATGATCAAGTCATCGTTACACATAGAGATATCAATCATAGGAAGGATTGATGAAATGAAAAAAAAGAGAACAAGAATCGTCGTAATTGGCGGGGGGACAGGCCTTTCTACAATTTTGCGCGGTTTAAAGCAACATCCTTTTGATATAACGGCCATCGTTACGGTTGCAGATGACGGTGGCTCTTCTGGGCGTTTGCGGGATGACTATGATATCCCGCCGCCAGGAGATGTGCGAAATGTAATTGCCGCACTTTCAGACGTAGAGCCGTTAGTGGAGCAAATGTTTCAATATCGCTTTTCCCAATCAAACGATTTAGACGGTCATTCGCTCGGAAATTTAATGTTGACGGCTTTAACGGAAATTACAGGTGATTTTAACCATGCGATTGCTGAAATGAGCAAAGTACTGAATGTGCACGGAAAGGTCATTCCAGCAGCGAATAAAAAGGTTACATTACATGCCGAATTAGCGGATGGATCAGACATTATAGGTGAGTCGAAAATTCCATCAGGCCATGCACCGATTAAACGGGTATACTTGGAGCCTAGTAATCTCAAACCTTTACCTGCTGCAGTTCATGCGATTGAACGGGCAGATTTTATTTTGATTGGACCTGGCAGCCTTTATACGAGCATCATTCCGAATTTGTTAGTTAAAGGAATCGGGCAGGCAGTTATTCGTGCGAAAGGTGAAAAAATTTACATTGCGAATTTAATGACACAGCAAGGTGAAACGAGAAACTTTACTGCTTCAAAACATATTGAAGCAATCCATGAGCATGTCGGAGAAGCATTTATTCAATCGGTACTGATCAATGAAAAGGAGCTGCCTCCTTCGATTTACGAAAACTACCTTGAAGAAAATGCCGAACCTGTAAAGTTTGATATTGAAAGACTGCAAGAAATGGGCATCAATATTATTCCTAAAGAGATTGCGCTTATTGAAAATGGAACAGTACGTCATGATGCGGTTAATCTCGCTGAATGGCTTTGTGAATATACATTACAGAAAAAACAAACGATGCAAGAGTAGTAGTATTAAGAAACACTACATAGGTTGCTAGGAAAGGGGGAGCGAATCCATGTCATTTGCATCTGAAACAAAGAAAGAACTGACGCAAGTAGAAGCTGGGGATAGTAGTTTAAAGGCTGAAGTCTCTGCCCTTATACGGATGAACGGTTCGTTGAGCTTTGCGAATCGTCAAATAAGCTTGGACGTACAAACAGAAAATGCGGCTATCGCACGTCGGCTTTATACAATTGTAAAGAAGCTTTATCCATATAATGTTGAGTTGCTTGTTCGAAAAAAGATGCGCCTTAAGAAGAACAATGTGTATATATGCCGTGTTCGGGAAGGCGCACGGGAAATTCTTGCGGATTTAGAAATTGTCTCAAATTCATTTGAGTTTAATCATACAATCGCCAAATCAATCATACCGAAAGAAAGTGAACGGCGTGCTTATTTACGTGGTGCCTTTTTGGCGGGAGGCTCGGTGAACAATCCGGAAACCTCTTCCTACCATTTGGAGATTTATTCTTTATATAAGGAGCACGGGGAAGCGTTGGCAGAGCTCATGAACCGATACGATTTAAATGCGAAAACGATTGAACGTAAAAAGGGCTTTGTGACGTACTTGAAAGAAGCCGAAAAGATTTCGGATTTTATGAATTTAGTCGGTGCTGTACAGGCAATGCTAAAGTTTGAGGATGTACGGATAATTAGAGATATGCGTAACAGTGTGAATCGGATCGTAAACTGTGAAACAGCCAACTTAAACAAAACAATAGGCGCGGCGTTGCGGCAAGTGGAAAATATCCGCTATATTGATAATGCGGTAGGCCTTGATCAGCTGCCGGAAAAGTTGCGTGAAATAGCACGTCTTCGTGTGGAATATCAGGACGTGACGTTAAAAGAGCTCGGTGAAATGGTTTCAACTGGCGTTGTCAGTAAATCAGGCGTCAATCATCGTCTGCGCAAAATCGATGAAATCGCGGATGCGCTCCGTCGTGGAGAGAGTATTTAAATTCACATAAAGGTACGGAGCAAGTCGTCGAGGCGTTAAAAGAAAAAATTGGTAACGATTTCATAAAAGATGTTTCCAATTGTTGTTCTTTTCGGACAATTTCGTTAAGATAAACTTAGAAGCGATGAACGGTTGTGAAAGGGAGTATTTCAACATGATTGAAAAACAAGTAGAAGTAAAGTTAAAATCGGGCTTACAAGCAAGACAGGCCGCTTTGTTCGTCCAAGAGGCGAATCGTTATAAAGCAGATGTCTATTTAGAAAAAGGTACGAAAAAAGTGAATGCAAAGTCGATCATGGGCATTATGAGCCTAGCTGTTGCAAAAGGCACAGTTGTCACATTATGGGCAGACGGCCATGACGAAGAAAAAGCAATCGACGCACTACAACTTCTAATTGAAAAAGCGGATTAAGACAAAAGGTTAAAGCGCCCGTTCAACTCCATGTGGGCAAAGCGCCACATCCTTGTGGCATGCCCCCGATGACTCACATCGTATGAGTCCAAGCCTAGGAGGGCCCGACGCAAAAGTAAACGATCCACCACTTTTGCATGAGGGACCTAATGGTGCAAGGAGTTGGTGCTTTATCCTGGACGTGGACAATCATATTATTTAAGCGTTAAACAAAATGCGATAACGAATTTTATTTACAAGACAAAAGCACAGCTGTTCAGTATACATGAATGGGGCTGTGCTTATTTTTTTGGAATACAAAAAAGCATACAAGACGAATCTTGTATGCTTGAATGAATGGATTATTTTAATTGGTTACGCTCGTAAATTTTATCGATAAGACCGTACTCTAATGCTTGCTGTGCAGACATGAAGTTATCACGATCTGTGTCGCGCGCTAACGTTTCATAATCTTGGCCACTGTTTTCAGCCATGATACGGTTTAATTTTTCACGTAAGTGTAAAATACGTTTTGCAGCGATTTCGATTTCAGTTGCTTGACCTTGTGCTCCACCAAGTGGTTGGTGAATCATTACTTCTGCGTTTGGTAATGCAACACGTTTGCCTTTTGCACCAGCAGAAAGCAGGAATGCACCCATTGAAGCAGCCATACCGATACAGATAGTTGATACATCAGGTTTGATGAAGTTCATCGTATCGTAGATTGCCATACCTGAAGTGATAGAGCCGCCTGGTGAGTTAATGTATAGGTAGATATCTTTATCTGGATCTTCAGCTTCTAAAAATAATAGCTGTGCTACGATTGAGTTCGCAACATTATCGTCAATCCCACTACCTAATAAAATGATGCGGTCTTTAAGTAAACGTGAATAAATGTCATATGCACGTTCGCCGCGGTTTGTTTGTTCAATAACTGTAGGAATTAAGTTCATTGAAAAATCCTCCCTTTGTTAAAGCTTATATTCGATAACTTTTGCTGAAAATGACAAATATTTCAGCTGTAAACCTATCATACACGTATTAGTCAGTTATGGTCAAATATAAACTCTGATTTTTACAGTTGAAAATTAGGGGTTCCATCTGTATAATGAAAAAAGTTGCTTATATACTTATTTATATGTCCTCGTGGTGTAATGGATAACACTTCAGATTCCGGTTCTGAGGCTGGGGGTTCGATTCCCTCCGAGGGCGCTTTCTTTTATAAAGATTATTATTGATCAGCATGAAGTAAAAATAATCTTTCTCTTCCATTTTTCTACAGTTTAATTTTGACGCTACACTATAAGTTTCCGAAACTCATCTAATTTAAACGCTCTTCACCTAAAAAATAAAATTTCTTTTTAAAAAAGCACATTTGCTACTTGAAATATAGGTAGAAAATTAGTACATTAGTAAATGTTGTGTTTTTACAAAACTAGTTAGATAGACCATACCATCATGTCCTTTAGGGGGCACCATTTTACTGTTTTAATATACGTTTCAATATCAATTGCAAAAAATCATCTGAGGTTTTTTTGCAATAGAGAATGAAGTTTTATTAGGATAAAAAGAATCACTGTACCGGTTCTTTTTATCCTTCATTCGTTCTCTACCTAAAAATAATAATTCAAGACTGCATAAGAGGGAGTTCCTCTTGTGCAGTCTTTTTTATTTTAGTTAAAAATTACCCATCAGATTAACATATATTATAAAAAAACAGGGAATATATGTAATGTTACGAGAGTCCTTTTGAAGAGGGGAATACAATAATGAAATAGTAATAGAGTGAATAAATATTAAATTATATGCAAATATACCGTTAATTTTGTTATAATAATTCATCATACTGCAATAATAATCAATTTTTTAAAAATTAAATGTTGTATATTAATTGCGGAATTAATATAATTGAACATGTTATTAACAAAAAAACTACTACATCCAGGAGGATATTCATAATGAGTACTAGAAAACTATTTAAATGGGCAGCACCTTTAGCGGCAGCTTCAATGATTTTAACAGCGTGTGGAGCGGACGAATCTACATCCACAGGAGATAAAGAATATAAGAAAATCGTTGCAGGTACGGAAGCTACATATGCACCATTTGAATACTTAGATGATAAAGGAAATGTTGTCGGCTTAGATTCAGAGATTTTAGCAGCGATCGGCGAAGAGATGGGCATTGAAACAGAAGTGAAAAATGTAGGCTGGGACTCAATGATGAGCCAAGTAACAACTGGTGAAGTGGATATGGGCGCAGCGGCTATTACCATTACAGATGAGCGTAAAGAATCATATGACTTTACAGATCCTTACTATGAAGCGACTTTACTGATCGTGACAAAAGAAGGTTCGACAGTGGCATCGTTGGAAGATATTAAAGACAAAAAAATCGCGGTGCAAATTAATACGACAGGTCATATCGCAGCACAGGAACTGCAAGGTGTTGCAAGCTCGAAGATTTTAGCTTATGAAAACTTCTCTGTTGCTTTAACAGAAGTGCTGACAGGTGCAGCTGATGCCGCAATCGGTGATAATGCAGTAATTTTAGATTACCTTGAAAACAATCCTGATTCAGGCTTAAGAGCGGTAGAGGATACTTCATTTGAGAAAGACTACTTCGGCTTTATGGTGAAAAAGGGCAATAAAGAGCTATTGGACATTTTAAATGAAGGTCTTCAAAAAATTAAAGACAATGGCAAGTTAGCTGAAATTACAGGTACGGAAATCGAATAAGCTACATTTAATTTATTGGAGGGTTTCAGATGGATTTTTTTGATTTTTTCCGTTGGGATATAATCTGGAACTACCGTGAACTATATGCAAAAGGACTTTGGGCGACTATTGTTTTAACAGCATGTGGTTATATTGGTGGTATCATATTCGGTCTAGTTTTAGGATTAGGCCAAGTTTCAACAAAAAAGTGGATTTACTGGCCGGCTAAAATATATGTCGACGTATTCCGTGGTACGCCAATGCTCGTACAATTATTATTAATTCACTTAGCTGTTATTCCAACGATTTTTGGAACTTCACAAGGTTGGTGGGTATCGGGTATTGTCGGACTGATTTTAAACAGTGCCGCATACAATGCAGAAATTTTCCGTGCAGGTATCCAGTCGATCGACAAAGGTCAAATGGAAGCTGCCAGATCTTTAGGGTTAACACAGGGCCAGGCGATGCGCAAAGTTATTTTACCGCAGGCGTTTCGTCGTATGATCCCGCCTTTAGGGAATGAATTTATTGCATTATTAAAAGACTCTTCACTTGTAACGGTAATTGCCGGAGCCGAAATTTTATATGTAAGTAAAGTTGTAGCCGGAACGTATCAGCGTTTCTGGGAGCCGTACTTATTCGCAGCGTTCCTATACCTTGTATTAACGTATGCTGTAACGAAGCTCATTGCATTTATCGAAAAACGAGTTGATATTAATTACAACCCACGTAAGAAAAAGGAGCGCGCGTAAATGATTAAAGTAGAAAACTTACACAAGCATTTTGGCAAGCTCGAAGTGTTAAAGGGGATTGATTATGAAGTACATGAAAAAGAGGTAGTTTGTGTCATCGGGCCATCTGGTTCTGGGAAATCAACGTTTCTTCGCTGCATGAATTTGCTGGAGGAAGTAACGGACGGTGCAATCTATATTGAAGGTACTAAAATTAATGATCCGAAAACAAATATTAACGAAATCCGTACAGAAGTAGGAATGGTGTTCCAGCAGTTCAACTTATTCCCGCATATGTCGGTCATCGATAATATTACGATGGCTCCAATGCAAATTCGCCAACTGAACAAAGCCGATGCCGAAACACTGGCACTGGAGCTATTGGATAAGGTCGGTTTGCGTGAAAAGGCCTATAACTACCCGCAGCAGTTATCAGGCGGTCAGCAGCAGCGTGTAGCGATTGCCCGCGCATTGGCAATGAAGCCGAAAGTGATACTGTTTGATGAACCAACGTCAGCCCTTGACCCGGAAATGGTAAAAGAGGTTTTGGAAGTAATGAAAAACCTTGCAAAAGAAGGGATGACAATGGTTGTCGTAACACATGAAATGGGCTTCGCACGTGAAGTAGGCGACCGTGTACTGTTTATGGATGGCGGCTACATCGTAGAACAAGGCCACCCGGATGAAGTATTCGGCAACCCGCAAAACGAACGTACAAAAGCCTTTTTAGGAAAAGTACTCTAAGAGCGGAGAAACTATCTTCTATTATGATGAGTAGTAGAAGGTAGTTTTTTATATTTAATAGAAGGCACTTTTGGTTGGAGTATAGGCGATAGGACTCCTTGGAGGTATCTTTATAACCTAAACTATTAGAAGATTCAGAATTACATATTGTATGGGTCTACTAAAAAATGTATAATCTTAACAAAAATAGAGGGGGTTTTATAATGTTCAAAACGAAGAAGTTTTTAATAACGATGCTGTTAATGGCATTAACAATCATTTTAGCCGCATGCGGTACATCAGACGATGAAACATCAGGAAGCGCAACATCCGGAGAAGGTGGCGGTAAAAAGCTGTTAGTCGGAACAGAAGCAACATTTGCCCCATTTGAATCGATGAACGATAAAGGTGAAATTGTCGGAATCGATGTTGATATTATGAAAGCAATCGGTGAAGAAATCGGTTCGGAAATCGAATTCCGAAATGTAGGTTGGGAGCCGGTATTCCAGCAAATTACGAATGGAGAACTGGATTTAGGTGCATCAGGCATTACCATTACAGATGAGCGTAAAGAAACGTATGACTTCACAGATCCATATTATGAAGCGTCATTAATGATTGTTGTGAAAGAGGATTCTACAATTGAAACATTGGATGAGTTAAAAGATCAAAAAATCTCTGTTCAAATTAATACGACAGGTCATATTGCAGCACAAAACCTGCAAGGGAAATCAAGTTCAAAAATTTTAGCGTATGAAAACCAGCCAGTTGCATTCCAGGAAGTAATCAATGGTGCAACAGCAGCAGCGTTTGGCGATAATGCCGTTGTAATCGAATACTTAAAGAACAATCCGGATTCAGGATTAAAAGCAATTGAATCAGATCAGTTCGAAAAAGAGTATTACGGTTTTATGGTGAAAAAGGGTAACACGGAGTTACTAAACCGTTTAAATGAAGGGTTAGCAAAAATTAAAGAAAACGGTAAATTAGAAGAAATTACTGGTCAGAAAATCGATTAATAGAAAACACAGGCATGAACCCTTTTGAAAAGGAATTCATGCCTGTGTTTTTAGGTTTATATTAGAAAGTTCTTTAACCGAATCGCTCGGGAAAATAAATTTGCGTCCCTCCCCATTTTTGTAGAGGGGTTTTTGTATTGATTTAAACATTGCTGGAAAATTGCGTCACAATATCTTTTATCGTATCCGTATGCATAACAAGCATCATGGTTCAGACAGCAATTATCTACTGCATTCGTTGGTGCACCAGGTCCAGTACATCCCGGTCCACAGTAACGATAACCAGGGAAGCAGAACCCCGTTGCAGGACGTCTCATCATCCCACCTCCTTTTAGTAGGGGTACCATATAGTATGTTCACCTAATAAGAAGAGGAGGGCAATTCTATTGATTTCATCATAAAAACCTTTACTTTACACTAGCAGACTTTACGGGTGAAACCGAAGATTCGGCTACTTTCAATACTGCATTAACAAGGACATCCGCACCTTTTGAACATTCCTCGTAGGAAGTATATTCATCTTCACGGTGACTGTAGCCTTTTGCACTTGGGACGAAAATCATCGTAGAAGGAATGTAACCGGCGATAAATTGAGCATCGTGACCGGCACCGCTGAACATATGATGGCGTGAAAGCCCGAGTTCATCTGTACTTGCTGCTACAGCATGAACAACTTCCGGTGCGAAATACACCGTATCCCGGCTCCATAGCTTTTTGTAGCTCAGCTCGCAATTTTCGATTTCTTTCGGAAGGTCAAAAATAATTTGCTCCACTTGCTGAATGACTGCCGGGTCTTGGTGTCGGGATTCCAACGAGAATGTTACGTTACTTGGGATGACGGTATGAATATTCGGGTAGGCATTGATGCGTCCGATTGTATAAACAAGATCTTCAGGAAGCTGTTTTAATTTATTTTGTAGGATGGAAATGATTTGCATTGCGGCAAACATACTGTCTTTACGCATGGAAATAGGGGTAGTGCCCGCATGGTTCGATTCGCCGGTTAATGTAATGTCATAGCATACCATGCCAAGAACGCCTTCCACGACACCGATCTCTTTTTTATAATGTTCCAGCACGGGACCTTGTTCAATATGAAGCTCCAAATAGGCATGAGCCTCTGTCAGACGGTTTGCGACATCGCCTTCATAGCCGCTTTCTTTTAGGGCTTGTTCAAATGTTACCCCTTTACGATCCGTCGAAGCGAGCATCTTTTCCTTTTCGAATTTTCCTGAAAGTACACCTGAAGCCATTAATGACGGTTCGAAACGTGCACCTTCTTCATTTGTGAAGTTTACGATCGTGATAGGGTGATTCAGTTCGAGTTTTTCATCAATAATCGTTTGGACAGCTTCCAGTGCAGTTAAAACACCTAGCACTCCATCGAAGCGTCCGCCTTTAATGACTGAATCCAAGTGTGAGCCGATGACAATCGGTAAATTATCGGAGTTGGAAGGAAGTGTTGCATACATTGTGCCCATATCATCAACCGTTACGATCATACCTAGCTGTTCGCAAATTTCTTTGAACTTGTTGCGGGCGAGAATATCTTCGGGAGATAGGCTTAAACGTGTGACACCATTATTTTCTGTTGCCCCAAATTGGCTAAATAAATCAATAGTGTTTTGAAGTCGTTCGCGGTTTGTTTTTAACATAAAATTCCCCCTTAAATTCAATAATATATAAACATTAGCACTAGCATATAACAAATTAATATATACTTAATGTAAAATGATACAATAATTGTATGGACGAATTGTTAATGATAGGGGGCTGCTTATGTTAACCGTAAAAGAAGTTCTAAATCGAAAATACTTTGAATCAGCGAAGGTCGTCGCAGGTCAAACTGGCTTAAGCCATGCGATCAAATGGATTCATATATTGGAAGTTACCGATGTGAAGCAGCTGATAAAAGGAAATGAGCTCATTCTGACAACGGGCGTCATTTTAAAAGATAATGAACAAGGCTTTCTGAATTTTGTAAGTCAACTTAATGAATTAAATGTAGCCGGGCTGTGTATTGAGTTAGGTATGTACATTCAAACGATTCCGGAAAGTGTCATTAAACTGGCGGATCAACTGGATTTTCCGCTCATCGTTTTTCAGGAAATTGTCCCGTTTGTCGGCATTACGCAAGATTTGCATACAGCGATCATTCATCAGCAATACGATATTTTAAGGCAGCTCGAAGATTACTCCCAGAAGATTAACAACTATGTTCTGAAGGTGAGTGACAAAGTAAAGATTTTGCAGTATATGCAAAAGTATTTGAATGTGGATATTTATTTTGATGTGAAAAAAGGAACAAGTCTCGCAATCCCGGATAAAAAGATTGAAAATTGCAAAAAGTATATTGACCGTTTAGGTAGTAAACATAAAGCGAAGATTGAAGTGAATTTATTTGACCAGTTGTACGGTACTGTCTATATATACTCCGAAAAAAGAGAAATGACGGAGTTGGATTTGCTTATTTTGGACCGCACTGTTGTCACGCTGTCACAGTTTATTTTAAGAGATTTATATATTGAAGAAAAACTCGAAAGCGAAAACCGAAAGTTCTTTGAAAAGTGGCTTGAAGGTGAAAACAGCGATGATGAGCTGCTTTATTTTATCGAGGAGATTGATCAGAAGTTGAAGCATAACGGCTGGATGGTTATGATTCATCAGCTCAGAAGGAAAAATGCGAAAAAAGATTTAACGAATTACAAAATCAATCTTCGTCAGGCATTGCAGAAGGAAGGGTTTTACACATTTATTGTCGAGCAGTCCCAATATTTGATTTTCATTGTAAACGATCTGGCGCAAGGGGCTACGTATAAAGAACGGATGAACCGTGTGATGAATGAGATGATCCAGCAAAATAAACAGGACATGCTTATTGCAGTTGGGAAATATGTTTCGCATTACAATGAATTGAAAGATAGCTATCAAACAGCGCAGGAAACCCTTCAAATCAGGATGAAGCATATGGAGCATTCATATTTCTACGATGAACTGGTGCTGTACCATATGGTGAAAGTTCTGCAAAACAACAGCAGTCTTATGCAGGCGGCGAAGGAAAAAATCGAAAAGCTTAGCCAGTATGACATCAAGCAAAATGCGAATCTGATCCAAACGCTTGATGTGTATTTTCAGTGTAACGGACTAAAAAAGGAAACAGCCGAAAAACTGTTCATCGTCCGCCAAACCCTTTATCACCGCCTGGAAAAGGTGGAGCAGATCATCGGCAATGATTTTATGAAATACGAAAATCGTCTCTGCCTGGAAATCATGCTACTCATGACGAAGCATAATTATTATGAAGGTGTGAAGGTTTAGG
The DNA here is from genome assembly GCF_050280445.1 of Solibacillus sp. NPDC093137. Classification (NCBI taxonomy): domain Bacteria; kingdom Bacillati; phylum Bacillota; class Bacilli; order Caryophanales; family Caryophanaceae; genus Solibacillus; species Solibacillus sp. NPDC093137. The sequence goes on from NZ_JBNNVH010000006.1 coordinate 93,544, forward strand.
TGCCGTGATTTAGAAAGCTCTTTGACCTAAATGTGAAATCGAGGCGAACATCCATTTTACACTATGTATAATGCCCTTAATCTTCCAATAAGCGAAAATAGAAATAGAGTTTAGGAATGTAGGAGGGAAATGCATGAGCCAATATGTAGAGTATAACTGGAAAGCAAATGACGAAAAACATGTATGGCACTCGATGAAGCCTTATAACCCGGAAGCAACATTTATCGTTGAACGAGCGGAAGGTGCTTGGCTGACAGACATCGATGGCAATAAATATTTGGATGCAATGGCAGGGCTTTGGTGTACGAATATTGGTTATGGTCGTAAGGAAATTGCCGACACAGCTTACGAGCAAATGCTTAAGAATTCATATACACCGCTGACGAATGGGCACACACCAGCAATTTTACTGAGCCAGAAAATCAGTGAGCTGCTTGGTGACGAATATGTCGTCTTCTATTCGAACAGCGGATCGGAAGCAAATGAAGTGGCGTTTAAAGTGGCAAGACAATATCATCAGCAAAAAGGTGATACGAACCGCTATAAAATCATTTCCCGCTACCGTGCTTATCATGGAAGTTCAATGGGTGCGTTGGCAGCAACAGGCCAAGCGCAGCGCAAATATAAATACGAGCCGCTTGCACCGGGCTTTTTACATGTGGCACCACCTGATCAGTACCGGAATCCGGAAGAGGCGGTAAACGGCGATGCTAAAACATTGCCTAGTGTGAAAAACATCGACCAGGTGATGACTTGGGAAATGTCCGAAACGATCGCCGCGGTTATTATGGAGCCGATTATTACAGGTGGCGGTGTCATTGTACCGAATGAAGATTACTTGAAAGGCGTAAAGGAAGTGTGCGAGAAACACGGTGCGCTCTTAATCGTTGACGAAGTAATCTGTGGTTTCGGACGTACAGGTACAGCGTTCGGATTCCAGAACTATGGCATTAAGCCGGATATTGTGACGATGGCTAAAGGGCTGACAAGTGCCTACATGCCATTATCAGCAACTGCAATCCGCCGCGAAATTTACGAGCAGTTTGTCGCGAATGGGGACTATGAATTTTTCCGTCATATTAATACATTTGGCGGGTCACCGGTCGCATGTGCAGTTGCATTGAAAAACATTGAAATTATGGAGCGCGAAAATTTATTCGAGCAATCCGTTGTACTCGGAGAATCGCTTAAGCGCACATTAAAAGAAAATTTAGAGGATCATCCTTTCGTGGGCGATATTCGCGGCAAAGGGTTATTAATCGGTATTGAGCTTGTTGAAAATAAGGAAACGAAAACACCGCTTGATGTTGAGCGCGTAAATGCAGTGATTGCCTACTGTAAGAAGAAGGGCGTCATTATCGGCAAAAATGGTGTAACGGTAGCGAACTTCAATAATATATTAACGCTGTCACCGCCGCTTTCAATTTCATTGGAGGAAAAGGACCTGATTGCCAATACAGTGATTGAAGCAGTGAACAGTATTAAATAAAGGGGGATCTTCATAATGACAGAAGCGGTTTCGGTAAAAAAATTAACACATTTTATCAATGGGGAATTGGTCGAAGGGAAAAGCAACAACTATTCAAAAGTGTATAACCCGACGACAGGCGAAGTAATTGCCGAAGTTCCGATTGCGACAGCTGAAGAAACACGTGAAGCCATTGCAGCAGCAAAAGCGGCTTTTCCGGCATGGCGTGATCTGTCTGTTGCGAAGCGTGCGGAAGTATTGATGCGTTTCCGATTTTTACTGACAGAAAATATGGATCAGCTATTGGATATTATTTGTACGGAGAGCGGGAAAACGTTGGAGGATGCGCGCGGTGAAGTGACACGTGCCCTGGAATCGGTTGACTTGGCAATCGGTGCACCTCATTTAGTGAAAGGGGAATATTCGGTAAATGTAGGTGGTCAAATTAATGCCTACTCTGCGAAGTACCCTTTAGGTGTTGTAGCGGCTATCTCGCCATTCAATTTCCCGATCATGGTGCCGTTAGCGCAAACATCGATGGCGGTCGCTGTAGGGAACGCGGTTATTTTAAAAGCATCCGAAAAGGTGCCGATGACTTCGCTGTTTGTCAGTGAACTATGGAAAAAAGCAGGATTGCCGGACGGGATCTGGACAGTAGTAAACGGCAGTAAAGATGCAGTAAATGAGCTGCTGGAAAATCCGACTGTTCAAGCGATTTCATTTGTCGGTTCGACACCTGTTGCGAAATATATTTACGAAACGGGTTCGAAATACGGTAAGCGCGTTACGGCTTTAGGCGGCGGGAAAAATAATATGGTTGTTATGCCGGACGCGGATTTAGAGCAAGTGGCGAACGCGTTTATCGGTGCAGCATATGGTGCGGCTTCCCAACGTTGTATGGCGATTTCTACAATTATGCCGGTTGGTGAACAGACGGCTGACCGACTAGTGGCGATTTTGAAAGAGAAAATCAGCAACTTAAAAGTGGGCAGCTATAAAGAAGAGGGGACGGATTTTGGTCCTGTCATTTCAAAAGAGTCGAAAGAGAATATTTTGAAAGCAATTGATTTAGCTGAACGTCAAGGTGCGACAGTTGTATTGGACGGCCGCGAACTGGATATTGTGAAAAACTCGGAAGGCTTCTTCGTCGGTCCGACGTTACTGGACAATATTACGAAGGAGATGGAAATTTTCGATGAGGAAGTTTTCGGTCCGGCTCGTAATGTTGTGCGTGTAAACTCGCTTGCGGAAGCGATTGATTTCATTAACGGTCAGGATCTGGCAAATGGGGTCACGATCTTCACGAACGACGGTGCGGCAGCGCGCAAGTTTACAACGGAGATTGATGTAGGCATGGTCGGCGTCAATGTGCCGATTCCAATCCCTGTCGGCTATCATAACTTTGCCGGCTTTAAAGGTTCGCGCTTTGGTGAAGGGCATATGTTTGGTCCGGATCAGGCCAGATTCTTTACGAAAACGAAAACGGTATCGGAACGCTGGCCAGATACAACAGAAACGACAGCATCGACATTCGCTTTCCCTAGCAATAACTAAAATATATGCAGAAACAGCCTGATTCCAGATATGGGGTTAGGCTGTTTTTTTATTGGAATAGTGATGGCGGATATTAGAAGAAGTTCGTCGGTAATGCGGTTTGCGGAAGCGGGTTAAGGCTCGGGTAGAGGCAGGGCTATATTTTATTAGAACATTTGTTATGAATATTAGAAGAAGTGATCCGCTTATTAGAACTGTTCGCGTGTTTATTAGAAGATAAGGTGGTAAGGGGGTTGGTGGATGCTGATTTAGACCAGTGAGTAAGCAGATTTATAGTTTTATTAGAACATTGACGGCGGATATTAGGAGAAAAGCGATGGATATTTGAAGATCGGAAGGGGATATTAGAACATTGCATATACATATTAAAACAATAGAACGATATATTAGAAAATCCAACTTTTATTAGAACAAACAAAAATATATTAGAACATCCTCACAATATATTAGGAAAATTATGAAAGAACCTCACTCTTATTAGATACCCGACAAAAATAATACATTATGTTAGAAAAACTTACATAAAAATAGTATATTTCCTTACAACTTTTAACCTTTTGTCTAAAATATTTACGGAAAAAATTACCTTTTGTATATTAAATTTAGTCAATATATTCAGTAAAGTTATGTATATGAAGCAATCGAAAGGATTTTAGCAACGGAAAATATTTATTTAAATTTTTTCCGTTATTTAGATATTATGTTACTAATTGTTACATATAATACTATATATTAAATTATATGCTTAAAAACTAGTAATTATTCTCAAAAGTTAGTAGTACTAGGACGCACTTTGGTTTTTCATTTTTTCAATAGAAATTACTAGAAAACTAGGAGGGTTTATATGAAAAAGATTATTACTGGGGGAACAATTGTTACTGCTGCGGATACGTTTAAAGGGGATGTGCTGATTGAGGATGGGATCATCACTCAAATTGCAGTAAAAATAGATGATGCGGAAGCGGAAATTATTGATGCAACAGGAAAGCTTTTATTCCCGGGTGGTATTGACCCTCATACCCATCTCGATATGCCTTTCAACAACACGGTAACAGATGATGACTGGCAATCAGGCACAATTGCTGCGGCATACGGAGGAACAACGACAATTATCGATTTCTGTATTAGTGCGGGCTCACCGACATTAATGGATGCGATCGATACGTGGCACGGCAAAGCAAAAGATAAAGCCGTGATCGATTATGGCTTCCACTTAATGATCGGTGATTTAAATGAACAGCGCCTGCAGGAATTACCGGAAGCATTGGAACGAGGCGGGATCAGCTCGATTAAAGTATTCCTTGCTTATGCGAAGGAATTCCAGGCGACGGATCGTACATTATTCCAGGCGTTTAAAGTCGGGAAGAAGCTTGGCGCAACAGTTATGGTCCATTGCGAAAACGGATCGGTTATCGATGAATTAGTGGAAGAAGCGAAAGCGAATGGTCAGACGGAGCCGATTTATCATGCGCTTACTCGTCCGCCTGAAGTAGAAGGGGAAGCGACGAAACGTGCGATTGAGCTGGCAAACTTGGCTGGAGCGCAATTATATGTCGTGCATGTTACGTGTAAAGAAGCGGTCGATGAAATCATTTCTGCACGTAATAAAGGCTACAACGTGTTAGGTGAAACTTGTCCGCCGTATTTAGTGCTTGACCAGACAGCATTGGAAAAGCCGAACTTTGAAGGTGCGAAATATGTATGGTCTCCGCCGTTACGTCCTGTGGAGCATCAGGAAGTATTGTGGAATGCATTGAAGGCGAAGCAGCTGCAAACGATTGGTTCAGACCAATGTTCATTCAGCTTCAACGGCAAGAAAACATTAGGGAAGAACGACTTCTCGAAAATTCCGAATGGCGGGCCGTTTATTGAAGACCGTTTCTCTGTACTTTATTCAGAAGGTGTTGCAAAAGGGCGCATTACGGAAAACGAGTTTGTTGATATGATTTCAACGCAGTCTGCGAAGATTTTTGGGCTATTCCCTCAAAAAGGAACAATCGCGGTTGGTTCGGATGCGGATATCGTATTATTCGATCCGACAGTAAAACGTACGATCTCTGCGGAAACACATCATATGAATGTGGACTATAACGCATTTGAAGGGCTGGAAGTGACGGGCGAGCCGACAAGTGTGCTCGTGCGTGGTGAATATGTCATTCAAGATAAAAAATTCGTCGGACAGCTTGGAAGTGGCAAGTATATCCGTCGTGAAGTAAAGGGTTCCACTAAAGTAACTTCATAACAAGGTCAATTACGATTTTGCGTAATTGCGTCCGGATTCGTGGGTCAGTCAGCCTTTGTCGCACGACGCGTCGATTTAGGCTGACGTCAATTCCATTAAAAAATCTGTGACATCCACCGGGGCTTATCTTCATTCAGTGGGTGGTTGGGAAATCGGCTGGATGAAGATATCAATAGCTAAAAGTAATAACAAATCAAACTGGAGAGGGTTGTTATGAAATGAGCAATAGTTTAGCGAAGAACTTTGAAGAGATATTTGATGGTTTAACAACATACGCGGCAACTGTTGAAGCGAATCGTTGTTTGTATTGCTATGATCCACCTTGTGTAAAGGCATGTCCAACGAGCATTAATATTCCGAGCTTTATCAAGAAAATTGCTTCGAATAATATGAAAGGTTCTGCTCGTGTCATTATGGAATCAAATCCGGTTGGCGCAAGCTGTGCGCGTGTTTGTCCAACGATCGAGCTTTGTGAGGGGGCTTGTGTGTTGAACAGTGAAGAAAAACCGATTCAAATTGGTCATCTTCAACGCTATGCAACGGACTGGCTGCGTGAGTCGAATGTCAATCTGTTTACGCCACAACCTGCAAACGGCAAGAAAGTCGCGATTATCGGAAGCGGGCCGGCAGGATTATCTGCTGCACGTGAACTGGCATTGCTAGGGTACGGAGTGACGATTTTCGAAGCAGATGAAAAAGCGGGTGGCCTGAATTACTACGGCATCGTTTCATTCCGTCTGCCGCAAGATGTTGTGGAGTGGGAAGTGCAGCAAGTACAAAACCTTGGTGTTGAAATTAAAACGAGCACGAAGATCGGCGAAGATGTATTAGTTGATGAACTGCTTGAAAACTATGACCGCATCATTGTAGCGGTTGGTATGGGCAAAGTACCGATGCTTGGCGTTGAGGGCGAAAATTTGGACGGTGTGTATGATGCGATTGATTTTGTAAAGGAATCAAAATCTTCGTTCACTGATCGCGTACTGGGCAAAAAAGTGCTAGTTATCGGTGCGGGTAATACAGCGATTGATGCAGCGACATGTTCTGTAAGATTGGGTGCTGAGCAGGTGCAAATCGTTTACCGTCGTACATCAAACGAAATGACGGCATATGATTTTGAATTTGATTTTGCGAAGCAGGATGGTGTTGAATTTAAATGGCTGACATTACCGAAACGCATTATTGGCGATGACAACGGTAAAGTAATCGGGATGGAATGCATCAAAATGAAACTGACGGATATCGAAAATGGAAAAGGGACATTAATGGAGATTCCTGGTTCTGAATTTGTGATTGAGGCGGATGCGGTGATTCGGGCGATCGGCCAAACGAAGCAGTATGAGCTGATTGAGCATTTAGGATTAGCTAATACACGCGGTGTGATTGATGTGGATCACAACAGCCTGAAAACATCAAATCCGAAAATTTACGCTTGCGGTGATGTGATATACGGTAACGGGTACGGTGAGGCGACAGTTGTATCGGCGGCGCAGCAGGGCAAAGATTCGGCTTACGCGATTCATTATGAACTAAACGCAAATTCAGAAATTGCATAGGGGGAATTGAAATGGCAGATTTACGAATAGATTTTGCTGGTATTAAGTCACCTAATCCTTTTTGGCTGGCATCGGCACCACCGACAAACTCCGGCTATCAAGTGCAGCGTGCATTTGAAGCGGGGTGGGGCGGCGCTGTATGGAAAACGTTGGGGGACCCTATTTTAAACGTTTCCTCACGTTTTGCTGCTGTTAGTTTTAACGGTCAAAAAGTAGCGGGTTTCAACAATATTGAGCTCATCACAGACCGACCGCTGGAAGTAAACTTAAAGGAAATTTATGAAACGAAAAAGCGATTCCCGAATCATACGATTATCGCTTCGTTAATGGTGGAGCCGAAAGCTGAAAAATGGCATGAAATCGTGAAAAGAGTCCAGGATGTTGGGGTAGATGGCTTCGAATTAAACTTCGGCTGCCCACATGGTATGGCGGAACGTGGCATGGGAGCCGCTTCGGGTCAAGTGCCTGACCTGGTGGAAAAGCAGACCTATTGGGCAAAAGAATATGCTGAAGTACCGGTTATCGTCAAACTGACACCGAATATTACGGATATTACTGTAACGGCGGAAGCAGCGGTGCGCGGCGGTGCTGATGCGATTAGTATGATCAACACGATCAATAGTTTGGCGGGCGTTGATCTGAACTCTTGGAACACAATTCCGCATGTTGGCAATAAAGGGGCACACGGAGGTTATTGCGGACCGGCCGTGAAACCAATTGCACTGAACATGGTGGGCGAGTGTGCAAGAAGTCCGTATATCAATTTACCGATTTCCGGAATTGGCGGTATTTCAAACTGGCAGGACGCTGCTGAGTTCATCTTAATGGGTTCTACTAGTGTGCAAGTTTGTACGGCGGCAATGCATCATGGCTTCAGCATTGTTGAAGATATGATCGATGGTTTAAGCAACTATTTAGACGATAAAGGCTTAACATCGGTTATGGATTTAGTCGGCAAAACAGTACCGAAATATTCGGATTGGGGAGATTTAGACTTAAATTATAAAGTTGTTGCAGAGATCAATAATGATGTTTGCATTAACTGTAATAAATGCCATATTGCCTGTGAAGATACGTCCCACCAATGTATCGATCTGTATACAGAAGATGGCCGTCCAATGCTGAAAGTGCGCGAGGAAGACTGCGTAGGCTGTAATTTATGTTCGATTGTCTGTCCGGCAGAAGGTGCAATTACGATGAAGGAACTTGTTCCGACACAACCGCCGATGACGTGGAATGAAAGACAGAAACTAATTGCAGGATTTGCTCCAAGCAGTTCAAGTATTGCGAGGTAGTTGGCAAAATTTTTTTAAAGGAATGGATGTCGGTCTAACAGCGTCGCATTGTATGACAACGGGTGACTGACCCACGTCCTCTGTAAAACCAAAAAACTGAATAAAGAGAGGTGTAGCGATGTCAGACAGAAAAGACACAAATAGTAACTATTTAAAATCACCAGATTTACTTCCTGTCACACACGAAAACCGCAGTATTAGTATGATGGGCTTTGGCGTCATCTGGGTTGGGATGGCCATCGTACTTGCGGCATTTGCGATCGGTGCAGGAGGAATTGTTAATCTAAGTATGCCGATGCTCATCATGGCGACATTGGTCGGCTCGATTCTAATCGGGATTTTCATGGTCGTCATCGGGGATATCGGTGTTGAACACGGATTATCGTTTCCTGTTTATATGCGTGCTCCATTCGGAACAATCGGCACGCACTTCCCGTCATTTGCCCGTGCGTTTACAGCATCGTGCTGGTTCGGGATCAACACGTATTTCGGGGCATTGGCGATCAACGGTATTCTGAACATTCTGGTCGGCTTTGACAACTGGTTTATCTGCTTCCTAGTATTTGCGACGTTGCAGTTGTTCAACGTATCACTGGGGATTAAATCAATTGAACGTTTCGCGGATTTCGCTGCACCTGTCATTATCTTTATTTCAATTTGGATGTATTTGCAATTATCTGCTGAAGCGAAAGAGCAAGGCAAAGCGGTATGGTCATGGGTGGAAGCACCGCAAACAGGTTTTGAACAGTTTACGGCATTCATGGTAGTCGCTACTGCAATCATGGGCTTCTGGGCTACATTGGCTGCAGATATGCCGACACTTTCTCGTCACTTCAAAGCGCCTAAAAATGAGCGTAACTGGTTCAAACGAAATAAAACACAATTACTAGGTTCACTAATAGTTCAGCCGATTTTCAATACACTGATGATCGTCATTGGTGCGGTTTGTTATATGTCGACTGGTTCTGGTGACCCGATCAACGCACTTCAGCAAGCAGCGGGCGGTGTTGTCCTAGTGATGCTGTTATCGATGATCGTATTGGCTCAATGGTCGACAAATACTTCTGCGAACGTTATTCCGGCTGCGACGATTTTCTCGAATATCGGCGGACCGAAAGTACCGTTCTGGGTTGGTGTAGTCATTGCCGGTATTGTCGGAACACTTGTTCAGCCTTGGAGTTTGTTCGATATTTTAAATAGCGTTCTGCTCGTTGTCGGCGGTATCCTTTCTTCGATTGTTGGGATTTTATTCGCCGACTATTACTTGCTCCGTAAGCGTCGAGTAAATGTAAAGGACCTTTATGAGGTGGAAGGGCAATATCGTTATTTAAAAGGTGTCAATGTAGCGGGAATTATTGCTTGGGTGCTTGGCGGTCTAATCGCGAATATTTGGCCATCGTTCTCTTCACTTATCGGCTTTTTTGTAGGGGCAGCAATCTATTATGTGCTGGCGAAATATTGGTGGTTCAAGAAGTATCCGCAAGCTGAAATCGTAAACCCGAGCGATGATGAATATTTAGGTATTACAGCAGGACGCAGCTGGGAAATTGACGCTGTTCCAGAACCGATTGGTGTAGAGCAAACAGCTTCCACAGATTAAATGTAAATGAGGTGCGATCATGTCAGAATTTCAGTTTGTAGAAAAAGAAATTCAGCAAATTAATGAACTGCTCGCTGAAGACTATATTATTAAAACGATCGATGAGAATCTGGAAGGAGCTTTCGTTACGTTTATCAATCCAGCAACTCATGAGGAGCGTTTACTGCATATTAAAATGGCAGATACAAGAAAATACTTCTCCAGTAAATTATTGGAACAATTAAGCAGTTGAAAATTTAAAGTGGCAGGCGCATTTCCTTATGGGATGCGCTTTTTTTATTTCATAAAATTAAACCGGAAAATTAATAACAATGGCATATTTCGACATGGAAATACATATTGTGAAGAAGAACAAGTGGATGCACCAGTTGAATCCAGAAAAATTTCTGATCGAAGTGGAGGGTTTTTATGGGTGATGGGAAAGGCACATTTCAGAAATGGAGGAAGAAAGTCAACAAGAAGGTGACAACGCTTAGCAGTAAAACGTCTTTTGCGGTCGACCGGTCCAAACTGCGAAAACAAATCAATGGAATTGAAGAAGAAATCAGAGTGCTGAAACAGCAAATCGGGGAAATCGTCAACTTGAACCGCAACAGCCTGTTTTCAGTCAGCATGGTGAATTATCAGCTCGCGCAAATTGAGGCGAAAGAAAATACGATTGCGCAGCTGGAAAGAGATATTGAAGAATTAAATGAACTGAGTAAATTAGCGGGTGTCGAAGAGGAGGAAATATTGCCCGATCTGAAAGCAAAGCAAACGATTGACGATATTACGGCGTCCTATATATATAATTGCGCCAACTGTAATGAAGTCTACGATGAACCAAAAAAGTTTTGCGAGGAGTGTGGTTACAGCATGGATTAAAGTGGGCTGAAGGAATTTGGCCTTTAGCTCAAGGTGCAGGGGGTGAGCTGGCTAACGAGAAGCGATACTATAAGTCACCTTAAAGGAGCGATCATAAGAAAATATACAGGGTTTTACATGAAGAGTTCCACTAGATCTTTCGGTGAAATTACCATCTTATGAGAATTGCACAGCTTGTAAAAAAAGATGTTTTAATAAAATTCCATAACATTTAGCACAAACACTGATTTAATAGCGTTTGTGCTTTTTTGATTGTTCATTAATCCGCATTAGACCTTGAAAGGGTATAATGGTTAAACTCTTGCTGAATCAGTTCCCAATAGTATTGATCGTCATAAAGCATCAATAATTGATGAGCTTTTTCTAGGGGATTTGCGCCTGCTTTTTCCTGTAAATTCGCTCTACAAATGGCTTCTCTTGAATAATGAAGAGACAAAATAGTATAACTCATGTTCTTTTTATCAGTTCGAAGGGATTCTTCGATTATTGCAAGTGCCTTTGCATAATCTTTATTTTTTATAAGTATCAGGGAGAGGTTAATTTTAAATGCGATTTTTAGTCTTTCAGCATCCTGAAAATCTTTATACATATTCAGTCTAGTTAATACTGTTTGTGTAAATTCAATCGCGATATCTGCAGGAAATAAAAATAAAATGGTATTGATTATGCGGATATCATTTAAATACCACTGTTCGTATTTTGACATATATTTCCAAATAGGCTTCACTATATTTCGGGCTACATCTATACTTTTTGTATCATGAAGTTGTATAAATGCCTCACATATCAGGTAGATTTCCTCTATATCCTCGTCACGCTGCTCTTGTAAAAAGTTGACGGTTTGTTGTTTTAATTTATGTAAACTCGCGATGTGATTGTAATCTAAAGAAAATAGCGTGTGAATCAGTTTTTGCTTCCGTCTGTAATTATAGTCATTCCGAATATAATCAAACTCTTCCGCTGAAATATTCAAGCGGTGAAGTAATTGAAGGTAGATACTCGCGTCTACATCCCTTATTCCAGCCTCAAACTTAGAATAGGTACTTTGAGAAATTATATTGCTTGCCACTTCCACTTGGCTATATGTTTTATTCTTTCTTATGCTTTTTAAATCCTTACCTAAATTCATACCTATCCCTCCAACGAAATATTCCATATGGAATAATATGTCGTATAGTCCATTATATCCTTTATAGTAGCTATAAGAAAGAATGGGAGGTTGATCTAAATGATTATAAAATACTTGGATCGTTACGCAATTTCGGTAAGTCTATTCGTATTGTTATTAGTCCTTTCTCCAGTATTTACTGGCTTTTTTTCTAGTAATGTTATTCCATATGCTTTTGCAGCAACTGTATTAAGTGGGTCGAGCTTTTTCTTCGAATACTTATTCAACAAAGCCGGAAATGAAAGGCAAGAGAAAGGCAGGAAAATGTATTTTTATGTGATTCCAGCAAATATGATAATTTTTGTGGGTATTGTTTTACTGTTATTTAATTAATTAGTGCGATAAAAAAGCCGGCCATAAAGAACCGTAAAGATTCTTTAAGCCAGCTTTTTCTAAGCAGGATATTCTGCCATTACTTACGATGTTCTACAAGGTCAATTGCTCCTAATACAATATGGGCAAGACCGAAACCGAAAATGGTATTGGCAAGCATCTTGTTCGTACCGATTTTTTGTTTCATTGCATACCCTGTTGCAGTGACAGCTGATCCAAGTACAGTCGGAATTAAACCTTCACGAATATTTTTCATAAAAGCCCCTCCTTCATCGTAGTAGGTGAAACGAGCACCGTTCTTATTGTTTGTATTTCTGCGTGAAATATTTATTGTAAATATTGGATAAATTATTTGAAAATTGAAACTATACGATGATTCGTTCATATAGTTTATTGGGCATACTAGTTAGGCATATTTTTCGCTTGATCTGCTTTGCCATACATATTGAGCATTGCGCTCATGTCCTGTGGAGATAGTTGTGGCACTTGATAATAGCCTTTTTTGTTTTGATACAATGAAATTTCATAGGCCATTTCAATGCAGTTTGGTACTGAATCTTGTAGCACGCGACGTACTACCGGGTTTGTGCTTTCTAAAGCAGCACCTGTTTTTCCTGTAGCCCCAGCTTTATGGCAGCTGAGCAAGAAACCTGAAATAATGCCATCATTAATTTCACTTGCCGAAGTGATCGGCTTTTTCGGCTCACCTGGTTTTAAGCCGTAAATAGTATCGTTGCCCATATTCATATTGTAGGTGCGTGTAGGATGTTTTGGATCATGACCTGTTTTAAAGGCCTCCACAGTAATATTATACTCATCAAGCATAAACGCATACTGGCGATCCATAATAGAAAGAAGCTCGCTATCTTGAACTTGGTCGCGAAGTAAAACATATTGGTTTAATCCGCCGATCATAGCGCTTAGTACTTCATGAACATCCAGAAGTTCATGGGCACCATGATTTGTTGAAAGGGGCATTTGATTGTCTTGAGATTGAGATGATTGGGTATACATTAATAAAAACCTCCATAGTAAGAAATTTCGTACGCTCTTATTGTGGAAACGAACCGTAATTTTATACGCTAATTTTAAAAAAGAGAGGATGGGGCAAATGTTAAAAAAAAATGAACGAGGCAGTGCCGTATTGGTCGCCCTTATTGCAATTGTTGCGTTGATCGTCATTGCGGCAATGCTTGTCGTGCCAAAATACAACAAACTGGTAACAGGTGAAGAAACGGTGGACGCAGCATGGGCGCAAGTCGAAAACCAGCTGCAACGTCGATTTGATTTAGTGCCGAACTTAGTAAATACGGTTAAAGGCTATGCCGAACATGAGGAAGAAATTTTCACTCAGATTGCAGATGCCCGAACACAATACGGGAATGCCAATACAGTAGAAGAAACGGCGGACGCAAATAATGAGCTGTCTTCTGCATTAGCCCGTTTACTTGTTGTAGTTGAAAACTATCCGAATTTAAAAGCGGATGTACAATTTACACGATTAATGGATGAACTGGCAGGGACGGAAAATCGCTTAACGGTAGCGCGTAAAGATTACAATGACACGGTTCAGCAGTTTAATAATGACGTTCGCCGCTTCCCAGGAAACTTAATCGCGGGCATGTTCAGTTTTAATCAAAAAGACTACTTCGAAATTAAAGAAGGTGTTGAAGAAGCACCGGCTGTCGATTTTGGCGATTAATAATTGGAGTAATGAAGCTGTCGGCAATGACCGAAGCTTCTGAAAGGGGGGACTGTATGTGAGATTAATGGTATCGCTTCTTTTATGGTTAATGCTCATACCACTCCAAGCGATGGCAGCCATACCGGAAAAACCGGCCTACAATTCTTACGTGTACGATTATGCGAATGTTCTATCCGATGACGTAGAACAGAACCTGATTCAGTCGGCAAAAGCGCTCGAAGGTTCAACGGGAAATGTCATTGTCATGATGACTGTTGATACAATCGATGGAATGGATGCGTTTGAATTCGGTACAGAGACGGTGCGCAGCTGGGGAATCGGGGATGAAGCGCTCGGTAACGGTATGCTTATCTTTGCGACAACCGAGCAAGGGCCAGGGCAAAATGATGTATGGATTACGGTCGGCGGTGGTCTGGAAGGAGATTATCCGGATGGGAAAATTGGCAGCATGATCGATACGTATATGTTGCCATATTTAAAGAACGATGATTATACAAATGCGTTCGCCAGTATCTTCTCCGTTTTTTATGAAGAAATGGGTGGTGAAGCAGGCGGTGCGGATTTAGTACAGCCTGTTGCGTCAAATGATGATGATGGGATTTCAATCGGCTTCATCATATTGATCATTATTATTTACTTTATCATTACAAAGTTCGGCGGTGGCGGTGGCCCAGGCGGACGCCGACGCACAGCACGCCGAGTATATCGCAGTGGCGGTTTCGGTGGCTTCGGAGGCGGTGGCTTCGGAGGTGGTGGCGGTTCATCGGGCGGCTTTGGCGGTTTCGGTGGCGGCGGCTCATTCGGCGGAGGCGCGGGCAGGAAGTTCTAGGTCGAGAGGAAGGCATCTCACTTTTTGCGGGTGGGGTGCTTTTTTTCGTGGTAGTGCGGGAGAGGAGGCATACGCGGGTTTTCTAATAAGTTGGCGCAATGTTCTAATAACCCGGAAAAGATCTAATAAAACGCGGAGCTTCTAATATAAATTGCTGATGTTCGAATAAGTGGAATGAATCTTCTAATAAAATCACCGCCCACCCTCGCCCAAACTTCGCTTATAATAATTAAAAAGGGAGGAACTGCCAATGATTATCAAATTTTATTCAAAACCGGACTGCGGACTTTGCATTGAAGGGCTCCATACGTTAAAAATTGTGCAGGAAGACATCGACTTTACGATTGAGCATTATAATATAGAAGAAGACGATGAAGCGCATGAAAAATATATGCTGATGATCCCGGTTGTTGAGTATAACGGCGACGTTGTGCAATACGGGCAGCTGGATTATGCGACATTGTACGAGGCGCTGGTGGACTAGACATCGGTGCCGGTTCGCTATTTTTTGCGAATAATTCCGTCATAAAAGTTGCAAATCACTCCGAGTCGATCTATAATGAAGACAGAAATTCTTTTTTTTACCCCATGTGGGACATAAAATATTCATGTGGGACATATATTGTCCAACAGGATAAATCGGGTAGGTGGTTTTTTGACGGATATTTCATTTTTTGCAGCTGAGCGTAAACTAATGCCTGAAATTGATGCTCTTTTTCAAAAGAGATTTCGAGTTTTACAAGCAATTGCGACATTTAGCCCGATTGGTAGACGTGCTTTAGGAGAACAGCTACAGATGACAGAGCGTGATATCCGGAATGAAACAACGGTCCTGAGCGAACAGCAATTGATCTTGATTCAAAAAAAAGGCATGATTTGCACGCCAAAAGGGTATGAAGTAATAGAACAGCTTTACGAACTGTATCGTGAGCTTTCCGGTATTGTAGCGATGGAACAGCAGCTTACAAACATCTTTGGCATCGCACGTGTCATCATTGTGCCAGGTGATGCCGAACAGGATGAAACGGTAAAGCAGCAGCTCGGAAAAGTTGCGGCACAAGTATTACAGCAAATCGCACCTGCAAAAGCCAATATTGCGGTTACAGGCGGCAGCAGTGTTGCATCGATGAAGGAATATTTATCGGACTGCCCGGTGCTGAGCGACGCGAAATTTATTGCGGCACGCGGTGGTATGGGTGATGAGATGACATTCCAGGCGAATACAATTGTTTCGAAGTTTTCAAAAAGATGCGGGGCAACATACCGCACATTGTTTTTGCCGGAGCATTTAAGTGAGCAGGCGTATGAAGCGATGAAGGATGAACCGATTATTCGGGAGATGATTACACTTTATGAACAGGTGGACATCGTGATTCACGGAATCGGTGCAGCACAGGAAATGGCGCTTCGTCGTAAAAGTTCACAGCATGAGCAGCAATTACTTGAAGAAAAAGGCGCGGTTGCCGAAGCATTTGGCTATTATTTCAATGCAAATGGCGACACGGTTCATCATCTGAGGACAATTGGTATTCAGCGTGATCAGGTAAACAAAGCGAAGCATGTTCTTGCCATTGCGGCAGGCAGAAATAAGGCAGCTGCGATTCAGGCGTATTTTAAAAATGCCGCATCGCAAACGATTTTGATTACAGATGAGCAAACCGCAAGTACAATTCTTGAAAATTAAACATGTTTTTAAAAGTATGATTTTACACATACTATTTTAATAATAAAGTTATTGGAGGAATTACACATGGCATTACAATTAGCAATCAATGGATTTGGACGAATCGGACGTTTAGTATTCCGTGAAGCAATGAAGCACGAGGAATTTGAAGTAGTTGCAGTAAATGATTTAACTGATGCGAAACAGCTTGCACATTTATTAAAATACGACTCAGTACATGGAGTGTATGATGCAGACGTTCAAGCAGAAGATGATGCATTTATCGTAAACGGCAAACGCATTCAAGTGCTTTCAGAAAAAGATCCTGCAAATTTACCATGGGGTGAACTTGGTGTAGATGTTGTTTTAGAATGTACAGGTAGATGGCGTTCAATGGAAGAAGTATCAAAACATATCGAAGCCGGCGCGAAAAAAGCAATCCTTTCTGCACCAGCACAAGGCGATATGCCAACATATGTAATGGGTGTTAACCATACGGAATATGACCCAGCGCAAAATGTTATTTCAAACGCTTCTTGTACGACAAACTGTCTAGCACCACTTGCAAAAGTGTTGGATGAAAAGTTCGGCATCAAACGCGGTATGATGACAACAATTCACTCATATACAAATGACCAACGTATCCTTGACTTCCCGCACTCTGACCCACGTCGTGCACGTGCAGGCGCGGTATCAATGATTCCGACAACTACTGGTGCAGCAATCGCAGTATCAAAAGTATTGCCACAATTAAAAGGCAAATTGGACGGTTTCTCAATGCGTGTTCCAACACCTAACGTTTCATGTGTTGACTTAGTTGTTGAATTGGAAAAAGACGTAACAACAGATTCAATTAACGCAGCATTAAAAGAAGCATCTGAAGGCGACTTAAAAGGTGTTCTTGCTTACAACGAATTACCATTAGTATCAATCGACTACAATGGTAACCCGGCTTCATCTACAATTGACGGTTTATCAACAATGGTAATGGAAGGTCGTATGGCGAAAGTTGTTTCTTGGTATGACAACGAAATCGGCTACTCTACTCGTTTAATGGATTTAGCTTTATATATCGCAGAACAAGGTATCGAAAAAGCGTAATAAACCGATGAAATGTGACATACTTTTTCGAAATTGAAGAAAAAGTGTGACATATTAAAAGGAAACGGGCATAAAAAGTATAGCCTTTAATACACGTAAACCTTATAATAAATAAGGGTAAAAGAGCGGCAGGGACTCACCCGGACCGCTCTTTTTTCGGATATAAGGAAAATATACAAAACAGAGGCGATATCAAGACAGCCTGATCGAATTTTGTTACTATTTTAACTAGCGAGTATACGATTCACACTAATTGACGAACGACTATGAAGGAGGATTTTCAGTATGTTTTTAAAGAAATCAATGAACGATGTAGATGTAAAAGGAAAACGCGTATTTGTGCGTGTCGATTTTAATGTGCCGATGGATGAGGGCCGCATTACCGACGAAACGCGTATTCGTGCAGCTATTCCAACAATTGAACAACTAGTAGACGCTGGAGCAAAAGTAATTTTAGCTTCACATCTTGGCCGTCCAAAAGGCGAAGTAAATGAGGACATGCGCTTAACTGCAGTCGGCGAGCGTCTTTCGGAATTAATGGACAAGCCAGTTAAAAAATTGGATGAATCAATTGGTTCAGATGTGGAAGCAGCTGTTAACAATATGCAAGACGGCGAAATAATCCTGCTTGAAAATGTTCGTTTCCATAAAGGCGAAGAGAAAAACGACGAAGCATTGGCAAAAGAGTTTGCAAAATTAGCGGACCTTTATGTAAATGATGCGTTCGGCGCAGCTCACCGTGCACACGCTTCAACAGAAGGTATTGCAAAACATGTACCGGCTGTATCAGGCTTGTTAATGGAGAAAGAGCTGGACGTACTAGGTAAAGCTTTATCCAATCCAGAGCGTCCGTTCACAGCAATTATTGGTGGAGCGAAAGTTAAAGATAAAATCGGTGTTATTGAAAACTTGTTGGATAAAGTGGATCACCTGATTATCGGCGGCGGTTTAGTATTTACATTCGTCAAAGCGATGGGCCACGATATTGGGAAGTCATTGCTGGAAGAAGATAAAATCGAGCTGGCAAAAGGCTTTATCGAACAAGCAAAAGCAAAAGGTGTACAACTGCATATGCCGGTTGATGCTGTCGTAGCAAACGAGTTTTCGAAAGATGCGGAAACAAAAGTTGTGGCAATCGATGCAATTCCATCTGACTGGATGGGACTGGATATCGGGCCGAAAACTGCTGAAAACTATGCAGAAGTCATTAAACAATCAAAATTAATCATTTGGAACGGACCAATGGGTGTATTCGAAATGGAAAAATTCGCAAACGGTACGAAAACAGTTGCGGATGCAATGGCAACAACAGACGGCTACACAATTATCGGCGGCGGTGACTCAGCTGCAGCGGTAGAAAAATTCGAAGTCGCTTCGAAAATGGACCACATTTCAACAGGCGGCGGTGCTTCATTAGAGTTAATGGAGGGTAAAGAATTACCGGGAATTGTTGCGTTAAACAATAAATAGATCGTTTATAGGCTAAAATATCTGTTGAAACAGTTGATGGTAGCGAAGGCGGAATGGACGAGAAATGCGTCCTCCTTAGCAGAAATCAACGGGAACAGAATCTTTTAAAAACGGAGGGTTTTGAATGAGAAAACCGATCATAGCAGGAAACTGGAAAATGTATAAGTCCTTTGATGAGGCAGTTGACTTTATCGAAGAAATCCAACAAGAAGTCCCTTCTCCGGATAAAGTTGATGCGGTCATCTGTGCACCTGCATTATATTTACCGACACTTGTCGTAGGGGCAGAAGATTCAAGCCTGGCAATTGGCGCGCAAAACATGCACTTTGAAGACGAAGGCGCATACACAGGGGAAATCAGCCCGAAAATGCTTTCGAATGTCAACGTTGATTATGTTATTTTAGGGCATTCGGAGCGCCGTGAGCTATTTAATGAAACTGACGAAGCGATCAACAAAAAAGTCCGAGCTGCTCTTAATTATGGTATTGTACCGATTATTTGCTGCGGGGAAACATTGGAAGAGCGTGAAGCGGATCAAACTGAAGCAAAAGTAGCACGCCAAATTACAATGGCGTTGAAAGACTTTGCTCCAATTGAAGTAGAGCATATGGTCATTGCATATGAGCCAATCTGGGCAATCGGAACAGGGAAAACAGCTACGGCGGAAGACGCAAATACAGTATGCTGTGCAATCCGTCTGGCGATTGAAACATTATACGGAAAAGATACAGCTGAAAAAGTGCGCATTCAATACGGCGGCAGTGTAAAGCCTGAAAACATTGAAGAGCTTTTATCTCAAGAGCATATCGATGGCGCATTAGTAGG
Organism: Solibacillus sp. NPDC093137; assembly: GCF_050280445.1. Taxonomy (NCBI): domain Bacteria; kingdom Bacillati; phylum Bacillota; class Bacilli; order Caryophanales; family Caryophanaceae; genus Solibacillus; species Solibacillus sp. NPDC093137. The sequence goes on from NZ_JBNNVH010000006.1 coordinate 113,217, forward strand.
AGGAGCAAGCCTACAACCAGCATCATTCATGAAATTATTGGAGGCGGCAGCAAATGCCTAAACAACCCGTTGCATTAATTATTCTAGACGGCTTTGCCTTTCGCGATGAAGTGAAAGGTAATGCCGTAGCACAAGCAAATAAACCAAATTTTGACCGTTACTGGCATGCATATCCACATTCGACTTTAATAGCAAGTGGTGAAGCAGTAGGTCTACCGGAAGGTCAAATGGGGAACTCTGAAGTTGGACACTTAAATATCGGGGCTGGACGCATTGTGTACCAGTCCCTGACACGTATCCATAAATCAATTCGTGATGGAGATTTCTTCCGTAACGAATCATTTTTGGCAGCAGTAGAACATGCAAAAGCACATGGTTCAAAGCTCCATTTAATGGGACTGCTTTCCGATGGCGGTGTCCATAGTCACTATGAGCATTTGTTTGCCTTATTGAAATTGGCAAAAGCAAATGGTCTTGAACAAGTATATGTTCACGGCTTCCTGGATGGACGCGATGTCGGTCCAACGACAGCACTTGGATATATTCTTGAAACAGAGAAACAGATGAAAGAAATCGGGATCGGGAAGTTCGCATCGATTCATGGTCGCTATTATGCAATGGACCGTGACCGCCGCTGGGAACGTGTCGGCTTAACGTACAATGCATTAGTTGATGGAATTGGACAAACTGCCTCTTCCGCAACAGCAGGTGTTGAGTCTTCGTATGAACGTGAACTGCATGATGAATTCGTTGTACCGTTTGTCGTGACAGAAGAAGGACGACCTGCCGCAACGATCAGCACGAACGATGCAGTCATTTTCTTCAACTTCCGTCCGGACCGTGCGATTCAATTGTCGTCTTTAATGACGAATGAAAAATTTGACGCAATGCCACGCTCTGAAAACCATCCGACGAATCTGAAATTCGTTACGTTTACACATTACAGTGATGATGTCATAGCGGATGTGGCATATGAAAATGACAACTTAGTTAATACGGTCGGTGAAGTGATTTCAAAAGCAGGCAAAACTCAGCTGCGTATTGCGGAAACGGAAAAATATCCGCATGTCACATTCTTTATGAGTGGTGGTCGTGAAGATACATTTGCTGGAGAAGAGCGTATTTTAATCGCATCTCCAAAAGTGGCGACATACGACTTGAAGCCTGAGATGAGTGCGTATGAAGTGACGGATTCTTTACTGGAAGCTATTGCAGGAGAGAAGTTCGATGCGATTATTTTAAACTTTGCGAACCCGGATATGGTCGGACACTCAGGGATGCTTGAACCGACAATTAAAGCAATCGAAACGGTGGATGAGTGTCTAGGGAAAGTCGTTGATGCGATTACAGCTAAAGGCGGTTATGCGATCATTACAGCTGACCACGGGAACTCGGATGAAGTGGTGACACTCGATGACAAGCCGATGACAGCACATACGACAAACCCGGTACCGGTGATTGTCACAAAGCCTGGTGTCATGCTTTATGAAGACGGCATTCTAGCCGATCTGGCACCGACAATGCTTGAATTACTTAATATTGCCCAGCCTGCAGAGATGACAGGAAAATCGTTAGTTATGCCAAGCGAACAGTAATTGATCGCGCGGTTAATTATATAGCTTGTCCTTGTGCAAGCACCTACTAAATTTATCAATAGAGGAGTTTTTTATTATGCCATTCATTACTCAAGTATATGCTCGTGAAGTATTAGATTCTCGCGGTAACCCAACAGTAGAAGTAGAAGTATTCACAGAATCAGGCGCATTCGGCCGTGCAATCGTGCCATCTGGTGCTTCAACTGGTGAATATGAAGCAGTGGAATTACGTGATGGAGACAAAGGCCGTTACTTAGGTAAAGGTGTTGAAAAAGCGGTAGAAAACGTCAACACAATTATCGCGGAAGAACTTGAAGGTCAATATTCTGTATTGGACCAAGTTGTTATCGACCAAGCGTTAATCGAACTTGATGGAACAGAAAACAAAGGTAAATTAGGTGCAAACGCAATTTTAGGTGTGTCAATGGCAGTAGCGCACGCAGCAGCTGACTACTTAGACATTCCTTTATACCAATACTTAGGTGGCTTCAACTCGAAGCAATTACCAGTACCAATGATGAACATCTTAAACGGTGGTGCACACGCGGACAACAACGTGGACATCCAAGAATTCATGGTAATGCCAGTAGGTGCTAAATCATTTAAAGAAGCGTTACGTATGGGTACAGAAATCTTCCATAACTTAAAAACAGTATTAAAAGAAAAAGGCCACAACACAGCTGTAGGTGACGAAGGCGGATTCGCTCCAAACCTAGGTTCAAACGAAGAAGCAATCACGGTGATCATCGAAGCAGTTGAAAAAGCCGGCTACAAAATGGGCGAAGAAATCCGTTTAGCAATGGACGTTGCTTCTTCTGAGCTTTACAACAAAGAAACAGGCAAATACGTTTTAGCTGGTGAAGGCGTAGAAAAAACTTCTGAAGAAATGGTTGCTTGGTACGAAGAGCTGACTTCTAAATACCCAATCATCTCAATCGAAGACGGTTTAGACGAAAACGACTGGGCTGGCCACAAGCTATTAACAGAGCGTATCGGTGACCGCGTACAATTAGTAGGTGACGATCTATTCGTTACAAACACAACGAAATTATCTCGCGGTATCGAAGAAGGCGTTGGCAACTCAATCTTAATCAAAGTAAACCAAATCGGTACTTTAACAGAAACATTTGAAGCAATCGAAATGGCGAAACGCGCTGGCTACACAGCAGTAATTTCTCACCGTTCAGGCGAATCAGAAGATAACACAATCGCTGACATCGCTGTTGCTACAAATGCAGGCCAAATCAAAACAGGTGCACCATCTCGTACGGACCGCGTTGCGAAGTACAACCAATTACTACGCATCGAAGACCAATTAGGCGCAACTAGCCGTTTTGAAGGGTTAAAGTCTTTCTACAATATTAAATAATTGTTTTAGGATTAGGTAGGGCACTCGCTTTTGGGCGGGTGTCTTTTTTTGTGTGGGCCTGAGCTTTATTAGAACATCCGAAACACTTCTTAGCATTTCGGGCATTTATATTAGAACATTTAGGATTTTATTAGAAAATCTGGGGGATAATTTGTTGAAAGTTTGTGAACGTTGGCATCTCGTTATTATATAAGCGACAGAATATGTGATATGTTTAATCTATTCAAATTTAACGGCACATACTTGGTTGAAATTAGACCAGTTGTTATAGATGGTGAGGGAACGGTATGTCTAATCAAACGAAAGATAAAATTTTAGAAACAGCGACACGGTTGTTTTACTTTCAAGGTTTTCACGGGACCGGTTTAAATCAGATTATAAAAGAATCGGGATCACCAAAAGGGTCGCTGTATCACTATTTTCCTGAAGGCAAAGAGCAGCTTGCCGAAGAAGCGATTGTATTGTCAAAACGGCGGATCGGTGCAGTTATTCAGCATTATATGAATAGTTTGAGGATGTGGAGGCAGCACTGAATGCCCATATTTTAGCGATGGCTGATTTATTTGATTTGGACAATGGACTTGAGGAGCATTCCTATACGATGATGCCATTCGGACTGCTTGCGGCGGAATCAGCATTCATGAATGAGCGTTTGCGGAAAGTATGCGGCGACACGTATAAGTACTGGGAATCGATCTATTACACAAAATTGATTGCCAACGGGTTTAGTGATGAAGCGGCTGTCACACTGAGTAAAGCGGTAAGCGCAATGATTGAAGGGGCGGTTACATTGTCATTGTCCCAGCGTTCGAATGAGCCGTTATTAAATATAAGCAAAGTCATCCCTGCGTTGCTTGCGCAGTATAAGTAAAGGCTTGTCCGGAATGTGATTTCTGGACAGGCTTTTTTGTTGTTGTCGCAAATAAAGGTTGTTCACAATTAGCCTGATTTTCGAAATAAGTGTGTGGAAAACTATTGCAAATTTATTGTTTTTCATAGCAATGGAGTTGAAATCGTTTGCAAATGTTGATGTAGCAACGTTCTTGTTGTTTCTCTCTATAATTTATTGAAAAAAGTGCAATCGTTTTCATAAAAATATGTTAAAAAATGTCTACGAAAGATAGGCCCATTTAAGGTTAAAAATGGATAATGGATGTTCACAATTATAACGACCGGTCTAATATTTTTCTCCTGAGCGATTGAATTTTCATGAAAAAATTTGATATATTTTAAAGCGTGCTGTTTGAAGAATCGTTCTATAACAGCAAAAAGCATGATACAAAGCAATTATCATCTTTCATAAAAGAGTCTTATACAATAGGAGGAAACAAAAAATGGCAGCACCAATTTTTAATGTGAAAAGCCCAAAAGGTATGGCAGCTGTTCTGATGATTAGTACATTCGTTGGTTTATTTGGTGAAACGGCATTAAACATGGCGTTAACAAATATTATGGATGACTTCGGTGTATCGGCCGCATCAGCCGCATGGTTAACAACAGGCTATTTATTAGTATTAGCTGTATTAGTTCCATTATCATCTTATTTAGTACGCTGGTTTACAACACGTCAATTAGTAGTGGCGGCAGTTTTGTTCGCGGTGATCGGTTCGTTATTAGGCGCATTAGCACCGAACTTTGAAGTATTACTAGCAGGTCGTTTCGTACAAGCACTTGCAACAGGGATTATTCTACCGTTAATGTTCAGTGTTGTAATGCTAATTTTCCCGGTGCAAAAGCGCGGTGCCGTCATGGGGATCGTCGGGATTATTTTAACAGCAGGTCCGGCATTAGGTCCATCAATCGCAGGTTTGATTGTCTCTTCATTAAGCTGGAGATATATTTTCTGGATCATGGTCGTTGTGTATGCCGTTGTAATCGTTTTAGCACTTTCTAAAGTGGACAATGTATCCAACGTAACACGTCCAAAAATTGATTTACTATCATTAATCGCTTCTACGTTCGGTTTCGGTGGTGTTGTATTCGCGTTAGCAACATTAGCGGAGCAATCGATTACAAAACCAATCGTTTGGGTACCACTTGTCGTTGGTTTAGTTTTATTAGTAGTTTTCGGCATTCGCCAAACGAAAATGGAAGAGCCGATGATCGACTTATCGGTATTCAAGTCACCAATGTTCTCTTTAGGTGTCGCATTGATGGTCGCAACCATGTTCATGATTCTATCAGTGGCGATCCTAGTGCCGATGTTCCTGAAAACAGTATTAGGTTTTGCAGCTTTAACTGCAGGTTTATGTATGTTGCCAGGTAATATCTTAAATATCATCATGTCACCGATTGTTGGGACGAACTTTGATAAAGTCGGAGCGAAAATCTTCACACGTATCGGGTTTACACTGATTTTAGTGTCAATGATCGTGTTCTTAACGACGATTTCGGCAACAACAGCAACATGGATCATTATCGTTAACTTATGTGTATTCTTTGTCGGGGTATCGATGACAATCATGCCAGCACAGACAAATGCGATGAACTCATTAGCACCGCAGAAATTCGCTGACGGTTCAGCGGCATTGAACACCCTAACGCAAATCGCCGGCGCTTCAGGTACTGCGGTTGCCATTACAATGTTCACAATCGGTCAGCAAAACTACATCGAAAAATTCAGCAACGCTTTGCCGGTAGAATTTTTAGCACACGGTGTCCATTCAGCGTTTATTGTTGTGACAGTCGTGTCGGTATTAGGATTGGTTGGATCGTTCTTCGTTAAGAACAGCAAGCCGGTCGGAAATTAATTTAATAGCTATGAATTAACTGCTCAAATTTGTAGTGAATCGTTTATAGAACAGCATCGGGGATTTTGCCGATGCTGTTTTTTTTGTTGGGTATTGTTTTTCCAACGAGCAGCGATTCGGATCATATCCTCGCATTTATATAGGGGAAAAATTATTAATTGATTGTAGAAATGGATAGATTATATAAATATGGAGATACTTTTTATTGTCAAAACTATTTGTAAAGGAGAATGTTTAATGAAACTATTTAAAGGAATTCTTGTAATGCCATTATTATTAGGATCATTGTACGGCTGTAATAATAACGATACAAAGACAGAGAACGATGTTACAGGAAATAACAGTACGGTGGATGAAACAACGAAAAACAATAATACCGCTAATAACACGGTAAATGATAATGAAGATGAACGAACTAAAATTAAAGTGGAAGATGTAAATTATACATTTACTGAGTTCGATTTAGACGTAGAATACGCAAATGACAAATCGTACAATATTGAATATGAGAACGATGGAAACTACATTTATGCTGAACATGAAGATGAAGTTAAAGGTGTTGAGTATAAAGGGGATCAAGCCTACGACAATTTTGTCAAAGCATTAGAACAACTTACATTTGATGAAACTACGAGTGATGACGATGTCCGTAATGAAGTTATGAAAGCATTTGCCCTAGATGAGAACTATAAGACCTTTGAGCTTGAAGTGAAATTCAAAAACGGTGAAGTGAAACATTATCACCATACTAAATAATTGAATATAGAGGGGGGAAACCCTCTCTATAATTTTTTCTTTATCAATCGGTGAATGAATATGATTTCGTAAGTAATAACATACATATGTCCATTTCCGGACAAGACTGCATATAATATATCGCGTTAAACAGGATAAACTTGTGGTCCATTCCAGGCAGTAATAATTTGCAAAAGGAGGGTATTGATGCCCCCTAAAAAAATACTAGTAATGATTCATAAAATATAAAAACCAAACAGCATGATTTTGTTCATCTGCAGCATTTGAAGAAAACTGGTGACTGATATACGGAATAGTAGATTCTCTAGCTACTCGATGATAAAACTCCACTGCTTCTTGTTCATCATGAAATGCAGTGATAACGCCCTGCTTAAAATTAGTCGGTAATGGTTCAGTTATTCGTGGAGAAGGTTGTTGTCCAGTAAGACATGTAAAAATGTAAGAAAACCCATGATAGTGACGCATTTCATCTTTTCTTATCTCCAGAATACGATTTTTAATTTCTTCATTCGGGGCAAGTTGAGCTAAATGTTCATAAAAGCGGATGGCATTATATTCACCTTCAAGCGCTTTCGAGAGATCCATCACAATGCTGTTCAACGATGGTTGTATAACATATTGCAAAAATAATCACGCCTTTCTTTAACTCAAAATCTTTTTGATTTGTTTTAATTCCTTTATTAAATAATCAATTTGCTTTTGTGTGGAATCAATCTGTTTCGATTGATCATATTGTGGCTGTGAATTTTGATTGTTGGCTTTTTCTAATTCCTGTAGAGCAAGACCTGCAGCCAATGCTGCTAACCCATCCCCAAGCGTAACAATGGTTGCTGCAATAAAACCAAGTCTGGCAATTTGAATTTCTGCTGGTTCAGAGGGATGATTGGAGTTGTTTTTATAATTATTAATTGGCATAACCTCCTTGTACTAACGGCTAGAAAATTGCTGCGTTAATTACATAATATGCAGAGCGTAAATGTAATTTACTAATAAAGCCTGCTTCCATAAGGATATAGATAGAACATACAGCTAAACTGCATTAATAAATGAAGAAAAAAATTGTACTAGAGGGTCAATCATCATGCAGTTTTTTAATCTGAAAACATCTTTTTCTATGGAAAGATAAAAAAAGATGTTTTCCTTTTTTATATGGGGGAAACATAATAGCATACAACAAAGGAGGCTTTACATTATGAAACTTAAAAAGACACCTACTCTGATGATGACGTTGTTACTATCATTATCGCTTGCGGCATGTAATGATGAGGACGATACGAACATCGACAACAATGTGGATGACGGTACTGATGACGGCCTAATGGAGGACAACACTGACGATACAAATGTTGAATTAGATGTTGATGGCGACGACAACGACAACACTGATGACAACTTAGATGACAATACAGACGACAACACTGATGGCACTGTTGACGACAATACTGACGACAACAAAGATGACAACAGCAACGATTAATAAATAAAAAGCATGGTGCTCGCATTCAAATTGCGGGTACCATGCTTTTTTAATTAAATTTCCCCGAACGCTAACCACGGGAAGAAGCCGTCCATAAATTTCTCTGTTGCCGGCATGAAGTACGAACCGAAATGGAAGTCCGGATCAAGTGTCGTTACGATCCAAGTGCCTTTTGAGCTGACTTTGTCGACATACAGCAATGAACCGCCGTCCTTCATATCAATCAGTGACTGCACCCCTTCCTGTAAGTGGAATACGCCGTGCTGATGCCATGTGCAGCCAGCTTCATCCAGGAACCCGTCACGGAATAACGGATAATCCGGTGCGACCATACGTAATCCGCTGTCGGCATCTTTTTCAAGCCACCACCAGAAGTTCGTCGGGCGTGTTTCCCAGTTTTGGCCCGGAATCCATTGCCACGGCTGAGGTCCGAATGCTACGACAACGCCGCCGTTATCCGCAAAACGTCGGATTGCGGATGCTGCTTCCAACAATAATGTGTTGTGCAATTGAGAAGGGACGATCAGTACGTCCATCCCTTCCAAATCTTCCTCGACAAAGCGCGGTAAATAGATGATTTTCTCGAAGTACTGCTTGAATTTCGGTGTATTGAATGTCACGTAATGTGGCGCGTGACCACTATATAATACGGCTATTTTTCTCATGCTTTAGATCCTTCTTTCAAACGTAGTAATTCTTGATCGAGCCAAGCTAAAAACTGTGGTGCGATCAGCTGAGTCGAGTTTTCACCCGTTGCGTATGTCAGGAAATCACGGCAAGATGCTGCGACAACCGTTCCTTTAGTAGCAGTGCGGTCGATGAAAACGATCGGTGTGCCGTCCGTAAACTGCAGCACGATTTCCGATTCCTTGTTGACTACCGGATGTGAGCCGCGCGCATAGAACCCGGATACGCCTTTACGGTATGTAAGCTCCATCATGTCAACACCTTCATAAAATGTACCTTCAGCTGCAGGCTCCATTACATAATCCGCGTGTGACTTAATTTCTTTTGGCATGAACAGCCCGGAACCTGGCAGCCAAGGACGGAAAATATGTGTGTTCGCAATAATAATTTTCCCTTCATTTAAGAAGTTTTCAATCACTTGTTTGTGCTCATAAAGATGTTCCTGATCGATAAAATCCGTTACGACCATCACATTGAACCCGGAAAGGTCAGCAGTTGAAATTTCATACTGGTCGATGAATGTTACATGGTCCATTGGTTCATTAGAAACGTTCATAGCACGTCCCTCTAAGCTGAATGCGTGTCCGCCATCCAGTTTTACAATTTTATATTCAGACATAAAAATCTCCTTTAATCCTTTAAATTTAATTAATTGATACAAATTCTCATTTGCAAACCGAATTATCATTGACAATGAAAATCATTATCAATTATACTCAATCTCGAATGGAAATCAAACAATATTTTATTAAAATAATAAATTTCGTGAAAAACGAAAGATGTTGAAGGAGAGAAAACAATGGTAGGACGTAAGGCAATTTTAACAACGCTTGCACTTGCTTCAATGGCGCTTGCAGCATGTTCAGATAATGAGGCAACAACATCAGCTACGGGTGGAGAGGTTGAAACGACAGCAGAAGAGAAAATCGTTACCGATCAGGCAGGGACAGAAGTAACGATTCCTGCTGAAGTGAACTCAATCGTATCAGGCGGGATTTTACCGTATTTCCATACATGGTATGTCGCAACTAACTCGGCAAAAGAAATCGTCGGAATGCACCCGAACTCTTACAATGCAGCGGAAAACTCAATTTTATCGAAAATGGCTCCTGAAATTTTGAATGCGGATACATCATTCGTACAAAACGGAGAAATGAACGTCGAGGAATTAATGAAAATTAACCCGGATGTGTTCTTTGAAATTGCAACAGATGAGAAATCAATCGAGCAGGCACGTGCTGCAGGCATCAACACAGTAGCGATTAAAGCGATTGATGCAGCGGCAGCAGAGCCACTTGCAACATTCAACAGCTGGTTAAAACTGACGGGTGAAGTTGCGAGCACAACAGAACGTGCGGACAATTTTATCGAAATCGGTACAGAAGTACAAAACGAGATTTATGAAAAGATCGATAGCTTAAAAGCAGAAGAGAAACCGAATGCGCTTATGCTTTATCAATTATCCGAACAGGCAATCACAGTTGGCGGTAAAAACTTCTTCGGGAATCAATGGCTGAATGCAACAGGTGCGAATGACGTTGCGGAAAACGATGTAACAGGACGTAAAGATGTGAACATGGAGCAAATCTACAATTGGAATCCGGAAATTATCTACATAACGAACTTCACAGAAATCCAGCCGGAAGATTTATATAATAACACAATTCCAGGTCAGGACTGGAGTGAAGTGGAAGCGGTGAAAAACAAGCAGGTGTATAAAATTCCGCTGGGGATTTATCGCTGGTTCCCGCCAAGTGGCGATGCACCATTAATGCTGAAATGGTTGGCAAACAACAACCAGCCTGAACTATTCGACTATGATATGAACGCTGAAATTAAGAGTTACTATAAAGACTTTTACGGATATGACGTAACGGACGAAGAAGTAGAGCAAATTCTACACCCATCTTCTGACGCTGCGAAGTATTAGAACGAGGGACTGTCATGAAAAAGTGGAAAAGTATTTTACTGTGGGTTTTACCGCTTGTTCTTGCGATTGCTTCACTTGGCATCGGCCGGTTTGAAGTCGATTTTGTAACGGTGGTGAAAATCCTCGGTTCGCATATTTTTCCGATAGAAGAAACGTGGACGCAAATGGAATATAACGTAGTCATGACTGTTCGACTGCCGCGTATTATCCTCGCATTATTAATCGGTGCGGGGCTTTCCATTTCAGGTGCCGCATTCCAGGGGATGTTCGCCAATCCATTAGTGAGCGCGGATATTTTAGGGGTCGCAGCCGGTGCCGGTTTTGGTGCTTCTATCGGGATTTTACTGTTTGGCAATGGTTATGTAACACAAGGTTTTGCGCTCGTCTTTGGTTTAGCGGCCATCGTATTTACGTATATGATCGGCGGGTCCGGACGCAATATGCCGATCTTTATGCTCGTACTGGCAGGGGTTGTGACAAGTGCGTTGTTTAATGCATTGATCTCGTTAACGAAATTTGTGGCGGACCCGGAAGAAAAGCTGCCTGCGATTACGTATTGGCTGATGGGAAGTTTAGGAACAGCATCTTACCGCGATTTATGGACAGCCGGACCGATTATTTTAGTCGGGATGTTCATTTTACTTGCACTGCGCTGGCGCATTAACTTACTGACATTGCCGGATGATGAGGCGAAGTCGTTAGGGATTAATGTTGTACGCATGAAGTGGCTTGTTATTGCTGGGGCGACACTTTGTACAGCGGCAGCCGTTGCAGTTGCGGGGATTGTCGGCTGGGTCGGTTTAATTATCCCGCATATCGCAAGGATGTTTGTCGGCAGTAATAATGAACGTGTACTGCCGATGTCGATTGCACTGGGCGGGGCATATTTGCTCATTATCGATACATTGGCCCGTTCGGTAACAGCGGCGGAAATTCCGTTGTCGATCTTAACGGCGATTGTAGGGGCACCGTTCTTCGCTTATCTTTTACGTCGTACAGGAGGTAGCTGGTCATGAAAATAGAAGTACGTGAAGGCAACTTCTGCTATGCGAAAAAGAAGGAAGTAAAGCCGTTCATTTATGAATCGAATATTAGCTTTACGTTGGAGCCGGGCAAGATTATGGCAATACTCGGTCCGAACGGTGCTGGGAAAACGACGCTGTTAAAATGCATTACCGGATTGCACGACTGGCGGGTTGGTGAAACATTGATCGATGATGTACCGCTTCCAAAAGTTTCGCAAAAGGAGTTATGGAAGAAAATCGGCTACGTTCCGCAGGCGCATAAAATGGTGTTCGGCTTTTCAATTGAGGACTTAGTAGTAATGGGACGTGCTCCGTATATCGGTTCGTTGTCAAAGCCACGCAAGGAAGATTACGAAAAAGCGCACGAAGCGTTAAATGAAGTAGGCATTGTGCATTTGGCAAAAAAGTCATGCAATGAAGTGAGCGGCGGGGAACTACAGCTGGCGTTAATTGCACGAACGCTCGTATCGAATCCGGAAATTTTAATATTGGATGAACCGGAATCGCATCTGGATGTGCAAAAGCAGGTTGTCATTTTGGAAACATTAAAGCGTTTATCAAAAGAGCATAATATTTCATGCATTATTAACACGCATTATCCGAATCACGCGTTTTACCTGGCGGATCAAGTATTGATGATTGCAAAAGAGAAAAAAGCGGTAATCGGTGCGGTTCAAGAAGTAATGACCGAATCGCGGATGAAGGAGTACTTCAATATTGAACTGCGCAAACTGATTTTTGAAGAAGAAGATCTGCTATTTGAAACGATGGTGCCGCTTGCATTGGCGGCGAAGCGTAATATAAGCGAATGCCGTTTCAACAATTTTGAATAAGAGTGGATATTGTTGGATAAAATATGATGTTCATTTCCAAGAAATATTGTAATGGCCCCCTCATTTTGATATACTATTTTGTATTGTGACGTCCATACTTAGGAGGTGGAGCAAATGCATACGTTATTTTCAGTATTACTTATTATCGTAGCTATAGCCTTAATCGTTGTTGTATTATTACAATCAGGTAAAAGCGCTGGTTTATCAGGTGCCATCTCTGGTGGAGCTGAGCAACTATTTGGTAAACAGAAAGCTCGCGGAATGGATCTAGTCCTACACCGCACAACAATCGTTCTTTCTGTTGCATTCTTCGTATTAGCTTTAGCAATTACGAAATTCTAATCGATTGAAAATTAGATTGAAATTAAACGCCTAACCAAGCATTTAATGCTAGGTTGGGCTTTTTCTTTTAGTGTGGGCTTAAACGCAGTATAATAGAAGAAATGGAAAGTTCTTCACATCTTTCAGCGAGTGTACATCACTCGCTGAAAGATGTGAAGGCCTCCGGCGGATGTCATAGATTCGATAAGGAGTTCTTTGTGCAAGCACAAAGACGAATCTAGACGCAATTACGCCGAGGCGTAATTAATTGAAGATTCAATGGTGTGATTGGATCGTATTCTTCATATTATGGAACAAGACGGGAGCCACGTGTATGAAAACAGCTTTGTCTTCACCGTTCTTCTTTCAGGCAGGACCGAGAGCGGTTTTATTATTACATGGATTTACAGGAAGTTCGGCAGATGTGCGGATACTTGGACGCTTTTTGGAAAAGCACGGCTACACATCGCTTGCCCCACATTATAAAGGACATGGTGTTCCGCCAGAAGAACTGATTGTCTCAAATCCCGAAGAATGGTGGCAAGATGTAAAAAACGGGTATACACAATTAAAAGAAGCAGGCTATGAAGAAATCGCCGTTGCAGGATTATCGCTCGGTGGCGTATTTTCACTCAAGCTTGCGACAAGTCATCCGGTAAAAGGCGTTGTCACAATGTGCTCGCCGATGACAATGCGCACGACAGACATTATGTTTGAAGGCGTACTTGAATATGCAAAACAATATAAAAAACAACAAGGTAAAAGTGAACAGGAAATTGAATTAGAGATTGAAGCGATCAAGCAGCAAGGAATGGCATCACTGCCTGAACTGCAGCAATTGATTTACGATGTACGAGAGACAATCGACTTACTGTATGCGCCGATTTTAGTGATCCAAGCGCGCAACGACAAAGTCATTAACCCCGATTCAGCCAATATTATTTATGACACCGTCGAATCGATCGACAAAAAAATCAGCTGGTATGAGCATTCGGGCCATGTCATCACACTCGACAAAGAAAAAGACCAGCTTCATGAAGAAGTTCTCACGTTTTTAAATTCGTTAGATTGGATAGTCTAATGGTGTGAATAAATTTTTGTTTTTTACGAAGCTTTGTGAATTGGAAATCCACGGTTACCATAACGTAAAGTAAATTCCAAAACCACAAAAACGTAAGAAACTTTATTTTCTGTTCAAAGGAGGGAAATAATACATGACACAACAAAATGAATTACAACAGCGCGTCCTCGATATGATGAAGGACGATGGCTATAAACCGATGACCGTATCGGAAATTGAAGATGTTCTTGAATTAGAAGAAGCGGATGAGTTCCGTGAGTTAGTGAAAACACTCGTAAAAATGGAAGCGCAAGGACAAATCGTTCGCTCTCGTTCAAATCGCTACGGTTTACCGGAACGCATGAACTTACTGCGCGGCCGATTTATCGGTAACGCGAAAGGATTCGGTTTCGTCGCACCGGAAGAACAAGGAATGGACGATATTTTCATCCCGGCACATGAAGTAAATGGTGCGTTAAATGAAGATACCGTGCTCGTACGTGTATTAAAGGAACAATCAGGTGACCGCCGTGAAGGAACGATCGTAAAAATTGTTGAACGCAGCAAAACATCATTTGTAGGTACATACCAGGCAAATCGCGGTTTTGGTTTTGTTGTTACAGATGATAAAAAATTAAATATGGATATCTTTATCGCAAAAGAGGACGCAATGGGTGCGGTCGACGGACATAAAGTCGTTGTAGAAGTAACGCACTGGCCGGATGCGACGAAATCTGCAACAGGGATGATCACGAAAATTTTAGGTCATAAAAATGATCCGGGTGTGGACATTTTATCGATTCTTTATAAATATGATATTCCGCCAGAATTCCCGCAAGAGGTTGTCCAGGCGGCAGTCGATGTACCGGACGAGATTTCCGAACAGGACTTAGTTGGGCGCCGTGACCTTCGCAATGAAGTGATCGTGACAATCGATGGTGCCGATGCGAAAGACTTGGATGATGCCGTGACTGTTGTGAAAAATGACAATGGCACATATAAGCTTGGTGTACACATTGCCGATGTTAGTTATTATGTGACACAAGGCTCTGTACTCGATCAGGAAGCGTATGAACGCGCGACTTCTGTTTACTTAACGGACCGCGTAATTCCGATGATTCCGCACCGTTTATCGAACGGAATCTGTTCATTAAATCCACAAGTTGACCGTTTAACATTGTCATGCGAAATGACAATCGACCAAGCTGGGCAAGTGGTGAAGCATGAAATTTTCCAAAGTGTCATTAAAACGACGGAGCGTATGACGTATTCGGATGTTTATAACATTTTAGAAAATCCGGATGAAAACCCGGAATTAATGGAGCGCTATGAAAGTTTAGTGCCGATGTTCAGAGATATGGCGGATTTAGCGCAAATTTTACGCAACAAACGTATGTCTCGCGGTGCAATCGACTTTGATTTCAAGGAATCGAAAGTACTCGTTAATGAAGACGGCTGGCCGACTGACATCGTGTTACGCGAACGTACTGTTGCAGAGCGTCTGATCGAAGAGTTCATGCTTGCAGCGAACGAAACGATTGCTGAGCATTTCCACTGGATGGAGCTGCCATTCTTATACCGTATTCACGAAGATCCGAAGCCGGAAAAACTGCAACGTTTCTTTGAGTTTGTTACAAATTTTGGTATTATGATAAAAGGTACTGGAAACTCGGTACATCCGAAAGCATTACAGGAAGTTATTCGTTCGATTGAAGGCTTGCCGGAAGAGCCGGTTATTTCAACAATGCTGCTGCGTTCGATGCAGCAGGCGAAATATTATGCCGAGTCATTAGGCCATTTCGGTTTATCGACAGAGTTTTATACGCACTTCACATCACCAATCCGTCGTTATCCGGATTTAATCGTTCATCGTTTAATTCGTACGTATCTTATTAATGGTGATACATCGAAGGAAACGGTTGTGCAATGGAGCGCGGTAATGGATGAAATTGCGGACCATACATCTGGTCGTGAACGTCGTGCCGTTGAAGCAGAGCGTGATACAGATGCACTGAAAAAAGCGCAGTTCATGTCCGATAAAATCGGTGAAGAGTTCGAAGGGATTGTATCATCGATCACGAACTTCGGTATTTTCGTAGAGCTTGAAAATACGGTGGAAGGTCTTATTCATATTTCGAATATGACGGACGATTACTACCGCTTTGAAGACCGTCAGATGATGATGATCGGTGAGCGTACCGGCCGCCAGTTCCGCATCGGGGATGAAGTGAAAATCCGTGTGGCGAATGTTGTGATTGAGGAATCTTCGGTCGACTTTGAATTCGTCGATATGGTGAGCAGCCCACGTCCGTCTCGTCGCCAAACATCGAAAGTCATCCATGCAGGTCGCAGAGACGGCCGCAAAAAAGATGATGAGCGTACAGGCGAAAAACGTGACCGCAAATCACGTGGCGGAAGCAAGGCACGCCCTGAAAAAGCAAAACGTTCAGGCTCATCTGACCGTGATCCACGCGGTCGCCGAAAAGAAGGTAAATCAGGTGATAAGCCGAAGTTTTACGAAGGCATCGCAAAAGGTAAAAAGAAAAAAAGTAAAAAGAAATAGTAAGGTGTGAAGCTATGATGCATTTTCGGCATCATAGCTCTCTACCTTTAAAATAGAGGTGTAAAACGAATGGCAAAAGGCGCAGGGAAAGTTTTAGCTCAAAACAAAAAAGCGAGCCATGATTACTTCATAGAAGAAACAATTGAAGCAGGAATGGTACTGACAGGAACGGAGATTAAATCCGTACGTGGTGCCCGTGTCCAGCTGAAGGAAGCGTATATTAGTGTTACGGGTGGGGAAGCATGGGTAAAAAATATGCATATTTCGCCATTCGACCAAGGGAACCGCTACAACCATGACCCGTTACGTGAACGCAAGCTGCTCTTACATAAAAAGCAAATCAGTGAATTAATCGGTGCCGTAAAGCGTGATGGCTATACGATTGTTCCGCTGAAAATGTACATTAAAGACGGCTATGCGAAGTTACTAATCGGTCTTGCAAAAGGTAAGAAAGATTACGATAAACGTCATGATATGAAGAAAAAAGAAGCGAAGCGTGATATGGAACGTGCTTTCAAGGACCGCCAGCAGTAAGCGGAATTCCGTTATTCTAAATGGCATTTATAGATTGATCAAAAGAGATGTGTTAAACGAATTTGTTTATTTTTAACACATCTCTTTTTTTCGGGCAAAAAAGGTGGTTTTTAATCGAGAAGATGGGGGTACACATGTAAAGTGGAGTAAAAGCAAGGTTGAAATAACAGAATCTGAGGTGTTTTAGTCAATGGCATTAGCATACGTAGGAGGACTTCCACAAGTGAATGGATTACGCAACGCAGAATTGGTCGATAAAGTTGTTATTTTAGTTGAAAAGTATAGTGTACATGCCCATTGTTTGGCATTGGTTGAAGAGATAATTGCCGATGAGTATCCGGACTATAATGGTATTTTCGAGCAGCAAGTCGGGATGCCGGTAAAAGAATATATTACAAAAGTTCGATTACACAAAGCAGAAGGATTACTGGAAGATACACAAATGGACTTCAAGGAAATTTCAAAAATGATCGGATTGAACGGTTACTTTGAATTTACGCAACTGTTCAAGCGATTCCACGGGGTCACACCGGTAGACTACCGCAACCAGTTGTATAAACAAGGCTAAGAATATATTGGCAGTGTACGAGAGAAGCAGAATTACTTGCAAGCTTAGCCAGTTTGTCATATAATTGACTGTACTAGCCAGTGTGTATCTACTCATACGGTACACGTTTTAAAGAGCAGCTTTTTATAGCTCTTTTCCGAACTTAACTCGGGTTTACTACAACTCGGGGACGTTACGGATTCGACAGGGGTGGTTCAAGCTCTGGTCGCGCGTCGGAGGTCTCGTCTTCGTCAACAACGGAAGTTATATAATAACTGGCAAACAACAAAACTTCGCTTTCGCAGCTTAATAGCGCGTAGCACTCAGCCTGTCTATCGCCCATGTAGACTACGCTGGGTTCAACTTAAGTGGGATACGATCGTTGGCACCACCTGAGTCAACGGTAAGAGATTTCCAGGTTAGCGATTCGGACGCCTGTTTGTCGGCATAAGAACTCGCGAATTGCAAGTAGACAAACTACACGCGTAGAAGCCGGCGTATTGGAGCTTCTGGACGTGGGTTCGACTCCCACCGTCTCCATACAATGCATTTCATAAGAATTCAATGAGTGTCAAAATCCTTGATATATAAGGGTTTTGGCACTTTTTCTTTTTCATTGAGTTTCAATGAATATCAAATGACTCGTAGGAGATTTCGTAGGAAGTCGTAGGAGAAAACGTAGTTAATTTTCATCCTAGTTAGCTAAATAATGAGCGAACTTATCAATCGCTGAAGTTTTACGTTCTTTTGATACGTGAGCGTATATGTTCATTGTTGTTTGAACGTCTGTATGACCTAAACGGTCTTGTACTTCTTTAATTGTTACTCCAGCTTCAAAGAGTAATGAACAATGGGTGTGACGGAATCCATTAGTGGTGATAGTTTTAAGCTCATAGGTATCAGTTATTTTTTTTAACCATTTTTGTGTAAGTGATGGTTGCATATAGCTATTGTATTTATTGTTAAAGACTAATTGAGTTTTACTTTTAGCATTATATCCTAGCATTATACAATCTTTCATTTGTTTTTTTTTCCATTGCATTAAGATGTTTTCAGTTGCTGGATCAATACTAATGATTCGAGTTTTACCTGTTTTCGTTGATTTTAAGTAAATTTTATTCGTATCATCTAAAGAAATAGCCTTACTTACCGTAATTTCATGGTTATCAAAATCGATATCAGTCCATTTAAGTGCTAATAGCTCACCTTTACGCATTCCTGTATAAGCTAATACATGAAAAAGAGTATACTTTTTGAAATCATTTTCACTCTTTAAACAAGCTAAGAAGTGATTTAATTCATCTTTTGTATAGAAATTTTCCTCTCGTTCTTCTTGCTGCATAGCTTTTTTCTTTGAAATAGCTGTAGGCGTCTCCACTAAATTGAATGGATTAGTTTGGATAATTCCGCGCTTTATTGCGAAATCTAAAACTAAAGAAGCGTATGATTTTGTAGCGCGGAAATTTTTTAGTTTATGCGCCCATTCATTAACATGCTTTTGGCAAACGTCAATTGTAATCTTCTCAATACGATATCCCTTCATTGCTGGAAGTATATGGTTCTTAAAAATACCAAGCGTTTTACGATATGTACTAGCCTCTACGCTATTTTTATAGTTATCAATCCATACTTGATAGAGTTCTCCATAAGTATCATAAGACTTCTTTTGAAATGTACCTTTGTCAATTTCATATTTAATTTGTGATAAAGCTACTTTTGCTTCTTTTTGTGTTTTAAAGTTTGAACGAGTTGTACGTTTTTCTTTTCCTGTTAATGGATCAGTACCGATATAAATTTGGAATCGGTAACGCTTTTCACCGTTCTTTAATGTATAGGCTTCAATAGGTGTTGCTGAATTTTTTGACATGATAATTCTCCTTTTAGAGTGCGTTGTAAGAGCATAAAAAAAGGAATTACCTATAGAACCATTATACTTGTAATGATTTTAAAGGCAATTCCATTTTCAAAGAGCTAAAAGCTATGATTTTCTAAAAATGTATCAATTTCTTTACGTGATACACGTTTAATTCCTTCTACTTCCGCTATTTTTAATCCCATTTCCCGAAACTTTATAAAGGTGTTATATGATACACCAGCATAAGCTGCACCTTCTTTTAAAGTGAACCAAGATTTAACTTGAATATGTTGATCAAAGAGTTTAGTTAGTATATTTAGAAGTTCATAATTATTCATACGTAATTACTTCCTTAAAAATTAATTCTCCATTTACACCAACTGTATATATAATTACGGGATATTTAACACCGTCAGTTACACGCCAAGGCATATTTCTATGCATGCGGCTAGGAGACTTTTTAAATCTAGAACTGATTTTTTTAAATTTTAGTACTTTCTCGGGCAAACCATAGTACTGATTAGACTTTTTTAATACTTTATTCTTCATGAATAAAACACCCTTTCAATTTAATTCAAAGGTGTTATATCTTCATAAATGAGGATGTAAATTAAAATTGAAAGTTTTTTTATTTTAATTAGAAAACATAAATACATTTTCAAATTCTTGAATAATAAGGAAGGTACTTAATTCTTGGTATTGTTTTTATAAGAAATGATACCAAGATTTAAGTCTTTAGTTTACAAATTCAAAACCTAAGATATAAGGACTCTGTAATCAGTAATAAGGTTTTGGAGGAAGGAAAATGACAAAATACATTTCAGAAGAATTCACAGATGAATATCTTGATAAATTAACGCATGAATACTTTTATTTAATAGGTGCTGAATGTGGTAGTGGTAAAACTACAGCTATTTTTGAAAAGTTAGTTCCATATGCTGAAAAGAATAATAAAAAGGTATTATTTTTGTGTAATCGTATATTTCTTAAAGATCAATTATTAGAAAAATATTTGAAGAATTATGATAAAGAAAATTCACTTTATAGATTCGGAAATTTAACATTAATTATGTATCAATCCATATTGGGGTTTTATAAAAAATATTATCAAGTTATTATGGAAGAATATGATTATATAATTATAGATGAAGCACATTTGATTTATGATGCTAGTGATTATGATTATGGGGCATATATTTTCTGTCATTATTTAAATGAACAACATAACGTATTAATTTCTTTAAGTGGCACTCCTAATAGTGTACTTAGGTTAGGAAAGTATATAAATAGAGAAATTAATATACTTAGGGAAGTTGATAGAAATAATAATAATATGAGAAATATATTTCTTGTTGATAATAAAGAGGAATTTCTTGATTTAAGAATGAAGTATTTGAATAATAATTATCAATTATTACAGCTAATTTCAAGAACAAGTCAAATAGACGGTTTCAAAAAGGATTTTGATGCGTATGAGGTTGCTTGTGCTGTATCTAAACACAATAAAGAAGCGAAACGTTATATGGGTGCAATTGATGAGCAAGTTAAAGATCAAATTGTTAGCAATGGAAAGTTAGTATGTGATGCTCTTGTTACTACAAAATTTTTAGATGTAGGTGTAAGTATAGAAGCAGAACGAAATTTTGTTATCTGTTATGAATGTGTTGAGCTACCTAATACAATTGAGCAATTTGCATCTAGGGTTCGAATTGCAAAAAATCTACCTTTTCATGTTGATATTATTTTTTATGTAAAAAGACCATACAAAACGCATATAGACGATTTAAAAGAGAAATTAGAGGACATTGAGCTTGTTTATACTCATGAAGAGGATTATGCAAAAATAATTGAGTCAAATGAGAAGTATATTGAGCTATTTGGGGGATTTGGAGAATTTGAAACTGGAATGAAAACAGTTAAGTTAGAAAAGATTAACCCTATCACCAAAGCATTTTTAAAAGAAAAAATCGAGTATTATGAACAGATTCATGATGCTGAAGAAGCCATTGAATATTTTGCTAATATGTTTTCAAATATGTATCCTAATGCAAAAATTATTAAACAAAAGTATAAGGAATTAAAAAATATTCTAGAAAATCTTTTTAAAGAAGGTCAAGAAAAGATTGAGCTGTATGGATCTCAACAAACTGAATTTAGAGAGGAAATACATTCCTTAAAATATTATCCTAAGCATCAGAAATATTTGCCAGGGTTAAAAAAGATAAAAGAACTACTGATTAAAAGTAATTTAGAATATTCCCTAACCTCTTTTCAAATAAAAATAAATGGGGAACGTCCAACAGTATGGGAAATCTCAAAAAAATAATTTTCTAGGACTAAAATTTTGGTATGTTTTATATAAGAAATTATACCAAGATTTTAGTCCTTTTTTTGTATATAACATAAGATGGTATCCTCGAACCCAAACCCTAAAAAAATATTAATAACGCACAATAAAAAATAAAAACATAATTCTAATCGCATCTTTTTCATAAGATGCTCTAGAATTATATTTTTTTTCCTATTGTGCGGAAATTAACTTTCATAAAGAAAATAACGTTGAGATATACGGTTATTTACCTTTGTAAAAGCAGCGCTATTTAAAGTAGTGAATTAATATAGAGCAATAAAATATGTATTTTATGAAGTACAGGAATAAAAAATCTGTTATAAAGGGAAACAGTTTTAAGCACTCTTAATAATGTCCTTACTATAGAATTACCATAATATCTAATTGCTTAAATTAGATTTTCATCATCCAAAGTTAATTGTTGATTAGTATCATATTTAGTTAAATCAGAGCTTATTGAAATAGTTTTTTTAAATGCTTCTTTAGATTTAATATTATTTTCATTTAGTAACCCCTTTTTATAAAGGCTTACAAACAAGGCTAAAGACTTAGCTTGACAATTTATAGATTTTACTGGATTGAATTCTATATCCGTAAATACATCATATTCTAATACCTGTTTAATAAGGTTTGGGTACAGGCATAGTGCATTAATATATAACCAATCATAGAAGAATGTTTTAGGTTCGAGTTCAAATTCTCTACTAAAAAATTTAAAACCAACAATTTCTCCGCTATTTCTTATCCGAGGATCCTTTTTCGCTTCTTTTGAACTTTTAGTATAAATATCTGTAAACGGTCCACCATATTCAAATACTTTACTCCCCTGAAACGCAGATTCTACACTTATTGCTAAGTTATTTTTTCCATGAATCATTAAATTAAATGCACTTAATTTTTCTCCCAAATCACATTCTGACTTAGTAGATACTTCAAGTATTTTTAATTGAGGATACTTATATAAAATAGATTCATGTAATGATTGTATAGATTTACGTTTTTGATTAATAGAAAAACCTGCATACCACTCAAAATCAAAATTTATCGTTTTGATATGTTCTGCATTATCTAAATTAACAAAAAATGCAGGTCTATTTGCCATTACATCATCTCCTTACCATCTATTGTGATCCATCCTTGGTCTGAAGGGGGTTGTTTGTACTCTAAGTAATTCTTTTGGAAGTTTATTTTTATACTTATTATAAGTTTTATAGTCTTCAAAAAATATACCTAAAATGTATTTAGGTTCAATTTTATCAGGTATAAGTACTTCCGCTTGAGGATTAGTTGGATATCTTTCTGGAATTCCAGTTTCTTCCCTACTATAAACTCCCGGAATATCTTCAAAGATTTTTTTAAACACATCTAATCCTATTCTGTTTTGAACGGGTATATTACTGACTGAACTTCTAGCTGCATTTTCATTACAAATTATACACTCTTTTTCCCATAAAAGTGATGGTTTAAATGCAATAACTGCCCATTCTTTAGTGGTATCACTCATTCTTAATCTATAAAAATATTTATAATTAGGAAATGAAACTGAACATGATATAGAATTTTGTAAATTATCATATCTACTTAAATCATTTCTATTAAAAGCTATTCCATCTCAATAATACTTTCTAAATTATCTGCTTGTGTGAAGTGGGTTAAAATTTTTATGCCTCTATTTTTTACAAATTCCTCCATAATATAACCACCTTTCTGTAGTTATATACTACCATAAAAAGTATTTATATGTAAAAAGTACCTGTTAATAATAATAGTTCGTTCGTAACTTAAAGATAATTGATTTAAGTAATCTCTAATATCATGTTTGCTTTTTATAAATTGTTTTTTTGGTAGAAGAAAGAAGGGATGGCTATTAAAGAAATTATATTAGAGTATGCAATACGTACACATTCTGGAGAAAAATGGGGGACTGTAATTGAGTTTTTAAAGCAAATAAAGTAAAGAATGATCCAAGCGATGCTTTAACAGGATACCTCTACACAATAGAAAAGAGGACGGTGAGGAAATACCAGCAGCATCAAGTTCAAAAGAAATTGAGCTACATGAAGTTCTTTTATCTTAGATATAGAAGTAAATGTATTTGTAGGACGTGTCAAAAGAATTTGAAGGTAATTCTAGTAGGACGTGGTATTACGCAGGATGTAAAAGTAGTAGAAAAAATATTATTTTATAAGTTTCACCAACTTTTCGCGTTTTGGTACTTTAAGTGAATGAAAATCCCCCAATGTTATCATTAAAATTTAGTGCTTTTTTTCTAAGAAGAAAGGGGACTCAGATTTATGCATATTTACAACGCTAAGCGCTTAATGTTACCAAAAGAGTGTATAGACTTTTTAAGTTCAATTAACACTAAAAGGGCTTACAATTGGAGGAAATAATACTTAAAGTACTTAGAGTTTTATTATCAGTTATCGTTCCTCTATTAGGAAGATCAGTTATTCAACAATCGGGCCATATTGTTGAGTAAAACTTTAATAAATCTGAATATTTATGTTAACATTTAGATGAGTTTGTGAAAAAATGTACTTAAACTAATGGGGCAGTTTAGTTTAACAGTTTTACGGAAATCCCAAGCTAAGAAATAACCATTCTTGTAGTTTGGGATTTTATAATTATCTCATGACAATTTTTTCATTCTTAGCTCTGGTGAGATTAGCATAATACTCATTAGTTGCTCTGACATATAAATTGGAGAATATTTCATGCCATCTTTTACCCATTCAATGATTAATCCTGGAATGGCATAAGCTAGATAGGTAGTATATAAGTCATGATTTATTTTAGAATCCGATACTCTAAAATCCGTTTCCCCTAATTTTTTTATAGCTAGTGTCAATTGACTTGAAAAAAAAGTTAAAAGAGAAGTGTGTACAATTGCTTTATAAAAAGTTGCATTGTTATAAACATGGTCAAACACACGTAATGAAGTTGTTTTTACATCTTTTATACTAAAATTATTATATGTTTGATAGGGTTCCTGAAAAGCATTTACAAAGTCAGTTATTACATCATCTATTATTTCATTTAATAAGTTTTCTTTATTCGCATAATGATTATAAAAAGTGACACGACTTATTCTTGCTCTTTCTACAATGCTAGTAATTGAAATGTCCTCGAACTTTTCTTCTTGCAGTAATTGTAAAAATGAATTTTTTAATAGTCTTTTTGTTTTAATAATTCTCTTATCTAAATACTTATACTTTTTTAACATTGTATCCCCCCTTTGTTCATTATACTAACTTTTCTTAGCATATTGATATGAAGTGTTAAATTATGCTTATATATGCTTTGAAAAGCGTTCCTATTATCAATATAATTTAAGTGTATAAACAATGAAAACGATTACATATCGTTATAATAGGAGGATGTTAATTATGGGGCGTTTAAAAAATAAAGTAGCAATAATCACTGGGGCTGGGTCAGGAATAGGAAAGGCAACAGCGTTAAGATTTAGCGAAGAAGGTGCAAATGTTGTATGTGCTGATCTTAGAGGAGCAGAAGAAATTGCAAATGAAATTAAACAACTTGGCGGAAGCGCGATAGCTGTAGAGACAGATATTTCAAGTTCGGAATCCTGGACAAATCTGTTGAATAAAACACTTCAAGAATTTGGTGAAGTGAATATTCTTTGTAACATTGCAGGAATCCCTGAAGTTGGTACGAAGATTGTTGATTTAACGGAAGAAAATTTTGAAAAGATCATTAACGTAAACTTAAAAGGTGTATATCTTGGGATGAAAGCGGTTTTACCTGAAATGGAGAAAAATGGTTCGGGTAAAATAATCAATCTAGCATCAATCTCTGCACATATTGGTGTAGACGGTGCGCCAAGTTATACTGCTGCTAAAGGTGGGGTTTCGTCAATGAGCCGACAAGTAGCGATTGAATATGCAAACAAAAATATTCAGGTAAACGCGGTATCTCCAGGTATTATTAATACAGGTATGGCAGCAGCTTCACCAGAGATGACAAAAGCGCTAATAGATCTTACTCCAGTGGGAAGATTAGGTGAACCAAGAGAAATAGCGCATACTTTATTGTTTTTAGCATCGAATGAATCTGATTTTATTACTGGGCAAACTTTAAAAGTAGATGGTGGCTGGAGCTCAAAATAAGAAACATACTATATTTGTTATTCGTCGGATTAACGAATAATAAGACACCAGCTCCGAACGGGGCTGGTTTTTTTGTTAGAGAAGACGGCTTTAACAAACTGGCGCTTTTCTTGAATAAGATAAGTGCTTTATTCAATTAAAGGGCCATTTTATGGAATAAGACTTGATATTTTAATAAATAAGATTATGAAGTAAAGGGGCAGGTTAATTTAAGTACAATGTTTTATCTTTGTTTAACAATGGGGGCATTTTAGCCAATGAACGAAAAGAACTGTAGATTAGTTTCTACAGTTCTTAGCATCTGTTATTTTAAAAAAGAACTCTCTTATCCGAAGTCATTAATTAATCCACTGCACAATATCCTTCATGTCTTTTCTTCCTCTAGGGAATTTAGGCTCATTTGCTGCTCGGTATCCAAATGCAACCATAGCCGATACAGCTAAATGACCATCCTCCAGTAAGTTTTCTTCTTCCAGAAGCTTTTGTACCTTATCACGATAAAACCCTTCTATTGGACAAGAGTCAATTCCTAGTAAAGCTGCTACAGTCATCATATTGGCAAAGGGAATATAGGTTGACTTTCCAGCCCAATCCAACATTGTACGATCATTTACTAGGATGTTTTGTTGATCTTCTAGGAATTCTTTATACGTGTCTTTAATTTGATCATACATTTCAGCAGGATATCCTAAAACATTAAGCAGTTGATTTTTTGTATATTCTGAGTCGTACCTTGTATCCTTGCTTGTTCTTACAAGAATGATAACGAAATGGCTCGCAGTTGGCAGATGACCTTGTGCGCCTGGAGAAATTTCTTTTAGCTTTTCTCTGAATTCCTGGTTTTGGACAACGAGGAATTTCCAAGGTTCCATGCCAACTGAGCTTGGTGAAAGACGGGCTGCTTCTAAGATTACATTAAAGTCTTCCTCTGTGATTTTTTTTGTTGGATCAAAGGTTTTTATAGCACGTCTAAAATTAAACGCATCAAGAATTTCTTTTCTTTTTACTACTTTTTGTGTCATATTCAAACACTCCTTCTTAGTTGTTTTTAGGTAAGCTAGCCTTTATTAGCATTTCATCGATAAGAAAAAAATCGTAATATTATATTTTCCGTATTTATAAAGAGCTTGACCTATTCATCCAGTTGTCAAATATTAAAAATGTTGAATCTAACACCTTTTGCTTAAACAACTGATGTTGTATACTGATTCTAAAATAGAATTCATCTATTCTCAATCATCAGTTTTGGCGTTTTATTGCTTAAACAACAAATAAAGAAAAATGTTGTTTATGTCTAGAAAGAGGGGTATAAATATGCAAGATACGAAAGTAGATCCTCGTATTACTCGAACAAGAAGACTATTAATGGATGCCTTTTTAAAGTTAACTATTAAAAAAGATTTTAAGGATATTACGATAAAGGACATTACAGATGAAGCAACCGTTAATCGTGCTACTTTTTATTCTCATTTTCAAGATAAATACGACTTAATGGATGCTGCCATTACAGAAGATATATTAGAAAACATTGTGGACAACTTGAGCCATTATAATCAGTTAAATGAAGAGTCAATTGTAAAAATCTTTGTTACATTAACTCAGTTTCATACAAACTTAACTACACAATTAAACACACAATGTAGAAGGAGTTATGCATCTTTTAGTTCAATAATTGAACCAAAAGTAAAAAAAGAATTGGAAAAAGTATTTTATTCTCTCCTTTTAAAACAACAGTCTAAGCTAGATTCGGAAGCCTTAAAAATTGGTGCCGCTGTGTTAAGTTGGGGAATATACGGAGCCTCAGTGGATTGGAAACATAATAGTTCGTTATCAGTAGAACAATATATTAAAATTGCCTTACCTTTTATAGTGACGGAAATAAATCATTTTAAAGGATGATCAATGACCATATATTTTTCCACAATATTCGTTTATCTTAGTAAGCGTTACTAAACAATCGGGCGCTTTCCTGGAAAAAGGGAAAGGCCCTTTTCTAACTTCAACTAGTTAAAAAGAATTCGGAAATCAACAATATCTTTGGGTGATTTTTGTATGAAAAAGACTCACTCTGAACATACTAGAATTTAGATTACTAGTTTTAACCTAGTGGGAGAGTGAGAGATAAATGTTATTATCCGAAGCGTGGAAAAAATACCAACAAGATAAAAAAATTGAGGGATATTCAACTCTTACATTAAAAACATATTGTTTTCAATATAATCTTTTATTGCGGTTTTTTGGTGATATTGATATGAATGGGTTTAGTACAGAAAAATTGAAAGAATACCTAATACAGTCAGGAGATCACTTAAAGCCTTCTAGTTTAGGACATAAGATTCGTTGTGTTAAATCACTATTTAGGTGGTCACATGAAGAGGGATATATTATAAAAAATCCTGCAGCTAAATTGAAAGAGCCGGAATTCATGGTCGTACCACCTCTAGTAAATTGACTTCATTATACAATGTAGATGAACAAGAAAAAAGAAAAGGAGCTAGCTGGAACGGAAATCCGTTCCAGCTAGCTCCTCAATAAATTTACTGGACTTTTTCAGCAGCCTCGATGTGATTAACTTCTTTTTTTATCGTGGCTGCATCCTTAATCCATCTGTGAATTGCGGTGAAGTTCCGCGTCGATTATTCCTGGCGTATAGTTCCGATCATAAAGCTTGTTGAACAGAACGCCGAGCGGTCGATCAAGAGCGCTTGGCGCGCTCTGCTGCGAGGGCCACCAGTGCCATGGCTTCCTCACCATTCTTCGGAAGGCGGTACTCAGACTTGTCTACCATCTTGTCCCACGCGTCGAGAAGGCTCTCGGGCGTTAGTGAACGGTCGTAGATGCCTATAGTGTCACCGACAAAGATTTCGCCAACGCGTCCAGCACCCGCCTCAATAAGGCGACCAGTAACAGGGCAGTCTTCGTGGGCTAGAATCGCAACCACGGGAGAGTTAAGCTCAACCGGCATTGACTCTATTAACTGCTCTTTCATTTCCGGTGAGAAAACAAATTCTGCGGCCATCGGAGTGAATGCACCCGGGGCAAGGGCGTTGACCTTGATGCCTAGAGGTTCACCTTCCGCCGCGAGGCCACGTGTTAGGCCATAGACGCCGCCCTTTGAGGCGTTGTATGACACGTTGTTCGCTACGCCGAACATGCCGGCAGCCGATGCTGTGTTGACAAGTCGACCGTAGCCTTGTGCCACGAATACTGGCCATGCTGCGCGAGAGACATAGTAAGTTCCTGTCAGGTTGACCCGAATCGAGTCGTGCCAGAACTCGTCAGGCTGCTCGTCGATAGAGCCGATTCGCAAGATACCCGCGTTGTTGATGACAGCATCGAGGCGGCCAAAGTTGTCGGTCGCCGCTGCAATTAGCGCCGCTGCGCCTTCAGCTGTGGAGATGTCGTTCGTGTCGGCAACAGCGTCGATCCCAAGCTCGCGAAGCTCGGCGACAGTCTCTACAGCTCCACTGACATCGTTGACCACGAGTTTCGCACCTCGCGATCCGATGAGCTCGGCGTGAGAACGTCCGAGACCGCGTGAAGCGCCGGTAATGACGACCACTCTGCCGTCAAATCTGATTTCATTGTTCGTTGCGTCATTATTTACAAATTCACCCATAATAAATCCTCCTCAAGCTTCCAGTGATATAATAATCACAATTACAATGTTATATTTGTTTGCGAATTGTACAATAATCAGAATCTGATTATTGCCTATTTAATAGTCAACAGAAAGAAAGTGTCTATTTATGAATCATCCCCTATAATAGTATTGGTAACGCTTACAGTTATTGTACTGCTGCTCTTTTAAGAAGACTATATGGAAAATTCAGTTATTATACTTTTAGAGAATATTTGTCTAATAAAATTGTTACCAATTGAAGTAATGAAAGAAGAATATATGAAGATTATCAACATTAACCAATTATCAGTATTTTTAGTTATGAAGGCAGTCCTTCCGTCTATGCGTAAATTAAATTCGGCTTCAATTGTAAATATTTCTTCTCTTGCTGGAATAATTGGAACTGTTGGGGGAATTGGTTATAACGCATCCAAGTTTGCAGTACGAGGGATGACGAAAGTTGCAGCACTTGAATTCGCTGAATATAATATTCGTGTTAATTCGATTTATCCAGGAGTAATTGAAACGCCGATGATAGGAGGAGAAAATACCGAATTGATAAACGAGATTTCAAAAACAATTCCGTTAAAAAGAGTTGCTAAGCCTCAAGAAGTAACTAATCTTGTACTTCACCTTCTTTCAGACGAATCTAGCTATTCTACTGGATCTGAATTTATTATTGACGGTGGTTTATTTGAATAATAGTCATTTGGGCTTTCAATAAGACAAATTTCAACCTTGACATAAGTACCTCCAATTTTATTATTGGAGGTATTTTATTAATCAATAGTTAGTCTGATTAACATTTATATTTCTTTTCTTAGTTTTATGTTATTTTTACTATAAAGAGGTAAATTTAGCAGTCATATTTTTTGGATGGATTGGTCCTTTGAAACAGTCATCATCTCTACTAACTGTTCAGCCATATAGTTCGAAGTGTACTTGTAATCACTCTTTACCCATTCTATTATTAAACCAGAAAATGAATATGCCAAGAAACTTCCATATAGTTCTTGGTTTATTATTGAACTAGTAATTTTAACATCTTTTAATATGTGATTCTTTAATACTTCGATTAACTTCACATGGAAAGTCGGCAATAAATCTGAATTCACAATGGTCGTATAAATACTTGATTTCTCAGATATATACTCTAAATGATTAATAGCAAATGGCTTGAGATTTCCAAATTCCAACTCATCTCGTGATTTATAAGGTTCGCGAAGCATATGTAACAAATCTAAAAAAATGTCATCAATAAATTCTTTTATAAGTTTCTCTTTACTGTCATAGTTATTATAAAAAGTTCCACGGCTGACATTAGCCGTTTTTATAATATCTTTTAGGGTGATTTGGGAAGTATTATTTTGTTCCAAGAGAGATAATAATGCTTTCTTAAGCTGTTGCTTCGTCTTAATAACTCTTTTATCAAGATACATATACTTATCCAACATTTAATCTACATCCTTTGAATAATTTTATATTAACAATCCCTATTACCTATAAATGATTTTATAGCAATTATACTACACGCACACACTAGATACTTAATAAGTGATTTGACATATCGATCTCAATTTTCAAAATGCTTATTGAAAATTAGTGTTCCTTCTTGAACTAACGGGGGCTTTAGTTTGGTAATTCTAGTAGGTCGTGGTATTGTGTGGAATGTAAAAAAATAGAAGGAAATAATATTATATTAGTTTTTCACCAGCTTTTCGCGTTTTGGTACTTTAAGTAAACGAAAATCCCCCAATGTTATCTTAGAAATTTAATGCTTTTTTTCTGAGCAAAACGGGGGATTAGAATGTAGGGCTAAATGTTATCAAAAGAGTTTGTAGACTTTTTAAGTTTAATTAACACTAAAAGGGCTTATATACAAAATTAAATTATAGGAAATAATACTTAAAGTACTCAGGAAATTATTATCAGTTATTATTCCTCTAGGAAGCTATTGATTATGCTTAACTGAGCAGACTAGTTTAACAAGTTTTACGGAAATCCCAAACTACGAAATAACCATTCTTGTAGTTTGGAATTTTATAGTTATCTCATGGCAATTTTTTTATTCTTTGCTCTGGTGAGATTATCATAATACTCGTTAGTTGCTCTGACATATAAATTGGAGAATATTTCATGCCATCTTTTACCTATTCAATGATTAATCCTGGAATGGCATAAGCTATATAGGAAGTAAATAAGTCATGATTTACTTTAGAATCCAATACTCTAAAATCCGTTTCCCCTAATTCTTTTACAGCTAGTGTCAATTGACTTGAAAAAAAAGTTAAAAGATCAGAGTGTACAATTGCTTTATAAAAAGCTGCATTGTGATAAACATGGTCAAACACACGTAATGAAGTTGTTTTTACATCTTTTATACTAAAATTATTATATGTTTGATAGGATTCCTTAAAAGCATTTACAAAGTCCATTTTTACATCATCTATTATTTCATTTAATAAGTTTTCTTTATTATTATAATGATTATAAAAAGTGACACGACTTATTCCTGATCTTTCTACAATGCTAGTAATCGAAATGTCCTCGAGCTTTTCTTCTTGCAGTAATTGGATAAATGAATTTTTTAATAATCTTTTTGTTTTAATAATTCTCTTATCTAAATACTTATACTTTTTTAACATTGTATCCCGCCTTTGTTCATTATACTAACTTTTCTTAGCGTATTTTATACTTGGGTTGGCAGAACGCAAAATACGGATATTCGAATGGGGTTAAATTTATTTGGTAGTCGTTCAGAAGACGAACCTAATGACCGTGGAGAAGATCCGTTAGCGACAACGGTGTTAGCTAAATCGGGGGATCATTGTAAATATTGCTCGTTTCAGATAGTTTGTACGGAATCTGCGTTATACAAATCGCAAAAATAATTAGTTGTATTTTAAATTAGTTTAGATGTTATCCATAAATACAATAACATTGTCTCAAATTTGGAGAATTATTGGCGCGAGGCGCAGAAATCTTTTAAATAAGAATCCAGTTTCTTTAAATAATTACTGTTACTTTTCAACTAGGTAATTTTATGGGAAAGATACAAGTCACTATGTTTGGAGTAAGATTGAAGTAAAGCATAAGCTCTCCAATAGGAAAGCTTATGCTTTACTTTTTTATAGAAATTTTATTTGTAGAGTTGTAAGGGAATTGCGTTTATTTTCACTGTTTACCATAAATACCCCCCGCAGCCCATATATCAAGGGTTTTTTCTTTCATTCCTTATTCCTTCACCTGCACAAAAACATATAACTCCGCATAGCGTTGATTGCGATGGGATTGAGCATTTTGTACGATGATTTGCAACTTTGCGCGGTCGTTTTCTGCGATTAGAGTAGCTTCTTCTACAGATAACCTTCTGTAATCACTTGTTAACAATGTGTCTAATTCCTCCAACGACCATTCTAAAAGCTCTTGCTCGGCTTTCATTAATACTAGCTGGTCCTTCTGTAAACGGAGCTGCGTATCGTTTGTTAATGCAAAGCGTCTATGCAGTGAATTTTGTGAAATGGATACTTGAACAAAATAATCGTAACCATCGATTGCAGTAATAATCCGTTCGTCTCCATTTAAGTTAGCCGTATAATAGACTTCATTCGAGTAATCTTTATATTGTGGTGAGAAACCAAAAATTTTCTCGAAAGGTTGATTTGGCAGCCACGCCACGCGATAATCCATCCGCTGCAAATAATCAAATTTCTCCGTAATGAATTGTTTATCCTCTTTAGAAATTTCCGGATTCGGCTGAACTTCTCCATTGTACATATTGAGCGATTGTAACCGCTCCTGCAGCAGATTTTCCTGATTGTTTTTACTGATCGTAAAGGCATCAACAGGCGGGATGACAGAAAGTAAACTAAACCCGATAAAAATCGGTGCAACAAGCCATTGCTTTTTTGGCATGAATGTCAGGATCAGTGCGTTGATGATAGCAAATAATCCAAATAAAATAACAAAATATCGGCCATGTGTAATGCCAGTCTCTCCAATTTTCATGATGGATACAACGAGTTGATAAAGCACAATGACAAGTAACACTTTTGGGAAAATAAGTCGGAACCATTTCGTTAACCCATTATGAATTTGGTAGCTTAAAAAGTACACGATGAGTACAGTTGTCGCGAAATACACTAATAATGGTTCTAGTAAATTTTCCGACCAGTCGGTGAAATGCAGTGCAATATACATGACTAAAATCACAGCATACACCATTGTCAGCGGTACAATTACGTATGAAAGCAACACCTCAAGAATAGGAGTGCGTTCCTCTTTCTTCATTGTCAGGGACAGGAAGAATAATGGCATGAACAATCCAAATACAATAGCCGCGATATACTCGATAATATGTGGATTAACCGGAAACAGTAAATAATTAATCGCTGCATAGATGAGCATTAATCCTACAAAGATGACGATGGAGAAGAAGGCTGTGATGAGTACGCTTTTGAAAATATGGAAAAACCGTGCACTGAAGTTTTCCTCTCCGCGCCATATAAAGCCCATCATGAGCGCACTGACAACAACGCCTGTTTGAATCGCTAATATGAGATCATTGGAGCCGCTAATCAAGAAGAAAAGCCCTGTAAAAATAAGTGCTATGCTATACGGCAGGACGCGTTTGGAAAATAAGTCTGCTATAGATGCAGCAAATACGGCAACAACAAGCACTGCCAGCCATTTTTCGTAGTTTGTCACAGTACCGCTAATTTCTGCTACATTCACAATGAATAAAACGACTAAGAGCATAGTAGCTAGTGGAAATGCTTTGATTGCCTCGGTTATTGCTGCAAATTGTTGAAAGATTCGATTAAATTTCATCAAAGATACCCCCTTTATGTCTTCATTATATGCTTTTATTTAAGATGCTCAACTTAATCATTTTCTCCTATTCTATGAACCAATCCCTGTTAGTACCTATACCTAATACAAACAACTCCTTAAGCATGAATGTTTGTGCTTAAGGAAATATATGGATTATTTTATTAGAAAATCCAAACAATAAGAAGGAGACTGGGACTTAATGTTAATCGAGTTTTCTTGACATAAGGATATGGATAATTAAACCAGAGTATATCTTGGTTTTATCAGGAAATACTTTTTTGCTTTAATTACAACAGTGGTTATGGCAATCTAATACTAAGACTATAAATGAAAGAATTAGGTGAATACAGTATGATAAGACGACCGTTAATTATTGACACAGATCCAGGCATTGATGATGCAATGATGCTAACCGTAGCATTTGCCAATAAGGATATTTTTGATATTCGTTTAGTAACGACTGCATCTGGAAATATTTCGCAGAGTAAGGCGAATTACAATGCACATGCATTTTTAAATTACATTAGAGAAGACGTTACGATTGCACGAGGGCTTGAACAGCCGATGTTCCGTAAGCTTGAAGTAGCAGAGGAGATTCATGGTGCATTTGGTTTTGGAAAAGTAGAGTTTCCGAAAGTGGAAGTACCGAAAAATGTCCGTCCAGCCGTTACAGCTATGCGTGAAACGATTTTAGCGAGTGAGGAGAAGGTAACAATTGTTGCGACAGGTCCCTTAACAAATGTCGGTGCATTATTACTCGCTCACCCAGAAGTAAAGGATTACATTGAAACGATTTCATGGATGGGTGGCGCAGTTCAGGGTGGCAATAAAACAGCCGTTGCCGAATTTAACGCCTTTGTAGATCCGCATGCCGCTCAAATTGTGATGCAATCGGGCGTACCGATGAGCATGTGCGGGTTGGATGTGACGCACAAAGCATTCGTCACACAAACAGAGGCGGAAAAAATTCTAGACATTGGTACAGAGTTTGCCCAAAAGGCTTATGATCTTGTGACATACTACTTGGACGTAGCGAAACCAACACCTTTTAGTGAGCCACATTATGCCGATGTGCTCCGCTTCCATGACGTTTCTGCCATCATGTATTTACTGCATCCTGAGTTTTTCAAAGGAACAGACTACTATGTAGAAATGTCGACGGAAGGTATTACAACAGGTGCAACAGTAGTAGATTTACACAATTCAACAGGCAATCAACCAAACGTGCATGTATTGCATGATGTGGACCGCGAAGCATTTGTTAAAGTATTCATGAATGCCGTGAAGACGATTTCAGATCGATTATCATAAGAGGAGCTGGCTAATAACCTCCTAAGTAAAATTTAAATATATGCTCCTAATGGAACTGTGCCTGGCATTTTTTTAGTTATGCAAAAAACCAACCCTTGTTGCTGCACCCCCAAAGTTAAAACTAACTTTAGGGGTGATTTTTTTATGGCAAAATATAAACAAAAGCGCTCAATATCCTTTGTATTTCAACAAATGCGCGTTTAATTCGGCCTCGCTTCATTGTACGCTTCTGTTTACCTGGTAATGGATCAATTCCTAAATAAGCAGGAAATTCATATCGTATATGAGTGGGAAGCGGTCATCAAAAATTGCAATATGAGAAGGCCCTGAATAGCTTAGTGTTCCGTGAATTCGAATGTGACTGCGACTTTCTTTAAAGAGTCGCTCAATTGCGTTGGAAAGCTCGACTTCTTATTCTAAAAAATCCAAATAAAAAAGGAGTAGCAACTACTCCTTTTCTTGAACTATTTTACAGGAATATTAGTTTCTAGGATCTACATAATCCGGATAATCAGAAATGATTGCGTCAACGCCCATTTCAAATAGGAAGTCTGCTGCTTCTTGACTACGAACCGTCCATGAACCAATTTGCATTCCAAGAGAGTGAACTTGATTCACTAATTCTTCCGTCACAATTCCATAACTTGGGTTAAACCAATCCGAATAAGTTGAAAATTCCTGTAAAGCTTCTAATGTTGTATCTGCTCGGTTAGAAGTTAATACACCGATTGGAACTTGAGGAAGAAGCTGATCCATTTTTTTTATTGATTCAAAGTTAAAAGATTGAATAATGATTTTTTCATTTTGTGGTTTATCGAGATTTCGTTCTATTAATGCTGCTGCTACTTGTTCTTCAATACCAGGGTAAAGCTCTGGGGCCTTTAATTCTATTAAAATTCCAACTTTCCCACGGTAAAGATCTAGAACTTCTTCAAATGTTGGGATTGGTTCTCCTGTAAATTGTTCCCCTTTCCAACTACCTGCATCAAAACTTCTAAGCTGTTTAAATGTTAAATCTCCAACTTTTCCCGTTCCATCTGTTGTACGATCTACCGTTGTATCATGAATCAATACTAATTCACCATCTTTACTTCGTTGAACATCGATTTCAATATAATCGGCTTTCATATCAACTGCTAGATCAAAAGCGGCAATCGTATTTTCAGGTGCATAAGCTGTTGCACCACGGTGTGCTACATTACTCACTTGTTTTCTTTCACCTACTGTTGGTTCTTCTGCAAATGATTGACTGAATGGGCTTAATAATAACGATAAGGCCATACCTGTTCCCACTAATAATTTTTTGCTCATTTCTCCATCTCCTATCTAAAATATGATTCATATTTATTTTAGAAAAGGGATGTTAATAGAATATATAGATATATGTATAGCTTAATAAAGATTATGTTAACGAAATTCGCTCTTTTTCCTTACGATTATTTACAAAACTAGTAATAGAATAGTAATGGAATTGTATTCTCTACTGCTATATTTTACCTACTACACTCGGGTGAACTCTAGTATTTCAAGGAGCGAGCGCTATCTGTTGTAAGGACTACGCTCTTTTCATAGGGGGCGAATGAAATTGATCTTAATGATGTTGAGCTATGTTTTATGAATCATTTTAGATCTCAGACAGTAGGGGCTATAAGAGGTGTTGTTATGAACAACGAGAAAGAGTCACAAGTTTACTTGGATGCCGTGAAGACGATTTCAGATCGATTATTATAAGAGGAGCTGGCTAAAAGCACAAGGAAGAGCTTCACCTAGTGCTAGTATTAGAGGCTCCGTAACCTGAAAGCATGTACCTTTTTTAGAGTAATTGGAATAGAGGATTTCGGTAATGAACCGGAGTTCTCTTTTTTTTGCTGTTCGAGGTAGCTTTTACTCCGATACTAATCAGGAGTCATAATATTTCTACGCCTGGCTTAAGAAATCTACGGAAACACTGATAAAAAAATATTTTAAAATAATCTGTAACGAAATAGAGGGTCGTGGTATTAATACTACGAACAACAAGAAGGTGAGGGCAGTTATGAACAAGCTAGAGGAACAATATGAACAAATTCATCCAAAACTCTACGCGTTTTTTTTATCCAAGACAGGAAATCGGATGACTGCTCAAGATCTTTGCCACGATACCTTTTATGAGGCCTGTAAAAGCATTGGTTCCTTTAATGGACATTCCACCTTGTCGACATGGATATTCGCAATTGCGGGGAATTTGTTAAAAAAATATTACGGGAAAAACAAGTATCAGCAAAGCTTAATGCAAAAACTCGCAGTGATTCCAGAGTCTGAAATGCAATCAATAGAAGAGTTGGCAGAACTCAATGAAGACACAAGAATACTTTTACATCATATTTCAAAATTAGATGATGCCTCAAGGGAAATTGTATTGCTGCGCATATACGGAGAACTGAGCTTTGCAGAAATTGGTGTCTTAATTGGTAAATCGGAGAACTATGCGCGGGTGACATTTCACCGGCTGAAATTAAAGATTCAAAAATTAATGGAGGTGACTTTATGAATAAGGAATGTCCGATTATACAAGATCTTTTACCTTTATATGAGGAAGATTTGCTTCAGCTAGGGACAAAACAATTTGTCGAGGAGCACTTGAAAAGTTGCC
The DNA here is from genome assembly GCF_050280445.1 of Solibacillus sp. NPDC093137. Taxonomy (NCBI): domain Bacteria; kingdom Bacillati; phylum Bacillota; class Bacilli; order Caryophanales; family Caryophanaceae; genus Solibacillus; species Solibacillus sp. NPDC093137. Next base: position 151,397 of record NZ_JBNNVH010000006.1, read on the forward strand.
AGGAATGCCGCCAGATTGCAGAACAATCTCAAATTCCGCTGCCTGTGGAAGTAGAACAGGGTGGTGGCTCTAAAAAAATGATTCGGAAAATCACGCTGAAGCTGACAACGATACAGATTTTCTTTGTTGCGATTGCCTTTATACTCGCAATGGGGACTACCGTGATGAATAACAATAGTGGATTTATCCTGACCTATGCCTTATTGGGCGCAGTTACGTATATGTTTTACCGTTCAATTCTTATTGCCGTTCTGCTTGCAGGGGTACCGAATTTCATTTGGAACTGTCTGTTGTATATGACGGACTGGTTCGGAGTATTTTATGCAAACAGTTCTTCGGAAGCTTTTTTCATCGCACTCACAGCCGTGATTGTCCATTTAATATTTACTTTTATCGGCATTGCGATCGGCTTTTGCATTCTTAAAATAAGAGAGGAAAATTAATATGAAAAAGAAAATACTATATAGCGTGATTGCTGTTTTATTAATTGGTGTCCTAGTATTCGCTTACATGCAAATGAGCGGAAATACAGTGCATAAACAAAGAGCAAAGGAGAGCCTGGAAACATTTTTGCAACAAACTTATCCAGACATGGCCTTTGAGATAAAACAGGTAGGGTACGGTTGGACGGATGTTACGTATGAGTTTGAAGTGGTGAAAAAGGACTCGCTGGCAGTTGAAACGACGTATACGTTTTATGTTTCTGGTATGGAGCCTTATGAAGTTTTTAGTGATACTATTCATGAAACGAACATAGACAAAGAGGTATCCAACAAGCTGAGCGCAGAAGCAGAGCAGTATATTTTAACACTTCTTCAAGGAGAAGTACCGCAAGTTAATTCAGTGTCTACTGATGTGGGCGTATACGATCATGTTGCCGAGGCATGGACACCGAAGCTAAAAACACCCAAGCCGATGCACATTATGCTTGAGATTGAAAAAGGCGATTTGACAAGAGAACAAATGCTGCAACAATGCAAGACCATACAGGAGTTACTGAATAATGAATCCATTAATTATTATCTGACTGAGGTAGGGTATCGTAGTGTGGAAAACGGAGAAGAAATTTATGAATATGTCAGCTTTACTCCAGATCAGGAATTGACATTGGATGATTTAGATTAAAGCGAATTTCTGTAATAGCATTGGTCCAGGTAGGGCATAATAACTTAGATTGATAATTTGCCTCTAAAATGATGCAGTTGTATATTTAATTTGTTAGTAACAAAAATTTATTAACGATACTGGGAACAATCACGTTAGGTTTGTGATTTTTCTGAGAAGGAGAAATTGTATTGAAATTAAAAGACAAGGTAGTGATCATTACAGGTGGTGCTGGCGGTATTGGCGCTGGTATGGGGCGTGCAATGGTAAAAGAGGGCGCCATTGTTGTGGCAGTTGATCTTAATCCGGAAGCAGGCGCAAAAGTATTGGCGGATTTACAGCAACACTCACCAAAATCTAGCTTTATTGAATTTGATTTAACAAAGCATGATCAACTAAAAAATGTCGTGGAACAGGTTGTCGAGAAATATGGCCGTTTAGATGTGTTGGTGAATAATGCACATGCTTCTAAACAGGTACCATTCCTTGAAACAACACCAGAACATTTGGCATTGTCAATGGATACAGGCTTCTATCCTACATGGTATTTAATGCAGGCGGCTATTCCACATTTAAAGAAAACACGCGGCAATATTATTAACTTTGCTTCAGGTGCCGGGTTAAAAGGGCATAAAACACAAGCTGCCTATGCCGCAGCAAAAGAAGCGATTCGCGGGATTACGCGTGTTGTAGCAAATGAATTTGGTGCGGATGGTGTTACAGCGAACCTGATTTCACCAATCGCCAATTCAGAAGGTGTACAAGCTTGGGCGAAAGCACAGCCGGAATATTATGAAGGTGTACTTGCCGGTATTCCGATGGGTAAATTCGGTGATCCAGAACAAGATATCGGTCGTGCTGCTGTCTTTTTAGCTTCGGAAGACTCTAAATATATAACAGGTCAAACATTAATGGTTGATGGCGGCTCTATTATGCTTCATTAACATCGTACTTTAACTAAATAAAACAAACGGATAAAGGGATAACTCCCTGATACCTCTTTAGAACATGCGAAGGCGCTTTCTTTTAAGAAAGCGTCTTTTTTTTGCTCGAGAATATTATATGGTAAAGGTTTCTTTTATTGATTTCTCCCTAATTAATGACAGTTTACTTTTATATCGGTGGGGAAACGGAGTTAAAGAGAAGGTTAAATCGCGTTTTTGAAAAAACATGAACCGAGATTGGAAACCTTCTACATGCCCCATAAACGTGGCATTATGAAACAAAATATTTAAGTATCTTTTAAGCTAATAAAAAAGAGAACTGCTATTAAAAGAAACTTAATACAAGGAGAGAATATCATTATGAAAATAAAAGCTGCAGTAACTCCTAAAACGGGACAACCTTTTGAAATCAGTGATGTTGAATTGCCTGAAATAGGTGCAAAAGAAGTAATCATAAAAGTAGTAGCATCTGGTATTTGCCATACCGATGTTTCCGGGAGAGACACGGGTATGGTCAACCCACCCTCCGTTCTTGGTCATGAAGGTGCTGGAATTATTGAAGAGGTGGGGTCTGAAGTAACGGAACTGCAAAAAGGAGACCATGTGGTTGTCTCATTTGCAAGTTGCGGAGAATGCGATAATTGTAAAGCGAATCACCCTGCACATTGCAGAAATTATGCCGAACTTAATTTAAATAGTCATATTGATCAAGATACGAATACATTGGTGTCCAGATTCTTCGGACAATCTTCATTCGCGACATACTCACTTGTCCATGAAAGAAATGTCGTGAAAATTGACAAGGATATGGACTTGGCATTGGCTGCTCCTTTAGGCTGTGGGTTACAAACAGGCGCTAGTACTGTTTTAAAAGTACTTAAGCCTGAAGCAGGTAGTTCTATTGCGGTATTTGGTGTTGGGGCCGTTGGATTAAGTGGAATAATGGCTGCTAAAATTGCGGGCTGCGAAAATATTATCGCAGTTGATCTCCATGATAATCGCTTAGAACTTGCGAAAGAGTTAGGTGCAACAGCTACTATTAATAGTCGCAATGTAAATGTTGCGGAAAAAATCAACGAAATTACAGGTAAGGGTGTTCAGCATGTACTTGATACGACTGGAGTAGATATGGTAGTTGAACAAGCAATCCTATCATTAGATGCTTTTGGAAAAATAGCTACTGTTGTTACTGATTTTAGCCTTAATATACCTTTGGAAATCTTGGCACTAAAAGGCGGCAGCATTGTAGGAACAAGTCAAGGCGATGCCATTCCAAAAAAATTTATCCCGGAAATGATTTCTTACTATAAAAAGGGACAATTCCCATATGACCGAATGGTAAAATTTTATGATTTTGAACAAATCAATAAGGCATTTGAAGAATCAGAAAATGGTTCAGTTATTAAGCCTGTTTTAAAAATGAAGTAAGAAAATGCACCTTTCAAGCAATTGTTGTTTGAAAGGTGCTATCATTTTTTAATATACTTGATAGTAGTACCCCATATAGTAATACAGGTAAATGCAGTTTTATTTCTCAAAAGGAATACTCAACAAATCTGGAACTGTGACAAATTCATAGCCTTGCTCTTGCAGTTTTGGAATAATTTGTTGCAGTGATAAGATTGTATTCGTTCGATCTCCAGTCGATTCTGCACCATCATGCATGAGAATAATCGCACCTGGATGAATGCTGTCTACTACTCTCGATGCAATTACTTCTGGCGGATCTTCCTGCCAATCCAACGAATCAACATCCCAGGCAATTACGTAATCGTTCATATTGCCAAGCTTTTCGACTAATTCATTGTATAGGAAGCCATAAGGTGGTCTAAATAATTTTGTCCGGTAGCCAAGAATCTCGTTAAGGGCATCTTCCGTTTTCGTTACTTCCCTCTCAAGCGTTCCGAGGTCAGCTTCCTCGACAAGGTTAGGATGGGCGTAGGTATGATTTCCGATTACATGACCCTCGTTTTGCATTCGCTTGACAATCTCAGGGTTAGCAACGGCTTTTGAACCTAATACGAAGAATGTTGCTGGGACATTGTACTGTTTTAATACATCTAATACATCATTTGAAAATCGAGAATCAGGACCATCATCAAAAGTCAGAGCAATTCGTTTTTGATCTGTAGGACCTTTTATGAAAAATATTTCTGGATACCGTTGTTGTAAAATTCTTAGGTCAACAGGCTGCTCAGGATCCTGCTCGGAATTTTCTGTTTCTGCTTTAAGGTCAGATAAGTCTCGTTCCGCATTTTCCTGTAAGTCAGCTTTCAACAATTGTCTTGCGCCATCTGCTGCATAAACGCTCATGATAGCTGTTATAGAAAAACAAAATACAAACCCCGTAACCAACAACCACTTGATTATTTGTTCTTTCATCCATTCATCTCCTTTCTTTTTTATATTGATTCCCCTTTTAGAGAGGGCTATCCTAACTTAAATGTGTTTATATTTCTCATATTTGTTTAGCAAAGTTATTTTGAATGTTTGATCCCTTTTCATTCATATTCTCAGGTGTCCGGCGAAAAGGATGGTAATCGTCAAATAGCCCCAACACTAGCGGAGGTGGGGGCTTATTGTATATTTAGTGCCAGTTATTGTCACTTTAAATAAAAAGATGAACCATCCATGATTTCTACATCTTCACGAAGTTTTATTTCCTCCATCAAATGAAATAACGCTTCATCTTTCTTTTTTGCCTCAATCATACAATGTATTTCCGGTACTGTTCCTTTGATTTCATTTAAAAATCTGAAAAACATGTCTACGTCCACATAATCAGAATGATGGCGGAATTCTTTCTCGCTTTTAGGACTTGAAATATGCATTTTTATTGGCAACGGGGAATCCTTCCAAGTAGCGACAATTCGGTCCCACTTATCATTCCATTTTTCATTGTAATGATGAGCGAGATGGTGATGATAATCAAATACAAGAGGTATGTCTAATTTTTCACACAAATAGAGCGTATCATCAACTGTAAAAGAAGTATCATCATTTTCAAGGATAATCATCTTTTGAATGGCTCTTGGAACATCCATCCAATTGTCAACGAATTGCTCCAGGGAATTCTCGGTTTCTTTATAGTTCCCACCAACATGAAGAACACACCGGTGTGTCGGATCTATTTTCATTCCCCTTAACAATAAATAATGCATCTTTAACGTTTTTATAGAGTTTTTGACTACTTCTGTTTTAGGTGAATTCACAACGACAAAATGGTCTGGATGAAAGTCAATTCGTATATTATGTTTTGTTGCATACTCACCAATTTCAGCTAACTTCTCTAATAAGGGTTTTATATAATTCCAATCAGGCAGTTCTTCATGGTTAGCTAGAGGAATCAATCGAGAGGTTAACCGATAGAAATGAATTTCATTAAAGACATTATGTTTTAATAGCCTAAATGTATTTTCTAAATTTTTCAGTGCAATCCGCTCTAATTTTCGTATGGCGGCTTCCCGATCCTTAATTTTTTGAAACTGTGTAAACGTCATCGTTTGAGACGGAGAAGCATTTTTCAGCTCCATACTCATCGCAACATATCCTAATCGTACAATCGTCATTAATCCACCTCATCTGTAGTATGCATGGTTGTAGATAAATTTATTATCCAATACTGCATTCCAATGAAATCCAATGAAAATGAATCGTATTTTTTTATAATCAGATGACGATTGCCTTATAAATTCCAGCTAACCGAATTTTTTTAGGGAATGGCAAATTTGCATTTTTAGCTAAAAAGTATGGTGAGTGGGGTATATAAAAAGTAGATTCAGCAACTTAAGTAGTTAGGAGAATGTTTAATAAGAATCTTTAACCTACTTTTTATGAATGCCTACTTAAGTTGCTAATTATTACAGAGAGGAGCTAGAAGCATGTTCTCGATAACATTGGAAAGTTTTATTCGAATTATCACGGTTGGCATTCTTGCTTATGTTGGTCTAGTCTTCTTTCTACTGATTTCCGGGAAACGGTCATTAACCCAATTAAATGCTTTCGATTTAGTGGTAACAGTAGCCATTGGTTCTGTACTCTCTACAATTTTATTGAATAAAGATGTGAGCTTGCTAGAGGGGCTGTTAGCATTTGTCCTGTTGATTTTATTGCAGTTCTTATTGACCTTCACATCTGTACGGTGGAAAAAATTCAATAAACTCATTAAGTCAGAGCCGAGCTTGCTCTATTTGAACGGTTCCTTTCTTAGAGAAACGATGAAAAAGGAAAGAATTAGCGAGGGCGATATACTCCAGTCTGTACGAAACGATGGAATTGGAGACTTAAAGGAAGTGAAAGCCATCGTTCTTGAAAACGATGGCAGCTTATCAGTTATTAATGGAGAACTGGGAAATACCTTGGCTAATGTAAGTTTAACTAGAGAAAGCTAACGAATTTCCAGGAATTCAATGAGTGCCAAAATCCTTTATGATCATGGATTTTGGCACATTTCTTTTTTACAGACTATGGATAGATAATTCGCCTGTTTTGATACTAAATTAATGATCTGATCATTTCTTTCATACTGTTAATTACCTTCGGGGTTGTGAAGGTAATTAAAGTAAAAAAGAAGTAACAATTAGTTAATTTAATATCATGTTTAGAATTTATTGTTCCGACCAAACTAAGTAAATGACTTGGAATTTTGGGAGGTTAAATTAATGAGTAATAAGCAGTCGGTTTTAGGTGAAATTAAGCAAGCGCAACAACTACTGTCAGATAAAGCATGTATTGAAAATAACTTAATAGAACTTAAAAAGCCAGTTCCGATCTCCTTCATGAAATTATTATTAGTAAGTACCTTATCGATAATTTTATTAGTATTAGTTGATCTTGACGATGGCATTATATTTTATATAAGTACGGTGGTCATAATATCGACTTTTATTTACTTATTTCGTAAAAGTGAAAAGTTAACAAATCAGAAGTTGGAAAATAATCAACACCAAATAAATGAATTGAATCAGAAGGAAATGGAACTAAACAATACTTTAAAAACACTCAATATAGGTCCGAAATATTTAGATTTGAACATACTGGGCAAATTTGAAAATTATCTATTAAACAACCTTGCAGATACATTAAAGGATTGTGCGATAGAATATGCGAGAGAATGTGAGCAAGAAGAACAAATGGCAGAGTTAAGGAAAATTCATGCTAAACAGGATGAATTACTTAGTGAAGTCAGTAGGATTAAAGAAAATAATGAAACGTTCGAAATTGAAGATTTTAAAAGAAGGATGAAGATAGATTAAAGTTCTAAAAATAAAATTCACGTTAAATTATAAAAAGGCATGTTTTGAAAGTTCGATTCAAAACATGCCTTTTGAAGTATGAATTTAGTGATACAAAAATTAGGATATGAAGCGTTGATTGTTTCTCCATATAAGTTATTATTACGGAACAATCACATCAATGTTCCTTCTTATCCCTATACATATAAGCATCCGCCTCTTGGACAAGCTTCTGAAAACTCTTTCCATGCTGAGGGTAAATCGCATATCCGACAGAAGCCTCGACATTTGGGAAGTTTTCGGCATTTTTCAGTGTGATTGCTTGCTGGAGTTCTTTGACATAGTTGTCAGCTGTATCTTCATTCAGATTGTCTACGACAACGACGAATTCATCGCCGCCCCATCTTGCAACTAAATCATGTTTCCCGACAAATGTATCCAATGCTGTGGTAACTTGCATGAGCAGTTCATCGCCTTTTTGATGACCGAATACGTCGTTTACTTCTTTAAATTTATTTAAATCGAGCATGATGACCCCTAATGATTGTTTTTTTATATCGCTTATTTTAGCAGCCTTGTGAAAGTGTTCTTCTACTGTACGGCGGTTATAGGCACCGGTTAACGGATCTCTTTCTGACAGGTATTTGACCTTATCGAATTGCTTGCCGGCCCACCATGCGATACTGAGGAAAATGGCTGTTAAAACGAAAAATGTCCAATAAAAGGGCAAAGCTAAATACTGATGATAGTAGAAATAACGGATTATATTAAATAAGAGAACGATTCCTGTTGCCAATATTCTTCCTCTGTAGGGCATGTTATCACCTTGCTTACTTCTATATTTTAAAAAGTAATTTTATAATATTCCCGAAATTCTGCCAAGTGAGTGGTGAGGATTTCAAACTCATCGAATTTTATTTAAAATCCTCACCCGGTACGTCTTGAACATAATATATACGATGATGTATATAAGAATCGAGGAAATCACTATATTACACATGGCCCCTGTTAAAAAGGTGAATCCGCTCGAATGGGAATTCACAAATCCAGTATACGTATGTTCAATCGCATCTATGTATTCTACTTCATCGACTTCTTCGACTTTAATAGTTCGGTCGAGTAGTAAGCTCCCGACTTTATAATTTAAAAAGAAAAGCAGAGGCCAAATAAATGTGCCTAGAACACCGCCGACAAGTGCGGAAACGGTATTCGCCTTCATGAGTCTTGCCATACCGACAGAAAGAACGGGGCCGAGTCCGAATGTTGGGAGCCAGCTAGGGATAAAACCAATCGTTACCCCTGATGCGACTTGATGGGGCCCCGACTTAAGCCGAAATAGCCGGAGTAAATTATATTTAATGACGCGTGTTATTTTCATAGATGTCTATCCTCTCCAAGTACTTCGTCGCAAATGTAACAATCAATACCGAGTTGTCTCCTATAGACAGATTATACCGAACGTAAGAAAATTCTTATGCTATTGTATTAAAGGAATAAAATGTTTTATGAGGAGTAGATTGTAAATTATACAATATCTGTCTAAGTCGAACATTACAAGCAAAAGTGCCCCCTGAAAAATCAGGAGGGCACTTTTGGCTAATATTTAATAAAACAGTTGCATAGAGGCATAAGCGGGGTATTACTAATTGTCGCTTCCATCACAGTAAGAAGCGACTACAGCAGCCATTGCTTTGGCACTTATAATGAGGCTTTCTTCATTAATATCAAATTTAGGATGATGATGCGGATATGCTTCACCTGACGCTGGCATCGCACCGACATAGAAGAAACAGCCCGGTACTTTTTCAAGATAATAGGCAAAATCCTCTGAAGGCGGCAGTGGCGGTGTTTCTAAAACGGCTTCCACTTCAGGAATGGCTGCCAGCTCCAAAGCCTGACGTACATGTTCCGTTACTACAGGATGATTATTCAGAACAGGGTAGTCGTTGAGGTAGTCTAGATGACATGTGACGCCAAATGATTTTTCCAACCCTTCTGTAAAAGCACGAACTTCAGCTTCTACTATTTCCCGGGTTTCAGGGGTCATTGTACGAACATCACCTTCGATTGTCACGGAATCCTTTATCACGTTAAAAGTACCTTTCCCGTCCAGATTTCCAATCGTAACGGACGCTGTATCAAATGGGTTAATGCGGCGGCTGACGATTGTTTGCAGATTCATGACAAATGAACTTGCGGCAATAATTGCATCATTTGCAAGATGCGGGGATGATCCATGTCCGCCTTTACCTTGAACGACAAGTTTAAAATAGGATCTGCCTGTTTGCGTGTTGCCGCTTCTGTAATAAATATGACCTGTCTTCATGTTGCTCATGACATGGATTCCGATGATAGCATCAACGCCATCCAGTACACCTGCATTGATCATTCCGATCGCACCACCTGGAGGCGCTTCTTCAGCGGGTTGATGAATTACTTTAATCGTACCTTTTAATTCATTTTTAAACTCCGCCAACGTTTGCGCCAAAACGAGCATATAGGCTGTATGACCGTCATGCCCACATGCATGCATGACCCCTTCATTTTTTGAAGCGAAAGGCAGACCGGTTTCTTCCTGGATTGGCAACGCATCGAAATCAGCACGAATGGCAATTGTTTTTCCTGGTTTTGCCCCTTGAATCGTTACAACGACACCACGTTCGCCCCCAAAGTTTGTTTCAACTGAATCGACCGGAACATCAACATAAAACTCCTGAATATACTTGGCTGTCTGCTCTTCTTGAAAGGAAAGCTCCGGATGTTCATGGAGATAGCGGCGGATTTCAATAATGCGATCCTTTTTTTCATCTAATCTTTTCATTAAATTGTCTAATAACATTTGATAATCTCCCTATTTATAAAATGGACATGGCTGATCAATGCATGTCCATTCGGTATTTAAATCGTTTCTAAGTTTTGAGCTCCTGCTTTCTTCCGCCCGAAGTAGGTCGATTCGGTTTTAGACCGGCTGCAGCGATGATTCCTAAAACGGCACAGGCAATGATGTACAGAAATGCAGAGGCATAAATTCCATCAAATACTTCAATTAAATAGCCCATAACCATTGGTGCGAGGAATGCTCCAATCATTCCGCCAAGATTAATCATTCCAAAAGTTGACCCAATCACATTTTTCGAGAATAATTTATGCGGAAGGCTGAAGATGATCGCTACAATTGGTCCGTGGAAAAGCATACAGATGGATTGGTAAATAATAACGAGAGTGACTGACGGCGCATTGAATAATAAATAAAGAGATCCGATCATGATGATAAAGCTTATAATCGCAAGGTATTTTTCTTTTCCCATTAATAAAGATTTAATCAACTGTCCGCCGACGATAACTCCTATAGCACCAGCCAGAGCCGGAATGGATGTCAGCATCCCCATTGACATCAAATCAAGGCCTCTCACATCTACAAGATATGGCGGCATCCATGAGATAAGCCCCCAAATGACCGTACTTACGCCAAACCACATAATGGCCAACTGCCAGCTTGTAGGAATTTTTAACACATCTTTAAAGGATGCTTTTTGAACTGTTTCTTCCTCAACTAGTTCTACCTGCATATTTTGCGGACTTAAATAATACCAGAGTAGGGCTGCAACAAAGAGACCTAAAATTCCAATCGCGAAAAAGAGGTTTTGCCAGCCGATCCATACAAGTAACGGGGTGGCGATTAAAGGAGCAATCACACCTCCAAGTGAATTCGATGACATCATGATCGTTTGGGCACTTGTCCGTTCTTTCTTTGGAAAGACATCTGCTATTGCTTTTGAACTTGCAGCAGGATATCCGCCTTCACCAAGACCGAACATGAAACGAATAATAATCATCGACATTAAAGACCAGGCCATGCCGGTAAAAACGGTAAATAAAGACCATAAAACAATGGAGATCACAATGACCTTTCTGGAACCGAATTTATCGGCAAGCCACCCCCCAGGTAATTGCATTAATGCATAACCGGCAAAAAAACTACTCAGTACAACACCCATTACAGACGGACTAAGATTAAAGTCTTTTGCAATTTCCACAATTCCGACATTCATTGCCATTCTGTCAAGATAGGATAAACACCATCCTAAAAATAGCAGTGAAAGTATTATGTGCCTCTTTTTATTAGGAACTTGTTCATTTTTCATAAATAACCTCCCCCTGAAATTTACTCATCCAATGTGAATGTAGCTATATGAATATAAGAAAACGATTGGAATAAACAATTTTTCGAGTATGATAATTGTTTAATCAAGAAAAAGTAAGCGTTTTCTATATTCAATATTTATTGAATATTATATAATTTCAGAAATGTCATGCACATGTGCAGACAAACAAAGTTATGGAGAGAAAGTTGTTGAATTCAACAAGGGGGAGAATGAATGGAACAAAATGAGGCGTTGCTCAAACAATTAAGTAGGGAAAATCAAAAAGCCCAAAACCATGTGGTGAATCTAATGGAAAGCTTTCGAGCAATTAATTCGACACTTGAATTGGAAGAAGTACTTAAAAAAATTATGCACTCTGCATTGAAGATTGTCGAAACAGCAGAGGCTGGTTATATACAAATGTATGATGCGATCTCGGATAAGCTGATCGTAAAGACATATGTAGGTTTTAATGAAAACATTAAATTTTTTAAAGTTAACATAGGTGAGTCCATTACGGGAAAGGTGTTCAGGGATGGCGATATAAGGTTAATTACCTCAACGGAAGAAATTTATAATAGCATGGCAAATTTAAGTGAGGAGAATCTTGAATTCATTACGAAGGCTCACCAAAATAGCCCTACTATTAAATCCATTTTGTCTGTTCCTGTAGCACTTGGAACAAAAACGATGGGGGTTATGACATTTCACTGTTTTGATGTAGAAGATGGCCTAAGTGAAACGGATTTGCTACTTCTGCAAAGTTTCGCTTCCCAAGCAGCAACTGCGCTATATAATGCACAGCTTCACACGGAAGTTCAAAATAGCCTGGATGAAGTTACCCATTTATCAAAAAAGCTGAAAGAAACGAATGCGATGTTAGAGAAACGTACAGAAATTCATACGCACCTCACGAAGTTATCTGTTCAGAATAAAGGACTGGAAGCAATTATCCTGGAAATGAATAAGTTAATGGAGAGAAAGCTTGTCTATGCGGATTACCTTGAAGGAAATTACGTCCCCCAGCATATTCAACATATCGCTACCATTCTGGACGATATATTCTTGCTCTTTGCGAATAAAACTGAGGCTAGTTATGTATCAACGTACGATTCAGTTCAAATTGATTGCTATATTTATCCGATTCGGTCAGGCTCTGTTTTTTTAGGGTGTCTGATTGTAGAAGGGAACACCCCTCTATCACAACCCGATCAGTTGATTATTGAGCAAGGAGCTCTGACTCTCTCGCTTGAAATTATGAAGCTTAGATCCCAGACTGAAATTATGTACAAGAAAACCTATGAAACCTACCATCGTTTTTTGGAAATTAGAAATCTCCAGCAGGCTGAGCTTGTTGCGCAGGAGTTAGGAATTCATCATGATCATTTTCTCCAAATTGCTTTAATTGAGCTAGATGGAAATGCGGATTTGCTTTCACTTGAAAATGATGCACTGCTTCTTCTAGCATATTTAAAAGAGAAGTTACGTTTAGAGAACAGTCTTTTGTTTAGCTACAATAATAAAATTACCGTTCTATCCTTTACCCGAGATTCAGCTGGAGAAGGCATGATTACGAACATATTAAAAAACGGTATGAATTGGTGGAATGAGCGGTTTACAGTAGTAGCCCGGGGAGGATTAAGCACAGGACAATACTCTCCCGGCCAAGCTAAAGATTATCATATGAAAGCGGAAAAGGCTCTTCTTCATTTGAAAAAACAAAAGGAAAAAGGCCTTCTGCATTACCGGGATATTGGCATTAGTACGCTTTTTTTACATCATCCTGCTGAAGAAATTAACTCATTTCTAAGTGAAACGTTTTCTGTATTGTGGAATAACAATGAAACAAACGATGAACTTCTCCATACGCTTTTCACGTATATACAAAACAACCGTTCCATGGCAACGACGGCAAAGGAACTCCATATTCATACAAATACGCTCTATCATCGTATAAAAAAAGTTGAAGACTTATTAAAAATTGACTTCAACCATTACGAAGATCATCTAAAAGTACTGCTGGCTGTGTATCTTTATAATACCTTTATGACCGATTGACATTCAGTCGAAAGAGGCTTAAAACTTATATTTTTTATAATTCAGATAAAAATTGGCGATTCATTTTGTGAAAAAAAGGGTAATGGTAAGAAGCCGATTAATTAAAAAGCTTATCAAAGGGTGGCATCACGATACTAAACAGAAAAGGGGATATGGACTATGCTACAACTATTTTTTAACGACGATCATTTAATTTCAATTACGGGGGATCAGGATATTTTATCGAAAGTACCCGACAATTATAAGCATTACGATTTAATTAAAATCAGAAGTGAATTGGTTACTACAGAACATTTAGTAGAGGCTTTCGAATTTGCTTTACGTAAAAAGGATACAGGGGCAGTACATGCAGCGGCCTATTATGCTAAATTAAAAAATATGTACGTTCAGAAAAAACGTGCTCTCACTAATAATTAACATGAAGATGTGAGCTTGTTAAATGAAAATTCGTTTCTACATATGAGCATCACCATAAAATACGAAATGGAAAGCATGGGAAACATGGCACAACTGACGTGCCATGCTATCGCCAGGCTTTTTTTGTGTGCAATTTTATTTTGGGGGAAATACACTCCCCTAGGAAAAAGCTTAGCACCCAAAATACCCCTTAAATATACAAAATTACTATATAAATATAAAGAAAAATCTAAAAATTTGCATAACTCATTGCTATCTCCTTTATATTTTGCTATTCTTTTAAACATTAAACTTCTAGGGGGACGCATATGGAAAGTAAAGCTGGTAAGAAAAAATTGGTTGATAGGTTTCTTGACGGAATCGAACGAGCGGGAAATAAACTTCCGGACCCAGTTACGTTATTCGTTATTTTAGCATTTTTTGTTCTTGCGCTATCACTGATTCTATCAAAACTTGGGGTTTCTGCCGTTAAGCCAGGAACTGACGAAACAATCGAAGTGATCAATCTATTGAATCGTGAAGGACTCATTCAAATTGTTACAAACATGGTCAGTAACTTTACTGGATTCGCGCCACTTGGCATCGTGGTTGTAACAATGATCGGTATTGGGGTAGCTGAAAACAGTGGCTTAATATCAGCATTAATGAAAAAGACCGTTTTAAGTGCTCCTAAAAAAATCATCCTGCCTGTTATTTTATTTACAGGTCTTGTCGGGAATGTTGCCGCAGATGCAGCCTTCATTATTTTACCTCCAATTGCCGCCATGATTTTCATGAGTGTTGGACGAAATCCGCTAGTTGGGTTAATCGCTACCTATGCAGCAATTGCCGGAGGATTCAGTGCAAATATTATTATTTCGTCTTTAGACGTATTATTACTGGGCATTACACAAACTTCAGCCCAATTGGTTGATCCTACATATACCGGACTTGCAACAATGAACTACTACTTCCTGATCGTTTCGACATTTGTACTAGTTGTTGTCGCAACTTGGGTAACAGGTAAATTCGTAGAACCTCGCTTTGGTAAGTACAGCGGGAAAATAGAAGTGGCTGAACCACTGACAGCTTTAGAAAACAAAGGGCTTCGCTGGGCAGGGGTTGTTACATTAGCATACATCATTTTAATGGCGATTTTGGTAGTACCGGAATCAGGGCTACTGCGTAATCCGGAAGATAACGGCTTTTTAAATTCACCGTTTATGACGGGTATTGTACCAATTATGCTGTTCTTCTTCTTACTACCGGGCTTAACATACGGTATCGTTACGAAAAAAGTGAAATCGGACCGTGATGTAGCGGAACAAATGTTTAAATCAATCGGTGACCTTTCTTCATTCATCGTATTGGCATTCGTAGCAGCACAAATGATTGCCTATTTCGGATGGAGTAACATTGGACCAATCTTAGCAATTAAAGGCGCAGAGTTTTTACAAAATATGAATTTTACCGGCGCACCAATGTTTATCGGGTTCATTATTATTTGTGCATTCATCAACTTACTGATCGCAAGTGCATCGGCTAAATGGGCATTACTTGCTCCGATTTTCGTACCGATGTTCATGTACTTAAACTACTCACCGGCTGTTACACAAATGGCGTACCGTGTAGGGGATTCCATTACGAACCCGATTACACCGATGCTTGCATACTTTGCGATTTTACTGGCATTTGCTCGACGCTATGACAAAAATATCGGAATCGGTACGTTAATCTCAGCGTTACTGCCTTACTCAGTATTCTTCGCAATTATGTGGATTATTTTATTCGCAATCTGGTTCTTACTTGGCCTGCCATTAGGACCTGGCGACGGCATTTACTTGAAATAATAGTCAGGATACACGAATATCATTTGAAAAACAGACAACTTAGAAAATGGGGATGGAAAACATGACGAATATTTTTGACATACTGGAACAGCATTTTGATGAAATGGTAGCGATCCGTCGTTACTTGCATGAAAACCCGGAGCTTTCACATGAAGAGGTGGAGACGCCAAAATATATTGCAGAATACCATCGTGCGCTTGGACATGAAGTGCGTGAAGGGGTAGGGGGACGCGGGGTAGTGGCTACATTACGCGGTGGTCAACCTGGTAAAACGGTGGCATTACGTGCTGATTTCGATGCACTGGCAATTCAGGAGCAAAATGATGTCCCTTACAAATCGAAGGTAGATGGCCGAATGCATGCATGCGGTCATGATGGGCATACAGCGTCACTCCTTGTATTGGCAAAGGCACTGAACAAAATCCAGGACGAGATTCAGGGGAATGTTGTGTTCATCCACCAATTCGGTGAAGAAATTGCGCCGGGTGGAGCGATTGCGATGATTGAAGACGGCTGCCTGGACGGAGTAGATGTCATTTTCGGGCAGCATTTATGGGCACCGGTAGAGCATGGGAAAATTGCTGTATGCGAAGGTCCGTTAATGGCTGCAGCGGATGGCTTCTACATTACGATTAAAGGAAAAGGCGGACACGGGGCAAAACCACAGGAAACGAAAGACTCGATTTACATCGGTTCACAATTTGTTGTGAATGCCCAACAGCTTTTAGGCAGACGTATTAGTCCTGTGAAACCGGCAGTTATTTCGGTATGTCACTTTGAAGCGTTAAACCCCTTTAACGTCATTGCCGATTCCGTAAAAATCAAAGGAACTGCACGTGTATTTGATGAAGAAACGCGTGACCTGATTGAACGTGAGCTGGAAGATGTTCTGAAGGCAGCTTGCTTGGTGATGAAGGCCGATTACGAATACGATTATGTGCGCGGATATTCGGCTGTCATAAATGATCGGGAAACAACAAGATTCTTTATCGAACAGGCAAGACAAACGCCGGGTGTTGAGGAAGTGGTTATTTGCGAACCGGAAATGGGCGGAGAGGACTTTGCCTACTACTTAGAAAAAGTACCGGGAACATTTTACTTCACAGGTGCCCGTGACCCTGAGAAAGAAGAAGCGTACCCGCACCACCATCCAAAGTTCGATATCGATGAGCGTGCACTTCTCGTTGCAGCAAACACACTTGCAAAGGCGACATTAGAGTATTTAAAGAAGCATGCTGTGAGTCGTGTTATATAAACATAGAGCAGTTAAGGGACATAACATAGTTTTGTGTTATGTCCTTTTCTTATGTACAATTGGCGGTAAAATAAATAGGGAGAGAGACATTTCATAGTATCAACTAATAAATTGTCTTATTTCATTAGACAGTTTCTGTACTAAATCATCTTCTTCTATTGCTAGTAACAATTGATTCCCTTTATCTATCCACACATTCCCTTGCTGTTGTAGACGGTTTAAACAGACCCCTTTACGAATATAACAAATCGCTAATTGAATATAGGTCTTTTCAGTTCTACAAATAGTTATTGCCTCCTCTAATTCATCTATTGCCTTTTCAAATTGTTCCTCTTTCATTAACAAATACGCAATATTAATAAACATATTAATTCTAATACGCTGAAGTCTAAATAGATTCCCATACTTTTCAATCGATAACTCCACTAATTTTCTTATTTCAAATATGGTTTCTAATGGGAAAATGAAAAGAATTGAATTCAGTAGATAAAGATCCATCACATACAGCATATTCCGCTTAGAAACTCTTTCCCACACTTTATTGGCAGATATACTTGCTTCAGTAAAATCCTTCTTTTCCAACAATGTAAGGAATGCTTGGCATAAATAATAAATTTCTTTAATTAAATAATCTTGTGTTTGGTGTTTTTCTAAATACTCTTTGGCTAACTCATTAACTTCTAGTAATACTGTCTCATCATTATAGGACATGTAAAAAAAGCGATGAATAATTTCGTCTCGTATTGTAAATTGATAGTCATTTTGGAGAAATTTAAATTCTTCTAAACTCATATCAAGTTTATTTAAAATATTCAGGAACACTGATGCACGAATTTCTGTTCTACCTAGTTCAAACTTTGAATAAGCACTTTGGGTCATCAATGAATCTAATACATAATTTTGAGATAAGCCTTTATTTCCACGGATTTCTTTTACTAATTCACCTAACATATATTCCCCTCCCTAAATAAGTCATTTTTGACTATTTTTACAACTTAAATCTCCCTTATATTATCATACTGATAAAGGAGGTGAAGTTAAATTATGTACGAAGTGGTGAGCGTTTTATTAGATATATGGTTAATTGGAGTAGGACAATAAAAATTTTACATTTAAATGATGGGGAGGATATTTAAAATGAAATTTAAAAAACTATTAGCTTGTGGTATTGCTACAAGTATTCTTTTCTCTACTTATGGAGGAGCTGTATCTGCCGCTACATATAAATCTCCAACTATTATTCAACATCAACAAAGTGAAGTTGATCAACTAGCAGGAGATTTAGAAGTTTTATTTACAGAATATGCATATCTTGACGGGGATCGCTATGTCCTTGACACTGAATTAGCCGCAGCATACTTTGGACAAGAAAATATTGCTGCTTTATCAGCTTTCATTAAATTAGTAAATGGCGAACAGCTTACTGAAGAAGATTTAATTGGGATTCCAGCTCCTGCATTTATGGCTGGATCCAATGGGACAGGTATGATTAGTGCAAATTCATGGGCAAGTTGTGTTGGAGACAGAATTTTAGAGTTTACAGGAATTGGATTCTTGAGTGGTGGAATGTGGGAACTAATTGAAAAGAAAAACTGGAACTTACTTGCTAAGGAACTAGTTAAGGTTGCAGGTAAAAATGCAATTAAAGGTGGCGCAGTGGGGCTAGCTGCTAGTTTAGCTTGGTTCTCAGTTGCGTGCTTATAAAAATATAATACTAATTTTTTTGTGTACTAACCTAATATTATAAACAACAACCCTATAAGATGGAATATCTTATAGGGTTTTATAGGGGAAAAGAGGGATAACAAGATATAGTCTAAATCAATTTTTATTGTTTAACCAAGATTTCTATTCTTTTTATAAGATAACTTAAGTGATAACCAATTGATGATCATAAGAATAATTGCAGCAATAAGCGCGACACCCAATATTTCAGTAGTTTCTTTAAGATCGGTTGGGATTCCCTTGAAAATTAATGTCAGCAATGCGAACATCACAAAAAACTTAAATGAGTTTTTTACTAAGCGTTTATTTTCTTTAGAATAGTCCGAACTTGTAAAGATTGCGGTATATTCAATACCGGATAAAATGTATCGAATTAAAATATAACCTGCAGGAATTGCTATGTTTATAAAGGCAAAGAATTCATTATTAATAAAATCTTTATTATAGAATTGAATGGAAATTAATAAAAAGAAATTAACTATAATTACTAATAACAAAGCTTCACTGAAAAAACCTTTAATTTTATTTCTCTTATACTCGTCTGACGGTAAAAAGAAAAGTAGTGAATTTTTCATAATTATTCCTCCCAAAATAAATCATTTAATGTTAAATTGAGCGCTTTTGCAATGGCAATACATAGTGTTAACGAAGGATTAAACTTATTGTTTTCAATTAATCCAATAGTTTGACGTGTAACACCTGTCCGTGCAGCAAGCTCATCTTGTGTCATATGTAATCCCGTACGTATTGACTTCACTTTATTCATTTAGCTTCTCTCCTATTTCATATTCGGTATTACAACTGTTTTAAATGTAACATATAAATTGCGTACGCGCAATATATATATTACATAAATGCAATTTATATTTTGCGTTCATCTAAATCCCAATAATTTTCAGGAGAATTTGGATAGGTGGTAACAAAAACGAAGCGTCTTTATATAATGAAAAAGCGCGAATGATTTTTACACAATTGTGTTCGTAGTTGGATGAGGGGCACATCAATCTGAAAATCGCCATAAAAGTAAATAATGTTGCTATATCAACTTTTCTACACATTACTTTTGAATTAGATATTACTTTTTTTTGAAAAAATACAAAAAAATGTTTACAGATAATGTAAGGATGAGTATACTTACACAATAATCAAAAAATTCTAAGGAGGTCGAAGAAAATGATCATTATCAATAAATTAATGTCACTAGTAGTTATAACTTCAATGAAAACAAAAATCACACATTCGACCAGACTGGAATGGATTGCTTAAACTCTTGATTAATTAAGTATGCCCATACCGCAGGGAGAAGTGTGTCCCTGCGGTATTTTTGTGCCTTTTTTTACCGCAGGGGGAGTCTCTCTGCGGTATTTTTCATTTTTAGGGCACTTTAAGGAGGTGATAATCCATGATAGTGAACTTTTTTACCCTTTCGATCGCTATTACAAAACGGGAGCGTGAAATCTCTCGTGAGAAAGCAATTCATGAAGAAAAAGTAAAAAAAATCTTTGAAGAGAACAAAAGAAAAGTAGAAGATTACACGCGTCAACGTCATTATTAATTTTGGTAATTTAAAACAAAGAAAGGTGGGACTTGAAATGATTTTTATGAGTAAGAGAAGGTATGCAGTTTTGTGGTTGGAGAAGGACTCCACGTAGCTACGGATATGAAATGATAATACTTAAGTCAAGTGAAGGAGCTGTGAGAAAAGTAATATCATTTCACCCAGCTCCATATCAAGGTGTTATTTAGCCGCGTTTGGCGCGGGGTGGCCGGATTTCAGAAATGAATGCTAAGACCTAATGGGAACAGGATCTTACCGGCCTCCAGCATCCTTGATTTTGTGGATAATCTGATTGTAGCTTCAACAGTGTGAAAGCATAAAATCGTACATAACCTTAATGTGGTAAATCTTTCTGAAGATCTCCTTAAAGAGAGAGTTCCATCTTAAGTAACAATTAAATAGCTTCCGAAACCCAGCTTTTGACGCAATTTTTCCATTACTGTTATATAAGATTAGATATCATAGTTTATTGCGATAAAATATTTAAGTACGGTGGGATGGCTAAAGTCATTAAGAGAGCTGGCAGATTACATGAGTGGAGGAGAACAATGAAATTCTTCAAAAAGATGTCTGAATTTGAGCAAAGTAATTGGAAAAGTGGAGCACTCCTTGGTTTTTATACATATATGTTACTGTTATTTATCAATTATATTTACGATTTAATATTTAAAATTGAGCCACTTACTTCAGGAATAATTTTTTGGACGGGAATTTTAATAGCCTTTGGATATGAGTTAGTACTAAATTTAAAGTCTAAAAAGGACGTGAAAAATTGAACTGTATCTGGACAATATTTCGGAAGGATCGACCGTATTTTCGTTGACCCTACATACCAAGGAAGCACGAGTAATTTAGTTGGAAGTCAGATACTCGATTTCAAGCTGAATATAGAGTAGTTAATGTATATGGGAACAAGTGAATACAAAAAAGAAGACCATTGCCACAACAAGGGTCTTCTCTATGTCTTGTATGAGTGGCAGTACACTGTCTGCCGCTAAAAGCGAAAAACTTCTACTATAAGGACTTTACTTTTTCTCCTGTTCAATAAATTCAACATTATTTAGTTGAGCTACCTTATAAATTTCACTTTTATCTTCTTGTAGGAACTGATCGTTTAAAGGAATTCGAATAGAATCTCCTACCACTGAAGTAAAAATATATTCTTCATGCTTACCTATATCATCGAAATAATATTCGAGAACTACTTCTTGGATTTCAGACCATTGAAACGTTTTTTCGTCGAATAATTTATTGGAGACCACTTCTTCTTTTCCTATATATGTATAACTTAAAATCGATAAATAGAAAACAAAGAGTCCGCCTGCAATAATAACACTTGATAGGCTAAAAGTGAGTTTGTTCTGTTTAATTACCGGAATCATTAATCCGATAAATAAAACAAAACATGCAGCCATTACTAGTCTGAAATTTATTCCATCCGGATAGAGTATGATTGCCAATCTATCAAATAAAAATGTTTGAACATAGAACACAGGAAATATTGCACCTAAAACAGGTATGCTGATAAGGGATAATATGGCGAGCACTAAAAAGATTAGACGAGGCGAGTAATGAGTTCGCATTTTAATTCCTCCCATTATAATTTTTATGTTACTAACTTATACGGATATGGAAAGATAAAGTTTCAATTTTCTGACTTTGTTATTTTAGAATCGGGTTCTAGTATTGAATCAAGCACTTTTAGGCTGGGTTTTTGGTGTACTTATAAGTGTATATATTATAGGTATATGGAAAAACAGAGAAGTAGACTGGGGACATTTTGTTACTTTGAATATAGGTGGTTTAGTTGGTACAGCTATTGGTTTAGGAATAAAGAAAGTTATTGCTGAAAGTAAGAAACAGAATTGAATTTATTCTCTTAAATAAAGTAACTAGGGTTTAGTGCAATAAGAATTTATAAGGTATACATAAATAAACTTAATGCCACGGCGTTATCAGAAGGGCACCACTTCACGAACTTGTATAGCATATTTCTTATTCCACAATCTGTCCCAATTGATGCAAAAAAGAAGACCGTTGCCTCAACAATGGGCTTGGGTCCTAGCTGCCTGAAATTTAATGATTATTGATTAAGAGATTCTTTTGTTATTGTTTCTAAAAGCTCAAATAAGCCACTATCATTCGAAAATTTATAATATATATGATCGCTATCATTGTCATCTTCATAGACAAATATTAATTTTTTTTGAGTTGGATTAAGTTCTAACTCATAAAGCTTATTCAATGAAATATTGATAAAATAATTTCCATCCGCATATGAATCTGAACTAGATGATATTTCAAATTTTGAATTCTTAAAAGCTTCTAGAATTGCTGTTTTATCCTCCTCAGACAGCTTAAGTTTTACAAAAAGCTCTTCTGTCTCATGATCCAATTTATAACCGTCAACATTAACGTGTTCTGATTTAAAGTCTATATCATTAAAAACTTCATCGCTGGCTAATGTATTGCTGTTAAAAACAAAGAAAGCCACGAATAGGGCAACTATAAACAAAATGAATATACTTACTATCATTTTTTTACTCTTAACTTTAGAATTCATAAGCAACCTCCAATTCACCCTTATATAAATTATATATTTAATTTCACTAAATAGTGAGAACTGGTAATATTTTACTTAAAATATCGGAAAGGTTATGGGGAATCGAGATAATCCTTTAATTTTTATTAAATTTTACAATTGTATAAAAGATTGTTATTCCACAATATGGCCCTATAACGGAAAAACGCGATTTTCTTATTAAAGAATCGCGCCAAATTGTTGAATAAGAGGTCGTCATATTCAGGTAGTTACTACCTTACATAAAAAAGAAGTACCAAATACGATTTTGAGTACGGGAATAGACTGTAATTAACAACATCTTCTGTTTTAATTGTCTAGACTAGAGTATTGCTATAACATTTTTAAATTGAATAATAAATAATCCATTCAAAAGGAGGTTAAGGACATTCTTACAAATAAATATATACGTCCTCTTGTATTTCCAAGTCTTTTGTTTATAAGTATGACTATTTTAAATATTTATCAAGATAACGGGATTCAGTGGGGGGATAATCTTTTTCTCTTCCTTTTCACATTAGTTTTCTACAACTTAATTTTATTTTTGCTTAAACGGTTTAAAGAAACACCCCCTTCAAAATAACTTTTTATTTGTTGAATTATTCGAGTAATACAAATACATACAAAATAAAATTCCCAAATGAAAAGCTTGTGGTCAACAGAAAAATCGGTAAAGGTGTAGCATTTTAACAAAGTTCGATTAATAGTAAGTTGCAAACGCTGATTTTTTACAGAAAGAAATCAACTGTTTTGAAACAAAGTTTGAACAAAATAGTTGGTTCTTTATTTATCTAGTTTGGTTCTTATAAAAAATTTTGATGATTGCGGGATGCGAATATTCAAGAAAAGCGCCCGATTGTGGAATAAAAGTAGTCTTAAATAATTTAATCTTTTTGATTTTCTATACGCTCAATTTGTTCTAAAACCCAGGATTTATCTCCTTTTTTTGAATACAAAGAAAAATACTCTTTATCTTCCTCAATTAAGTTCCATACCATTTCTTCTTGAACTACAATCTTAAATGCTTCTTCTTTAGTTTGATTATTCGGGTCGTATGCTTTAACCCAATACTCTTTATAGTCACTTGAACACCCCTTTTCAATAACAATCAACATAGAAGTAGTTGATATGAAAGGTCCTCCACAAGATGCGAGAACTAATAAAACGACTGTAATCATTAAAATTGAAGCTTTTTTCATTGTACTCCCCCATATTTAAATTTCTCAACTTAATTCCAATATCTCTACCCGTCAATTTAAGAATACTTTTAACAATATCTTCTAAATTGTAATCTAGATAACTATGTTGGGTTTAATTATATGTCCCTTTAAAGGAAAAGGCGAAAAAGGACCCTCTCCTTATTCAAGGAAAGCGCCCGATTGTGGAATAAGTATGACACTATGCAGATATACAACGTTAGTGACAAAATGTTACCAAACGATGCTTTGGGAACGTATAATTCT
>NZ_JBNNVH010000007.1:0-170542 GCF_050280445.1 Solibacillus sp. NPDC093137
TAGCGATCCAACTTCGTTAGAAGTTGAAATCTATTGTTTGCTTCATTTAAGAAGCTTGTTTCATTAACGTTGCTTGTTCAGTTTTCAAGGTTCATCGCGTTGTCGTTGTGACAACTTTTATATCTTAACATTATTTCATGTTGTTTGTCAACACTTTTTAATGAAAAGTTTTTTTGCTGTTGAAGCATTTCTTTTTCATGCGACAACTTTTATTATATTACAGCATCCTTAGGCTTAAGTCAACACTTTTTATTATTTATCTTTCAAAAGATGTTATCTTGTAAGGACTTTATATATAATAACATTTGATTTCCTAATCGTCAATAGTTTATTCATTGTTTTTCTGTTTTTATTTTGAGTTTGTTTATCCAGGCAAAACTAATATAAAAAGGGGGTATTTCTTCTTTTAAAGAAACACCCTTTAACAATTAATTAGTTCAATTTATATCCTTGAGTAATGACACGCGAAATATAGAAACTTCTATTAGAAGAAAGATCCACAATTTCTCCTGTACGTGTTAATTTTACAAGTGGACGTGTAGGTGAATATTTATTGATGAACATTACTTCGCCCAGCTCTAAATTAGATAATTCAATTTTTGTTCCTATTGGTAGATCAACGACAATATTCATTAAAGCTTGAACAACTTTAATATCAAATTTTCCAAACTCCTCTTCCTTAATCATTTCGATTACTTTGAAAGGAGATTGCTTTGAACGATACATACGTTCACTAGTCATCGCATGGAATACATCCGCTACCGCAATTATTTGGGCAAATATTGAAATAGACCCAATACGATCACCTTTTGGATAGCCACTGCCATCCAAACGTTCATGGTGCTGATAAACAGCTACTTTCATAATATCCTTTATAGCCGTTACGTTTTTAATTAGTAAGTAACTATAGTAAGGATGTTTTCTTACTTCTCCAAATTCGGATTCTGTTAAAACGCTTTTCTTATCCCGTATACGTGAAGGAATTCTCGACATTCCACTATCTGCTAACATTCCGGCGATGGCAAGCTGAATTGTATCCCCTCGCTCATATCCCATTTTCTTTGCAATGACTGCTGCAATTAAACCTGTAGCAATACAATGATGGTATAAATAGTCCTTTGCATTTGAATAACTGTTCAGATCAAATATATAAGAGCGATTTTCTAAAACCATATCCATTAACGGAATCATTATGTTTCTTACTTTTGGCAGATCTACTCTTCCGCCAGCTTCCCAATTTAAAAATTCCTTTTTTAATTGTCCGATTCCATCAAGATAGGACTTTTCGAAACTTGTGGGTTGCTGTAACGGTAATGCTACTGAAGTATTATCTAACTTTTCTTCAATTATCTCTGGTTCTTCAACTTCGATTTCATTATGTACTAATACTGTTTTTAAATTAAATAATTCAAACACACGTAAATGCTCTGGTTTTACTTTTGTATTTTTGTAGATAATCGGATATTGTGTATTGGCAAAAATATCTTCAGCAATTACCTTACCTAATCGCAATTCCTCAACTCTTATCAATATTGCTTCCAATTTCACAACCCCTTAAGCTTGTTATCGGTTATTAAGTATGGATAAATTCTCACCCAATGATTTAATCTTTCTAAATAACTACTAATTTTTTCATATTAACGTTAATTATAACGAATGGAAAATAAATTACAACCAAAAAAAGTAATCTAGATAGTCTAAACTAACTAGATTACTTTTCGAATTACTCTTCTATAGCTGAATTTGACTCTTCTTCAGTTTCAGAATCGATTTCTTCTTCATCCGGAGCGTCATCTTCTTTTTTCACCCGTGCCACAGTTGCTACATATTCGTCATCAGCAAGTCTGATTAAGCGAACACCCTGTGTACTACGGCCGATAACAGATATATCGTTTACGTCCATTCGAATTAACATCCCATTAATCGTAATCAACATAATGTCTTCTGATCCATCTACAGCCTTTACCGCGCACATTTTACCGTTCTTATCAGTAATTTGCATCGTTTTCAGACCTAACCCGCCACGGCTTTGTAAACGGTATTCGGATTCAGGTGTACGCTTACCGTAACCATTTTCAGTGACAACTAAAATTTCCTGACCTGGCTCAAGAATTTCCATTCCTACTACAAAGTCACCTTCACGAAGTTTAATACCGCGTACCCCGGCAGCCGAACGACCCATCGAACGAATATCGTCCTCTTTAAATCGTACTAACATACCATCGCTTGTACCGATAATAATTTCCTTTGTGCCATCCGTTAAGTGAACAGAAATTAAATCATCATCTTCACGTAATGTAATGGCGATTAAACCATTCGTACGGATATTTGCAAACTGATCAACAGGTGTACGCTTTGTTACCCCAGTTTTTGTAGTAAAGATAAAGTAAGCATCTTCTTTAAATTCTGTTACGCGAATCATTGCTGTAACATGCTCACCTTTATCAATATTAAGTAAGTTTACAATTGGCAGCCCTTTCGCTTGGCGACCGAACTCCGGAATTTCATATCCTTTTGCACGGAATACTTTCCCTTTTGAAGTGAAGAAAAGAATTGTATCGTGTGTAGACGTGAATAATAAATGTTCTACGAAGTCATCTTCATTCGTTCCCATACCTTGTACACCACGGCCACCGCGTTTTTGCGAGCGGTACGTGTTTGCAGCTAAACGTTTAATATAACCGTTATGTGTTAATGTAAGTACCGAGTTTTCACGAGGAATTAAATCTTCGTCTTCAATCATTTCTAAGCCGCCAGCTGTAATTTCTGTACGGCGGTCATCACTGTAACGCTCTTTAATATCCGTCATTTCTGTGCGGATAATCTCGACTACTTTCGCTTCATCAGCTAAAATCGCTTTTAATTCATCGATTAACTTTAAAAGTTCCTGATACTCAGCCTCAATTTTTTCGCGTTCCAATCCGCTTAAACGCACAAGACGCATGTCTAAAATTGCTTGTGCCTGGCGTTCAGATAAATTAAAGCGCTCCATTAATTGAGGTCTTGCTTCTTCACCGCTGCGAGAAGCTCGGATAATAGAAATAATTTCATCAATATGATCAAGCGCAATACGTAAACCTTCTAAAATATGTGCACGTTCCTCTGCTTTTCGAAGTTCGAATGCAGTACGACGTTTAATAACTACTTTCTGGTGTTCTAAGTAATGATAAAGCACTTCTTTTAGACTTAATACTTTTGGCTGCCCGTCAACTAGCGCAAGCATATTTACACCAAAGCTTGATTGCATCGCTGTTTGCTTGAATAAATTGTTCAATACGACATTTGCATTGGCATCACGGCGTACTTCAATCACTATACGCATACCATTACGGTCTGATTCATCACGTAAATTAGTAATGCCATCGATTTTTTTGTCGCGAACTAACTCAGCAATTTTTTCAATTAGTTTTGCTTTGTTAACCTGATATGGCAATTCGTGTACTAAAATTGTCTCTTTGCCGTTTGAAGCTTGTTCAATTTCTACTTTAGCCCGAATTGTCAGTGAACCACGGCCCGATTCATATGCACGGCGAATACCGCTGCGCCCTAGAATAATTCCCCCTGTAGGGAAGTCAGGACCTGGAATGATTTCCATTAGCTCTTCTGTCGAAATACCTGGATTATCAGCTACTGCCAATACACCGTCAATCACTTCTCCAAGATGATGCGGCGGTATATTTGTAGCCATACCTACTGCGATACCAGAAGCACCATTCACCAATAGATTCGGATAGCGTGCCGGCAATACTAAAGGTTCATTTTCACTGCCATCATAGTTCGGTCCATAATCAATCGTATCTTTGTTAATATCGCGCAACATTTCCATCGCGATTTTAGACATACGTGATTCTGTATAACGCATTGCTGCTGCACCGTCACCATCAACAGAACCAAAGTTACCATGGCCATCGACTAGCATATAACGGTAGCTGAAGTCTTGCGCCATACGCACCATTGCATCATAAATTGATGAGTCACCGTGAGGGTGGAATTTACCCATTACGTCCCCTACAATACGGGCACTCTTTTTATATGGTTTATCTGAAGTATTTCCTAGCTCCTGCATACCATAGAGGATACGACGATGTACTGGTTTAAGCCCATCACGTACGTCTGGTAAGGCACGCGAAACGATAACGCTCATCGCATAGCTTAAGAAAGATGATTTAATTTCTGTTGTAATATTTCTAGATTCAATATGTCCATGCTGAATGTCAGACAAAATAAGGACCTCCTTCCAATTGCACTAACTAATCAATTATGTCCAAGCATAATTGCATCCTTCAGCGGGTGTTTGAAAACCCGCTGAAGGATGTTAAATATCCAAGTCTTGCACGTATACTGCATTTTCTTCGATAAAATCACGACGAGGTGCAACTTCATCACCCATTAAGTGATCGAAAATTTTATCTGCTTCAATTGCATCATCCAATTCTACTCGAATTAAAGTACGGTGCTCTGGATCCATTGTTGTATCCCATAATTGCGTTGCATTCATTTCCCCTAAACCTTTATAACGCTGTACATTAGGCTTCGGTAACTTCGGAAGACGGTTTAAAATATCTTCTAACTCCTGATCCGAGTAGCAGTATTCAACATGCTTCCCTTGTTTCACCTGATAAAGCGGTGGTTTTGCGGCATATACATAGCCTGCTTCGATTAACGGACGCATGAAACGGAAGAAGAATGTCAGCAATAGCACACGAATATGTGCCCCATCGACATCGGCATCCGTCATAATGACGATTTTGTGATAACGTGCTTTCTCTAAATTAAACTCTTCCCCAATACCAGTACCGAATGCTGTAATCATTGCACGGATTTCAGCATTAGATAAAATACGGTCCAAGCGTGCTTTCTCAACGTTAAGGATTTTCCCGCGCAGTGGTAAGATCGCCTGGAAATGACGGTCACGGCCTGATTTAGCAGATCCACCGGCAGAGTCACCCTCTACAATATAAATCTCAGATTCAGCAGGGTTTGTCGAAGAACAGTCTGCTAATTTACCTGGTAAGCTTGAAACTTCCAATGCAGATTTACGACGTGTAAATTCACGAGCCTTTTTCGCTGCTACACGCGCACGTGCCGCCATTGTACCTTTTTCGATAACTTGGCGCGCAACCGTTGGATTTTCAAGTAGGAAACGTTCAAATCCGTCTGAGAATAAAGCATTTGTAATCTGACTTACTTCAGAGTTTCCAAGTTTTGTTTTAGTTTGGCCCTCAAATTGAGGTTCCGGGTGCTTTATTGATACGATTGCGGTTAAACCTTCACGAACATCTTCGCCTGTAAGGTTGGCATCCGATTCTTTAATCAAGTTTGATTTGCGGGCATAGTCGTTAATAACACGTGTTAAGGCCGTTTTAAAGCCTGATTCGTGCGTACCACCTTCATACGTGTTGATGTTGTTGGCAAAGGACATAATATTAGAGCTGAAGCCTGCATTATACTGCATGGCAATTTCAACCGTAATGCCTTCTTTTTCGCCTAACACATCAATCGGTACATGGATAGGGTCTTTATTTTCGTTTATATGCTCAACATATTCACGAATACCACCCTCAAAGTGGAATGTTTCAGAACGTTCCTGTCCTATGCGCTCATCTGCAATCGTAAGGCTGATGCCACGATTTAAGTAAGCTAATTCACGGATACGTGTCGCTAAAATATCGTATTCATAAACTGTTGTTTCTTTAAATATTTCGCTGTCAGCTTTAAATCGAGTTGTTGTACCTGTATGGTCTGTTTCACCAACCACTGTTAACTTTTGAACCGTTTGACCGCGCTCAAAAATAATTTCATGGATTTTACCATCGCGGTGTACTTGAACAATTGTCTGACTTGATAATGCGTTTACTACAGAAGCACCAACACCGTGAAGACCACCTGATACTTTATAGCCTCCGCCGCCAAATTTACCGCCGGCGTGCAGTACTGTCATAATTACTTCAACAGCAGGCATACCCATTTTTTCTTGAATATCTACGGGAATACCACGACCGTTATCTTCTACGCGAATCCAATTGTCTTGTTCAATTGTTACTGTGATTCCTGTACAATAACCTGCTAAAGCTTCATCAATACTATTATCAACAATTTCCCAAACTAAATGGTGCAATCCTTTTGAACTTGTTGAACCAATATACATACCCGGACGTTTTCGAACAGCCTCTAATCCTTCTAATACTTGTATTTGATCCGCATCATAAGATTGCTGGACTTTATTATCTTCTAAAGCCACTATTGTTCACCTACTCTTTCATAACTATCAGTATGCTTCTTTATTACGTATTTCAAT
This sequence comes from Solibacillus sp. NPDC093137, assembly GCF_050280445.1. NCBI lineage: Bacteria > Bacillati > Bacillota > Bacilli > Caryophanales > Caryophanaceae > Solibacillus > Solibacillus sp. NPDC093137. The sequence continues at coordinate 6,299 of NZ_JBNNVH010000007.1, forward strand.
GCACTTATGGTTGTTCAATTGTTCCTTGTGTGACGTGGAACAATTTTGCGTGCTGTATTGTGTCATGGTGAATACCTTCTACACTCGTTGTTGTAACGAATGTCTGGACCTCACCTTGAATTGTATTTAATAAATGTGATTGGCGGTAATCATCCAATTCAGATAAAACATCATCCAATAAAAGAATCGGAGTCTCCTTCGTTTCCTGTTTGATAAGTTCAATTTCGGCAAGTTTTAAAGATAATGCCGTTGTGCGTTGCTGCCCTTGTGAGCCGTATACTTGAACATCATAATCATTGACAAAAAACTGCAGATCATCCCGATGAGGACCTATAAGTGTTACGCCTCTTTCAATTTCACGCTGCTTCACTTCTTCTAGTTTCTTTGTTAAGTAATCCGCCATTTCTTCAGTAGTCCAGCTTGCTTCCATCCCTGTTACAGGACGGTATTTTATGACAAGCTTTTCTAATCCCCGCGAAATGCCAAAGTGAATCGGTTCAGCCCAATCTTGTAAAAGCTCGATAAACTGAAATCTTTTACGGATAATTTGAATTGCCGCCTGCACATATTGTTCTGTATAAATTTCAAACATCACATCAGATGCGAGTGATTGTTTTCCCGCATTCTTTTTTAGTAAATGATTACGTTGTTTCAAAATCTTTTGGAATGTTAGTAAATCATGTAAGTAAACTGGGGAAATTTGTCCGATTTCCATATCGATGAATCTTCGGCGAATTTGGGGGCTGCCCTTTACGATATTCAAATCTTCCGGTGCAAACATTACTACATTCATCTGTCCGATATAATTGCTTAGTTTCGTTTGTTCAAGATGATTGATTTTGCCCTTTTTGCCTTTTTTTGAAATCGTCAATTCGATAGGAACGCCACCGTAACGCTTATTTACCACACCTTCTATTTTACCATAATCCGCATCCCAACGTATTAATTCTTTATCGTTCGCGGTACGATGAGATTTGGCCATCGCTAGTACATAGATTGATTCCATTACATTTGTTTTTCCTTGAGCATTTTCCCCAATAAAAACATTAATCTTATCTGAAAAATCCAGTGTTAACGATTCATAGTTACGATAATTTGTTAGCTGCAAGCGCTCGATGTTCATTAATTAATTTTCTCCGTTTTCAATAAATGCATCGACAATTTTGTAACGTCCTACACCAGGGATATTAATTACATCCCCATGACGCAATTTTTTTCCGCGGCGATCTTCCACTTCTCCATTTACGTATACTTCATGTTCACTTAAAAACCACTTTGCCATACCACCGGAGCTAATTGTATCTGTCATTTTCAGCGCTTGACCAAGCGTAATAAATTCTGTATCAATTACTAATTCATTCAACGTAATTCATCCTCCACTTAAATAAAGTCTTATCATTCTATCATACCTAAAAATCGTCCATAAGTAAAAAAGGAACGGTCTCAATAACAAGTTAAGACCATTCCTTTTAGAATTTTTATTGAATTTTAGTAAGTACGTACCGGTAAAATCAATTGCAGTATTGCATCATCTGCAACAGAACGTAAGATGAACGGGCGCATTGCTCCTGTAAATTCAATTACTACATCTTGTCCATCAATCGCTTTTAAGGCTTCCATCATATATTTTGCACTAAATGAAATCTTCAATGTTTCACCTTCCAGACTTTCCACTTGGATCTGCTCTTCGACTTTACCAATCTCAGGTGAATTTGATGAAATTTCGACTGTTTGATTTTCCAGTGTTTCAAAACGAACGACATTATTACGATCTTCACGAGCTAAAAGTGAAGCACGATCAATTGCCTGCAATAAAGATTTTCCGTTAATGGTAATCATTGTTTTAAACTCTTCCGGAATTAAACGTGATGTATCCGGATAGTTGCCTTCTAAAAGACGAGAGAAGAACAGCACATCATCCGTTTTAAATAATACATGCTGGTTTGTCAGTACGATTTGAACAGGATTATTTGTGTCTTCTAAAATCTTGTTTAATTCATTTAAGCTTTTACCTGGAATTACGACTGAAGTAATATCATTTGGTAAATTTTCAAGATTTACTTTACGACGTGCTAAACGGTGACTATCCGTTGCAACGCATATTAATGCATCGCCTTCAACTTTCCAGTTTACACCTGTCAACACCGGACGGCTTTCCGATGTCGCTACAGCAAATACAGTTTCTCTAATAACTGATTTTAATAAATCTGTTGGAATCGTAAATTGGCGGTCTGCAGCAATTTCAGGTAACTGTGGATATTCCGTTGCATCTAGGCCGATAAGGTGGAACTCTGATTTACCTGAACGGATAATAGTTGCATAGCCGTTTGTAATTTCGATTTCCACTTCATTAGTAGGCAATTTACGGATAATTTCATTGTACATACGAGCTTGTAGCACAATAGAGCCTGTTTGTGTAATATCCATAATCTGTTCGCCATTTTCTTCTACAGGAATGAAAGTCTGGATTGTAATGTCTGCATCACTACCAGTTAACGTCATACCTTCGTTTGTAACATCAATTTTAATCCCCGTTAAAATAGGGATCGTCGTTTTGGAACTTACGGCTTTCATTACATCGTTTAATCCTGCTAAAAGACGATCACGTAAAATAGTAAATTTCATTAGTTTACCTCTCTTATATAATTAATTATTTATTTAAAGATATTAATAGATATAGTAATAGGGCCTGTGAATTTGTGGATAACCCCTATTTTAAACAGGCAGAGCACGCTATCCACATGTTGATAAGCTGTGAATAGGTATGTGTGAAAAACATAAAGTTATACACAGAGATTATTTACCTAACATACTACGTATTTGTTTAATATCCTGCTGAAGCTGCTGATCTGTTTTAAGTAAGGAAGAAATCTTTTCATGGGCATGGATTACTGTTGTATGATCACGGCCTCCAAACTCCTCACCAATTTTAGGTAATGAGTAATCTGTTAGCTCACGCGATAAATACATCGCCACTTGACGAGGATAAGCAATCGATTTTGTCCGGCGCTTAGCCTTAAAATCTTCCAGACGTATACTGTAATGTTCACCAGTTGCAGTTTGAATATCTAAAATCGAAATCATGCGCGGTTTTGAATTTGGCATAATATCTTTTAAAGCTTCTGCAGCAAGTTCAGGCGAAACATCCATATTTACTAAAGATGAATAGGCCACAACCCGTATTAATGCCCCTTCAAGTTCACGAATATTTGTATCAACCTGATTGGCAATATAAAGCATGACTTCATTTGGAATATCGAGTCCATCAGCTTTGGCCTTCTTACGTAAAATAGCAATACGTGTTTCCAAATCTGGTGGTGCAATATCTGTAATTAGTCCCCATTCAAAGCGTGAACGCAAACGGTCCTCTAAAGTAGGGATTTCCTTTGGAGGGCGGTCACTTGAGATGACAATCTGCTTTGATTCTTCATGCAGTGTGTTGAATGTATGGAAGAATTCCTCTTGTGTCGATTCCTTACCAGCCAAAAATTGAATATCGTCAATTAGCAGTACATCAACATTGCGGTATTTATTTCGAAAATCGATTGTTTTATTATCACGGATGGAGTTTATGAACTCATTTGTGAACTTTTCAGATGATAAATAGACGACATTTGCTGTCGGATTATGTTCTTTTACATAATGGCCAATTGCATGCATTAAGTGAGTTTTTCCTAAACCTACCCCCCCATAAATAAAGAACGGGTTGTAAGCTTTTGCGGGTGCTTCTGCTACAGCTAGGCTCGCTGCATGGGCAAAGCGGTTACCGGAACCAATAACGAATGTATCAAATGTGTACTTTGGATTGAGCATACCCGGGGTAATGTCATGGTGTTCACTTGATTTTGCTTGAGTAATTGGGGGCGGTAGTTCAAAGTCGTCTGCCGTCTGATCTTTCTGGACAACAAAATTAATGACTAGATCCTCTCCAGTTAACTCGTTTAATATTCCTGTAATCATATGGATGTAATATTGTTCAAGCCAATCGCGGGCAAAAGAGTTAGGCGCGGAAATCGTCACTTTTGTGCCACTATGCGCAAGAAGTTTTGTTGATTTCAGCCAAGTATCAAAGCTCGGTTTCGAGATTTTCTGTTCAGCTTGGGCAAGGACGGCATTCCATAGGTTTTCTAAATGTTCCAAGCTCTTTCTTCCTTTCATTAATTCATTTCACATTCGATTCGTATATTTAAATGACAAGGCTCATACTAACCAAAATTAGATGAGAGTCTTTTTTATGTGAATTTCCTTACAATGCAAACTTTCTTGCTTACGAAAAAAGAAAGGCTCTGTTAAATGATTAATAGTAAACAGAGCTATAAAATATATATTTTATAATTAAAAAGGAGTTCATACACATAACCACAAGTTGTGGATAAAGGTTGTTCTAGAGTATGGGAAATCTTTGTCCACAGATTATCAACAATTGTGGATAATATATTTCCCAGAAAAGAATTCCACAAAGTAAAACACAGTTATCGTATCAAATAAAGTTAGGTATTTCAATACTTAAACGATCTTATCCACATAATCATATGTTATATACATAACAGTTGTCCACAGGTTTGTTATATGTGAAAAACCTGTAGATAAGCGCTGTGGATAATTTTTAAGAGCAAAAATACTATTCACAGCATAAACGTAAATTAATTTTATAAATTGTGGATAACTGAGAGTGTGGATCAGGAAAGGGATTTATATGAGGTTTATAGAGAAAAAGAGAAAAATTATAATGAGGCATTGACAAACAGGTTTTATTCTTTATATAATATCATGGTCTGTATGTAGAGATAGATATAGTAACGCTCGAATTCAGGAGGTGTATATAAATGAAACGCACGTACCAACCTAAAAAACGTAAGCACTCTAAAGTTCACGGTTTCCGCGCTCGTATGAGCACTAAAAACGGCCGTAACGTATTAGCTCGCCGTCGTAAAAAAGGAAGAAAAGTATTATCAGCATAAGTCCACTGAGCCACATCAGTGGTCTTTTTTTTCTTTTATCGTTGTTGAATGAGCAAAAAAAGTACCAATGATTAGATGGAGCAGGTGAATGGATCATGAATAAACGCCAACGTATAAAGAAAAATGAAGATTTTCAAAAGGTGTTTAAAAAAGGTAAGTCGTTTGCGAATCGCCAATTTGTTGTATATTGCTTGAAAAAGGAAGAACAACAGGCGTTTCGTATTGGCTTATCAGTGAGCAAAAAAGTAGGAAATGCGGTCACTCGGGTTCAAGTGAAACGCTATATTCGCCAAGCTTTTCTGGAATTAAAAGATGAAGTAAAACAAGATATGGACTATGTTATTATCGCCAGAACGCAGGCGGCCACACTGGATTTTCACGAAACCAAAAAAAGCTTGCAGCATGTTTTAAAGGTTGCAAGAGTATATAAAGGATAGTTCCACAATTAATTGTTTATCATTCATTGCTCTATTCTTTGAATTTACAGAACAATTAGTAGTGTACGAACGTCCATAATGGTAAAATATTGTCATAAAAATTGAATAGGTTTGCTTTAGGAGGAAGAAGGTTGAAGAAAAATCTATGGATAATGCTGTCACTTGTTTCAGTAGTATTACTGCTATCAGGCTGTACAGAATTTGACCAACCAATTTCATCTGAAAGTGATGGCTTTTGGAATGAATATATTGTTTGGCCATTAGTATCATTTATCAAGCTTTTTGCTGATATGTTTGAAGGTAATGCGGCGAATTATGCATTTGCAATTATTATCGTAACTGTTATTATTCGTCTAATCATTCTGCCTTTAACTATCAAACAAGTAAAAAGTTCTAAGAAAATGCAGGAAATGCAACCGAAATTAAAAGAGCTGCAAGCAAAATACAGCTCAAAAGACGCGGCAACTCAGCAAAAATACCAGCAGGAAATGATGCAGTTAATGCAGACTTCAGGTGTTAACCCATTAGCTGGATGTTTACCGATTCTTATCCAAATGCCGATTTTAATCGGTTTCTATCATGCGATTAGCCGTATGAATGCAACACCGGATGCATTTGAATTAGGGACATTTTTAGCGGTTCCATTAGCAGAGCCTAGTATTGTATTTGCTGTTATCGCAGGTCTTATCCAGTACGTTGTATTAATGACTGGACCAGCAGTAGATAACCCACAAATGAAAATTATGATGTACATCATGCCATTAATGATCGTTGGTTTCGGTATTATTTTACCTGCCGCGTTATCATTATATTGGGTAGTCGGGAACTTTGTATCTGTATTACAAAACCTTGTTATTTACAAACCTTGGAATAAAAATAAACCGGATGCTACCGATGCTAAAGGAGCGAAATAAGTGAAACAAACTACGCAAATAGGCGCAACAGTAGAAGAAGCGATCTCATTAGCGTTACAAAAGCTTGGCCATACTCGTGAACAAGTTGATGTGGAAGTTTTACAAGAGGGTAAAAAAGGATTTTTAGGTTTTGGGGCACGAAATGCTGAAGTTCGTGTCACTGTAAAGGAAATTGTTCAGCAGCAAGTGGATCAAGAGACGACTTCAGATTCTGCATCTGATGTGGAAGAACTGACAATTGTCGAGGAAACAATCGAGAATGAGCCGGTTTCATCTAATGAAGATCAATCAATTCACCATGAACAACAACAAGTGGATCCTATTGAAGAGGCAAAAGGGTATTTAACGAATATTGCTTTAGGAATGGGAATTACAGATTTAACAATTGACCATGAAACAGATGGCAAACATGTTTCATTTAAGTTATCGAGCGAGAAAGCAGCGTTATTAATTGGAAAGCGTGGCCTTACATTAAATGCGCTTCAACATTTAACTCAGCTCATTCTTAATAAAACAGCCAAATCGTTTATGATTTTACAAATGGATGTGGAAGATTATCGTGAGCGACGTCAAGTAGCGCTTGAACAGCTGGCATTACGTATGGCGGACAAGGCTATTCGAACACGAAAACCCGTATCATTTGAACCGATGGCATCTTATGAACGAAAAATTATTCATAATGCCCTGGCAAATCGTATAGATATTGAAACGCACTCAGAAGGTGTCGAACCAAATCGATATTTAGTCATAGAGCCAGTAAAATAATATACAGACAGTTTTCGACCTATTCTTTTGGATAGGTCGTTTTTTTAATGAAAGATGGAACCAAATCTACATTACTTTAGATTTTAATTAAAATATGTTAGTCTAAATTGTTAGTTAGTATAGCACGGATGTGATTTATCCACATGTGGATAACACTGAAATAGGAGGATATAAATGGAATTCGATACGATTGCTGCGATTTCCACTCCAATGGGAGAAGGAGCTATTGCGATTGTTCGTCTGAGCGGCGATGAGGCGGTAGCGATTGCAGATAAAATATTTAAATCACCAAATCATAAGCGTTTGACGGAAGTTGCGACACATACGATCCATTACGGACATCTGATCGACCCGAAAACGGATGAAGTGGTAGAGGAAGTTATGTTGAGCTTAATGCGCGGACCGAAGACATTTACGCGAGAAGATGTTGTCGAAATCAATTGTCATGGCGGTATTGTGTCTGTTAACCGAGTATTACAGCTTGTCTTACGTTACGGTGCACGTTTAGCAGAGCCTGGGGAATTTACGAAACGTGCATTTTTAAATGGCCGTATCGACTTATCACAGGCAGAAGCGGTAATGGATTTAATTCGTGCAAAAACTGACCGCGCGATGAACGTTGCGCTTGGCCAGATGGATGGAAAGCTATCACGTCTTATTACATCTTTACGCCAGGCATTATTAGAGACGTTGGCACAAGTGGAAGTAAACATTGATTATCCGGAATATGACGATGTAGAAGAAATGACGATTCCTGTACTTCTTGAAAAATGCGGTTGGGTACGAGAGGAAATAATTAAATTACTTCAAACATCATCTCAAGGTAAAATTTTACGTGAAGGTTTATCTACCGTTATTTTAGGACGTCCAAACGTAGGTAAATCATCTCTTTTAAATAGTTTGGTTCAAGAAAATAAAGCGATTGTAACCGACATTGCAGGCACAACTCGTGATATTATTGAAGAATACGTAAATGTACGTGGAGTTCCTTTACGTTTAGTTGATACAGCAGGTATTCGGGAAACAGAAGATATTGTTGAACGAATCGGAGTTGAACGTTCGAGAGAGGCATTAAAAGATGCCGATTTAATATTGCTTGTATTAAATTACGGAGAAGAGCTTACAGAAGAAGATGAACGCCTTTTTGAAACGATTCAGGCGATGGATTATATTGTCGTTGTCAACAAGACAGATATCGAACGCAAAATCGATTTAAACCGTGTTCATGAATTGGCTGGAAAACATCGTGTCGTAACGACTTCGTTATTGAAAGAAGAAGGTGTAATCGAGCTGGAAGAAGCGATTGCAGCATTGTTCTTTGAAGGGCAAGTAGAAGCGAATGATTTAACATATGTATCAAATGCGCGGCATATTGCGCTATTGCATCAAGCTCAACAGGTGATTGAGGATGCGCTTGCTGCAGCTGAGTCAGGTGTACCTGTCGATATGATTCAAATCGATGTGACACGTACATGGGAAATTCTTGGTGAAATTATTGGAGATACTGTACAGGAAAGCTTAATTAATCAGCTATTCTCGCAGTTCTGTTTAGGGAAATAAATCGGAATAAAAGAGAGGAAGAACAACATGTCAATACAATACGAAGCAGGTAATTTTGACGTAATCGTTGTTGGTGCAGGACATGCAGGTGTGGAATCTGCCTATGCAGCTGCGAAAATGGGTGCTAAGACACTCATGCTTACAATTAACTTAGATATGATTGCGTTTATGCCTTGTAATCCATCAGTCGGCGGACCTGCAAAAGGAATCGTTGTTCGCGAAATTGATGCACTTGGCGGTTTAATGGGACGCATTATCGATAAAACACATATTCAAATGCGCATGTTAAATACCGGGAAAGGTCCAGCAGTACGTGCTTTACGTGCACAAGCGGATAAATTCCAGTATCAGCATGAAATGAAACGGGTTTTGGAAGAAGAAGAAAACCTTCAAATTCATCAGGCAATGGTCGATGAACTAATTGTAGAGGATGGCGAAGTAAAAGGTGTTATTACACAAGTTGGAGCAATTTACCGTGCACCGGCTGTCATCATTACTACAGGTACGTTTTTACGTGGGGAAATTATTTTAGGAAATCTGAAATATTCTTCAGGTCCAAACAACCAGCAGCCATCGATTAAATTAGCGGATAACTTAAAAGAATTAGGGTTTGACTTAATTCGTTTTAAAACAGGAACACCACCACGTGTAAACAACCGTACAATTGATTATTCAAAAACGGAAATTCAACCTGGTGATGATGTACCCCGTGCATTCAGTTTTGAAACAACAGAATATATTATGGATCAGCTTCCTTGCTGGTTAACTTATACAACAGAAGAAACACATCGTACAATTGAGGAAAACCTGCACTTGTCTCCAATGTTTTCAGGGATGATTAAAGGGACAGGTCCACGTTACTGCCCATCAATTGAAGATAAAGTAACGCGCTTTAACGATAAGCCGCGTCACCAGATTTTCCTTGAGCCTGAAGGACGCAATACACGTGAAGTATATGTCCAAGGTTTATCGACAAGCTTACCAGAGCATGTTCAAAAGAAATTAATCGCATCGATTCCTGGTTTAGAGAATGCCGAAATGATGCGTGCAGGCTATGCGATTGAGTACGATTCAGTTATTCCTACACAATTATGGCCAACGTTAGAAACGAAAAAAATCCAAGGTCTTTATACAGCAGGTCAAATTAACGGTACTTCAGGCTATGAAGAAGCAGCAGGGCAAGGGTTAATGGCCGGAATGAATGCCGCAGCAAAAGTATTAGGCCGTGAAGAAATTATTTTAGACCGTTCAGATGCCTATATCGGTGTATTAATTGACGACCTAGTTACAAAAGGTACGAATGAACCTTACCGTCTATTAACTTCACGTGCAGAGTACCGTCTTCTATTACGTCATGACAATGCAGATTTACGTTTAACTGAAATTGGTTATAAAGCAGGGATGATTACAGAAGATCGTTACGCGAAGTTCCAAGTGAAAAAAGCACAGATTGAACAGGAAATTGCACGTCTGCGTGAAATAATCATTAAGCCGAATGAGACGACACAAGAAGTCATCCGCAATGCTGGCGGCGCGGAGCTAAAAGATGGTATCCGCGGAGCAGACCTTTTAAAACGTACTGAAATGACGTATGATTTAGTTGCTTCCCTAACTCCATCAGAAGTGGAACTTTCAGGTGATGTAAAAGAGCAGATTGAAATTCAATTAAAATATGAAGGGTATATTCAAAAAGCACTTCAGCAAGTAGAAAAAATGAAGAAGCTTGAGGATAAGAAAATCCCTGAAAATATCGATTATGATGCTATTCCAAGCTTGGCGACAGAAGCACGCATGAAGCTTAAAAGTGTTCAGCCGCTTTCAATTGCTCAAGCATCACGTATTTCAGGTGTAAACCCTGCAGATGTTTCAATTTTACTTGTCTATATTGAGCAAGGTAAAATTGCAAAAGTAACTACGAATTGAATGATGTGAGCGTCTTTATCCAAAAAAGGCGCTCATTCTTTAATATGGAGGAGTCATTTTATGAACGAAAAGCAATTTATCGAAGCATTGAAGGAAAAGGGTATTGAGCTTTCAGAACACCAGATTGCGCAGTTTAAAAAATATTTTGAGCTTTTAGTTGAGTGGAATGAAAAAATGAACTTAACGGCAATTACGGATTTGGAAGGCGTTTATTTAAAGCACTTCTATGATTCAATCAGTGCGTCATTTTATTTTGATTTTACAAAAGTGACAACAGTATGCGATGTTGGTGCAGGTGCAGGATTCCCAAGTATCCCTATTAAAATTTGCTTCCCGCATTTACAAATTACGATTGTCGATTCACTTAATAAACGAATTACATTTTTAAATCATTTAACAAATGAGTTAAACTTGGATCATATGACATTTGTCCATGCCCGTGCTGAAGAGTTTGGTCAAAATACAGCATACCGTGAAAAATTTGATGTTGTCACAGCCCGCGCGGTAGCACGTCTTTCTGTATTATCAGAGCTATGTATTCCATTAGCAAAAGAAGGCGGTTATTTTGTTGCATTAAAAGCTGCAGCAGGTGCAGAAGAATTAAAGGATGCGACGAAAGCCATCTCAACATTAGGCGGGAAATTAATAGAGGAGTTTGCATTCCATTTACCGGTAGAGGAAAGCGAACGTTCACTTTATGTATTTGATAAAGTAAAATCAACACCAAAAAAATACCCGCGTAAACCAGGTGTTCCTAATAAAACACCAATTAAATAAAAAAATTAACCAAATTTGAATATATCCGTCTTTTGCTGCATATATATTTATATTTATGTTTTTTTAGTGGATAGAAAAATATAAGTTTATTTTGAAATACAAATGGGTAAAGACATTATTTTGTCCTATTTTAGGCGAAATCTGTCTTTCTCGTAAATTACTATTCATTGAACACTGTACATTTTTGAATGAATCAGAAATAATATTGTATATGAGGTAGACAGTTTCCTAAAGGTGGTGCCACACGGATGAAAAGTACTTTTTCACGTTTTTTCGGAGGCGGGAGCAAAGAGCCTGAAGTAGAAAGTGAAGTAGAAGTAATAGAGAATATCTCGATGGCTTCAGAAGAAGTAGTTAAAATTCCAATAGACAAAATCATTCCGAACCGTTATCAGCCACGTACAGTTTTTGATGATGAGAAGATTGAAGAATTAGCAAGAACTATTCATACACATGGCGTCATTCAACCAATTGTGATTCGTCCAATTAATAATGACGCAGATAAATATGAAATAATTGCCGGTGAGCGACGTTATCGAGCGATGAAATCCCTACAATGGACAGAAGTGCCTGCTATTGTACGCAATTTAAATGATCGAGAAACGGCGTCTATTGCCCTGATTGAAAACCTTCAACGTGAGGAATTAACAGCAATTGAAGAAGCGCTTGCTTATCAACAATTATTAGGGTTGCATCAGCTTACACAAGAAGCGCTTGCACAACGTCTTGGTAAAGGCCAATCAACAGTTGCTAATAAATTGCGTTTATTAAAGTTGCCTCAATTTGTTCAGGATGCTATTTTAAATCGTGAAATTTCGGAACGTCATGCCCGGGCTTTAATTGTAATTAAGGATGAGCAATTACAAATGCAGCTCATTGCAGCGACGAAAGAGTTTGATTGGAATGTTAGACAGCTTGAAGAGCAAATTCAAAAAATTCTAAATCCTGATGAGCCAGAGATAAAAAAACGTAAACCAAGCAGAAAAGCGATTAGCAAAGATGTGCGTATTGCCCTTAATACGATCAAGCAGTCGTTATCGATGGTGACGAAAAGTGGAATTAATGTAAAAACGGAGGAAGAGGATACAGACGATTACTACCAAATCACTGTAAAAATTCCGAAGAAAAAATAAATTATTGAACTGCCCGAAAGATAACGACTTTCTAGGCAGTTTTTTTAGTAGATTAGTAGGTTTGGCAAGTTTTTTGAAATATTTTTATATTCATAGCATCGTTTTCTAACATTTTTTGTTAAGATAAGAGAAACAGTATTATAAAAGGAAGATTTAGTCATCCGGGATTTTTAGACTTTAAAAATATACCTAAATTGAAGTGATGAAAGCAGGTGCGGATATTGGGACGTATTATTGCGATAGCCAATCAAAAAGGTGGCGTTGGAAAAACGACAACCTCTGTTAACTTAAGTGCATGTTTAGCTTTTTTAGGAAAGAAAGTATTAATAATCGATATCGACCCACAAGGTAACGCTTCAAGCGGATTAGGTGTTCGAAAAGGTGATTTAGAAAGCTGTGTATACGACGTACTGATCAATGATGAAGATATTAAAGGTGTCATCCAACAAACGGATGTAGAAAATTTATATATTGTCCCTGCTACAATATCATTGGCAGGTGCTGAAATTGAGCTTGTGTCCACAATTTCCCGTGAAGTTCGACTGAAAAAATCATTGCAGGAGATTAAAAATAATTTTGATTTCATTATTATTGATTGTCCGCCATCACTTGGCTTATTAACAATTAATGCGCTGACTGCCTCCGATGCGCTGATTATCCCGGTCCAATGTGAATATTACGCATTAGAGGGGTTGAGCCAGTTGCTTTCAACAGTCCGCCTTGTCCAAAAACATTTGAACAAGGAGTTAATGATTGATGGTGTGTTGCTAACAATGCTGGATGCCCGTACGAATTTAGGACTTCAAGTGATTGATGAAGTAAAACGCTATTTCCAGGATAAAGTATATCGTTCGATCATTCCGCGTAATGTGCGGTTAAGTGAGGCACCGAGCCATGGTAAACCGGTAATTTTATATGATTCAAAATCACGCGGGGCAGAAATTTACTTAGAGTTTGCAAGGGAAGTGATTAAAAATGGTTAAAGGTTTAGGTAAAGGAATTGATGCGCTTTTTCGTGAAGAGGCCGTACATAAAGAAGACCAGGTACAGCAAATTGCAGTAGGGAAAATTTTAGCAAATCCATTTCAGCCACGTAAAATCTTTGATGAGACTGCAATTGAAGAATTAGCAAGCTCTATTATTGAACATGGTATTATTCAACCGATTGTTGTCCGTAAAAATGCTAGAAAATATGAAATTGTAGCAGGTGAACGCCGTTATCGTGCGGCTGTCAGTGCAGGTTTAACAGAAGTACCTGTCATTGTAAAAGACTTTAATGAGCAGCAAATGATGGAAGTTGCTATTTTGGAAAACTTGCAACGCGAAGATTTAACGCCAATTGAAGAGGCAGAAGCATACAACAGTTTAATTGTGAAACTGAATTTTACACAAGATGATTTAGCGAAACGATTAGGAAAAAGCCGTCCGCATATTGCGAACTTAATCCGTCTGTTGCAGTTACCTGAAGACATTCGAGACCTTGTCAACGAAGGGAAACTGACAATGGGGCATGGCCGTGCATTACTTGGATTAAAAAATAAACGGCGTATACCTGAAGTGGCACAAAAAGTAATAAAGGACCACCTTAATGTTCGCCAATTGGAAAAGTATATTCAAGATTTAAATGAGGCCGTTTCACGTGAAACAAAGCCGACAAAAAAGGATATTCATACACAGGCAACGGAGTCTCAATTACGTGATTATTTTGGAACACAAGTACAAATCAAAAAAGCTAAGAATAAAGGTAAAATTGAAATTGAATTTTATTCAGATGATGATTTGCACCGCATTTTGGAAATATTAAATATGGAACAAGAATAAAAAGTGCTGAGCGAAAAGTTTCAGCACTTTTTTTGTGAACAGTTATAATATAAAAAAATACTACATAATGTTGAATTTGTTAGACGGCAAATAGAAAGAGGGAAATTCATGGTATTACTAGGTTCTCTGTTAAATGCATTATTTATTATAATCGGTGCGTTGGTCGGCCGTATCTTTAAAAATATTCCGGAATCCATGCAGCAAACAGTGTTATCAATTATCGGTTTAGTTGTGGCGCTTTTAGGAATTCAAATGGGATTGGAGAGTACGAATTTCATTCTCCTTATAGTCAGTTTAATCATTGGTGCGGTCATCGGTGAATGGCTCGACCTTGAAGGAAAGTTTAATCGCTTTGGTCAATGGATTGAGTCCATTTTTGGAAAACGTGCACAAAAAGGAACGATTGCAGAGGGGTTTGTTACTGCAACGCTCATTTTTGTTATTGGCTCCATGGGGATTCTCGGTGCTCTTGATAGTGGTTTGCGCAATGATCACAATATTCTTATCACTAAAGGGATTATCGATGGATTTATGTCGATTATATTAAGTTCAACTTTAGGAATCGGTGTCTTACTATCGGCGGTTCCTGTACTTTTATATCAAGGCTCGATTGCATTATTTGCAGGTGTTATTAGTACATATATTCCTAGTGAAGCATTGGATCTATTTATCACAGAAATGACAGCGACGGGCGGTATTATGATTATGGCAATCGGTTTGAATATTGCCGGATTAACGAAAATCCGTATAGCCAATCTGCTGCCAGCGATTTTGATGGTCGGGATACTCGTTGCGATTATTTTTCCGTTTCAGTAAATGGCGCTGCCATGCTAAAACAAGTGCCCGAACAATTTTATCACTCATAGAATACGTAACATGCAGTCTCGTATTTTGTAATACTTTTGCTTCCATAAAGCCTCCTACGTTAACAATTCCTTTAACAGAAATGTTACCGATAGGAGGCAACTCTTTTTTCACGGCTTTTCCGGGATAAAGAGGACCCTGTTGGATTAGAATAGAACCAATCGCATTTGATTCACCTAAACAAGCATCAATTGCAATAATAAAAGGTTGCTCTTTTTCATTAATCAACTGCTCGTAACGCTCTACAATATTGAGCGCGTGAAGCGGTGCTTGCAATGTACCAACAACCGGAAATGGAAATGAGAAAGTTTGGTGCAGCTGGCTGCCGATAATCGGGCCTAATGCATCACCTGTAGATCGGTCTGTACCGATACAGCAAAAAATAAGTTCTTCATGGTCAAACGGAATCGTTTTTAAAAAGATTTCGCTCAGCTCCCAAACAGCGCTCGTCTGCTCGTAATGGACGCTATAATTTTGAGGACAGGCTTGTGTCATATCATCACTCCTTTAATTTTTAAATTTAAATAGATTACTCGAGAAATAAGCTAAAATACGATATATTTATGCAGTATATTCAATTTTAAAGTTTGTTATACAAGAGGTGGTAAATTTGGAAGAAGATTTGAAATTAGATTTAGAGGAATTTGCTGAAACGGATATTAAAGGGCTCGCACACTATACGACAAAACTTTGGGAATACGTCACAAGTGCGGAATTTTTGGAAAAAATTATTGTAGCCGGCGCGAAGATTCTGGCGATTATCATTATTTCATATCTTGTCGTTTTTATCGGCAAGAAGATTATTCACCGAGTGTTTATGCTGCGTGTAAGAAATAATGAGCGTCGACAGCTTACAATTGTAAAGCTGCTGCAAAGCGTACTGAGCTATTTAGTGTACTTCTCTGCCATTATGGGAATTTTATCGGCTATGAATATACAAGTTGCCGGGTTACTTGCAGGGGCCGGGATTGCTTCTGTAGCCATTGCCTTTGGTGCGCAAAACTTAGTGAAGGATGTCATTACAGGATTTTTCATTATTTTAGAGGATCAGTTCGGTGTAGGGGATTTTGTGAAAATCAATACGGCTGAAGGTACCGTTATGGAAATTGGTCTTCGTACAACGAAAGTAAAGGGAGTAACAGGTGAGCAGTTTATTATTCCAAACGGCAGTATTG
Source organism: Solibacillus sp. NPDC093137 (assembly GCF_050280445.1). Classification (NCBI taxonomy): domain Bacteria; kingdom Bacillati; phylum Bacillota; class Bacilli; order Caryophanales; family Caryophanaceae; genus Solibacillus; species Solibacillus sp. NPDC093137. Next base: position 22,629 of record NZ_JBNNVH010000007.1, read on the forward strand.
TAGATGTCATCAACTATTCCATCAATAACTCAAAAGCTACGATAAATATGCAAATTTCGCTCGATGCGAATATTGAAAAAGTGCAGATGGTCATACAAAACTATTTGGATACGTTACCGCAAAATTATGAGGAACTAGTTTCTGCTCCTGTCTTTTTAGGTGTCACAAATACGACAAGCACAGAAGCGACAATTGCTATTACAATAGAAACATTACCATTACAGCAATATTCAATATCACGTATTATTCGGAAAGATGTAATCGACATCTTAACACGCAACGGTATTCCTCTTGCTGTACCGAAAATGATGTTTTATGAGCGAAATCAGGGAGGAGAATAATAGATGGAAGCAAAGCAGTACGGTCTTAATGACGTTGTGGAAATGAAAAAACAACATCCTTGTGGCACAAACGAATGGAAAGTAATTCGATTAGGTGCCGATATTCGCATAAAATGTGAGGGGTGCGGACATAGCGTTATGATTCCACGCCGCGAGTTTGAGAAAAAAATGAAGAAAATTTTACGCCAGGCAGAAGAAGTCTAAAAGCAAAATAGACTTTTATGCCCGCAATCAATATAATAGACAAGGTTGTAAAATTTAATGGACAGAAAAATCCATAAAAGAATTAATAATAAAATTAAATGAACTGAACATAGAAAGGTTGTGTCAATATGGCATTAACAGCTGGTATTGTTGGTTTACCGAACGTAGGAAAATCGACTTTATTCAACGCAATTACAAAAGCAGGCGCTCTTGCAGCTAACTATCCGTTCGCAACAATCGAACCGAACGTTGGTAGCGTAACTGTTCCGGATGAGCGTTTAGACAAATTAACAGAATTAGTAGTACCAAAGAAAACAGTTCCGACAACTTTTGAATTCACAGACATCGCAGGTATCGTAAAAGGTGCTTCTACTGGTGAAGGTTTAGGAAACAAATTCCTTGCTCACATTCGTGAAGTAGATGCAATTTGCCAAGTTGTTCGTTGTTTTGAAGATGAAAATATTACACACGTTTCGGGTACAGTAAACCCGATCGATGACATTGAAGTTATTAATTTAGAGTTAATTTTAGCGGATATGGAATCAGTGGATAAACGTATTGCACGTGTAGCAAAAATGGCGAAACAAAAAGATAAAGAAGCTATGGTAGAAGAGCCAATTCTTCAAAAGCTTAAAGAAGTATTAGAAGCTGAAAAACCTGCTCGCGCGGCAGACCTTTCAGATGACGAGAAAAAAGTAATCAAAGGTTTACATCTATTAACGATTAAACCAATGCTTTATGTTGCCAATGTTTCTGAGGATGAGGTAGCGGATCCATCTGAAAACAAGTATGTAAAAATGGTACAAGAATACGCAGCAGCTGAAGGCGCTCAAGTAATTACTGTTTGTGCAAAAATTGAAGAAGAAATTTCTGAGTTGGAAGACGATGAGAAAAAAGAATTTTTAGCTGAATTAGGAATTGCTGAATCAGGTTTAGACCAATTGATTAAAGCTTCATACAGCCTATTAGGTTTAGCTACTTACTTTACAGCTGGTGTACAGGAAGTTCGTGCATGGACATTCCGCAAAGGTATGAAAGCACCACAATGTGCCGGTATTATTCATACTGATTTTGAACGCGGCTTTATCCGTGCTGAAACGGTTGCATTTACGGATTTAGTAGAGTACGGTTCAAAGCCGGCTGCAAAAGAAGCAGGCCGAGTGCGCGCTGAAGGTAAAGAATACGTAGTACAAGACGGCGACATATTGGAATTCTTATTTAACGTATAATTAGTAGACGCTTTGTGAGTAGAAATCTATCCTCGCAAAGCGTTTATTTATATATGAAATAATCTATTTCATTAATATTAAAAGATGTAGCCAGTTGCATAGAAATAACAACTATGATACAATTCATTGATGTGAGTAATAGAAGTTACTTACTCCTTGCTCCCTATTTAGTAGGAGAGCCCAAGTCCATAAGGAGGTGCAAACACAAATGAGAAAGTACGAATTAATGTACATCATCCGCCCAAACATTGAAGAAGAAGCGAAGAAAGCTTTAGTAGAGCGTTTCCAAGAAATCTTAACTTCAAATGGTGCAGAGATCACAGAAGCAAAAGATTGGGGTAAGCGTCGTTTAGCTTACGAAATCAATGACTTCCGCGAAGGTTTCTACCAAATCGTGAAAGTTAACGCTGGTACTGAAGCTATCAACGAATACACTCGTCTAGCTAACATCAGCGAAGACATCATCCGTCACATCGCAGTACGCGAAGAAGACAAATAATTTTTAAACTTAAATGCTGAAAAAAGGAGGGTGCATTGATGATTAACCGTGTCGTATTAGTCGGAAGACTTACAAAGGATCCAGAGCTTCGTTACACACCGAGTGGAGTTCCAATGGCACGCTTTACGATTGCCGTAAACCGTACATTTTCGAGCCAGTCTGGTGAACGCGAAGCAGATTTCATAGGCTGTATCGCCTGGAGAAAACAAGCTGAAAACTTAGCAAACTTCATGAGAAAAGGGAGTTTGATTGGTGTAGAAGGTCGTATTCAAACAGGTAGCTTTGAAGGACAAGATGGAAAGCGTGTGTATACAACAGATGTCGTTGCTGATTCAGTGCAGTTCTTAGAACCACGTGGAGGAGCTAATGCATCACAAGGTGCACCAAGCCAACAATACGGTGGAGGGCAAAATTATGGTGGTCAGCCATCTTATAATCAGCCTAACCAACAATTTGGAGGCGCGCAATCTCAGGATTCTTACGGTTCTTATCAACAGCCAGCTCAAAATCAGCAAAACTATACACGTGTAGATGAAGATCCATTTGCAAACAGTAAAGGACCGATTGAAGTATCTGAAGACGATTTACCGTTCTAAGAACTTCACATCTATAATTAAAAATTAAAAGGAGGAACACGATAATGGCACCACGTCGCGGAGGCCGCAAACGCCGTAAAGTTTGCTACTTCACTTCAAATAACATTACGCACATCGACTACAAAGATGTAGATCTTTTAAAGAAATTCATCTCTGAGCGCGGTAAAATTTTACCACGTCGCGTAACTGGTACTTCTGCTAAATACCAACGTAAACTTACATCTGCAATCAAAGTTTCACGTATTATGGCATTATTACCATTCGTAGCTGAAGAAAAATAATTTTTTCTTAAAAGTACAGCATAGGCTTAACTGCCTCTGTTGTACTTTTTTTATTGTTTAAAGGTTTTTTATAGTTCCATAACAAAAGCTGCCACAAAATTACTTGTGACAGCTTGAGAGGTGCAATAGCCTATTTGCAGGCTGTTGCATTATTATTTTGTAATTAATTCAAGATTGACTGGAATTACTTCATCAACCGTTTCACCGTTTAAATAAGCAATCGCTGTTTCCATTGCGATCTTTCCAATCTCATCAGGTTTTTGTGCAACCGTTGCAGCTAAACTTCCTGCTTTTACCGCAGCTACCGCATCGTCAGTCGCATCAAAGCCAACTACTACAATCTTCTTACCCGAAGCCGAAATTGCTTCTTGTGCACCTAATGCCATTTCGTCATTGTGCGCAAATACGGCTGTAACATCCGGATTGGACTGCAGAATGTTCTCCATTACTGTTAAGCCCTCTGAACGGTTAAAGTTCGCTGTTTGCTTTGCAACGACGTCTAAGATACCTGTGACAGCTTCATTGAACCCTTGTCCACGATCACGTGCAGCAGATGAACCTGCGACACCTTCCAATTCGACAACTTTGGCACCTTCACCAACTAACTCTGTAATATATTCTCCTGCCAGCTTTCCGCCAGCTACGTTATCAGAGGCGATATGTGATATGACTTCGCCACCTTCAGAAGAACGGTCTACCGTAATGACGGGAATATTTAAAGCATTAGCAGATTCAACAGCAGTTGCAACAGCAACAGAATCTACAGGGTTAATAATAATCAAATCAACGTTTTGCTGGATTAAATCTTCAATATCGGAGGCTTGCTTCGACGCATTATCCTGCGCATCTACAATCGTTGTTTTCACACCGAGCTCTTTTGCCTTTGCTTCTGCATTTTCACTTAACGTTACGAAGAATGGATTGTTTAAAGTTGAAATAGATAAACCGATTGTTAATGTATCATTACTGCTTTCTGTTGATGTAGCGGATGTTCCGAAAGAAGGTTCCAAAGAGAAGCCTGGTTTTACCGAACAAGCCGACAGTATCACTGTGGCCAAAAGTGCCATTAATAATATTAATTGTTTTTTCACGCTAATGACCTCCATCTACGCTGTTTTCTTACGGTCAATTAACACCGCGATTAAAATAACAATCCCTTTTACTACTTGCTGGAAGAATGAAGAAACGCCGATTAAGTTCAATCCGTTATTCAACACTCCGATAATTAAGGCACCTACTAATGTACCGAAAATCCAGCCTTTACCGCCTGTTAAACTTGTCCCACCTAAGACAACTGCTGCAATTGCATCCAACTCATAAGATGTACCTGCTGTTGGCTGTGCAGAGTTTAAACGAGATGTTAAAATCAGCGCAGATAAAGCTGCTAACATACCAGTTAATGAGTATACAGCAATTTTTACACGATCCACATTGATACCTGATAATTTAGAAGCCGCTTCATTGCCGCCTACTGCATAAACACGGCGACCGAATGTTGTTTTATGCATAATTACATATAACGCAATGAAAGCTAGAATCATTGTACATACTGGAACTGGAATACCGAAGAAGTATCCTTTACCTAACATCTGGAATGTAATTTCATTTCCTAAGTCAGAAACAGGGCGACCATCCGTATACACTAACGTTAATCCACGGTAAATTGTCATTGTTGCCAATGTTGCGATGAATGGTGCTACTTTTCCTTTTGCAATGATGACACCATTTACAGCACCAAGAACAGCACCTAATAATAAGGCCGCTAGAATGGTTAATACAGGATCTATTCCTGAAGCGAGCATTGTGGCTGCTACGGCACCTGTAAGGGCCAATGTCGAGCCAACCGATAAGTCGATGCCGCCAGTTAAAATAACAAAAGTCATACCAAATGCGATAAGTGCACTAATCGATACTTGACGTAAAATATTTAAAACATTATCTGTTGTCATAAAGCTTGGATTTAAAATCGTAATGACAATTACAATTAAAAATAATCCTAAAAGAGGACCTAGCTTTCCTAACATTTCTTTTGAGCTAGTTTTTAACAACTTCTTCTCCTCCTGTTGCGTAATGCATAATAGTTTCTTGTGTTAAGTCAACATTGTCTAAAATAGCTGTTTGACGTCCTTCGTGCATGATCATTACACGGTCCGCCATACCTAACACTTCCGTTAGCTCTGAGGAAATCATTAAAATGGCTACACCTTCCTCGGCTAACTGATTCATAATCGAGTAGATTTCTTTTTTTGCACCAATATCAACACCGCGAGTAGGTTCGTCCAATATTAAAATATCCGGTTTTGTACTTAACCACTTTGCGATAACTACTTTTTGCTGATTACCGCCGCTTAATGAGCCAACAGCCTGTGTCGCATCACTGCAGCGAATATTTAGCTGCTCAATATATTTAGCAGCATGTGATTGCTCTTGTTGTGGTTGAATAAAGCCGCTTTTTGCAATTGTTTTCAAATTTGTTAAAAACATATTTTCCTTAATCGAAAAATCCAGTACAAGACCTTCTGTTTTACGGTCTTCCGTCACAAATCCAATCCCGTATTTCATTGCTTGAATCGGGTTTTTGATCGTCACTTTTTCCCCGTGGATGTAAATATCGCCTCTAGACTTTTTAAGGTTACCGAAAATAGCCTGTGCAACTTCTGTACGGCCTGCCCCCATTAAACCGGCAAATGCTAATATTTCGCCTTTACGAATCTGAAAGTTAATATCTTTGCATACCGCAGGACATGTTAACCCTTTTACTTCTAGAGCAACGTCTCCTATTTCTGCATTGCGGCTTGGATAACGTTCACCAAGCTCACGTCCGACCATCATTTTAACGATTTCATCAAAAGTTGTTTTTGGAATTTCCCGAACACCAACATACTCACCATCACGTAAAATCGTAATACGATCACAAATTGCAAAAATCTCTTCCATACGATGGGAAATATAAACAAACGAAATCCCTTTTGCTTTCAGTTCTCTAATCGTTTCAAATAGTGTTTCAATCTCACGATCTGTAAGGGCAGCTGTCGGTTCATCCATTACGATATACTTTGCTTCTGAATTAATCGCTTTGGCTATTTCAATTAGCTGTTGCTTTCCGACTGAAAGCGAACCGGCAGGCTGACGTACATCAATATGCAAACCGAGTTTTGCCAACAGTGTCTTTGCATCTTTATTCATTTCACGTGTACGCAGGAATCCCGTACGACCAATTGTTTTTTCCTTTCCTAAAAACAGGTTTTCCGCTACAGATAAATGCGGCAGAATATTTAATTCTTGGTGAATTACGTGAATGCCTAAGTTTTCGGCGTCTTTTGCTGAAGTAAATGTATACGACTGACCATCAACTAGCACATCACCGTTATCACGCGAGTAGATACCGGCCAAAATTTTCATCATCGTTGATTTACCAGCACCATTTTCACCCATTAAGGCGTGGATTTCCCCGTCTAACAGAGTGAACTCAACATTGTTTAATACGACGTTGCCATTGAATGCTTTTCTTATGCCCTTCATTTCAATCATGTTCCGTCACCTACCTTAGAAAATTACGCCGCTTTGTAGCATGATATTGGCGTATGGTGTTATTTCACCTGTACGAATAATGACCTTTGCTTCGCTCGACATCTTCTTGAATTGTTCGTGGGATATATATGTAACCGGTTCCACTTTTTGCAATATAGAAGAATGAATAGTTTCGTTAGCAGTTTTTATTTCTTCAGCTAAGTAACTATGTTCTACTTTTAAATCTTCTAGAACAACTTCTAAAATCGTCATAAATCCTGGTTCCCCCAGTTTGTATGCTAAATCGATACATGTAACGCCGCCCGGAACCGGTAAGCCGCAATCGGCAATAACAATTTTGTCTGTATGACCTAAACGTGCAAATATACCGGCTAATTCGCGATTTAAAATGCCCTGTTTTTTCATTTTGTGCCTTCCTTTCGAGCAATTACTTCCTCTAATTTTGGCATACCACCTTGGGCTCCAAATTTTTCAACGGATAATGACGCCGCTATATTCGCAAAAAATACGGCTTCTTCAATAGACTGACCGTTTGTAATAGCATGTGCGAATGCACCGTTAAATGTATCACCGGCACCTGTTGTATCAACAGCCGTTGTTTTATATCCTTTTATATGCACATGTTTTGTTCCATCGAAGTAACGCGCACCATCTTCACCTAATGTCACTATTAACTGATTTGGGTATTTTTCTAATGCTGCTTCAACATCGTTCCCGAAAAGTAAGGCACATTCAGTTTCGTTTGGTGTTAAGTATTTAATATACGGCATCCACTCAATGTCGAAGTTTGCTGCCGGAGCAGGGTTGAAGAGTACCGGTACTTGAAGCTCTTTACATAACTTTAAGCTGTACTCAATCGTTTCTACTGGAATTTCAAGCTGCATGATCACTAACTGACTATTTTCAATGACAGTTTTTGCTGAAGCAATCTCTTCTGGTGTTACTTTAGAGTTGGCACCTGGTACAACGACAATACGGTTGTCCGATTCGTGGAGTAAAATATTAGCAATGCCAGTAGCACCATTTGTATTTATTACTAAGCTTGTATCTATATTTTCTTCATTCAGATTCGCACGCAGTTCCGTACCGAAGCTGTCTGTGCCGACAGCACCTAACATTTTAACTTGGCTGCCTAAGCGTGCAGCAGCTACTGCCTGATTCGCACCTTTGCCGCCTGGAACCGTTGTAAATAAGCTTCCTAAAACAGTTTCCCCTTTTTTGGGGAATACATCCATTTGAACGACTAAGTCCATATTGATGCTTCCTATTACCGTAATCATTTTGCAGCTTCCTTTCTTGTCGTCCCTCGAACAATTAGTTGTGGATCTATATTTAATAACGTTTGTATTATTTCTTTGCCTTCAATCTGTTCAATTAACATTGTTGCGGCTGCAGCACCCATTTTGTACAGATCCTGGCCGACTGTTGTTAATGGAGGGGATACCATTTCACCGAGTGCAATTCCATCAAAGCCTACAATTTGCAGTTCTTCGGGTACGCGCTTACCAAGCTTATGCGCAATATGAAGTGCAGCAATGGCTAATGTATCACTGCTTGCAAATATACCGTCAATCTGAGGATTTACAGCTAAAGTTTGTTCAATCGCTTCAGCAGCAACTTTAAAATCAAATGATGTTGTTATAACAATTGGCTCTAGTCCTCGTTTGTCCGTTGCTTCGAGAAATCCTGTAAGGCGATCATCCGCAGTTTTTAAACCTTGCGGACCACGTATACATAGTAAATTTCCTGCTCCATTCGTAAGTAAGTACTCCGCCCCAATCCTGGCACCTTTTTCGTTATCGGTTGCTACAGTTGGAACAGTTGCATCGATTATTCGGTCAAGTGCAACGATTGGTGTATTGATGGACATATAAACAGAAGGATCCAGTAAGCTTGTTGCTACTATTAAGCCGGCAACATATGTTTGTGACAGGCGCTCTAAATATAACAACTCTTTTTCCATCTGGTCGTCAGAATTACAAAGAACAACTGTATAACCATAAGACAATGCCATGTCTTCCACTGCACGCGCCAGTTCAGGGAAATATGGGTTTTTTATATCCGGAACAATGAGACCAATAATATTGGATTGTTTTTTACTTAATGAACGTGCAACACTGCTTGGCTTATAATCCAGCTCAAGAATTGCCTGTTCAATACGTTCTGATGACTTTTTACTGACATAACCATTTTGGTTTAAGTAGCGTGATACTGTTGCCACAGAAAGATTTGCAACCTTTGCTACATCTTTAATGTTAACCATCTATCCGCCCCCTAAACAAAATGTGTTACCGGTTACATAATATATGCTATACAATACAAATTGTCAACGAAATAAAGGACATAAAAGACAGAAAAAAGGCTTTTAATACGTAGAATATAATTATTCAAACAAAAATTACTCCATATTAAGTTATACTAAAAAAATCATAATGACATACTATTCATAGCTTGTGCATTCTATGCAGTGGATTTCCACCCTATATATTGGTCATATACCAGTATTTACATGCACTTATATGCTTTAGATGTAAGCAGATTTTTATATAGAGGAGAAGTTAAAGGGAATGTAATAATGGATTGGTTTAATTCATTCTTCTTGTCGTAACGGTTATTTTGTTTGACCATGCAAAAATGGTACAATAGGAAGGTGAGAAAAGTTGAAAGCAGACTGGTCGAAAAGCCGACCAAATGTAAGAGCAAAGTTTGAATAGTCCTTGCATTATAGTCTAGCGAACAACAGATAAGGAAGGTTCTCCATGCAAAATAATCAATCAAGAAAGCTAGCACATGGTGCAATGATGATTGCGCTTTTCACTGTGCTGATGGCAATCGTATTTTATATTCCACTGGCGAATATTATCGCGGCGATTATTGCTCCATTACCGATGATTTGGTATAGCGCAAACTATAATCGGAAGTCATCGCTTTTAGTCGCAGTGATTGCTGTATTTATTACTTTTTTTATTGGTGGACTGCTATTACTACCCGCTTCATTAATCTTTGCAGCAGCAGGTGTAGCAATAGGGGATGCTATTTATCATAAAAAGAGTAAAGTATTTATGTTTATCTCAACGAGTATTGTCCTGCTGATCACATTTGCGATTCAGTATTTAATTTCATTGCGTTTGTTTGAAGTAGATTTTATTCGGGATTCTCTTGCGCTCATGAAGACGAGCTATATGGAATCGATTAAAATGACGGAGAGTCTGACTGGACAACCTGTGCCCAAAGAAACAATGGATTTGGCGAATACAATGTTAAATACGTTGGAAATGACAATGCCGGCTTCCATTACATTTGCCATGTTATTTTTAACATTCATTATTATTACCGTTAATTTACCGATTTTAAAGCGTTTAAAAGTAGACGTACCAAAGTTTGCGAAGTTTAGTGAATTACGTTTACCACGATCAGTGTTATGGTATTACTTAATCGCTTTATCAGTGAATTTATTCGTTCGTCCAGAAGCTGGTTCTTCATTGGCTATTATTATGCTAAATATTTCAATGGTATTATGGGTATTATTAACAATACAAGGTATCTCATTTATACATTTTGTCATTGATGCATTTGGTTATCCGAAGTTTATAAAAGTTTTAAGTACAATTTTAGCAATACCTCTCTATTCGTTTGTTATTTTAGTAGGTATTGTTGATTTAGGCTTTAATGCACGTAGTTACATTCGAGAAAAGAGTCAGAAATGAGGAGCTGATGGAATGGGGATTTTTCGTAAAAGACCAATTCGATATCCACTATTAGTATTGTTTTTACTTGGTGCAGTAGCAGCTATCCTTATTATGATGTGGAATGTATGGGTGGGAATAGCCTTTATAGCTATTTATTCAGTAGCAGCTTACTACACGGTAAAAGTTGAATTATTAACATATGTAGAAACCGAAAAGCATATTCAATCACTTTCCTACCGGATGGAGGATGTCGGAAAAGAGGCATTTCTGGAAATGCCATTCGGAATTCTGTTAATGAATGATGAAATGACGGTGGAATGGGCCAACCCGTTTATGCTTCGCGTCCTGCAGCAAGAATCGCTGGTCGGATATGAACTTGAAATGATTTCAGAAGAGCTGCCTCTACTAGTTAATCAAGACCAAAAAAATGAAACGGTCATTGCTATCAATGATCGGAAATATCATATTTATTATAAAGAAGAAGAGAAACTTTTCTATTTCTTTGATATTACAAAACAAGTACAGATTGAAAAGCAATATATGGCGGATCGTACTGTACTCGCTATACTATTTATCGATAACTATGATGAGCTTACATCTGGCATGGATGACCAGGCACGAAGCGTCACCAATACGATGATGACATCAATTATAAATGAATGGGCAGCACATTATGATATCTTTGTGAAAAGAATCGCATCGGATCGTTACATGGCTGTGTTAAATGAATCGATTTTATCGGAGCTTGAGCAGAAACGTTTTTCAATTTTAGATGTCATCCGGGAACGAACGTTGATGCAGAAAAATTTATCATTAACATTAAGTATTGGCATTGGAGCAGGCTCTCAATCTCTTGTAGAGCTTGGGCAATTAGCGCAGTCGGGACTTGATCTAGTTCTGGGGCGTGGTGGTGACCAAGTTGCCATTAAGCAGTCCAATGGTAAAATTCGCTTTTATGGCGGTAAAACAAACCCTGTTGAAAAACGTACAAGAGTACGTGCCCGTGTAATCTCTCATGCACTAAGTGATTTAATTCAAGATAGTGACCGCGTTTTCGTAATGGGCCATAAAAATCCGGACATGGACTCAATAGGAGCATCTGTCGGTGTACGTAAAATGGTTGCGATGAATGGAATTGAAGGGTTTGTCGTAGTCAATTTTGATGAAGTACGCGGAAGTGTAGACCGGTTAATGACCGAGTTAGAGCAAAAAACCGATTTTTACGATCGCTTTATTACTCCGGATGAAGCTTTATCAAAAATAACGCCAAAATCACTTGTAGTTATTGTCGATACTCATAAGCCAAGTATGGTAATTGATAGTCGAATATTAAGTAGAACAGATAAGGTTGTTGTTATCGACCATCACCGTCGTGGAGAAGAGTTTATCAATAATCCGACATTAGTATATATGGAGCCATATGCATCCTCTACAGCAGAACTCGTTACGGAGCTGCTAGAATACCAGCCTCAAAATGAAAAGTTATTGCCGCTTGAAGCGACAGCATTATTGTCCGGTATTATTGTGGATACAAAAAGCTTTACATTAAGAACAGGTGCGCGTACATTTGAAGCCGCTTCATATTTACGTACATTTGGTGCTGATACCGTACTGATACAACGTCTGTTAAAAGAAGATGTAGAAACATATGTCGCACGTTCAAAAATTATTCAAACTGTAGAATTCCCGTTTGCAGGAATTGCGGTTGCAAAAGGTGAAGATTCAAAAGTATACGATTCAGTATTAATCGCACAAACTGCAGACATTTTACTAACAATGAAAGATGTCGGTGCCTCGTTTGTCATTGCCCATCGCAATGATGGACTGATCGGCATTAGTGCACGTTCATTAGGAGAAGTAAATGTCCAGCTTGTCATGGAAAAGCTTGGCGGTGGAGGCCATTTAACAAATGCCGCTACCCAAATGGAAGCACAATCCATTGATGAGGTTAAAAAATATTTATATGAAGCAATTAATGAAGTAGTCGAAGGGAGTAAAGAATCATGAAAGTAGTATTTTTAAAAGACGTAAAAGGTAAAGGCAAAAAAGGTGAAATTAAAGAAGTAGCAGAAGGTTATGCACGTAACTTTTTACTTAAAAACGGTTATGCAAAAGAAGCTAATAACCAGGCAATTAGCGAACTGCAAGGTCAAAAGCGTTTAGAAGAGAAAAATGCGGCGGCAGAGTTGCAGGCAGCAAAAGATTTAAAAGAGCAATTAGAAGCAATTACAGTAGAAGTAAAAGCGAAATCAGGTGAAGGTGGTCGCCTATTTGGTTCAGTATCTACAAAGCAAATTGCAGATGCATTACAAAAGAAACATGGTTTTAAAGTAGATAAACGCAAAATGGATTGTAATGACGGACTTCGTTCATTAGGTTATGCCAATGTACCAGTGAAGTTACATCAAGATGTAAAGGCTACTTTAAAGGTACATGTAATTGAAGAATAAGGAGCGACAACAATGAACGAATCCATGATGGACCGTGTTCCCCCACATAATAGTGAAGCGGAACAATCGGTCATTGGAGCCGTTTTCCTTGAACCACAAGCTCTAATAACAGCATCTGAAATTGTTATAGCAGATGATTTTTATCATATTGCACATCAAAAGATTTTCCAAACGATGCTGAACTTGAGCGATCAGGGAAAAGCAATTGATCTTGTCACTGTAACGGAAGAATTATCAGCAAAAAAAGAGCTAGAGGATATCGGCGGGTTAAGCTATATTACGGAATTATCGAGTGCTGTTCCGACAGCTGCCAATATCGCACATTACGCAAAGATTGTAGAAGAAAAGGCGATTTTACGTCGCCTTATTCGCGTTGCATCTAAAATTGCGGATGACGGATATACGCGTGAAGATGAAGTAGAGGTTCTTTTAGCAGAAGCTGAAAAGAAAATGCTTGAAGTTTCGAACCGTAAAAATGCTGGCGACTTTAAGCACGTAAAAGATGTACTCGTTCAAACATTTGATAATATTGAACAGCTCCAGTCACGTGAGGGGGATGTGACAGGTATTCCTACCGGTTTCCGTGATTTGGACAAGATGACGGCCGGTTTCCAACGCAACGATTTAATTATTGTGGCAGCCCGTCCATCGGTTGGTAAAACAGCCTTTGCCTTAAACGTAGCCCAAAGTGTTGCTGTAAAGGCCCGTGAAAATGTAGCGATTTTCTCTCTTGAAATGGGAGCAGACCAGCTTGTCATGCGTATGTTATGTGCAGAAGGTAATATCGATGCACAACGCTTGCGTACAGGCGCTTTAGAAACAGAGGACTGGAGCAAGCTGACAATGGCTATGGGAAGTTTATCAAATTCCGGTATTTACATCGATGACTCTCCGGGTGTGCGCATGACAGATATACGTGCCAAATGCCGACGATTAGCTAAGGAAAACGGTTTAGGAATGATTATGATCGATTACTTGCAGCTTATTTTAGGTAGCGGTAAACCAGGAGAGAACCGTCAGCAGGAAGTATCGGAAATTTCCCGTTCATTAAAAGGTTTAGCGCGTGAATTAAAGGTACCTATAATTGCCCTATCACAGCTGTCGCGTGGTGTAGAGCAACGTCAAGATAAACGACCGATGATGAGTGACTTGCGTGAATCTGGTTCGATTGAGCAAGATGCCGATATCGTAGCCTTCTTATACCGTGATGATTACTACGATAAAGAATCGGAAAGTAAGGATATTATCGAAATCATTATTGCAAAACAACGTAACGGTCCAACAGGCACGGTAAGCTTGGCATTCCGTAAAGAGTATAATAAGTTCTTGAATTTAGAATTTACTCCTCCTCCACGAGAAGAATAACCCTTAAACACGAACGTTTCACATTAGTTGAATGTGTACGTTCGTGTTTTTTGTTGACATTTAGGATTTGAACTTGTTAAAATGTTCATGTTTCATCATTAAGGAATTAAAAGGTAAATTCTTATGAAAAAGAATGAAATACTTAATATATAATTTTCATTAGGTGAATCATTCGTCGGAGGTGCACATAGATGACAGCTGTAGTTGTAGTAGGTACGCAATGGGGAGACGAAGGAAAAGGTAAAATTACAGATTTCCTTTCAAAAAGAGCAGATGCAATCGCACGTTATGCTGGTGGAGATAACGCGGGTCACACAATTAAAATTGGTGGAGAAACATATAAATTGCATTTAATCCCTTCAGGAATTTTTTATCCGGATAAACTTTCTATTATTGGAAATGGTGTTGTTCTTAATCCAAAGTCAATTGTAACGGAATTAAAAGGACTGCAAGCTAGAGGAATTGATACATCGAATTTAAGAATTTCCAATCGTGCACATGTTATTTTGCCATATCACATTTATCAGGATATTGTAGAGGAACAGGCACGTGGTGATGAAAAAATAGGAACGACAGCAAAGGGAATTGGTCCATGCTACCAAGATAAAGTTGCACGAATTGGGATTCGTGTAGCAGATCTATTAGATAAAGAAACATTTGAAAAAAAATTACGCGCAAATTTAACATTAAAAAACCGCTTATTTACTAAGTTTTATGAAGTAGAAGGCTTACAATTTGATGATATATTCGAGGAATACTACGCTTACGGTCAAGAAATTGCCCAATATGTAACAGATACATCGAAAGTGCTGAACGATGTTATTGATGAAGGCGGTAAAGTGCTGTTTGAAGGGGCACAGGGGATTATGCTTGATGTCGATCAAGGGACTTATCCATATGTAACTTCTTCAAATCCAGTGGCAGGCGGTATCGCAATTGGATCAGGTGTTGGTCCAACAGCAGTAGAACGCGTTGTTGGTGTTTGTAAGGCATATACGTCCCGTGTTGGAGATGGTCCATTTCCATCTGAACTTCATGATGAAATTGGCCAGCAAATTCGGGAAGTTGGCCGTGAATATGGGACAACAACAGGCCGTCCGCGTCGTGTTGGATGGTTTGACTCGGTTGTAGTTCGTCATTCACGCCGAGTTTCGGGAATAACGGACTTAGCATTAAATTCAATTGATGTATTATCAGGTCTTGAAACAGTTAAAATTTGTACAGCGTATGAATATAACGGGGAACAGATTACAGAATATCCAGCAAACTTGGAAATCATTGAACAGTGTAAACCTGTCTATGAAGAACTACCAGGTTGGTCAGAAGATGTGACGAACGTTCGGACATTTGATGAGCTTCCTGAGAATGCGAAAAATTATGTACAGCGCATTGTCGAGCTTACAGGTATTTCATTGATGACTTTCTCAGTTGGCCCTTCACGTGAGCAAACAAATATCGTAAATGAAATTTGGAAATAATTCATTAAAGTATAGAAGTGTATTAAAAGTCTAGCCGGCTTTTAATACGCTTTTTTTGTTACTAAGAAAAACTATAAATGGATATAAGGAGGGTTAGTGGACTATTTTACCTACTAAAAATGTAACATCCTTTTAGAAAATAATACAATTACATTACAAAAAGACTGGAGCGGTTCATTTGAAATGAGAAATATGATACATTAGCAAAGTGTGTTTTTACAATCGCTAGTTAAAGAAAATACATCTTTTTATAGTACAGATCTAGTCGAAAGGAGCTTTATCATGAGTTCAAAAGGAAACAAGTTAGACTTAAAAAAATCTAATCTAAGTCTAATGAATCGTCATAATAGAAAATTTAAAGTGGCTACCTTATTTGCCTTACTTGTTTCTACAGTGACATTCAATATAGGTTTCGCGAATGAAACAGATAAAGAAAAATTCGCTAAAGTTTTCCACGTTTATGTAGCTGATACATACGTAGGTTCTGTTGCAGATGAAGCAACAGTAAATGAGATTGTCGAGCAAAAAGAGCAAGAGGCAAGCGAACAATATGAAGACTTAACTATTGACGCAGGCGCTGATATCTCACTTATACCAGAGCAAGTATTTACAGTCGAAGCTAATGAAGAGCAGACATTAAAAAACCTTCAAGAGGCAATAACTGTTCAGGCAAAAGCCCATTCCCTAAAAGTGGGGGAAACAGTCGTTGCATCAGTGAAGGATAAAGAAGAGTTTGAAGCTGTAATTGACGGATTAAAGCTTCAATTTGTGACACAAAACGATTTAAAAGAATTGCAAAACAATGCTAATAAAGATTCTATACCCAAATTACAAAAGGATGAAACACGCCTGGTCGATCTTGCATTATCTACTCCGATTACAGGTGATGAAGTGTTAGCAGAGCCGGCAAATATTGTTTCTTCCAAACAAGCGGTACAACTTTTACAAACAGGTGCATTGGAGCAAGAAGTATATACTGTAAAAGCAGGAGATGTGTTAGGTTCAATTGCAAAAGCACATGATTTAACAACTGCTGAGTTATTAAAAATCAACCCTACACTTAAAGCAGACACTGTCCTTCAAATTGGCGAACAAGTCAATGTAACTGTACAAAAGCCATTTGTTACAGTAAAGGCAGTTTATGAAAAGAAAAAAGTAGAGGAAATCGACTTTGCGAAAATCGTCAAAGAAGATGCAACGATGCTTAAAGGTAAAAAAGTAGTTAAGCAGGAAGGCGAAAAGGGCAAAAAAGAAGTTTCCTACTTAATCACTGAAGAGAATGGTGTCCGAACAGAAAGAATACAATCAGAGGCAAATGTAGTAGCAGAGCCTGAAGACCGTATTGTCGTTGTCGGAACGAAAGTGATTCCTTCTGTTGGAACAGGTACTTTTGCTTGGCCGGCAGTTGGTGGATATATCTCAAGTAATATGGGAGAGCGTTGGGGACGTTATCACTACGGTATTGATATTGCCCGCCCATCAAACTATACAATAAAAGCCTCAGATAATGGTGTTGTCAAAACGGCAGGCAAGCATTCAACATACGGAAATTATGTAGTGATTAACCATAAAAACGGTTTTGAAACATTGTATGCCCATTTATCTCGCATTGATGTAAAAGTGGGACAAGTAGTCGAACAAGGTTCCGCTTTAGGACAAATGGGTTCAACGGGGCGTTCAACAGGCACACACTTACATTTCGAAGTTCATAAAAACGGTAAAGAAGTAAATCCGTTATCATATTTAGATTAACTTTTAGCAGTCCAAGGCAGAATTGGACTGCTTTTTCTATAATATGGTCTTCAAGTTATTAGAGTGGACAAAATTCAAAAACTATTCTTAAATGGGTGGAATATTTCCCGGAAAATAATCATAGCAGTATAGCTGTATAATGCACCAAACGGCAAAGCATGATAGAGTAGTTATAGTAAAAATAAAGATAACCTTTCATAATTATATAGAGAATTTATGAGAAAAGAGGAATTAGATGATGGATAAAACGATATTAGTTGTAGACGATGAGAAACCAATTGCAGACATTCTGCAGTTTAATTTAATAAAAGAAGGTTATCGCGTCATTTGTGCATATGATGGGGACGAAGCGCTTCAAAGAGTAGAAGAAGAACAGCCTGATTTAATGTTGCTGGATATTATGCTACCTAAACGTGACGGCATGGAAGTATGTCGTGAAGTGCGTAAAAAATATGATTTCCCAATTATTATGCTTACGGCAAAAGGTTCGGAAATCGATAAAGTGCTGGGGCTGGAAATGGGTGCTGACGACTATGTAACAAAGCCGTTCAGTACACGTGAATTAATTGCCCGTGTAAAAGCGAATATGCGCCGATTAAATGTGCCTGCTCAAATAGAAGAAGCACAAGCGGAAACGAATGATATTGTAGTGGGCTCTTTAACGATTCAGCCAGATGCCTATTTAGTATTAAAGCGTGACGAGTCAATTGAATTAACACACCGTGAATTTGAATTACTGCATTATTTAGCAAAACATATTGGTCAAGTTATGACACGTGAGCATTTGCTGCAAACAGTATGGGGGTATGATTATTTCGGTGATGTACGAACAGTGGACGTAACAATCCGCCGTTTACGTGAAAAAATTGAAGATAATCCAAGTCATCCTTTATGGATTGTTACGAGACGAGGAGTCGGCTATTACTTACGAAACCCTGAACAGGAGTAAAATACATGCAAAAAGTGAACTTTTTTAAGTCCATCCATGTAAAGCTTGTACTGATTTATGTCCTATTAATTATTATTGCTCTTCAAATTATAGGCATTTATTTCTCAAAGCAGCTGGAGACGAGTTTAAAAACGAATTTCCAGGATTCGATTCGCCAAAGAATAGAGCTTGTGCATTATAGTGTTCGTGAAGAAATGTTAAAAGTGCGCGATGAAAATACGCCTCCTACGATAGAGGATAGTTTAAAGTCCATTTTGCAGGGTTTTTCTACAGAAGATATTAACAAAATCAATGTAGTGGACCGTCAATACCGTATATTGGCTACTTCCGATAATGACCAGGCAATTGTTGGTCAACGGATAAATGAAGAAATTATCCAACAGGCCGCGTCTTCCGAAACACTGTTGGATAAGGTTTCAATGGATCGGGATACAGGAGATCGCATGTGGATACTGGCTGTCCCTATTATGGATAATGTAGGGCCCAAGGGGGAATTGAAGGGTGTCATTTACGTTCAATCGAATATTGAAAAGGTATATGAGCAATTAAATGAAATTAATCGTATTTTTGCAGCAGGTATTGCAGTTTCGCTTGCTATTACGATTATATTAGGAATTTTAGTTGCGAGAACCATCACTCGCCCTATTTCCGATATGCGAAAACAGGCGCAGGCAATGTCAAAAGGGAATTATGCAAGGAAAGTGCGTGTATACGGAACAGATGAAATTGGACAGTTAGCCATTGCCTTCAATCATTTGACCAATCGCCTTCAGGAAGCACAATCCACGACAGAGGCCGAACGCCGGAAACTGGCAAGCGTACTTAGTAATATGACAGATGGTGTAATTGCAACAGACCGTAAAGGGAAAATTATTTTGATTAATGATCCGGCATTGGAATTGCTTCATGATTCACGTGAAACAACTTTAAACCGCCCAATTGCATCGGTATTGCGTTTAGACCAGGAATATAGTTTTGAAGACTTGATTCATATGAAAGATCCTGTGAATCTTGATTTTAGTATGAATGATGCGCCATATGTGTTACGAGCAAACTTTTCTGTAATTCAAAAGGAAACAGGTTTTGTTAATGGTCTGATTACAGTATTGCATGATATTACCGAACAGGAAAAAATCGATATGGAACGTCGTGAATTTGTTGCGAATGTTTCCCATGAATTGCGTACGCCGTTAACGACGATGCGCAGCTATTTAGAAGCCCTTGCAGAAGGTGCGTGGAAAGATGAAAATATAGCGCCAACATTTTTAAACGTCACACAAACTGAAACAGAGCGTATGATCCGCCTTGTTAATGATTTGCTGCAGTTATCAAAAATGGACAGCCAGGAGTATGAACTGAACTTGGAGTTTGTTGAATTTAATAAGTTTTTCACGCAAATTATCGACCGATTTGAAATGTCGAAGTCACAAAATGTAGAGTTTATCCGATTGCTTCCGGAAAAAAGTTATTTTGTTGATATTGATACCGATAAGCTGACACAGGTAATCGATAATATTATTTCAAATGCATTGAAGTATTCTCCGGATGGCGGCAATATTCGTTTTGGTTTTACCGTTCATGATAATATGATTCGCGTTATGATTTCAGATGATGGCATGGGAATTCCGAAAGAAAATGTGACGCGAATTTTTGATCGTTTCTATCGTGTAGACCGAGCAAGAGCAAGGTCGATGGGTGGAACAGGTTTAGGTCTTGCAATCGCTCGTGAAATGATTGAAGCACACGGCGGGAAAATTTGGGCAGAAAGTGAGGAAGGCCAGGGTACTACGATATTCTTCACATTGCCATATGAATTGGATGAAGCGGGTGATTGGGAATGAAATATGTTGAACAGATAAAATCTCTTTTATTAGCATTCCTCGTTTTACTCAGCATTGTGTTCACACTTCTTATTTGGAATTACAAACCGGAATATGAAACGATAAAGGAGACCCAGATTGAGGAAGTACTTGTCGGCAAACCTAAGGATTTACAGGAAGTAATAAAACCGTACAGATTGTTGTATCGCCAAAATGACCAATTTTACGGTACAGTCTCTTCAACACCTTTAAAAGGTTTATATAAACACTTACGTTTATGGCAAGTTTACGAGATGGAATTAATTAAAAGTGACCTTTCAGACAGTAAAATGAATGAAATGGTGCGTACGAATAATCGTATAACAATGTTTTATAATGAAGAAATTCCTTTGCGCGTTTTCTCTAATCTATTGTCATATAATGAAAATGAAATACCGGATGCAAGCTTTACACGTCTTATTATAGACTGGTCAAATGTTGAAAATAGTGATCAGATACAGTTGCTCTTCCTAAACACAGAAAAACGTTTATATTATAGAGCGTATGCAAGCGTACCGGATAAGGATTATTTCATGGAGAAGGTAATTGAACCAGCCAATGATTATAGCCAATACGTTGAAGTTGAACGGGATGCTTTACGCTCTTTATATGTGGCCAAAGATCCTATACAGTTAGCGAGGGACAGATATTTAGCTGTAGATATTAAACCTGATCTATTTAAAAAGATTCTGTTCACCGATTTAAAAATCGTACAAAGGAATATTGAAAGTTCTCAATCCGAACGCTTTACTGATGGAACATCGTTAATGACAGTTGATAGCCAAAATCGGATAATAAATTATGTATACCCGACTGCAGAAAGTAATACACCGCTTCCTTCGACAAGATTATTGAAGGACAGTTATAATTTTATAAATGACCATGGTGGATTTACAATGGATTACCGCTTGTCCTATATGGACATTGGAAGGCATAGTACAGAGTATCAGCTATTTGTACAGGGTCTTCCTGTATACAGTAATGATACGATGACTCGTCTCGTAACTACTTGGGGTGAAGACCGTATTTTCCGTTACCGCCGCCCTTATTATTTAATGGATACTCATATTGATGGGGTACAGAGAGATCTGGAATCAGGGGAACAAATAGCTGAGTCACTCCGTACAAATAATAAAAAATTATTTAATGAAACAGAGGAAATCGTTGTTGGGTACGAATTAACGCTTGAAGAATCGGATCAGGATACGGATTTAGTCCTCGTATTGGAGCCAAAATGGTTTGCCGTAACAAACAATGAATGGACACGCCTTTCACCCGAGGAAACAGGGGGTGATGAATTTGGATTGGAGTAAAACGAAAACTATTTTTATATGGGTTTTTCTAGTATTGAATATCTTTTTATATACGCAGTATTTAGAGAGCTATAAAGAAGGAGAGAAAATAGAAGTTTTAGGGGAAACGGTGGAAATCGAAGCCCGTTTGAAGGAAGATAATATAACGTATATTGCCCTTCCGAACAATAAGGAAAGTGCGGCATATTATTCCGGACAAATTAAAAATTTCTCTCCATCTGAAGTGCCATACTTTCCGAATCAAAGTGCAAAGATCGAAAATAACAATAAGCTGATTGTGACGATGGACAAGCCTGTAAAGCTACAGAAAAGCGATACTCGAGATTCATATACTGAATTTGTCCACAACAATGTATATGAAGGTAATTCCTATGTGCTTTGGAATATCGATGAAGAGAAAAGAGAAGCGACATTTTTCCAGAAGGTGAATGATGTAACACTGTATTATAATGTGCGTGGTTATGTAAAACTTTATTGGGATAATGACAACCGCATTGTTTCCTATGAGCAAACAATGCTGGAAAAGCATGAAAAGTTAGATAAACAGCAAAATCTATTAACTGCAAGACAAGTATTGCAGATTCTATATGGAAAGAATTTATTAAAACCAAATTCTCAGATTACGGAAATGAATCTAGGCTACTCTACAATTGTTCAATTAACGCAAACACAAGTATTTGCACCGACATGGGAAGTGCGGGTAAAACTGGCTGATGACACAGAAGAAATACATTTTGTGAATGCGGTACAAGGACGAATTGTGGAGATCCAAAATGACTTATCCGAAATTGTTGAGCAGACAGAGGATTTGGAAGAGTAGGGAGTTTTAACAATGCGATTTAGCGTTTTAGCAAGTGGCAGTACAGGAAACGCAGTCTACGTAGAAAATGATGAACACTCATTTTTGATTGATGCAGGCTTAAGCGGAAAGAAAATGGAGCAACTGTTTGCTAATATAGATCGTGATATGAAAAGTTTATCAGGTATTTTAGTAACACATGAGCATAGTGACCATATAAAAGGGCTCGGTGTCATTGCACGTAAATATAATATTCCTGTATTTGCAAATGCAAAAACATGGACAGCGATGGACGGGCTAGTAGGAACAATCCCAACCGATTTATGTTTTGATTTTGATATGGAAACAGTAAAAACATTCGGCGGGCTGGATATTCAATCATTTGCCGTGTCTCACGATGCTGCTGAACCGATGTTCTATACATTCTATGAGAACGGGCGAAAGCTAGTTGTCATTACAGATACAGGCTATGTCAGTGACCGGATGAAAGGATATATCTCAGCAGCAGATGCCTACGTATTTGAAAGTAACCACGATGTGAGTATGCTTCAAATGGGCAAATATCCTTGGAGTATTAAACGCCGTATATTATCGGATGTAGGACATGTTTCAAATGAGGATGCTGCAGTAGCAATGGCTGATGTTGTAGCAGAAAAACCGACGCAAATTTATTTGGCGCATTTAAGTAAAGACAACAATATGAAAGATCTGGCGCGGATGAGCGTAGAACAGACATTACAGTCATGCGGTATTATTGCAGGGGAATATTTGCATCTGCATGATACCGATGCCAATGAGCCGACAAAGCTTGTGACAGTTTAATTTAGCAAGGCATAATTGAAGTAAATATGGGTAAAAGATAGGTGTGTTAAAAGTTTCTACTTTTAGCATACCTTTTTTATTTTATGAACAATTTTTTAATTAGGTTTTATGTGATTTTCATCTAATTTTAATGTTAAGTGTGTATGCTAACAGTAAGAGGAATAAAGAAAGGATGAGCGATATGGGATACTATCCTGAAGACGATAAAAAAGAAACTCAAAATGATCGTATTGCTGAGCTTGAGGCTCGTTTAAAAAGAGAAGAAGAAGAAAAAAAACAGCGGCAAAATAGAAAAGAAAAAAAAGGCGGCAGTAAAGGCGGGTACTTTTTATCTGGCTTGAGTGGTGTTGTCGTTGGTGCTTTATTATTATGGCTCCTGCTCCCCTCGTTGGCAAATCAGCTACCAGGTGGTAATGAAGTTAACTCGGTTACAAATGATTCCCCAAACTCAACGATTAGCCAAACTGCAACAGAGGTGACAACTGATGTAACAAATGCGGTTGAAAAAGTATCGAGTGCCGTTGTTGGGATTACAAATATCCAAAATGTAGCACCAAACTTTTGGAATCAAAGTACGGGAGAAGCTCAAGCGGTAGGTAGCGGTTCAGGCGTTGTATATAAAAAAGAAGGGAACTTTGCCTTTATCGTAACGAACCACCATGTTGTGGATGGTGCAGAACAAATTGAAGTAACTTTAGATGATGGCGAGAAAGTAAAAGCAGAGCTTATCGGTTCTGATATTTGGACAGACTTGGCAATACTTTCAATACCAAGTGAAGGAATCGATACAGTAGCTAACTTTGGAAATTCGGATGTATTAAAACAAGGTGAAACGGTAATTGCCATCGGAAATCCATTAGGATTAGATTTTTATGGTTCGGTAACAACAGGTGTAATTTCGGGGAAAGACCGCTCTGTACCTGTCGACTTAAATGAAGATGGTGCAGAAGACTGGTCAACAGAAGTATTACAGACTGATGCAGCAATCAACTCAGGAAACTCAGGCGGAGCTTTAGTGAATATTGCAGGTGAGTTAATCGGTATAAATTCCATGAAAATTGCCCAGTCTTCAGTTGAGGGCTTAGGATTTGCGATTCCGATCAATTCAGCAATTCCAATTATTGAACAACTCGAAAAGCATGGGGAAGTACAACGCCCAACTATGGGAATTTCCTTAGTCGATTTAACGGAAGTACCGGCTTATTATCAACAGCAAACATTAAAATTACCTGAAGAAGTAACGAATGGTGTTGTCATTTCTCAAGTTGTAAGAGGTTCAGCTGCAGATAAAGCAGGTTTACAGCAGTACGATGTCATTGTAGAAATGGATGGCGAAAAAATCGAAAATGCAATTGAGCTTCGTAAACATTTATATAATCAAAAATCTATTGGCGATACATTAAAAATTAAAGTATATCGCAACGGTAAAATAGTAGAGGCAAATTTAGAGTTAGTGGAAAATGCACAATTGTAAATGTGGATAACTTAATTAAAGAATGAAATTGTACACAACGGGTAGAGAAGAAAAAGGCTTGTCTTTTCTACTCGTTTTTTGTCTGTTACAATGGGTTGTGGATAACATTTCAAAAATTGTGAATAAGTTTGTGGAAATTTCAGAAAAGAAAGAAGGTTTAAAAATGAAGACGTACAGCTGTGAAACCCATATAGATCATGCGTTAGATATGCACGTGGCAGAAACAGAAAATTTCCCGATGATGGATTTGTTATCGGAAGAGGAAAAGTTATCAACAACTTGTTCTTACTGTGAACAGTCCGCAACATATGTTGTATCAAGTAAATAACTTTACACAATATATAGTTTTTATTTGTGGATATGTGCATAACTTTTGTGGATAACTTGTTTGTAAATGGAACGTAAAGGTGGATAAGTTGTGAATATTACTATCATCTCGGTTGGTAAGTTGAAAGAAAAGTATTTAAAAATGGGTATTGAGGAATATGTAAAGCGATTAGGCGGCTATGCGAAAATCGATTTAGTAGAAGTACCGGATGAGAAAGCACCTGAGCAGTTAAGTGAAGCTGATATGGAAATCGTCAAACGTAAAGAAGGTGACCGTATCCTTGCGAAAATCAATGAAGGTACATATGTCATCGCATTGGCACTTGACGGTAAAATGAAAACGAGTGAAGAAATGGCCGCAGATTTAGAGGCGCTAATGACTTACGGGAAAAGCAAAGTCGCGTTTGTTATAGGCGGATCATTAGGATTGCATGCGGATGTACTTAATCGCGCGGATGAAAAACTGTGCTTCGGAAAAATGACGCTGCCTCACCAGTTGATGAAACTAGTGCTAGTAGAGCAGATTTACCGCAGTTTTAGAATTATTAAGGGTGAACCGTATCATAAGTAAGTGCGGTTTTTAATAAACCATCGATTACAGTAGTTTTACTGTAGTTGATGGTTTGTTTTTGTTTGTCTAAGAGTAATAATTTGCAGATGAATAGGGAGTAGCATGACTTAATATAAACTCTTTTTATGTAGATTTAAAATATACAAAAGCTAAGACCGATTTTCTTTTATAGAAGATCGGCCTTTACAAATTGTTTACGGATTTTTTCCTATACTTTATTCTTTGTTCAACTCGAAATGTAATTCAGGATATTTAACATTGATAAATGAATTTATAGAAACATATATTCAGTGAGTGTAGTTGGTAGATGAAAAAATCACAATTTAGCCTGAGTTATATGTGCTAGTAAGAGTAGATTGCATTATAGTAAAAAAGTATAATTGAATAATAAGGAAATTATATAAAAAGAAGGACTACATGATGAAAATTACAATCTACTTAATAAAGTTATCAGGGGATTTATGAAATGGTTTTATTTATATTCGGTTTAGTAACGGGATTAATAATGTATTGGATTTATACAAAATATTATCAATCAAAATTTCAAAATGAAAACATTCCCTTAAAGTTAGTGGAAAGGTCGCAAGATATCATTTATTACTATGAAGTAAAACCTGTCTATAGACATAGGTATACAAGTCCTTCTGTAGATTTATTTTTAGGGGAAGGTACGTTAGAGGCTCTCTATAGAGATTCGAATACCCCTTTTGAAATGATTCACCCAGAGGACAAAACAATTATGGAGAACAAGATTTCAGGTCAAATTAATTATAACGAGGGTATTATCCAGCGTTTAAAAGGTACGGATGGAATTTATAGATGGTTTGAGGAATATACAACGCCGATTTACGAGAACAGAGAAATCGTTGCGATTCAAGGTATTATGCGAAATATTGATGAAAAAATAAAGTTAGAGCAAGAATTACAATATCGAAGTACCCATGATGCATTAACGGATATTTATAATCGTGGTTATTTTGAACAAATGATTAATTATTATAATAAAGAAAAGAATGTAGCGTTGGGTATAATTTTATGCGATCTCGATCAATTAAAATATGTAAATGATACATATGGACATAAAAAAGGTGATCAATATATAGAAGCCGCAGCGAAATTACTAAAAAGCACATTTTCCGGTAACGTAATTGTTTCACGTGTAGGAGGAGATGAATTTGCTGTAATTATACCAAATACAACGATGAATCAGATTGAAATGCTTTGTAATCTGCTCCGTGAAAAAACCAATCATCATCCTGTATTAAATAATGATATCAACCTTCAAATGTCGATTGGTATGGCTTTTAGTGAGCAATCGGCTGGTAAAACAGAAAGTCTCTACATTGAAGCAGATAAAAAGATGTATGAAGAAAAGAAACAAAAACGAAAACCGATATCTATGCTCCATTAGAGCATTTTTATCTATTTATTATAATTGATATAAGAAATACCGTAAAAAATAACCATCACCTGAAGTTTGAAGGAGTATATGAAGCATTAAATAAATCAAAGCTTCAATAATCTACATCCCGTAAGACAATCAGTAGGTGTAGCTTATTAAAGCTTTTTTTATGAGATGACATTAGGAATTTTACACGTAATTGTAAATGTTTGCTTCTCTGCTATAAATTCTAAATATCCGTTATGCTGCTCTATAATTTGCCGAATAATTGAAGTACCTAAACCATTATGATTTGGTTTTGTTGTAACACCAGTCTTGGCAAACAGTTGGTCAGCAATTTCCTTCGGCAAGGGAATTGTATTGTTTGAACAAGTTAATAGATATAGACCGCTTTTTTTACGAAGGCTTAATTCAATAAAAGCTTGTTTGTTATACTTCGTTTGCCATTCAATGCTTGCATCAATCGCATTTTCTAATATATTCCCTATTAGCTGAACGATTTCATCAGATGGAAGGGATAAATTTGATACAGGTGTTTCAAACAAATAATTAATTGCAATATTGTGGCTTCGTGCCTTTTCGTAATTCGTATATAATACGGCTGCTACTGCCCCCTGCTCTCCCTTTAACGACAAGTTCGTCTGTTCATATCGCTTTACTAACCTTTGCATATAGATTTTAGCTTCATTAACCTTATCTTTTTCCAGTAAATAAGCAATTGCTGATACATGCTTTAAGTAATCGTGACGTTCTTTACGTACCTCTTGAAATGTACGATTAAATTCTACTAGCTTTTCATTTACTTCTAACTGTACTGTTGAAGTCTTAAATAGCGCTTTCTGCTTTTGTGAACTATAAATAACCACAAGCAATGCGCCAAAAAGTAAGAGTAGATTTTGTACACTCTTCCCATTTAATACATAGACACCATACATACATAAATGAATTATTACACTCCAATCAATCTTTAACGTAATTCTTTTCATAGCTACTAATGTTAAAATGATGCTTATTGGAATGCTTATGTATAAGGAAAGATAGCCTACTGTTGCGAGGGCAAAATGGGTACAACAAATGATGAAAAAATATAGTTTATGCTTCATATAGCCACCTCAAAAGTAGTTTTTTTGTATAATATCTAGGTTTTCCTTTGTAATAACTGCTTTTTCTTCAATTCCTTCAAAGGACACTAAATAGGAATTCTTTGCGTATAACGAAAAATTTAATATGTATCGAATATTAATAATAAATGAGCGGTGAGCTCTTATAAACAAACGGTCCCTTAACTCTCCCTCTAATTCATTTAAGGTTTGATAGGTTTTTACAGGACCATTTTTTGTATAGATCGTTGTAGCACGACCTGAACGTTCAATAAATATAATGTCCTTTTTTTGTACGATATGAATATCAGATTTTTGCTTAATAAAAATCCGGCCCGATAACTCGGCTTTTTGTTGCTTTGCTAACAATCTTTCAACAGAAGATACAAGTCTTTCTTTTGTATAGGGCTTCATTATGTAATCATGTACGTTCAATTCAAAAGCATGAACAGCGTACCCGCTATTGCCTGTTACAAAGATAACCATAATTTGTAAGGCGTGTGTATAAATAATATCAGCTAATTCGTAACCCGATAATTCTGGCATTTCAATATCCGCAATCAGTAAATCAATCGATTGCTTTTTTATTTCCTCATAGGCTTGCTGTGCACTTGTAGTAGCAAATACAATATTTATTTCTTCGATTGGCTCTATAATTGCCTTTAGTTTATCTAAATCAATTGCTCGGTCATCTACTAATCCTACTCTCATGTTATACACCTCGTAATAAATATACACTATACGTAAAATTTTGACAGTTCTACAATTCATTCTCCCTTTTCACGACATAATAGGGCATTTTTGCGACAACATCGCAGACACCTCTTGTATTTATTTGTACGATAAAAACATCAAATAAACGAGGTGACGGAAATGATTGAAATTAAAGGAGTAACAAAACAATTTCAAAATAAGAAACAATATATAACTGCCTTAAAGCAAGTTTCCCTAGAAGTTCATGAGGGTGAGGTACTTGGGCTCCTAGGTGAAAACGGTGCCGGGAAAACAACCTTACTACGAACAATCGCTACTCTAATTGAACCGTCTTCAGGCAGCGTTGAAGTAGCAGGTTTTCATACCGTAAAGCAATCTGATGAAGTGAAAAAACGAATCGGCGTATTGTTTGGGAGTGAAACAGGACTTTATGAGCGACTGACAACACGCGAAAATTTAGAATATTTTGGTTCACTTTATGGCTTAGGTAAGCATGAAACAAAAGTACGTATTGAAAAATTAGCCAAAATGTTTGGCATGAGAGACTATTTAGATCGAAAAATCGGTGGGTTTTCAAAAGGGATGCGTCAAAAAGTGGCCATTGCAAGAACATTATTACATGATCCGGATATTGTACTCTTTGATGAACCAACGACAGGGCTAGATATTACATCATCCAATACTTTCCGTCAGCTTGTGCACCAACTGAAACGTGAAGGGAAAACCATTATTTTCTCCAGTCATATTGTAGAGGAAGTAACGATGCTATGTGACCGAGTAGCAATGATTCATAAAGGTGAGCTTGTCTATGATGGCACTCTTGAACAGCTTTATGCTGAAGAAGGCTCAAGCGATTTAAACTATATTTTCATGAGTAAATTAGTACGTGGAGGAAATGAAGATGCTTAATATATTCAAAAAAGAGTTAAAGGATACATTTCGAGATCAACGCACATTAATTTTAACTGTATTTTTACCATTAGTTTTAATGTCAGCATTAGTATTCTTCTATGAAAAAATGATGGCGCCTGACGAGGATATTCAGCTTCATGTCGTGACAGAAAAAGATCAGTTAGAGTTTGTAAAAGGTTTACTAGATGGAAAAGGAAATTTAGAGCTTCGTGCTGTTGATGATGTGGAAGTTACTATTAAAGAAGGTGAAGCAGTAGCCGGGCTTGTTCTTGCTGGAGACTTTGAACAGCAAATCTCTGCCGGAATTGTGCCAACAATTCAAATTTTAGGCGATGCATATAGTGAAAACAGCTATATTGCCATGTCAGCAATCGAAATGGCATTAACACAATACAGTCAGGCAATTGTTTCTGAACGATTAGGACAACAAAATGTAGAAACGTCAATTTTAACACCTTTTACAGTTAATAAAGTACAAGTAATCGAAGGTGATCAATCTGTAAAAATGATGAGCTTTCTTATCCCAATGATGCTGGTTATTGCAGTAGGTATAGGCATTACATCTTCATCAGCAGATTTTATTGCAGGGGAAAAAGAACGCCGTACGATGGAAGCTTTATTAATGACTCCTGTAAATCGCAGTTCATTTTTATTAGGCAAATGGTTAACGCTTGTAATTCTTGCTACTGTTACAGGTATTTTAACGTTAGGAATTGTATTTATTGAAATCTACTTCTTTACAGAACAGTTAAAAGCCGGCTTAACAATGGAAGGGGATATTTGGTTAATTGGTACGGTCGCTCTTTTAATTATCATCAGTTTCGCTGCATTAATGGCTTCAGCATTATTGCTGACAAGTATTTTTGGTAAGACGGTAAAAGAAGCACAAAGCTACGGAACACCCATAATTATGGTTGGAATTTTACCGGCATTATTCATCACAAGTGTCGGGCTAAATGAATTAACTACTGGATATTTTTTAGTACCAATCTTAAATGTGTTTGCTATTTTTAAAGAATTATTTGTTGGAATCATTGATATCGAGCACGTGTTTATTACACTTGGAGTTAACATAGTGTTAGCTTTAGTAATTCTAGCAGTAGGACGTATTTTATTTGCGAAAGATAAATGGGTGTTGTAATAAAATAAATAATAGCAAATCCCTTGTAGGTGCATGCAAGGGATTTATTTTTATTTACTACAGCGCATCTACTTTTTGTTTTAGAAGATCTGATTGAAATTTAAACCGCACTTAACCATATTACGTAGTTCCGCATCATAAGTAAGTGCGGTTTATAAATTTTGTGAAAGAAGGTTTTCTTTAGTTGGAGGCAGTTTCACTAAAGATGCAACTGCAGATCCAATGTAATTTTTATTTATGCTTCTCGTAAGATAGGAAGGGTGCAGCAGCGGAACGAGCCGCCGGATTTAATAATTTCTGTAATATCCACTTCAATTACCTGAAAGCCCCGATTTCGAAGCTGTTTGTTGACATTAATATTAACTGGCAGACTTAATATCCGCTTGTTGCCAATACTCAATACATTTGTACCTAATTGAAATTGCTCTTCTTCAGAAACCTCAATTAAATCATAACGTGCTGCAAAAAAGTTAATTTCTTTTTGTGTTAAAGCATTTTTATAAATAAGGGCTACTTCAGGGGAAACGATATTAAATATACAATCTAAATGCAAGTATTTTTCTTTAAATGGAATAGGAATGACCTTAAAATTATTTAATAGACGCTGTAATTGTTCAACAGCTTTTTCGTCCGTCCGATTACTGAGTCCCACGTAGATGGTATTCTGATCGATTACAACATCCCCGCCTTCAATTCGTTCCTCGATTAAATTATAATAAGAGATTTCTTCGTCCTCCAGCCACTGCTTTAAAATGTTTTCCTCTCCTGAGCGAACTTCTGTCGCCATTTTAGCAACAAAAATTGTTTGTCCTAGTGTAAAACCAACATCCCTTGTAAAGACCTGTTCAGGATATTTTTTATGATAAGGTAATAAAATAACATCGACGTTATTTTCCTGTAGAATTCTAACAAATTCAGCATGCTGCTCGAGTGCGCGTTCAATATGGATGCCTTCCTTCTTAAAATGCTCCTGTGTTTCATTAATTATCTCACGAATCGTCATATATTGAGGTTGACAAAGAAGTACTTTTTTTAAAACATCGTACTCACTCATGCAAAAGGTCTTGAGATTTATGTTTGGGCGTTCTGTCACTTTCAGGCACTCCTATCATCGCTTTTTGAACTAGTTTTTCCGAAACGGTCATTATTATTACAAACGGACATACTGAAATTAAAGTCAATAGCATTTCTATTATTATATATTTATAGTCACATATTCCTAAATGAACATGAAACTAGAAATACATATATATATAATTCGCATCAAAGATGTCTTAATAGAAAGAAAAGGGACAACCTTTACAATTCGGTTGCCACAATCTTAAATAGATGCAGTTTTTGTAACTTTGATTCGGTACGGATCTTTCTAAATAATACCCTTCAAAGTGTATGGTATTTTCGAGCCTGTAAACATAAGATGTTTTAATTATTCATGTTCGCAAGGGGGAAAATATTTGGGATTGCAGAAAGAGGAGAACATAGAAGGAACAAAACCTAATTTCCTTATCTTTATAGTGGATGAACAACGATTTCCGACAGTTTACGAAAATAAGGAACTAAAGAAATGGCGTAAAGAAAATTTAAAGACACAGGAATTATTACGGGAAAATGGAATGGAATTTTTAAACCATTACGTTGGAAGCACTGCATGCTCACCGAGTAGAGCAACACTGTATACGGGACAATACCCATCATTACATGGGCTAACTAAAACAACTGGGGCTGCTGCGTCTTCATTTGAACCGGACGTATTCTGGCTAGATCCTAATACAGTTCCTACTTTTGGGGACTATTTTCGTGCGGCAGGCTACCGTACATTTTGGAAGGGGAAATGGCATGTGAGTCCTCAGGATATTTTGATTCCTGGAACTCAAAATGCATTGCCTAGTTACGATTCAAATACAGGTATTCCTGACCGAAATCTTGAAAAGTTTTACTTGGAATCTGAGCGTCTAAATGAATTTGGCTTTTCAGGCTGGGTTGGTCCAGAACCTCATGGATCCAATCCTCGTAACTCTGCTTCATCTGCTGGCATTGGAACAAGTGGTCGTGATGAAGTGTACTCAAGGGAAGTAGTTGAGTTACTTCATTCACTCGAAGCGGATAGTGTTAATCAAAGTCAACCTTGGTTAATTGTATCTTCATTTTTAAATCCACATGATATTACGTTGTTCGGAGAAACAACTGAATACCATCCGTTATTCAATTTTGAAGTAGACCCTTCTGTTCCTATTATTCCACCTGCTCCTACAGCGGATGAATTATTGCACACAAAGCCAGCTGCACAACAAAGCTACAAAGAGACTTACCACAAAGCCTTCCAGCCAACAAGAGATAGTCTTTTTTATCGTCAGCTTTATTTCTCCCTTCATAAAAAAGTCGATCAAGAAATGGGGAAGGTATACAATAAACTAAAATCCAGCAAATTTTATGATAATACAATTATCATTTTTACTTCTGATCATGGAGATTTATTAGGTGCTCACGGCGGATTATTTCAAAAGTGGTATAACGCATACGAAGAAGCGACTCATGTACCATTTATCGTTCATAATCCAAAATTGTTTCCAAATAGGCAAACTGCGGATATGTTGACTAGTCATGTAGATATTCTGCCAACTCTTTTAGGATTAGCCAAAATTGACGTAAACAAAATTCAACAGGAGTTAAGGAAAAATCATACTGAAGTACATCCACCTGTAGGAAGAAATTTAATGCCGCTTCTCTATGGGGATGAAGCTTTCCTACGGGCAAATGAGCCGATTTATTTTATGACAGATGATGATGTAACGAGAGGATTATCTCAGACTAGTATTTCCGGCCAGCCTTATAATTCTGTTGTCCAGCCAAACCATATTGAATCTGTCATTGCGTATCTTCCAACAGGTCAAAATAGGGAAAGGGAGCTTTGGAAGTTTTCAAGATACTTCGATAATCCGCAATTTTGGAGTAACCCAGGAGTAGAAGATCAAGTAACAGAAATTCAAAGTCAAACTCCTGTTAATGAAGAGATCACTGTTTCTATGTCAAAAATCGTAACGAAAACAGTTTCTGTTCCTGAACAATATGAACTGTATAATCTTACGAAGGATCCTCTTGAAAGAAAAAATCTTGCAAATCCTATCCACGCAAATATTGTAACAAAATTGATTCAATCATTAATGATGAATCTCCTGGAAGAACAGCGGGAACAAAAAAGGCTGACACCAACGAACGGTACTGTTTCATGTTTGGAAAATAGCGGGGATTAATAAAAAGCCGTTGTTTATTGGTGTGAAAAAAATGACATGAAAAAGCTTAGAGGATTAGTTACTATCCTCTAAGCTTTTTAGTATGTTGATCGAATGTAAATTGTTTTGCAACAAAAAAAGGCAGCATCTCACTTGGAGATGCTGCGGTAGAATTCTTTGTTCCTGAAGAACTCTAATGGGTTTGGCACCCAATAATGCTTATTTAACAATCTTAAATTAACATTGTCGATGTCAAAAATATGTTGGTCGTTTACTACTATTCCAATATAACATAGTAAACCGTGGAATCTTTAATAATTATGTATTCTGTGTTTAATTTTTGATGCTTGTCTGTTTTAGTTATCCCTACTCAAATAATTTTTTATTCTATAGTCGTTTTATCCTGGACCTTTTTAACATACATTAAAAAAAAAACTTGGAGACATAGGGGGAATTAGTTGCTTCTATTCATTATTCTTATCTCCATTTGCTGTCTTGCTTATGGACTAATCAAAAAACGTTTCATCGCTCTCACCTTTCCTATAATAGGACTTATTATTTTAATGGTTGTTAAGGTGATTTTAGTACCGCTTCCTTTAAAGGAAACAATTCTTTTTATTTTTGATTTACGATAAAAATTTGAAGAAAGAAGGTCTAGATGAAAAAAATCGACAAAAAAGTTGCTGATGCCTATTTCCGTGAGAAAAATACGTACATGGCTATTTATTTTGCAATTTGGTTTTTAGTGTCTTTTGTTATGGTAGCGCTTGCAGACTCGTTAACTGATGTTCAATTTTTGGGATTCCCGTTCCACTATTTTATGGGGGCAATTGGAGCTTTATTTACTTTCATTGTTTTACTGTTTGTAAATGCGATCGTTGGAGACAAAATCGATAAAAAGTATGGGATCAGTGAAGCGCGAAATGAAGAAATTGGCGCAAACAATATGATAAATCACTAATGGAAGGGGGTAATTTATGGATACTCAATTTATAGTTTCAATGTTAATTATATTGGCTACATTTGCTTTATATATTTGGATTGCGGTTTATAATACTGCTAAACAAACATCTGACTTCTATGTTGCTGGTCGTGGAGTGCCACCAATTTTTAATGGGATGGCAATTGGGGCAGACTGGATGAGTGCAGCATCCTTTATCGGGATGGCTGGTACGATCATGTTACTTGGCTATGATGGATTGGCTTATATTATGGGATGGACTGGCGGATATTTATTTTTAACGATATTACTTGCACCGCAGCTGCGTAAATTTGGCCGTTATACCGTGCCTGAATTTATCGGAGACCGTTTTAATAGTAAAGCAGCACTAATAATAGCAGCTTTATGTACAATTATTATAAGCTTCACGTATTCAATCGGTCAGCTATCGGGCTCTGGTGTAGTAATCGGGCGCCTCTTTGAAATTGATGCGAAAATAGGAACAATGATCGGCGTTGTACTTATTGCATTTTATGCTGCATTTGGTGGTATGAAAGGTATCACTTGGACTCAAGTAGCACAATACATCATTTTAATTATTGCATATTTAGTACCTGTAATTTTTATGTCATTACATTTGACTAGTAACCCTTTACCATGGATTTCGTATGGTGAAATTTTAACGAAAATGGGTGAACTCGACCGGGAACTTGGAATTTCTGAGTATTTTGCACCTTTCACCAACGGAACCAAGTGGCAGTTTTTAGCTCTTATGTTTACATTAATGTGTGGTACAGCTGGACTTCCACATGTAATTGTACGATTTTATACAGTAGGTACTATGAAGGCGGCCCGTTGGTCAGGGGCTTGGGCATTAGTTTTTATCGGACTTTTATATTTTAGCGCACCAGCTTATGCAGCTTTTGCTCGTTTTATATTAATGACGGAAGTTGCTGGTAATAAAATTGCTGAACTACCTGCTTGGACTCAATCATGGATTGATACTGGAAAATTGGGAATAGCCGATGCGAATGGTGATGGTATTCTTCAATGGCCAGAACTGCAAATTGCCAACGATATTGTCGTAATGGCTACACCTGAAATCGCAAATCTAGGGGTATTCGTTATTGGACTCGTGGCGGCAGGCGCAATGGCGGCAGCGTTATCTACAGCTGGTGGTTTAATGATTTCTATATCCTCATCATTTGCACATGATATTTATTACCGCATCATCAATCCACAAGCATCTGAGCAAAAACGCCTGTTAATAGGACGTATTTCAATTGTTGTTGCAACACTATTAGCTGGGATTATTGCATTAAACCCTCCTGGTGCCATTACTCAAATTGTTGCATGGGCATTCGCGCTTGCTACTGGTACCTTCTTCCCAGCACTCGTTTTAGGTGTATGGTGGAAGCGTGCGAATGCAAAAGGAACAATAGCGGGAATGCTTGTCGGCTTAGCGGTAACACTTATTTATATCTTCAGTGCGAAATACGGTGGCTTTACGGTATTAGGCATTATTGATACTGGTGCTGGTGTTTTCGGAGCAATTGCTGCTTTCGCTACTAATATAATTGTTTCACTTTCAACACGGGCTCCTTCACAAGAACTTCAAGATGCAGTTATAAATCTTCGTTATCCAGAACAAATGGTTTATAAAGACGGCGAAGTTTATTTAAATGACGGATCATCGAAGGAATAAAATATTGAGAGCGCAGTTCAATGTTTTATTGCAAAATCACTAATATTCAAAAAGCCAAAACGTTAATTCTACGTTTTGGCTTTTCTATTGGTTGCGTTTCTCCCTAATTCCAAGGAGATCTAGGCAAGTTATTCATTTTAGATGACGTATTACTTAGGAATTTTAATAATAATATCACTAAGTTCGATTATTTCCATTTTTAAATCGCTATCAGGATTTACCCATTTTACGCCATTTTCATCGATTTCCGCCTCCATCAATTTGAATATGGGAGTGAATATTAAAGTTTTGGCATCCGGGTGTAGTTTTTCATATGTGAATACATATTCCATAAACCCCTGCCCGTTTCCTGTGCCGCCTGTTAACCTTGATGTATACGTATTGCCTAAATTATCCTTTACATTTAAATCGGAAGAAATAACGTCCCATTTCTCTTTTAACATCTCATTTTTTTGCATTTCTGTATAATTGACGATAAAGGAGATCGGTGTGTATATAACTTCATTTATTTTAATACCTAGATCAGCTTTTTTTGATGCAGGTGCTTCCACAATTTGAACTTTATTCTCAGTAGCTTTGGCATCTATTTCAAAATCCCAACTACCTTGAACCATCTCTTTTGTATCCCGATTGGTAAGACTGCTAATGTGGAATTCGAAATTCGCCTGTTCCAATTGATTAGATAAGTTCAGAATTGCTGTTGTTAAGCCGGCATATTTGTTTGGTCCGACCTTTTCAATTATATGCTCTGTATGAAAGAGGGCATGCTCACGACCATCCACTTTAAATGTAGTTTCTATTTCCGGATGCTCACCTAAATCTCTGTCTGTTTCAATATAATAGCCAACTAAAAACTTTTTACTGTCAAATAAGCTTTCATTTACCGTAATCGTTGTGCCATTGCTTTCTGCTACAAGATGCTGCTGATCCGCAAACTCCTCATAGCCTGAAATTATCTTGTCCTTGGTCGAGAAGAGTTTGATAATACTGTTTACTATCGGAATATCATGAGCAAAGGTGGTATAGGACAGACCTATAAGTGATGCGGTACCGATACCGAGCGAAAGGCAGACAGCCGCAACTCCTTTCATCCACTTTCTGTTTTTTGTTTTGGATACTTGTCTTTTCAAGTCTCTTTTAAACTGAGCCTTTTCAAATTCTGTTACATCAGCTTCTTCAAATTCATTTACATCAATGTCAATATCATTAAAGTGTTTAAACAGATTTTTCAATGGGCATACCCCCTAAATCTTTTTTTAGTTTTTTTCGACCATGGTAAAGGCGGTTATCTATTGCCGATTTTGTCATCTCCAACTGACGAGCAATTTCTTCGGTATCAAAATCTAACAAGTATCTCATTATAAAAATTTTCTGATCGACGGGCTTTAAACTAGAGATGATTACCTGAATTTCCTCCTGTTCTTCCAGGGAGGAGTTTTCATACATCATGGATTCTGCCTGTGTCAGTTCTATGTTCAAAGAAGGGCTTTCTTTTTTCTTCATTTCCATCCGGTAATAATCGATTGCTTTATATTTAGCAATAACGCAAACCCATTTCTTAAAATCAGCAGCATCGCCATGGAACTTTTTTGCATTTTTCCAAATAGATAATAGAATATCGTTACAGCATTCCTTTGGGCTTTCATTAATGTCTAGCGGACCTAAAATTTTTAAAACAACACCTTTTATTAATGGAAGATAGTGGTCGATTACGTAATCAAGAGCATGTTCATTGCCGGCTTGAAGATATTTTATAAAATTTTGCTCATCAATCTTCATATCGTTCTCCTTTTTATAGTATTGTTATTGCAAAAGCTTTTACATTATATATAACGTATGGTGATGACCTTTTTTCGCAATAAAACCAAAAAAGTTAAAATATTGAAATATATATCGGGCTTATCTAAAAGAAGTTAAATAAAAAACGTTATTTTGCACTGAATGCAAAATAACGTTTTTTAATGTGTTAGTTCTGTTGTTTTTTTACTTTTACCGGTTTGAAGATAGAAAGTAAGAAAATTACTAACCCTGCAATACCAATTCCTAAAATTGTGTTGAAGGAAGCGCCTGTGTAGAATCCGCTGCCGAAGTAGAAAATTTCCCGTAAACCTTCAGAAGCAAAGCGAATTGGTACCCATGGACGAATGAAGTTTACGAAGAAACTTGGAAGCATTTCCTGTGGTGTCATAAGAACACCCATACCTAAAAGCATGACAACCATGAATAATGTAATAGCTGGTTTGCCAATCCATGCGGTAATTGCCGATACTAATAAATAGAAACAGAATGCTGCAAATGATACAAAGAAAGCCACCAGGAAGTAGCTTGGCATATTAATACCTGCGATCTGTGCAAGTGTTGCAACAGTGAAGCCTGAAAATAGGGCAATAATTATGCCGAATAAAAATTGCCCGCCAATTAGGCCTAATGTTTGTTTACGTGTTAACAGCTCTTTCTTAAAGATGCTTGATGTTGCTAAAAATACAATGAATCCACCGATTAACGCACCTACCCATGCAGGTACTGCCAATAAAGTTGGGGCACTACCGTTTGCAGTAGAAGCTGTAATAGGATTGTATATTTTTTCTTCAGCAACAATTGGATTTACTAAAATGGAAGCTTGCGTTGCATCAATTTTTTCAGTACCAAGCTGTGCTGAAAAGTTTGCGGAATATTGGTCGTTCACTCCAGATACAAAGCTGTTTAAAGCTGTTTTTGCAAAGTTTGCACCTGTCATATTAAAGCCTTGGTTAATATATATTTGCAGTTTGGCAGCTTGATTATTTGTTAGTGCATTTTGTAGTGTGTCATTGTAACCTTCAGGAATGACAAGTGCTGCATAATACGTTTTATCTGCAAATAGTGATTCAATATTTTCTTCTTTCTCATTTGTAAATGCTATAACTGGTTCTGAACCGTCTACAACTTTACTCATTTGTTCCACAGCCTCGAGAACCATCTCAACGTGTTGTCCCTCATCGTTAACAATAAGAGCAACCGGCAGATTTTTTACTTGCGGATTTCCTTGTGCGAATAAGTTTACCGAAAATAGTGCAATGATTAATATAACAGCAATAGGAGCAGCCCATGCTAATTTTTCTTTAAATAATCTCAAATGAATTACATCCTTTCTCAAATTTCAACATGTTGTTTATTATTACTCGTTTATTTTATAATTTAAGGGAAAATCAAAGCAATCAACAAAATAAACAGATTGTTCAATATTGATGAAAGATGGTGTTTTTTTGAGCGTTTATACAGAAAAAAACCGAAGAACAAAAGAGCTTATTCAAAAATCATTTATGGAGATGCTGGAAAAGAAAACTTTCGATTCAATTACAGTAGGGGATATTGCGAAAACAGCCAAGATTAATCGTGGAACGTTTTATTTACACTTTATCGATAAATTTGATTTGCTGGATCAGATTGAATTACAACTATTTGAAGAGCTAGGGGATTATATTGATGAATTGCAATCGAAGTATTCATCTACACATTCGTTTGAAAAAGGGCAGGAACAATTAGCTTCCGCATTATTTAATTCGATAAAAATGCAGGCACCACTTTTAAAAATCTTTTTAAGTGAACATGGCAGAGCGGGTTTTCATCTTCGGTTTAGAGCAGCCTTTTCAGAAAAGGTGCGAGTAAACCTGGAGGGAAATGAAAGCTTCAATGCAAATTTAAATGTCTCGATGGAATACTTTTTAGCCTTTATCACATCTGCTTTTTTAGGATTGATTGAACAATGGGTTCAAAATAATCTAGATAAGACCCCTGAAGAGATGACGGCATTATATATTAATATTATTTCCTTTATTCAAAGGAAGAATACTT
The DNA here is from genome assembly GCF_050280445.1 of Solibacillus sp. NPDC093137. NCBI lineage: Bacteria > Bacillati > Bacillota > Bacilli > Caryophanales > Caryophanaceae > Solibacillus > Solibacillus sp. NPDC093137. The sequence continues at coordinate 63,136 of NZ_JBNNVH010000007.1, forward strand.
AGCCTCTGTAAAGACGGTATGGTCCGGCCCTACTGTTCAGACGAGCCATACGGTATGGCCGACATATAAGCTAATAAACAAAATAAAAAAGAAGGTGCAATACCTTCTTTTTTTATATACTGCTTGTACGTTGCTTTTTAATGAATCGAACCGCAACGATAATGGCGACAGTTGCAATAATCACATAAAATAGTTGCCGATATTGCTGTGATACAGAGACAACTCCATAAGAAACAGAGGCTAATACAAGTCCATAAATCATGTTTCCAATTGTAGTAGCTGAGATAAAATACGATATTTTCATTTTGCTTAAGCCGGATACGATATTAATTAAATTCGTAGGAAGGAATGGCAAAATACGCCCCGACAGAACAAATAGAAAGCTGTTTTGATTTATTTGCTGCTCATACTTTTTTAGTTTTTCTGAAGAGAATAAATTAGCGAAAAAGTAGCGAATGGAAAGGAAAATTGATGTACTTCCAATAACACTGCTGAAGGTACTAAAAAAATAACCACGCCAAAATCCAAACAATGCAATATTAATCGTGATGACTAAAATTAACGGGATAAATGTAAATAAATTTTGCAGGAACATTAATAATATCATTATTAAAATAACGATAGTTAGATTGTTATGGGCAAGCTCTAAAATAAGCTGGGGTGACAGATCGGAAACAGAAATACCGCTTTTATAAAGTAAAAAGAATAAACCTGTTAAAATTGCTGCAAATAGAGTCCCTCGTATAAACAACGATTGTTTTTTCATATTGTAACCTCTCTTAATATAATTCCATTCGATAGTTTAAATGTATTTAATGAAAATTGCTATTAACAAGATTTGAAAAATATGAAAAAGGATTACACATCCTCCGATATATATCTCGTAGTAACCTTTTTTAATACGGTTTATAATTTGATATGATATTCAAGTATAAATATGGAATTTATAATTTAATTTTCCTCAATAACATCAAGGAGGGGGAAGACGCCATGAGTAAAAAAGATGAAGCATTAACACAAATTGAACAAGTATTGCAGGAGTTGAAAAAGGGTGAGGAAGAAAGTGCTGCCACCGCGGTTATAGGTCAACGCAGTGGAAACACCAATATTTCCGGAGCAATATTCAAGGTTATATTTAAATTTTGGGGATTTAAGATTTTATTAATTGCATTGCTTCTTATCCTTTTCACATTTGGGGGTACTTGGTTATTTTTCGGTAATACATTTAAAAAAGAAAGTACAGTATTTGTAGAACAGGTTCAAGAATTAGCAATGCTTGCAACAGCAGAAGCACATATGAAAGTAATCATTGAGCAAGAGGATAATAAATTGTTTGGAAATGATATTTCAGTTAATTTACCAGGTACAAAAAGAGAGTTATTATTAATAGTCCCTGCTACAGTCATTGCCGGCGTTAATCTTAAAGAAGTGACATCGGATGATATTAAAATCAATGAAGATGACAAAGAGTTAGAGATCGCCCTGCCCCGAGCAACTTTTATACAGGATCCTGCTATTCAGATGGAAGATGTCAAAACTTTTTCAGATGAAGGGTTATTCCGTGGGGAAGTGAAATGGGATGAGGGATTTGACCTGGCAACGGAAGCGCAGGAAAAGATCAAAGATGAGGCCATTGAAATAGGTTTGTTGGAATCAGCAGAAAAAAGTGCCGAGAAAGTTCTCGCAGGTTTTTACAGAAATTTAGGCTATACTGTGAAAGTAACATTTAAATAGATTTTAAATGTATCCGTCAAATAAGAAGGTATATTTTGCTACTTCAAAACAGTCTAATTACTATGATTAGGCTGTTTTTATTTGCTTATGTACAGAGTAATTTGAATAACTTATGAAACTTTTCTATAAATAAAAAAATTATATTAAAATTATTATTCATTTATTATGAATATTATTATATAATCACTTTGATAATGTTCGTGAAAATAAAATATTTAATCTATAAATTACTAATTATTAATAATAATATAGTTAATATACGAACTTTACTTGTTTATTTTTAATTAAAGTTCGTGTTTTGGATTAAATGAATAATGAGGAGTTTTAAAGTGGGGAAGTTTGAAAACAAGTGGATGCGTGCGGTCATTCCAGCTTTATTGATTCACTGTAGTATTGGTACTGTTTATTGCTGGTCGTTGTTTAAGGGAGATATTGCCTCTTATATCGGAAAACCGGTCAGTGAAGTGGAATGGGCATTCAGTATCGCTATTTTTGTTCTTGGTATGTCTGCGGCTTTTGGAGGGAAATTTGTTGAAAAGGATATTCATAAGTCATCCTTGCTTGCGGCAATATTCTTTGTTGCAGGGATGGCAGCAACAGGTTTCTTTATTTATCAAAAATCATTGATGGGTATTTATATTTCTTATGGAGTTGTGATGGGGATTGGCCTTGGAATTGGCTATTTAACGCCTGTAAAAACACTGATGCTTTGGTTTAAAGAACAAAAGGGATTGGCAACGGGTCTTGCTGTTGCGGGCTTTGGCTTAGCAAAAGTTATTGCAAGTCCTTTAATGGAAAAGTTACTCGGTAATCGAAATAGTGAAGGGATTTTAGTAAACCCTACAAATATCTATACAATGTTTTATATTTTAGCAGTGATTTATTTAGTAATGATGGTTGTCGGACACTTAATTTTAAAGAAACCGGCTGGACATGAAGAAGAAAGTATTGGAATGCATAGCTTTAGTTATAGAGAAGTATTGACGAATAAAACGTTTATCGGTATTTGGCTAATGTTCTATATTAATATTACATGTGGGTTAGCCTTAATCTCACAAGAAAAAGGTATTTTAGCTTTCATTGGATTTGGAGCGATTGGTTTAGTTAGTTCGCTCACGGCAATTTTCAATGCAGGTGGGCGAATTGCATTTTCTGCATGGGGGGATCGTTTAAAAGATCGTAACTCCATTTATAAAATTATTTTTATTTCTTCTATTAGCATTATTTTATGTACCGTTGTATTTGATGGTATAAATAATTCTATGGCAATTCTTATCATTGCCTTACTTTGTATTGTAAATGCAGGTTACGGGGGAGGATTCTCATCTTTACCGCCGCTATTATCAGACCGATTTGGTATCGATAGTATTTCAACTGTGCATGGTTTAGCTTTATCTGCCTGGGCATTTGCAGGTTTGACGGGTAATCAGCTAAGTGCAATTATTCTGGAAAAGACACAATCTTATGACATGGTATTATACGTAATTGCAGCATTGTTCACAATTGCGACTTTAATTAGTATCTTCGTTGTTAAGCCTGAAAAAGTGAACTTGGAAAATAAAGAGTTTAATAAGAAAAAAGAAATAGTAATCGGATAAGTTTTGAAAGGGTGCTTTGATAAAAGGCATCCTTTTTCTTAAGGATAAAAAAAGGCTAAGTTTAAGCTCCATCGGGGGATGAAGTTTTAAACTTAGCAATACTAGCTATAAGATTAATTAAATTTCATATTCTGTAACTTCATTATTATTTTTAGGACCATTGCCATTGCCGTTGCCATTGCCGTTGCCATTGCCATTGCCGTTGCCGTTGCCATTGCCATTGCCGTTGCCGTTGCCATTGCCATTACCAGGCTTTACAACATTGACATCGAACGTAAGAGTATGTTCACCATATGTTACTGTAACAGAAGTAGTACCTTGGCCTTTTCCTTTTACAGTGCCTTCTTTTACAGTAGCAATCTTACCGTTTTCTACTTGGTAGTTTGCAAGTTTTGTAACATCTTTTTCTGTTGTTTCACCATTTAAAGTTGTTACTTCAGTAATTTTAACCGTAACTTCCTTACCGACTCTTGTCTCAACTTGAGCTTGGTCGACTTCCAGAGTTACAACTGGTTGTTCCACTACAGGAGCTTTAACTGTAACCGTTACTGTAGCTTCATTTTCACCATGTGATACAGTAATTGTCGTTTTGCCTTCTGCTCCTGCAGTTACTAAACCATTTACAACTGTAGCAACATTCTCATCTGCCACAATATAAGCAGCTTTTGAAGTTACGTCTTCTTCTGTTGCATCACCTTCAGCAGGTGTCGTTGTTTCTGTAACCGCAAGCTGTGCAGTTTCTCCAGCTGTCAGGTCCAGTTCAGTCGGATTTACAGAAAGCGTTACAACAGGTTCTACTACTTCTTTTTCAAAGATAATCGCTTCTCCAACATTACCAGCAGCATCTGTAATAACTACTGTTACAGCATTTGTTTCTGCTGTTACCGGGAAATTGAAGCTGCCGTCCTGATTTAAATCGAATGCAACTGGTGCTTGTACTTCGCCGTTTACAGTCGCAACATATGAAGCTTTTAATTTGTCATTTAAGTTGTAGTCTAAACCGTATAAATACAATTCTTCATTGTAGTCGATGTATTTATCAGTTACTTGTCCTGATACTACACCCTCAGCTTCTGAACCTGTAATTTCAGGTTTTGTCGTTTTTACAACAATCGGTCCTACATAATCCGAAACTACTCCTGTAGCTGCAAGACCAGTAAAGTCAATTGTATATAGACCATCCGGAATCGTAGTTGAAGGCGCACTGCCCCAAGGTTTATACTGCCCGCCAACATTCAGCGTATAAGAGCCTTTACCTAATGCGGTACCTGAATGCAGATAACCGATGTAGCCGTCCCCATATTCTCCGCCTTCAGGATTCATAATATCCCAAAGCTCGATATAGTTCGTTGTAACATCACCAGTTAATGTGAATGAAAGTACACCAGAGTCTTTAATACCGTCCCCGTTAAATGACAGGTCTGTTTCTGTAATGTTGAAATCTTTAATTTCAGTTGCTGCCGCGCTGCCGAAATCAGCCGCGAATGGCAATGAAGCTTCTGTAGATCCACCATTAATGTGGATAAAACCTAAAATTTCAGAGCCGTTTGGTGCTACAGCTTGTGAAGCAGTTAGTGTAATGTTTAAAAGCTGCTCTCCAGCTAAAGTAAATGTTGGCTGATCCACTGTAACAGCAGCATCGCCAAATGTTTTATTCACATCTACGGATACGTTGTAATTACCGCCGTTTCCTTTAATGTCTTTTACTAATACTTGTTTCGTTACAGAAATGTTACCGTCTTTCAATGATTGAGGACCAAAAGTAACCGTCCCTTTTTTGTTTTCTACAATTTCACCATTGCCGTCTAAAACTGCTGTATCAAGTGCATATGCAAGAATATCAGGGTGAGCTGCCGCATAAGCATTTACCCGTCCAGCACCTTGAGAGAACACATCATATTTTGCTGTATCCAATACTTTTGCTGTATTTGAAAGTGCCACTTTTACATCGAACGCATCCCAATCAGGATTTGCCTGTTTTACTAAAGCTACGATACCAGCAATATGCGGTGTTGCCATAGATGTTCCTGTTTTACGAGCATATGCTTCATCGTAAACTGCATCAGGGAAGTCCGATTTATACATAGGAATCGTTGACATAATATTTGTTCCAGGCGCTGTTACGTCCGGTTTAATATCAAAGTTTGGTGTTGAAGGTCCACGTGAACTGGAAGAGTTTACATCATCTCCAGTTGTTGTAGTTGAAGCAAATTTACCAAAGCTTACTTTTCCAGTTCCACCAGCCAATGCAGCACGGATTGCAGCGCCGTCCGTTACAGACATATCAAATGTTGGCAGGAACTCAAATGAATCACCAAGGAATGTGCCTGAAATGTTCGGTGCATTCGATCCACCGGCAAAGTTATGGATAATTGTAGCTACTGCACCATTTGCTTTTGCATTTGCAATTTTATCAACAAAAGCGATACTTCCGCGTGAAATTAATGCCACTTTACCTTCAACATCAATTCCTTCAAAATCTTTCATTTCCCCATTTCCAGGAATCGCAACTAAATCAAACTCACCTTGAAGCTGTGTTGATAAGTTTTTACCAAAAGTTGTTCCCATTAAAGGAAGCTGTTTTGTAAAGTTATAGTCGCCTACTGTAATGTTCACTTCTCCGTTATACATTGTTTCCGGATTTGTTGTGTTACCGACTGCAATTCCTAAGCGGGCAGTTGCAGGTGTGCCCATTGTTCCACGGTTTGGACCTGAGTTACCTGTTGCAACGACTCCGATTGTTCCAGCCATCATTGCGTTATTGATAGCGAATGATCCTGCATCCGTTTCAGTGTTAGCACCACCGCCAAGTGAAAGGTTAATAACATCCATTTCTTCTAAAACAGCTGTTTCAATTGCTTTAACAATACCTGATGTCGCACCGCTTCCGTATGCTCCAAGAACACGGTAAGCATAAAGGTCTACTTTTGGAGCAATCCCTTTAATACCGAATTCGTTAGCGCCAATTGCCGCAATTGTCCCGGCAACATGCGTACCATGAGAAGTATAGAACGAGCTTCCGTTTGCATTAAATTCAGGTGTTCCTGCCGGACGCTCTGAAGGTAAAGTTTCCGATGCATCGTCATCTGCACGAGGTTTAGCGTAAGTTGATGAGTTAGGAATAAAGTTCTTCCCACCTTTATAAATGTCAGCAAATTCAGGGTGATCTGCATCAATACCTGTATCAAGTACTGCCACTTTTATTCCTTGTCCTTCAATTCCTTCATTCCAAAGCTTTTCAATACCAAGGAAAGAAATACTTGTATTCATTTGTGCTTCCACTGGCACATCTTTAATAAGTTCTGAAGGTTTTTTTGATTTTAGTGATTTTGTTGTAATCTCTTCTGATGCGTATACCGTTGCATCCGGTTCAATCAAAGTGATTCCCTCTACTGAAAGCAGTTTTGGAATGTCATTTGCTTTAATTGTTGCGGCAAATCCGTTTAGTACCGTATCAAAAGTATATCCTTGTGTCATTTGCACCTGTTTGGCAATTAATTCTTTTTTAACCTTCGCCTGTTGTGCTTTTATATTTGAACGTACTTCATTTGCGCGGGCATTAGAAAACTTTTTGCCTTTAACTTGGCTGATACCTTGCTCCAATGCTACCGGTTTTTCTGATAAATGAACGATGACTGCAACCTCTTGATTGCCTGAAATATTTTGCAGGCTTTCATGAAGGGTTGGCCCATCTTTAGATAAGCTGAGCTGTTCAGCAATCGCTGCTTTTAGCTCTATGATGCTTTCACTTTGCCCATCCTGCTTGAATGGTTTTGATTCTTCAGCACTTGCAGTCGAGAATGGAACTAATAAAGAGAGCACCATAACAAAAGCTAGAATACTGCTAAAGAATCTCGTAAACTTAAACTTTTTCAATTCTCATTTCCCCTTTGTATTAAATTTTCGCACTATTCAGTTTAATGCGGTATTACCAATTTATCACAATGGAATTTATCCGAATATCGAAATTTCTATTTTTTCCAAAAGATTGATAAATAGTATTAGTTTGTAATAAATAGGATAAATCTATCTTCCTAATTATTTAGTAAAATAGTAGAACTTTCTTATGAAAATAAGTAATTTGGAGGACCTAACTCACTAATAAGGGAAATGAGATTGTATATATCTTTAATAAAAGGAGTTAATAGTGGTTAAACTTTTTAATGAAAAGTTTAAAGTTGAAAAAACTCTTATACTTTTCAAATAAAAATCAATGGAGGATGGCTATGTCAAATATGAATTTTAAACGCAACAATGCAAAAGTAAGAGGAGAGCAAAGTACGAATAAGCTAGAAGTAAATCAAAATCGTAAAAACTCTCAGCAAGAAGAGTTTGTATCAGAACTTGATTTTATTTTTAATGCAGCTCCAGCAAAAGAGAACAACGTTTCCCCAACAAGAAATAAAACAGGCGTGAACGAGCCTGAAAGTGAACGGACTGCCTGGAACTAATTTATATTTGACATCTATTCAGCACATTGAGGTAAGAACTAAGGCTTAGGCCTTGGTTCTTTTTAATCTGACCGTAACGGTTATATCATTTAACAGTTGGTTCGGAAATTAAATTGCTGATCGGATTAGTCATTATTATCCTTATTCACCTTCTTTTCATTTTCTTCAATCTCTTTCATGTATTCCTGATATTCTTTCTCCACATCTGATGTTGAGGGGAGAATGTGTTCTTTTGACGAGTCGATCCGTTGTCCATGGCGAATCATTTTATAAATTATCATCCCGTTATTTGGTTTTCCGTTAAACGTGGTCATCGGAACCGCATCGAATAATACATAATAAAATGCATAAAAAACAAAGCGATCCCAAAATGTTTTATATTCTTCAATTACCCCGTTGGCAATTAGAAAATTGATTGTAAGACCGAATACAAGATTGATTAAAATCGGTCCGGAATAAATAGTAATATAGGCAAATTTATTTTCATGCTTTAATCTGTCATACGAAAACCAGCTATAAAAATGATAGTATCTGCGAACATCGAACATACCAAACTTAAAAACTCTACGTCCAGATCCAATCGTTACTCTTGGCTCAATGACTCCGAACAGCCAGCTGACAATTACGTAACCCATCTCCCGAAGAAATACGACAGCAGGCAAAATAATAAATGCAGAAATGACTAATGAAATGAGATCGGATATGCCAAACATATTACTATCCCCTCCCAACGAATACTTGTAAGTTGATACCCCTCATCAACATTTCAAAACATAAGCAATTGCTCAATTACCTACACTTGCATTGATTTCACTACAGCTGTTGTTACGAAAAAAACAATATATAAAAATAGTAAATAGAAGGGCTTAATGACACAACTTCCGCCTGTCAGCCACAGCCTCCAATCAGCTCTTCCCAGCAAATAGATCGACCGGTAAAAACTTTTAAATGAATAATTTATTGCTTTCTAATAATGAATTTAACAATTAATTAACATAAAACACTTTTGAAAAAAGGGAAAAACGGGTAAAGGTATGTTGTATCTAAAATTGAAAGGTGTGGAAGTGGAATGTCTGAAAAATTATTTACTGCTATTGCAACTGCTTCAGGAGGACGTGAAGGGAAAGTACAGTCGGATGATGGGGTAATAAAATTTGAAACAGCAATGCCAGGTACACCGCGAGCGAAAAAAATTGAAAATGCAACCAATCCGGAACAATTATTTGCTTCAGGGTATGCTGCTTGTTTTGATAGTGCCCTTCAATTAACTGCAAGTAAGGCCCGTGTTAAATTTACATCTGAAGTTACAGCTAACGTCAGCTTATTAAAAGATGAACAAGATCAAGGATTTAAACTTGGTGTTGTGCTTCAGGTGAAAGGGACAGATATAGAGCGCGAACAATTAGAAGAGCTGGTGCATAAAGCGCATGAAGTATGTCCTTATTCAAAAGCAACAAGAGGCAATATTGAGGTCACGCTTGAAGTTATTTAAATAAGCCTTTACTGATATATGACTGCTGCAAAATAGGCAATTTAAACTAATTTTAATTTTTTACTATGATAGTAAAGTTTCATATTTAATATTTTTTAGAATATTTTGTTTAATTGTTATTATATGGGGTACGTATTAATCGAGCCTATTTTATAAAAATATTTAAATCAATACCCTTAATCTCTCTTCTATTATTTGCTAGGTAGTGTGAGGGTGTTTGAATCAATCGAGAATAAAGAACAGCTTAAGAAGTTATAAATTCTACCTAGCTAATGAAGAGTAATTTATTAAAAGTTACCATCATTTCAATAAAAATCAGCAAGACAGCAGTAAAGTTTTACAGCTATGATTTGCTGCTTAAGAACGAAAGGATGAGATTTCATTTGAGAAAGATATTATTTATTTCTGATCATGGCGACCCTTTAATTCCGCTTGGAAGTAAACAAGCAGGTGGACAAAACAACTATGTAAAACATTTAGCCCTGCAGCTTGACGGTCTTGGTTACAGTGTTGATATTGTTACACATTGGAGTGACGAGCAAAAGCCAGCTGTTGAACAGTTGGGTGAGCGTAGTAAAGTTTACCGCTTTGCAGGTGGTCAAAAAGGCTTTGTTGATAAGCGGCAGATGTTTACTTTACTTCCTCGTTTATATGAAGAAATGACAGAAGGACTGGATATTAGCAGTTATGATGTTGTTCATACCCATTACTGGTTGTCAGGAGTACTTGCATATAATCTGCAGAAAGAATATTCATTTTACTGGTGCCACACAAATCACTCCCTTGCAATTGCAAAAGAGCAAGGTACAGGGTTTATAGAAAGTAAGCGTAAGCACTTTGAGAAACTGATTATGGAACAAGCGGATGTAGTTATTGCTACTACTCCAAATGAAAAGAAGCAGATTGAAGTTTTTACAAAGAAAAAAAGCGCGGTATCCGTTGTGCCGGTAGGAGTTTCACCAGTGTATCTGGCATCTACCGAAGAAGAGAAACAAATTTCATTTCCGTACTATTTTTATGCCGGCCGTTTAGAAACGTCAAAAGGGATTTTTGATCTTTTAAAAGGATTCAGACAGATGCTGGAAATGCATGAAGTCCCTGATAACGTGAAGCTGCTTATTGCAGGTGGATGTCCGGAATCAGTTGATGTAAAGAACTATTGCCCTATAAGCGAACCGCTAAAGGAAGCAATCAAAGGAATGGAAGATCGAGTGTTATTCCTTGGCCCCAAAAAAGAAAAACAGTTAAAGAGTCTTTATTCAGGTGCATTAGCAACTATTATGCCTTCACATTATGAATCGTTTGGTATGGTAGCTGCAGAAGCACAGGCTTGTGGTTGTCCTGTAATTGCGACACATGTAGGTGGACTAAAAGATGTCGTTAAATCCGGAGTGACAGGTCTTCATGTACCTAAAGCTAATGTGCAAGAACTAAGCGATAGCATGGCGTATTTCTTAAAGAGCTCGCCTAAATTATTAAAAATGCGTCGTGATGCAAAACAATATGCGTTAAAAGAATTTAACTGGTCTCTTATTTCCCGCAAAGTAAAGGAGCTGTATGAACGAAAAAATGCTTACATTTCCTTACCTTAAACCTCGTGTTTTAGCAACTGATTTAGATAATACGATTGTTAGTGAAAAGGTTCCGCATACTGAATTGTGGGAAACGCTGGCACTTGAAAACACATCTCTTATATATATTACAGGAAGATATAGACAGTCCGCGATTGATTTAATCGAACGTGAACAACTGCCAAAACCGGACATTTTAATATGTGATGTTGGAGCTTCGATTTACCTTGGACCCTCATATGAGCTTGATCAGGAATGGGCAGGCAACATTAAGCAGGAAGACTTTGAACAGGTAAAAACGTTAGCAAAATCCATCGACATTGCCAGACAGCCAATAGATACACCATGGCGATTGGCCTATTTTGCAAGTAAAACGCAAGTTCAAATACTTAAGCAAGCAATCAAGCAACATAATTTAGCAGTTGATCTTATTTTCAGCAGTGAAAGAGATGTAGATATTTTGCCTGCAAATATTAATAAAGGTGCTGCTCTGAAATATGTACTTAACAAATGCCAGTATGATGGGGAGGTTGTTGTAGCCGGAGATTCCGAAAATGATCTCAGTCTTTTCAATCTCGGTTATCCTGCGATTGCAGTTGGAAATGCATGTGACGCAATATTGGCATTATCGGAAAATGAGCATATCCATTATGCAAAAGGACATGCATCAGCCGGTGTAAAAGAAATATGGGAAAAACTTTACACGCCACTATCACAAAAGATTCAATAGGTTTTTACTAGACAATTACTTTCCCGACGTTACCTCACTATTTTTATAGATAACTGCATAATTTTTAAAATTTGTTTCTTAACAATAGGCAAGTAAATAGGTTATTCCGAATTCCTTTCATAAGTTAGTAGAGATACATCAAGATGAAGGAAGGAGGATAAAATTGGCTAATAGAAACTGGTTTAATTCATTTAATGATGAAAGAGGTCAATCGTTTTTCAATAATGCACAGCAATTGCCAACGCAAACAGGACCAACTCAATATGCATCACCGCAAATTTCACCAACGAGACAATATGTTCAAAGAAACGTATCAAACACGGTGGTACCACATGTACATCCATCACATTTAACAACGGTCAACCAACATTATATTAACAACCAACACTATTTCCCTCATACACAATCTGTTGTGAATGAGTGTTTCGAAACTAATACGATGTGTGGAACACCGTTTAGACCGCATGGCGGCGGATGTGGTTGTTCAAAACGAAGAGGCTGGTAAGTCATTTTTCAATCGTTATGGCTAATGTTAATAAAAATGATAGTAGCACCGTCCAGTTAATGGATAGTGCTATTATTCATGGGCAAAAACACAAAATTTCCAGCTATTTCAGTATATTTTTTGGGCTTTATCAATACATTGAAAGAAAATAACTCATATAAGGAGAAATTACTATTCCAAAAATCGCTTCAGTAAGTACTCATACACCGCCTTTCACATTAGCTCAGACGAACATTGAGCAATTGACGAAAGAGCTTTTCCAACATAAAATTCCAAAGTTAGAACGGTTATTAAAAGTTTTTGAGAATGGTGAAATAAAGACACGTAATTTATGTGTTTCACCGGACTGGTATCGCGAAGACCATACATTTGAAGAACGCAATGAACTCTATATAAAACTGGCTACCGAATATAGTGTTGAAGTTATAAAAAAGTGTTTAACAAACCGATCCTTTTTACAACAAGATCTATCTACCGAAGACATAGATGCCATTATATTTATTAGTAGTACAGGCATTTCTACGCCAAGTATTGATGCTCGTGTTATGAATATTCTTCCCTTTTCCAATGAAATAGTTAGAATCCCAATATGGGGGCTAGGCTGTGCAGGGGGAGCGGCAGGTATTAGTAGGGCGTATGACTATTGCAAAGCACATCCTAACGCAAAGGTGCTTGTCGTGTGTGTTGAGCTATGCAGTCTTACATTCCAGAAAGATGATTATTCTAAAAGTAATCTTGTAGGCACTTCATTATTTGCTGATGGAGCTGCTTGTGCCCTTGTATGCGGCGATGAAGTTGAGCTAGAGCAAAATGTACCGGTACCATATATTAAGGGGCGTGGCTCAAAGTGGATGCCGGATTCTGAAGATGTTATGGGCTGGGATGTAAAGAATAGTGGTTTGCACGTTGTATTTTCAAAGAGCATTCCAGTCATTATTTCAAAGTGGCTTGGACCGTTTATTTATGAATTTTTAAATAAGCATGATGTATCTCCTGAGCAAATTGAGAATTTTGTAGCACATCCTGGTGGAAAAAAAGTGTTACAAGCTTATGAGGAAACATTGAATTTAACAACGGAACATACAGATGTTTCACGTGAAATATTGCAAAAAAATGGAAATATGTCTTCTCCGACAGTTCTGTATGTTTTGGAACAATTTATGTTAAATGAAAATAGAGCGGATACTTTAGGGCTATTGGTTGCGTTAGGGCCTGGTTTTAGCGGAGAAGTAGTATTATTGGAATGGAGGGAGTAAGCTGGTTTTTTATATTGTACTAGCTTTTGTAATTATTCAAAGATTAGTAGAGCTGGTTGTAGCAAAGAGAAATGAAAAATTAATGCTTGCTAAAGGAGCATATGAAGTAGGTGCTTCTCATTATCCATTCATGATATTACTGCATACGAGCTTTTTTGTAAGCCTTCTTATTGAGGTAGTATTTTTCAGTGAACAATTTACACCGCATTATATTTGGCTCGTTTTATTTTTATTGTTGCAGATGTTAAGGGTTTGGTGTCTAGTTTCATTAGGATCTTTCTGGAATACGAAAATTATTATTTTACCGGGAGCAAATGTAGTAGCGAAGGGGCCGTATTCTTTTATCCGTCACCCAAACTATTTAGTTGTATGTTTAGAAATTGCTGTACTGCCTCTTATGTTTCAGGCATACTTTACAGCTATTTGTTTCACCATTTTAAATTTCATTATCCTGTCTATTCGCATTCCGATGGAGGAAAAAGCGCTAAAAGAAGGGACAGACTATACAGCTTATTTGCAACGAAATAATGTTAAACAGCCGTAATATAAAGGGCACTAATCCAATTTGAACTGCTCCCCAATTGTTAGACACACCTAACAATTGGGGAGCAGTTTTTTTCTGTCCGTCGATTGGCTAAGCAATAGTTGGTTTTATGTATATTTTTTGTGCTGGGGGGTATATAACCTACAGAATTACTTTACCGAAGTTTAATTCTAATACTTTATCCAACAGGAGGGGTCTTTTTGAAAGCAGTAACGTATCAAGGTGCCAAAAAAGTAGAAGTAAAAGAAGTTCCGGATGCAAAAATTGAAAAGCCAGATGACATTATTGTACGTATAACCTCAACGGCAATTTGTGGGTCAGATCTCCATATTTACCGCGGGGCAATGCCAGCAAGGGAGGATTTTGTAATTGGACATGAACCAATGGGAATCGTGGAAGAAGTCGGACCTGACGTAACGAAAGTTAAAAAAGGGGATCGTGTTGTAATTCCTTTTAATGTCGCTTGTGGCGAATGCTTTTATTGTCAAAATCAGTTGGAAAGCCAATGCGATAATGCCAACGAAAATCCGGCGATTGATTCGGGTGCATACTTTGGATTTACTGAGCGCTACGGTGACTTCCCGGGCGGACAAGCGGAATATTTACGTGTACCGTACGGGAACTTCATACCATTTAAAGTACCAGACAACTGTGAACTAGAAGATGAGGCATTACTGTTTATATCTGATGTATTGCCGACTGCCTATTGGAGTGTAGAAAATGCGGGGGTTAAAAAAGGCGATACGGTCATTGTGCTAGGTTCAGGACCAATCGGCTTAATGGTACAGAAATTTGCATGGATGAAAGGTGCGAAGCGTGTAATGGTAGTAGACCCTTTAAGCTATCGTTTAGAGCATGCGAAACGCACAAACAATGTAGAAATATTTAATTTCGATGATTTTGATGATGTAGGTAATCATCTACATGAAATTACCCATGGCGGAGCGGATGTAGTTATTGACTGTGTGGGTATGGACGGGAAAATGTCTCTTGTAGAAAAGGCACAGCAAAAGCTGAAACTTCAGGGGGGGACACTGAGCGCAATTGATGTTGGTATAAAATCGGTTCGAAAGTTTGGTACCATCCAGCTGACAGGGGTGTACGGTTCATTATACAATATGTTCCCGCTAGGCAATATTTTTGAGCGTAATGTAACCGTGAAAATGGGTCAGGCACCAGCGATTCATTACAGTCAAATGCTTTATGATATGGTTGCTGAAGGGAAGATTGATCCAACTGAAATCATTACCCATAAAGTACCGCTATCTGAGGCAAGTGAAGCTTATAAGAAATTCCATGATCATGAAGATCAGAGTATTAAATTTATTTTAAAACCATAGTATTTCCTTTCCTGTGGAATTTGAATAATAACGTTCTCTACAACACCTAAAACATTGCAGTTGCAATGGATTAGGTGTTTTTTATTGAAAACACTGCTTCCAATTGATGCTCTTATTTATACTTCCGTAGTATGATGGAATTATGTTGGAAAAGGAGATGAATTTGAGTGAAGAAGTTTTATCAAATAGTTTTATTTACAGTGCTAATCGTCATTTTAGCTGCATGTGGTAAGGAAACGGCGGAAAACGAAGAACAGGAAACCACTGTAAATTATGCTGAAAAAGTTACAGAAAATCCAATTGTTACAATCACAATGGAAAATGATGTAAAGATCGTTATTGAGTTAGAGCCAAAAACAGCTCCTAATACAGTGGCCAATTTTATCTCCCTTGTAGAAGATGGGTTTTATGATGGACTAATTTTCCATCGTGTCATTCCCGGTTTCATGATACAAGGTGGAGACCCGGATGGTACAGGTATGGGTGGACCTGATTATGCAATTAAAGGAGAATTTACCTCAAACGGATTTGAAAATACGTTAACACACGAGCGAGGTGTAATCTCGATGGCTCGTTCCCAAGATCCGGACTCGGCAGGCTCACAATTCTTTATAATGACGGAGCAAGCCACGCATTTGGATGGTGACTATGCAGCATTCGGCAAGGTAACTGAAGGAATGGAAACAGTTGATGAGATTGTTGCTGCTGAACGCGCGAAAAATGATAAACCGCTGGAAGATCAAAAGATAAAAACAGTTGAAGTTGACACGAAAGGCTTTGATTATCCGGAGCCAGTCGTTCAAAAATAATATGTAAGGGAGTAACCGTAAATAATTATTCGGTTACTCCCTTTTTCCATCCTGCACCTTCTAATAAATAAAGTGAAGGCATAGAGAGCAGTTGTTTTACATCATAAGGACCTTTCTTTTGTAAAAAGGCTTCAACTAATCGATACCCGGTACAATACCCAATCCAAGGGGGTAAATTTAATGCCGAGTCCCCGAATAAAAAGGCTTGATGTTCATGCAAACCTGACACATGCAATGCTTGGGTGAAATGAGTATCCCAATAACTTAATACTTCCTCCATGGAATACCGTTTCGTCCATGAACTTAATGCATACTCTCCATATAAGCTTTCCACCGCATGCTCGGCCAGTCCCTCCATAAGCAATGAGTCAAGTAATGTAGGGGGTTCTATTAAAAACCTGCGCCTGCAAATATGATGATATTCATGGGTAAACAGTGCATGAAGTTCTTTTATTGTGACGCGAGGGGATACATACAAACAAATGCCATAAGGGTAGGCAACACCATTTTTTACAAATCCGTTTTTTATTGGCAAAATGGCAACAGGTATATCCGGACCGTTCCATAAAAGTATTAATTCCTCTAAAAGTCTTTTTGATATTTGCCAAACATCCAATGTTAAGCGGAGTTCCTCATGTTGAAGCAGCCCCTGCTGTAAAAGTTCAAATTGTACGGCCTCAGGTGGAAATCGAGGGAAAATGGATTGGATGATTGGATAGGCTGCCAGCTCACGATGCTCCGTTTTTTCAAACAATAATTTTGTATCCAGAATGGGCATAATTTTCTCCTTTTTCTTAGTGTATGAATTAGACGAAGCGCTCGTATGTGCGAATTGCTTGAACATATAGTAGAAAAAAGTAAGGAAAGGAGTGAAATAGATGCATCCAAAAGAGGCGTATGATTTATGCTGCAAATATCAAGGGAAGCGGGTAAGGATTACAGATAATCAAGGTAATCTGCATGTAGGTAGAATTACACAAGTCGATAATCGCCAAGTATGGATTATGCCCGATAGAAATGGTTATGGTATTGGATTTTGGGGCTTTGGCGGGGCTGGATTTGGTTATGGCATTGCTTTAGGAGCGATTACCGGTATTGCACTTGCAGGGCTTTTTTTCATTTAAGTAAAAAAAGCTGTCTAGAAAGTAATTTTCTAGGCAGCTTTTACAATGTATACTTATTGTCCCGTAAAGAAAATAGCAATTGTGCCTCGACCGACATGTGCACCGATCACCGCACCAATTGTTGTGGTTTCAATTGCCTTCGGGTGTAATGAATCTGCAATTGCGGCTTTTATTTCTAGCATTAATTCCTCATCATTACTGTGGGAAATACCGACAACTTTATTCGAAAAGTCTCCTCCACGTTCTTTCATAAGGGCAATCATACGTTGGGTAGCCTTTTTAAATCCACGTGTTTTTTCTATTGGTACAAGCTTACCATCATCCATATTTAAGATAGGCTTAATATTAAGTAATCCACCCATAAAAGCACTCGCTTTTGAAACACGGCCGCCTTTTGCTAAGTGGTTTAAATCGCCAACTGTAAATAGATGTTCCATTGAATTAGCCATTGTTGTTAGTTTTTCAACGGCTTCATTAAACTCAATGCCAAATTTATTTAAACGTACGGCTTCTTTCACAACTAAGCCTTGCCCGAAAGAAGCACATTTCGTATCAATAATTTCTAATTTCAAGTTTGGATAACTTTCCAATACTTGATTTTTTGCTAAAATTGCTGTTTGGCATGTACCAGACAGTTCAGATGAAAAGGCAATATAAACTCCTTCTTCACCGGATTTTGCTAGTTCCTCAAAAGCGTTAATAAATACTTCTAATGAAACTTGTGATGTTTTAAGTTGCTCACCTTCAGCAATTGCCGCGTATACTTGGTCAGTTGTGATGCCAATAATGTCATCATACTCAACACCCTTCACTAATACGCGTAACGGAAAAAGATGTACTTCTTCATTATCAAAAAATGATTTCGGTAAGTCAGAACCACTATCCGTATAAATTTTCATAAACATCCCCCTTATCTCACTCAGATTTGATTTTAGTTTTAATTTAAATTATGAACTATTTACATTTGTCATGTATTTCTTATGATAACTGTACTTATAATATAGTTTATGCAAAGAGCGATGCCTACTATTCTTACAAAATATTGCCGATATTTCAAGTTGATATTAATAGAAATTCCATTTAATGAAAAGTATAGGCTTCTCATTGTAGCATAACTTAAAATAGACGAAATAGTTAGAAAAAAGTTGTTAGAAAATAAAGAAAACATAAATAAATGATTTTAAGCTTCTGCAAAATATGCTCATAAATGTTTTACCTTTGCTCGCTAAGGACAACCTTTTCACTTGCTGGCGAAGTCGCGGTTTGTATATATTTTAATCTTTTCACAATTGTGTTACACTACAATAAGGTAATAAATGATATAGAATCAATGGAATCGTCTCCTATATAGGGTTGTCGATAATAGAATAGAGCGCTTACATTATTCTAAAAATCTTAATATATATGTAAGGGAAGGTAAAAATGAGTAACAAGCATATCAAATCAGACGTTATCTTAATTGGTGCCGGAATTATGAGTGCTACTTTAGGTACAATGCTTAAAGAATTAGCACCGGATTGGAAAATCAAAGTATTTGAGAACTTAGCTAAAGCTGGTGAAGAAAGCTCTCACGAATTAAACAATGCCGGAACTGGGCATGCCGCTTTATGTGAGCTTAACTACACAAGCGAGAAAAAAGACGGAACAATCGATATTACTAAAGCGATTAACGTTAACACACAATTCCAAGATTCACTACAGTTTTGGACACACTTAGTTAACACAAAGCAAATCGAGAAACCGGAAGAATTCATTATGCCACTGCCACATATGAGTATGGTACAAGGTGCTAGCAATGTCGAGTATCTTAAAAAGCGTCATGCAGCAATGACAGCGAACCCATTATTCGAAGGTATGGAATTCTCAGATGATCCTGAAACACTTAAACAATGGATTCCTTTAATTATGAATGAACGTACTTCAAGTGAACCAATTGCTGCAACAAAAATCGATTCTGGTACGGATGTTAACTTTGGGGCGTTAACTCGTACGTTAATCTCGAACTTACAAAAGCAAGATGTGGATGTAAACTACAACCATAATGTTTTAGATGTTAAACGTTTAAAAGATGGTTCTTGGGAAGTAAAAGTTCATAACAAAGAAAACAGTAAAGTTGAATATCACACTGCGAAGTTTGTATTCCTTGGAGCTGGTGGTGGTAGCCTTGAGTTACTACAAAAATCTGGTATCCCTGAATCAAAACATATCGGTGGATTCCCAATATCTGGTTTATTCTTAGTTTGTAACAATGAAGAAGTAGTGAACCAACACCATGCGAAAGTATATGGTAAAGCAGCGGTTGGTGCGCCACCGATGTCAGTACCACACTTAGATACTCGTTATATTGACGGTAAAAAGTCATTATTATTCGGACCATTTGCAGGCTTCTCTCCGAAGTTCTTAAAAACAGGTTCAAATATGGATTTATTTGCATCAATCAAACCACATAACTTATTGACACTACTTGCTTGTGGTGTGAAAGAAATGTCGTTGAGCAAGTATTTAGTTTCTCAATTAGTTCTTTCAAAAGAAGCACGTATGGATGAATTACGTCAATTCATTCCAACAGCTAAGTCAGATGACTGGGAAATCAGTGTTGCAGGTCAACGTGTTCAAGTTATTAAGGACACAGACGCTGGTAAAGGTACACTACAATTCGGTACTGAAGTTGTAACTGCACATGACGGTTCTATTGCAGCATTATTAGGTGCATCTCCAGGTGCTTCTACAGCTGTATCTGTTATGTTAAAAGTAATCAACCAATGCTTCCCAGAAGAAATGAAAGCTTGGGAGCCTAAGATTAAGGAAATGATTCCATCTTACGGTGAAAACTTAGTTGAAAATACAGAACTTCTTAAAGAAGTACATGAAACAACAACGAAAGCTTTAGGTTTAAACAAAGCATAATTGTTAATAGGAAGAACCTTTAATCATTGTCGGATTAAAGGTTCTTTTTTTAATAAAGAAATTACGCTATAGTAAATTTGGAGAAGAGAAGGAGGCATATGATGTATAAATTAGATTATGTTTCACCAATAGGTGTTATTGAAATTGCAGGAAGCGAACATTTTATAGCATCGGTATTATTTGCAGAGCGAGAAGAAATTCTAAACTTCCCAACCAATGATACCCCTCAGCTTTTATTAGACTGCAGAACAGAACTGGAAGAATATTTTAAAGGCCAACGTAAAGATTTTTCGGTACTTTATAAATTACAGGGAACAATGTTTCAAACATCAGTATGGCAAGCATTAACAACCGTTCCTTACGGGAAAACCGCTTCTTATAAAGAAATTGCCCAACAAATTGCAAATGAAAAGGCGGTCCGCGCTGTTGGGATGACAAATAGCAAAAATGTCATAAGTATTATCGTTCCATGCCACCGGGTTATTGGTCAAAATGGAAAACTTACAGGGTATGCAGGCGGTTTATGGAGAAAACAGTGGTTACTTGAACATGAGCTTAAATACAGCTTCAATTTAAATTAACGTTATAGTAACATAAAATTTTGAAACTAGTGAGGTGAACGAATGAACGAACAGCAATATGATCATATGCTAAACATCCAAACGACCGGTTATCAATACGGTTTTCCTAAATTAGCAAAGTACCATCGCTATGAACCAACACCATACAGCGGACTGGAACAATTATTCGAATGCTACGAACTGCCAGCTAATCCACGTTTTCTAGATATCGGCTGCGGGAAAGGGCGAGTGCCCATTTATATATATCATCGCTTCCATATTCCCGTTATAGGTATTGAAATGGATCAGAAGTTTTTTACGGAAGCCGCGCATAATGCAGAGCAGTATTTAAAAAAAGTAAAGAAGAAACAAGCACCGATTCAATTTTTGAATATCATTGCCGAAACATATGAAATTACAAAGCACGATAATGTCTTTTTCTTCTTCAACCCCTTCTCAATACATGTGTTTCGTGAGTTTATAAAGCATGTTATGGACTCCATCATGTCATATCCGCGCATGGTAGATATTATTTTATATTATCCATCCCCTGACTATATGGATTATTTACAACAAGAGCAGTCACTTCATTGCTATTTAGATATAAAATTACGACATGAAAAAAATGAAAATGAACGTATCGTCGTTTTTCGGATTCCGGAAAAATAAACGGCGTTTTTTTATTATCAGAAAATAGTAGACTGTAAATTTAAAATACATAAAATTAACAGAATAATCGTACTAGACTAATAATTGGTATTCGATTACAATACAGAAGTTGGAATAATTGTTTATATTATTCTCGTAGATTTATTCTGAATATTAAAAATTTAGATTGTGCGAATGTAGGGTATTGGTTATAATTATCAGAAATATCAAACATTTGTAGTATGACTAAGGGGGAAATGATGATGACAAATCACAAAAAGACAAAAAAGTATGGTTCATTATTCATGGCAACAGCTTTATTAACAGGGGTGTTAGCTGGATGCGGTGATGATACCTCTAGTTCTTCAGGATCAGGTGGTGGCGGCAGTAATGCAGCTGGCGACACAATTAAAATCGGAGCCAACTTAGAATTATCAGGTGCTGTAGCTTCATACGGATCATCGATTAATGATGGAGCAAAATTGGCGATTGAAGAAATTAATGCAGCAGGCGGTATAGATGGAAAAAAACTGGAGTACATTCCAGTCGACAATAAATCAGAAACAGCGGAAGCAACTTCTGCTGCCATGAAATTAGCAGAACAGGAAAAAGTAGTGGCAATGTTAGCGCCGGCTACTTCAGGGAACTCCGTTGCAACAGTACAAATCGCAAGTCAGCATAAAGTTCCGATGGTGACAGGGTCAGGTACTGCACCAAATGTAACAGTAAACGATGACGGAACAGTAAATGAATATGCATTCCGTACTTGTTTCATCGACCCATTCCAAGGGACGGTAGCAGCAAACTTTGCGACAAATGAACTACAAGCTAAAAATGTGGCAATTTTCGCGGATAATGCTTCAGATTACGCGAAAGGTTTAGCCGCATCATTTAAGGAAACTATTTCTGCAAATGGTGGTTCGGTAGTCGCAGAAGAGGCGTATGTTGCAAAGGACGTAGACTTTAAATCTCAATTAACTAATATTAAAGGGAAAAATCCTGATTTCATTTTCATCCCTGGCTACTATGAAGAAGTAGGGATTATCGTAAAACAAGCACGTGAATTAGGAATTACCGTTCCGTTAATGGGTGCTGATGGTTGGGACTCGCCAACACTAATTGAATTAGCGGGTGCTGATGCGTTAAATAATACATTTATTACTAACCACTACTCATCTGAAGATCCGGATTCAAAAATTCAGGACTTCGTTACAGCATTTAATGATGAGTACAGCAAATCACCGAATGCTTTCCATGCACTAGGTTATGATTCGATTTACTTTATCGTTGATGCGATTAAGCGTGTAGATGGTGACATTACAGGCGAAGCAATTCAAAAGCAGCTTGCAGCAACGAAAGATTTAAGCTTAGTAACAGGTACTTTCACAGTTGACGAAAACCACAACCCAGTAAAATCAGCAACAGTTCTAGAATTCGTAGACGGCAAACAACAGTTCAACTCTAAAGTTAATCCTTAATTTTTTACGAGTAAGGGGGGCGGAACTAGCCTCCCTTTTTTTTTCATACATTAATAGAGAAAAAAGGAGTGAACTGTATGGAATGGATCCAACAATTAGTGAATGGTATATCGCTAGGTAGTATTTATGCACTAATCGCACTAGGCTATACGATGGTATACGGAATTATTAAGCTCATCAACTTTGCCCACGGTGACGTTTTCATGCTTGGTGCTTTTATCGGCTTTTATGCCATTGCACGTTGGGAAATGAATGTCTTTTTAGCCCTTATTATCGCGATGATATTATGTGCTGTCATTGGAGTAATAATCGAGCGTGTCGCTTATAAACGACTGCGTAATGCAACTCGGATCGCAGCCCTTATTACGGCAATTGGTGTCTCACTGTTAATCGAGTATACGGTAATTTTCTTTAGAGGTCCTTCTCCAGAGGCGTATCCGAATGTATTTACAACGAAGAATATTGAAATTTTCGGTGCACAGATCAGTACACTGGCGATATTCATCTTATCTGTTTCGATTTTCTTAATGATCTTATTACAATTCATTGTTCATAAAACAAAAATCGGTAAGGCGATGCGCGCCGTATCCCATGATGCAGATGCAGCTCGCTTAATGGGCATTAACGTAGATAATACAATTTCAGCCACATTCGCAATTGGTTCTGCACTGGCAGGAGCTGCGGGCGTAATTTTTGGTATTTACTATACACGTATCGATCCGCTAATGGGGATTATGCCTGGTATTAAAGCATTCATTGCCGCTGTTTTAGGTGGTATTGGTATTATTCCGGGAGCAATGGTAGGCGGTCTTGTACTAGGGGTTGTTGAAACAGTTGTTTCGGCACTCGGATATTCATTATGGCGAGATGCAGCCGCATTTGTCATCCTGATTTTAATTCTAATATTACGTCCAGCGGGTATTTTCGGTAAAAATACGCGCGAGAAAGTGTAGGTGAACAGCATGAAAAAATCGAAAATCTTTTGGGGTTATGCCGTCCTAGCACTTGTGATTTATGCAGTTGTTCAATTATTGATTTCCAACGGTGTTATCCAGTTCTACTATCAAAACATGTTCATCGCAATGTGTATTAATGTTATTTTGGCGGTAAGTTTACATGTCATTATCGGGGTTACAGGTCAGTTCTCAATAGGGCATGCAGGTTTCCTGGCTGTCGGAGCTTACATATCGGCTATTTGTACAATGAAATTTGGCATGCCATTTATCACAGCCATTTTAATTGGCGCTATTGTCGCAGCACTTGCCGGATTGCTTGTAGGAATTCCTTCACTTCGTTTAAAAGGCGACTACTTGGCGATTGCTACGCTAGGGTTTGCTGAAATTATTCGAATTGTATTTGTGAATACGGACTATGTAGGTGGTGCAGCAGGCTTGCAAGTTGCCCATCAGTCAACATGGACATATGCATTTTTTGCGACATTTATTACAATTCTCGTCATCTCGAACTTTACGAATTCACGTCATGGTCGTGCGTGTATTTCCATACGTGAAGATGAAATTGCGGCTGACGCAATGGGCATTAACACAACCTATTACAAAGTTGTCGCATTTGCAATTGGTTCGTTCTTCGCTGGAGTGGCGGGTGCCATCTATGCCCATAACTATTATATTATTCAGCCGACAGCATTCGGGTTTTTAAAGTCATTTGATATTTTAATATTCGTCGTATTGGGCGGATTAGGCAGTTTATCTGGTTCTGTTATTGCAGCAGTATTACTGACATTCGTCTCTACGTATTTACAGGACTTCCCGGAAACGCGGATGATTATTTACTCACTGATTTTAATATTAGTTATGCTTTATCGACCTACAGGTTTATTAGGTTCAAAAGAAATCACAGCATACTTCAAGTTTGGTAAAAAAGGAGGTACTCGCGTATGAGCAGTGCACTTCTAAAAGTAGAAAAGCTAGGTATTCAGTTTGGGGGTTTAAAGGCTGTTCAAAATGTAGAAATGCATTTGAATCAAGGAGAGTTGATAGGTTTAATCGGCCCGAATGGCGCAGGGAAAACAACCACATTTAATATGCTGACAGGGGTATATACACCAACGGAAGGGACAATTCTATTCAACGGAAAAGCAATTGGCGGCCTGGATCCATATAAGGTGACACGCCAAGGTATTAGCCGGACATTCCAAAATATTCGCCTATTTAAAGAGTTATCTGTACTGGATAATGTAAAGGTCGCTAACCATGGATTGGCAAAACATAATTTAGTTTCAAGCATTTTCCGTTTACCGAGTCACTTTAGTGGCGAAGAGAAAATGGAACAGGAGTCATTAGCATTCTTGAAAATTTTTGGACTTGATGTATACCGGGATGAGCTTGCGAAAAACTTGCCTTACGGAATGCAACGTCGCCTGGAAATTGCCCGGGCATTGGCTGCTGCACCAAAGCTATTATTGCTGGATGAGCCTGCAGCCGGAATGAATGCAAAGGAAACACATGATTTAATGGAGCTTATCGCCTTCATTCGGAAAGAATTTGATTTGACAATTTTATTAATCGAACATGATATGAACTTAGTTATGGGTATTTGCGAACGGATTTACGTGCTTGACCACGGACAATTAATTGCTGATGGGACACCTGAAGAAATACGTTCAAACCCTAAAGTAATTGAAGCGTACTTAGGTGAGGAGGTTACAGAATAATATGCTAATAATCAATGATATCGATGTTTTCTATGGTAATATCCAAGCATTAAAAGGAATCTCCCTCGAAGTAAAAGAAGGTGAAATTGTTACACTGATCGGTGCCAATGGAGCAGGGAAAAGCACATTACTAAAAACAATTTCAGGTTTACTGAAACCAAAGCGCGGTTCAATCGAATATTTAGGTGCGGCAATTGATGGTAAGCCGGCACAATCGATTGTAAAGGCAGGAATCTCCCATGTACCGGAAGGTCGTCGTGTATTCTCAAATATGACAGTGGAAGAAAATCTGGAATTGGGTGCCTATTTACGAAATGACAAAGAGGCTATAAAAAAGGATTTAAATCATGTATTTGAATTATTCCCTCGTCTGTTAGAACGACGCAAGCAGCTTTCAGGTACGTTGTCAGGCGGTGAACAGCAGATGCTTGCGATGGGCCGGGCTCTAATGGCTAAGCCAAAGCTGATTATCATGGATGAGCCATCAATGGGTCTTGCTCCGCTCATGGTAAAAAACATCTTCAACATTATCGAAATGGTCAACAAAGAAGGCGTGACCGTACTGCTTGTAGAGCAAAATGCACATATGGCATTATCCGTTGCCCACCGTGCCTATGTTTTGGAAACAGGCAAAATCGTACTGACAGGTTCAGCAAAAGAACTACAGGAAAGCGATGAAGTAAGAGCCGCTTATTTAGGCGGATTATAAATTAGGATGGGGAAAGAAGCAGTTTCTTCCCTGGGAAAAGTGAAGAGAAACAATAAGAGACGGGTTACAGCAAAAAACCACCATTTTCCTCTCAAAGGGAAATGGTGGTTTTGGTTTTAGATGCGGTATCTTTATAGGCCCCTACAAAGGCTACCAAACGATTGTATCCTCTTCTGGATATTTAAATGTAAGCTCGACTTCATGGAAAGATTGCTTTGAAATACTTGTCACCCCTAAAAGCTGCTGAATGAGTACTTTATACGTCTCATCCTCTGTTAAAAAGCGTAAAGCAAACGATGTAATATGTGTTGCACGTTCCTCTTTAGTTAATGATAAATACTCCAAATTTAAAATATCAACATACTGTGTTGCATACTGATGGAACAAAGGTGATTTTGTATGAAGCCTCGTTAAAAATGCTGCGTAATGCTCCTTTGTCATGAAAGAGGCGATCGCGTCAGCAACAAGTGCTTGGAATTTACGAACCGATGTAACAGCGATGCTCCACTCTGAATTATTAATAGTCTGTTTATAAAGAGAAATGAAATCATTTAATGCCAGTGCTGCAAAAACAAGCTCAGGTAATAAAAAATTTACCCCGTAATAAATATTTCGCTCAGGGATAATGGCATTCATTTTCTTTTTCGTCTCTTTATTCATACCATTTGGCACGAAATCAATATGGTGTTCACCTTTGGAAGCCTGGCGCATTTTCAAACAAAATGATAATAAGCGCTGTCTTACACCCTCATAATGAAAGTAGCGCTTTTCTTCCCCAATCACTTCATAAATTGCATGAATAATATCATCTAAATCTCAATAATCTCCACTTACCGTTAATCCTGTTAAGTTTTCAGTTGGTTTAATTGTCAGCATGATGATACCCCCTTTGCATATAAAGGAATGTTCACAATAGGAGAACATTCCTTATTGCTTTGGTGTGTAGCTCAGTAATTGGAACAGTTCATTTCTTTCTTTATCTGTAAGGTCACGCCACTGTCCGACTTTTAAATTCCCGATATGAATATTCATAATACGAATGCGCTGTAATCGCTGTACAGAATAGCCAAGAGCAGAGCACATACGGCGAATTTGACGATTTAATCCTTGCTCTAAAATAATTTTAAATACTTTTGAGGAAACCTTTTCTACTCGGCAAGGTAATGTCGTTGTATCTAAAATTTCCACGCCCGAGCTCATGTCACGAATAAATTGATCGGTAATCGGCTTGTCTACCTGCACAACATATTCCTTTTCATGGTGGTTTTCTGCTCGTAAAATTTCGTTGACGATATCTCCATCATTCGTAAGAAGCAGTAATCCTTCTGAATCCTTATCCAGTCGTCCGATATGGAAAATACGGAGCGGGTGGTTTATAAAATCCACAACATTTCCTTCGATATGCTTTTCCGTTGTACTCGTAATTCCAACAGGCTTGTTCAGTACAATGTAGACTAATTCTTCCTGTCTTTTTACAGGCTTGCCATCAACTAATACTTCATCGCCTGTTTCAACTTGGCTGCCGTTTGTCGCAACAACCCCATTGATTTTTACACGGCCGTCTTCTACCCATTTATCTGCACCGCGACGGGACACGATGCCTGTTTCTGCTAAAAATTTATTGATTCTCATAATTTTTCACCTACTAATAGAATATCTTCAGTATACATGAGTTTATCTGTAATTTTGTAATACTTCGTTCAAAATGACGCTTGATTATATAATGAACAAACCTATCTTTACTGGAATTTACCCATTTTATACATTTTTATTATAGTATTCTCTTCATTTTCAGTATAACAGAGTAGAGAATAATAAAATAATCAGAAAATTGTAGTTTAATATTTGAAATGATTCCACTTTTCTGACAATATAATAGATGAAGATACCTCTCACAGAAGAGTGAGCTTTACAGCATGAATTTCAGCACTCCTTTTAACGAGAAGGTATGGTCACCATAATTTGTGCAAAGGGGAGAGATTTCAATGGCAGCAGTGTATCAAAATCCAAACACGGATGGCGCATTAGTAAATTTCAAGGAGCGTTACGACAACTTTATCGGTGGTAAATGGACACCGCCAGTAAAAGGGGAGTACTTCGACAATATTACCCCTGTAACTGGTAAAGTATTTACCCAAGTGGCGCGTTCTACGGAAGAAGATATCGAGCTTGCTTTAGATGCAGCACATGCAGCAAAGGATGCCTGGGGTAAGACATCAGCAACTGAGCGCTCGAATATTTTACTTAAAATTGCAGATCGTATGGAACAAAATTTAGAAATGCTGGCCGTTGCAGAAACATGGGATAACGGTAAGGCAGTACGTGAAACATTGAATGCAGATTTACCTTTGGGCATTGATCACTTCCGCTACTTTGCGGGTGCTTTACGCGCACAGGAAGGGTCTCTTAGTCAGATTGATGAAAATACAGTGGCATATCACTTCCATGAGCCGATCGGTGTAGTTGGGCAAATTATTCCATGGAACTTCCCGTTATTGATGGCTGTCTGGAAATTGGCACCTGCTTTAGCTGCAGGAAACTGTGTCGTATTAAAGCCGGCTGAGCAAACACCAGCATCCATTTTAGTGCTTGTTGAGCTGATTGAAGATTTACTCCCGCCAGGTGTGCTGAATGTTGTGAATGGCTTCGGTTTAGAAGCAGGAAAGCCGTTAGCTTCAAATCCGCGCATTGGTAAAATTGCGTTTACCGGTGAGACGACGACAGGTCGCCTTATTATGCAATATGCATCACAAAATCTAATTCCGGTTACTCTTGAATTGGGCGGTAAATCACCGAACATTTTCTTTGAAGATATTATGGATGCAGACGATGCATTCTTGGATAAAGCAGTGGAAGGCTTCGTATTATTTGCTTTAAACCAAGGCGAAGTATGTACATGTCCTTCTCGTGCACTTATTCAGGAGTCGATTTACGAGAAATTTATGGAGCGCGTATTAAAGCGTGTAGAAGCAATTAAAACAGGTAACCCTTTAGATACAGATACAATGATGGGTGCTCAAGCATCATCAGAACAAATGGAGAAAATCCAATCTTATTTACAAATCGGTAAAGAAGAGGGCGCGGAATGCTTAATCGGCGGCGAGAAAAATGATTTAGGCGGCGACTATGCAGAAGGCTACTATATTAAACCGACTGTATTTAAAGGTCATAATAAAATGCGTATTTTCCAAGAGGAAATCTTCGGTCCGGTTGTTGCTGTAACAACATTTAAAACGAAAGAAGAAGCTTTGGAAATCGCAAATGATACATTATACGGATTGGGATCAGGTGTTTGGACACGTGATATGAATACCGCTTACCGCTTCGGCCGCGGCATTCAGGCAGGACGTGTATGGACGAACTGCTACCATGCATATCCGGCACATGCGGCGTTTGGCGGCTACAAGATGAGTGGTGTAGGACGCGAAAACCATAAAATGATGTTAAGCCACTATCAACAAACGAAAAACCTTTTAGTAAGCTATGATGAAAACCGCTTAGGCTTCTTCTAAGAGAGGGGGTGCAAAATTTGGTTGAACGTGTTATAGCAACCGATGCAGCACTGCAATTAATCGAGAAGTTGAAAGAACGCCACGGACCGGTTATGTTCCATCAATCCGGAGGCTGCTGTGATGGTTCGTCCCCAATGTGTTATCCTGATGGCGATTTAATTATCGGCAACCAGGATATATTGCTTGGTCATATTGGCGGAAGTCCGTTTTATATGCACAAAAACCAATATGATTATTGGAAGCATACACAGATTATTATTGATGTCGTCGATGGACGTGGTGGAATGTTTTCGTTGGAAGGCGTCGAAGGGAAGCGCTTTTTATCTAGATCAAGGGCCTTCACAAAAGAAGAGCTTGATGAGCTTCAAGTATAACGTTGAAAAAGGGAATGCTGGTTCGACAAACAGCATTCTCTTTTTGTTATGGGGAAAGGCAAAATTTTTTCACTTCAAAAATTTAGGCGTATAATTATAAGTAGGAGTGTGAACTGATGGATCAAACAGCCTTTATACAATTACTTAAAAACAATAATGAGCGGATGGAGCTATTTTTCGGAGCGGATGTTCAAAGCAATGCCCGAATACCGTTAGCTGTCCAATTTACATTTTCACGTGAAACATTTAATGGCCCTTTATTTGAGAAAAAAGTAAAAGATATACATAGTCAAAAGTCCAAGCAATCCTTCTTCGAGTTTTTCTCTACGCCGTCGAATAAATCGGTTTTAACGTATAAAATGTTAGCCCATTTCGTATTGCATCCGCAGCCTGAACAGGAGCTTCAGCGAGTAAGATTAAATGAAAAGGCGCTATTGAATGCAGGGTTTAAAAGCAGTGGCTATCAACGAATTGCAGCCCTATTTTTAATGGATGAAGCACATGCAAAAAAAGCAAAAATCTTACATGATGAAATGAAAAGGTATCATTTCTTCCTGACGGGTAAAGATGATATCCCATATGCAGTTTTACTGATGAAGAAGCAAAGTGACCCGGTTAAACTCGCTGAAACAATGCGGAAATACTATGATGCTTTACACGGTAAAGGGTTTAAAAATGGAGATGCCCTACAGACAATGACACAGCTATTGCCATTGTATGATGAGGAATTTCAGCCTGTATTGGTTGATTATGTAGTTGCGATGAAGCAGTCATTTATCAATAATGGCGTGAAAGTGAAGAAAAGGTTTTATCCATATCTAGCTTTGCTAGCTTTAGCGGGAGCTACATCAGAAGTTGTCGGTGAAATTGTAGAAATGGAACGGTCACTCGTCAAGCTTCCGATGTTTATGGATATGCAGGCGTATGCTTTAATGACCGCTGCCCAGTATGTGCTGAAAAGTTTCATCGAAAATGATATGTTATCCGATTTCAACGATAGTTTATTATTTATGCAGGCTCTTGCGATGAGCGATTATATAGGTGATATTCCATTTTTATTAGCATTCGATATTCTCGATATATTTTTTTAGTTTGGGTAAACAATAGTGAGGAGTGAATTAAATGAAACAGACAAAATTATGGATTAATGGCCAATGGGAAAGTACGAATGAAACGACTGAGTTAACAGCACCTTATACGGGAGAAGTCCTTGCAAATGTAGCAAAAGCGACAGCAGCGGACGTGGAGCGTGCAATTGAAGGCGCACATCAAACATTCCAGTCATTCAAAAAAACGACTGCGTATGAACGTGCGGAAATTTTATACAAAGTTGTGACGATTATGCGGGAACGTAAACAAGAACTTGCAAAAATATTGGCGGATGAAGCGGCAAAACCGATATCAGCAGGTATTGCCGAAATAGACCGTACGATTGCGACTTATCAATTTGCAGCAGAAGCGGCAAAACAAAGTACAGGCGAAACGATTCCGATGGATGCAGCACCAGGTGTAAAAGACCGTATCGGTTATACAAAACGAGTTCCATTAGGCGTAGTTTCTGCGATTACACCGTTTAATTTTCCATTTAATCTCGTAGCCCATAAATTAGGTCCAGCCTTTGCTGTAGGGAATACAGTTGTATTAAAGCCTGCATCCCAAACCCCGTTAAGTGCACTTGTAATGGCTGAAATTTTCAAAGAAGCAGGTTTACCGGATGGCGCATTACAAATTGTAACTGGCAGTGGTGGGGAATTGAGCGAAACACTTGTCACACATCCACTTGTAAAAAAAGTGACATTTACAGGTAGTGGTGCGGTAGGCCTAAAAATTAAAGAAAAAATCGGCTTGCGAAAAATTACATTAGAGCTTGGTTCAAATGCGGCACTCATTGTAGAACCTTCAACACCGCTTGAAAAAATTATGAAGCGTGGTGTTGGCGGCGCTTTTGGATTTGCCGGACAAGTATGTATTTCATTGCAACGTATTTATGTTCATACTTCAATTTATGACGCATTTACAAAATTATTTGTTGAAGAGACTAAGAAATTGATTGTAGGGGATCCGCATGATGAAAAAACGGATGTGAGTGCAATGATTCATCCGGATGAAGTTAGCCGTATAAAAAACTGGATTGAAGAGGCGAAACAGCAAGGTGCAACGGTTGCAACGGGAGCTGAATTTACAGAGCGTACTTGCTCCCCAACTGTCATGACGAATGTGAAGCCCGATTTGAAAATTGTTTGCCAAGAGACTTTTGCGCCGATTGTATCCATTGTGCCATATGATACGCTGGACGAAGCAATTGCTTTTGTAAATGAATCGGAGCTTGCGTTAAATGCGGGTATTTACACAAATGTATTAACAGATGCGATGAAAGCCGCTGAAGAGATTGAAGCAGGCGCGGTAATCATTAACGATATTCCGACATTCCGTGTAGACAATATGCCGTATGGGGGCGTCAAAATGAGCGGCTACGGTAAAGAAGGCATTAAGTATGCAGTGGAAGAAATGACCGATTTAAAATTTATTACGATGAAGTTGAATTATGAATAGTTTGTACTAGCACTTCCATCTTCCGAATAGTAACATGGAGTGTAGTCTAGAAAGGAGGAAGATTATGAAAAATACTCTGCCAATGAGCTTTTCAAAATCTATCCAAACACGATTAGTACTGCCTCCTGATACAAATCATCATCAGTCGATATTTGGAGGGAAAGTGTTAGCATATATTGATGAAATTGCTGCGATTGCAGCAATGAAACATTGTCAAGGTGAAGTCGTTACTGCTTCTTTTGACTCAGTAGACTTCGTTTCCTCTGCCTATGCAGGCGATATGATTGAGTTGGAAGCTGTTGTATCTGGAACAGGTCGTACTTCGATGGAAGTATATGTACGAGTTGTATCAAGAAATATTAAAACAGGTGCAAAGAAACTGACGACGGAATCATTCGTAACGATGGTAGCGATTGACGAAAACGGCAAGCCGAAAGAAGTACCGGGTGTTGAACCGGAGACGGATTTCGAACGTCATTTATTTGAAACAGGCCCAATTCGTCAGGAACATCGAAAACAAAAGCGAGCATTATCAAAAAAGCGCCGTGCATAAAAAAAGGGATATCAAATGCAAAATGCCATTTGATATCCCTTTAGTATTTAAGCGAAATTAATCATGCAGTTCCTGAACAATGTGGAGCAGTGAATCGGATGATGTCATGACATCATTTGTTGTATGTGTCAAACCGGTAATAACAGAAGAAATGGCATGAATGTCCTCATTCGTGTTTTCATATTGCGTTTTAATTCCATGTACTGCTTCCGTTATGGATGTAAAAGAATCTGCCAAGCTTTTTTGTGTATCCACGCTCATTTTTACCTGCTCATCAACACTTGAAACAGAATCGGACATTTGTGAAATGCTAAGTTCTGTTTCTTTAATTAAATGAGAAACGTTTTGTACCGCATTTTTAGTTTCCTCAGCAAGCTTTCGGACTTCATCAGCTACAACGGCAAATCCTTTCCCATGTTCACCTGCACGTGCTGCTTCAATAGATGCATTTAATGCAAGCAAGTTTGTCTGATCGGCAATCCCTGTTACTAATCCTACAATTTCAGCAATTTTTTTAGATGATTGACGCAGTTTAACCATTGATGACTCAAGTATGTCCACACGGTCTAAAATGTTTGTCATAATTGCTGTCTGGTTAACTAAATATGTAGTACCTGTCGTTGATTTATTTTCGGTTTCCGCGACTAAATTTAATCCTTGTTTTGTGTTGGAAGCAATTTCTTCAGATTGACTCGCAATTTCCTGTAATGAGGCATTTGTCTGATCACTAATATGCGTTAACTCTTGTGCAGTATGTTGAATTCGCTCTACGATTCGGTATTTCATTTCCAAACTTTCAGTACGAATGCGCTGCTCTTCTTTTTCATATGCTTCAATCACAAGCTGCTGCTCGAAGTTGATTAGTTTTGAAAAAGCATTAATTGCTTTAGCCATCTCTTCATTCGGCATTTCAATTTTACTGATAAAGTCGATAAACGTTGTCATTAGCGATTGAAATGATGCAATATACCACTTTGATTGCAGGCCGATTTTGACATGGACATGCGCAATCGTTTGTCGTTCTTCAATATAACGTGAATCGATATTACAGTTGAACATTGCTTCTAAATGCCTTGTTAGTGTACCTTTAAGACGCTCCATTCGAGCTGAACTTCCTATAATATCTACAAGCTCCGAACTTAAGCTGATTGCACCATAAAACTTTTCCACCATAACTGGAACAACTTGTTGAGCAAAAGGTTCTAGCTGTTTAATTACGGCTAAATCCTCTTTCGTCAATTTTAGCAATTGAAGCTGTTTATGTAAGTTAGGATAGTTTGATACATCCAGATTTACTTGCTGTGCATAATTTGCAATATCAAAATAAGGCTTGTTTGAAACTTTTGTTGCTCTTGAAAACAGAATACCCATGTTCTTCCTCGATTCATGTATTATTAAATAATACTATTTTACTGTTTATATCGGATTAAATCATTAATATTTCTATAAAGATTAAAAATTTACATTAATTTGTATTTGAGGTATATAACTATTAAAATGGATGCAGTAAATAATGAAAGGCGTTGTAATGATGAAGTTTCATAAAGGGCGTTTGAAATTTGTTTTACCATTGTCGCTTGGGGTGGCAATCGCATCGTATATTATGCTCGTAAACAATTATGCAGAAGTAGGTGACCGCGATCGGATTTTAATAGTTATTGGAGCAACCATCTTAACCGCGGTTATTTCCTACTTTTTATTTCCTCAAGAAGGGGACAACCCGAAAGATAGAGGCCCATATTGATTAAATTTAGACATCACAAGAATCTCGAAATAAAAATTCGGGATTTTTTGTCCTCTCTATGAAACTTTTATGAATATTATCCGTAAATAAGCTAATAAACTAAAGTGAGGTTGATAACAAATGGAATCTAAATGGTCGAAAATCATCATTCATGCCAGTGCATTCTTTGCACCGTTCCTTGTACCGATTCTGTTTTTCTTAATAAGTTCTGAAGATGAAGTGAAGCGTACAGCAATCCAAGCATTACTATTCCAGGTCGTATTCGGAATTTTAATAGCGATAGCAGGAGTCCTTTCTGTATTGTTAATAGGTTTACCATTCCTATTAGTATTTTTACTCATCTTCTGGATTGCCCCGGTCATCGGTATTGTAAAAGCATTATCGGATCAGCACTGGAATTATCCAATTGTCGGACGCTGGGTATAATTTACCCTCATTCTGGCAAAGTTCATAAAAGCGGTAAGGTTTGTTTAAAAACACCTTATCGCTTTTTTACATAAAAAGGGATTTATTAATGTAAAAATAG
The DNA here is from genome assembly GCF_050280445.1 of Solibacillus sp. NPDC093137. NCBI lineage: Bacteria > Bacillati > Bacillota > Bacilli > Caryophanales > Caryophanaceae > Solibacillus > Solibacillus sp. NPDC093137. The sequence goes on from NZ_JBNNVH010000007.1 coordinate 98,528, forward strand.
GGAAACCTAAAACAAGAGTGATTAGTTGCATTTCAAAAAATAAATATTGTATATTTAAGTCAAAGATAGTCAAAGTCAGTTGATGAGAGGTGAGAGACAGCATGAGGAATATATCTGACATAATTGAAGGGTATTTGAAGGAAGTTATTGAATTAGAGGGACAGGGACTTATTGAAATAAAACGAAATGAATTGGCAAAGCAATTTGCCTGTGCCCCTTCTCAAATCAATTACGTTATCAATACGCGTTTCACGACCGAGCATGGTTACTATGTAGAGAGTAAGCGGGGTGGTGGCGGTTATATTCGGATTTTGCGTGTAACAATCCACTCGAAGAAAAATTTACTTGACGAAATGGAAACACAAATAGGTAACGCCATTGCCCAGACTAATGCTGAGCGTATTATTTTCCGTTTATTGGATGAGGATATCGTTACAGAACGAGAAGCAAGCATTATGAAGGCCGCTTTAGATCGTGTCACATTACAGGTAGCTTTGCCGCTGCGTGATCAGCTAAGAGCACGCATTATGCACGCAATGCTACAAACGATTTCTTTTGAAAAGTAGAGGTGGATTATTATGATATGTGAGCATTGTAAACAGCGTCACGCCAATGTTACCGTTACTCAAGTTCACAATGGTCAAAAAGTAGAGCGTCACTACTGTGAAGTATGTGCCACTCAATTTCATCCATTTCAATTTGACGTAAATGAAGAGCCTGCATCTCTTCAGCAGCTTATTTCAAATTGGTTCAATTTTGTACCTGTGAATGCAAAGAAAGAAAGCACGACAACTAATACAAACAGCCCAAAATCCTGTCCTTCCTGCGGGTTTACGTACCGACAGTTTTTAAAGCAAGGCAAATTCGGATGCGGTCAATGTTACGAAACATTTAGCGAGCAATTACCCCAGCTGCTTGAACGTCTTCAGGCAGGTACTCAGCATGTAGGGTATATGGAAGAAGGACCTTCAAAGGAAAAGGTAGAACAACAAATCCAAGAGCTCCGAACATCACTGCAGCAAGCAATTGCGGAAGAGCGATTTGAAGATGCAGCTTCCATACGTGATGAAGTAAGGGAATTGGAAAGTAAAATAAGACAGGAAGGTGAGGGGAACGCATGAACATCGAGCATTTTTTAACGAATGCCAGTCCCAGCTGGATGCAGCACGAAAGCGATTCAGATATCGTCATTAGCACACGCATTCGGCTTGCTCGTAATATTGCCAATACTCGATTTCCGATTAGTTTTACAGAACAGGAAGCCCAATTAATCGAAGAAAAAATGATGCAGTCATTATTGTCTTCATATGATAATCCGTATCAGTTTTCCTATTTCCAAATAAAAGATATGCCGGTTTTACAACGCCAAATTTTAGTGGAGAAGCATTTGATCAGTCCGAATTTGGCAAGAAGAAAAAAAATTGGATCATTTTTTTTAACAAAAGATGAATCCATTAGCATATTAGTAAATGAAGAGGATCATATTCGCATACAGAGTCTTACGCAAGGGATGAATTTAAAAGAAGCATTTGATAAGGCTCGTAATATTGACCGCTACTTAAGTAAGTCAATCGCGTATGCATATGAAGACCGCTATGGTTATTTGACAAGTTGCCCAACAAATGTCGGAACAGGACTTCGAGCTTCTGTCATGCTCCATTTACCAGCACTCACAATGATGAAACAGATGAATCCATTAATTCAGATGATGACAAGATTAGGAATGGTTGTGAGGGGTATATATGGGGAAGGCAGTGAAAATTTAGGGAATATTTATCAAATATCAAACCAAATCACATTAGGTAAATCAGAAGAAACGATTTTACAGGAGCTGCAGGAAGTTGTGGAGCAAGTAATCAAAAAGGAAGAGCTTGCACGTAAAAATTTATTGATGCGTGCTCCCTCGGTGTTGGAAGACCGCTTAAGCCGTTCACTTGGTACATTGAAGTACGCAAAAATTTTAACGAGTGAAGAAGCGGCTAGCTGTTTATCAAATGTGCGTCTTGGGGTAAGTTTAGGATTATTAGAAGCAATTTCACAGCGTAAACTAAATGAGTGCATGCTTATTATGCAACCTGGACTCATTCAGCAATATATTGGTACTACGTTACAACCGGCAGAACGCGATATGTATCGTGCGAAGCTGTTGCAAGAAAAGTTAAACGAGCAAGATGAAGCTACAAACAATGGGGAAAAAGGAGAGGATTTTCTATGATGTTTAATCGATTCACACAACGTGCTCAGAAGGTATTACAACTTGCTCAGGAAGAGGCAATTCGTCTTAAGCATAAAGAAATCGGAACTGAACATATTTTACTTGGCTTAATTCGTGAAGGTGGCGGAATTGCCGCTAAAGCTTTAGAAGCAATTAATATTAGCCCTCAAATGATTGAAACTGGCATTGAGGAACTCGTTGGAAAAGGTACTGAAGATGTAGGTCCAATCGTACATTACACACCACGTGCTAAAAAGGTAATCGAACTTTCATTGGATGAATCACGTAAATTAGGGCATGCATATGTCGGAACAGAGCATATTTTATTAGCTTTAATTCGTGAAGGTGAAGGGGTTGCTGCCCGCGTATTGGCGAATACAGGTGTAAGCATCAATAAAGCACGCCAGCAAGTTTTACTGTTATTAGGCAATAATGATTCTAACAATAGCGGTAACTCCAGCATGACGCAAACAGTAAATACACCAACACTTGATAGTTTAGCCCGCGATTTAACAGCGGTAGCGCGTGAAGGTTCACTTGACCCGGTTATTGGCCGCTCAAAAGAAATTACACGTGTTGTAGAAGTACTGTCACGCCGTACAAAAAACAACCCGGTACTGATCGGGGAACCAGGTGTCGGTAAAACAGCTATTGCAGAAGGATTGGCACAGCAAATTATCAATAATGAAGTTCCGGAAACACTGCGCGATAAACGTGTAATGACGCTTGATATGGGTACAGTTGTTGCAGGTACTAAATATCGTGGGGAATTTGAAGACCGTCTGAAAAAAGTAATGGATGAAATTCGCCAGGCTGGCAATATTATTTTATTCATCGATGAGCTTCATACATTGATCGGTGCAGGTGGCGCGGAAGGTGCAATTGATGCATCGAACATTTTAAAACCATCATTGGCTCGTGGCGAACTGCAATGTATCGGTGCAACAACATTGGATGAGTACCGCAAATATATCGAAAAGGATGCGGCATTAGAGCGTCGTTTCCAACCAATCCAAGTTGATGAGCCATCTGTTGAAGAAACAATCCAAATCATTAATGGTTTACGTGACCGCTATGAAGCACATCACCGTGTGAAAATTTCGGATGAAGCGGTAGAAGCAGCTGCCAAATTATCAGATCGCTACATTTCAGATCGTTTCTTACCGGATAAGGCAATTGACTTAATCGATGAAGCTGGTTCGAAAGTGCGCTTACGCTCTTATACTGTTCCACCTAATTTAAAAGAGTTGGAAGATAAATTGGAAGGCATTAAGTCTGAAAAGAATGCCGCAGTTTCAGGACAGGAATTTGAAAAAGCTGCTGCATTGCGTGATACAGAGCAGAAGCTGAAACAAGAGCTTGAACAACTGAAAAAAGAGTGGAAAGAAAAACAAGGCAAAGAAGAGTCTACAGTATATGTTGACGACATCGCGCAAGTGGTAGCGATGTGGACGGGAATTCCGGTTTCAAAAATCGCACAGGCAGAATCTGCGAAGTTATTAAACCTTGAGGAAGAGTTACACAAACGCGTGGTTGGTCAAGGTGAAGCGGTAGAGGCAATTTCCCGTGCAATCCGCCGTGCACGTGCAGGCTTAAAAGATCCAAAACGTCCAATCGGTTCATTTATCTTCCTTGGTCCTACAGGTGTCGGTAAAACAGAACTTGCGCGAGCACTTGCTGAAGTAATGTTCGGTGATGAAGATGCGATGATCCGTGTAGATATGTCAGAGTATATGGAGAAACATTCGACTTCTCGTTTAGTCGGTTCGCCTCCGGGCTATGTAGGATTTGAAGATGGAGGCCAATTAACAGAGAAAGTCCGTCGTAAACCATATTCGGTTGTACTGTTGGATGAAATCGAAAAGGCGCATCCGGATGTGTTCAACATCTTATTACAAGTGCTGGAAGACGGCCGCTTAACTGATTCAAAAGGTCGTGTTGTCGATTTCCGCAATACAGTTGTCATTATGACATCGAATGTTGGGGCAGATGCACTGAAATATCGCAAGCATGTAGGATTCAGTGCTGGTCTAAATGCATCGAAAGATAAAGACATGAAGAGCACAATGCTGGAAGAACTGAAAAAAGCGTTCCGCCCAGAGTTCTTAAACCGTATTGATGAAATGATCGTGTTCCATTCATTAGAAAAGGATCACTTAAAAGAAATCGTATCATTAATGGCGAACTCTTTAACGAAGCGTCTAAAAGAGCAGGATATCGAACTGCAGCTTACGGATGCAGCGCTTGTTAAAATTTCGGAAGAAGGCTATGATCCGCAATATGGTGCGCGTCCATTGCGCCGTGCATTACAAAAACATGTAGAAGACCGCTTATCCGAAGAACTTTTAAAAGGTACATTGGATAAGACGCAAACAGTCGTACTTGATTATGCAGATGATGAGTTTATCGTACGAACACAAGAAAAAGTAGCAACGAATTAATAAAACAGACGAGGCGGGTAATTCCTGCTTCGTCTGTTTTTTATACTATCGTCGTTAGGAATCGGAGAATTCTCGCTAAACCAAAATTATTTTTGTAGGAAACGCTAACCGAAAAAGAATTTTGCGGCAGATTAGTGGGTATTCGATTTTGTTTCGTGTACAATTATAGGAACACACATTCGAAGGAGCTAGCAAAATGGCAAAAAAGAAGTCTAAATTTATGTGCAGCAGCTGTGGCTATGAGGCGGCAAAATGGATGGGGCGCTGTCCTGGCTGTGGTGAATGGAATACGATGAATGAAGAAGTCGAAGTCATCACAAAAGGTCCGCGTGGTGCGTTCCAGCATTCTACAACAGCTACAAAGGCAACACCTATTATTCATGTGGAGGTACAGGAAGAAACACGTATCGCCACAGAAATGAATGAGTTCAACCGTGTACTCGGAGGCGGTATCGTACCAGGTTCACTTGTATTGATAGGCGGTGATCCAGGTATCGGGAAATCGACTTTATTACTGCAAGTATCAGCGCTTCTTTCCAATCAGGGAAAACGTGTTTTATATATTTCCGGTGAAGAATCTGTACGTCAGACGAAGCTGCGTGCTGAACGTTTAGGTGTACATACGCCGGAGCTTTATATTTACTCGGAAACGAATCTGGAGTTTTTAAATCAGACAATTGATGAAGTACAACCGAAATTTGTTATTGTCGATTCGATTCAAACGGTACACCACCCGGAAATAACAAGTGCACCGGGCAGTGTGTCGCAAGTACGTGAATGTACAGCGGAACTGATGCGCATTGCAAAAACTAAAAATATTGCTATCTTCCTTGTTGGTCATGTTACAAAAGAAGGTCAGATTGCCGGACCGCGTATTTTAGAACATATGGTAGACACGGTGCTTTACTTTGAAGGGGAACGCCACCATAACCACCGAATTTTACGAAGTCAGAAAAACCGTTTTGGTTCTACAAATGAAATTGCGATTTTTGAAATGCTTCATGGAGGGTTAAAGGAAGTATTGAATCCCTCTGAGCTGTTTTTACAGGAACGCTCGCAAGGTGCCCCTGGCTCAACGATCGTTGCATCGATGGAAGGGACACGTCCGATTTTGGTAGAAATCCAGTCTCTTGTTACACCAACGAGTTTCAATTATCCGAAGCGTATGGCAACAGGGGTTGATCAAAACCGTGTCCAGCTTTTAATGGCGGTATTGGAAAAACGCATGGGCATGATGCTTCAGGCACAGGATGCGTATATTAAAGTTGCGGGTGGCGTGAAATTGGATGAGCCGGCGATTGATTTAGCTGTATTAACAAGTATTGTTTCAAGCTTTAAAGACCAGACAGTACGTCCGACAGACTGCTTTATCGGGGAAGTAGGGTTAACTGGTGAAGTACGCCGCGTTTCGAGAATTGAACAGCGTGTACAGGAAGCAGCAAAGTTAGGATTTAAACGCGCCTTTATTCCAGCTTCTAATATTGGCGGGTGGGAATTCCCGCCGGACATTCAAGTCGTTGGCGTCGAAACAATCAGTGATGCACTGCGGGAATCTTTCCAAAATTTATAGAGAATATGTTTTTGGTAATATGTTCAAAAAAGGCATGAAAAGTGAAAATACTTTTCATGCCTTTTTTCTTTATGCTTTTACTGTTTTTTCCTTCTTTAAAAATGCTTCTCTTGTGAAAATGCCAAAAGGCTTTCCAATCGGCAGGAAGTTGAAGCCGAAATGCTTGTTCAATACATTAGCACCCGCACCGTAAAGTGATAACAGAGCAATGATTAACTCAGAGTAGGCTGCAAGTAAATGCATGCCGTGCTCCATAATTCCAAATGAGCTTAATGCCAGGCCGATAAATAAGAAGTCGATCATTACGAAGATGGCGAATAGAACTTTATTTGTTTCAGCTGCACCAATCGTCATAAATAGGGTAAAGATTAAATAACCTAAATACACAACACCGAGCTGAGTTGTATCAGCAGACGCCTGTAATGTTGCACCAAATACACCGGCTTGAACGAACCAGCTCATGCCTACACCCATCCAGAACAAACCATATGCGCCGAATGCCGTCGTACCGAATGTATTATTATGCTTTGAATCTAATACTGATGCATAAAATTGTGCAATACCTCCTAAAAATATTGCCCAAGGAATAACCAAACCTAAGCCATCTGTCCAGCCTAATTTTTGAGTGGAAGCAACAAATGTTACAATCGCCAAACCGAACAAACCAATTGCAGACGGGTCAGCAGTAGAAATTTTTACTTCTTTTGCAGTATTCAAAACGTATTCTCCTCTTCTAAGTTTAATTTTTCTATTATACTAAAATAATATATGCATTAATTTAACTAAACTACTGGTAGTGGGAATTTAGAATGAAGTATGTCATTTTTGAATTAATATCGCGTAAATTTAACTAAAAAAAATAGGGAATAAACTTAAAAAATGGGTAAAATCCTAATATTGGAATGTAATTGTATTTTGTTGATTATTTGCCCTTGCTTTTGGTACCTGGACTTCGCATGAATGAAACTTTAGATGTATAATTATTAACTGGAGGTGAAACAAATGTTGAAGAAAATAATTCAAGTAGCATTTTTATTTATCGGTGGAGCATTAGGCCTTATTTTCTTACCGCCCTTATATGCATTCATGAACTTATCATCCAATCCTTGGCTTAATAATCCATACTTCAGTGTTGCGATAGGTGCTGCTTTATTATTCGTTTTATCGTTTGCATTATCTGATTACTTTGTAAAATTAATTACTTGGTTAGAGGAAGTATTATTCAAATTGCCTGCAGCAGATTTACTGTTTGGTACACTCGGTTTAATCGTAGGACTATGTGTAGCAACATTGGTCGGGGTCGCAATCAATCAAATGAACATTCCCGTTATTACCGCTGTTGTTCCTGCTATTTTATCCATTGTTCTGGGCTATCTCGGTTTCCGGTTAGGTTTCAGTAAACGGGATGAGCTATTGCAGATCTTTTCCGGGAAATCCACGAAAAAGCGTCAAAGTGACGGATCTGTCAAGGAAGTTCAGGAGCAGTATAAATTACTTGATACGAGTGTCATCATTGATGGGCGTATTGCCGATATTTCAACAACAGGTTTTGTTGAAGGGATTTTAGTCGTACCTCAGTTTGTATTAACAGAACTCCAGCATATTGCGGATTCATCTGATACATTGAAGCGTACGCGTGGTCGCAGAGGTCTCGATATTTTAAAACGTCTTCAGGACGAACGTGCTTCGAAGGTGCTTATTACGGAAGTTGATTTTGATGATGTGTCCGAAGTGGACTTAAAGCTGGTTCGCTTAGCAAAAAACATGAGTGCTCAAATATTGACGAATGATTTCAACTTAAATAAAGTTTGTGAACTGCACCGTGTACAAGTATTGAATATTAATGATTTGGCAAATGCGGTGAAACCGGTCGTTATTCCGGGTGAAGATATGCAAGTCGTTGTCATTAAAGACGGGAAAGAACACAATCAAGGTGTCGCCTATTTAGATGACGGAACAATGATTGTAGTAGAAGGTGGCCGAAGCTATATTGGCCAGGCGATTACTGTTACGGTAACGAGCGTACTTCAAACGTCGGCAGGGCGAATGATTTTTGCCAAGCCAAAAGAGGATTAGGATGTGAAGCATTTTGCGTTATGAAGTTGTTTTACCGGCAGCAGGAAGCGGAAAGCGCATGGGTGCCGGGCAAAATAAATTATTTTTAAACTTAGCGGATAAACCGATTTTAGTTCATACACTTCTTGTTTTTGAACAAGATGAAAACTGTACGGGTATTTGGCTTGCCGTAAAAGATGAGGAACGTCCATTTATCCAGTCGCTCATCAAAAAGTATAATATTGCAAAAGTAAAAGGTATGCCTACAGGTGGTGAGGAACGCCAACACTCAGTGCATGCATGCATTAAAGAAATGAGTGCAGTGGATGTTGTCCTTGTTCATGACGCTGCAAGACCTTTTATTACGATTTCAAAGATTGCCGAACTTGCAAAAGTCGCTTATGAAAAAGGAGCGGCTATTGCAGGGGTTCGTGCAAAGGATACAATGAAGGTCGTCCATAACGGCCTAATTAAAGAAACTGTTGACCGCGATTCTTTATGGATGGTTCAAACACCGCAAGCGTTCCGTTACGATTTATTGGCAGAAGCTGAAGACGAAGCCGAAAAGGCAGATTTTTTAGGGACGGATGAAGCAATGCTTGTGGAACGTTTAGGACATGATATTCATATCGTGGAATGCAGTTATGAAAATGTAAAAATGACAACGCAGGAAGATCTGATTTTTGGGGAAGCTATTTTAAAACAACGAAAATAGAAGATACCTTGAAAAGAAAATAGGTTTGCGAGGCTTTTTCCGGACAAGTTGATTATACTAATGATAATGAGATTAGCAGAAAGAAGGTGAAGGCTAGTTTACTTTGTAGGCTAGCAACGATATGTTTCGAATTGGACAAGGATTTGACGTTCATGAATTTGCAGAAGGACGTCCATTAATTTTAGGTGGTATTACAATACCGCATGAGCGCGGCTTAGTAGGTCATTCGGATGCCGATGTACTTTTACATACAGTGACAGACGCGGCATTAGGTGCAATTGGAGAAGGGGATATTGGCCGTCACTTCCCTGATACAGATCCGGAGTGGAAAGATGCAGATTCAGCGAAGTTACTTGAATATATTTGGAAGATGGTAGAAGAACGTGGATATAAATTAGGCAATGTGGATTGTACAATTATGGCACAGCGTCCGAAAATGGCTCCATATATCTCACAAATGCAAAACCGTATCGCACAATTACTGAATGCGGAACCTTCGCAAGTAAATGTAAAAGCGACAACAACGGAGAAGTTAGGTTTTGTTGGCCGTGAAGAAGGAATTGCAGCAATGGCAACGATTCTTTTAGTAAAAGCTTAAAAATGAGGGCGTGTGTCAAAAATCGACACACGCTACTTTAATTTAATAACTTACAGTGGTAGAATGGTTAAAGTTTAAAAGACATCTATTGTGCCGATATTGGACAATATAATGTCCGTTCATATACATATAAAAGTAAACTTTTTTATATGCGAAAAAGGTCGAGCGTTTTAACGCTAAAATTAGGAGGCAAATTTTATGACGAAAACAGTTCGCGTTCGTTATGCACCATCGCCAACAGGATTTTTACATATCGGTGGCGCACGTACAGCTTTATTCAACTATTTATATGCAAAACATCACAACGGTACTTTTGTAGTACGTATTGAAGATACAGATATTGAACGTAATGTAGAGGGTGGAGAAGCTTCTCAACTTGATAACTTACGCTGGTTAGGCATTATGCCGGATGAGTCGATTGATATCGGAGGTCCATATGCACCTTACCGTCAAATGGAGCGTCTTGATATTTATAAAGAGCATGCAGAAAAAATGCTGGAAAACGGACAAGCTTATAAATGTTTCTGTACTTCAGAAGAGCTTGAAGCATCACGCGAAAAACAAAAAGCACAAGGTGTTGCTGCACCTGCATATGATGGGAAATGCCGTCATTTAACAGCCGAGGAAGTTGCTGAAAAAGAAGCTGCTGGTATCCCGCACACAATTCGTATGCGTGTTCCTGAAAATGTTACGTATCAGTTCACTGACTTAGTTCGCGGTGAAGTATCGTTCGAATCAAAAGATATCGGCGACTGGGTACTTGTAAAAGCAAACGGTATCCCAACTTACAATTATGCGGTAGTGCTGGATGACCACTTCATGGAAATTACACATGTATTCCGTGGGGAAGAGCATTTATCAAATACTCCAAAACAAATGATGATTTTTGACGCATTCGGATGGGAATATCCGCAATATGGTCATATGACATTAATCGTAAATGAAGATCGTAAAAAATTATCAAAACGTGATGAGTCAATCATCCAGTTCGTTACACAATACAAGGACCTAGGCTACTTACCGGAAGCGATGTTTAACTTCTTTGCATTACTTGGCTGGTCACCTGAGGGAGAAGAAGAAATCTTCTCACATGACGAATTTGTAAAGCTGTTTGATGAAAAACGCTTGTCAAAATCACCATCAATGTTCGATAAAACAAAATTAACATGGATGAACAACCAATATATTAAAAAAATGTCTCATGAAGAGGTAGTTGCTTTAGCATTGCCACATTTACAAAAAGCAGGTTTACTTCCAGAAGAGCTATCGGAAGAGCAACATGCATGGGCTTCTGATTTAATCGCACTTTACCATGAGCAAATGAGCTTCGGGGCAGAAATCGTAGAATTATCGAGCCTATTTTTCACAGAAGAAATTGCATATGATGAAGAAGCAAATGAAGTGTTAACTGGTGAAACTGTGCCGGCTGTTATGGCTTCATTTAAAACTCAATTAGAGGCTTTAGAATCTTTTGATGCCGCTTCAATTAAAGCAGCGATTAAAGCTGTGCAAAAAGAAACAGGCGTAAAAGGTAAGAATCTGTTTATGCCAATCCGCGTTGTGACAACTGGTCAAACACATGGTCCGGAATTGCCGAATGCCATCGCTTTAATCGGCAAGGAAAAAACAATTGCTCGTGTTGAAAAATTTGCAGAGTAATTCATTTTTGAGAATTTGGAAATAACTACAGAATTCTTTGAATGGATATAATGATTGATTTTTCTGAAAATAGATGTAAAATGAATGTAAATTCCATAATGATAGCACGTTGAGAAGGAGAAGTACGCTGCGCACCCCTTATTAGAGAGGATCACCACCGGCTGAAAGTGATCCAGGTTAAGGCAAAGCTGAAATGCACCTTTGAGTATTTAACTGAACTTGAAGTAGGTTAAATCGATTTGTCCACGTTACAGGACTTCAAGCGGAAAAAGTATGGCTACTTTTTCAACCAGAGTGGAACCGCGCATCTAGCGTCTCTGTCACCTTCTTGAGGTGATGGAGGCGTTTTTTATTTAAATTACAAATTAACCCAATGAATATTTAAAGAGTACAATGAAAAAGGAGAGGCAATATGACGATTCAAATTTTCAATTCGTTGACAAGACAAAAAGAACCATTTATTCCGTTGGAGGAAGGTAAAGTAAAAATGTATGTATGCGGACCAACTGTATACAATTACATTCATATTGGAAATTCCCGCCCGGTAATCGTCTATGATACAGTACGCCGCTATTTACAATATGCAGGTTATGAAGTGAAATTCGTTTCGAACTTTACCGATGTAGATGACAAAATTATTAAAGCAGCGAATGAGTTAGGCGAAGAAACTTCTGTATTAACAAATCGTTTTATTGCTGCTTATTTTGAAGATATTACAGCACTGGGATGCCAAAAGGCGGATGCGCACCCTCGTGTAACAGAGCATATGGATGATATTATCGCGTTTATTAAAGTGCTGATCGACAAAGGCTATGCATATGAATCCCAAGGCGATGTTTATTACCGTACACGTAAATTTAATGGCTACGGAAAGTTAAGTCACCAATCAATTGATGATTTAAAAGTTGGAGCGCGTATTGAAGCGGGCGAGAAAAAAGAAGACCCATTGGATTTCGCGTTATGGAAAGCTGCAAAAGCAGGCGAAATTAAGTGGGCATCACCATGGGGAGAAGGACGTCCGGGATGGCATATTGAATGTTCTGTAATGGCACGTGAGCACTTAGGTGATACAATCGATATTCACGCAGGCGGACAGGATTTAACATTCCCTCACCACGAAAACGAAATTGCCCAATCCGAAGCGCATAATGATAAAACGTTTGCGCGTTATTGGATGCATAATGGCTATATTAATATTGATAATGAAAAAATGTCGAAATCATTGGGTAACTTTATATTAGTGAATGATATCCGCAAGCAAATCGACCCGCAAGTGTTGCGTTTCTTTATGCTGTCAGTTCATTACCGTAACCCGATTAACTTCGCTCAGGATTTAGTGGAAGCAGCGAAAAGCGGTTTGGACCGTATTCGTACATCCTATACGAATGTCGAGCACCGTCTAACATCTTCGGCAAGTTTAGGGGATAACAGCGAGCAGTGGCTTGAAAAAATTAGTCAGATAAAAGTTGATTTCGAAAATGCGATGAACGATGACTTTAATACAGCAAATGCGGTTTCAGCATTATTTGAACTTTCCCATATCGCCAATGTGTATTTAAACGAAGCCAATACGGATAAAGAAGTATTACAGGCAATTTTAACGATGTTTGATACAATTGGAAATGTACTAGGTATTCATATAAAAGTAGAAGCAGGATTACTCGATGAAGAAATCGAGGCATTAATCGAGGAACGTAACCAAGCCCGTAAAGATCGTGATTTTGCTCGTTCAGATGAAATCCGCGACCAACTGCTGGGCATGGATATTGTTCTTGAGGATACTCGTCAAGGTACACGCTGGAAACGAGGTCAGTAAATGCAAAATTTAACACCACATGATGTCATACAGCTAAATGCACTGGCGCTCGCTTATATGGGCGACGCCGTGCTTGAGCAAAGAATTCGGGAACATTTAATATTGTCGGGCCGTGCAAAGCCTAACACATTGCATAAAGAAGCGACGAAATACGTTTCGGCCAAGTCCCAGTCCAATATTGTACATCGCATGATTGATGAGAATTATTTAACAGAAGAAGAGCAAGCTGTTTTCCGTAGAGGACGCAATGCCAAATCAGGATCTGTTCCGAAAAATACAGATGTCCGAACATATCGTAATAGCTCTGGATTTGAAGCGGTTTTAGGCTTCTTATTCCTTAGCAAAGAACATCATCGCGCAAATGAAATAATCGATTACGCAATCGAAATTGTCGAACAGGCAAAAGGAGTGTAACTATGGCAGAGAAAAGACAGCAAAATCGTAAACCAAAAGATTTTAAAGGTCGCGATAAAAAAGCAGATACTTTTAAAACTCAGGAGAAAAAGCAACAAGAAAAGCCGCAATCTGCCCAGGAAGAGCTATCAGGAGAAATGATTGCAGGAAAAAATCCGGTACTTGAGGCACTTCGCGCAGGCCGAGAAATCAATAAGTTATGGATTGCTGAAGGCGTTAAGAAAACAGGTGTGCAGGAGCTAATGGACTTAGCGAAAGAACAAGGTGTCCTCGTACAGTTTGTACCAAAGCAAAAAGTCGATAAACTTGCAGAAAACCATCAGGGAATCGTGGCATCAGTCGCGGCATATGACTATGCAGAATTGGACGATCTATTTGCCGCAGCGAAGGCAAAAAGCGAAGACCCGTTCTTTTTAATACTGGACGAGTTGGAAGATCCGCATAACTTAGGTTCGATTATGCGTACAGCAGATGCGATCGGTGCACATGGTATCATTATTCCAAAGCGTCGCGCAGTCGGTTTAACAGCAGTTGTTGCTAAAGCTTCAACAGGTGCTATCGAGCATGTACCTGTTGTACGTGTAACCAATTTAGCCCAAACGGTGGATGAGCTAAAAGAACGCGGTGTATGGATTGCCGGAACAGATGCAAAAGGTTCTGCAGATTATCGTAAAATGGATGCAACATTACCGCTTGCATTAATTATTGGTAGTGAAGGTAAGGGAATGAGCCGTCTTTTGAAAGATAAATGTGACTTCTTATATCACTTGCCAATGGTTGGTCATGTAACATCATTGAATGCTTCCGTAGCAGCGGCATTACTTATGTATGAAGTGTACCGCAAACGACAAGAAGCTAACGGATGAGGTCATGCAAAACATATTGCTAGTAGACGGCTATAACATGATCGGTGCATGGAGTGAGCTACGTCCGTTACGTGAGCCTCACTTTGAAGATGCACGTGATCGGTTAATTGAACGAATGGCGGAGTATAAAGCACATACAGGCTGGCGTGTTATCGTTGTATTTGACGCCCATCTTGTACCAGGCACTGAGCAACTTTATATTCAGCATGCTGTGGAAGTGCTTTATACACGTAAAAACGAAACAGCGGACGAGCGCATTGAAAAATTATCGAACGAATTAAAAGGACGAAAAATCCAAATACACGTCGCAACATCCGATATGACTGAACAAAATGTTGTATTTGGTCATGGTGCATTAAGAAAATCGGCACGTGAGCTTGAAATTGAAATGCAAATTATTCAGTCTAAAATTTCATCCAAAGTAAAAGAATCGACCGACGAAAAACCGGCCTCAAGAATTAAGCTATCAAAAGAAGTAGAACTACAATTTGAAAAATGGAGAAGAGGGCTCAAGTAATAGATTGCCCGCAATTTCCAATTAAGTTATACTATTCCTAATTATTCTAGCGTAACTGAGGTGATTTTCATTGCTTAAAAGTGAGAAGTTACAAATGGTACTACGTTTTGAACATTTGACAGATGAAGAGCTTGTAGAACAAGTGCATCTTGGCAATACAGATGCGCTAGATTTTTTAATTTCAAAATACCGATTGTTTGTTAAGGCAAAAGCACGGTCGTATTTTTTAATTGGGGCGGACAAAGAAGATATTATCCAAGAAGGAATGATTGGCTTATATAAGGCGATTCGTGATTTTAAAGAGGACAAGCTGGCGTCATTCCGTGCCTTTGCAGAACTTTGCATTACACGGCAAATTATTACGGCGATTAAAACGGCTACTAGACAAAAGCATATTCCGCTAAATTCATATGTTTCTTTAGATAAGCCAATTTACGATGAAGAATCAGAGCGCACGTTGATGGATATTATTACGAGTCCGATTTCGGACGACCCTGAGTATTTGATGATCAATCGTGAAGATTATCTTTATTTGGAAGAGAAGATGGGCGAAGTGTTAAGCGAACTCGAACAGCAAGTATTGGTTCGTTATTTGGAAGGACAATCCTATAATGAAATTTCTGAAGAATTGGACCGCCATGTGAAATCCATCGATAATGCATTACAGCGGGTGAAGCGCAAATTGGAGCGTCATCTTGAATTAAAAGAAATGACTTAAACACCACGAGCCTTTATTGACAGTGGGAAATTTAGGTGTTAGTCTTTAAAGGACAAACTGCCGAAAAGGTGATAAACATGGCAAAGAAAGTCGTTTTAAGTTGTGAAAAATGCGGTTCAAGAAACTACAACGTCCCGAAAAAAGAAGGGGCAACCGAGCGTTTAGAACTGAAGAAATTTTGCTCTCATTGCAATGAGCATACAATGCATAAACAAACGTTATAAATGAAATATAGATTAATTCGTTGTTCGGAGGTTAGGCAAAGATGAGTAAAGTAACAAACTTTCTACAAGAAGTCGGCTCGGAAATGCGCAAAACAAGTTGGCCGAAAAGTAAAGAGTTAACGAAGTATACGGTAGTAGTTGTTTCAACAGTTATCGTGATGGCGTTATTCTTTACAGCAATAGATTTAGGAATCTCAGAATTATTCCGTTGGTTCTTGTCTCTGTAAGCAATATCATGTTAATATTTCGAAATAGCCCGTCCATGCCATATAACGGGTTTTTTCATTTGTTAAAAAATGCTGACAGCTTAATTTAAAGAAATAGATTATTGAAGTTTTGTGAACAGGGAAATATATACCCTAACACACTTAATGTAAAGGAGGGACGGACGATTTAGTCCTACCTATATGGAGAAAAATTGGTATGTAGTTCATACGTATTCTGGTTATGAGAACCGAGTAAAAGCAAATCTTGAAAAACGCGTGGAAACGATGGGGATGCAAGATAAAATTTTCCGTGTAATCGTAGCTGAGCATGAAGAAATCGATGTAAAAGAAGACGGTAAGAAAAAAGCAGTAATGCGTAAAATCTTCCCTGGTTACGTTTTAGTAGAATTGATTATGACAGACGATGCTTGGTATGTCGTTCGTAATACACCTGGTGTTACAGGATTTATCGGTTCTTCAGGCGGCGGTGTAAAACCGACTCCATTATTACCGGAAGAAGCGGAACGTCTGCTTGAACAAATGGGTATGAATGAAACATTATTAGGTGAAGTTGAAATTTCTGTTGGTGAAGTTGTAGAAGTTCTTGAAGGGCCATTTGCACATTTCCAAGGCCGCGTAGAAGAAGTAGATGTCGACAAAGCAAAATTAAAAGTTCTTGTTGATATGTTCGGTCGCGAAACGGTAATGGAGCTAGACTTTAACCAAGTTCAAAAAATATAGAATTATTTACACTTGATTAAGTAATTTAAAAGTGTTATCATTTCAAAGGTCAGACTGTCCAAGTTTTGGGCGTGTGATTATAATTAGTTTTAATGTTATCGGCAAGTTAGCTGACGAACAGATATTTGAGTGGGAGGGGCAACCCAGTTACCACATCACGGACTTAAGGAGGTGTGTCTCGTGGCTAAAAAAGTTATTAAAGTTGTAAAACTTCAAATCCCTGCTGGTAAAGCAAACCCAGCGCCACCGGTTGGTCCTGCATTAGGTCAAGCAGGTGTAAACATTATGGGATTCTGTAAAGAATTTAACGCTCGTACTGCTGATCAAGCTGGTCTTATCATTCCAGTTGAAATTTCAGTATTTGAAGACCGTTCATTCACTTTTATTACGAAAACTCCGCCAGCTGCAGTATTACTTAAAGTAGCTGCTGGTATCCAATCTGGATCTGGTGAACCAAATCGTAAAAAAGTTGCAACGGTTAAACGTGATAAAGTTCGCGAAATCGCTGAACAAAAAATGCCAGACCTTAACGCTGCTTCAGTTGAAGCTGCTATGTTAATGGTTGAAGGTACTGCGCGAAGCATGGGTATTACGATCGAAGACTAATCCCATCTTCAACACTTGATGATGTTTTTGTTTTTGGAAGGTTGCTGCACTCGGATACTTGTTTGATGAGTGCGCAACCTTTATTCGTGGGAGGTCAAATCCGTTACAACCACAATCAAGGAGGAAATTATAATGGCTAAAAAAGGTAAAAAACTGCAAGAAGCAGCTAAATTAATCGACCGCGCAACTTTATACTCTGTTGAAGAAGCAGTAGCGTTAGCGCAAAAAACAAGCACTGTAAACTTTGATGCAACTGTAGAAGTAGCATTCAAATTAGGTATCGATACTCGTAAAAACGACCAACAAATCCGTGGTGCGGTAGTATTACCACACGGTACTGGTAAAACTCAACGCGTATTAGTTTTCGCTAAAGGCGATAAACTTAAAGAAGCAGAAGCTGCTGGCGCTGACTATGTAGGCGATGCAGAATACATCCAAAAAATCCAACAAGGTTGGTTTGATTTCGATGTAATCGTTGCAACTCCTGACATGATGGGTGAAGTTGGTAAATTAGGTCGTGTATTAGGTCCTAAAGGTTTAATGCCAAACCCTAAAACAGGTACAGTTACATTTGACGTAACAAAAGCAATCGAAGAAATTAAAGCTGGTAAAGTAGAATACCGTGCTGAAAAAGCTGGTATCATCCACGCGCCAATCGGTAAAGTTTCTTTCGAAACAGAAAAATTAGTAGAAAACTTCTTAGCTGTATTTGAAGTAATTCAAAAAGCTAAGCCAGCTGCCTCAAAAGGTACTTTCATGAAGTCTGTAAACCTTACAACTACAATGGGTCCTGCTGTAAAAGTTGACGCTGCTAACGTAACAGTTAAATAATTTCCGGTTTTTAAAAGCCGTAAAATAAAATTTGTTGACAACGCGCTTCTTACTTGGTAAGATGAATGCTGTTGTGAATCATCCATTTGTACCGTAGACAGTAGGGGTGCCATATGCACTTAATGATCCTACCGAGGACATAGGAGTTCGGATTCTTTTTAAGATGATGTACTTTCAGCCTCTATGTCTATTATTGATATAGAGGCTTTTCTTTGTCGGTATAAATGACTCATTCTAATAGGAGGTGTCATCATGAGCAAAGCAATCGAAACTAAAAAAGTTCAAGTTCAAGAAATCGCTGATAAATTCTCTGCTGCTGGTTCTATAGTAGTTGTAGACTACCGTGGTTTAACTGTAGCGCAAGTTACTGAATTACGTAAGCAATTACGTGAAGCAGGTGTTGAGTTCAAAGTTTACAAAAACACTTTAACTCGCCGTGCTGCTGAAGCTGCTGGTTTAGAAGGAATCAATGAATTCTTAACTGGTCCTAACGCTATCGCATTCTCTAACGAGGACGTAGTAGCTCCTGCTAAAATTATTAACGAGTTCGCTAAGAAAAACGAAGCGTTAGAAATTAAAGCTGGTATCATCGAAGGTACTGTGGCATCAGTTGAAGACGTTAAAGCTCTTGCAGAACTTCCATCTCGCGAAGGTCTATTATCAATGCTTTTATCTGTACTTCAAGCTCCAGTGCGCAACTTCGCACTTGCAACAAAAGCTGTTGCAGAACAAAAAGAAGAGCAAGGCGCTTAATAGTAGCCGCATAACTTCAAAAATCAGGCAAACTGCCTAAAACTAATAAACATTCCATAGGAGGAAATTAAAATGAACAATGAGCAAATCTTAGAAGCTATCAAAGCTATGACAGTTCTAGAATTAAACGATTTAGTAAAAGCAATCGAAGAAGAATTCGGTGTAACAGCTGCTGCTCCAGTAGCAGTAGTTGCTGGTGGTGCTGCAGGCGCTGCTGAAGAAAAAACTGAGTTTGACGTAGTATTAGCTTCTGCTGGTGGAGAAAAAATCAAAGTAATCAAAGTGGTTCGTGAAATCACTGGTTTAGGCTTAAAAGAAGCTAAAGAAGTTGTAGATAACGCTCCTAAAGCTCTTAAAGAAGGCGTTTCTAAAGATGAAGCTGAAGCTATCAAAGCTAAACTTGAAGAAGTTGGCGCTTCAGTAGAAGTTAAATAATTTCATTTTAACTTTAATTACTAGGCTCTGAGCTTAGTTTAATAAGGAAAGCTCGTCACAATTTTGCGGCGGGCTTTTCTTTATTTAACTTTTGTGGATATGAAAATATTAATTTTTTATAGTAATCCACATGAAAAGACATCATTTTGCACAAATTACCGCAAAATGTATTTTTTCTAAGGAGGCGTGTTGCATGTCTGAACATTATTATTCAAATAAGCCTCAAACTGAGAGTAAACCACGCCAATGGAAATTCACTTTATTAGGCAATACATTTACGTTTGAAACGGATACGGGTGTATTCAGTAAAAGCGAAGTAGATTTTGGTTCCCGTGTACTAATCGATGTGTTTGAAATGCCTAAAATTGATGGTGTTTTGCTTGATGTAGGTTGTGGCTATGGACCGATCGGATTATCGATTGCAAAAAACAACCCTGACCGTGAAGTTTACATGATGGATATTAATTCACGAGCAGTTAGTTTGTCTCAAAAAAATGCCCAGCTTAACGGGGTTCAAAATGTACGTATTTTTGAAAGCGATGGATTAGCCGCTGTAGAACCTGGAACGAAAGTAGCTGCTGTATTAACCAACCCTCCAATTCGTGCCGGTAAAGAAACAATCTTCAAGTTTTATGACGGTGCATATGAATTGTTAGTGGAAAATGGTGAGCTGTGGATTGTTATTCAGAAGAAGCAAGGCGCTCCATCAACTATAAGTCATTTAGAAGGAATGTTTTCAGAAGTAGATGTCGTTGAGAAGAAAAAAGGATATTGGATTATTCGTGCAAAAAAATAAGTAAGATTAGTTTCCAATATTGACTTGACAAATCGAGTATGATAACATAATAAAATGCAAAATTATTATTTTGAGGTAGTATGCCCTTTTGCATTAAATATTCAAAGTTACGGGTATACTGCTAAGAATAAGTTAAGTTTAACCGAAAATGAGGTTTAAAAAAAGTCTCGTTTTCTTTTTGTCTTTCGAAATCATACACTATTTGTATGTTTTTGCAAAGACCTATTATCGCTTTATTGAGGGGTGAATGAGTTGACAGGTCAACTAGTTCAGTACGGACAACACCGCCAGCGTAGAAGCTTTGCGCGTATTAGTGAGGTGCTGGAACTTCCGAATCTAATCGAAATCCAAACAGCATCTTATGAGTGGTTCCTTGAAGAAGGGTTGCGCGAGATGTTCCACGACATTTCTCCAATCGAAGATTTTACAGGTAATCTTTCATTAGAATTCGTCGACTATACTTTAGGAGATCCTAAGTATAATGTGGATGAATGTAAAGAGCGTGACGTTACTTATGCTGCACCATTACGTGTAAAAGTACGTTTGCACAACAAAGAAACAAACGAAGTGAAAGAGCAAGACGTCTTCATGGGTGATTTCCCATTAATGACAGAAACAGGTACGTTTATTATTAACGGTGCTGAGCGTGTTATCGTTTCACAGTTAGTTCGTTCTCCAAGTGTGTACTTCCACGAAAAAACGGATAAAAACGGTAAAAAAGGCTTTGGTGCAACGGTTATTCCTAACCGTGGTGCATGGCTTGAATATGAAACAGACGCTAAAGACGTTGTATATGTACGTATCGATCGTACACGTAAATTACCGGTAACAGTACTTTTACGTGCATTAGGTTTTGGCTCGGATCAAGAAATTTTAGATATCATTGGCGACAATGAATATTTACGTAATACGTTAGAAAAAGATAATACGGAAGGTACTGAAAAGGCCCTTCTTGAAATCTATGAACGTTTACGTCCAGGTGAACCACCAACAGTTGAATCTGCGAAGAACTTATTATATTCTCGCTTCTTTGACGCAAAACGCTATGATTTAGCGAATGTTGGTCGTTACAAAATGAACAAAAAGCTTCACATCAAAAATCGTTTATTCAACCAAACGATTGCAGAAACGTTAGTGGATCCTGACACAGGAGAAATTATCGTAGAAGCAGGTACATTATTAGACCGCCGTAATTTGGATAAGTTAATTCCTTATTTAGAAAGTGGTGTTGGATTCCGTACATTAAACCAAGTTGGTGGTGTATTGGAAGATGATATTACAATTCAGTCGGTTAAAATCTTTGCACCAAATGATGAAGCACAAAAAGAAATCAATGTTATTTCAAACGCCTATGTAGATGAAGAAGTGAAAAATATTACTCCAGCCGACGTATTGGCTTCTGTATCATACTTCTTTAACTTATTATATGACGTTGGTAACACAGATGATATTGACCATTTAGGTAACCGTCGTTTACGTTCTGTTGGTGAATTACTACAAAACCAATTCCGTATCGGTTTATCTCGTATGGAGCGTGTAGTACGTGAGCGTATGTCAATTAACGACACAGCTGCAATCGTACCACAGCAATTAATCAATATCCGTCCTGTTATCGCTTCAATTAAAGAGTTCTTCGGTAGCTCTCAATTGTCTCAATTCATGGACCAAACAAACCCGTTAGCAGAGTTAACGCATAAGCGTCGTCTATCTGCATTAGGGCCTGGTGGTTTAACACGTGAGCGTGCTGGTATGGAAGTACGTGACGTTCACTACTCTCACTATGGTCGTATGTGTCCAATCGAGACTCCTGAGGGACCAAACATCGGTCTTATCAACTCGTTATCATCATTCGCAAAAGTTAACAAGTTTGGCTTCATCGAAACTCCTTACCGCCGTGTCGATCCAGAAACAGGTGCTGTAACGAGTGAGATCCATTACTTAACTGCTGACGAAGAGGATAACTATGTAGTTGCACAAGCGAACTCAATCTTAAATGAAGATGGTACTTTTGCGAATGAAGAAGTTGTTGGACGTTTCCGTGGTGACAACACTGTATTCTCTAAAGACCGCATCGACTACATGGATGTATCTCCTAAACAAGTAGTATCTGCTGCGACAGCGTGTATTCCGTTCTTAGAAAACGACGACTCAAACCGTGCGTTAATGGGAGCGAACATGCAACGTCAAGCTGTTCCATTACTATATCCAAACGCACCATTCGTTGGTACGGGTATGGAGCACGTAGATGCACGTGATTCTGGTGCTGCTGTAGTAGCGAAATTCGATGGTATTGTTGAACATGTAGAAGCACGTTCAATTCACGTACGTCGTATTGAAGTAGTAGATGGTAAAGAAGTAAAAGGCGATTTAACAAAGTATAAATTACAAAAATTCATTCGTTCTAACCAAGGTACTTCTTATAACCAACGTCCAATCGTAAAAGTTGGCGACCGTGTAAAACCTCGTGATATTTTAGCTGATGGTCCATCTATGGAAAAAGGCGAATTAGCACTTGGTCAAAACGTACTTGTTGCGTTCATGACATGGGACGGTTTCAACTACGAGGATGCTGTAATTATGAGCGAACGCCTTGTTAAAGACGATGTATATACTTCTGTTCATATTGAAGAATATGAATCAGAGTCTCGTGATACTAAGCTTGGACCTGAAGAGATCACACGTGATATTCCAAACGTGGGTGAAGATGCACTTCGTAACTTGGACGACCGCGGAATTATCCGTATCGGTGCAGAAGTTCGCGATGGTGACATT
Source organism: Solibacillus sp. NPDC093137 (assembly GCF_050280445.1). NCBI lineage: Bacteria > Bacillati > Bacillota > Bacilli > Caryophanales > Caryophanaceae > Solibacillus > Solibacillus sp. NPDC093137. The sequence goes on from NZ_JBNNVH010000007.1 coordinate 121,476, forward strand.
CTAGTAGGTAAAGTTACGCCTAAAGGAGTTACAGAGTTAACTGCGGAAGAGCGTTTATTACATGCTATCTTCGGTGAAAAAGCGCGTGAAGTACGTGATACTTCTCTACGTGTACCACACGGAGCTGGCGGTATCATTTTAGATGTTAAAGTATTCAACCGTGAAGACGGCGATGAATTACCACCAGGTGTAAACCAATTAGTTCGTGCTTATATTGTTCAAAAACGTAAAATCCGCGTTGGTGACAAAATGGCCGGACGTCACGGTAACAAAGGTGTAATTTCACGTATCTTACCGGAAGAGGATATGCCGTTCATGCCGGACGGAACACCAGTAGATATCATGCTTAACCCACTAGGGGTACCTTCTCGTATGAACATCGGACAAGTGCTTGAGCTACACTTAGGTATGGCTTCTCGTTACTTAGGCATTCATATGGCGTCACCAGTATTCGATGGTGCCAACGAAGCCGATGTTTGGGAAACGATGGAAGAAGCTGGTATGAACCGTGACGGTAAAACAATTCTTTATGATGGACGTTCAGGTGAGCCATTCGATAGCCGCGTTTCTGTTGGTATCATGTACATGATCAAACTAGCGCACATGGTTGACGATAAACTTCATGCACGTTCAACTGGACCTTACTCATTAGTAACGCAACAGCCGCTTGGTGGTAAAGCACAATTCGGTGGTCAGCGCTTCGGTGAGATGGAGGTTTGGGCACTTGAAGCATACGGTGCTGCTTACACGTTACAAGAGATTTTAACTGTAAAATCGGATGACGTTGTAGGTCGTGTGAAAACATACGAAGCAATCGTAAAAGGTGAAAGTGTTCCAGAACCAGGTGTTCCAGAATCATTTAAAGTATTAATTAAAGAACTTCAATCATTAGGTATGGATGTGAAGATGCTTACAATCAACGACGAGGAAGTGGAATTACGCGACCTTGACGATGAAGATGAAGTAGCTGCACCTGTCGAACGATCTAATGATAAAGAAGAAGACCCAGTAGAATCATTTGAATAACTTCAATTGAATCGGGCAGGTATATGCCCTGCCCGATTTTTCTTATATTTTAGATACAAGTTTCATTATAGCCTAATATGAAATTTTGTAAGTGTAGAGCTACATTAAAAGTCATTTACGACTTATAACTAAAGGGAGGTAGGCTCCTTGATCGATGTTAATGAATTTGAATATATGAAAATTGGTTTAGCTTCACCTGACAAGATCCGTTCTTGGTCATACGGAGAAGTAAAAAAACCAGAAACAATTAACTACCGTACATTAAAACCAGAAAAAGATGGTTTATTCTGTGAACGTATCTTTGGACCAACAAAAGACTGGGAATGTCACTGTGGTAAATATAAACGTGTACGTTATAAAGGTGTCGTTTGTGACCGTTGTGGCGTAGAAGTAACGCGTTCGAAAGTTCGCCGTGAACGTCAAGGACATATCGAACTAGCAGCACCTGTATCACATATTTGGTACTTCAAAGGTATTCCAAGCCGTATGGGTCTTATTTTAGATATGTCTCCACGTGCATTGGAAGAAGTAATTTACTTTGCTTCATATGTAGTAGTCGAACCAGGTCAAACGTCTTTAGGCTATAAAGACTTACTTTCTGAAAAAGAATACCGTGCATACCGTGAAAAGTATGGTAACGAATTCGAAGCAGCAATGGGTGCTGAAGCGATTAAACGTCTTTTAGAGAAAATTGACTTAGAAGATGAAACACAAGTTTTAAAAGAAGAGTTGAAATCTGCACAAGGCCAACGCCGTACACGTGCGATTAAACGTTTAGAAGTAGTGGAATCATTCCGTAACTCAGGCAACAAACCAGAGTGGATGATTTTAGATGTACTACCGGTAATTCCACCAGAGCTTCGCCCGATGGTGCAATTAGATGGTGGACGTTTTGCTACATCTGACTTAAATGACCTTTACCGTCGTGTTATTAACCGTAACAACCGTTTAAAACGTTTACTTGACCTTGGTGCACCAAGCATTATCGTACAAAACGAAAAACGTATGTTACAAGAAGCGGTTGACGCATTAATCGATAATGGTCGTCGTGGTCGTCCTGTAACAGGTCCTGGTAACCGTCCTTTAAAATCACTTTCACACATGCTGAAAGGGAAACAAGGTCGTTTCCGTCAAAACTTACTTGGTAAACGTGTAGACTATTCTGGTCGTTCGGTTATCGTAGTAGGTCCTAACTTAAAAATGTACCAATGTGGTCTTCCAAAAGAAATGGCAATCGAACTATTCAAACCTTTCGTAATGAAAGAATTAGTAGAACGTGGCCTTGCTCATAACATTAAGAGTGCAAAACGTAAAATTGAGCGTTTACACAACGAAGTTTGGGATGTATTAGAAGATGTAATTCGTGAGCATCCGGTATTACTTAACCGTGCACCGACATTACACCGACTTGGTATCCAAGCATTCGAGCCTACACTAGTAGAAGGCCGTGCAATTCGTCTTCACCCATTAGTATGTACAGCTTATAACGCTGACTTCGATGGTGACCAAATGGCGGTTCACGTTCCATTATCAGCTGAAGCACAAGCAGAAGCTCGCTTACTTATGTTAGCAGCACAAAACATCCTTAACCCGAAAGACGGGAAACCGGTAGTAACTCCATCTCAAGATATGGTATTAGGTAACTATTACTTAACACTTGAGCGTGAAGGTGCTCGTGGTGAAGGAGCAATATTTAATGATTCAAACGAAGTGTTAATCGCCTACCAAAACGGTCATGTACATTTACACTCTCGTATTGCGATTAAAGCAAGCTCATTAAATAACCCGACATTTACAGAAGAACAAAATAAAATGTTCTTGTTATCGACTGTAGGTAAAGTAATCTTCAATGAAATTTTACCACGCTCATTCCCTTATATTAATGAGCCTACTTCAGTCAACTTAGAGCAAAAAACACCTGAAAAATACTTCGTGAACTTAACAATTGACGAAGAGTTACTGAAAGAAATCGAAGCAACAGAAGGCTATGCTGATTTATCTGAATCAGAAAAAGTTGAAGCACAACGCCGCGCTATTTTAGCGAAGCACTTCACAAATATGCCTGTTGTAGATCCTTTCCGTAAAAAATTCTTAGGAAATGTTATTGCTGAAGTATTCAAAGAGTTCCACATTACAGAAACTTCTAAGATGCTTGACCGCATGAAAAACTTAGGTTTCAAATATTCTACTCGTGCTGGTATTACAGTAGGTGTATCTGACATCGTCGTATTACCGGATAAAGGTGTAATCTTAGATGAAGCCCAAAGCAAAGTAGATAAAGTAATGATCCAGTTCCGCCGCGGTTTAATTACTGAGGAAGAGCGTTATAACCGAGTTATTAACGTATGGACAGCTGCCAAAGATGAAATTCAAGGCAAGCTGATGAAATCTTTACAAAAAACTAACCCGATCTTCATGATGTCTGACTCTGGTGCCCGTGGTAACGCATCGAACTTTACACAGTTAGCTGGTATGCGTGGTCTGATGGCCAACCCGGCTGGTCGTATTATCGAATTACCAATCAAGTCTTCATTCCGTGAAGGTTTAACAGTATTAGAGTACTTCATCTCTACACATGGTGCGCGTAAAGGTCTTGCCGATACAGCACTAAAAACTGCCGATTCAGGTTACTTAACTCGTCGTTTAGTAGACGTAGCACAAGATGTTATCGTTCGTGAAGACGATTGTGGTACTGACCGCGGTTTATTAATCGGTTCATTAATGGAAGGAAACGAATTGATCGAAGCGTTAGACGAACGTATTGTTGGTCGTTACGTGAAGAAAACAGTTCGCCATCCAGAAACAGGAGCGGTTATCGTAGAGCGTGATGGTTTAATTACACAGGATATTGCTCGCGTTATCGAAGATGCAAATATCGAAGAAATTACAATCCGTTCTGCATTTACATGTAATACAAAACACGGCGTATGTAAAAAATGTTACGGTATGAACTTAGCTACTGGTGAAGAGGTAGAAGTTGGTGAAGCAGTTGGTATTATTGCTGCACAATCTATCGGTGAGCCAGGTACACAGTTAACGATGCGTACATTCCATACAGGTGGGGTAGCCGGTAACGATATTACACAAGGTCTTCCACGTATCCAGGAAATTTTCGAGGCGCGTAACCCTAAAGGTCAAGCAGTCATTTCTGAAATTACTGGTACAGTAATCGAAATCGAAGAAATTCGAGAAGGTCTTAAAGAAGTAACGATCCAAGGTGATGTGGAGACACGTAAATACCAAGCACCTTACAATGCACGTCTAAAAGTAGCAGAAGGCGACACAATTGTAGCGGGTCAAACATTGTCTGAAGGTTCTATCGATCCGAAGCAATTATTAAAAGTTAAAGATGTATCGACAGTTCAAGAATATTTATTAAAAGAAGTTCAGAAAGTATACCGTATGCAAGGGGTAGAAATCGGAGACAAACACATCGAAGTAATGGTTCGCCAAATGCTTCGTAAAGTGCGCGTGATTGAAGCAGGTGACACAGAGCTATTACCAGGGTCACTTCTTGATATCCACCAATTCTCTGAGGCAAATGCTGAAGCCGTACTTAGCGGAAAAACTCCAGCAACTTGCCGTCCTGTCATCTTAGGTATTACAAAAGCTTCTCTTGAAACAGAATCATTCTTATCAGCTGCATCATTCCAGGAAACAACACGTGTGTTAACGGATGCTGCAATTAAAGGTAAACGTGATGAGCTTCTAGGTCTGAAGGAAAACGTAATTATCGGTAAACTAGTTCCGGCTGGTACAGGTATGCAACGTTACCGTCAAATCCGTATGGAGCAAGAAGAATCAGCAGAAGTAATTACAGCTGAATAGCAGTATATAATGAAGAAATCCCGACAGAGACCATTCTCTGCCGGGAGATTTTCTTGGAAATTTCCTTGGATAAAATATTAACCAACATACTTTCATAAGAAATCTGTTGACAGTGTAAGTTTGGAATGATAATATATTGAAGGTTGATAGTTAACTGTCTGTACTTAGGAGGATATGAAAGTGTCTTACGATCAAGTAAAACAGGCCAGTAAAACAATCATAGGTATAAAGCAAGCAGTGAAAGCAATGTATGCTGGACAAGTAACAGCTCTTTTTGTCGCAATCGATGCAGACAAATGGGTAACCGATCCGGCCATTCTTCTCGCGAAAGAAATCGGTGTACCAGTCAATTACGTCGATTCAAAGAAAGAACTTGGTAAAGCTTGCGGCATTCATGTTGGAGCTGCAGTTGTTGCGATTACTGCGATGTAGTTTTTGTGTAAAGTACACAAAGACTTTGTTTTTACCCAAAAAATGAACCACCTGGATGTGTGGTATTGAAACAAGGAAAAAATGAAGGGAGGACAAATCGATGCCTACAATTAACCAATTAGTACGTAAGCCTCGTCAATCTAAAAGCACGAAATCAAAATCTCCAGCGTTAAACAAAGGATATAACTCATTTAAAAAATCTTTAACTGACGTTAAGTCTCCTCAAAAACGCGGAGTTTGTACTCGTGTAGGTACAATGACACCACGTAAACCGAACTCGGCTTTACGTAAATATGCTCGTGTACGCTTAACTAACCAACTTGAGGTTACTGCGTATATCCCAGGTGAAGGTCACAACTTACAAGAACACAGTGTAGTTCTTATCCGTGGCGGACGCGTAAAAGACTTAGCTGGAGTACGTTACCACATCGTTCGTGGTGCACTTGATACAGCTGGTGTTAACGGTCGTTTACAATCTCGTTCTAAATACGGTACTAAACGCCCTAAAGAAAAAAAATAATTTAAGTTTAAATATACAACGATTTGAAAGGAGGAAAACACATGCCTCGTAAAGGTCCTGTTTCCAAACGTGACGTGTTACCAGATCCACTTTATAATTCAAAACTAGTAACTCGTTTAATCAACAAAATGATGATTGATGGTAAAAGAGGTACTTCTCAAAAGATTTTATACGGAGCTTTTGAATTAGTTCAAGAGCGTTCGGGTCAAAATGCTTTAGAAGTATTTGAAGCTGCTTTAAACAACGTAATGCCTGTACTAGAAGTACGTGCTCGTCGTGTTGGTGGTTCTAACTACCAAGTACCTGTAGAAGTTCGTCCAGAACGTCGTACAACTTTAGGTTTACGTTATTTAGTAAACTACGCTCGTCTTCGTGGAGAAAAAACGATGGAAGAGCGCTTAGCTAACGAAATCTTAGATGCATCTAACAACACAGGTGCTTCAGTTAAGAAACGTGAAGATATGCACAAAATGGCAGAAGCGAACAAAGCATTCGCTCACTACCGTTGGTAATTTGATCTTTGCTCTAGCATTGCTGGGGCTAAGATTTTTACCATCTATACAGTTAACCCAATATGGAAGGAGAAATTTCCTATGAAACGCGAATTCTCTCTAGAGAATACACGTAATATTGGGATCATGGCTCACATTGATGCTGGTAAAACAACAACTACTGAGCGTATCCTTTATTACACTGGTAAGATTCACAAAATCGGTGAAACACATGATGGCGGTTCTCAAATGGACTGGATGGAGCAAGAACAAGAGCGTGGTATCACAATCACTTCTGCTGCAACAACAGCTCAATGGAATGGTCACCGTATTAACATCATCGATACTCCAGGACACGTAGACTTCACTGTTGAAGTTGAACGTTCTTTACGCGTACTTGATGGTGCTGTAACAGTATTAGATGCTCAATCTGGTGTTGAGCCTCAAACTGAAACAGTATGGCGTCAAGCTACAACATACGGAGTTCCTCGTATCGTATTCATCAACAAGATGGATAAAATGGGAGCTGACTTCCTATATTCTGTAGGTACATTACATGAGCGTTTACAAGCTAATGCTCACCCAGTGCAATTACCAATCGGTGCTGAAGACCAGTTCCGCGGAATTATCGATTTAATCGAAATGAACGCTACTTTCTACGGCAACGATGAAGGTACAGACGTAACTGTAGGAGAAATCCCTGCAGAATTCATGGATCAAGCTGAAGAGTACCGTGAGAAACTAATCGACGCTGTTGCAAGTGTTGATGAAGAACTTATGGAGAAATACTTAGAAGGCGAAGAAATTACTAAAGAAGAATTAAAAGCAGCAATCCGTAAAGCTACTATCGCGGTAGAATTCTACCCAGTACTTTGTGGTACAGCATTCAAACACAAAGGTGTTCGTAAAATGTTAGATGCTGCTGTTGATTACTTACCAGCTCCAACTGACGTAGAAGCTATTAAAGGTACTGACGTTGATGGTGAAGAAGAAATCATCCGCCATTCTTCTGATGATGAGCCGTTCTCAGCTCTTGCATTCAAAGTAATGACAGACCCATTCGTAGGTAAGTTAACATTCTTCCGTGTGTACTCAGGTACATTAGAAGCAGGTTCTTACGTACAAAACTCTTCTAAAGGTAAACGTGAGCGTGTAGGACGTATCCTGCAAATGCACGCTAACTCTCGTGAAGAGATCGCAAAAGTATACTCTGGTGACATCGCTGCTGCTGTAGGTCTTAAAGATACTACAACAGGTGATACTCTATGTGACGAGAAAAACCTTGTTATCTTAGAGTCAATGGACTTCCCAGAGCCAGTAATCTCTCTTTCTGTAGAACCAAAATCTAAAGCTGACCAAGATAAAATGGGTCAAGCTTTACAAAAACTACAAGAAGAAGATCCAACATTCCGTGCACATACTGACACTGAAACAGGTCAAACAATCATCTCTGGTATGGGTGAACTTCACCTTGATATCTTAGTTGACCGTATGAAGCGTGAATTTAAAGTTGAAGCTAACGTGGGTGCTCCAATGGTATCTTACCGTGAAACATTCCGTAGCGAAGCTAAAGTTCAAGGTAAATTCTCTCGTCAATCTGGTGGTCGCGGTCAATACGGTGACGTAACGATCGAGTTCTCTCCAAACGAAGAGGGTAAAGGTTTCGAATTCGAAAACGCTATCGTTGGTGGTGTTGTACCTCGTGAATACATCCCTGCAGTAGAAGCGGGTCTACGTGACTCTCTTGACCGCGGTGTTGTTGCTGGTTACCCACTAATCGACATTAAAGCGAAATTAGTATTCGGTTCTTACCATGACGTTGACTCAAGTGAAATGGCGTTCAAAATCGCTGCATCTATGGCTTTAAAAGAAGCAGCTAAAAAATGTAACCCAGTTATCTTAGAGCCAATGATGAAAGTAGAAGTTGTAATTCCAGAAGAGTACCTTGGTGATATTATGGGTAACATTACTGCTCGTCGCGGTCGCGTAGAGGGTATGGAAGCTCGTGGTAACTCTCAAGTAGTACGTGCTATGGTTCCACTATCTGAAATGTTCGGATATGCTACAACTTTACGTTCTGCAACTCAAGGTCGCGGTGTATTCTCAATGACGTTCGATCACTATGAAGAAGTACCAAAATCAATTGCAGAAGATATCATCAAAAAAAATAAAGGTGAATAATTGAAATTTCACCTTGCATCAAGTATAAATAATTTGTAAGCTATGATTGACTGACTATAGATGGGGCCCGTTTATAGTCGGCATCTTAGAATAAATAATTTTAAAAAAAATAAAACCTATCTCTGAGGAGGCATTTTCTAATGGCTAAAGAAAAATTTGACCGTTCAAAAACGCATGCTAACGTTGGTACAATCGGACACGTTGACCATGGTAAAACAACTTTAACTGCTGCTATCGCAACAGTTCTTTCTAAAAAAATGGGTGGTGCAGCTAAATCTTACGCTGACATCGACAACGCTCCAGAAGAAAAAGAGCGCGGTATCACAATCAATACTTCTCACGTAGAGTATGAAACTGCAACTCGTCACTATGCACACGTTGACTGCCCAGGTCACGCTGACTATGTTAAAAACATGATCACTGGTGCTGCACAAATGGACGGCGGTATCTTAGTAGTATCTGCTGCTGACGGCCCAATGCCACAAACTCGTGAGCACATCTTACTTTCTAAACAAGTAGGTGTTCCTTACTTAGTAGTATTCATGAACAAATGTGATATGGTTGACGACGAAGAATTATTAGAGTTAGTAGAAATGGAAATCCGTGACTTACTATCTGAATATGACTTCCCAGGCGACGATGTTCCAGTAATCAAAGGTTCTGCATTAAAAGCTTTAGAAGGCGAAGCAGAATGGGAAGAAAAAATCGTTGAATTAATGGACGCTGTAGATTCTTACATCCCAACTCCAGAACGTCAAACTGACAAACCATTCATGATGCCAGTAGAGGACGTATTCTCTATCACTGGTCGTGGTACAGTAGCAACTGGCCGTGTTGAACGTGGTCAAGTTAAAGTTGGTGACGTTGTAGAAGTTATCGGTATCGAAGAAGAAGCTAAAACTACAACTGTAACTGGTGTAGAAATGTTCCGTAAATTATTAGATTACGCTGAAGCTGGTGACAACATCGGTGCTTTATTACGTGGTATTGCTCGTGAAGATATCCAACGTGGTCAAGTATTAGCTAAACCAGGTTCAATCACTCCACACACTAACTTCAAAGCTGAAGTTTATGTATTATCAAAAGAAGAGGGTGGACGTCATACTCCATTCTTCTCTAACTACCGTCCTCAGTTCTACTTCCGTACAACTGACGTAACTGGTATCTGCATGTTACCAGAAGGCGTAGAAATGGTTATGCCTGGCGACAACATCGAAATGACTGTTGAATTAATCGCTCCAATCGCTTTAGAAGAAGGTACTAAATTCTCTATCCGTGAGGGTGGCCGTACTGTAGGCGCTGGCGTAGTAGCATCTATCCAAAAATAATTTTAGCTAATCGCTAATTTTCTAAAAACACCTTGCAGGGACGCTTGCAAGGTGTTTTTTTTGTACCCTTTATAGCGTAAAAGCATAATGTTTATTCAATATATGTATTTCATTTATATATCATGCCTCTTGTATAATGAAATGTAAGAACAGGGGATTCTAATTAATTATTAGAAATGTTCATTTAAAAGGGGGATTTAATAGTGACAAATTATGTGCAAGTGGGGAACTTACAAGTAGCGGAAGTATTATTTCAGTTTATTAATGAACAAGTATTGCCAAATAGCGGAGTAGAGCAAACGGCATTTTGGAACGGCTTTGATCAGCTAGTTCATGAGCTGGCACCTGAAAATAAGGCATTACTTGCTCATCGGGATACACTGCAGGCTCATATTAATGAATGGCATAAAGGTAATAAGGGGAATTTCCAATTTGCTGACTATAAAGCATTTTTAGAAGAAATCGGTTATGTAGAACCAAAAGTAGAAGATTTTCAAGTGGAAACTGAAAATGTGGATGCAGAAATTGCATATCAGGCAGGTCCGCAATTAGTTGTACCTGTAAGCAATGCACGTTATGCGATTAATGCTGCCAATGCACGTTGGGGAAGTTTCTATGATGCACTTTATGGTACAGATGCCATCAGTGATGAAGATGGTGCTGAAGCAGGTAAGGGTTATAATCCGATCCGTGGTAACAAAGTAATCGATTATGCGAAACTATTTTTAGATCAAGCAGCTCCTTTAACATCAGCCTCACATAAAGAAGCGACAACTTATAAAATTGCAGAAAGCCAATTAGTAGTGACACTTGCAAATGGTGAAACAGCGACATTGACGGAACCTGAAAAGTTAGTGGGCTATAAAGGAACAGCAGAACAGCCGACTGCAATTTTACTTAAAAATAATGATTTACACATTGAAATTCAAATCGACCGCAATCATCCAATCGGTAAAGACGATGCAGCTGGTGTAAAAGATATTTATTTAGAGTCCGCAATTACAACAATTATGGACTGCGAGGACTCGGTAGCAGCAGTAGATGCAGAAGATAAAGTTGAAGTATATTCGAACTGGTTAGGGCTAATGAAAGGCGACTTGACGGCAACCTTTGAAAAAGGCTCAAAAACGGTAACACGTACACTAAATCCTGACCGTGTATATACGGGAGTCAATGGTGATGAGGTAACATTAAACGGACGCTCGTTAATGTTTATCCGCAATGTAGGTCACTTAATGACAAATCCGGCTATTTTAGATAAAGATGGTAGTGAAGTGCCTGAAGGAATAATCGATGGTGTCATAACGAGCTTAATAGCGAAGCATGAAGTAATCGGTAATGGCCAGTATAAAAACTCACAAAAAGGTTCTATTTATATTGTAAAACCGAAAATGCACGGCTCAAAAGAAGTAGCGTTTGCAAATAAGCTATTTGAGCGTGTAGAAGATTTAATTGGGTTGGAACGTTTCACGTTAAAGATCGGTGTCATGGATGAAGAGCGTCGTACATCACTTAACTTAAAAGCATGTATTCGTGAAGTGAAAAACCGTATCGTATTTATTAATACTGGATTCTTGGATCGTACAGGTGATGAAATCCATACATCGATGGAAGCAGGTCCAATGATTCGCAAAGGCGAAATGAAAACATCAACATGGTTAACTTCTTATGAAAAATCCAATGTCGTTGTTGGTTTAAATGCGGGCTTACAAGGCCGTGCACAAATTGGTAAAGGTATGTGGGCAATGCCGGACTTAATGGCGGATATGATTGAACAAAAAATCAACCACCCGAAAGCAGGAGCGAATACTGCCTGGGTACCATCGCCGACAGCAGCCACTTTACATGCCACTCACTACCATGAAGTAAATGTTAAAGATGTTCAAAAAGGTATTGTGACATCGGAAGATTTACAGGATGCGATTTTGGAAATTCCTGTTGCTGCAAATACAGACTGGTCACCGGAAGAAATTCAACACGAGCTTGATAATAATGTACAAGGAATTCTAGGCTATGTTGTTCGCTGGGTGGAACATGGTGTGGGCTGTTCGAAAGTGCCGGATATTAATGATATCGGCTTAATGGAAGACCGCGCAACGTTGCGTATTTCAAGTCAGCATGTAGCGAACTGGCTGCATCACGGTATTTGTACGAAAGAACAAGTAGAGGAATCGTTGAACCGTATGGCAAAAGTTGTAGACGAGCAAAATGCCGATGATCCGGAATACTTGCCAATGTCAGCAAACTACGGGGAATCCGTAGCTTTCCAAGCGGCAAGCGAATTGATATTTAAAGGTTATGATCAGCCAAATGGCTACACAGAGCCAATTTTACACAAAAAGCGTATTGAAGCTAAAGCCAAACAAAAAGTAAACGCATAAGATTTTCTAAGTGACTACTATTTCTTCTGAAATAGTAGTCTTTTTTGTTTAAGCATTAAAAGTTGACGGAAATTCGCTCGATTTACAGAAAAAATGGTATAATAGTAACAATATAGTAATTTTAGTAATAGGAAAGAAGAGAGTTAAACATGCTAAATAAAATTGAATCATTAGATGCGCTTATTTCATTGATACCGATCGTGAAAGATGCTATTCCAACAGACGTATCGATTGGGTTATGTGATATCGAAAAGTTTGTAGCCTATTTCCCGGCTAAAGACTTAGACTTGAAGATCCGAATAGGCCAAAAATTACATTCTGAAGAGCCGTTAATGATTGCATTAAAGAAAAGCCGTCGTTTAGAAGCAGTTGTACCAGCCGATTATTATGGTTTTGAATTTATCGGGACTGCAACGCCATTATACGATAAAACAGGTAAAACAATTGGAGGAATTGCTGTCCAAGTAAGAAAGCATTCGGAATTAATAGAAATTTCCCAAGCAATAACAGGTTCTTTAACACATGCGAACGAACAGATTGGCAGTATTGCGGATGGTTCTACAAGCTTGAGGGAGGCGGCAAACGAGCTACTGCAACAATCAAAGCAGGCTGAAAGGAATGTTCAACAGACTTCCGACATTTTATCATTATTGAAACGTATGGCGGACCAAACGAATTTGCTTGGATTAAATGCAGCGATCGAAGCTGCCCGAGCAGGTGAAAAAGGGAGAGGCTTTGAAGTCGTAGCGACGGAAATCCGCAAATTTTCGAAGGAAACAATTGAATCAACACAAAAAATTAGAGAAACGATGAACCAAATTAATGCGGCTACACAAAAAATTACGAAGTCTATTGCTCAAATTTCCACTATCGGAACATTACAGAGCGAGTCTATTCAACAAGTTTCCGATTTTGTGAAGGAAATTCAAATGATGTCTTCGCAGTTAAATGAATATGCCAATAAATTATAAAATGGTTGCCTAGAGGTACTGAAACTTTCTAGGCAACTTTTTTATTGGGCAACAAATTCCCGGGCAAGTTTAATAAATTCCCGTACAGCAAAAGGCAAGTATTTATTTTTCTTCCACGTAACCCCCAGTTCAAGATAAATTGATTCTTCCTGAAAAGGGATGCATTTAATCGAATTGTACGGAATTTTTTCGGCAAGTTTTTTCGGAAGCAGCGCAATCCCCAATTTTGCCTGAACCATTTCGATAAATAGATCTTTCTGAGTCGTTTCACAGGCAATTGTAGGGAAGAAACCTTGTTTGGAGCACTCCTCGATAATACGGTCATACAAAATAAAATCTTTCCGGTAAATAATAAAAGTCTCATTCGCTAGTTCACTTAGCTGTATCGTTTCTTTTGCAGCTAAAGGATGACTTTCATGGACGATTAACATTAAAGGGTCTTTTAAAAAACGTATTGTTTCCAAAGATTCGTTCGAGGAAGTTACACTGCATACTAATCCGACATCCAGTTCACCAGCTTCAATTTCCTGGCGTATGCGCTTCGTTCCGACTTCCGTTAATAAAATTTCGATATATGGATTAAGCTCTTTATAATAGCTAATCAATTTTGAAAAAAACTCGGCCCCAACGATCGGTGGAATGCCGATACGGATTTGTCCTTTCTTTAGTTCCATCAAATCTGTTAATTCCGAACGCAGATTTTGAAATGATTCAAGTACTTGCATTGAATTCACAAGAACGGCCTGACCGGCATCCGTCAGCTCAAGCTGTTTGGATGAACGGTAAAACAGCGGTACACCTAGCTCTGACTCAAAGTTTTGGATTGCTTTACTAATAGATGGCTGTGACACATGTAATGTTGCTGCTGCCTTTGTAAAACTTAAATGCTTGGCTACTTCAACAAAATATTCGATTTGGCGTAGATCCATTTTTCTTTCCCCACCTCTTCACCTATAATTCCAGTAATTGAATTGATTATAGCAAAGTTTGTAAGGGTTGGACTGTTAGTTTTTTGTATAATGGAAGTATATAGAAGGAGTGGTGTTCATTGAAGGTATTATTAATAGAGGATGATGTCTCCATATTTGAACTCATAGGTGAACGATTAGCACAATGGAATATTCAAGTAATTGGGCCGAAAGACTTTCAACACATAATGGTGACATTTAAAGAAGAAGAGCCTCAGCTTGTTATTATTGATATTCAGTTGCCTGCATTTGACGGCTTCCATTGGTGTCGTGAAATAAGGGCGGTATCGAATGTCCCTATTTTATTTCTTTCTTCACGCGATCACCCGATGGACATGATCATGGCGATGCAAATGGGAGCAGATGACTTTGTGCAAAAACCTTTCCATACAGAAGTATTAGTCGCAAAAGTACAAGCATTGCTTCGTCGTGCATATAATTATCAGGAAGCACAGCAAAGTGATATTGAAAAATGGAATGGAGCTGAAATTCATTATGACCGCGCAATTGTTCATTATAAAGATAAACAGGTAGAGTTAACAAAAAATGAGCTGTTTATTTTAAAGGTGCTGGTCAAGGCAAAAGGGCAAATCGTTTCCCGTGATGAACTAATGCGTAAATTATGGGATGATGAACGCTTCGTAAATGACAATACATTAACGGTCAATGTAAACCGCTTACGCCAACGGTTAGAGGATATTGGGCTAATCAATGTGATTATGACGAAAAAAGGCCTTGGCTATTTGGCGGTGGATGCATGATCCGCTTGTTTATAAGACAATATATTTCTATGATGCTATTTGTCATCATTCTTCAGCTGCTATTGAATTTAATACTATTTCTAGATAAAGGCTTCCACGATGTTTCACTACTCTATTTAAACATCATTTGGTTTACGCTCGTAGCCAGTTATTTCAGCTTACGCTATATGAAAGACAGGAAATTGATGAAGCGGTATGCGAAGTTTTTTAATGGAACTTACTATGATGTTATCCATGAAGATTATAAAGAGCAGCTGGCTGATATGAATGGAAAAGTACAGGAACAGAAGCAGATCGTACTAGAACGGCAGGATGAACTTTTAGCATGGGTACATGAAATGAAATCCCCATTAACGGCAATGCAGCTGTTGATGGAAAAAGTAGAGAAAAGCGAAGTAAAGGAACGCATTGAAAATGAATGGCTGCGCCTTTATTTATTATTAGACCAGCAGCTTCATGCAACACGTCTTATGACAATCGAGCTAGATAACCGAATAGAAAAAGTAAAGGTGAAGGACGTACTTATCCAAGAAATTAAAGCATTGCGCAGCTGGTGTTTTGAAAAGCAAATCGCCATTGATCTGGAAGTGGATGATCTTACTGTACAATCAGACGCAAAGTGGCTAGGTTTTATCGTACGGCAAATTTTATCGAATGCGGTAAAGTATAGTGATGTCGGGGGGGAAATCAGAATATCCGCTCATATGGTTAATGAGCAGGCAGTTCTCATCATTCAAGATGACGGAATCGGTATAAAGCGTGAAGATTTGCCGCGTGTATTCCGCAAATCCTACACGGGAACAATTGGTCGTGAAACGAGTGCTGCAACAGGGATGGGGCTGTATCTTGCTAAACAGGCGGCACAATCACTGCATATTCTTCTGGCAATCGAATCAATAGAAGGGGTAGGTACTTCTGTAAAAATTACTTTCCCTAAAATGAATGAATATCAAAAAACGCTTGGAATGTGACGAACTTGTCACTTACCACGCGTTTTTGTCATGTAAATCAAACGATTCCCATTAACGGAACATGTAGAATAAAGTTAACAAGAAAGGATGGGAAACAATGAGCATTTTAATCGCACGTAAAGTTCGAAAAACATATGGTAAGCGCTCGCTTGCACAGGAAGTATTAAAGGGCATAGATTTGGAAGTAGAAAAAGGCGAATTTATCGGTATTATGGGCGCTTCTGGTTCGGGAAAAACAACATTATTAAATGTACTGTGCTCCATAGACCAAGTGACAGACGGATTTGTCGAAATTAATGGGCAAAAGCTTCAAGGGATGAAGGAGCGTACATTAGCGAAGTTTAGACGTGATGAGCTCGGCTTCATCTTCCAGGACTATAATTTACTGGATACGTTGACGGTAAAGGAAAATATTCTGTTGCCGTTATCGCTTAGTTCCATTCCAAAAGCAGCAGCGGAGCAACGTTTAAAGGAGCTTGTATCGATTTTAGGGATTGCAGATATTTTAACAAAATACCCGAATGAAATATCCGGTGGTCAGAAGCAGCGTACATCTGCAGCTCGAGCCCTAGTAACAAATCCATCACTTGTATTTGCAGATGAGCCAACAGGTGCACTTGATTCAAAAGCCGCAACTGCACTGCTCGATAATTTAGCAAAAATTAATCAAGCAAAAAACGCAACGATTATGATGGTTACACATGATGCCATTGCCGCAAGTTTCTGTTCGCGTGTACTGTTCTTAAAAGACGGCCAAATTTATACGGAACTGTATAAGGGCGATAAATCGCGCAATGAGTTTTTCCAGCAAATTTTGAATACGCAAAGTGTTTTAGGCGGTGAGCAGAGTGAAGCTTAGACAGCTCGTTATTAAAAGCATGATAAAAAATATGCGTCACTATTATTTATACTTTTTCGCACTCATTTTCAGTGTGACGCTGTTTTTCTCGTTTGTAACACTGCAGTATAATGAGTCGGTTATTGAAGCGACAAAAGCGAGCGGAACAGCCGCTTCAGGATTTGAAGCGGCTTCGTATATGCTGTATTTTATCGTACTGTTCTTCGTACTGTATGCCAATCACTTATTTATTAAGCGCCGCAGCAAGGAAATTGGGTTGTATCAATTGGTCGGCATGACAAAAGGGCTTGTGACACGCCTAATCGCCTTTGAAAACATCCTATTGTTTGCTGGTGCGGTAAGCGCCGGAATTTTATTAGGCTTTTTAAGCTCACGTCTATTTGCGATGATTTTACTGAAGCTATTAAAATTTGATGCGGTTGTAACGTTGAGTATTAGTAAAGTTGCAGTTGTGAATACGCTAATTGTATTTGGTATTCTGTTAGTAATCATTTTAGTGCAAATGGCATTTATGGTATACAGAACAACATTGCTTTCGTTATTTAATGCATCCAAACAGGCGGACGAGCGTGTAAAACGCTTTAGTGTATTCCCGATGGTGATGGGTGCGATTGGGTTGGCTTTGATTATTTATGGCTACTATAAAAGTACGGTATTATTTTCAGGGCAAACAACGAACTTATTTTTAAGTATGATTATTATTTTAGCTACGACAATCGGCGGGACTTACTTTGTATTCCGCTATTCGGTTGCATTCATATTAAATCTGTTTCGTATAAGAAAGAAAGGGCATTTGAATCTGACCGATGTTCTGGCGCTGACACCGATTATGCACCGGATGAAAGGCAATGCTAAATCTCTTACACTCATTACTGTGATTACAGCAGTGTCTCTTGCAATTACCACCCTTTCCTACATTAGCTATTATTCGGCAAATAGTACGGCGGAAAACTCAATTCCAGCAGATTATATAATAGTAGATGGACGTGAAGAGGCATTCATTGATGCGCTAGAGGAGAATGAATTAGCATTTGAGGAAAAGACATTTAGACTAACAAGCGCACAGTTTGATATGACAGACTTCTTTTCTGGTGAAATAATAGATATGCTTCAAGGTAATACATTAGCGGATGTATTAATGATTCCGCTTTCGGACTACCAACAGCTTGACTCAGATGTAAAGCTTTCAGAGGGCGAAGCAATTATTGCAGGGTACAACGGCTTTCAGGCAAAGATAATGCCGCTTGAAGCACCTTTGGATTTAACATTTTTGCATCAAGAACACCGATTTCCTTTAAAAGTTAAGGAAGTAAATGATACATCGGTTGCAGCATGGCGTATTACGGCAGGTGGTTTTGTTGTTATCGTTGAAGATACGGTTTTTGAACAGTTGCAGCAACTAAATAAAGAACATGCAATTGGTTATACAACAAAAGAGCAAACATCAATTAACTTAATTGATGCTGATGATGAAACATATCAAATTGTAGAAAAACTATATAAACAAACAGGTGCCAATATACTGTATGAAGATGGTGAAGCAAACCGAGGAGTCAATAAACTGAGTTCTCAACGATCAACTGTTGAATACAATTTAAACCTTTACGGGACAACAATATTTACTACGGCGTTTCTAGGTTTAGCATTTTTACTGGCAACGGGCAGCATTTTATACTTTAAGCAAATGTCTGAAGCGGATGAAGAGATGGAATCTTACAAGATTCTTCGGAAAATCGGTTTTACACAAGAGGAATTAACGCGCGGTATAATGATGAAACAGTTATTTAACTTTGGTGTACCGTTACTAATCGGACTATTGCACAGCTACTTTGCAGTGAAATCCGGATGGTTTTTATTCGGTACAGAATTGACAACGCCTCTACTTGTCACAATGGCATTATATATCGTCATGTATATCATATTTGCCGCATTAACAATCAATTATTACAGAAAAATAATAAAACAGGCTTTATAATACTTCAAACCGTCAATTTTCTCTTATTTGACGGTTTTATTTTATCTATATCCGTTGACTCACATTCAATTTTCTTGTAACTTTAACACATTAGTAATTTAGCAGACGAAAGTGAAGTGTACAACATGAATGCTGTTTTAATAGCGGTAGGGGTCATGCTTATTTTAAGCCTACTGCGTATAAATGTCGTTTTATCCCTGACTATTGGGGCAATTATTGGCGGCCTTGCCGGCGGATTAGATATAACAGAGACGATTAAGGCCTTTGTAGACGGTCTTGGCGGGGGTGCAACCATTGCGCTAAGCTATGCATTGCTAGGTGGATTTGCACTTGCAATATCTCGTACTGGTATCCCTGAAATATTAGTAAAAGCAATTTTAAAAATTGTACAGCGTGAAGGTGACACTCAAAAGAAAGGTGCTGCCAAAGCATTAATCTTCTTAGTATTGCTGGCAATGGCAATCATGTCGCAAAACTTGATACCGGTGCATATCGCATTTATTCCTTTAATCGTACCGCCAATGATCAAAATTATGAACATGCTGCAAATCGACCGCCGTTTAATCGCATGTATTTTAACATTCGGTTTAGTTATGCCTTATATGTTCATACCTGCAGGGTTCGGTTTAATCTATCAGGGTATTATTGTCGATCAAATGGCCATAGCAGGGCTTGACGTTGCTTTGAGCGATGTTCCTAAGGCAATGGCTATTGTAGCGTTAGGGATGGTTGTGGGGCTTGCAGGAGCCTTTGTTACTTACCGTAAACCAAGACAGTATGAAAATATCGAACTGGAAACATCGGATAATTTAAATAAAGAAGTAAATACATTACACATAATTTTTGCTGCAGTAGCATTAATCATTTCTATAGTAGTACAAGTAATGACGGATTCAATGATTGTCGGGTCGATTGCCGGTATTATCATTTTATATATTACAGGTGCACTAAAAGTAAAAGAAGCAGATGAAGTTCTATCGGATGGAATGCGTATGATGGCGTTTGTCGGGTTTGTTATGATTTCAGCGAACGGGTTTTCAGCTGTTATAAATGCTACAGGCGATGTTGAAACACTAGTATCAGGTGCAATGGACATTTTTAACGGGAATGTAAGCATAGCCGTTTTAGTTATGTTAATTGTCGGTTTAATTGTCACAATGGGAATTGGTTCTTCATTTGCAACGATTCCAATCATTGCTGCAATCTTTGTTCCAATCGCAATTGAACTGGGACTAAGTGAATTAGCGATCATCTGTTTAATTGGAACAGCGGGTGTACTCGGTGATGCTGGCTCTCCGGCATCCGATTCTACTCTAGGTCCGACAGCGGGGCTAAATGTCGATGGACAGCACAACCATATTTGGGACACATGTGTACCGACGTTTATCTTCTATAATATTCCGCAAGTTATTTTCGGCTGGATCGCAGTCGTTTTCTTCCTATAGTAATAGTCGTCGCTTTCAGCAAATAGAAAGCGACGATTTTTTCATTTTCTGAACCGTTAGTTTTCAGAATAATATATTTAAAACATATTACTCCCTTTTCAGTTGCTTTCAACGTCAGAAACTTATATACTAGAAAACGGCTCAAAAAGAGCGAACCTATTTATAAAGAATAAAACATTATGAAAAGAATTTTGCTAAAAGACTTGCGAACTTCTTTTTTATTGTATATAATGTTGAATGTTGGTCTTTGACTGCGATGAAGCGAGAGGTTGCCGACACACCCGGCCGCTTTGCCATGGCGGTGTGTAGGAGAAATTTTCGTGGAGAATGTCTAGAAAATAGGCGAGAAGGAGGGAAAGTAATGGCAAAACAAAAAATTCGTATTCGTTTAAAAGCATATGATCACCGTATCCTTGATCAATCTGCTGAGAAAATCGTTGAAACTGCGAAACGTTCAGGTGCTGGAGTATCGGGTCCGATCCCACTACCAACTGAAAGATCTGTATACACGATCTTACGTGCGGTTCATAAGTACAAAGATTCTCGTGAGCAATTTGAAATGCGCACACATAAACGTCTTATCGACATCGTTAACCCGACACCACAAACTGTTGATGCGTTAATGAAGCTTGATTTACCATCTGGCGTTGATATCGAAATCAAACTTTAATGGTAAAAACAAATATAAAACTTTTTCTAAAATTTACAGGAGGTGTGACAAATGACTAAAGGAATCTTAGGTAGAAAAATTGGTATGACTCAAGTTTTCGCTGAAAACGGAGATCTTATCCCAGTAACAGTAATCGAAGCTACTCCAAACGTAGTTTTACAAAAGAAATCTGTTGAAACTGATGGCTACGAAG
Source organism: Solibacillus sp. NPDC093137 (assembly GCF_050280445.1). Lineage (NCBI taxonomy): Bacteria > Bacillati > Bacillota > Bacilli > Caryophanales > Caryophanaceae > Solibacillus > Solibacillus sp. NPDC093137. The sequence continues at coordinate 142,476 of NZ_JBNNVH010000007.1, forward strand.
CGATCCAATTAGGTTTTGAAGACAAGCGCGTTAAGCTTTCTAACAAACCTGCACAAGGTCACGTAGCAAAAGCAAATACTGCTCCTAAGCGCTTCATCCGTGAGTTCCGCAACTTAGAAGCTGCGACTTACGAAGTTGGTCAAGAAGTCAAGGTTGAAATTTTCGCTGAAGGCGATGTAATCGATGTAACAGGTGTAACAAAAGGTAAAGGTTTCCAAGGTGTTATTAAACGTCATGGTCAATCTCGCGGCCCTATGTCTCACGGTTCTCGTTACCACCGTCGTCCTGGTTCAATGGGTCCAGTTGCCCCGAACCGCGTATTCAAGCAAAAGAAATTACCTGGTCAAATGGGTGGCACAGTTGTTACTATTCAAAACCTTGAAATCGTTAAGGTTGATGTAGAGCGCAACTTACTACTTGTTAAAGGTAATGTTCCTGGTTCTAAAAAAGCATTAGTAACAGTTAAAACTGCTATTAAATCAAAATAATTCTCTTAAAGAAAGGAGGAAACAGGAATGACAAAGGTTTCAGTACTTAGTCAAACAGGTGCTTCAGTTGGTGAAATCGAATTAAACGATGCGATTTTCGGAATCGAGCCAAACGAAGCTGTATTATTCGACGCTGTAGTTGCACAACGTGCTTCTTTACGTCAAGGTAATCACAAAGTTAAAAACCGTTCTGCAGTTGCTGGTGGTGGTCGTAAACCATGGCGTCAAAAAGGAACTGGTCGTGCTCGTCAAGGTTCGATCCGCTCTCCACAATGGCGTGGTGGTGGTGTTGTATTCGGTCCTACTCCACGTAGCTACGCTTACAAACTACCTAAGAAAGTTCGTCGCTTAGCGATTAAGTCTGCTTTATCTACAAAAGTATTAGAGCAAAACTTAGTAGTACTTGATGCATTATCATTTGATGCACCAAAAACAAAAGATTTCAAATCAGTATTAGCTGCTTTAGAAATCAGCAAAAAAGCATTATTCGTAACTGCTGAAGTTAACGAAAACGCTATTTTATCTGCTCGTAACATCCCTGGTGTTACAGTGTTAACAGCTGAAGGAATCAACGTATTAGACCTATTAGGTCACGATAAAGTTGTATTCACTCAAGATGCTGTAAAAAAAGTTGAGGAGGTGCTTGGATAATGGAAGCACGTGATATCTTAAAACGTCCGGTCATTACTGAGCGTTCTTCAGAAATTATGGCAGAGAAAAAGTATACTTTCGAAGTAGACACTCGCGCTAACAAAACTCAAGTTAAAGACGCTGTTGAAGAAATCTTCGGTGTTAAAGTTGAGAAAGTAAACGTAATGAACTACAAAGGTAAGTTCAAACGCGTTGGTAAATTTGGCGGCTACACTAACAAACGTCGTAAAGCGATTGTTAAACTAACTGCTGATTCAAAAGAAATCGAGTTATTCGAAATCTAATTTCAAATTTATATAAGTAACCTTAAAGAAGGAGGGAAAACAAATGGCGATTAAAAAGTATAAGCCAACCACAAATGGTCGTCGTAATATGACGTCATCTGACTTTGCGGAAATTACAACTAATAAACCAGAAAAATCTTTATTATTACCAATTAAACGCAAAGCTGGTCGTAACAACCAGGGTAAAATTACTGTTCGTCATCACGGTGGCGGTCACAAGAAACAATACCGTGTTATCGATTTTAAACGTCTTAAAGACGGCATTCCAGGACGAGTTGCTACGATCGAATACGATCCAAACCGTTCTGCGAACATCGCTTTAATTAACTATGCTGACGGTGAAAAACGTTACATCTTAGCTGCGAAAGGTCTTGAAGTAGGTCAAACTATTTATTCAGGTCCAGAAGCGGATATCAAAGTAGGTAACGCATTACCATTAGCAAACATTCCAATGGGTACAACAATCCATAACATCGAAATGAAACCTGGTAAAGGTGGACAATTAGTACGTTCAGCTGGTACTTCTGCGCAAGTATTAGGCCGTGAAGGTAAGTATGTAATCGTTCGTTTACAATCTGGTGAAGTTCGTTTAATTCTTGCTACTTGCCGTGCAACAATCGGTCAAGTTGGTAACCAAGAACATGAACTTATCAACATCGGTAAAGCAGGTCGTTCTCGCTGGTTAGGTAAACGCCCAACTGTACGTGGTTCTGTAATGAACCCTAACGATCACCCACACGGTGGTGGTGAAGGACGTTCTCCAATTGGACGTAAATCTCCAATGACACCATGGGGTAAACCAACTCTTGGTTACAAAACTCGTAACAAGAAAAATAAATCATCTAAATTTATTATTCGTGGACGTAAAAAATAATGTGGTAAAACTACGGTTCAGTTCGAGAGCCGTGGTCGTATCACGGAGGGAGGTTCCTAAATGGGTCGCAGCTTAAAGAAAGGACCTTTTGTTGATGACCACCTAATGAAAAAGGTGGAAGCACAAGAGGCTTCTGAGAAAAAACAGGTTATTAAAACTTGGTCTCGCCGTTCTACTATCTTCCCTAACTTCATCGGTTTAACAATCGCTGTATATGATGGACGTAAACACGTTCCTGTATACGTAACTGAAGATATGGTAGGTCATAAACTTGGTGAGTTCGCACCAACTCGTACTTATAAAGGTCACGGTGCAGATGACAAGAAAACAAGACGCTAATTTTGAGAGGAGGTAAATCCTAATGACACAAGCTAAAGCTATCGCTCGTACAGTTCGTATCGCTCCTCGTAAAGTACGTCTAGTAGTAGACTTAATCCGAGGCAAGCAAATTGGTGAAGCAGTTGCAATTTTACGTCATACTCCAAAAGCGGCGTCTCCAGTCGTTGAGAAAGTATTAAAATCTGCAGTTGCTAACGCTGAACATAACTATGAGTTAGATGTTAATAACTTAGTTGTATCTGAAATCTTTGTTGATGAAGGTCCAACATTAAAACGTTTCCGTCCACGTGCACAAGGTCGTGCGTCGGCAATCAACAAACGTACTAGCCACATTACAATCGTGGTATCTGAGAAGAAGGAGGTTTAATCCGTGGGTCAAAAAGTACATCCAATAGGACTACGTGTTGGTATTATTCGTGACTGGGAGTCAAAGTGGTTCGCTGAGAAAGACTACGCTAACTTATTACACGAAGACATCAAAGTACGTAAATATATCGAAACTAAACTTAAAGATGCATCTGTATCTAAAGTAGAAATCGAACGCGCTGCAAATCGCGTAAACATCACTATTCACACTGCGAAACCAGGTATGGTTATCGGTAAAGGTGGTACGGAAGTAGAAAACTTACGTAAACACTTAACTGAATTAACTGGTAAACGTGTGCATATCAACATTATTGAAATCAAACGTGCAGATCTTGACGCTAAATTAGTAGCTGAAAACATCGCTCGTCAACTTGAGAACCGCGTATCATTCCGTCGTGCTCAAAAACAATCAATCCAACGCACAATGCGCGCTGGTGCAAAAGGTATTAAAACACAAGTATCTGGTCGTTTAGGTGGCGCTGATATCGCGCGTGCTGAACACTATAGCGAAGGAACTGTTCCGCTTCATACATTACGTGCTGACATTGATTATGCACATGCTGAAGCTGATACTACTTACGGTAAACTAGGCGTTAAAGTTTGGATCTACCGTGGTGAAGTCCTTCCTACTAAAAAGAACTCTGTGGAAGGAGGCAAATAAAATGTTATTACCTAAACGCGTAAAATATCGTCGTGAACACCGTGGTAACATGCGTGGAGAAGCGAAAGGCGGTAAAGAAGTATCTTTCGGTGAGTTTGGCTTACAAGCTACAACAGCATCTTGGATTACAAACCGTCAAATCGAATCTGCTCGTATCGCAATGACTCGTTACATGAAACGTGGCGGTAAAGTTTGGATCAAAATCTTCCCACATAAACCTTACACGAAAAAGCCTCTAGAAGTCCGAATGGGTTCTGGTAAAGGTTCTCCTGAAGGTTGGGTAGCAGTAGTAAAACCAGGAAAAGTAATGTTCGAAATTGCTGGTGTATCTGAAGAGGTAGCACGTGAAGCACTTCGTTTAGCATCACACAAACTTCCTGTTAAATGTAAGATTGTAAAACGTCAAGAAACTGGTGGTGAATCTAATGAAAGCTAATGAAATCCGTGACCTTGCCACTAATGAAATCGAATTAAAAGTGAAATCACTGAAAGAAGAGCTTTTCAACCTTCGCTTCCAATTGGCGACTGGTCAATTAGAAAACACAGCTCGCATCCGTGAAGTTCGCAAAGCGATCGCACGTATGAAAACTGTGATTCGTGAAAGAGAAATCAGTGCAAATAACTGATAAAGGAGGGTTTTAAGTATGACTGAGCGTAACCAACGCAAAGTTTACACGGGCCGTGTTGTTTCTGACAAAATGGATAAAACAATTTCTGTTTTAGTTGAAACTCATAAAAAGCACAAGCTTTATGGCAAGCGTGTAAAATACTCGAAAAAGTTTAAAGCTCATGATGAGCTAAACACTGCGAATATCGGTGATATCGTACGTATCATGGAAACTCGCCCGCTATCAGCTACTAAACGCTTCCGTTTAGTTGAAGTTGTAGAAAAAGCGGTTATTATTTAATAACACATTTCGGAATAAAATATATTTCCGAAGGGAGGTAACCTAAGTGATTCAACAAGAAAGTCGTATGAAAGTTGCTGACAACTCAGGTGCACGTGAAGTTTTAACGATTAAAGTACTTGGTGGTTCTGGACGTAAAACTGCAAACATCGGTGATATCGTTGTTTGTACAGTTAAGAAAGCAACACCAGGTGGCGTTGTCAAGAAAGGTGACGTTGTTAAGGCTGTTATCGTTCGCACAAAATCAGGTGCTCGTCGTAAAGACGGTACTTACATTAAGTTTGATGAGAATGCTTGCGTAATTATCAAAGATGATAAATCACCACGCGGAACTCGTATTTTCGGACCAGTTGCACGTGAATTACGTGATGGCAACTTCATGAAAATCGTTTCTCTAGCTCCAGAAGTTCTTTAATTTCATGACAGTACCAATCAAGGAGGTGCGACACATAATGCATGTTAAAAAGGGCGATAAAGTAAAGGTAATTACTGGTAAAGACAAAGGTAAAGAAGGCGTAATCTTAGCTGCTTTCCCTAAACAAGACCGTGTTCTTGTTGAAGGTGTAAACATCGTTAAGAAACACGTTAAACCTAACCAACTTAACCCACAAGGTGGAATTGTATCTCAAGAAGCTGCAATCCACGTTTCGAACGTAATGCTAATCGATCCTAAATCTGGCGAGCCGACTCGTGTAGGTATTGAGATCAAAGATGGCAAAAAAGTTCGTGTTGCAAAAAAATCAGGTGTAGTAATCGACTAATAAGTAAATTGAGAAGGGAGGTACACACATGAGCCGCCTAAAAGAAAAGTATTTAAACGAAGTTTCACCTGCTCTTATGAGCAAGTTCGAATATAAATCAGTAATGCAAGTTCCAAAAGTGGAGAAAATCGTAATCAACATGGGTGTTGGTGACGCTGTTCAAAACTCAAAAGCTCTTGATGTAGCTGTTGAAGAATTAACAACAATTACTGGTCAAAAACCAGTAGTAACTAAAGCGAAAAAATCTATCGCAGGTTTCCGTTTACGTGAAGGTCAAGCGATCGGTGCTAAAGTTACACTACGCGGTGAGCGTATGTATGAATTCCTGGATAAATTAATCTCTATCGCACTTCCACGTGTACGTGACTTCCGTGGTGTTTCTAAAAAAGCATTCGACGGTCGCGGTAACTATACATTAGGTGTTAAAGAACAATTAATTTTCCCAGAAATCGATTACGATAAAGTTTCAAAAGTACGCGGTATGGACATCGTGATCGTAACTACTGCGAATTCTGACGAAGAAGCTCGCGAGTTATTAACACAGTTCGGTATGCCGTTCCAAAAGTAATAAAATAAGGAGGGCGAAGACGTGGCAAAAAAATCAATGATCGTTAAACAACAACGCACGCAAAAATTTAAAGTTCAAGAATATACACGTTGTGAACGCTGTGGCCGTCCACACTCTGTATACCGCAAATTTAAACTTTGCCGTATTTGTTTCCGTGAACTTGCATATAAGGGACAAATTCCTGGCGTTAAAAAAGCCAGCTGGTAATCCCCTAATTTGGGAAGGAGGTAAATTTTCATGACAATGACTGATCCGATTGCAGATATGCTTACACGCATTCGTAATGCGAACATGGTTCGTCACGAGAAGTTAGAAGTTCCTGCTTCTAACGTAAAGAAAGAGATCGCTGAAATTTTAAAGCGTGAAGGTTTCGTACGTGATGTAGAATATGTAGAAGACAACAAGCAAGGTATCATCCGTATTTTCTTAAAATACGGTAAAGAGAACGAGCGTGTTATCACTGGTCTAAAACGTATTTCTAAACCAGGTTTACGTGTATATGCTAAAACAAACGAAGTACCTAAAGTATTAAACGGTCTTGGTATCGCTTTAGTATCTACTTCAAACGGTTTATTAACTGACAAAGAAGCTCGCGCTAAACAAGTTGGCGGAGAGATCTTAGCATACATTTGGTAATTAGTAAGAAAAGAACGGAGGTGCAATATAAATGTCTCGCGTAGGTAAAAAAGTTATCGAGGTACCTGCTAACGTAACAATCGAAGTCGCTGCTGACAACGTTGTTACTGTTAAAGGTCCTAAAGGCGAATTAACTCGTCAATTCAACCAAGATATGAAAATCGAGCAAGAAGGCAACACACTTTCAGTTGTTCGTCCTTCTGATTCTAAAGAACACCGTACAAACCACGGTACAACTCGTGCGTTACTAGCTAACATGGTAACAGGTGTTTCTGAAGGCTTCACTCGTACTCTAGAACTTGTCGGTGTAGGTTACCGTGCACAGTTACAAGGTACTAAGCTTGTACTAAACGTTGGTTACTCTCACCCAGTTGAGTTTACACCTGAGCAAGGATTAGAGGTCGAAGTTCCTTCGAACACGAAGATCATCGTTAAAGGTATTTCTAAAGAGCGTGTTGGTGCATTAGCATCTAACATCCGTGACGTACGTCCACCAGAGCCATACAAAGGTAAAGGGATCCGTTACGAAGGTGAATTCGTTCGCCGTAAAGAAGGTAAAACAGGTAAATAATGCGGCATAAAACCGCATTAAATTTTGAAAGGAGTGACCACTGTGATTACGAAACAAGATAAAAATCAAGTTCGTAAAAAACGTCATGGGCGTGTTCGTTCTAAAATTTCGGGTACTGCACAACGTCCACGTTTAAACGTATTCCGTTCTAACAAGAACATTTATGCACAACTAATCGATGACGTAGCTGGCGTAACTTTAGTTTCTGCTAATACTCAAGAAAAAGCTTTCGAAGGTATGGGCGCAAACGTAGAAGCTGCTGCTAAAATCGGTGAAACAATCGCTAAACGCGCTGCTGAAAAAAATATTACTACAGTAGTATTTGACCGTAGCGGTTACTTATATCACGGACGTGTAAAAGCTTTAGCAGAAGCTGCACGTGAAAACGGCTTAGAATTTTAATAAGAAGGAGGGACATACTTCATGAGTCGCATTGACGCAAACAAATTAGAACTTGAAGAACGCGTAGTTACAATTAACCGTGTTGCTAAAGTTGTTAAAGGTGGTCGTCGCTTCCGCTTCTCTGCTCTAGTAGTAGTAGGAGATAAAAATGGTCATGTAGGATTTGGTACTGGTAAAGCCCAAGAGGTTCCAGATGCAATCCGTAAGGCTGTTGAAGACGCGAAGAAAAACTTAATCGAAGTACCACGCGTGGGTGGAACTACTCCACACTTAGTGCAAGGTCGCTTCGGTGCAGGTTCAATCTTAATCAAACCTGCAGCTCCTGGTACAGGAGTTATCGCTGGTGGTCCGGTACGTGCCGTACTGGAATTAGCTGGTATTACTGATATTCTTTCAAAATCTCTTGGTTCAAACACACCAATCAACATGGTGCGTGCAACTGTAGCAGGTTTAACTGAATTAAAACGCGCAGAAGAAGTTGCAAAACTACGCGGTAAATCAGTGGAAGAGTTATTAGGATAAGGGGGGGAATTATAATGGCTAAATTACAAATTACCCTTAATAAATCTGTCATCGGTACTAAACCAAACCAACGTAAAGTTGTTGAGGCTTTAGGATTACGTAAATTAAACCAAACTGTGGAACAAGCTGATAACGCTGCAATCCGCGGGATGATTACAAAAGTAGCTCACTTAGTTACTGTTAAAGAAATTTAATTTCAATTATACGAACAAGGAGGTGCCACCCAAATGAAACTTCATGAGTTAAAACCAGCAGAAGGTTCACGTAAAGTACGTAACCGCGTTGGTCGTGGTATCGGTTCTGGTAACGGTAAAACTTCTGGTAAAGGTCATAAAGGTCAAAACGCTCGTTCTGGCGGCGGCGTTCGCCCAGGATTTGAGGGGGGTCAAAACCCACTTTTCCGTCGTTTACCTAAACGTGGCTTTACGAACATTAACCGTAAAGAATACGCTATCGTTAACCTTGACGCGTTAAACCGTTTTGAAGATGGTGCAGAAGTAACACCTGCATTATTATTAGAAACTGGTATCGTGAGCAACGAAAAAGCTGGAATCAAAATTCTAGGTCATGGAACGTTAAGCGTTAAGCTTAATGTTAAGGCTCACAAATTCTCAGCTTCTGCAAAAGAAGCAATTGAGAACGCTGGCGGAACAACTGAGGTGATCTAATGTTTCAGACAATCTCTAACTTTATGCGCGTTCGAGATATACGAAATAAAATCATCTTCACACTTTTAATGTTAATCATTTTTCGTCTCGGGACATTCATCCCGGTACCAAATGTTAACGCAGATGTATTAAAGGCAACTGATGAGTTCAGCTTAGTAGGTTTCCTTAATACGTTTGGCGGTGGTGCATTGGCAAACTTCTCGATCTTTGCGATGGGGATTATGCCGTACATCACAGCCTCAATTATTGTCCAGTTACTTCAAATGGATGTTGTTCCTAAGTTTGCAGAATGGGCGAAACAAGGTGATGTAGGTCGACGCAAGTTGGCTCAATTCACTCGTTACTTTACGATTGTATTAGCATTCATTCAATCTTTCGCAATGAGCTTTGGGTTTAACCAATTTTATGGCGGATCATTGATTACGGATACTAGTATTCAATCGTACTTAACGATTTCAATCGTATTAACTGCAGGTACTGCATTCCTATTGTGGTTATCTGAACAAATTACTGCATATGGTGTTGGTAACGGTATTTCTATCATTATCTTTGCTGGTATCGTAGCTGCGATTCCTAACGCAGTAAACCAAATCTATGCACAACAAATTGATGGAGCCGGCGATCAATTGTTTATCAATATTGCCATTTTAGTTCTATTAGTTCTAGTGCTGCTTGCTGTTGTCGTTGGAGTTATTTATATTCAACAAGCGTTGCGTAAAATTCCAATCCAATATGCAAAACGAGTTGCTGGGAATTCACCTAAAGTTGGTGCACAGCAAACGCATTTACCGTTAAAAGTAAATGCTGCAGGGGTTATTCCGGTAATCTTTGCGGTAGCGTTTATTGTTACACCTCAAACTTTAGCAACATTCTTTGGAGATAATAATGTAACAGCGTTTATTACGAACACGTTTGACTATACTAAACCTGTTGGTATGTTAATCTATGTTGCTTTAATTATCGCCTTCACATATTTCTATGCATTCATTCAGGTGAATCCGGAAAATGTGGCAGACAACTTGAAAAAGCAAGGTGCTTATATCCCGGGTATCCGCCCAGGTAATGACACTCAAGCTTACTTAACAAAAGTTCTTTATCGTTTGACATTAGTTGGTGCTTTATTCTTAGTTGCTATTTCAGTAATGCCGATTTTATTCATTAACTTTATGAACCTGCCAGCTTCGGCTCAAATCGGGGGAACAAGTATGATTATCGTAGTCGGTGTTGCACTTGAAACGATGAAACAGTTAGAGTCTCAATTAGTGAAGCGTCATTATAAAGGCTTTATGAAATAATGCAGGTTTAGGAAACATTCTCGTTTCCTTACCGGCTTATGCTATAAAGGGGAGTATTACGTATGAATATCGTTTTAATGGGTCTTCCAGGTGCCGGTAAAGGTACTCAGGCTGACAAAATTGTTGAGAAGTACGCAATCCCTCATATTTCTACAGGCGATATGTTCCGTGCCGCTATTAAAGAAGGTACAGAATTAGGTTTACAGGCCAAATCATTTATGGATCAAGGTGCATTGGTACCTGATGAAGTAACGATTGGTATTGTTCGTGAACGTCTTTCACAACCAGACTGCGAAAAAGGTTTCTTATTAGATGGATTCCCGCGTACAGTTCCTCAAGCTGAAGCTTTAGATAGCATCCTTGAAGAATTAGGGCGCCCAGTTGAGCATACAATTAATGTTCAAGTTGAAAAAGAAGAATTAATCGCACGTTTAAGTGGTCGTCGTATTTGTAAGACTTGTGGTACATCATATCATTTAGTGTTCAACCCACCAAAAGTGGATGGCATTTGTGATAAAGATGGCGGCGAGTTATACACGCGTGCAGATGATAATCCTGAAACTGTTACAAACCGTCTGGAAGTAAATATGAACCAAGCGCAACCTTTACTTGATTTTTATAAAGCAAAGGGAGTACTTACAAATATTAATGGACAGCAAGAAATTTCAAAAGTATTTGCTGATCTTGATGCTCTATTGCAGGGCAGCCGCAGCTGATATCCGTCCGGGCGCTAGACAGCTTCCGCGGTAGTCATGCGGAGGCAACAACGAAACATAATTTTTTGAGAGTTGCAAAAGCATATTGTGCCCGGTATATACTATAAAGGTTGAGCACTAAATTAGTGTGATGACATCTTTGTAACGTATAATGGGTTTCGTGGAAGCATCTGTGTAACGGGTATGAATCTCTCATCAAGACATTCCGGCTATCGTGTTAACATAAGGATGCGGTTCCTTATAGGATACTGTTTCCATGGATTGTGTGAAGCGAAACCAGACGAGCGTCTTATTCTACATCTCTCATGCAATCCAAACCATATGTTGAAACGAGTTGCTTCTTAATTAGGAGAAACAGTTGCAAGAGCTCGCATGAGTTTTTTGATATAAGCATATAGAAGGGAGTCGAGAAGATGGCGAAAGACGATGTAATTGAAGTCGAAGGGACAGTTCTTGAGACTTTGCCAAACGCGATGTTTAAGGTAGAATTAGAAAATGGGCACACTGTGCTTGCACACGTATCTGGAAAGATCCGTATGCACTTTATCCGTATCCTACCTGGAGATAAGGTTACTATTGAGTTATCCCCTTATGATTTAACTCGCGGTCGTATCACATACCGTTTTAAATAATCTTTTGCACTCCGGACTATTAAGGAGGTTAGGTTAGATGAAAGTGAGACCATCTGTGAAACCGATCTGCGAAAAATGTAAAGTAATTCGCCGACGCGGTAAAGTAATGGTAATCTGTGAAAATCCTAAACACAAACAAAAACAAGGATAATTAATCAAGGAGGTGCACTAACGAATGGCACGTATTGCTGGTGTTGATATTCCTCGCGACAAACGCGTTGTAATTTCATTAACATACATTTACGGTATTGGTAAAACTACTTCTCAAAAAGTATTAGCAGGTGCAGGTATTGACGAAAATACTCGCGTTAAAGACTTAACAGAAGATCAATTAAACCAAATTCGTGAACAATTAGATTCATACAAAACTGAAGGTGACTTACGTCGTGAAGTTTCTTTAAACATCAAACGTTTAATGGAAATTGCTTCAAACCGTGGTATCCGTCACCGTCGTGGTTTACCTGTTCGTGGTCAAAATACGAAAAACAATGCGCGTACGCGTAAAGGTCCACGTAAGACTGTAGCGAACAAGAAAAAATAATTAAGTAAAGGAGGTTCCTTCTTAACATGGCTCGTAAACAACAAACTCGTAAACGTCGTGTGAAAAAGAACATCGAATCTGGTGTTGCTCACATCCGTTCTACATTCAACAATACAATCGTAACGATCACTGATATGCAAGGTAACGCATTATCTTGGTCTTCAGCTGGTGCTTTAGGTTTCCGTGGTTCACGTAAATCAACTCCATTCGCAGCTCAAATGGCTGCTGAAACAGCTGCAAAAACTTCAATGGAACATGGTTTAAAAAACATTGAAGTAACAGTTAAAGGTCCTGGTTCAGGTCGTGAAGCTGCAGTACGTGCACTTCAAGCTGCTGGATTAGAAGTAACTGCTATTAAAGACGTTACTCCAGTTCCTCATAACGGTTGCCGTCCGCCAAAACGTCGTCGTGTGTAATGGGTGCAGCTTAGAAGTATAATTACTTCTACGTACATCATGTTACTTTGTACAAAAGTCTTGTGCATTTTATAGTCTAACTCAGATTAACAACTATGATGATAAGAACCTATACATTAGATGTTTTGAAGGAGGGTAAATTGGAATGATCGAAATTGAAAAACCAAAGATTGAAACAGTGGAGATTAGCGAAGATGCCAAATACGGCAAGTTTGTTGTAGAACCGCTTGAACGCGGTTATGGTAATACTTTGGGGAATTCTCTACGTCGTATCCTTCTGTCTTCATTACCTGGAGCTGCTGTTACGTCAATTCAAATTGACGGCGTATTACACGAATTCTCAACTGTAGAAGGCGTTGTAGAAGATGTCGCTTCGATTATCTTAAACGTGAAAAAGCTGGCTTTAAAAATCTACTCTGACGAAGAAAAAGTTATTGAGATTGATGTAAAAGGTGACGGAACGGTTACTGCAGCTGACATTACACATGACAGTGATGTAGAAATTTTAAACCCAGATCTATATATCGCAACAATCGCTAAGAACGGTCATTTACGTATGCGTATGTACGCACAACGTGGCCGTGGTTATACTCCTGCTGATCAAAACAAACGTGAGGATCTTCCTATCGGCGTGATCCCGATCGACTCTATTTACACTCCAGTTTCACGCGTCAACTTCCAAGTAGAGAACACTCGTGTTGGACAAAACTCTGACTACGACAAGTTATCACTTGATGTATGGACAGATGGAAGCATCGGTCCTAAAGAGGCGATTTCACTTGGAGCGAAAATTTTAACTGAACACTTAAATATCTTCGTTGGCATGACGAACGAGGCACAAACTGCTGAAATCATGGTCGAAAAAGAAGAAGACCAAAAAGAAAAAGTATTAGAGATGACTATCGAAGAACTTGATCTTTCTGTTCGTTCTTACAACTGCTTGAAGCGTGCTGGTATCAATACGGTATTAGAATTAGCTAACAAGTCAGAAGACGATATGATGAAAGTACGTAATCTTGGTCGTAAGTCTCTTGAAGAAGTTAAGCATAAGTTAGAAGAGCTTGGTTTAGGATTACGTAAAGAAGACTAAGCGAAAAATTATAAAATTTAGCTAGATCAGATATATTTAAAAGGAGGGAAACGTCCATGGGTTACAGAAAACTTGGTCGTACAAGTTCTCAACGTAAAGCATTATTACGCGACTTAGCTACTGATTTAATCATCAACGAGCGCATCGAAACTACTGAAGCGCGCGCTAAAGAAACTCGTAAAGCTGTTGAGAAAATGATTACTTTAGGTAAACGCGGAGATTTACACGCTCGTCGTCAGGCAGCAGCATTCATCCGTCGTGAGCTAGTAACAGTTGGAGAAGGCGAAGAAGAAAAAACTGTTTTCGCACTTCAAAAATTATTTGACGATATCGCACCTCGTTATGCGGAGCGTCAAGGTGGTTACACTCGTATTCTTAAAGTAGGTCCTCGTCGTGGAGACGGCGCACCAGTAGTAATTATCGAATTAGTTTAATTCTTAATAACATACAGGTGGAAAAGGGGTGTCCGGTTCACCGGTTGAACCCGCACCCCTTTTTTATATAAACAAATTGATTTATACGACATAATTAAGCTGAGCGTTATGATGAGCGGGGTAGTAAATACTGGCGTCTCGTTTAGCTCTCCGCACCTCATTCAACGAATTTTCGGGCTTGAGCACCCGTAAATTTTGTAAATGTAACGACAAGCGCATTTCTCTGAATGAGGTGCGCGCTTTTTTATTTATGGAATTAAGGGTTGAGCCCCTAAATTCCCTATACATATGCAAACATAAAGTACGTTTAAATAGGTAGCCGTTCGCGCAAAACTTGTTTGAAAACGTGCTTTATTTTTATATAGGTATCATTTCCTGGGAAATTTAAGTTAACTAATAATATGCCATACTATAGCGAAGCAGAGGGGAGATTAGCTGCGTATGAGTGAAATTTTATCATTTAATCAAGTAACCTACTCCTATACACCGGAAGAGCCTCAAACACGCAATGCGGTAGAGGATGTTTCCTTTGTCATTAATAAAGGAGAATGGATTACGATTGTCGGTCATAACGGCTCCGGAAAATCGACAATGGCTAAATTGATGAGTGGATTACTAATGCCACAGCAAGGGGAAGTCCGTATTAAACGTGAGATCCTCACTGAAGAGAATATATGGGATATTCGTTCGCAGATAGGTATTGTCTTTCAAAATCCTGATAATCAGTTTGTAGGGGCTACTGTGCAGGATGATGTTGCCTTCTCGCTTGAAAACAATGGTGTGCCGCATGAAAAGATGGTTAAACGTGTCCATAATGCACTCAGACAAGTGAAGATGGAAGACTTTATCAACCATGAGCCTCATCATTTATCAGGCGGACAGAAACAGCGTGTTGCTATTGCTGGGGCATTGGCAATGCATCCGCAAATATTAATATTGGATGAAGCAACATCTATGCTGGATCCTCAAGGCCGTGAAGAAGTGTTAACAATCGTGGAAGCACTACGTAAAGAAATTGGTCTTACAGTACTGGCGATAACACATGACCTTGAAGAAGCTTTACTGGCAGACCGTATTATTTTTATGAATACCGGTAAAAAATACGCAGAAGGAACGCCTGAAGAGATCTTTGCATTGGGTGATGATCTCGTACAGTTTGGTTTGGATATGCCATTTGCGATGAAAATGACGAAGCTGCTGCAAGCACAAGGTGTACATCTTGTAGGACAACATATGACAGAAGAAGAGCTGGTGAATGACTTATGGACATCCAACTTCAACAAGTAAGCTATGCCTATGCAAAAGGCACTCCATTTGAAAAACAAGCTTTACATGAGGTTGACTTAACAATTAAAAGTGGAACTTTTCAGGCGATTATCGGACATACCGGTTCAGGAAAATCCACAATCCTCCTTCACTTCAACGGTTTATTAAAACCTTCGAGCGGCACCGTAAAAATCGGAGACCGAATGATTGAAGCCGGAAAAAAGGCAAAGGACTTAAAAGCAGTACGTCAAAAGGTAGGCATCGTATTTCAGTTTCCTGAGCACCAGCTTTTTGAGGAGACCGTATTAAAGGATATTATGTTTGGTCCGATGAATTTTGGGGTGTCTGAAGAAGAAGCGGAAAAACGGGCGCGTGAGCTAATCCCATTAGTAGGGTTGCCGGAAGGAATATTGGACAAGTCCCCATTTGACCTATCTGGTGGTCAAATGCGCCGTGTTGCCATTGCTGGGGTATTGGCAATGGATCCTGAAGTGATCGTTTTAGATGAGCCAACAGCGGGTCTTGATCCACGTGGCCAAAAGGAAATTATGGACTTATTTTATAAGCTACATAAAGAGCGCGGTTTAACTACGATCCTTGTTACACATAGTATGGAAGATGCAGCACGCTATGCAGATGCGGTTGCTATTATGCATGAGGGACGCTGTGTGTTAACTGGAGATCCGCGTACTATTTTCAGCGATCAACAAATGCTTGCCCAATTCCGTCTGGAGCCGCCACGTATTGTTCGCTTTCAGCATCAGATCGAGAAGATGATGGGGAAACCGTTAGCGAAAGTATGCTTAACTGAAGAAGAGCTTGCCGTAGAAATTGGACAGGCAATTCCAAAGGGGCGTGAACAGCAATGATGGAAAAAATGATTTTTGGGCGCTATATACCAGGTAATTCATTTGTGCATAAGCTTGATCCGCGTTCAA
This sequence comes from Solibacillus sp. NPDC093137, assembly GCF_050280445.1. Lineage (NCBI taxonomy): Bacteria > Bacillati > Bacillota > Bacilli > Caryophanales > Caryophanaceae > Solibacillus > Solibacillus sp. NPDC093137. The sequence continues at coordinate 158,503 of NZ_JBNNVH010000007.1, forward strand.
AGCTGCTTTTTGTTTTTGCATTTATTATCGTTGTCTTTTTTGCCAATAATGTAGTGACCTATGCGCTGCTTTTGGCGTTTACATTACTCGTTATTTTACTATCGAGAATCCGCCTTTATTTCTTGATCAACGGTTTAAAACCCGTCATATTTTTAATGCTTTTCACTTTGATTTTGCATTTGTTTATGACGAGGGAAGGACCTGTATTAGTTGATCTTGGCTTTATGAAAATATACGAAGAAGGTTTACGACAAGGGATGTTCATATCAATGCGCTTTTTAATGCTTGTATTTATGACATCGATCTTAACGTTAACTACTTCCCCTATATCAATTACGGACGGTCTGGAAGTACTACTCAATCCGTTTAAAAAGTTAAAGCTGCCTGTTCATGAGCTTGCATTAATGATGTCGATTTCTTTACGTTTCATTCCAACATTAATGGATGAGACGGATAAGATTATGAAAGCGCAGATGGCCCGTGGTTCGGATTTAAGTGCAGGACCAATAAAAGATCGTCTAAAGGCGGTCGTACCATTGTTAGTACCGCTCTTTGTCAGTGCATTTAAACGTGCGGAAGATTTGGCTACTGCGATGGAAGTGCGAGGCTACCGCGGGGGTGAAGGACGCACGAAATACCGTCAGTTAAAATGGATGGGAAGAGATACGGCTATTTTGGTCGTACTTGTATTATTGGGCTTCCTGTTATGGATGCTGCGCAGTTAGAGGAGTAAAGATATGGTGAGATTAAAAGCAACGATTAGCTATGACGGTACTGGTTTTGCCGGCTATCAAGTACAGCCGGGTGAGCGTACAGTACAGCTTGAAATCGAAAAAGTATTAACAACAATGCATAAAGGGACACACGTTAAAATTACAGCAAGCGGCCGTACAGATGCGCGGGTTCATGCAACTGGACAGGTTATACATTTTGATACCGGTCTTGCAATCCCACCTGAAAAATTTCAAAAAGCATTAAATGTCCAATTGCCGCGTGATATTCGTGTACTTCATATGGAGCAAGTAAGGGAAGACTTTCATGCCCGCTATGATGTATCAGGCAAGCGTTATCGGTATATTTGGGATTGCAGCGCTGTTCAAAGCCCGTTTAGAAGGCATTATACAGTCGAGACAGGTGGAGTGAAGCCGAATGTAGAGGCAATGCGTGAAGCAGCACAAGCAATTGTCGGGACACATGACTTCAGCTGCTTTTGCGCGGCAAATACGAGTGTTGTAGATAAAGTGCGTACGGTTGAAGCACTGGAGCTTTCCTGGCAGGGGGAAGAATTGCATATGACTATCAGCGGCAACGGCTTTTTATATAATATGGTACGGATCATTGCAGGAACATTGTGGGAAGTAGGCATCGGTCGAAGAGGAGCATCATCACTGGAAAAAACGATTGCTTCGATGGACCGTGCACAAGCAGGTAAAACAGCACCAGCACATGGTCTATATTTAGAACAAGTTTTTTATCAAGATTAATAAAATTTTTTTGGGAAAGTTTCGCTTTTCACTTCAAAATCCTAGAGAAATAGGCTTGTGAAAAGGGTTAACAACCTCTCCTGGTGTTCAATTAAATATCTTGACTTTAAACGCGATCCAGTATATGATGATGTATGGTATTTTCATTACCACCACAATAATAAGCCCCGAAACTTATAAAGTGTATATAATGAAAAATAACGGTAATTCATATCGATTAGGAGGATACAAACATGCGCACAACTTTCATGGCTAAAGGTCAAGAAGTAGAACGTAAATGGTTAGTAGTTGACGCAGAAGGCCAAACGTTAGGTCGTTTAGCTTCTGAAGTAGCTTCTATCTTACGCGGTAAACATAAACCAACTTTCACACCAAACGTTGATACAGGAGATCATGTGATCATCATCAACGCTGATAAAATTGAGTTAACAGGTAACAAATTACAAAAGAAAATTTACTACCGTCACACTCAATTCTCTGGTGGTTTAAAACAACGTACAGCTGGTGAAATGAAGGAAAAATACCCAACTCAAATGCTTGAGTTAGCAATTAAAGGTATGCTTCCAAAGAACTCTTTAGGTCGTCAAATGTTCTCTAAATTGAACGTTTACACTGGTTCTGAACACCCACATGCTGCACAAAAACCAGAAGCTTACGAGTTACGTGGTTAATCAATAAACTATAATAGGAGGAAATAACTTTGGCACAAGTACAATACATCGGCACAGGTCGCCGTAAAAGCTCAACTGCTCGCGTACGTTTAGTACCAGGCGAAGGTAAAGTAGTAATCAACAACCGTGATGTTTCAGATTACCTACCATACGAAACTTTACACTTAATTATCAACCAACCATTAGTAGCTACAGAAACTAAAGGTTCATATGACGTTCACGTTAACGTAAACGGTGGTGGATTCACAGGTCAAGCTGGAGCAATCCGTCACGGTATCGCACGTGCATTATTACAAGTTGATCCAGACTTCCGCCCAGCTTTAAAATCAGCGGGTCTATTAACTCGTGATTCACGTATGAAAGAGCGTAAAAAACCAGGTCTACGCGGCGCTCGTCGTGCACCTCAGTTCTCAAAACGTTAATCTTTACGATTACTATTTTGCGAAATTACAAAACCCTTTCTTGGAATTTTTCCGAGAAAGGGTTTTTTCATTATTCATTTGCAAAGCCGTTTGTTGCATGAAGTTTGCCTTTAATTTTTGAGAGAGGCAGGTGAGTTCCACTTAGCCACGCTTTAAAATCAAACACTACAGGCAACGCATCCCCACCTAAAGCAAAAATACATTTACCTTCAGCTGGTACATAGCCAACCGTATGAAGTGTACCATCCCATGCTCCGTATTTTGTCGCAAAGACACCATTTTCGATACCATTCATTAATTTAAACGCACTTTCAAAAGTAAGCGGATTTGCCTGGGCATTCGAAATAATGTGTTCACGCGTTAAGGAATCCTCCGTTCGATACCGATTTTCGTCTGTCAGGACTTTAAAGTGATTCGTGCAGGCAGTTGCGTCCCGTACGGCTACATTGCGTGGAGATGCTTCTACTGCCACCATCGTTTGCTCCGCATCCAGTAATACATAATTAAATGAATGCTTATGGGGAATATTTTTTAGTAATGAAATTCCCTCTTCAACAGTTGCGCAACGCTCCAGTAAAAGACGCCCGATCATATTGCATACAAAGCCATCCGCACTGTTTTTCGTATTTACAAAGTTATAACCAACAACGAGTCCTTTTTCATTCATACCATCCATGCGCCCTGTAATTTGCATGGAAGGTCCGAGTGTCGCGTAGCCACCGTCAGTTGGTTCATATAACACAAAACGTCCATCATAGCTTTCGGGGTCATTGTCATAGTTGCGGATCATATAAGAAGGACTTGTCGTAATAGAACATCCGCTTTTTTTGTGTGCGGCATAATATCCACCATAATGAAGTAAAGCCTGCTCTTCCTTATAACCAAGTGTATAAGCGAGGCCTTCAATTTCCTCTTCAATTCCTGGACCGAAACGTGCTAAAAGTTGTTTAACATATGATTTATCTATAGAAAATCTATGATCCAATTTTTTATAAAGTTCTTCTCTATTAGAAAGCAGAGGAGAATTCTTTAAAAGCTCTCCCTGATATATACCAAACTCATAATGCGATCCTCTAAATTGTATAATATCGCTCGTCACATTTTTCATTTTATGTACCCCTTTAATAAAACTGCTTTTTTTCATAGTAACGATATTTAATGGACAAACAAAATAAAAGGGTTTGAGAAAAGTACTTCTCCTAAATACTTTGTCCACAGTAGTATTTTTGTATACATTAGTATACAATAGTATTCAAAAAGGGTGGGTGAAAAATGTGAGATCAGAAGGTAGAGGGAGACCTCGAGGAGAAGGAGAGCATGGTAATCGCCGTTCAAAGGGTGCCCAAACTTTCAGGCGCGGGCGTGCGCTGGAGTTTTACCGTCAACTCGAAACGAAACGTTCAACATTGAAACAACAGCTGGAGTCTGCTGAGTTGCAATCGATTCATCCTGTAATTGCTGGAGAACTGAAAGCGACCGAAGCAATTATGAATGATTTTGTAGGCTTGTTTCAGTTGAATGAATTATTGGAAGAAACACAGGCAACAGAAGAGGAATAATTTTTCACAATATAAGGAAGTGAACTTGTTTAATGCAGGCAGTATGGAAACTCTCAAAATATATTAAGCCATATATACTATTTGCGATCATCGCTCCCGTAATGATGGTTATTGAGGTAAGCATGGATTTACTGCAACCTACAATATTACAGCATATTATCGATGAGGGGATTGCTCAAAATGATACGTCATATATTGTGAAAATGTTTGGGCTAATGATAGCGACATCCGTAATCGGCTTAATTGGCGGGATAGGGTGTTCGATTTATGCATCACGGACGGCCGTTAACTTTTCAACCGATCTACGTCATGATTTATATGAAACGATTACGTATTTTTCAAATAGCAGTAAAGATAAATTTACGCTCGGAAAGCTTGTTACGAATTTAACAAGTGATATGGAAATGCTTCAGCGTGCACTAACGATGTTATTAAAAATATTTGTCCGTGGACCAATGATGTTTATCGGGGCCATTGTCATTGTCTTTATTACAGCGCGCGAGTTATTTCCGATTTTGTTGGTCGTTGTGCCGATTTTGGCATTTTGCATGTACTATTTTACAGCACTATCCGGCAAGCTTTTTCATAAAGTGCAAAAGGTTGTCGATGTTGTAAATACGAAAGTCCAGGAAAACTTGGCAGGTATTCGGGTCATTAAGGCTTACAACCGGAAAAATCATCAAATTGAGCAGTTTACCGGAGTGAACACACAGCTGATGAAGCGCAGTATGGCAGCCGATCAAATTATAGGCGTACTTGGGCCGCTTACGATGTTTGTCGTGAATTTAGGTATTGTAGCAGCACTTTGGATGGGTGCGATCAAAGTAGATAACAATACCTTACAAGTGGGGGTTATTCTTGCCTTTATCAACTATTTAATGATGGTCATGCAAGGGCTGATGAGTTCTTCAATGGTACTTGTACAGCTGGCACGTGCGATACCAAGCGCGGGGCGAATCGTAGAAGTGCTGGAAGAGAAAACAGACTTAACAAGTCCATCTGAACCAGAGACGAAAGAAATTCAGGGAAGTATTAGTTTCGAAAATGTAAACTTCTCCTATTTAAAAGAAACAGAATCTGTATTGAAAAACATTAGCTTCCACGCGAATGCGGGAGAAACGGTCGGCATTATCGGAATGACAGGTAGCGGGAAATCGACATTAGTTAAAATGATTCCCCGCCTGTTTGATCCTGACAGTGGTGTCGTAAAAATTGACGGGTTACCGATCGAGAACTATTCATTGGAACATTTACGCCAGTCGATCGGTTTTGCGCCACAAAAAGCGACATTGTTTTCGAAAACGATTGCCGACAACTTACGCTACGGAAAATCCGATGCAACGTCAGAGGAAATTTTACAGGCATTGCAATCAGCAAACGCGAAGGAATTTATCGACAAACTGGATGCAGGGACAGAACATTTGCTCACACAAGGGGCGACAAACTTGTCCGGTGGGCAAAAGCAGCGTTTGGCAATGGCGAGATCCTTTATCCGGAAACCGAGTATTTTAATTTTAGATGATGTGACAAGTGCGGTTGACAGTATTTCTGAAAAAACAATTCAACGTGCGATTGAAGAACAGTTCAGTGATGCCACAAAAGTAATTGTTTCGTCCAAAATCTCTTCCATTCGTCATGCCAATCAAATACTTGTAATGGACGACGGGAAAATTGCTGCACAAGGAACACATGAGCAACTATTGCAGGAAAGTATATTGTATCAAGAAATGGCAAAAACACAGGCAGAAAAAGGGGTGACCTTAAGTGAATAAACAACAAGGGGAACCGCCTGTACCAATGAGGCATCCAGGGGGGCGCTTTACAGGTCCGGTTGTGAAGCCAAAAAATCAAAAAGAAACATTGCTTCGTATTTGGAGCTATTTACGCGTGCAAAAGGTAGAACTGATTAGTGTTGTTATTTTCGTTATTATTAGTACATTGTTAAGCTTAGTCGGCCCATTTTTAATCGGGAAAATAATCGATGATTATATTGTGAAGCTTGATGTTCCAGGGGCGATTCGGATGGCACTTATTTTAGCCGGTGTCTATATCGCGTCGTCTGTACTCACTTGGCTTCAAACCTTTGTCATGATACGTGTTTCACAGAAGACAATTCGCCGGTTGCGACAACAGCTGTTTGAGCAGTATCAGTCATTGCCGCTCGCCTTTTACGATAAAAAGCAGCAAGGCGATTTAATGAGCCGGATGACAAATGATATCGAAAATTTAAATGCGGCATTGTCACAAAGTGTTATACAAATTGTTTCAAGTTTTTTAACGATAATCGGAACGGCCTTTGCACTCTTTTATTTAGATTGGCGATTAGCGCTAGTAACGCTCATCATTATCCCGCTCATCGTATATGCGACAAAGCAGATTATTAAGCGAAGCAGCGTAAACTATAAGGCGCGTCAACGGGATTTGGGTAATTTGAATGGTTATATTGAAGAAACCATTTCGAACGCGGATATTATCACACTTTTCGGTCAGGAAAATACAACGCTCGCGGAGTTTAAAGAAGCCAATGAGCGATTGCGCGGTTCAGCAATGCGAGCCGATATTATTTCTGGTTTCATGGGTCCAATCAATAACTTTATGAACAACTTAGGTTTAAGTCTTGTAATAGGTGTTGGTGCAATCATGGCTATAACAAGCGGACTTACAATCGGTGTAATCGCATCATTTGTTACGTATACCCGTCAGTTTTTCCGACCGATCAATCAGCTATCGAACTTGCTCAATACGTTCCAATCGGCTATTGCGGGTTCCGAACGTGTTTTTGAAGTGCTGGATGAAGCAAAAGAAGTAGCGGATATTGAAAATGCAAAAGAGAAAGAACAGTATAGTGGTGATGTAAAGTTCGAAAACGTTCAGTTTGCTTATAAAACGGGCAAGACTGTATTACACGGAATTGATTTTGAAGCAAAAACGGGAGAGACAATTGCCATTGTTGGTCCGACTGGTTCAGGGAAGACGACAATCATTCAGCTATTAACCCGATTTTATGATGCGACAGGCGGCCGGATTTTATTGGACGGCGAACCAATTGAACATTACAAGATGACGAATGTTCGGGATCATGTCGGAGTCGTACTGCAGGATACGTACTTGTTTTCAGGAACAGTACGTGAGAATATTCGTTTCGGTAAGCTCCATGCAACGGATGATGAAGTTGAACAAGCGGCAAAAATTGCATATGCACATAATTTTATAAAGTATTTGCCTGAACAGTACGATACTGTGCTGACAAGCGGGGGCTTAAATTTAAGTCAGGGGCAGCGTCAGCTTATAGCGATTGCCCGTGCCATTCTAGAAGATCCCGACATCTTAATTTTGGATGAAGCAACTTCAAGTGTTGATACGATGACAGAAGTGCATATTCAAAAAGGCTTGAACAACTTGATGGAAGGGCGTACGAGTTTTGTCATTGCACACCGTCTTAAAACGATTGAAAATGCAGACCAGATTCTTGTCATTAAAGATGGCCGGATTTTAGAACAAGGAAATCATCATTCTTTAATGAATAAACAAGGTTTTTATGCAACATTACAACGTCAGCTTTTGTCTCAATGATGAGGTGAATATTCCACCGTCCTTTTGCGTATAGTAGGCAAAAAGGACGGTGTTTTTTTTGAAACGTTGGCTTGCACTCATATTCGTAATTTTTTGTTCGATGCTTGTCGTTGTATATGAAACGAACGCATCCGACCGGCGATTTTTTTTACCCGAGCCATTAGGTGGGGTAAAGATTGTATTAGATGCTGGTCATGGAGGAGTTGATGGTGGTGCTTCAAATGGAGAGGTAATCGAAAAAGATGTGACACTGGCAATTACAAAAAAAGTAGCTCGTCAATTGACACGTTTAGGGGCAGAAGTAGTATTAACACGTTCAACAGATGGGGATGTATTAAGTGAACATGCACCAAGTGAGACATTTCCTACACTTCGTGAGCGTAAAAAACAGGACATTTTTTTACGTGAAACGTTAGTAGAATCACAGGAACCGGATCTATTCATTACGATTCATGCAAATGCAATCCCAAATAGCAAGTGGAGAGGCGCGCAAGTGTTTTACCATCACACTGGACACGAGAAAAGCCAGGCACTCGCACAGGCTGTTCAGCAATCAATTCGAGAGACGATGGAAAATACGGAACGCGAAGCTCTGGCAATTAAAAATGTTTATTTATTAAAGAAAATTGAAAAACCGGCTGTATTAGTAGAGACAGGATTTTTAAGTAATGAGGAAGAGCGTGATTTACTGGCAAATGACAGCTATCAGGAAAAAATGGCATTTGCGATTGCACGCGGAATTGAAAATTATATTCATGTAAAATACGAGTAGGCAACATGTAATAACAATACGAATCGATTATGATATACTAACAAATGTAATTTCATTCAGGGGAGTGTTTGATATGTTAAATGAGGAACAAGTCCGAGAACTATTAGGAGAACTACAAGATCCGTTTTTACATAAATCACTAGCAGAAACAAAAGGTGTAACAAACGTTTCGATTAAAGCAGAAAAAGCGCATGTTAGTGTTCGTATTGCAATTGCAAAAACTAATACGCCTGAACAAATGACACTTCAAATGAAAATTGTTGAAGTGTTAAAAGAAAATGGCGCGGCTTCCGTTGGGATTCGTTTTGAAGAGCTACCGGCAGAAGTACTGCAATCATTCCGTGGACAAGCGACCGAAGCAGAAGCACAAGATATTTTATCACCTTTATCAAGCGTACAATTTATTTCAATTGCATCAGGTAAAGGCGGAGTAGGGAAATCGACGGTATCTGTAAATATGGCAGTTGCACTAGCACGCCTAGGCAAAAAAGTAGGTTTAATCGATGCTGATATTTATGGTTTCTCTGTACCGGACATGATGGGTGTAACAGAAATGCCGGTCGTAAAGGATGACCGTATTTATCCGGTGGAGCGTCTTGGTGTAAAAGTTATCTCTATGGGATTCTTCGTTGAAAACAATGCACCAATCGTATGGCGCGGACCGATGCTTGGGAAAGTATTGGACCAGTTCTTCCGCGATGTAGATTGGGGCGATTTAGACTATTTACTATTAGATTTACCACCAGGAACAGGAGACGTAGCTCTTGATATTCACCAAATGCTGCCGTCTTCAAAAGAGATTGTTGTGACAACACCTCACCCGACAGCCGCTTTCGTAGCAGCCCGTGCAGGTGCGATGGCATTACAAACAAATCATGAGATCCTTGGTGTTATTGAGAATATGGCTTGGTATGAAAGCAAATCAGGCGAAAAAGAATTTGTATTTGGTCAAGGCGGCGGTCCGAAGCTGGCTGATGAACTGCGCACAAAATTACTTGGTCAAATTCCGTTAGGACAACCAGATTGGACAGAGGAAGACTTCGCACCTTCTGTATATGCAGAATCGCATCCAACAGGTAAAATCTATTTACAAATTGCTGAAGAAATTATTTCAGAATTAAATAAATAACAAAAAAACAACCAGTTGTCCCAATGAGACGACTGGTTGTTTTTTTATGAGCCTCCACCGCTGTCTTTACCGCCGCCGCTATCCTTCCCTGAGCCAGATCCGGATTCAGACCCCGAACCAGAACCCTTCTCGGATGAAGCTTCACCGCTTTTCTTAATGAGCTCCTGCCATTTTGTCTGCATAAGCGGATTTTCGATTGTTTCCATTACGATTTTCTCCAGCTCTTTTCGCATAACAGCACCTTTCATAATGCTTTCAAGCTGCTTTTGCATATCCGGCTGACCGAAGAAAGACGTAAGAGATTCTTGGTAACTCGCGTCATTCAGTAGGTTTTTCATTAAATCTTCCTGCTGATCCTGCATACTTTTTGCGAATGTTTCTTTAAATTTCGGGTCTTCGAATGTTTTAATCCAAAAATCCATTGCATCTTTTGATAACATTGTCTCTTCAGTCGCTTTTTTAACTTCTTCGGTATTTAAAATAAGCAACTCCCGAAAATTCTTATCTTCAAACATTTGGCGAATTGCTTTTTTCCCATCCTCTGTCTGAATGGCATCGACCATAATTTTCTTTACTTCATCATAAGATAATGTCGTCGATTTGGCATCATTACAACCGGCAAGGAGAATGAGGGAAAAGGCTAATATGATTAAACGTTTCACTTTTCTCACGTCCTTTCTTCATTTATGCGCTTTCGCTTATTGTTCACAATTTTACTGATTATATGTAACATCTTTTAAGAGAGGTCGCTTTTTTCAAATCAAATTGATAAAATATACAAGATATATTAAAAAATGGGGGAATTTGTTCGTGACGATACGAAACTGGGTGAAGTTTGCTTTTTGGGCATTAGTAATCGGTGGTTTAGTTAATGCAGTTGCCTCGTTAATTATTCGTTGGGACTTTTACCAGCCATACTTAGCGAATGGGGAAATCTCAGAATTTCTTGCTGCATTAGTTTGGAATATCGTATTAGGGATGACGATGAGTGTAATGGCACAAGCAGGCTTTTTCGCTTATTTAACATTACATCAAGTCGGGGTCAATATATTTAGAACGTTAACACTTTGGAATTGGATTCAAATCTTATTAATAATTATCGTGTTAGTGGATATTATTGTTTTCCGTTTTGCACCAGGAGCAAATGCGGCTGGAGATTGGGTTTTTTATGGCTTCTTGCTCGCAGTATTAGTCGGTACGGCTATATGGACAGCAATTAAAAAAATTAAAATGACGCAAAAACCGCATGTGTTGATCTCAACATTGTTTTTCATGATTGTTATTACATCATTGGAATGGATCATTGCTTTAATGGGAAGACAAGATAATATTGATGTATATGTCGCACTATTATTATTCCCATTAGTAGCCGTTAATGCGTACCAAATTTTAATGCTGCCAAAATACAATGCACAATCAGAAGAAGATCGAAAACGATTGGAAGAGCGTCGCAAAGCGCGAAAAGAAACAACTAAAACTGTAAAAGCATAAAAAAAGGGCGATCACAGAAATGAAAAATTTCGTGTCAGCCCTTTTTTTAGTTATATAGTAGATTCTTCAAACTTAAGGATAACGCTTTGTAGAAATTTCATAGCCAAATATATTTTGTTCAATAGATAGGAAATTATGCGCTTTTATAAATTTATTAATATCTTCAAAAGAAACTTCCTTGTCTCGATGGAGAGGAATACTTACAAATGAACCTTCAGGAATTTTGCTTTCTTCTATAGGAAACGTATAAGTCGGAGCAACGATGTTGATTCCCAGCTCATGCAAAGCAGTTTGCATGGAAGTATCGACTTTATAATCGGCGGTCGCAAACCAAAGTGGTTTTTTGTAAAACGTTTTTTCATAGATTGCAATTTCTTTTTTTAATAGATTCTTATCTTCGTATTGATCACTATTAGAACCAAGCAATCCGACACGAATATTTTTTTCCCTCAGCATCTTTACCAATTCGGGACTTCGTAACAACCAGTCACTATCAGCCAAGATTAGCGGATATGGTTCACGGAGATTTTTAACCCAGTCCTCAAAACCTTTATGGGAATAACTTAACTCAATGATTAAACTTTGCCCAAACTGACCTTTTGTGATGACTGCAGGGGCTTCTGTTAATTGAAATACAGGGGAAATACTATTTTTATCATCAAAATAAATAAAAACTAAAAATAAGCATAAAACCAGTGATACCAACGTTTTGTACATGCTTTACTACCCACTTTCAATTAGTTTTAAACAAGATTATATAAAAAACTTATGAAAAAGTGTTGACGGATATAACAAGGGGGTGATACTATAAGTAGGTCGCCAAGAGATGAAGCGACAAACGAAACACAATGAACCTTGAAAACTGAACAAGCAACGTTAATGAAACAAGCTTCTTAAATGAAGCAAACAATAGATTTCAACTTCTAACGAAGTTGGATC
>NZ_JBNNVH010000008.1:0-147838 GCF_050280445.1 Solibacillus sp. NPDC093137
TCCAACTTCGTTAGAAGTTGAAATCTATTGTTTGCTTCATTTAAGAAGCTTGTTTCATTAACGTTGCTTGTTCAGTTTTCAAGGTTCATTGTGTTGCCTTAAGTGACAACTTTTATATCTTATAACATCTTCTTTTAGATGTCAACAGTTTTTTTAAATAAAAACTGGAGCGGGTGATCGGAATCGAACCGACAACATCAGCTTGGAAGGCTGAGGTTTTACCACTAAACTACACCCGCATTATATTATAGTAAATTATGGCGCGCCCGACAGGAGTCGAACCCATAACCTTCTGATCCGTAGTCAGACGCTCTATCCAATTGAGCTACGGACGCCGGGAATTTTTGGTGCGGCCGAGAGGACTTGAACCTCCACGGGGTTGCCCCCACTAGGCCCTCAACCTAGCGCGTCTGCCATTCCGCCACGACCGCTTCATCCGACAATAATTATTATACATCTCTGAAATAATTTGTCAATATGAAAACTGGTGAGCCATGAAGGACTCGAACCTTCGACCCTCTGATTAAAAGTCAGATGCTCTACCAACTGAGCTAATGGCTCTAAATGGCTGGGGTACCTGGATTCGAACCAGGGCATGACGGAATCAAAATCCGTTGCCTTACCGCTTGGCTATACCCCAAAAAATGGCGGTCCCGACCGGGATCGAACCGGCGATCTCCTGCGTGACAGGCAGGCATGTTAACCGCTACACCACGGGACCATTAGTAAATCTTCATTATTAAAATATAAGTGGTGACCCGTACGGGATTCGAACCCGTGTTACCGCCGTGAAAGGGCGGTGTCTTAACCACTTGACCAACGGGCCAATATTGGCTCCGAAGGCAGGACTCGAACCTGCGACCTGCCGGTTAACAGCCGGATGCTCTACCAACTGAGCTACTTCGGAATAATTACTTCGTTGCGACATCATCTTGTCGACTTTTACTATTATAGAGAGCGATTTCCGTTTCGTCAACACTTTTCTTTTAAAAAAATAAAGAAAAAATCTCTTCCTATATATAGGGTAAAAAATTAATTCGTTTTTTTAAAAAACAACATAAATACTGTATACCATTATTCACTTATTTTTAAACATCATTTCTAAAAATATTTTTCACTGTGGAGAAATTTAATTTTCCCTTTGCACATGCTGCAGCAATATTTTTTTACATCCATTTTTCTTTTTCTTTTATATATTTGTCCGCAATTCGTACAGCTATATATATGTATTGTCTTTTGCTTCGGCTTTTCTTTTGGCTGTTCCAATGTAGAACAAAAACGTGGCGCGCCTACTTTTTTCAATAGATTCCGAAAATCCGCATCACCATGCCTATAACCCATCCCTAAAATATGTAGATGATAATGGCAAAGTTCATGTAAAATAATACCCTTTAACTCCTCTATACCGAAATGATCATATAGTTTTTTATTAAGTTCGATATTGTGGCTATTTAACATATACCGACCGCCCGTCGTTTTCAAGCGACTATTAAAATAAGCCTTATGAATAAACGGTCGATTAAAAAAGTCGTTTGATAACTGTTCAACTAATTTTTGTGCCTGTTCGTCCGTCATATGCCAACCCCCTTAAATTAATAAAAAGCGCATATACAGCTATGCGCTTTTTATTATAATTGAAAATCATGCTCTTTACACGCTAAGTTGATTTTCAGGAGTTAACATCGTTAAAGAAATACGACCTTTATTTGCTTCGACTTTTTCTACCCAAACCGTCACGATATCCCCCAAGGAAACAACATCTAATGGATGTTTAACACGACCTTTTTGCAATTTGGAAATATGGACAAGTCCATCCTGCTTTACTCCGATATCGACAAATGCTCCAAAATCAACGACATTTCGAACTGTCCCTTGCAGTTCCATTCCAACTTGCAAGTCATCCATTTGAAGTACATCTGTTTTCAATAGCGGTTGTGGGAAAGCATCACGAGGGTCACGGGTAGGTTTCATTAATGTATCGACAATGTCTTTCAACGTAACTTCCCCTACTTCTAATGACTCACCTAGTGTTGCTAAATTTAACTTGCTAATCGCTTCTTCGGCTTTTGCCGTTCCGACATCCTTTTTCGTTAACCCTGCTGCCTCCAATACTGCTTCGGCTAATTTATAGCTTTCCGGATGGATTCCTGTAGCATCTAACCGATTTTTGGCATCTGCAATACGCAAGAAACCGACAGCCTGCTCGTAAGTTTTAGCACCTAATCGCGGGATTTTTTTCAGTTGTGCCCGTGATGTAAATTGGCCGTTTTCACTACGCATCGACACAATATTTTCCGCAACCGTTTTTGAAAGTCCAGATACATATTGTAAAAGGGAGGCCGAAGCTGTATTTACATCTACCCCAACTTGGTTTACCGCTGTTTCTACAATAAACGTTAGTGATTCCGCGAGTTGTTTTTGTGAAACATCATGCTGATATTGCCCTACTCCGACTGCTTTCGGATCAATTTTCACTAGCTCGGATAACGGGTCTTGTATACGACGGGCAATTGATACAGCACTTCGTTGTTCTACCTGTAAATCCGGAAACTCCGCTCGCGCAACTTCTGAAGCAGAATATACGGAGGCCCCTGCCTCGTTGACAATTACATATGCAATGTTTCCGTCTACTTCTTTCAGCAGTTCCGCAATAAACTGCTCTGTTTCACGGGAGGCTGTCCCGTTTCCAATCGCAATAATACTAATCGGATATTTCTTTAATAATGCCTTCACAGTTGCTTTTGCTTTTGACGGATCCGACGTAGTGTGGGGATATATAACGCCAACTTCAATCATCTTGCCCATTTCATCGACTACCGCTAATTTGCATCCTGTTCTATATGCAGGGTCAACACCAAGAACCATTTTACCGCGCATTGGCGGCTGTAATAATAAGTTCCGTAGATTTTCCGAGAAAATATGAATCGCTTGTGTTTCTGCTTTTGATGAGAGTTCTGCTCGAAGCTCATTTTCAATAGACGGTTTAATTAACCGTTTATAGCTATCCGCAACTGCCATTTTCACTTCATTTACAGAAGGGCCAACAAAATTTCTTGGAATAAAATAATTTTCCATTAATGTTGTCGCTTTATCGATTGGAACTTCAATTGCTGCACGTATCACTTCTTCTTTTTCACCGCGGTTTACCGCCAGTATTCTGTGGGGTGCAATTCGATGAACGGGTTCTTCATATGAATAATACATTTCAAATACTTGTTTTTCATCTTTTTCCGCATTTTTTACCGTTGTTACAAGCTTCCCTTCACGCCAAGATAAGGTACGCAGCTTTTCACGAATTGCAGCATCATCGGCAAATCGCTCCGCTAAAATATCTCGTGCGCCAGCCAATGCATCTTCTATTCCAGTAACACCTTGTTCTTCGTTTATATAAGGCGACGCCATTTCTTCCAACGTACGCTTTTTAAGCTTTAACAGTTCTTCCGCTAACGGTTCCAAACCCCGTTCTTTGGCAATCGTTGCTTTTGTACGGCGCTTTTGTTTAAATGGTCGGTACAAGTCTTCTATGCGTTGAAGAACCGTTGATGCTTGGATAGCTGTTTGTAGTTCTTCCGTTAATTTACCTTGCTCATCGATTAAACGCAGCACTTCTTCCTTTCGTGTTTCTAGCTGTTGTATGTAATGGTAGCGGTCTTCCACTGCCTTTATTTGTACTTCATCAAGTGAACCTGTCATTTCTTTTCGGTAACGTGCGATAAAAGGTACTGTGTTACCTTCTTCCAGTAGTCCAATAACCGCTTGAGCTTGCTTTGGTTCCACTTTCGCGTCTTTCGCGATTATTTGTAACATTTTTTGTTGATCCATCATGCCACTCCTTTAAATTTCGAACTTTCTTTTAGTGTACCATTCCATTTGTATTGTTTCCCAAAAAAGCTTCGAATTTATGCATGAAAAAAGAGCCTACTAATTTATGCTAGTAGACTCTTAAACTTTATAATGAGACGCCGCCACTTGCTGTAATGGCGTCTTGTAATTTTTTAATTGCTTTACGTTGAATTCGCGAAACGTGCATTTGGGATATACCGAGTCTTTCTCCGGCTTCCTTTTGACTAAGCTGTTCCAAATAAGTTAATTGGATAATCTGTCGCTCACGTTCATTTAATACATTCATCGCATCTGCTACAATCATGCGGCGGTTTGTTACTTCATAGCCTGTGTCTTCTCGACCGACTACATCAAATAACGTTACCGTACTGCCATCAGAATCCGATTCGATCGAATGGTCCATCGACAATGCCTGATAGCTTCGACCCATCTCCATCGCTTCCAGTACGTCCTCATCCTGTACTTCTAAATATGTTGCAATTTCGGTAATGGAAGGGGAACGTTGTAGCGATGTCGTTAATGCTTCGACAGCCGCCTTGATTCTAGGTCCTAATTCTTTAATACGTCTTGGAACATGCACGTCCCAAGTCTTATCACGTAAAAAGCGTTTTATTTCTCCGACGATTGTCGGAACAGCAAACGCCTCAAAGCTTCTGCCAAAAGAAGGGTCAAATCGTCGGATCGCACCTAATAAGCCAAGCATCCCTACTTGTACAATATCATCATAATAAGATTTACCATGTGAATATTTGCGTGCAATCGACTCGACTAATTGCTGGTAATGGAGCACAAGATTTGTTTGTGAATCTTCACAGCCGCTCGCCTGATATTCTGCAATCCAATTTAGCACTTCTTCTTTTGATGTATTCTTAGGTAGTGATTCTTTCGACATTCCCTTTCACCTGCTCTCTCGAGACATACTTTGTCATGAAAACAGTGACGCCACCTTCGTTATTTAATTTCACTTCATCCATTAAAGTCTCCATTAAATAAATCCCTAATCCACCTTCACGTAATAATGCTACGTTTTCATTTTCATGATATGGACCAACTTTTGATTTGATCTCTTCAAAGTTAAAGCTTACACCGTAATCTGCGACCATTATTTCAATCTTGTCTTCAAATAATGCACAACCGATTACAACTTCGCCTTCCTCGTTTGCTTTATAAGCATGGTGAACAACATTTGTCACCGCTTCACTTGTAGCTATTTTTAAGTCTTCAATTTCATCATAAGTAAACCCAACTCGCATCGCTAATCCTGAAATTGTTAGCCGTATAACACTTACATATTGCGATTTGGCAGGCACTCGAATTTCAATATAGTCAAATGCTCTCATCATTTCAACTCCAATTCCTCATCAATCTCAATACTCATTAATTCACTTAATCCTGTAATTTCAAACAATCTTACTAAACGATTTGATAAATTCACTAATTTTAATGATGCATTTTCCTTCGTAACTTTTTTATAAAATGCTACAAATATCCCTAAACCCGTACTGTCCATATAATTTACTTTTGATAAATCCAATTCGATTTCTCGGCCTTCTACAATTTGAACAGTCTCTAGCTCTTCACGTAAAATCGGGGCTGTGTAAGTATCGATTTCACCCTCGATATAACCTTTTAATACGTTTCCATCTTCTCTAAATTGAACATTAACATTCATTATTAGACACCTCCATTATAAGCCTAATTACTTTTCCCGAATCCGCGGGAGCTCAAACATAAATTTTTTTATTTTTTAAAAATAACAACCGTAAAATCATCTTCCAATTCAAAATCAGACATGTTTTTCAAATAGGCGTACATTTCCTCACACATTTCCTGCGCCGAAAGATGGCTACAACTTAATGCCAAATTCTTAATCACATCCCGAGGATCCAACTCTCCTTGCTTACGAAAATCCGTTACACCATCTGTAATCATAATGATAAAATCACTTTCTTCCAAACAGATGTCGTACTGCGGGTATGTCACTTCCGGCATAACACCTAATAGTAAACCTTTCGATTCCAAATCAAAGAAAGTTTTTTTACGAGCATTATAATATATAGCAGGCTCATGCCCAGCCGACCCATATGTAAATTTGCTTTCTTCAATATTGTATGTCCCGTAAAACATCGAGACAAACATACTATCATCAACACTTTTTTCGATAATACGATTTAACACTTCTAAAATGTAAGATGGATCTTTCGTTGCGTACTCAAGTGTATCAAGCCCATATTTGACCATAGACATACAAAGGGCTGCTGGCACACCTTTTCCAACAACATCTGTCACAGCTACACTGACAACTGAATCATTGTTGTTTAAGAAGTGAACATAATCACCATTCATTTTGCGGATTGGTACAGATAGCATCCCAATATCAATCTGATCAAGCCTAGGTACTGTTGTTCTGAGAATCATATTCTGGATCTTTGTAGCGACATTCATCTCCATACGCAGTTCTTCTTGCTGTTCCAGTAAACTTTGATGCTCCTTTAAAGTTAAACCAAAGTGTACCATAATCTCAATTAAAAAATCATAGCTATGCGAAATATCTTCTGGTAGATCTGGATAAATTTGCTCTATCGCATACTTGTGGATATTGATGACTTCTTCTGGAGCTACTTTTTTTTGAATTAACTGTCGAATAAAGTTTTGTCCTATATATAAATTTCGCTCAGTTTGGTTTGCCAAAAAATCAGATAAGATTTTTTGATATTGTGTTTGCAGCTCTTTCAAATTTTACCACATCCTACTTTACCCATTTTTCGATAACTATCGTCGTCCCACTTCCTACTGTGGATTGGATGTCCATTTTATCCATTAGTCTTCTGACTCCCGGCAAGCCCGCTCCAAGGCCGCCAGAAGTTGAATAGCCGTCTTCCATCACTTTTTTCAAATTGCTTATTCCCGGTCCTTTATCTGCCGCTATTATGCGAAGGCCAACTTTCTCTTCATTACTAATACGCTCTATTGTCACTTCCCCGGCACGGGCATATAAATATATATTTCGAGCCAGTTCACTTATCGCCGTCGTAATTCGAGCTTGATCTACCGCGCCAAAGCCAATTGCTTTCGCCTCGTTACGTCCAAGTTGGCGTGCAGCTACAATATCCCATTCTGTCACAATCTCTACGGTAGATTTCGTATTCATCATAGTGCCCCCAATTTCCTACTTTTTCTTTCTATGGAGTTAACGTACAGTATCAGTTTTTTGAATTATTAATTTATATATTATACCATATGTTATCCTTGTAGTTTAGTTGGATATAAGTTTTCAGCCATATTTTTGCTATATTTATAATTTTAAGTAAAATATCACAATTTTGCATGATTACAGTTTACTATTCACCTAAAATTTACAGGGGACTTTGATTCATAATAATAAAAAACACCGAAACGGTTGTTTCGATGTTTTTTTATGTATTAAAATTTTACGAGTCCTAAACTAATATTTAGAGCAATATCTACTTCTTGCATTAGTTTTGCATCTAGCTGAGTAATACGATCTGTTAATCGTGATTTATCAATTGTACGCAATTGTTCAAGCAAAATTACCGAATCACGCTCAAAACCATACTTTTTTGCATCGATTTCAACATGTGTAGGCAACTTTGCTTTTTGAATTTGCGCAGTTATTGCAGCTATTATGACAGTTGGACTAAAGCGATTTCCAATATCATTTTGAATAATAAGAACGGGTCTAGTCCCGCCCTGTTCTGACCCTACCACCGGTGATAGGTCAGCAAAAAAAACGTCTCCACGTTTTACAATCAAATTGTCATCCCCCGCTTACGAGACGCTCCACCATATGTTCCGCTTCATACTCTGCATGCAAGCACTCACTGCAAATTGTCAGATTAATTTGCGACATTTCCACATAGCCCTTTATTAAAGCTTCCCGTATTTGATTTGGTTGCATATGCTTTGTATAATTTTGAGTCGCCAAATACGCCATCATATAACCATTCTCAGTATTACGCCCAAACGTTCTTTCGAATTGCGTTACTAGCTCATTTGGTATGTCAATTACTACTTCTTCTACTTCTGCTAATTCCTTCGCGTACAAAACAAGCACCTCCACCGAACATCCCATTTCCCATTCATTCTATCATTGATTGACTACAATGAAAAGACAGGAAAATTAAAAAACTGACAATTCTCGCAATAAAGGAATAAATATGGACACACTTGTTTTGTATATTTGAAGTTATTTACAGTAATATTACATCGATTTATTTATATACCCTAGGAACTCTGGCCGTTATTACACATGGCACTTCGTAATTGATTGTTTGGAGTTTATGAGCCCAATCATCTATTGTGATTTCCTCTTGCTGTTGGCAGCCTATCAGTACAACTTCTTCCCCAATATTATATGCTTCCGGAAGTAAAATCATACTTTGATCCATACAAATTCTGCCGACAATTTTCGCTCTTTTTCCTCCAACAAGCACTTCTTGGCCTGAAAGCTTACGAATCATACCATCTGCGTAGCCAATCGGTACTGTACCGATATAGCAGTCCTCTTCTGCTGTATATGTTGCACCATAGCCTACCGATTGACCAGCTTTCATTTTTTTAATATGTACAAGTTCTGTCTGTAGAGAAAATGCCGGCTTAATCGGAAAAGGCAATTTTGTACCTACATAACCTGAAGGCAGCAATCCGTACATGGAAATACCGAAACGTACCGCATCATAACGCAAAGAAGGATCTTTTACTAATGCGGTAGCTGTATTGGCAACATGAACAAGACGAGGCTTTTGTGGCAGTGCGCCTAAAAAGTCCTTGAATAGGGTAGCTTGATTGTCAAAGTACATTGAATCTTCTTCATCTGCAGTAGCAAAATGCGTAAAAATTCCATCCACTAAAAAATCATCTGAAGAATTAATCATTGTATATAATTCCAATAGTTCTTCTTTAGTAGATACACCGATACGCCCCATACCCGAATCAACTTTAATATGAAGTCTTAACTGATTCAGCAGCGGTGTATACTGCTGTGCTTCTTTCAGCCATTCTGTCGAAAAGGCAGTAAGGATAATATTTTCTGCTGATGCATACGGAATAAAAGCGTGCGGTGAAGCACCTAACACTAAAATATCGATATCCTTAAAATTCTCTCTAATATGTACTGCTTCGTCAGGTGTTGCGACAGCAAGCATTGTTGCACCGGCCTCAATTGCCGTTTTTGCAACTTCCACATCTCCATGACCATATGCATTTGCTTTTACGACAGCAATAACTTGGATATTCGGTCCTATATAATTTCGCAATGAAGTAATGTTATGTGTGATTGCTTGCAGATCAATTACTGCTTTTGTTGATCTGTAATAAATTGGAGTATCCATTTCGATTTTTACCCTCTTTTTATAAGTTTAAACTTACTGTTATATATGTAATTTTCAGTCAACCATTTTTAAATCTGTATACGAAAGAAATCATCTTGCGCTAGTATGCGCAAGATGTCTCTTCTTAAATATAACCATAAAATATAAGTTAAAAACAAGTTTAGAAAGACATAATTATAATTTATTTTATACTACTTTCCTGCACACTTGCAGCTACTTCCAGTAATTCATCTTTTGTTAATTTCGTGGAAGCGATAAAGAAGGTCATGCCATCTTTGTCCCATTGAATTGAGTTGTCAGTAATAGCGCCTATTGTATACCCTAAATCCGCCGGGTCCCCGGATACAGGTAATATTGTTTCATCAGATTGGATCGGCTGCTGCATTAATGTAAATGGCTTTTCCCCTTCGAATGTCAAAATAACCCGTGTGTTTCCATCTTCCTGCACTTCAAACTCATCTGTCAGCTTAGTATGTGCCCAGTCAATTGTAGGGTAATATACACTAAATTCTGTGTCTGCGACTTCTGCTGATGCGGCTTTCTTTTCTTCTTTTTCAGTGAATTTCTCTACTGCATATTCTTCCGCAGTATGCTTCACACCTAATTTAATGTCGGCAAATGTAATCACAACTTGTTCTTGTAAAGATTCATCCATCACACTTACTTTTGTCGGAAGCATCGTTTTCTTATCAATTACAATTTGCTGTACCGGCAGTGCTGTTTGATCTACATTTCGTGTTGCTACTTCAAAAGTATAGCTCGCATCATCTTCAGTCATTACCGCTTTTGAATCTGACACCAAATCATCAGCCAATGCACCAATTATATACGCCTGACTGTTTTGCTTTGGCCATTCACTTTGGAACTTATGCGTTTTACGTAATGATGGCGTGACAACAAAGACACCTTCTTCATTTCGAACGATTAACTGCTGTTCTGACTCACCTTTTGGATTAACTGCCACTCGGTAAAAATCCGGTTTTGTGTGCCAAACTTTTACATCGTAAACACGTGGCTCTGCGCCTGTCCGAACTTCCATCGAAGCACTTAATTCATAACCTTTTGCGTCATTCCACTTCTTGTTAACATCCTCAATCACTTCATCCTTTGTAGCTTTTCCACACGCCGCCAAAAAGAGACAACAAACGACAACTACTAGCAGTCGGAGTTTCAAAGATTCACCCTTTCGATTATCTATTTCGATAAATTACTATATGAGCCAAGGTGTCCATGTATGTATTATTGCATTAAGATTACTTGGGCAGCTGCTGTTGTCCGGGTATGAGTAATGGAAATAAACCCGTTCACCCGTTCACCATCAAAGTATAATTCAGGTTTTCCTTGCTCCGTTTTTAAAATTTCTATTTGGTGGAGTTCACAGCCTTTACCGATTCCTGTGCCGTTTGCTTTTGAATAGGCTTCCTTTGCAGCAAAGCGACCTGCCAGAAACTCAACTTTGCGCATATCCGATAATGTATTAAAAATGGCAAGTTCCCTATCCGTTAAAATTCGTTGAGCAAATTTTGCTGAACGGCCTATCATTTTTTCAATTCGGTCCAATTCTACTAAATCTAAACCAATCCCTTTTATCATTTAATAGCTCTCCCTTTCTTTTAATCATTACTCCAATGTATAATGAATAAAAATACGTTTTATTTTGTATCGACATAATTGAGGTGGAACATGTTTATTCGTAGAGAAAATTTTAAACAGTACATTACGTTATATCCGGTCGTATCGTCAATTATAGCAATTAATTTAATTGTTTTCGTCCTAACATTATTACCGGGATTCGGCGAAGATTTGCTTTATGCCGGGATGAGCGTCAATGGACTCATTGCAGCCGGTGAATGGTGGCGTATTATTACGTCCATGTTTTTACATGCAGGTTTTATGCATGTTCTTTTTAATATGTTCTCTCTATTTTTATTTGGCCCGGAACTTGAGAAAATCGCCGGCAAAATGCGCTTTTTAACAATTTACTTTTTAGCCGGAATTTTTGGTGTTGCTGCTACTTACGCAACACAAGATGCCTATTATGCAAGCGTTGGTGCAAGTGGAGCACTGTACGGAATTTTCGGGGCGTTCGGGGCCCTTGTTTATTACACAAGACATTTATTCCCGCAGTTACGACAAATAATATTGCCATTAATAGTGATTAGTATTATTATGACATTTTTAACACCAAATATTAATATTGCTGCACATTTAGGCGGTTTGGTTACAGGCTTTATTTTAGGGGTTGTTTACTTTAACCCTAAAAATATGGGACGCTGGCGTAAACAGCCCATTAGACGGGTAAAATAAAAACAGGATTCGCGAAAAGTAAAAAATTTTCGCGGACCCTGTTTTTTAATGTTCATACCAAGACAGTACGCTTTCGATTTCCTGTTGCTCCATATGACGCGCTGTCGCTGAAGCCCCGTGCATACCTGACATCACTACAATCTTAACAGACCCTATATCCCGTCGCTTCTGGAAATAGGTTTGACTACCTTGCGTAATTTGTACACGCTTTTTCAATGCATAAAATGTCACACGGCTTACAAGACGCGAGACAATCGTAATTTGCTGATCTTTCACCGTATACCCAGTCGTCTTAAATTGCCATCTTCCAAGTAGAATGATTGGAACGATTAGCAATATTGACAACAGTCCATATGGATAGAAAAAGTACGAAATAGCGCCGATTAACGGGACTAGCCATACAAAATCAATCCGGTAGAAAAAAGGCTGTGCTTTTCTTGGCGGCTGAACAAGTTGCGTAATTTGAAAATCATATTCAGGAAACAGTTCTGCCAAAGGTGCAAACAATTCTTTTTTTGCAATTAACGGAAATAAAATGATTTTCTTATCATTCTCTCCGCTAAATCCTCCACCAGCACTTTCTACCGCAACAGATGCTAAGCCAAGCATTTGCTGGAAAGGGTTTTCCGCCAGTTTAATTGCCTGCACCCGGTTTAACGGAATTGTCACACGTTTTTTTTCGATTAATCCTCGCGTAATAATCAGCCGGTCATGTTGCTTGCTGACCGTAAAGTTATAATAATTTAAAAACGTCAAGCCGACAGAGACTCCCCATGCCAGTATTAGCGCAAGCGCAATTAAAATCATGACCACGATAAAGCCGTATTCCACTAAAAATGCCAATTCATCATAAATCAAATCAAACGGGATAAACTCCGCAAATTGTGAAAGGACAGCAAAAACTCCGGCAAGTACTACTCCCACACCGCTTGAAGTCGTCGCTAACAGTAACAGCTCCGGGATTTTCATTTTGTGTAAAACTACTGATGCCGGTTCTTGTTTTTCATCTTCAGCCGTTTGCCCTAGTTCACTTTCAATCGGCAGTTTCTGTTTCGCTTTTTTCATTTGAATTTCCACTTCGTCTGCCGCAGCTTTTGTTACTGCTGTCAATTCCGCTTCCGGTTTACCATCTTTACTTCCCGCCGTTTCCACTTGTACTTGTACAAGCTTGAACAACCGGTGAAAAATACCTTCTTTATAATTCAAGTTTTGAATACGATCAAATGGAATGTAGCGTTTTTTCTTTATAAACAGACCGTATTCCACACGGAGTTCACTATCTTCAAACCAATATACAAATGTCCACCACTTAATCAAACTGCTCACTACCGTTACCGATAAGACGATTACTAAAATAAAGAGTGGAATCATTTCGCTGAAAAATGTTTCGCTTCGATAATCCAAATTAATATTAAAGCCGTTCGCCGCCACAATGATAATGATTGGGATAAGGAGATCTTTTAATGCTTTTACAACATTGATGATTGCCGTTACAGGATGAAGTTTATATTTCTCTTTAGACATCATCTTCCGCCACCCTTGCAAGTTCAGAGATTTTTGTCCTCAATTCATCAGCATCTTCAACTTTCAACATAGGAATCGTATGTACTGTTGCCGCCGATGAAATCGATATATTCGCTAACATGTATTTTTTTAATATCGGTCCCTGCTCTGTATCAACATGTTGAACACGTACCATCGGTATTAATGTCCGTTTTACGACAAACAGGCCACTTTGAATTTCAATTTCCTGTTCTCGTACTTCATAACGCCAAATTCCCCAACGGATGCTCGGGAATACGATAACTGAAAATGCAATGGATAACAATACGAGCGCGATGGCAATCCACATAATCCACTGCGGCCAATCAAATCGAACTGTTAAAAATACGATGCCGCCTGTTATAAGTGCGATAATAAAAGTTTGAATGATTCCATATAATCGCCACACTGTTTGCGCTTTTTTTGGTAACTGAAACTTTGGTTGTTCTCTCACTAGCCCTACACCTCTTTCTCTATACTATGCTATACGTATTAACAGCTTAAATGTTTCGTTCTGTTCTAACTAGGATGATAAACTAATCCCCTTCCCTCATAGTATAGTTATTTAGTAAATTTGTTAAATAATTTATAAAAATTTTATTTCCCGGAAAATATATTTATATAAAATTCCCCATAAAAAAACACACCAACGAGAAAATCGTTGATGTGTTGAAATAGTATTAGTCTTCGCGACGTGGACGTGGACGACGATCACGAGAGCCTTCACGACGAGCACCGCCTTCACGACGACCTCCATCACGGCTTCCGCTACCAGAACGGCTTCCGCCTCCGCCACCTTCACGACGACGATCTCCTCCGCGACGGTCACCACCGCCACGGTTGCCACCACCACGGTTACGGTCATTACCGCCACGGCCGCGGCCTCCGCCACCTTGTGAACGGTCACGACGCATTGGTAATGGACGTTCTTCAGATAATGATACTGGTGTAGCATCAGGTTCTTTAGTAATTGATTTAAGAGCAGCTGCTACTAAGTCAAGCGCTTCATTATTTTCCAATAACTTAGCTGCTAACTCACGGTAAGTACCTAAATCATTATTTTGAACTAATTCCACCAATGATTGCATTGCATCTTCTTGTAAGCCTACTAATGCTTCTTCAGATGAAGGTGGACGTAAAGGAGTCATACGTTTTTTCGTAGTTTCTTCTACGATGCGTAAGTAACCCATTTCACGAGGTGTTACGAAAGTTACTGCAACACCAGATTTACCTGCACGGCCTGTACGACCAATACGGTGAACGTATGATTCTGGATCTTGTGGAATGTCAAAGTTGTAAACATGCGTTACACCTGAAATATCCAATCCACGAGCTGCAACGTCTGTTGCGATTAAAATATCGATTTTACCTTCTTTAAACTGACGTAAAACAGAAATACGTTTCGCTTGAGATAAATCACCATGGATACCTTCTGCTAAGAAGCCACGTAAACCTAAAGCTTGGCTTAACTCATCAACACGGCGTTTCGTACGACCGAAGATGATTGCTAATTCTGGTTTTTGTGAATCCAATAGACGAGATAAAGCATCGAATTTTTCACGCTCTGTTGCTTTTACAAAGAACTGTTCAATGTTTTCCATTGTTAATTCTTTCGCTTTAATTTTTACGATTTCAGGATCTTTCATGAATGTCTCTGCAATTTTACGGATTGCTGGAGGCATTGTCGCTGAGAATAGTAATGTTTGGCGGTTTGATGGCACGTTTTCTAAAATCGCATTAATATCATCGATGAAGCCCATGTTTAACATTTCGTCCGCTTCGTCTAAAACTAAAGTTTGCACTTCGTCTAAACGTAATGTACGACGGTTAATATGGTCTTGAATACGACCCGGTGTACCCACAATAATTTGTGGTTTGTTTTTTAATGCGCGGATTTGACGGCCAATTTCTTGACCTCCGTATACTGATAATAATTTTACGCGCTTATCATAACCTAATTTATAAAGTTCTTCTGAAACTTGGATTGCTAATTCGCGAGTCGGAGCAATTACCAAAGCCTGGATATTTGGATTTTTTGGATCGATTTTCTCGATTAAAGGAATACCAAATGCAGCTGTTTTACCAGTACCTGTTTGTGCTTGGCCTAAAACGTCACGGCCAGCCATTGCAAACGTTACTGTTCCTTCTTGGATTGGTGTTGCTTCTTCAAACCCCATACGCTTAATAGAACGTAATGTCGATTCACTAATGTTTAATTCTGAAAAATTTGTCAAACTCTTCATTCTCCTTTTTCCTGTATAAGTTGACAAATGGTTACATTTTCAGATGAAATGGCGGCAAATTTCGAGCCATTGTATGTGGAACGTTTCCGTTACTTAAAAATTCTCTCTGCTTCATATGCAGAGTCTCTTATATGAAAAGGAAAGCCCGGTCATTGCCGAGCGGTTCAATTCTACCGTTTCTAATTGGTTGTTACATTTGTAAAAAATAGAATAAAACCGTTTATCAAAAAAAAGCACTCTTCACCAATAAGTCTGAAGAGTCTTCGCACAAAATGTATCCATTGCTTTTATTAGTCTAACATGGGTTGTAACGGTATGCAATGATATTGCTTTGTATCAAAATAGTCAGATATTTATTACTCCATTAAAAATTGATACACTTGATCAAACCATTGCTCACAATCATCACTGTAACAAATATGATGTTTTCCACAATCTGAAATATACATTTGCTTTTGTTGCGACTGAATTTGTTCAAATAAAATCTGGGCGGTTGCACTTGGCACAATTCCATCCAGCTCCCCTTGTACAATAAAGGTAGGACACTGAATGTTTTTTATATAAGGCTCCGTTTTTTTAACGACCTTCATAAATTCAATCGTTGCAGTTAACGGGACATTTTTAAATTTAAATTTGTACCGTGCAAACAATTCGTTTTCTTCCAACTTTTTATGCACCATATCTTGGGCAATTGCTCGAACATCTTTTACTAACTGCGTAGGACTCACATACTTTGCTGCAGCACTTAGGAGTACCAACTTTTTTACTGGGTAACGTATAGATAAGTACATCGCAATGACACCACCCATTGAAAAACCGACGACTATGACTTCATCGACTTGCTTTTTCAACTGCCGATATTCGATTTCCGCTTCCATCATCCAATGCTCCGCTTTATAGCCTTTCATTGCCAAATGCTCTGCATCACCGTGACCGGAGAACGTCGGAATGCTTACGACCCAATCTATTCGTTGCTTTATATAATGCGCAAAAGGCTCTACTTCATACGGTCCGCCTGAAAATCCATGTAAAAATAGGACGCCGATTTTCATCCAATCACCTGCTTCCATTAAGCTGTTAGTATCTATAATAAGCGACATTTAGAGTCGAAAAAAGTTTTTGCGCTAAAAAAAACGAGCTAGCACTAGGCTAGCTCGATAGAATGGATAACTTTCTCCAACTGCATTCCACGAGAACCTTTTACTAACAGGATGGACTCGTTTGTTGCATGAGATTGAATTTTTTCGATAATCGGTGCGTACTCATTTTCGGAATACACTAAATGCTCAGCATCAAATGTTTCTTGCAGTTTATTATAGAGCCACTTCATGCGCGGGCCATACAAGCAAACATAGCGTATTTCTTCAGGATGAATATGTGCGGCAATTCCTTCATGCATCTGCATTTCATCGTTTCCAAGCTCCAGCATATCACCAAGTACAAGCCACTTTTCATTGCGGATTGTCGTTTGCTCGACAAATTGGATCGCTGCATGCATCGATGTTGGTGCAGCATTGTACGCATCGTTAATAAATAATAAATCACCTACCGGAACAAGCTGCATCCGCATATCAGTTAAAACTACTTTCTTTAATGCTTCGCGGATTTGTTCGTCAGACAAACCTAATGCTTTACTTACCAGCATTGCACTTAATGTATTCTTCACTTGGTGCTCGCCTAAGACCGAAATGAAGAACTCCCCTTGGATTACTCCATCTACATGGAAACTGCTTCCTTGTGCTGTCGCTTCTATTTTGGAAGCCGCTAAACTCTGCGCTTGGCTAAAGCCAAATGGCTGTGTTTTTAACTGCGGTGTTTTTGCAACTAAGTTTTGAAGTAACGGTTCATCACCATCATAGAAAAGAATTCCTTCTTCAGATAATCCTTTTACAATTTCAAACTTCGCCTTCGCAATCCCTTCCCGTGATCCTAAATCTTGCATATGGGCTTCACCAATATTCGTAATAATGGCATAATGCGGTCGTGCAAGCTTCGTTAAAAATTCAATTTCACCGAAACCGCTCATTCCCATTTCCAATACGGAAACTTCTGTATCCTCATCAAGCTGTAAAATCGTAATTGGCAAACCAAGCTGATTATTAAAGTTCCCAATCGTTTTTTGTACTTTAAAGTATGGAGAAAGAGCTCCCGCCAAAATATCCTTTGAAGACGTTTTCCCGTTTGAGCCGGTAATCCCGATAAATGTCGCTTGATGCTCATTACGGTAACACTCTGCCATTTTTTGAAGTGCAAGCTCTGGGTCTTCCACGAAAATTAATGGCAAATGTTCCGGGGGATTTGGCTCATCGATCATCCATAAAGAAGCTGCCGCGCCTTTTTCAAATGCCTGCTCAACAAAACGGTGCCCATTTACGGCTTCTCCACGGAAAGGAATAAATAAATCCCCTTTAGCAATTGTCCGTGTATCAATGGAAATACCTGTGACAATCGTTTCAGGAAATGACTGATTTTCTATCGTTAACCATTCTGAAATCTGCTGTAAACTTTTTTTCACTTTTTATCCCACTCAATCTCTGTTGTATTGAAGCTGTTGTTTTTCTGTATAACGTTCCAGTGCAAAACCAATCAGCTCTTTAATAAGCTGTGGATACGTTACATCTGTATGCTGCCACAATAAAGGATACATGCTTACCGGTGTAAATCCGGGCATTGTATTTACTTCATTGATGAAGATCTCGTTGTTTTCAGTTACAAAGAAATCAGCGCGCACTAATCCGGCTCCGTCTATCGCTTTAAACGCTCTTTTCGCCATATCTACTAAGTCTGTATAAACATCGTTTTGCAATGGTGCCGGAATAATTAATGCTGTCGAGCCATCTTTATATTTTGAATCATAATCATAAAACTCAGTCATTGGCTTAATCTCACCTGCTACTGAAACGTTAGGTGTATCATTCCCTAACACAGCAAGCTCAATTTCTCGAGCCGTTACACCTTGTTCAATCACAATTTTGCGGTCATATTGCAGCGCAAATTGGACAGCTTTTTCTAGTTCCGGCGCATTCGTCGCTTTGCTAATTCCTACACTTGATCCTAAGTTAGCCGGTTTAACAAACATCGGATAGCCTAAAGACTGTTCGCATCTTTTGATCCAAGCTTCTTTTTCCCGTTCCCATTCACTTCGAATAAAATATTCATAAGGTAGTTGCGGCAATTTTGCCATTTCAAACAACTGCTTCATAACTACCTTATCCATGCCTGCCGCTGAACCAAGCACACCGTTACCTACATAAGGAATGTTCAGCACTTCCAAAAAGCCCTGTACAGTACCATCTTCACCGTTCGTGCCATGCAGTAAAGGGAAGATTACATCAAATGGGCTTTCCATATGTTTTGCAATAAATTGCGTAATATTATTTTCAGACTGGTCTGATGCCATTGTAAATTGCAATTGTTCAATCGTTTGAGCGGGTTCTGTTAACTGAGGTCCAACACGCCATTCACCCTTTAATGTTATAAAAATCGGGAAAACGTCAAACTCATTAAAATCCATTGCTTGTGTTACTGCCTTTGCAGTTGAGAGTGATACTTCATGCTCGGCTGACTTACCACCATATAATAAACCAATTCTTTTTTTCATTTTTTTGACCTCCAGTTTTCACTAACCTTATTTTATCACGAATACACTAAACGCTGAAATCGGATAAAAAACACCCACTGCCCTGTTCGCTGTGAGTGTCAACTAATTTGTATTAATTCATCATAGCCTTGTTTTAATATTTCATCTAAATCATCCCAAACTTCATCCGGATAATCATAATCACTCAGCACTCGGATTTCGACTGCATAATGGGAATTTGGCTTTTCTAGTTTATATAATGAAAGCAATGCACCTTCCTTAACAAAAGGCCGATATTGTCTTAATGTAGAAGGATCGATTGTCGGTGAGTTGTTTTTATTCTTTCTTCTCCAAAAGCTTCCAACACCTTCTTTATCTCTTATCATTCGATTAAATAGATTTGAAACAAGTAATTCAGAATCGCCTATAAAACGATAATATACTTTTGTCATTTTGTCAGTTACAGATGAGTAATAAGCATAGCGATTTTGTAATTTGTTGAAAAATGGCGATGCAAGCGGTTCACGCTTATGACTTAAATACAAGAGCTCTGCCTGTTCAAGGGGAGTTAACGTATTAATGTTTTTCTCTGTCGTAAAATCTACCCAGCATAAATCTTTCTTTAAGTCGCTTTCCTTTTTGAGAAAATCGCGCATATCTTCATTTGTTACAAAATCAAATTGTGTATGCATATTAAAAGAGCCGTTGTCGTACGCGTGCTTTAATAACAGAACATTTTTTACGGGCTCGACCGAAACCATAAATTCCTTCAGTGTAAGACCACTATAAATAACAAAATGTTCGACATCGTTCATATGAATATATAAATGATGCATAAAATCTTCAGCAGATTTCATTTTCTTCGCCACGTTTTGCACGCCCCTTTAATATGAATAATATGATTATTATATGACTTCTCATTCAAATTTGAAACATTTTCTCACCTGTTTCGTCCAACTTTTAAATTAGTCTTACTAAAGTAATTTTTATAAGAATATGATAAAGTAAATAAAGCTTAAAACATTACAGCAATTTCCGCGAAAACTTTCCTATATCTGCAATTCTTTTACCGGGAAATGTTGTGCCCATATTAAGAACCTTCAATTTGTTGGTATCTTCTGGCCCTTTAACGGGTTAAATTTAATAATTTAAGGTGAATCGAATGGATACAAACAATTATAATTTTAATAAACGGTTCGACTGGCCGCTTACAATAATCTTAATTTTATTTTTAGGAGTAAGTTTACTTGCCATCGCTTCTGCCCAGACATCTGGGCAATACGGCCAAAACTACGTACCTAAACAAGTCTTAAACTATGCAATCTTTGCCTTTATCGTTGCATTTGTCATGTACTTTGACCCAGATCAATATAAAAAATTAGCATGGCCACTTTTTGGTTTTGGGATTTTGTTATTAATCGCACTTGTCATTATTCCAACTTCAACTGGCATAACAGTTGAGAGAAACGGGGCAAAAAGCTGGTTCCAAACACCAATTGGTAATATTCAGCCTGCCGAATTTATGAAAACATTTTATATTTTGGCCGCTGCCTATTTAATCAGTAAGCACAATGAAAATTACCAAATTAAAACGGTCAAAACCGATTTATTGCTACTCGGCAAAATTGCTTTAACTTTGGCAGTACCGCTTGGCTTCATTATGCTCCAGCCCGATTTAGGATCTTCTTTAGTATTTATCGCCATTACTGCTGCACTTGTAATCGTGGCAGGTGTAACTTGGAAAATTATTTTACCGTTATTCGGCGGAGCTTTCCTTGTAGGCGGATCGTTATTATGGATGGCCCTTTATATGCAGGATTTCCTTGAAAAGACATTTGGTTTCCAGCCATACCAATTCGCTCGTATTTACTCATGGCTTGATCCCTATTCGTATGCAACATCAGACGGCTATCATTTAATTACTTCTCTAAATGCGATTGGCTCCGGTGAGGTTTTCGGGAAAGGATTCCTGGCGCGTGAAGTATATGTGGCGGAAAACCATACAGACTTTATCTTTGCTGTAATTGGCGAAGAATGGGGTTTTATCGGCGCAAGCGCTGTTATTTGTCTATACTTCCTGTTAATCTATCACTTAACGAAAATGACATTATTATTAAAAGATCCGTTCTGTACTTATGTATGTGCAGGAATTATCGCCATGATTACATTCCATGTATTTGAAAACATCGGCATGACGATACAATTACTGCCAATTACCGGTATTCCGTTACCTTTCATTAGCTATGGGGGTAGTTCGATGATGGGGAATGCCTTAGCAATCGGTCTTGTCTATAGTATGAAGTTTCATTACCGAACATATATGTTTACAACAAATGATCCTGACGATGAATAAAACAAAAAGGACCCGTGCATTCCGCGGGTCCTTTTTCTATTGCTTCAGATGAAAATAAGGTATGAAAAACAGGGTTTCATCACACCTGATTTTCATTAATTTTGCGTTTGTGGAGTTTGTGTTGGTGGTGTTAAAACTTTTAAAAGCTCAAGACGAGATTTCGTAACTGTCGCCGTAACACCTAATTTTGATAAGTTTGTAACAATACGCTTTAAATCAATCTCTTTCGCCATTTGATTACACCTCAAACTTTCCTTTGTTAATATATATAACGATTTTTCATGTTAAAAGTTTCAAATTAATAAGGTCAGACCTTCTAATACTTCATATATTACCACGTAAAATCTTATTTTTCTTTCCTGTTTTGTGACAAATCTAAAACATAATTAAACTTAACCGTTTATTAACAATAATAAACCTGGATAGATTTATTTTAGAGAAAAAATTTTTTCTTGTAAATTTTATAATTACTTTTGAATTAGTTTACATAATCTTCTCAAATACATGTTATTTAATAATTTTATTTTTCGCGTGTAGTTAAATTGAATTGCATTATATTTCCCCACTACGTTTAACAAAAATTACAAGTGGAAATATTGAAAATATCATAACCATTTTTGTGAAGTAATTCCGATTAGGAATAAACAAATTTTCGTCCTTACGGGCCTTTTAGTTCATCATTTCAAATAGATGTTACTTCAGTAGGAGGAACTTCAAATGTCACATATAGAAAAAAATATTTATATCCCAAAAGAATTGATCCATTTTCATACAAGTTTAAGTCATTCTGCTGAACAAGTAGCAATTTTAAAACCGGTGAAACAACCTGCGTTTTTACACGAAAGTAAATTTGCCGGCCTTCCTTTTCTAACAAATAAAATGGAACACCCTAAAGACAATCAAAATCGCTATATGCTATTTTTGGCACAGCTTAACTTTGCGGAGATTCAGCTTGACCATCCATTTCCACAAGATGGTATATTGCAATTTTATATTCCACAACAATGTTATGAAAGGGAAAAATTACATTCGGAATGTCGTTATTTTAAAGTCCAATATATACCTGATCAAGTTCACTATAATGAATTTATTCATGATTTCACGTATTTAGAAGACGTAAACATCGGCAGTTTCCCGATTCAGCAGGAGATGAAGCTCATTTCAAAAACAGAGTTTGAACCGGTGTCAGCAATGGATTACCGTTTAAATAATTATTTTAAACCTGAAATAATGGATGCACCCATTACATTGGATGACCGTTCATTTCAGGATGTATATTTGGAAAGTTATTTAGCGGCAGAACATAAAATTGGCGGCTATCCATATTTTATACATCAGGACTTCAGAAAAACGTCGCCCTATTTACAGCACTACGACACATTATTACTGCAAATCATTTCAAACGATGAGCAAAATATTATGTGGGGAGATAGTGGGATTATCAGCTTCTTCATTAACTCAAAAAAATTAGCACAATGTGATTTCTCGGATATTTACTTCCATGTTGAGGAATATTAAAACAGTAAGAAGCACTCGCTTGAAGTGTTTCTTTTTTTGTTTTGCTTCCATAGGCTATAATGAAAAGAAAGAAGGAAAGTAGGTGAATCTTTTGGGCGCAATTATTCAAAGTTCCATTCTGGTACCACTTATTATGTTTATAAATATTCTATTTGCCCTGACCGTCATCTTTCTTGAGCGCAAAAAGCCTTCATCGACTTGGGCATGGTTGCTCGTTCTTTTTTTCTTACCGTTTGTTGGATTTTTCCTCTATTTACTATTAGGAAGACAATTGAGAAGAAAGCACTTATTCCGGTGGGATGGCAGAAAAGATATCGGTATTGAACAACTGATTAGTTATCAGATTGAAGCAATTGAGAATAATGAACTGGAACTACGTGCAGAACATATTAAAAGTTATAATCATCTCATTTATATGAATTTAAAAACAAATAACGCTGTCCTGACACAGGATAACGATGTGAAGATTTTCGATGATGGCAGTGACAAGTTCGAAGCACTTATAAATGATATTCAACATGCGAAAAACCATATTCATATTCAATACTATATTTTCAAACTGGATAACTTGGGGCAACGCATTGTAAATGCTTTAATAAAAAAAGCGAAACAAGGTGTAAAAGTAAGAGTACTATTTGATGAAATGGGCTCGCGCGGAGTGCGGAAGCGGCATTTTAAAGACCTGATCGAAGCTGGCGGTGAAGTAGAAGTATTTTTCCCTTCGATTTTACCACTCATCAATCCACGCTTAAACTTTAGAAATCATAGAAAAATTTCCATAATAGACGGTCGTATCGGCTATATCGGAGGATTTAACGTTGGGGACGAATATTTAAGTTTATCGGATCGATTCGGCTACTGGCGCGATACACACTTACGTATTGAAGGAAGCGCAGTCCACCCCTTACAGACTCGCTTCATTTTGGACTGGAATCAAGCAAGTGCAAAAAATGATATTTGCTATGCAGAGCGTTATTTTCCGATTATCCCTCAAAAAGGAACGGCAGCTCTCCAAATTATTTCAAGTGGTCCTGACACAGAATGGGAAGTAATTAAAAACAACTATTTGCATTTAATTACGAATGCAAAAAAATACGTGTACATACAGTCCCCGTATTTCATTCCAGATGAATCTTTCTTTGACGCTATTCGAATCGCAGCCCTATCCGGCCTCGATGTGCGGATTATGATTCCAAATAAACCTGACCATATGTTTGTCTATTGGGCGACTTATTCATACGTAGGGCCACTCGTTGAAGCAGGTGCAAAAGTGTATCATTATGAGAAAGGCTTTATTCACGCCAAAATGATTGTTGTGGATGATGAAATTGCATCAGTCGGTACTGCAAACATTGATGTGCGGAGCTTTAGTTTAAACTTTGAAGTGAACGCCCTTCTTTATGACAGAGTATTGGCACACCGTCTTGCCGAGATATTCGAAAGTGATATATTAGACTGCTCAGAGCTCACATTTGAACTGTACAAAAATCGTTCCAGTTTTATTAAGTTCAAAGAATCCATTTCCCGTTTATTATCACCGATACTATAGGGAAATGAAATTGAGCTGAAAGTATATCAGGTGAATTGAAAGCCCTTTTGCACACAATAAAAAACCAATTTTCTCTAGGGAGAAAATTGGTTTTTTTATTTATAAATCAGTTTATTATTGTATCCCTAAGTATTCTTCCAACGTTACGCCTGCTTCAAATACCTTTGTCGCAAGTTCGCCTTCCAAATAGCGGAAATGCCATGATTCATGCATGAATCCTGTAATTTCTTCTTTTCCTTTTGGATATCGTAAAATGAACCCGTACTTATGGGCATTTTGTGCCAACCACTGCCCTGCTTCAGTGTCGCCGAACTCATTTGTCAGCCACAAATCTTCACGACCCTTTTCCCCAATATCAAAAGCGAGTCCAGTTTGATGCTCGGAATACCCTGGTCTCGCACTATAGCGATCTGCCGCTTCCTTCCCATCTCGCTTCACATACCGATCGTATAGTGTTTGTTGATATTCGTAAGAACGGAAACCACTAAAAGCAACGAGCTCTATTCCATTTTCCATCGCAGCTTTTGCCATCTTTTCAAAAGCGGCACGCGCCTTTGGATTTTCCCCTTTATTGTACGTAGCAGGAAGGGGGTTTTTCTTATTCGCAATTAAAACCCCTTTTACAAAAGTAGGTTCTGTTGCAGGCTTTTGGCCAACAATGTATCCATTTTCCAGCGCTACTTCTTCCGTAGCGGGTGGTGTTTCTTGAGCAGGTTGTTTAATTGGCTGCTCCCCGGAATTTGCCGAAGGATTTTCACCGTTTTGTTCTGAAGAAGCCAGATCATCAACATTTTCATCTTGTGGCTTCACCGGTTCTTCCGTTTCGTTTGTTTTATTTTGCGTCTCTTCATTTTCCAGTTCAGTTGGTTCAACAGATTTTTCTTCTGTAGCAGATTGTGCTACTTCAAATTTATAATAAATAGACCCTAAGATCGCGATTAAAATAACAATTGAAATGGATACAATCATTGCGATCGGACTTTTTCTGTTTGCTTTTCTGTTCATTCCATTTCGCCTTCTTTTTCTATTTTTATCCTGTGACAATAATAAATAAAACAATAATTGATAAAACCGCAAAAATCATCGACATCTTCTGCATCCATTTTGCTTCTTTTTCATGACCCTTTTCTTTAAAGGTACGTGAACGGAAAAAATTCGTAAACGTAAACATAATCGTCATAGCTAAAATGGCCGCTTCCATATTTTGTTTCACAATGAAAAATAATGCGGTTAAACTAGCTCCTGCAACTAAAACGAGTGAGATCGCTCTCTCATATTTTTTCATTTTTCTCTCCTTACATACTGATTGCATGTTCTCATTAAATGCAATCTATTTTCCAACCTTTGTTTAGTATAAAACTAGCTTAATTGATAATGCAATTTTGAAAATCTTAAAGGCACAAACTAGTTATAAAATAAAAAACTCTACATGTAATAATATATACCATGCAGAGTTTTCATATATTATTCTTTTTTTTCTGAAACTTTCAGCTGAACGAAGAATAAAGAATTTAAATTAACTAATCTGCCCTACATTCAAGGGATTATTATACGCACTATTAGGCTTGCAAGTATTAAATACTTTGGTACTCTACTTCAGGAATTTCAAATCGGAAAAACTCATGATGCAGTTCATCACGGAAATGTTTAGGTGTTACACCTGTGTATTTCTTGAAAATTCTAGTGAAATAACTCTGATTGCAGAAATGGAATTGATCTGAAATTGACGTAATACTTTTATTCGTATGGCGTAAATAATATTGAGATTCCTCTACACGGCGGACATTTAAATATTCAACTAAAGTGATACCTACATGCTCACGGAAAATACGCGATAAATGACTCGTACTAATATGGAAGTTTGCTGCAATACTTTCAACTGTTAAATCATTTTCCAGCTCATCATTTATGTACATAATTACTTTGTTTACTGTTTGGTGACGGAACGTAGGCTGCTTTCGGTCCGCAATAAAGTACACATAAAAATCGATTAAGTCATCTGCAAATTGCAGAAACTCGGCATCCTTCATCTTGTTTTCAATCATATCTGCACATGCTAAATTGAAGGCAAATGCTTTTTTAGAAGGGACTTGATTATCTAAAAGCTTACGCGCAACAATTGAGGATAACGTAACAAAATACGAGCGCACTACTTTAATGACCTGTTTTCCGAAGCGTGCGGATAATATGTCTATAATTTCGTGTAATGTCTTCTTTGCTTTTGCTACTTCTAAATGATAAACTTCAAAAATTAATCGAGATTCCAGAACAAAAAAATCTTCGATACCAGCATATTGATTGATATTGTCAATCTCTTGAAAATACCGTTTTGAAATTGTTTCCGAGATTGAATATTGATGTAGTTGCATAAGTTACCCCATCTTTCTTCAGAATGACCTTCTATTACTTATCAGAAAAACAAGCCTAATACAAATGTACAAGAAATTGTCATAATTCTGCAGATTGGTTATATTCCTTACATCTGCCAGACTGCATTTCATAATAAGTAATAACATTATATTAATCATAAGAAATTTCTATAGTAGAAATTCTTTTATTAAGCAAAGTAAATATTTATTCATTTTTATATTTATACTATTATAGTATGCATTGTTTTCCGCATATTAGTACATTTTATTAGTAACTATAGTGAATATTACCATATTACAAGTTTTGCTTTCAACCTAATTTTAACAATTAACCTAGGACAAAATTATTAGGTTACTTCCAATTATAGAAATAAAGGAATTTAAAAAATGCTTATTTCACCTAATCATACTCTTTTACCATAGTAATTTTCACGCTATTTTTTCATTATATTTCCCATAAAAAAAAGCCCTTTTTAAATCCACAAAAAATATTTTTCATTTTAAAAAATCTTCCCAACCCAATTTCTTTAAATATGTAGTAAAATAGTTCATAATTGTATAAAATGCTTATAAAGAGGTGTTATAAAGTGGATCCAAGACAAATAGAAGAAATTATGGAAGTCATTAAAGAATTTTTCCCTGAGAATACATCAATTGCTATTTCAGATACAAATGAGTATTTATATTATCAGCCAAGCAAAAAAGTAGACTTAAAAATCAAACCAGGTGACCCGATTAAAGAAGGTTCAGCTGCATACAAAGCTTTAACGTATGGTCAAAAAATCAATTCATACATTGAATCGGATGTATTCGGAGTTCCTTATTACGGAATGAGTATTCCTCTCATTGAAGAAGGTGAAACAAAAGGTGCTATTACAGCTATCTTCCCTCAAAAACCTTCTCCATTTTTAACTAATTATATTACAGTAAAAATTGATGACTGCTGGTACCCAATTAAACACAATCAAGTAATTTATCTTGAGACACAATTGCGTAAAACATTTGTAAAAACGATGCACCGTGAAGGATATCACCGTTTGAACTTAAGTGACTTAGAGTTATTTTTAGCTCCTGATTCGTTCATCCGTTGCCACCGTTCTTATATTGTTAATATCGATTACATTGATGAAATCCAACCAGATTCACATTCAACTTTCCTATTAATTATGAAAGACGGCACACGTATTCCTGTAAGCCAACGCTATGCTAGCTACTTCCGCCGTTCTTTAGGATTCTAAAATCATTTAAAAGCGACTCGTACATATGAGTCGCTTTTTTACTTCCTGCCTCTCCACCTGGCCTTTTGACCTATTCTCCCTTCCTTAATTGTGTATATTTGCTAAACGAGTAACTAGGTGACTTCACACGCAATCTACTTTTTATCTCTTTTTTACGTTAAATTTCTCTAATAATCACCTTTTAAGCGCTTTTATGTTGGGCGTGAAGTAAATGTGACAATTTGATGATAATATTAGCATAAATGCCGGTTTACTACCTGGTGAAAAACACAGAAAATTACAAAATTTTCTGTTTATCAAACGATTAAATAACTTATTAGGGGAGGATTTATTCATGGATCCACGAGTTGAGAAACGTTTAGGTTTAAAACAATTAGTAGATAAAGTTGTATCTGCTGAAGAAGCTGCTGCTTTAATCCAAGATGGCACAGTTGTAGGGATGTCAGGATTTACTCGCGCAGGTGATGCTAAAGTTGTACCAATGGCATTAGTAGAGCGCGCTAAAAACGAAAAATTTAAAATTGATGTATATACAGGGGCTTCATTAGGTCCTGAAGTTGATAACTACTTAGCTGCTGCTGGTGTTATTAACAAACGCGGTCCTTTCCAAGGGGATGCGGTAATGCGCGGTTTAGTAAACAAAGGCGAAATTTCTTATGTAGACGCACACCTTTCTCACAATGCTGAGTTAGTACGTCAAGGAATTATCGGTCCTATTAAACACTTAATTTTAGAAGCAGTTGCAATTACAGAAGACGGCTTAATTATCCCATCAAACTCTGTAGGTAACTCACCAATCTTCGCTGAATATGCTGAGAACATTATTATCGAATTAAATATCTCTCATCCAGAAGCATTGATCGGTATTCATGATATCTATGTTCCAGGTGAACAAGGTAAGCGTGACGCGATTCCAATGACAAATGCTGAGCAACGTATCGGTGAAATCGGTATTAAAGTAGATCCAGCTAAAATTAAAGCAATCGTTATCTCTGAAGAGCCAGACGCTCCTTCATTAATCGTTCCTCCAGATGAGGAAACACAAACAATGGCAAACATTTTATTAGATTTCTTCCGTTCTGAAATCAAAGCGGGTCGTTTAACAAATGAATTAATGCCATTACAATCAGGTGTAGGTTCTGTGGCAAACGCAGTATTAGACGGCTTTGCTGATGCAGAATTCGAAAACTTGGTAGTTGCTTCTGAAGTATTACAAGATGCAGTATTCAACTTAATTGATGCTGGTAAAGTACGCTTTGCTGCTGCAACTTCTATTACACTTACAGAAGAATTACAGAAAAAAGTTTACGGCAACTTAGAAAAGTATGCTGATAAAATTTGCTTACGTCCACAAGAAATCTCTAACCACCCAGAGCTTATCCGTCGTTTGGGCTTAATCTCAATCAACACTGCTCTTGAGTTGGATATTTATGGTAACGTAAACTCTACACACGTTTCAGGAACTAAAATGATGAATGGTATCGGCGGTTCTGGTGACTTCGCACGTAACGCTCGTCTTGGTATCTTCGTAACGAAATCATACGCAAAAGGCGGCGCGATTTCTTCAATCGTACCAATGGTTTCTCACGTAGACCACACTGAGCACGATGTAGACGTAATCGTAACTGAACAAGGTATCGCTGATTTACGCGGACTTGCTCCAAAAGAGCGCGTAAAATTAATCATCGAAAACTGTGCTCACCCAGATTTCAAAGATCAGTTATGGGATTACTATAACCGCGCTTACGAAGCAACTGGCGGCGCGCACACTCCTCATATCTTAGAGGAAGCTCTATCTTGGCACGTTAACCTTGCTAAAAACAAAACAATGAAAAAAGAAACAGCTAACGCTTAATCTTTATACATGTTAAAGGATTTGTCTGAAACGATTTAAAAACGTTTCAGACAAACCCTTTTTTTATCGTTTTGAAGTTTAATTCCTTATTCAAAGTGTTTTCTAGACATTACCAAGCCCCAACATCATAAAAAAAGGAGGCTAATTTCCCGCCTACCTTGTTTTTATAACACTCATCGGTTTGCTTATGCTCTTTTATCCTGTTCATGATTATAATAATCAGTTGTTGTTTGAGCGCCTTCTTCGACCATTTGGTTACCTTCTAACGTATGGTCTGCAACCTCTCCTGCTGTCACTGCAACATCTTCCAATGATTCTTCTTTGTAATCATCTTTTCCGACAGAAGCCGATTTCGCCATATTTGTATCTAAATCTCCTGTCGATGATGGATGCGCATTTTCGTTACTGTAACCAGCTGATTTGTCTTGTACTTTTTGCATCAAGCCCTGAACTCCACCGCTTTCATTTACTTTACCTTTTGCTTTATTAAAATAGTCCATTGCTTTATCACGGTTTTCCTTTTTACTTAAAAATGAAGCGGCACCTGCTAATAATCCTGCAACTACAACGCCTTTACCTTTTAATTTAGCCATAATAATATTACCTCCTAATTCCGAATTTATTTTACCTTTTCATATAAATTAATATACCCTGCGAAATTCTTTTAAAACATTGGCTGTTATAGGAGTAAAAACTACCTGAACTGGGTAAATATATATAAATAAGGGAAATAAAGGAGTGTTTAACATGTTCCAAAACAAAGAAATTACATATAAAGGTACGGAAATTCTTACTCTTCTCGGTGTTTCAGGAGTTATTACTGCTTTGATTTTATTATTGGTAGGATTTTAAATAAACATGACAATAAATCAAAAGAAAATTATAATTCCATAATAAAACACGATTTTCTAAAAAATGAAAATCGTGTTTTTTGTATATTGCTATACTTTTACATCGTCATACGCGTCACTTTTTTGGAATGAAGAAACGACATATGAACAAATGGCATTCATTTTGTAATTGTTTTCTCGAGCGTAATCCGCAGCGGCATCTAAAAGCTTTTTAGCTACCCCTTGACCGCGTAACACATCAGATACATACGTATGATCCATATTCATGACCCCGTCACGTAAAACCCAAGTAATCTCAGCAACACGCTGACCGTTCAATTCGTATTCCAGAGCACCATAGTTGTTCCCTTTGTCTTTATAAATAAATTCCATATTTCTCCCTCCTTCTATACTTCACAATATACCATAATTTGAATTTTCAATAAAAATAAAAGCACCCGATTATGAGTGCTTTCATTGAATGACTATTTTATTTAAACCAAGATGAAATTGTATCGATTAAATTATTGAAGAAGTTTTTGACGCTTTGCCAAAATCCTTCATCCTCTAATATTGCACCGAACTTCTCATCGAACTTTGCAGTCAAATCTGAAAGCTGTGAAGATAATTTACTGAAGTCGATATTCAAATTACTGATTCGGTCCATTAAATCCACTAAAAGCTGACGGTCTGTTTCACTTAAATTGATTTGCAGTTTGTTCAACTGTTCTTCAACAATTTGCTGAACTTCTTCTTTTGTTGCCGGTTTATTTTCAGCAATTGCTTTCTTAATTTCTGTTAATAATTCCGAAACTTGTGCATCTGAAACTCCTGCCGATTCAGCAATTGATGTTGCAACAGATAATTCGTCATTCGCTACATCTGTACGCTCAATATCTAATGTCTCACCTGTTTTTGCTTCATATGCTTTATATATCCCAACTAATGCCGAGTGACCTGTTACCGGTTTAGGTGCTGCAATTTCCACAATCGCATCTTCAATACCTGCTGTTAACATGGCATTTGCATACATTTCCGATGTTACCTGTGTAATATTATCTGGTGTTACAATACTAATTGTAAGTCCCTTGCCTGCATCTTGACGTGTAATTTTAGCAGATGAGAACATGCGTGAACTTGGGTTACTATCTTTTATATATTTTGCTAAATCCTGTCCTGAAATTGTAATTTCATCTATTTCTGTTTCCTGATCCACACGCAAAGCAGTTTTTACTGTTTCTTTTTCATCAGCAGATAAATTACCTCCGTAAACAACGATTGGTACGCCGAGCTTTTCATTGATTGGATTTTTTTGTTCTGTAGTTGCCGCAGAAGCGCTCATTGGTAAAACAAAAGAAATCAATAACGCGAATGCTGCAATAACACCCATCCATTTTTGTCTCATTTATAAATCCCCCTTTACGAATGTATATGTTGTCCAATTCTACTATACATTCTCTAATTAATACGAATAAAAAAAGTAAAAGGTTTCATATACATTTCCCCTTTTACTTATAGTTGTATCTAAACGATTTCTGTCCAGCCGTCTTTTTGCGTAATTTTGCGCGCTTTCATTAAAGTACCTAGTGCACGCTTAAACGAACCTTTACTCATCTTGAACATTTCAGAAATTTCCTCTGGCGTTGATTTATCGCCAAACGGCATTTTTCCGCCGACACTTTCCAAATATGCAAAGATTCTCTCAGCATCATCACCTAAACGCTCATGTTTTCGAGGTAAAAACGAGCCGTTTAACGAGCCATCTTCCTTCACATCAATAATGCGCACTTGCAATTCTTGTCCTAAACGCGGCTCAGCTTTCATTTCCGATTCGTGGACGAAAATACGATAAGGATTTTCAACCCCTAATAAAAACGATCCTACCGGTAATAGACGGTATGGTCGAGCTGTAATGTTTTTATTGAACATGTCTTCCGCTGCGCCTTCATACATGTCATTAACTTTTTCTTCTGTAATTAAACGACCGAATAAATCTCCGTTGCGATCTGTACGTAATGTAATATACAAATGATCTCCTGCTTCCGGCCATACCTCTTCAATCACCGGCAAGTCTTCAGCACGTACTAATACTTCGCGGGATGTACCAATATCACAGAAGGCACCTTCTTTTGTTACTTTC
Source organism: Solibacillus sp. NPDC093137 (assembly GCF_050280445.1). Lineage (NCBI taxonomy): Bacteria > Bacillati > Bacillota > Bacilli > Caryophanales > Caryophanaceae > Solibacillus > Solibacillus sp. NPDC093137. The sequence continues at coordinate 32,719 of NZ_JBNNVH010000008.1, forward strand.
AATACACGTGCCCAACCGTAATCCGCTTCTGTAATATGCGGAATGGCTGTCGTTGCCTGCAGGTCTCCACGGCGATCCGTATAAAGGAATACTTTTAAAACATCGCCTATCGCAATTGTTTCAGCTACATCTGATGCATTTAAGGGAATTTCCAACTCACCATTTGTTAAAATATAACGTGACCCTTGTTCTTCCAATACCGTTAATTCCACTACTTGTCCTGATTTTATTAATTGATTCATCATATTCTCCTTTTTCTTGTCAATCATTACATACTATGATTTGATTTCATTTCTTCCAGCTTCTTCGTCATTTGAGGCTGTTCTTCTAAAAGCTGTACAAGATCCGCAATGCGATCAATGGAATTCCAGCTCAAGTGATGTTCAATACCTTCAACGTCTTCATATATACGTTCTTCATCAACCCCTATTAAACGCAAAAATTGCTCCAGCAAATCATGTCGCTGAACAAGTCTCTTTCCTAACTTTTGCCCTTTTGGCGTTAATGTTAAGCCTCTATATTTTTCATATATTAAATAGCCGTCTTTATCTAATTTCTGCACCATTTTTGTAACGGAGGAAGGTAGAACAGATAAAGCTTCCGCAATATCGGACACACGTGCATACCCTTTATGTTCAATTAGTAGATAAATTTGTTCAATGTGGTCCTCCATGCTAGGTGTTGGCATAGCTGTTCCCTCTCTTTCCAATTGCTTCTTTCAGTTTACTACAATTTCACGCAAAAAGTTAACTGAAAACAGTAAACGCTTAAATTACATAGGCTCAGTTTCATAACAATTCGGCTATGGTTACACAGGAAGCAATTTAGTCAGCCATCTACGTGAATAGTGGCAATTTTAAAGTCTCCCTACGTTAAAAGGCATTAAAAGAAAAAGGCTATTGCAATTAGTATGCCCCTAATTGAATAACCTCTTCATTTTATCTTTTACAAAACTTGATCATGACTGCTTATATACATAATGAACGCATTGAAATCATTTCTTATGGATGCTTAGGATATTGTTTTACGATGTGAAGTGCATGGATAATTTGTTTATTGATTTCCTCAAGATATTCCGGGGTGCTCATTTGTTTAAATACAGCATCTCTCGTCTCATCCGATGTAACATAACGAGCAGGCAATACATTTAAAACAATTGCATTCACATCCATCTCACATTGTTCACAATGGCAAAATGTTTGATATTCAACGCCATGCAGCAGAAAACTAACAAGCCCTTTTACAATTTCTTCTGTTACATTTATTAATTTAATACCTGACATTGTCATCTTTCGCCCCATTTATAAAACCAGATTATCTTCTCTAATCATATAACGCCAAGTAATTTAACTCAAACATTTCGATTAGCATATGTGACTTTTTTACTTTAAATTAGTAATTTTCACCTCTGCATTTTAACTCATTTTATTAATATTTACTGCACTACTATTCTCCTTATATCAAAACTTAAACGTCAAAGTAACATTTAAATATAAAAAATCCCCCCTTTTTAAAAAGGGAGGACTGATTCAATTTTATTACTCAGCTTTTAATATCAATTCATAACCATGATCGATATCGCCATTGATTTTCGTTTTATGATAGCGCCCGTAAACCCAGTTTGAAGTCTGGTTGTCATACCATTTAGACTTCACATGTCCGCTCTGTCCTGGACCGACAATATGATATGCTGATTTTAAATTATCCAAGTCAGCTACAAAGCGCCACGATGCACCGTGATTTACATTTCCGTTGCCATCTTCAGAAGCTGCTTGCACGGTAACACTAGAACCGCCAACCGGTAGCTTTTCAGGGTTGACATAGTCCGCTAAAAAGTCCGATGCGCTTGCTAATGGATGATCAAATGTCAGCTGATTATAGCTGCCCCATTTCCATTTTGAAACAGACGTCCCAAATTCACCTTTAATCTTTGTTACAGCATCCTCGAATGCAGTATAAACAAACTTATCCAGTCCGCCTTCTTCTGTAATCCAGACACCCGGATTGCCTGCATATGCATCACGCAGCATTTGGTCTGTAATTTGCGATTTGCCAGGCATTAATTTGTAAACATCTTCCGGCATTGCATCTTGGAATAATGCTTTTTCCATATTTTCAATTAAGAAGTGGTACACAAGTGGTGCACCTTGATCTTTGTCATCATAATACTCCCATTCTTCCAGGAGAGTAATGACACTCTTATACTTGTCTTCTTTATCTTGAGCTTTAATCGTTTCAAGCAAGCCCGGTAAAAATTCTGCGGCATGCAAATTCTTTTTATCCATTTGCATACCTTTCATTTCTGCAACAGAAAGCTTTAATAATTCACCTGTTTCCTCATCATACATCGGTGTTTTAATCATTTCTACGATTCGCTCAAATCGATAAGGCTGTGCCCAAAGATTTGAAATATGGTAAGGGTATTCATCACCTACAACTTGATTGTTCGCTGTTGCAATATAGCCTTCTTCCGGATTAATAACAGTTGGCAGCTCATCAAATGGGATATAGCTTTCCCAGCCGTATTCCGACGAATTACCTGGCACCGGTAATGAACCTGTACCTTGTTTACGGATTGGTACTAGGCCATTTGCTTTGTAAGCAATTGTTCCATCAGTTGAAGCAAACACAAAGTTTTGTGCCGGTGCTTTAAAGTCCTCTAGCGCAACTTCAAACTCTTCCCAATTTGTCGCTTTATTGAAGCCTAATACTGCTTTTAATTCTTGTGTTGATTGCAGTGCTGTCCACTGCATAGAGAACTGCTCTTTCATTTTTGTATCTTTTAACATAATGTTAGAAATGATTGGACCATGGCGTGTTTCCACAACTTCAAAGTCCACCGTTTCACCGTCTTTTACTTTGATCGGCTCTTGTCGGACAGTTGCCTCTTCCCATTCACCGTCATATTCAAATTCATATGGGTTTTCAGGGTTTGGTTTTTCAATATATAAATCTTGTACATCCGGGTTCACATTCGTTACGCCCCATGCAATTTGTTCGTTATGCCCAAGAATAATTCCAGGGATCCCTGCAAAAATTACACCACTAACATTTTGTTCAGGTGATTCCAGATGCATTTGATACCATACAGATGGCGTGCTTAATCCTAGATGTGGATCATCTGCAAGTAATGGCTTACCCGATTTTGTCAGCTCGCCACTTACAACCCAGTTATTACTGCCGTTATGTTCTGACGGTAAGTAATCTGTCGGAATGGCACTTGCAATATCCGTTTCCAGATTTAAATTTGCTTCAATAATTGATTGAGCATTTTCTGGGTACTCTACAAATAATTCTTCAGCTTGTTCTTGTGTATAGTTTTGCATTGCCCATGATCGGAAAGCTTGCTGATTCCAGTTTCCGCCTAAGTCATATGCCATATATTTACCAATTGTCAATGAATCAATCGGTGTCCAAGCTTCAGGCGTATACCCTAGTAGTTTGAATTCATATGAAAGTTTGCTCGTACCTTTTACTTCATCGATAAAAGCATTTACACCTTCCGCATACCATTCAAGAATTTGTTTTGACTGTGCATCATAATCATCCCATGATAACTCTGCAGCATGTCGTAAACTGAATGTACGGAAAAACTTATCTGTATTTACTGCAGATTCCCCTACCACTTCAGCTAACATACCACTTGCTTGGCGGCGCGCTAAATCCATTTGGAATAAACGATCCTGTGCCTGCACATAGCCTTGTGCACGGTAAAGATCCGCATCAGACTTGGCCACAATGTGTGGAACCCCTACACCATCTCTCGTAACTTCAACATCATCATCTAAAATTGATACCGCGAGTTCACCTTCAATGACAGGTTTAGAATTTGCTACGTATAAGTGCAATCCTGCTACCGCTGCACCACCTACAATAATTAAAATCCCAACTGCCCAAATGACGATGTTTATAAATTTGCGCCCTTTTGACTTTTTCGCCTGTTGTGCCATAAATTCCACCTCTTTTTTTTCTGTTTTTACAAAGCTTTATTATGCTGTAAAAGTTCTGTTTCTATTAGTCTATTCATCTTACACCGTTTTTAATTTTAATACGATAGGGCAATGATCGCTACCTAAAATTTCTGAATGTATAGATGCTTCCTCTACTTTTTCAACAAGTCGGTCAGATATAATAAAATAATCGATGCGCCAGCCGATATTTCGCTCACGTACTTTGGCCATATAACTCCACCATGTAAAATGGTCGGTTAAGTCCGGATGGAAATGACGAAACGTATCCGTAAATCCACTTGAAAGTAATTCTGTCATCTTTCCGCGCTCTTCATATGTAAATCCGGAGTTCCCGATATTGGATTTCACATTTTTAATATCCAGTTCACTATGTGCAACATTTAAATCTCCACAATAAATGACGGGCTTTTTCGCATCAAGTTCCTTCAAATATAGTGTCATCCGGTCTTCCCATTGCAGCCGCTCTTCCAGACGAGTTAAATCTCTCTTAGCATTCGGTGTGTACGTGTTTACTAAATAAAAGTTTTCATACTCCAATGTAAGGATGCGGCCTTCATCTGCCGCAATTTCATTTTCAATTCCGTAGTACACTGCTAACGGTTCATGTTTCGTAAATACAGCTGTACCGGAGTAACCTTTTTTCACTGCTGAATGCCAATATTGATAATATCCTTCCAGTTGAAGATCAATCTGTCCTACCTGGCATTTCGTTTCCTGGATACAGAAAAAGTCCGCATCCATTTCACGGAAATAATCCAAAAATCCTTTATTTACACAAGCACGAATCCCGTTCACATTCCACGAAATAAATTTCATCTTTCTTACTCCTTTTATGTAATCTCATATTAATTATCATTAAAAAAAAAGAGAACTCGCGCTAAATTAGCACGAGTTGAAGTCATTTTATATCATCCAAGATTAGTCTTCACCGACGATTTTTACTTCCATTTCCAAGTCGATATCGTACTTCTCTTTTACAACACGCTGTACCATTTGAATTGTATCGATATAGTCCTTTGCCGTAGCATTGTTTTTATTGACGATAAATCCTGCATGCTTTGTAGAAACTTCTGCCCCTCCGACACCTTTACCTTGCAATTCACTATCCTGAATAAGCTTACCTGCAAAATAACCTGGTGGACGTTTGAATACACTGCCCGCCGAAGGGTATTCTAGCGGCTGCTTCGATTCACGCTGGAACGTTAAATCGGCAATCTTCTCATCTATTTGCTTTTGATCACCATGTGCTAACTGAAACGTAGCAGACAGTACGAAATAGCCTTTTTTTGCAATGATACTTTTCCGGTAAGAAAGCTCCAGTTGCTCGTTGTTCAGCTCAAGAAGCTCTCCTTTCGGTGTTAGTACTTTACAAGTTGTAACGATGTCTTTAACCTCACCACCGTAAGCCCCGGCATTCATTGCCATTGCTCCACCGATTGAACCTGGAATTCCGCATGCAAACTCAAAACCGGTTAAGCTCTGAGCTGCGACTTGCTTTGATACTTCTTTAATCAATGCGCCACTTTGCGCATAAACCGTATCACCTTCAATACGAATTTCGTCCAATAAAGCAAAATGCAGGACAATACCACGTACTCCACCATCACGTACGACCATATTGGAGCCGTTCCCCAGCATGAGTAGCGGTACATTATTTTCATATGCATACTTAACGACAGCTGCTGCTTGTTCTTCTGTATTCGGCAGCACTAAAATATCTGCCTTACCGCCAAGCTTTGTCATCGTATATTTTTTTAGTGTTTCATTTATTTTTATATTAGTTGAAGGGATCCATTGTGATAAATCATTTTCCCACTGTTGAATTGTCATAAAAAACATTTTCCTTTCCTGTAAAGCTGACGTACTTTTTAAGTATCTGTTTTTATAACGCTTTTTACAAGTAAAACAGCATGATTTATAACCAAGTTTTCGCCCATATTTCAATTTCTCTCACAGTTTGTTCAAGTGAATGCCCTTTATCCGTTAAATTATACTCAACACGAACCGGTACTTCTGAATACACTTTACGTTCAACAATACCTTCTTTTTCTAGTTCCTTTAAACGCTCTGACAGTAAGCGTCCACTAATCGGTAATGCTGATTCGATCGCATTGAAACGTTGAGGTCCTTCCAACAATTGATAAATAATTAAAGCTGTCCAGCGTTTCCCGACTAGCTCCATTGCTTTTGATAGACGCGGACATAGTGCTGATTCTTTCATTTTCTTCACCTCATATTCACTACTCTAAAACTAAATTTATTTAACTGCTACTTATTATATTACCACTTCTTATTAATTACAAAAAGTAAGTAGCTTACTACCAAGTGAATTTTACATTAATAAATGCCGTTGTCCGATTAAAAAAAGAAGGGAGCCCACAACTTTGTGAGCAACCCTTCTCTACTATATGAATAATTTAATTAAGCTGTTACTTTTGCCAAATTTTGCGCTGCAGCTTTTACTTTTTCTAAGCCTTCAGCAATAATCTGTTCAGCTCCAGCTGGATTTGATGCATGACCTTCGATAATAACTTCATCAATTTTTTCCATACCATATACGCCACCAATAACCGCATTAATATAGTTTACTGACATTTCTGATGCAGATGCTTGTGGTGTTGAGTAAATACCGCCACGTGCGTTTAATACGATATATTTTTTGTCAGTCATTAAGCTTACTAATTGACCTTGTTCATTGTATTTGAATGAATAGCCAGCGCCATAAGTATAATCGATGAATGATTGTAATGCTGCTGGAATTGTTAAGTTCCATAATGGGAATGCAAATACTACTACATCTGCAGCTGTTAAAGCTTCACGAGATTTGTTGAAAGCAGCTAAAGAACCTGCTTCGATTGCTGATAATTCTTCGCCTGCTTGTGCTTTACCGAAAGCGTTGAATAATTCTTGACCGAAATATGGCATATTTTCTTCAAATACGTCAAAAGTTGTTACGTTTAAACCTTCATTGTTCGCAACTTCAGCCATGAATGTTTCATACATTTTTGTTGATACGCCATCTGGGCGGTTATTTGCTTTTACTACTAATACGTTTGTCATTTTCATTTCTCCCTACTATTTTCAATATTATTTATTTTTAAATTATTATCTTGTTTTAAAGTATCTCAAATTCGAGGTACTTTTATATAATAAAAGAACAACCTAAAAAAATCAATTAGATTGCTCTCATACTTTAGTCTGAATTTCTATTTCGATTTTATATAAAAATATGAATCTAGGTAAAATTCCCTGTTTAACTCCTATTAACTCCAGTTAAATATCACAAGAATCATCGGTACATGCAGCACCGTCTACCCCTTGCATTTTCAAAGGTTTACGTAAACCAATTTCCTGTGCTGCCTTTTCAATCGTTTGTTCAAACACTTCCTGTGGCTGTGCACCTGAAATGCCGTACTTATTATCAATGACAAAGAAAGGTACACCACGTACACCAAGATTTTGAGCGACTGCAATATCTTGCTGCACCTGTTCCATATACTCATCGCTTTCAATAACTTGACTAGCTTTTTCTGCAGATAACCCGACTTCTTTTGCTAATGTCAGTAATACCTCAGTTTGTCCGATTGCTTCGCCTTCTAAAAAGTAAGCTTTTAAAACGCGCTCGGTAAACTCTTTTTCTTTTCCTTCTGTTTCAGCCCATTTTGCTAAACGGTGCGCTTTTACAGTGTTTGCACTTTTCATTTCATCAAAATTGTACTCAAGCCCTACTTCTTTGGCACGTGATGTAACATTTGCTGTCATCTTCTTCACTTCATCTAATGAAATCTGATATTTTCGTGACAGTTCTTCATATACAGAGCTTGTCGTATCAACTGGTGTGGAAGGATCCAATAAATAGCTTTTATAGGCTACTTCAATTGAATCTCCGTACCCAAGTTCATCTAATGCGATTTCTAATTGTTTCTTGCCAATATAGCAAAAAGGACATACATAGTCAGACCATACTTCGATTTTCATGCTAATCACTCTCCTTGTCTTGTATTGTAGCGAGCAACTATTCAAAAGTACAATGTTTGAAACTAGCCTCCCCCCACATAAAGGTCCGAGGAATTTTTATTATGTGACGTTAGCTGAATAAATTCTGGTCAATTACCCTATGCTGAAAAATAAAAAGGTGATATTTTGAAACAATCTCTCTGGCTTCCAACACATTCAGATTTTGCTGCCCCTACTCTGCAAGAATCGATTAACTGCGACATATGTATAATTGGAGGGGGAATCAGTGGTATTTATACTGCGTATTCACTGGCTAAAGAGGGGCTTAGTGTCGCGCTAATCGAAGCAATGCCTCAGTTTGCACAAGGAACAACAGGCTATTCTACAGGAAAATTGACAGTACAGCATAATCTCATTTACTCAAAACTCAATGAAGAAGACGGTAAAATTTACTACGAGGCGAATAAACAAGCTATTGAACAAGCTGTTTCCGAAAGTAGCACCAGCTTTTCTCGTGCTACTTCGTACGTTTATACAGCTACCCCTCAAGGAAAAGAGCAGCTTTTAAACGAGGCGGAAAGCTATAAAAAAATCGGTATTCCCTTTCTTGCAACAAAGGACATCGAGCTTTCGGTTCCTGTAGAACTTGCGCTCGGTATCAAAAATGAAGGTCAGATAAATCCTGTCGAGTTTACGAATACGTATGTTCATTTAGCTAGAAAACATGGGGCACAACTTTATTTAAATACGCGAGTGACTAAATTAGAAATGTCCAAAAATTGTCTTCATACAAGCAATGACCATACTGTTCAATATAAAAAGCTAATTTTATGTACACATTACCCGATTGAATCAATTCGACAACTTTATTCGATGAAACTGCAGATTAAACGGTCTTACCTAACAGCAACAAAATATTCACAGCTATTAGAAGGCCAATACTTAAGCGTTGATGCTCAAAGTCGTACAATCCGAACGGCACTTATCGATAATCAGCCCTACTTCATCTATGGCGGACAATCGCATACAGCTGGATCGACAAGCGATACAGACCCGTTTTATGAAACATTGCAGCATGAACTAACAACAGATTTTGAACTTCCGCCATATGAATACGGCTGGAGTGCACAGGATGTCATGACGGCAGACCAAATTCCTTATATCGGCCAGCTGTCACCGGGCGATGACAGTTTGTATATTGCAACAGGCTTTAATAAATGGGGGCTTTCTTCTTCACTTGTTGCAGGAACATTGCTTACAGATCTTATTAAAAGAATTGCAAACCCGGCAGCCGCTTTATTCTCACCGAATCGTTCAAATTTCGGGAAGACATTTTACTTCATGCTGCAAACGGGCGGGATGATTGGAAAAGAGCTTGTAAAAGGCTATATCGACAGACCGGATGCGCCTAAGTGTACACACCTTGGCTGTAAAACAAGATGGAATGTTGCAGATGATACATGGGATTGTCCATGTCATGGATCTCGCTACAACGCAAAAGGCGAAGTTATCGAAGGCCCTGCAGTCTATCCGTTAAAAATGAAAAAATCCGGTAACTCTTAAATGAGTTGCCGGATTTACTTTTTATTTTAAGTTTTCTGTTAAAACTGGAACGATTTGTTTTTTACGTGATACAACGCCTGGTAAGCTGATGCGACCATTAACAATTGTTGCACCAAACGCTTTTGCTGCTTCTTCGGCAACTTGTCCAGCCGCTACTGCTGTTGAATCATTGTTTAAAATATCTGTTACAACGAAGAAGAATAAATCTAGGCCATTATCCGCAATATTTTTGTTCAATAAGTTTTCAAGCTCTTCTTGGCGACCAAGAACGTCTTCAATATCCACTGCATTTACTTGGGCAACTGTCGCTTTATATTCACCAAATTCAAAGCCTTTTGCATCCAATGACAATAAATCTTCCAGTGACTTATCTGAAAGGTCCGCACCTGCTTTTAGCATAGCTAAACCATATTGTGCAGTATCAACATTTGCAATTGCTGCCAATTCTTCGCCAGCTTTCACATCTTGCTCTGTGCATGTTGGCGATTTGAATAATAATGTATCCGAAATAATAGCAGAAAGCATTAAACCTGCGATGTTAGCCGGAATTTCTACATTATTTTCTTTATATAATTTATTTAAGATTGTCGCTGTACAACCTACAGGCTCAGCACGGAAATATACTGGATCAGCTGTTACAAAATTCGCAATACGGTGATGATCGATTACTTCAGTGATTTGTACTTCTTCGATTCCATCTGCTGATTGCTGGAACTCATTATGGTCTACTAAAATTACTTGTGCTCCTTCATCTTTTACGTTAGCAATTAGACGTGGTGCTTCAAAGTTGAATTTTTCTAGTGCATACTTTGTTTCGTTATTTAATTCTCCAAGTCGAACTGCTTCTGCATCTACACCTAATTGTTGTTTTAAGTATGCATAAACAATTGCTGAAGTAATTGTATCTGTATCTGGATTTTTATGTCCGAAAACTAATGTTTTACTCATGAGTGAGCCTCCTATTAAATGCTTTTCGCTCTTCATTTTAACATAACGTAAAGAAAGTGAAAAACAGAAGATTCTTCAATATTACTTAGCAAAAAGGAAAACTGTAATGGCTATGAGTTAGCCTTTACAGTTTTAGCTGATTGCTATTAAATTCGGCGTATTGAGCGCGCCATTTGTCTTTTTATTATATTGCTCATATTGTTGTGGGCTTTGGCTTACCATTGATTCCACTAATATATGTAATAGAGAGAATATAGCAATTGTACATGTGGCTCCGGCTTCTTTTGTATTGGGAACAATAAGTACGGGGTTAGCCGGTTCTTGAGATGTAAGCTCTTTGTTGCGGATTGCGACAATTTTAACATTTTTTCTTTTAGCGATTTCTACTGTTGTTGCCATATCTTCATACTCTTCATCAAGCGATATAACGAAAAGCAATGAATCTTCATCCATATACGCAAGTTGTTGTGCAATTTTATCTGCCTCATGAGGAATAAAATGAACATGGTCACGTAACCTGTTGACATTGCTGTACATCCAAAAAGCAACTGGTGTCGATTGTCTGAAACCTAAAAAATGGATTTTCTTTGATGTATGTAACAATTGCACAACTTCTTCAACATCCTGTTCTTTTAACTGGTTGAATGTTTTAGATATATTGGCGATATCTTTTTTTACAATGTCCGCTCCAATGTGATTTCGGATTTTTTTAACAGGCATCGCTTGTTTAACTTCCGTTACTTCACCTTTATCCATTAAATATTCCTTCAGTTTATCTTGGAGCTCACTAAAACCTGCTAAATCCATTGAATAGCAAAATCTGATTACAGTCGATTCACTTACATCTGCTAACCTTCCTACTTCGGAGGCGGTATGTGTCCCCACTATATTCGGATTATCCATAACAAACTGAGCAACTTTTCGCTGCCCCTTAGAAAGACGAATATACTTCTTCTTAATATTTTCGCAAATAGTCAAATTCTCCATCTCCCTTTCTAATATTTTTTTAAAATAATATCTCACTTATTCATGTAACTTTACGAGCGCTAAATTCTTAATAATAAAAAATACATTAACATGAATAATAATAGAATTCAACGAGTTTTCTGAAAAAACTTTAGCCTACTAAAGAATATAAAAATTTGAATAGGAAATTGACATACTTTTGTAAAATTTATAATTTATAAATAAACTATTATTAAAAACCTGTTATGGACATTTATCTATTAGGTATTTTTTTACAGCTCACAAATGTAAAAAGGACTTGCGCTATTTTATTAGCACAAGTCCCTATTCATTATCAAAAAAAACATTTTAATACTAATAGTTTACAACTATAGTAATTCTGTTTGCTTTGTTTCTTTCCCTAAAAAAATAACAGACAATACTCCAATGACGATGGCCACACAGAAAATCGCGAAAATATAGCTAATATCATAGCCTTTTGTCAGGAGTGTCCCAACTAATAACGGACCGAAAATACCTCCAACACGACCTATTGCTGCCGCCATCCCCGCTCCCGTTCCACGTACAATTGCCGGATATTGCTCAGGTGTATACGCATATAAGGCACCCCATGCTCCTAAGTTAAAGAACGAAAGCAACATACCGGAAATCAACAATGTTTCGATCGTTTCTGCACCACCGAATATAAAGGCACTTGCTGCAGTCCCTAATAAATATGTAACTAATACAAATTTGCGCCCAAATTTCTCGATGAACCAAGCAGCTGTAAAATAACCCGGTAATTGGGCTAACGTCATGATTAATACATATTTAAAACTTGATATTAAATCAAATCCCTTGCCAACCATTACACTTGGTAACCATAAAAACATGCCATAGTAAGAAAATACAACTGCAAACCATAAAATCCAAAGCATTAGTGTAGAACGTGCATATTTCTTCTCCCATAACGTTGCGATATTTTGGAACACCGAACGTTTTTTCGACTCTTCTTTTACCCTGAACTGTGGAGAGTCCGGTAATTTCATTCTTATATAAATTGCATAAATTGCAGGGATTGCCGTAATTAATAGTGCAACTCGCCATCCTTCAATTGGCCAAAATTCAGCCGGTATAACGAAATAGGCAATAAGCGCGGCGATTAGCCAGCCTCCAGCCCAAAAACTTTCAAGTAAAACGACAACTCTTCCGCGTTCTTCAGCTTTTACACTTTCAGATACAAGCGTTGAAGCAACAGGTAATTCCCCGCCAAGCCCCATGCCGACAAAAAAGCGTAAAATTAAAAAGAGCGTCAAAGTTGTTGTAAATGCGGATAAACCACTCGCAACTGAGAATAGTATTAGTGTCCACATAAAGATTTGCTTACGTCCTACTTTGTCTGCAAGTACACCAAAAAACAGCGCACCAACTGCCATACCAATCGAGTTTACACTTGCAATCCAACCCATTTGACTACTATTTAATCCCCAGTCAACTGCAAGCGCTGCAATGATAAAAGATAGTATTCCGACATCCATTGCATCGAACATCCATCCAACCCCAGCTATACGTAGAAGTTTATTACGTGATAGGGGCTTTTGTTCATTTGTTTCCACCGACATTACTTTTCCACCTTCCATGTGTCTTTACACTTGACTTAACAACATTACTATCATACATTTCTTTCTTAAAAGTGACAACATTTTTTTAACTTAACGAATTGTTCCGACAATTTAACAATTCCTATTGAAATAAGGGACACATAGGTATAAAATGTCTTGTATACAAAAACAAATGTTCACCTAGCGAGAACAGAAGGAGTTTATTATCTATGTGGAAAGGTCTTATCGAAGAATATAAACAGTACCTACCTGTTACTGAAAATACACCTGCTTTATCACTAAATGAAGGAAATACGCCACTAATTCCATTAGTAAATTTATCTAAAGAGCTTGGAATTGAGTTATACGGGAAAATTGAAGGCGCTAACCCAACAGGTTCGTTTAAAGACCGTGGTATGGTATTTGCTGTTGCAAAAGCAATTGAAGAAGGCTCTAAAGTTGTCATTTGTGCTTCTACAGGCAATACATCTGCGGCAGCTGCAGCATATGCGGCACGTGCCGGTATTCAGTCAATCGTTGTCATTCCTAAAGGCAAAGTAGCACTTGGTAAATTGGCACAAGCTTGCATGTACGGTGCGAAAATTATTGAAATTGACGGCAACTTTGATGATGCATTAAATATTGTGCGCAAAATCGGGGAAAATACTCCAATCGCACTTGTTAACTCTGTAAACCCATATCGTATTGAAGGCCAAAAAACAGCGGCGTTTGAAATTGTAGATCAACTTGGCCAAGCCCCAGACTACTTATGTATTCCTGTAGGAAACGCAGGGAATATTACAGCTTACTGGAAAGGCTTTAAAGAATATAATGAAGCAAAACAAAGCGGTCTTCCTAAAATGTACGGTTTTGAAGCAGAAGGTTCCGCTGCAATCGTGCAAGGAGCACCAATTGCAAATCCGGAAACTGTAGCAACAGCGATTCGTATCGGGAACCCAGCAAGCTGGAAGTTCGCTGAAACAGCTCGTGATGAATCAGGCGGTTTAATTGATTCAGTAACAGATGATGAAATTTTAGACGCTTATAAACTAATCGCCAACAAAGAAGGTATCTTTGTCGAACCTGGTTCAGCTGCTTCATTAGCTGGTGTCATCAAGTCAGTGAAAACCGGCGAAATCGCTGCAGGCAGTCGTGTTGTTACAGTCTTTACTGGTAACGGCTTAAAAGATCCGGATACAGCTATGAATGTTTCGACTGTAGACCTCGTCTCACTTCAAAATGATGAGCAGGAAATCCGTAATTATATCGAGGGCGTATTTAGTCTATGAGTAAAAAGTGGCAAATCAAAGTTCCTGGCAGTACAGCAAATTTAGGTCCTGGATTTGACTCCATTGGTCTTGGATTATCGCTCTATCTAACATTGGATGTCACATTACAAGATGAGTGGGAATTTGTGCATATTGGTGACAATGTGCCATCTGATACGTCAGTCGAATCGCATTTAATTTATACAATCGCACAGCAGGTAGCAAAGCAATATAATGCAACGCTGCCACCATGTAAAATTGAGATGACTAGTGAGCTTCCCCTTGCACGTGGTATCGGCAGCAGTGCGGCTGCTATTGTAGCTGCTATTGAATTAGCCGATATTTTAGGGGATTTAAAATTATCGCAACAGAATAAGCTGAACATTTCATCTCAAATTGAAGGCCATCCTGATAATGCAACAGCTTCGGTATTAGGGGGATTGACGATTTCTTCAATGGATGAAGCAGGAATTGTCGACACACTGCATATTCAGGAGATGGATGCGGCATTCGTAGTATTTATTCCGAATATCGAACTTAAAACAGCAGCATCACGCGGTGTTTTACCGGAAGAGCTGAAAAGAAGCTATGCAGTACGTGCAAGTGCCAATGCGAATATGCTCGCTGCTTCCCTTATTGCAAAGGATTATGAGCGAATTGGACGATATATGGAAGCGGATCTTTTCCATGAGCCTTTCCGTGCAAACCTTATTCCCGCATATAATGAAATTCGCGAAGCTGCAAAAAAGGCTGGAGCGTATGGTACTGCATTAAGTGGTGCCGGTCCAACATTAATCTCGATGATTCCGCTCGCTTTATCCGAACAATTTGTCGAATCAATGCAGCAACAATTTCCGGACCATCAAGTCGTAGTGACAACCGCTTCACCATCCGGCTCAACTGTCACACTTATTAATAATAAAATGATAGATAAAACTCTTCGTTAAATGTTTAATGTACGTTATTCTCATAATAGAATAACGTACATTTTTTGTTTTTTTCTAATCTATTTTGTCTTTTATGCATAATTCCCCTTAAATTTGGGTATATTAATAAATCTACTGTTAGAAAGGGGTAATGTTTATGAAAATTGCAGTTATTGGAGCTGCAGGTAAGGCAGGAACTCATATTTTAAGAGAAGCCATCATGAGAAACTTTGATGTGACAGCGATCGTAAAAAATAAGGCAACAGTACAAGAAGAAAATATCAATATTATTGAAAGCGACCTGTTTAATTTAACAAAGGAACAAATTGCTCCTTTCGATATTTTAATTAATGCTTTTGCTCCGCTACCAGGGGAAGAACATTTACATGTTGATGCCGGTGAACATTTAATTTCCTTACTTGAAGGAACAGAGAAAAAATTGTTCGTGATTGGTAGTTCAGGCTGCCTTTTTGTTGATCGTGAAAAAACAGTTCGACTTATGGATCTTGAAGATTATCCTGAAGATCTGGCTATCGCGGCAAAGGCTCAATTGCAAAACCTACGTGATTTGGAAAGCTCTTCAATCCAATGGTCCTTTGCGATTCCATCGGCTATGTTCGATTCGGATGGACCACGTACCGGCCATTACATTAAAGGCGAAGAGAAGATTCTAGTAAACTCGCAATTTAACAGTTATATCAGTTATGCTGATTTTGCTGTCGCATTGCTTGATGAAATCGAAAAAAATGAATACCCTAATACAACATTTACTGTTGCATCTGAAAATGTAACAGCCGCATCTTAATAAAAAAGGGCTAAAGCTTCTATTCGGCTAATATGCACCGAAGCTTTAGTCTCAATACATGAAAAAGCCAGCATACTCCGTGAAGGAGATGCTGGCTTTTTCATGAAGTAATTAAAATTAAGTTAACATCACTAAGCTGATGGCCATAACTGCCATACCTGCTATTAATCCGTAAATAGAGGAATGAGCTTCATCATATTTTTTAGCAGCCGGCAACAGTTCATCAATCGAAATAAATACCATAATCCCTGCAACACCAGCAAAAACAATACCGAACAATGTATCTGTCATAAATTGCATTAGTACTAAGTAGGCAATAAGCGCACCGAACGGCTCTGACAAACCAGAGGCGAACGACCATTTAAATGCCTTCATACGCTTCCCTGTTGCATAAAAAATAGGAATGGCTACCGCAATACCTTCAGGGATATTATGAATTGCTACCGCAATTGCTATCGCAAATCCGACATTCGGATCTTGCAGTACCGCCATAAATGTCGCAATACCTTCAGGAAAGTTATGAATCGCGATTGCCAGCGCTGTAAATAATCCCATTTTCATCAGGCGGTCTGCTTCTACATCTTCATTCCCAATCAATTGAGCTTTTTGAACATCTTCTACAGACTTTACTTCATGCGGATTTTTCCCTTTCGGAATAAAGCGGTCAATTAAGGCAATTACGAGCATCCCTCCGAAAAAGCCGATGATGGTGTACCAATACCCTATTGTTTCCCCATGAACGTTTACTAATGCGTCTTTCGCTTTTACAAAAATCTCAACAAGTGATACATAAATCATAACACCTGCCGAAAAGCCTAATGCAACCGAAAGAAACTTCTTATTTGTGCGTGTTGTAAAAAATGCGATCAAACTACCAATACCCGTAGCAAGCCCTGCAAACAATGTTAAGCCTAACGCTAATAATACATTCTCATCCATACTATTCTCCTTCTTTATAATTCTTTTCTCATATTATACGCACAATGTTTCCTTTGTGCAACTTTTTTCAATCAGGAAACATCTTATGCCGCTAACCAAATCAAGTGTTAAAAAAGGGATTCCTAAATATCAGGAATCCCATAACTTCTATTTGTGCTTTTTTGACTCATACCATAATACGCATATGATAAACCAAGTATACCCGATACTCCACCCTGCTAAAACATCCGTTGCATAGTGACGACCTTCCGCTATACGTGATAAACCTATGAAAAAAATAAGGACTAGCATTACACTGTATGTAATAAATTTCCAACTTTTATTTTTCAGCCATTTCGAAATCATATATGCGAGCGTTAAAAAGAACATTACACTGATTTGCGCATGTCCTGAAGGAAAGCTAAATGAAGTAAGCTGATCTTCAATTTCCGGACGTGGTCGTGAAAAAATACGCTTTAAAAGCTGATTCAGCCCATTTCCAACCCCAACTGTAAGAAGCACAAAGAGCACACCGCGAAAATCTTTTTTAAAGATTGCCAAATACAGCAAGATAATAACAGTTGCAACTATGACAAACTTTATTTCTCCTAAATAATGAAATAAAATAATGAAATTATTACCAAATAATAAAGAGCGGATTTTCATATCAAATGCCTCGAAGCTTGGTATATCAAAATTCAGTGCAATAATAATAAACACCAGCAATGTAACGAATGCAAAAATCGAAACTTTCTTTTTCAAACGATAACCTACTTTCCTTATACGAACTGTTACTTCACTATTATTATATGTAGTATACAAAAAATAAAAATCCACTTCGCTAAAAAACTCTGCAAAGTAGATTCCCTCTTAAACATTCATTATTCTACAACTGTGTAATTTCCGTGCTCCATTGAAATAACGAAATCCGGTTTAGGTGGTTTACCGCCATGCTCTTTGATTTTCGCTTTGTGGCCCGCAATATGCTCAGGGCTCTTCTCCCAGGCTTTCCATGCATCTTCCGATTCCCAACGAATAATCATTACAACTTCCTCTTCACCACGTCGCACATTTTTTACAAGCAGTTCACGGCCAATAAATCCTTCGCGTTGTTCAAGCATCGATGGACCTTGACCAGTTTTTTTGCTAAAGCGCTCGATAATTTTAAGCGAGTTGCCTTCTGTTACGATCCATTTGCGAATTTGTACGAACATTTTAATTCCCCTCTCTTTTAAAAAGGCATGCCTCTACTTGAGAGACATGCCATCTTTAATTATATTATTTTAATTCATTTAAGATTTCATCTAATTTTTCTGCTTCAGTTGTTACACCATTAGAAGAGAAGTACCAGTTTACGCCATCAAGGTAAACGATTTTGCCTTCTTTGTAAGCACGCGTTTTTTTGATGATATCGTTTTCGATGTCAGCTTTGATTGTTTCTACATCAGATGCTGTACGGTCGATGATTAATAATACTTCTGGGTCTACAGAAAGAATTGACTCATACGAGAAGTCAGAACCGTGTGATGAAGCTTTGATATCAGTTGTTGATGGTTTGAAACCAAAGTCATTGTATACATATGCGAAACGAGAATCTTCACCGTTGTCGAAACCAGAGATTTTTTTGTCGTTGTACATTGCTACTAATGCATTTTCATAGCCAGCTGCTTTTTCTTTTACAGCGTCAACTTTTTCTTGTAATGCAGCTTTTAACTCTTCAGCTTTTTCTTGTTGGCCGAAGATTTCAGCAGCTAAATCAACCGTTTCAAATACGCCATCAACATAGTTTGAGTTATCAGAACCGATGAATACTACGTTTGGAGTAATTTCTTTTAATTCTTCATAGAATGTACCTTGACGACCTGAGATGAAAATTGCATCCGGATTAGCAGCTGCTACTTTTTCGAAGTCGATTTGTTTTAATGAACCAACATCAGTAACTGAATCAGTTAAATATTTTTCTTTTAAATGCTCAGGGAAGTTACCTTTACCGCCGTTTGCAGCGATACCAACGATACCTTCAACACCTAATGCATCAAGTGTATCTAAGAAACCGTAGTCAAATACTACGATGTTTTTTGGCATTTCTTCAAATGTTACATCTTCGAAAGTAAGAGACTTACCATCTTCTGTTTCACTGCCTGCTGATAATGGAGATACTGTCATTGGGAAAGCTGAAGCTTCTGTAGATGAAGTTGTTTCTTCTGTTTTAGCAGTTTCGTTCGCTTCATCCTTTGTTGATGTTTCTTCATCAGAACCACATGCTGCTAACATTAATGTTAATGCTGCTGCCGTTAAAAATTTCCACTTTTTCATTATTACTTTTCCTCCTAGTATACCCTCAAGCGAGAGTGATAATCGTTTTCAATTAACTAACGTTAGTGTAAATCAACTGCCTATAGTTGTCAACGAATATTCTGAAACTAATATTCATTCTCAATTAAATTCATAAAATAAATGCATAAGCGAGCAAAACCTATGCATTTATCCTCATTTTTATTTAACTATGTGAATTAAAGTATACGCAAATTCGACATCCATCTTGTTCTTGCACAGGAATATGCATATCATATACTTCTCGTAATGCTTCTGAGTTAATAATCTCATTTGTTGGGCCATCTTTTACAAGGCGACCATCTTTTAATGCGACGATGCGATCTGAATACACGGAAGCAAAGTTAATATCATGCAAAACAATTACTACTGTTTTGCCTAATTCATCAACAAGCTTGCGTAAAATTTTCATAATCTGAACAGAATGCTTCATATCTAAGTTGTTTAATGGCTCATCCAATAAAATATATTCCGTATCCTGAGCAATTACCATCGAGATAAAGGCACGCTGCTTTTGACCACCAGATAGTTCATCCAAAAACTTATGCTCCATATCACCTAATGTCATATATTCAATCGCACGGTCAATATGCTGTTCATCTTCCGGAGTCAAACGACCTTTTGAGTATGGATAACGACCAAATGATACAAGCTCACGAACTGTTAAACGCACATTTAAATGATTTGACTGACGTAAAATTGCAACACGTTTCGCAAAATCATTGGACTTCATTTTTTTAACATCACTTTGATCTAAAAATACTTCACCTGTATCTGCATCAAGCAATCGACTTACCATTGATAATAATGTTGATTTACCTGCTCCATTCGGTCCGATAAATGAAGTGATTGCTTTTGGCTGTATAGTTAATGAGACATCCTCAACGACCGGTTTTTTTCCAAAGCTTTTAGAAAGCCCTTTAATTTCAATCATCCTGCTTTCCTACTTTCCCTCAGTATTAGGTAAATAAAGTAAAGTCCACCGACAAAGTTAATAATAACGCTGATCGTTGTACTTAACTGGAATACATGCAGTACTAAGAACTGCCCACCGACAAGTGCAATAATACTAATTAAACTCGCACCCACTATTAAAACGGAATGCTTGTACGTAGCAAAAAACTGATAGGCTAAGTTTGAAACGATTAAACCTAAAAATGTAATCGGACCAACTAGCGCAGTAGATGTTGCAATTAAAACTGAAGATAAAATTAATACTTTCAATACTATTCTATCATAATTTACACCTAAGTTTATTGCGTTCTCTCGACCTAGTGACATGACATCCAAATCACGCAATAATCGGTAACCGTATATAAATGAAGCCCCTAATATAATGACCGCAATGAGTAGCAGCTCTGTTTTCACATTCATGAAACTAGCAAACAAACGCGACTGTAAGCTTTCATATTCTACCGGGTCGATTATTACTTGTAAAAATGTTACAAAACTGCCGAGCAATGTCCCGATAATCATTCCGGCAAGTAAAAGCAGGAAGATCGGATGTTTATCTGCACGGAACAAGAATCGATATAAAATCAGGGCGAAAATTACCATCGCCACAATTGATAAACCAAAGTTTAAATAACGACTTACTACAAAGATTGATGCTGAGCCTGCAAAGAAGAAAATAATCGTTTGCACTACTTCATACATCGAATCGACACCCATCATTGAAGGTGTCAGTAAACGGTTATGTGTAACCGTCTGGAATGTAACGGTCGCATAAGCAATCGCCGTACCAGTTATAATCATTGCCGCAATACGTTCTAATCGCTTTGGAAAGGCATAACTGAATCCGCCTTGAATATTGTAAAAAGCAAATAACGCTATACACACTAATGCGATAATTGCTAAGAAGATTAGCTTCGTACTATTTTTTCGCATATGCTTTCCCCCTAAACAACATTACTAAGAAGATTGCACTGCCGATTACCGCAACAGTTGTGTTTACTGGTATTTCAAACGGGTATACTATTAAACGACTTAAAATATCACACATTAATAGGAATGCTGCACCTAAGAAAATAGTATGTGGAATTGTTTTACGTAAATTGTCCCCCATATATAATGAAACCAAGTTCGGTACGATTAACCCGAGGAAAGGTATAATTCCTACCGTCAAGACAACTGTAGTGGATATAATCGCTACCAGTACTAAACCAAGATTCAATACGGTACGATAGCTTAAGCCAAGATTTTTGGCAAAATCTTCACCCATACCAGCCACTGTAAACTTATTGGCATATAAGTACGCTAGGAAAATTGCAGGTACTGCTACATAAAGCAATTCATAGCGACCTGATACAACAAGCGTAAAGCTCCCTAGAAAGAATGTATCCACACTTTGTAACACATCTGCTTCATACGCAAGAAATGTTGAAATGGCACCAATAATATTTCCATACATAATCCCGATAAGGGGCACAAAAATAACGTCCTTGAATTTAATGCTTTCAAGAAGACGCATGAAAACCATCATACCGATGAGTGCAAATGTAAAACTGAAGAGAATCTTCTCCATATATCCTACACTTGTGAAAAATATCATTGATACAACGATACCTAGCTTTGCCGCATCGAGCGTACCAGATGTTGTCGGCGATACGAATTTGTTACGGCTTAAGCTTTGCATAATTAATCCAGAAATACCCATCCCTGCCCCGGCAAGTATAATTGCCATTAATCGCGGTACTCGACTCATTAAGAAAATTTGCATTTTATCTGAATCCCAATCTAATAAATCAGATGGCTTAATGTCGATAGCTCCGATAAACAATGATAAAAAGGACAGGACGATGGTCGCTACTACGAGCATCCAAAGTCTCATTACATTCTCCCACTATTCTATATATATTTTAACTTTATTTAAATTGCGTAAATTCTAAATGAAAATGAGAATCAACTCTTTCCCTACATCATTATATAATTGCTAATAATGAAAATCAAACAGACAATTTACATTAACTTGTATTAAAAGAGGAATATATTGAAAAATGTATTTTTAGAGCGATTCTTCGTTTTATATACAACATCCCGTATGTATTCTAATAGAAAAAAATTGAATAGAAAAAAGACCACAATTATTAAAATTGTGGCCTTACATTTACATGCGATATGTTTTTTTATTTATACTGTACTTATTTATTGCTTCGCGGTTTACATTATAGCCAAGCCCCTTTGTTTTTGGAACGGTAATGTATCCATCTGTAACGGTTACTTCCGGTTGAATAATATCTTCATGCCAATAGCGTTCAGAAGCAGCCGTATCCCCAGGCATTATAAAATTTGCAAGACTTGTCAGTGCTACATTTTGCGCACGGCCAATACCCGCTTCCAGCATTCCCCCGCACCACACAGGAATATGGTGTTCCATACAGTAGTCATGGATACGCTTCGCCTCGCTAATACCGCCAACTCGCGCAATTTTAATATTTATCACCTGACAGCTTCCTAGTTGAATCGCTTTTCTCGTATCCTCTAAAGAAGTAATACTCTCATCCAAACAAATCGGTGTTTTTATCTGCTTTTGCAATATGGCATGATCGATAAGGTCGTCATGCGCTAATGGCTGCTCGATCATCATTAAATTGAATGCATCCAGCTCTTTTAATCGATCGATGTCACCCAATGTATACGCAGAGTTTGCATCTGCCATTAAAGGAATTGCCGGGAATGCTTGCCGTATTGTTCGGATCAGCTCAATATCTTTTCCCGGTTTGATTTTTACTTTAATACGCTTATAACCTTCATCCAAAAACTGCTGAATTGTATGGACCAGCTGTTCATCTGTAGGTTGTAAACCGATGCTGATTCCTACTTCAATTTTTTCCTGGACACCGCCAACAGCCGTTGCCAACGATCGGTTCGTCAATTGAGCATAAATATCCCACACCGCGCCTTCAATCGACGCTTTCGCCATGTTATTGCGTCGGATCGTACGGAATCGCTCATACACATCATCCGGATGCATTAATTCTTTCCCGAGTAATGAAGGGATCAAAAAATCCTCCAATACATGAAGTGAAGTTTTAAATGTTTCTTCTGTGTAGGAAGGCTCTTCAAATGCAACCCCCTCACCCCAGCCGACTACACCACTTTCATCCGTCGCTTCCACAACTATAAAACGCTTGTCTTGCATAGTCCCTAAACTTGTCGTAAACGGAGTTTTCATTCGCATCACTAGCTCATGTATTGTCACTTCTACTAATTTCATCTTTATTGCTCCTAATAATATTTAGCTGCGACATCATTCACTGATAAATTAAAGAGCAAATAATGAACGCTTTACAAGTAAGTAATGGCTAATATTATCATTTATTTTGTGTAAATAAATTATTTTATAATTTTGATCAAACATTGCCTGTAAAATATTTCTCGTTTTATAGCGCCAATCTTCTGCCAACGCAACACTTTCCACTTTGATTTTCTGGAAATTCGTAGGGATAGGTAACAGATAGGCATCATGAATAAGCGCCTCTTCTTTATTAAACTTTTGCTCCGGATCCAATGTCGGAAGGCCTACCATATTCTCTTCCCAATTCACTACCGGCTTTGCTTCATCCAGTAATTCTTCCACTTTCGCATCCCAGCGCAAGTAATCATTATCAACAAGTTGCCACTCTACACAAAGACGATCTGTAGGCAATACCCGATTGAACGGGTCTTCCATTTCACCGTAGCAATTTTCTATATAAGTATCGCTATAACTACGCAACTTTGAGAAGTTCAAAAATCCGCTGCGCGCTTCAAGTGGATCAAACGTCCAGCGGCAAGTTCTGTAACCGCGCTCTATTGCGATATCCTTTAAGTAATTTTTAAGCAATTCTCCAACGCCTTGCTCACGATAATTACGCTTCACACCAATCATATGGGAATATAAGTATATATTCTCATCCATATATCCAGGGCAACTATAGTTAAAACCAATTATTTCATCATTTAAATATGCACCGAGTACAATCCCGCCATTGCGAATCGTCGCAATTGTTTGATGTACTGGAATGCTGCCGACAGCCCAAATTTCATGCTCTAGCTTTCGTGCCTCTTCAATTTGTTCAATTGTCGTTAATTCTTTAATCGTCACTGATTCTAACATAATTCTGCCTCCCCTATAGTTACTTTTCTTCATACTTAAAAACGCCTTGCTTTACTTAGTGTCTCTCCGCAATCATGCTTTGTCGCATGATTTTTGAAAAAGATGTGTAACCATCGGGAATGTTCTACATATATCGGTTACCCCGGTTATTTTCGACCAAATGTAGCGAAATTAACCCAAATGGGTCTCTTTCGGCAAAAGTTTTTGACAATCGCTGAAAGAAGTTCATGTGAAGAATCGATACTTCCTTACTGAAAGAATTTATAGCGCTTCTTTAAGTATCATCCCAATCCCATTATATACCACAGACTACCTTTTTAAGTAGTTAACTTTTATTATTCCTTATTGACCAAAAGAAAAAACCTTTATTTACAGAAATTCTGTAAATAAAGGTTTGATGATTATTAATTATTTAATACCGCGCATTGCTTTAGAGATGATTGGCGAAATCAGGAGGATAATAACACCTAATACAACCGATAAACCACCTAATACACCGAAGTAAGTTGTTTCAGATACGATTCCGTAAACTCGAACTAACTGTGCATTAATTGCTTGTGCAGCAGCTGATGCCAGGAACCATAACGCCATTGTTTGGCCTGCGAATGCAGCTGGTGCCAATTTCGTAGTAGCTGATAAACCAACTGGTGAAAGCAATAGCTCACCTAATACTAACAGGAAGATTGAGAATACAACCCAAAGTGGGTTTACTAACGTATCTTCTGGAGTTAAAACGATTGCTGCGATCATTACGAAGAATGAAATACCTGCAAAGAATAAAGATAAAGCAAATTTCTTCGGAGTTGATGGTCCGCGATCCGCTAATTTCGTCCACATAAGCGCAAACATTGGCGCTAAAACGATGATGAATAACGGGTTAAATGACTGGAACCATGCAGCCGGAATTTCAAAGCCCCATAAATTTAAGTTTGTACGAGTATCAATGAACGTTGCAATGACTGTTGAAGATTGTTCAGCAATTGCCCAGAACATTACCGCACAAATGAATAATGGGATATATGCTAATAGACGAGATTTTTCGTCTGCATTTGTTTTTGGACTACGATACATATAAATAATAAATAACGTAGGAATCATTACACCTAAGAATGTAATTAATAATGAGAAGTTTTCAATGCTTGCGTTACCTGTTTGGTAAGCTACAAAACCTAAAATTACAATAATTAAACCACCAATTGTGAAGTTACGTGTTGTCGTTTTCTTCTCTTTATCTGATAGTGGGTTAGGTGCTACAGAACCTGCTAAACCAAGGCTCTTTTGTGACATTAAGTAAACAACTAAACCGATGAACATACCTACCGCAGCGACACTGAATCCTGCATGGAAGCCCCAGTTTTTTTGGAATAAACCAACTAATAAAGGTGCCAGGAAACCACCCATGTTGATACCCATATAGAAAATAGAGAATCCTGAATCACGACGTGCATCATTTTCTGCATACAAGTCACCAACTACTGATGAAACATTTGGCTTTAATAAACCAGTACCAATGATGATAAAGAACATCGATAAGTATAATGCTGATACACCAAGCGGCAAGGCCAATAATATATGACCAATCATAATTAATATTCCGCCATAGAATATCGCTTTACGCATACCAGTAATACGGTCAGCGATCCACCCGCCGATAATACCTGACATGTAGATTAATGAACCGTAAATCGACATGATGATGTTAGCTTGCGTACGATCTAGTCCTAATCCACCATCTTTAACTGCATAGTACATGTAGAATAGTAGAATGGCACGCATACCATAATATGAAAAACGTTCCCAAAACTCTGTAAAGAATAGTGTAAACAACCCTTTAGGTTGACCGACAAAACCAGTTTGAGGAACGGACTTCACAATTTCTTCTTTTGAATACATTTGAAATCCTCCCGATTAATAAATATTCTGACAATAAACTCCGTCGTCTGTTGTCTGACATTTGAAATAATATACTTGAACACTTTAGCCTAATAGTTGATTAAAATCAACAAATAATCAAAATGTTATAATTTTATGTTTTTTCATTATTTTCAGATAAATAGAACAAATTACCACAACAGGATTTTTGTATTATAAAACAATTAATTCAGTAAAGAAATTATTTTGACTTTTCAACTAGATAAAGATTTAATAAAAAAAGCTAGAGTACGATGCAACCACAACGTACTTTAGCTTGTTATCTCCATTATTACTTTACCACATAAATTTCATACTTCTGATAATCCGCCTCTTTAAGTTCAAGCGTTAATAATGTACCCTCTTCTTCATATTCCGTTTCTAAAACAGTTGCCTGCTCATTTAAATAGGAAACAATTCCACCCTGATTATATGGAATAAGCATTTGACATGTAACATAATTAGCAAAAATTTGTTGTTTGATTTGTTGAAGCAACTCTTCCAGTCCTACATCTTCCTTCGCAGAAAGCCAAATATTGTCCCCGCTAACTAATGGATATTCCACATCAGCCAAGTCGGATTTATTGTATACATATATAGTAGGAATATTTTCAACATCAATCGCTTTTAATGTTTCATTCGTTACTTCCATCATAAAACGGTATTCTTCATTTGATACATCTACAACATGCAGCAGCAGGTCGGATTCTCGTGCTTCTTCCAATGTCGATCGGAATGCTTTTACTAAGTGATGTGGCAGTTTGCTAACAAAACCAACCGTATCAGTCAGTAAAAAGGATTTATTATCTTCCAGTTCAATATTACGGACTGAAGTTTCAAGTGTCGCGAACAACATATCCTTTTCAAACACTTGCTTTGTATCATCTTGCCCCGCCTTCGCAAGTAACTGGTTCATAATCGTGGACTTTCCTGCATTTGTATAACCTACAATTGATACGACAGGTACTGCATTTTTACGGCGTTGCTTGCGCTGTGTTTCACGCTGTTCTTTAACGGATTCAAGTTCTTTCTTGATTTTCGAAATCTGATCTTCAATTTTACGACGGTCAAGTTCAAGTTTTGTTTCCCCTGCACCACGGTTTTTAAAGCCGCCGCCTGTTCCTCCCCCTTGACGGGATAGTGAAGCATGGAGCCCAACTAGACGCGGAAGCATATACTGTAATTGAGCGAGCTCTACTTGTAATTGCGCTTCACGTGTTTTTGCACGGCGGCTGAAAATATCTAAAATCAGCATTGTACGGTCAATTACTTTACATTGTAAATCACGCTCTAAATTACGGATTTGTGACGGTGAGAGTTCATCATTAAAAATAATAATGTTGGCATCTGTTTCATCAAAGAACGCCTTAATTTCTTCAATTTTCCCTGTACCTACATAATGTGAAGGTGTCACACGTTCTAGATTTTGCGTCACCATGCCGACAACTTTTACATCTAAAGCTTGTGCTAAATTTTCCAACTCTTCCATTGAGTAATCAAAATGCTCATCCTTTTGTAAATTGACGCCAACTAATACACCGCGTTCAATTAATACTTCAACATCTTTCAAATTTTTGCCTCCTTGCTACCATCTATAGTTTTTCCCCATCGTAACATACAATTCAAAAGCCTGTACAATGACAACATATAAGCGCATTATGATACTATAGGGAAACAATATTTTGAAAAAAGAAAAGGCGGTTTTTATGGAATTCGAACAAATGAAAGTGCGGCTTCATGCACTCATTTCTAATAAAACACTACTTCAAGCAACTATTAGCCAGCCACGTCAAAAATCCAGTGACTTAAAACGGGTCAAACTCAAGCCCGTAGAAATTCGCGGAGAATATATGATCCAACTGGAATATCAATATGAGCGCATTTTAAAGCATGAAAATATAACAGTTGAAGATTTAGCCGCGAAGCTCGATGCTCTTTTTGAACAGTTCCGGCAAGTACATGCTGAGTTTCAGGAGCAGACTGTACAAGTGCAACTCTCGAAGAAAAATAAAGTGCTTTGGAAATCTGATCAAAATGCGACAACTAAACAAGTGAACTTATCCCATAACCGAAAAAAACAATATCTATTGGATGATTCCCGTATTCACCCGTTTTTAGTCCGTTTAGGAGTGCAGTCAGAGGATGGGAAAATAAAGAAACAGAAATACGATAAGTTTAAACAAATCAATCGCTTTGTTGAGTTTATCGATGATTCTTTAGCCCATTTGCCGAAAGATAAAACTATTCAAATACTAGATTTCGGTTCTGGTAAGTCCTATTTAACATTCGCTTTGTATCATTACTTAAAAATTGAAAAGGGTCTTGATATACATGTCACAGGCCTTGACCTCAAAAAGGAAGTGATTGAGGAATGTAACCGGATTGCAGCAGATTTACAATATGAAGATCTACAGTTTTTAGTTGGGGATATTAATGACTTCAATGAAGAAACTTCTGTAGATATGGTCGTAACCCTTCATGCTTGTGATGTTGCGACAGATATGGCATTAGCCCGTGCTGTAAAATGGGGCGCAAAAGTTATTTTAAGTGTTCCTTGCTGTCAACATGAATTGAACCGTCAGCTGCAGGCACCTGCATTATCGATTATGACACAGCATGGCTTAGTGAAGGAGCGCTTTGCCGCATTGGCTACGGATTCAATTCGCGCTGAACTTTTATCACTTGTCGGCTATGATACACAGTTATTGGAATTTATCGATATGGAAAATACTCCAAAGAATATTTTAATACGTGCTTATTTCACCGGGAAGAAGCCAACAAGTGAGCAGCGATTAAAATATAACGAATTTGTACGCTTTTTGAATGCGAAGCCATTTTTGGAAAATGAGCTACAAAATTTACTATAATACCAAAACAGTTTACTCGTTTAGTTGTATTTTTTCTATCTTTCGACTAAAAATAATTACTTATTCACCTTTTCCTTTTGTTACAGAATTGTAAAGATTGATAAGGTTAGAGTAAAATTTGTATAGATTTTTTTAAGTTTTTGTTATGATAATTGAGGTTAATTTTTAAAATTATTTTAATTATATATATCCAGGAGGCATTCCATGTTTAGTTCAAAGAAGCAAGATCCGTTTTTTTCAGCCTTATTGAAAATTGCTGAAAATATGCGTGAAGGTATCCATTATGCAAATGATTTCCGCATTGAAACGGTTGCAGACTTAAAGGAAATTAGCATTCGTATGAAGCAATACGAAACAGCAGGTGATAAATTAATTCATGAATTAATTGTCATGCTTAATAAATCATTTATGACGCCAATTGAGCGTGAAGATATTTTATCATTAGCAATTCGTATGGATGATGTGTTAGATGGTGCAGAAGGTACGATTGCACATTTCGAAATGTTTTCATTAACAGAAATCGATGAATCGATGCGCGATTTCCTAGCATATATTGCCAAATCTACTGATGAAATCGTTAAAGCGATGGAATTATTAAACAAAAAAGATCTTGTTGGGATGCGTCAACACGCAATTTTAATTAAAGATTATGAGCGTGAATGTGATGAAGTTTTACGTTCTTCTATTAAAAAGCTGTTTTTAAACGAAAAAGATCCTATTCGTCTAATTAAATTCAAAGATATTTATGAACAGTTAGAAGAAATTGCCGACTACTGTCAAACAGTTGCTAATACAATCGAAACAATTATTATGCGTAATGCGTAATTAATGAGGAGTCCTTTTAATGAATACACTACTTATCATTACTGTCCTAGTAGTCTTTTTTGCACTTGCATTTGACTTCATTAATGGTTTTCATGACACGGCAAATGCGATAGCAACATCCGTTTCAACACGTGCGCTACCTCCTCGAGTAGCGGTAGTCATGGCAGCGTTTATGAATTTCTTGGGTGCCATTACATTCGTAGGTGTTGCAAAGGCGATTGCGTCAGATATTGTTGACCCTTTTACATTATCTACACCTGATGCACCATTAATCGGTACTGTTGTTATTTTGGCCGCTCTATTATCAGCGATCACTTGGAACTTAGTCACTTGGTATTTTGGAATTCCATCAAGTTCGTCTCATACATTGATCGGTTCGATTGCAGGTGCTGCCATTGCAGCATCTGGAGTCGGGGTTTTAAACTATAGCGGATTCACAAAAATCATCATTGCTTTATTAGCATCACCAATCATTGCGATTTGTGCTGGTTATATAATGATGACAATAATGAAATTCATTTTTAAGAATATGAACCTATATAAAACAAATAAAGGTTTCCGTATTATGCAAATTTTCACTGCTGCCATTCAATCATTTACCCACGGGACAAACGATGCTCAAAAGGCGATGGGTATTATTACGATGGCACTGATTGCAGCGAATTTGCAAACAACGGATGATGTACAGGGTTGGGTACGTTTTGCCTGTGCTTTAGCAATGGGTCTTGGTACATCAATCGGCGGTTATAAAATCATTAAAACAGTTGGCGGCAAAATTATGAAAATCCGTCCTGTAAATGGTGCTGCTGCAGACCTTGCTTCCGCATCCATCATTTTCGGTGCAACATTAATTCACTTGCCTGTATCAACAACACATGTTATTTCTTCTGCAATTATGGGTGTTGGTTCAGCTCAAAATGTAAAAGGCGTAAACTGGGGTATGGCTCGTAAAATTGTCACAACATGGATTATTACAATGCCTATTTCTGCTGTAATGGCAGCGATTATTTATACAGTATTAAATCTATTCTTTTAGTAAAGAGGAGAGGTATGTTTCGAAATTTTTTTTCGGACAAACCTCCCTCTTTTCTTTTTTTCTATGAATCCATTACACTGTATTTATGGAAAAAGAAAGGCGGTAATTTATGAAACAGTTCGCAGCATTCATTACAAAATTTGCAAAACCGATCGTTCTACTATGGTGTGCAATTTTAGTTGTTCTAGCATTTTTTGCGCTTCAACTCCCTTCTAAACTGCAAGGGGATGGGTTTTTCTATGATGGCGACCACTCGTATGTAACGCACGAGTTATCGGATACATTCAATTTACCCGCAAAAACGATTTTTGTGCTGTTTGAAAATAAAACAGATGAGGAAATTTCGTCTGCCCTTGAAAGATTAGAAACAATTGAAGAAATTCAAACAATAACATCTCCTGTAGGTGTCGAAGAATTAAATAAAGACGGCTATGCCTATGGAATGCTGGAGTTTGATAATTCGGTAGATGATTACTTCCCTATTATTGACGAGTTGCGTGAAAAGCTCGGCGAAGTTAACGGTATTTCCATTACAGGTGAACCGGTTATTTCAAAGGATATTAATGTAGCAAGTCAAAATGATTTAATTAAAGCTGAAACGATTGGTCTTCCGATTGCTTTAATCGTTTTATTGTTAGCATTCGGTACGATTGTAGCTTCTTTACTGCCTATTTTAGTTGGCGGTGCCACGGTTGTCATCACACTTGGTCTATTGGCTCTTTTAGGCGATAGTGTGAACTTATCGATTTTCGTTTTAAATATCGTCCCAATGCTCGGGTTAGCTTTAAGTATTGATTTTGCTTTGCTGCTTATTAACCGTTACCGTGAAGAACGCAACACACAATCCATTGAGCAGTCAGTTCAAATTGCTATCCAAACAGCAGGACGATCGATTATCTTCTCAGCGCTTTGTGTCATGATTGGTCTTGGTGCAATGATCGTCATTGATGTGGAAATTTTCATGAACATCGCGCTTGGCGGATCAATTGTCGTGTTGCTGGCTGTCTTAACTGGTATTACACTTTTACCGGCAACATTGATGCTTCTTGGTGACCGTTTAAATAAAGGCCGTGTTTTCCGAATAAAAGCGACTGCCTCTCGTTGGCAGAAGTTCGCCGCCTTTGTCATGAAACGACCTGTCACAATTATTGTTGTGGCCATCATTCTGTTATGTGTTGCAATGGTGCCGATCAAAGATATCGAGTTAACGATCCCTTCTACGGAATCATTGCCGGAATCATATGAATCGCGCCAAACCTTTGATACGCTCGATGAACAGTTTGGGCTTGCCGATAATACACCGGTATTCCTTCTGGCAGAAAATGAAGATGCCGCTGCTTGGGATACGAAAGAAGGACGCGAAAAAATATTCGATATTCAGCAGCAGCTGTTGGATGACCCTCTTGTCGGTCGTGTAACATCGATGTTTACTGTAGCCAATATTGAGTCCGTTGAAATGTGGGAAATGGCGAACAGCAACCCACAAGCTCCCGGTGCACTGGATGAAGTGGCGGAAAACTTTATTCAGGAAGACAAAATGTATATGGTCGCTTATTTAAATGCTGAAGGTTCTTCATTTGAAGCTCAGGATTTTGTACGCGACTGGAGTGAAAAAGACTTAGGCGTCGATTTCGCTTTGTCCGGTCAAGCGAAATTCAATCAGGAAATCTTTGATGAGATTGCCGGCAAAGTACTTATTGCCATTGCGATTATCATTGTATCTACCTTCTTCATTTTAATGATTGCATTCCGTTCGATTTTAATTCCGTTGAAAGCAATCTTAATGAATATCCTTGGCTTAGGTGCGACATTCGGTATTCTTGTATACATTTTCCAATATGGCCATTTCGGTTTGGAAGCAACGACAATTGTATTGATTATTCCGGTGTTGACCTTCTGCTTAGTGTTCGGCTTAAGTATGGACTATGAAGTATTTTTAATTTCCCGTATTCAGGAAGAATATTTAAAAGGGGCAACTAATACGAAGGCAACGGTCGATGGACTTGTCTCGACAAGTAAAATCATTACATCGGCAGCGCTTATTATGATTGTCATTACAGGAGCATTCGCATTTACGGATGTCATGCCCGTGAAGCAAATCGGAGTCGGTATTGCGATCGCTATTGCTATTGACGCAACAGTCATCCGCCTGATGCTTGTCCCAAGCTTCATGAAACTGTTTGGCGACTGGAACTGGTGGCTGCCGTTTAAGAAGAATACGAGATAATGTTAATAAATAGTCGTCCGGCCTGTTGTAAGTGGGCTGGGCGGCTTTTTTTGTTTCTGTTATTAGAACATTTGTCGGGGGAATTAAAAATTCCGTTGCTTTTATTAGAAGACTGGGTGAAACTGGTGACTTTTCTTTTATTTATAGGGGGCCGGCTAACCGGGTTTGAGTTTATTAGAACAATTGGTGAAGATATTAGAAGAAATAGTGTGGATATTAATACTTCCGTTGCCTTTATTAGAAAACCAACACCACCGCCCCGCACCTCAAACAAAAAAATCCCCCCGCCGCTATACCGACGAAAAGGATTTTAGAAATTGAAGCAATCTGCCTAACCTAAATACAGCTGCTCCTCAAACGGAAGCATAACTGAACTTACATTGCTCGACTCTTCACTTTTGTTCAACTCGATTTGTTTCGGGTCTTTAGGTTCCCACAACATGTAAAATGCTTGAATTGCAATGACAATCACAATGGATGCTACTAAAATTGTACCGACGATAATTTTGACCATTTTATTTCCGGACATTTCTTTCGATGAATTCTGTTGTGTCATTCTTCAATTCCCTCACTTATCTATTTTGAAAGTCGGAAACCTTCCTCACGTAAATAAGCGACAGCGTCTTCACGCGTACCGAAAGATTCCTCTAAATTTCCTTGATGGTAAATATTCCAAGAACGATCATTAAACTCCAGCTCTAGTTTTGTTCCTTCACGCGATGTCCATGTCTCGACAATCGGTAAAATCTCTTCTTCTTCCTCAGATAAATAGTTAATCGAGTCGCGCACTATTTCACGTAACGCTTCTTCACTATAGTCGCGAATATTAACAAGCCCGTTATCGCCAGCTTCTTTTTCATATTTCAATAAGTCGCCTACGAAAACAAAGCCATTGCCGTTTGGATGCAACTTTTCTACAACAATCGATTTTTCGTAAAGACTTTCTTCAAAGTGGTAGTTCACACGTTTTAATGAAATTTCCTTTTTAGTCAACTGAGGAAATGATTCGATAATTTCTTGTTTTTGTTCAAATGTTAGCATTGTCTGCTCCTTTTAAATGTCTTTTCAATTATTAAGTATACAGTGTCCGGCGAAAATTAAAAAGCGAAGCATATGCTTATCACATATGCTCCGCAACTTAGCCATATAAACTAGGTTATATCGTCTTATTGGCAGTCTCTTTAATCTGTTTTCGTTCTTCATAAATATTTTGAACGATTACTTTAATGACACAGTACGTAGGGATCGCAATCAGAATTCCGATAAACCCGGCAATATTACCTGCTGCCAATACGATTGAAATGACTGTCAACGGGTGAATATCCAAAGATCGTCCCATAACATTTGGTGTGATTAAGTTACTTTCTACTTGCTGTGCGACAAGCGTTACAACACCAACCCAAATAACGTCAAACGGATTATTCAGAAGTGCTACAATCACTGCCGGTACAAGGGAAAGCCACGGACCGATAAATGGAATCATATTCATAAAAAATGCAAATAAGGCAAGTAATAATGAATATTCCAAACCAATGATTAAATAGCCAATATACATCATGATTGCGAGTAAAAAGCTGACCAATACTTGTCCTTGTACATAGCTTCTTAATACGTTATCAATTTCTTCTAATGTTTTTTTCACCCATGTGCGGCGTTCCCCAGAAAAGATACCATAAATCTGAGGAGCGAATTTTTCATGGTCTTTCAACATGAAAATGAAGAAAAATGGTGCTAATACTAATGTTAATGTGACGGTTACCGCCCCACTTAAGAAAGAAACAAGATATTTACTACTTGCGACAGCAATGTCTTGTATCGAATTGGTTACAGATGCTATAAACTCTTCTACTTGCGGAGGTAACATCGGAATATTTTCCTTATTATCTAAAATAAAATCAGCTGCTTCTTCAATATCCTTAGCGATCGTCGGTGCATTTTCAACAAGTCTGTTTACTTGGTTTGCAATTGGAGTACCAACCAAAATCAAAAAACTTGCGAATAAACCCGCAATTATAAGAACAATCGTTATTAAACTACCCCATCTCGGCATTCCCCGTTTTTCCAATATACGCTGTAACGGCTCTGAAATATAATAGAGCACCCCACCGAGTAATAACGGTACAAGTATTGTCGTAAAAATGATGATAATCGGATTAAATATCGAATGAAT
This sequence comes from Solibacillus sp. NPDC093137, assembly GCF_050280445.1. Taxonomy (NCBI): domain Bacteria; kingdom Bacillati; phylum Bacillota; class Bacilli; order Caryophanales; family Caryophanaceae; genus Solibacillus; species Solibacillus sp. NPDC093137. The sequence continues at coordinate 68,089 of NZ_JBNNVH010000008.1, forward strand.
TTCAATAAAGTATTTAATAATTAATAATGTTAATAAAATACCTACGCCAACTTGGAACCACAGTTTTCTTGTCATCGGCTCACTCTCTTTCCCAAACTTTCTTTTACTTTATATTTTTACTATAACTATGTACGTTTTAGCATGCCATAAAGGTTCATAAAATACAAAAAATAAAAAAGGTTTCTTCCGCAAAGGAGTCTTTGCGGAACAAACCTCTTAACTTTTATAGCCTTTTATCGTCAATTGAATTTAAATAGTCTTCGATTGTACCTACAACCGACTCCACACAGCCTTCGTCAAATGGCGAGATTAAGCCCGCTTCTTCAACAAGTTTTGTGAAAGCAAATGACCCGCCAAGACTGCATAAATGCAGATAGTCTTTCCAAGCACCATCAAAGTCTTCGCGTGAACGTTTCCAAAACTGGAATGCACAAATTTGCGCTAACGTGTAGTCAATATAATAGAATGGGCTTGAATAAATATGACCTTGTCGTTGCCAAAAAGCTCCTGATTCTAAATAGTCATGACCGTCATAATCGCGATGCGGTAAATACTTCGCTTCGATTTCTTTCCATGCAGCATTGCGCTCTGCTGGTGTCATTTGTGGATTTTCATACACGACATGCTGGAATTCATCTACTGCTACACCGTATGGTAAGAATAGTAACCCGCTGCTTAAATGCGAGAATTTATACTTATCTGTTTGGTGCTTGAAGAATAGCTCCATCCAAGGCCATGTAAAGAATTCCATACTCATAGAATGAATTTCTGCTGATTCATATGTCGGCCATAAGTATTCCGGAATTCCAATATTTCGGCTTGAATACACTTGGAATGCATGTCCTGCCTCATGTGTCAGTACATCAATATCTCCGGATGTGCCGTTAAAGTTCGAGAAGATGTACGGTGATTCGTAGTCTTCGATAAACGTACAGTATCCTCCGCTTTCCTTACCTTTTTTCGCAACTAAATCCATCAGGTCATGCTCGATCATATAGTTGAAGAACTCGCCTGTTTCCTTAGATAGTTCTTCGTACATTTTTTTACCGTTATCGATAATCCATTGCGGGTCACCTTGAGGTACGGCATTTCCTGTTAAGAATGTTAAGCCTTCATCATAGAATTTAAAGTCTTCCACACCGATGCGTTCTGCTTGGCGCTCATACAGTTTTGTTGCAAGCGGTACGATACTTTCACGCACTTGCTCGCGGAATTTGGCAACCATCTCTGCATTGTAGTCAACACGGTTCATATTGACATAGCCAAGTTCTACATAGTTTTTGAAGCCTAATTTTGTCGCAATTTCATGGCGAAGCTTCACTAAATCATCATAAATCTGATTGAACTTTTCTTTGTTTGAAGCATAGAAATCTGCACTCGCTTCACGTGCTGCTTTACGAACATCACGCTCTGTAGATTCTGCATATGGCCCAAGCTGTGCCAATGTCAAAGTTTTGCCATCAAATTCAATTTGAGCAGAAGCAACTAGCTTGCTGTATTCAGACGTTAATCTGTTTTCCTTTTGCATAAGCTCGATTACTGCAGGCGAGAAACCTTTTAATAAGTTCTCAGCTAATGCAAATAGTTGCGTACCCCATTTTTCTTCCAGTTGAGCACGGAATGGCGATTTTACTAGTTCCGTATAGTAATTAAATACAAGCTCATCTGCCATTGGGCTTACTTCATCGAAATGGTCACGCTCTTTTTGGTAATACTCATCGTTTGTATCAATTGATGCACGTACATAGACGATATTAGCCATTGTAGAAAATGTGTTGCGAATCGCATTTAATTTTTCAATAACTTCGCTTTGTTCATCTACAGTAGTTGCAGCTTTAAATTCCTCTAATAATGCTGCTGTCTGTTCTTTCATTTGTTCTAAATCCGGTCGTTTATAATCAAAGTCTTTAAATGTTACCAAACTCATTCACCCCATCTGTTCACTTCATTCGGAATTCGAAATTCCCTCTTTTATTATTTATGATTATGGCATAAATTGCAATTATTTTCAGAATATTTATCTAGCTTTATTTTAGGCTAATAGACATAAAAAATAAGCAGCCGAGAAAAGGTCTCAGCTGCTTATGCCAGTCATTATATTTTGAACTTATTCATTTCCAATACAACTTGTTGTGAATGGTTATCCAATTCTTCAACCGCTTTTGTTAAATCATCGACTACGAGTGTTTGTTCATCAGAAGCAAGAGCCAAATGTTTTGCATAGTCGGATGTATCATTTACTAAACGACTCATTTCTTCAGTCGAAGCTAAAATTTGTTCTGCACCTGCTGACATTTGCTCAACAACTGCTGAATCGTCCTGAATTCGATTATTGACATTCAATACAGAATTTAAAATTTGATCTAAGCGTTGACCAATTTCACCTACTGCCATCGTTCCTTCTTTAACATCTGTTGTTGTCATATCAATCTCAACTAGTAATCGATCCGTAATATGCGAGAATTTTTGGAGATGACCCGAAATTTCCTCCGCAGATGTACGGGACATTTCAGCCAGCTTCTTCACTTCATCAGCTACAACCGCAAATCCTTTTCCTGCCTCTCCGGCACGTGCTGCTTCAATTGCTGCATTAAGCGCCAGTAAATTCGTCTGATCCGAAATATTCGTAATGACTGTTACCATTTCTTTAATTGAGTGGAAGTTTTCTCCCATTTCTTTTACTAGCTTAGCCGTATTTTCTACCGATTTTTCTACCCCTTGAATCTGGCCAACTACCTTACCGGAACTTTGTGCACCATCTTCAACAAGGCTCGTCATATCGGAAGAAATCTCAGCAATCTCATTAAATGTATCGGCCAGTTTCTGAATGCCGATTGCCATTTCATTCATCGCAGCATTTACTTCATTATTGCTTACTTGCTGTAATGTCCCGCTGTGTGATATCGTGGCGATATTTTCCACCATTTTTTCATTTGATGTGTTCACACGTTCCGTAGATGTTTCGATTAGATCGACTACTTCTCCCAGCCCATCTGTACGTTCCTTCAATACTTGGAATGTGACTGATAACTCGACAAGCGAGCTTTGGAAGTTTTTTGCGAATGCTGTAATTTCATTATTCGTTTTAAAATTCAGCTTATCCAACATAGCCTGTGATTCAACAATATCACCTGAAGCTAGATTTTCTGCTGCTTTATTTAATGTTTGTAATGGCGATAACGCTCGACGGATATAAGTATAAATACCGATTAAAGCTACTATAAAAATAATAATGAAAATGAGCGCAATAATTGGGACAATCTCTTTTGCTACATTTTTTGTTAACGATGAAACATACGATGCATCGATATCAACACCTAAATAGGCAATCGTTTTCCCTGCATCATTTTTAATCGGAACAATACCGGTAATATATTCACCAAAATCACTGCTTAAAAGGTCTGATGCAAATTGGCCGTCTTCGATAACGCGCTCAATATGCTCGTACTTTGTAGAACCCGATGCGTCACCCAGCTTCCCGGCATTTTCAGTATCATCTGCCGGCATGCCATCAACTAAAAATGTAACTTCCCCATTTTCTTCTGGTACAAAATAGGTATAGGCATACATGACACCATTGTATTCGCGTAATTCATTCAACTGTTCACGTAATGCCCAATATGTTGCATTTTCTTCTGGTTCTTCAATAAGCTGCTCATACTTTTGTACATCTATGTAATTTACAATATTACTAGCTACTTCTATCGTACGTTCCTTCACTGATGACTGAACTGAACGTGCTGAATTAAACTGAAGCATAATAACTGTTAATAGTAAAATAACGGTGAAAATAATGCCAATCATCAATATGATTCTACTACCTAATTTATCCATTCTTTTCATAGCCTATTTAATCTCCTAATATAATATTTAATTGTTAAATTTATTTTGAATTAAAGATTAATTAAAAGCAATGTCTTTTAATGAATACTATATGTTATTAATGAATAATAAGAAAATAGAACTATCAATTTCCCGTTAGTTTCCAGAATTGATGAAAGCACAAAAAAAGCCCAAAGAATCATCTTTGGGCTTACATTTTTTATTCTCCTAAATCAGCATTGTGGTACACGCGTTGCACGTCTTCCAAATCTTCCAATGCATCAATCATTTTTTCGAATTTCACTAAATCATCACCAGTTAAAGCAACATCTGTCATTGGCAGCATCGTTAACTCTGCTACAGTAAATTCTTCAATGCCTGCACCCTTAAATGCTTCTTGTGTAGCATGGAATTGTTCCGGCTCAACATAAACGATAATTGTGCCTTCTTCATCCATAATGTCACGCATATCTAAATCCGCTTCCATTAAAATTTCAAGAATCTCATCTTCTGATTTATCTTCAATTCCGAATACAGCTGTATTTTGGAACATATGCGCCGCTGAACCAGATACGCCCATGTTACCGCCATTCTTACCGAATGCTGCACGTACTTCAGAAGCTGTACGGTTTACGTTGTTTGTTAATGCATCAACGATTACCATTGTACCAGCGACACCGAAACCTTCATAGCGTAACTCATCGAATTGCTCATCGCCGCCACCTTTTGCTTTGTCGATTGCTTTTTCAATAATATGTTTTGGTACAGAATAAGTTTTTGCACGTTCTAAAACCGTTTTCAGTGCACGGTTAGATTCCGGGTTTGGTTCACCTGATTTTGCTGCTACGTAAATTTCACGACCGAATTTAGCGTAAATACGGCTATTTGCTGCGTCTTTCCCAGCCTTTTTATCTTTAATGTTATTCCACTTACGACCCATTTTGTTCACTCTCTTTCATACTCTATTAGTAACGTTATTTAAAAACGAAAAAATATATTTAACTTATTTATTATACATAAACTTGAAATAATTTTAAATTACTCTGCATAAAAAAATGTTAAAACCTATAGCATTTTTTCTATGCTATAGGTCACGTTTATAATTGGGAAGCCTCTAAGCTAAATGTATCCCCGCCTTGAAGTGTACCGGCATTATAGCCTTTTTTGAACCAGCGCATCCGCTGCTCGCTTGTACCATGTGTAAAGCTTTCCGGGACAACATATCCTTGCGCTTCCATCTGTAATGTATCGTCGCCAATGGCATTTGCTGCCGTTAACGCCTCTTCAAAGTCGCCTTCTTCCAAATAGCCCTTGTCCTGAACATGGTGTGCCCATACACCTGAATAATAATCCGCCTGAAGTTCCAGACGTTTCACGGCTTCATTGTACTTGGCTTGTGATACTTTTCCGTTTAGCGCGTGTACTTGTTCGGATGTGCCCAATAATGTTTGGACATGGTGACCAACTTCATGTGCAACTACATAAGCCATCGCAAAATCACCCGGTGCATCAAACCGGTTTCTTAATTCTTTGTAGAAACTTAAGTCAATATATAGCTTATAATCTGCCGGACAGTAAAATGGTCCAACCGCAGCACTTTGCATCCCGCACCCAGAGCTTACACTATCCGTAAATAATACGAGCGTCGGGTTTTCGTAAGTCATCCCATTATCAGTAAACAATTGTTGCCATATATCTTCTGTATCCGCGAGTACTACAGAAACGAATTCCGCAAGTTCCTCTTCTTCAGCGGTCGGTTCATAGTTTTCAGAAGATGCACCGTTTTGTGTAATGCTCTTTGATACTTCCGAAACAACATCCCCTGCATCTCCGCCATTAAGTAATGTGAAAATAATGGCAATAATTATCCCGACTCCGCCAAGACCTCCGCCGATTTTCCCGGCACTCATCCCCCGACGATCTTCCACATTACTGCTTTTTCGTCTTCCTTTCACATCCATAGCTATTCCCTCCATATGAATCTTTACATACTTTGCCATATAATTACCCTTAACTGTGCTTCTTATAACAGACAGTAGAAAATAACATTAGTTAACCAACCAAAGAATAATAAAAAACGAAGCGGATGATGCCCACTTCGCTTTTCCTTATAAATCCGCTTCAATTTTTTCCATCAATGCCTCGCAGCCTTCTAAACATAGGTCGTACGTTTCCTGGAAATCTCCCGTATACCAAGGATCGGGAACATCTTTTTGATGTGTCGTCAAATCAAGGAAACGGAACACTTTTGCATCTGCTTCTGCACGCAGCATTTCAATCGTATTTTTCACGTTGCTTTCATCCATACAGACAATATAGTCAAAGCTGTCTAAATCGGAAGTGCGTAACTGTCTTGCAAGCATACCGGTTGTCATAATTCCGTATTCCTGTAATTTCGCCGTTGTCCCTTTATGCGGGGGTTCCCCAATATGGTAATTGCTCGTGCCTGCTGAGTCGACTGTAATTTTATCCGTTAAACCGCGTTTAGCGATTAAATCACGCATAACAGCTTCTGCCATAGGAGAACGGCAAATATTGCCCAAACATACGAATAGTACTTGCTTCATCTCTTTTCCACTCCTAATAAAGAAGCCGCACGAAAGTTTCCGCGCAGCTTCTGTTATTTTACTTCTGGGTGCATTTCTTTCAAATGCTCTGTTAATCGGTTCAGCTCATCTTCCAAAAATTGAACGGATTGTTCACGGCCTTCTTTTCCTGCGCCAACCGTAAATGGCTTACCGTAAATTAAATAGCCTTTTTGACGTTTGAATACACCTTTCGCATCTTTCGGACCGATATAAGCAGCCGGCAAAATTTCTGACTTCGCCAACTGGGCAATCGTCACTGCACCGGCTTTTAATTCCGAGTTTTCCGAGCTTCTCGTTCCACTCGGGAAGATTCCGACTACTTTTCCTTCTTTGATAAGCTGACGAGGGATTTTAATAACACTTGGTCCCGGATTGTCACGATCCACCGGGAATGCATTCAATCTCGTAATTAGCCAGCCTAACCCTTTTACATCAAACAGTTGTTTCTTAGCCATAAAATGTACTTCTTTTGGCAGCATCGATATCCCCAGGTTCAAAATATCGATATAGCCATTATGAGTACAGGCAACGACAAAGCCGCCTTCTTTCGGTATATTTTCTTTTCCATATACCTTTGCCTTGGACCCGTTAACCCCTAATATTCCATATACAACTCTTGCAATAAATTTATACACGTTTCATTCCTACCTTATCGTTAATCTCACTTCATTTTAATTGAAAGTACTACCTTCATTCAATGACTACTGTTTTGCCGTAGTTCCCGCAATTTGCTCGATTAATGGAGGCAGCCACTCTTCAAGCTGACTGAACGAAAATCCTAATTGCTCCGCCTTGTCAATTTTCATATACCATGTGGCTGGAATGGCGTATGGTGAACGGATTTCCTCTGTCCCAAGCAATGCTATTTTAGCACGTTCGCCTGACTTTTCTTCAATAAGAGAAATGAAGTCTTTTAAAGAAATGACCCCATTTGCTGTCGCATTAATCGGTCCTTCCACAACATGATCATTACCTGCCCACTGTAAAAAAAGGGCAGCTTCTGTTGCCTGAATGAAGGACATTTCTGCATCCATATTTAAAAATCCGATTGGTTCCTTATTAATTATGCGCTCAATATGGAAATGCAAACGGCGCGTATAATCATCTTCTCCCATGACGATTGGGAAACGAACTGCAACTACAGGAAACTCGGCAAATTTATAAAATACCGCCTCTGCCAGACGCTTTCCTTCACCGTACGTAAATTTATGTGTATCTCCCATGATGATGCCATATGAAGTCGGATCGAAATCTTCTTCAGAATGCGGCTTGCCATCTGCTTCATATACAGCTAATGTAGATGTGAAAACAAGCTTGCCGATTTTCCCATTGAACAGATCGCACAGCTGTTTTGCTTCGTTTGGCGAATAACAAATATTATCATAAACAATATCAAATGTACGGTTTTCCAATGCTTTCTCAAAAGCTGCCGTATCTTTTCGATCCACTTTAATATGCTCTACTGCATCGCCAAATGGATTTTCCGACATTCCGCGCGTGACAATTGTTACTTCATGCTTTTGCTCCAATAAAAGTTCCACTAATTTACGGCCAAAAAACCGGGTCCCGCCTAATACTAAGATTTTCTTCATCTACGATCACTCCATTCCAATTAATAGATCTAAATCAATTGTAATTTCCTGTAATTGAATACTTTCTTTATCGTCAATATGCCAGCCCATCGGTGTCATTTCAAGTAGATTTTGTACTAAATGGGATTCAAGCGGTACTGTATACGTAATTCTTTTTACTTCTGTATTTGCAAAGCTTGCTTTAAATCGCTCTACAGTTTGGGAATTTGTATAGCTTTCCTTTTCCGAATCTGCAAACGCCTGTTTACGCAGTTCTTTTAGGTAATTTTCCTGTGGCACGACTTTAATTACTTTACCGCCTCGCTTTAACAGACGTTTAAATTCATCGTAATTTGCTGGAGATAAGATATTTAAAATCGCATCAAAAGATTGCTCGTTGAACGGGCTATTCGCTAAATCACCGACACACCAAAGCTCTTCGGGATTATACTTTGCCGCTGCAATTATCCCTTCTTTTGAAATATCGATTCCTACACCAACTGGGCGATCAAGCTGTTGGCAAATACGATGTAAATGAGACCCCTCGCCACAACCTGTATCTAAAATTATCGGTTGATCTACAGTGATTTCCCGGGCAATTGCTGCTTGTAATCGATCATAGATACCTGCTTGAATGACAGTATGGCGAGAATCGAATAATTCTTTTCCATACATTGAGTGGACAGGACGGTTTAACATATAAACATAGCCTTGTTTTGCCACATCGAATGTATGATTTGATAGACAGCTCATTTTTCCTTCATTACTTATCTCTATTTCCTGTTTACAAATAGGACATGCAAAAAGTTGGCTATTGAATTGAAACTGCTGAATACTTAACGCTCGTTTTGATAATAGACCCATGATGGATCCTCCTTCATATGTGTTCGCTAGTATCGTACCATAAACTCATTCAAATAAAAAAAGGAAATAGTGGTCACTACTCCCTTCAAATACTTTCAATCTATAATAGTTGGCTCGTTGTCACAAATTCATAGCCTTCTTCTTTTAAATACAATATGACATCCTCTAATGCGTCTGCGGATTGCTGGTGAATATCATGCATCAAAATAATGCCATTGTCCTTTGCTTGTGCCTTTAAATTCGCCAATGTCTTTTTAGGTGTTTTATGCTGCCAATCAAGTGTATCGATATTCCACAGCACTGGCGTTAAATCAATCGACTCCCGTACTTTTTCATCCAATGCTCCAAACGGTGGACGATACATCGTAGGCGTCTTTCCTGTTGCATTACAAATTGCCTCGTTTGCCCGGTCAATTTCTGCCTGCATTTGTTGTACGTTTAGCTTCGTTAAATTTTTGTGGCTCCACGTATGATTGGCAATTTCATGACCGAAAGCATCCGCTTTTTTCACGACATCTGGATACTTTGCAGCATTTTGACCGATTACAAAAAATGTTGCTTTCACTTCATACTTTTGCAAGGTCATTAAAATTTGATTGGTCACATTTTTATGGGGACCGTCATCGAACGTGAGAGCAATTCTTTTATGACTGGCCTGCTGTTCTGCCTGTTTTTGCTGCTGGTCACTTTCTTGTACAACATCGGCCTCCTTATTATCCAATATATTTTCAACCTTTATGTATGTTGTACAATTTCTGCCCGGTGACCCTCCGTCATTCATATAATACGGCATCATTTTATTTAAGCTGCCGGACGACTTGTTTATATAATCATTGGAAGCGGACGGCTCATTATAAGTAGCACTTACCGTGACCGTTTTATTACTTGCATAAGTTGGCGGTGTATCGACCCATAGACGGAATCCGACAACTGTTAATATTCCACATAATATGCTGAGCACGGTTATTTTTTTGCCCATTCTACTACCCTCCTTTCCTCTTATATTTATTAGACGTATGAAGAGAGCAAAAAGTTGATAAAAATTTGGATTTTTTTATAAATTTTCCACATAAAAAAGCAAAGTAGAAAAAACTACTCTGCTCTCTTCCTTATTAATTTGTGGCTGTAACAGTTTTTGAACGTATTGTCGGATTTTTACCATGCATAAAGGTTTCTAATGTTGCGTACAAGTTTTCAATTTCTGTATCTGATAAACGTTTCCCTTCAATTGTTGTAGCCCATTTTTTTAATTCCGCAATTTTCAGCACTTCAACATTGGAAGATTGAATTTCAATCTGCTGGAATGAACAATCGTTCGCAAAAACTACCATTGTTTCAAAAAGCATACCATCTACTTCCGGCAACTGGTCTTTTAATGTATGGATTAAACGTTTTGTTTCATGGATTGGATTATTAAATACTTGTTTTTGATTTTTATGTAATAACTCAATCCATTCGATGCTCTGTTCCCGTCCGTTAATCCAGCCTGATTTCTTTTTCATATTCATTACATAAATCCCTGATTCATGAAGTAAAAGAGCATCAATTGTTTGAACTTCATTGTGAACAGGAAGCTGTAGATTCACCATTACTTTTTTTGTACCTTGAACATGCTCCAGTTCCTTTATAAGCTGATAGGATGTTCGGACACTTTTGTTCATAAGGACGTCAAAATACGAATAGCCGGTCAATTGATAAAATGTTGTATTGTCATGACTATATAATTTAAATATAAAGTAACCTATAATCGCAATTAGAACGACCAGTATAAATAGGGTCATTGCGCTCACTCCTTGCCTGCATCATCGCATTTCATTTTATATAACACTAAATACCTTCACTAAATTCCTAAAGGCTGTTGGGTGATGGCTTTATTACTGTTTATAACCGGTAAAAGCTGAGCCAGCTTTTGTATTTCATAAGTTGGGTGAATTGTTGATGGTACTGCATTCAACGGGTTAAGCCAGCATGTATCGATTCCGGCATTTGCACCGCCGATAATATCTGCACTGTAGGAATCCCCAATAATCATCGCCTTGTTCGGATCGAAATTCGGAATCCGTTCAAACACATAATCAAAAAATGGCTTCATCGGTTTTTGATAGCCAGTATTTTCCGAAACGAAAACTTGCTTAAAATAAGGTGCCAACCCTGTTACTTGGAGGCGTTTTATCTGTGTCTCCGCCAATCCATTCGATGTAATGTACAGTTCATAGTCAGGTGCCAATGTTCGAATCAGCTCCAGTGCACCTTCAACAAACACTTTACTTTCTGCTAAATAGCCACGGTATTCAGCGTCCAATACCCTGCCATCCACTTCAACGCCAAAATGCTTGAATGTCTTTCCGAATCGGGTTTCCATTAAAAAGTCACGAGTAATCAAACCTTCCTCAAGCGAGCGCCATAAACCGGTATTAATCTCTCGGTAAACAGCTTCGATTTGAGGTGTTAATGGTAGCTGATGTGCTTCAAATAATTTCGGCAAAGCTAATCTTTCTGCAGCTTTAAAATCCAGTAATGTATCATCTAAGTCAAACAATAAAAATTGATAATCCTTCATTTGTGTACTCCGTTTCCATTATACTAATATATTACCTTATCATAATCGAATCATAATTTTAACTATTTACACTACTCCTGATTTTCGATAGCATGAGTGTATTGCTCTATTTGAAGAAAGAAGGGTTCTTTTATGGGATTTGAGTTAGACCCACAACTAGTTATTATTTTAATTTGTTTTGGTTTTTTAGCAGCATTTATCGATTCTGTTGTGGGAGGCGGTGGCCTTATTTCACTGCCTGCATTAATGTTTGCAGGGCTAAGTCCCTCTGCAGCTGTTGCAACAAACAAACTCGCCGGGACAATGGGATCCTTAACGAGTACTATTACATTTTATCGGTCTGGAAAGCTGGATATTAAATCTGTCATGAAGTATTTCCCATGGGTTTTTATTAGCTCGATGATCGGGGCTTGGATTGTCCATTTACTTGATCCAAACTTATTGAAACCTTTAATGCTGATTATGCTGGCAGCTGTAGCTGTCTATACAATTTTCAAAAAAGATTGGGGCAGTATTTCGGCGGTCAAATCACTTTCAACGAAAAAGTATATTTTATTTTTCTTAGTGATTTCACTGATTGGTTTTTATGATGGATTTTTAGGCCCTGGTACTGGGTCATTCCTGATTTTTGCATTTCTGATGGTCGGCTATGATTTTTTAAAGGCAGCCGGTAATGCAAAACTCCTTAACTTTGGGAGTAATATCGGGGCGCTTTTAATGTTTATCTATTTAGGGCAGATTAATTATACATACGGTTTGATAATGGGGGCCGCTCAGATTGTCGGAGCGATTGTCGGTTCACGGTTTGCAATTAAGCGTGGAAGCGGCTATGTGCGTGTCCTTTTCATCATCGTCACAATTACATTACTTGCAAAAAATAGCTATGATTTCTTCCTGAAATGAATTTACTGGATGTCCAACGTATACTTGGGCATCTTTTTTCATTTAAAAAGCCCCAAAATATATTCGGGGCTGAGTTCTTATTGCATTTCTTTTGTAGGTCCCATTACTGGAGGCACTGCTAAGCCTGCTTGGCGAAGTAATACTGTCATTTGGCCAATATGATGTGTTTGGTGTGAGATTACTTTGCTGAGTAATTCACCGCGCTTCATCATTCCCCCAAAAGCAGGTACTTCTTCTAAAAGCTGTTCCTCTGTTAATGCTGCCGCTTCTTTTTTATACGCTTCGCGCACCATTTCATACTTCTCTGTAATTCCAGCCATTGTTTCTGGCTGTGGCATATCAGGACCTGGGCCCGGAATTTGCAATCCCGCAAAATGGCCGAATGCGCCTGCTACACTCACTAAATGCCATGATAACCATCCTAATGAATTGTGCTCATCTACGATGGCAATATGCATTTTGTCATCCGGAATAGCTTGCATTACTTTCAATGCACCCTTTGATGAAATCGCCCAATCTTTTACAAAATCTTCAGCTACACGATACATAAATTATTCCCCTTTACTACGATTTGTTTTTATCATACCGAATAAGATGGCATTGCGCTATCAATCAACCGTTAAGATTTTTGATTATGATAAAAAATCTAGCACGATGCTCCATATTTCTACTTTTTCATCAAAGGTTTTAATATTCTTCCCTGGAATCGGACTTGTTGATGGCATCTTTTTGTACGCTCGACCGTCCAATACTTCGAGACCTATATCTCTTTTAAAAACATCGAAGCTTTTCCCGCCATTAAATAGCACAAGCTGTATTTGCGGGTATTTTTTAAAAAGCTCTGAAAAGTTATTCGGTACCTCATTTTTTATTGTTGCATCAAGGCTGCCTTCGCGTTCACAGCTTTCAATTGAATCCCATAGCCCTATACGATGTTTACGAAGAAGTGCAATTCTTTCGTTATAGTCTTCCGGAATATCGGTTGCTAGAAGCTTTCCTATAATCGGCCAAAAATGATTCCGTCGGTTGCCGTAGTATTGCTGTTTTTCCAGTGACTGCTTTCCTGGCATTGAGCCAAGAATAAGCACTTTTGTTTTTCCATCCACAATCGGAGGTAATATATTTTGGATTAGCTCCATCACAACTCCCACCATTCTTTACAATTATTTTAATGATAAAAGAACCACATAAAAGTATGCGGTTCTTTCACTCTACTATTCATTTTTATATACAATTGTTCCATCAACAACGGTCAATAATGCATTCGCCTGTAGAATTTCTTCAGCGCTACAGTTCATTAAATCCGTATCGAGTATTGTAAAATCCGCATCATATCCTTTTCGGATATAGCCACGTTCGTCTTCTTTACAAATTGCCTCGGCACTTCCAACCGTGTACATTTTCACTGCCTCATAACGGGAAACTTTTTGCTCACGGTTATAACCTTCATGTGTATCTTTTGGCTTCTTTCGCTCGACTGCCGCATAGATTGTTTCAAATGGACTCATCGCTTCAATCGGCGCATCGGTACCTGCCGCACATATGAATCCCTCATCTATAAACGTTTTCCAAGCATAATGACGACCGGCACGGTTTTCACCAAGCTTCTCCGTTACCCATGGATAGTCTGATGTAACAAAGGCCGGCTGCAAATCCAATATAACCTGCAGCTTCTTCATTCGGGAAAGCTGTTCTTCTGATACGACGCAGCAATGGATCAGGCGATCACGCTTCCCGTCAGCTACAGGATATTTTTCTAGATACTGAAGCACCTGTTCCATTGCACCATCACCGATTATATGAATGGCTACCGCTTCATTATATTTTCGCGCTAACTGAATGAGTGCTTCCATTTGAGCATCCGTATGAATGAGCATCCCTTTATTATGTTCATCATTTGCATAGGGAGCCAATAGTGCTGCAGTAGATCCGCCTAATGACCCATCTGCGAAAATTTTCATCGCACCTGGTTCGATATATGGCTCATTAAATTGCGCATTATTCTTGATCATTTCCTCAAATACTGCATGATGACGTAATAAATTGACGCGGAAATGCTTCCGTTCACCAACAACGCGATGATAGGCAGTTAATGGATTCATATAATGACCATAATAACTCATTTCTTCAGTATGTCCGCCAGTTAAACCATAGGATTGCATATGTTCAATAGCCAGCTGCAAGGACTGCGCCAAGCTTTCAATATAGCTTTCCCCCTCTTGTTTGAATAGTGAAGATACTAGATTCGTTGCCTGTTCGTACAACAATCCGTTTAGCTCACCGTTTTCATGACGACCAATCTTTCCGCCTGCTGGATCTTCAGTATTTATTGTAACCCCCGCCAAATGGAGTGCAGATGAATTAACTAAAGCAACATGGTGACACACACGGTTAAGGAACAACGGGGTATTCGTGACAGCATCTAATTCTTCTTTTGTTGGAATACGGCCATCTGTAAATTGATTTTCATTCCAACCGTCCCCAATGAGCCACTGCCCATCCTGAAGTTGGTCTGCCGCATTTTTAACCAGCTGTACAAGCTCTACCCCACTTGTTGCTACTGTCAAATCAAGACGCATCAACTTTTCACCGTGTCCAATCATATGGAGATGACTATCTACAAAGCCAGGGTACATAACTGCGCCCTGCAAGTCGATAACTTCATCTGCATCTACTAGTAAATCGTCGAAAGCCCCTGTCTCCACGATTTTACCATCATGTACAAGCACTGCCTGCACGGTCGCACCTTCTTGTTCCATCGTATATATCGTGCCATTAGTCCATAGTTGCTTCATCTTCAGCTATCCCCCGTCTACATATCAAAATCTTGTCGTTTATATGGTAGTCCTATATTCATATGATCTAGCACTGGTTCATCCGATCCTTTATAAAGAAACGTTATATCCTGCAATTCAGGTAAGTTCTCAAAATAAGAACGCGCTAACGTTTCAACAAACATATTGGCACCTGCAGACCCTTGAATTGTATAAATATCATCACCTAAATTAAGCAATAAGCTTTTATCTTCGTTTTCCATCGTATAATCCAGCAGCTCTACATCATGTTCATTTACTTTTGAGTAAATAAACGGTACTAGTTCTTCTTCACCGCTATCATAATTTTCATCAAATGGAACGGTATTTTCAGCATTTTCATCTGATTTATATAATGTAATCTTTTCCTCTTTCACTTCAGAGCTACCCTGTGTCACATTATCTGAATTATTTCCCGGGACATTATTTACATCATCACTCGTCTCTTTTGTCCCGCATGCTGCGAGCACAAGCGTAAATAGCATGACTAGTAACAATTTCTTCATCGTTGCCTCACTCCTTTTGATGTATTACTTTCAAGATACAGAATTAACAAACAATTTTCAAACTTCCGGTGGCTTTTTTCTGTGGACCTTTTATACCGAAAAATGACTAGGCCTATTAAATTATAAGAAAACCAATAAATTACAACACTGAAAATAAAATGTTTTCAAAAAATATTGACAACAATAATTGCCTCCACTAATATTAAGGAACACTAAATAAATTAAAACGAGGAAAGGAGTTAAGGGATATGAACACATCAATTGTGAATGTACACATTTCAACAGCGACAATTTCATATTGCCCTAACCTGAACTTTTGTTTTAATTTTGCACGTACATGTAAATAAAAGGCACAGGTGTGGATTCCCCTGTGCCCTTTTTCGTTTTGACACCTTTTCGAAAAATCGGAATAGGTGTCTTTTTTGTTTACATTGTGCCGACGTTTAAATACGCCTTAAGAAATGTATCGTGCATTTTAGTGTAACAAAATTTTAGGAGGGCCTTATATGACTATCTTTTTGCAACGAAAACTATTAAAAATGGATCGATATGATGACGGGTAGCAACACGATCAACATTGAAGAAAGAGGGTATATGTAATGTTTAATGTATTTGTGAAATTAAAATGGTTTTTAAAAATGTATCGTAAGCAGTATACAATTGCGATTGTACTCCTTATGCTGGCGAGCTTTATCGAAGTTTTGCCTCCATGGATTTTAGGAGAAGCCATTGATGACATGACAAATGGAGATATGAATCAGATGCAGCTGATGAAGTATGTAGGCTTCGTTATTGGCGCTGCCATCGTGAGCTATGCTTTAAACTTCATATGGCAATATCAGTTATTTGGAGGTTCCATTACGCTTGACCGTATTTTGCGAAAAAAACTGATGCATCAATTTTTAAAGATGACCCCGACGTTTTATGAAAAAAACCGTACTGGTGACTTAATGGCCAAAGCTACAAACGATTTAAATGCAGTTACATTAACTGCCGGCTTCGGTATTATGACCCTCATTGATTCGACGGTTTATATGGCGCTGATTATTTTAGCAATGGGCTTTTTCATCTCTTGGAAGCTGACATTTTTTGCGATGCTCCCAATTCCAATCATGGCTATAATCATTCAATATTTAGGGAAAATTGTTCATGAACGCTATATGACAGCACAGGATGCATTCGGTGAGATGAATGACAATGTTCTGGAATCTGTTGCGGGAACTCGTGTAATCCGCGCATATGTTCAAGAAAAGAAGGATGAAGAACGCTTCTCGGAAATGAGCGAGAACATTTTTGCTAAAAACATGCGCGTCGCTTATATTAACGGACTCTTTATGCCAATTACGAAAATTGGAACTGGTATTTGTTATGTCATCGCATTAGGTTACGGTGCTGTTCTTGTTTCAAATTCTGAACTAACGGTCGGCCAGCTCGTTTCATTTAACGTATATTTAGGGTTGGCAATTTGGCCAATGTTTGCAATTGGCGAGCTTATTAACGTCATGCAGCAAGGAAGTGCTTCGCTAGACCGTGTACAGGATACATTGGAATATGAAGCGGATGTACAAAATCCTCCTTCACCAATGACGCATCATGTACCGAATTCTATCGGGTTTTCTGAGTTTACATTCCAGTACCCTCTATCTCAGGTGAAAAACTTGCAGCAAATTTCACTGAACCTGAAAAAAGGGCAAACTCTTGGTATTGTCGGGAAAACAGGTGCAGGTAAGACAACATTTATTCGTCAGCTGTTGCGAGAATATCCGTTAGGCAATGGGCAAATTGCCATTAATGATACGGACTTGGCACAAATGACAAAAGAACAAATATTGGACTGGATCGGCTATGTGCCACAGGACCATGTACTATTTTCCCGTACAATTCGTGAAAACATTTTATTCGGAAAAGAAAATGCTACGGACGGTGAAATCGAAGAAGCTATTCGACTGGCAGACTTTGAAAAGGATTTATCAAATTTACCGCTTGGCATTGAAACACTTGTCGGTGAAAAAGGCGTATCTTTATCAGGTGGCCAAAAACAACGTGTATCAATTGCACGTGCATTGATTAAAGATCCGGAAATTTTAATTTTGGACGATTCTTTATCTGCTGTCGATGCGAAAACAGAATCAAAAATTATTGAAAATATACAAACAGAGCGCGCTGGAAAAACGACGATCATTTCAACTCACCGCCTGTCAGGTATTCAGCACGCGGATGAAATTATCGTGCTGGATGATGGTTATATCGTTGAACGAGGTACACATGAAGAGCTCCTACGCTTAGGTGGTTGGTACAAAGAGCAATTTGACCGCCAGCAGCTTGAGGAGGTGGAGCAATGAGTACATCTAAACGACTGTACCTGTATGCTTTAAAATTTAAAAAACCGATTTTAATCGGGTTAGCTTTATTAACAATTGCGGTCGCAACTGATATTGCAGGACCGTTCATCGCAAAATATATTATCGACCATTACATGGAACCAGGGAATCTGCAAGTTGAACCAATCGCAATACTGCTGTCGATCTTCTTCTTGTTATCTGTGCTGACTGCTGTGTTCCGTTATTTAATGTTCATCTTTTTACAACGCGGTGCAAACTTTGTTATTCAGCAGTTACGAAAAGATGTATTCGGACATATTCAAAAGCTGCCAATTGAATACTTCGATAACTTGCCGGCCGGTAAAGTCGTTGCCCGTGTCACAAATGATACAGAGGCAATACGCAATCTGTATGTAACTGTACTTTCGCAATTTGCGAACAGCTTTATTACCATTGCAGGGGTATATATAGCTTTATTTATTTTAAATTGGAAAATGGCACTTTTCGCTCTATTACTCATTCCGATTGTTTATATTTGGATGATTTTATATCGAAAATTCGCTTCACAGTACAACCATATTATTCGAACAAAAATTGCGGATATTAATGCAATGATCAATGAATCAATTAATGGGATGACGATTATTCAGGCATTCCGCCGTGAAGAACAGATGAAGCAGGAATTCGACGAGATGAATGATGAACATTACAAATACAATCGTAAGCTTTTATTGCTGGACTCCGCGACATCACATAACCTTGTCAATATTTTACGTCTTGGAATGTTTGCCGTTTTCGTTTATTACTTCGGCACCCAATCCATGACATTACCTGAAGCTGTAACAGCCGGTACGCTATATGCGTTTGTTGATTATATTACGCGCCTGTTCAATCCGATTACGAACTTAGTCAACCAGTTCTCCCAGCTTGAACGATCTCTTGTAGCAGGGTCACGTGTATTTGAACTGCTCGATCAGCAAGGGGAATCTGTAAGTACAGAACGAATTGAACGTTATAAAGGGAATGTTGTGTTCGATCATGTATCATTCGCCTATAAAAATGATGAATATGTATTGAAAAATATTCACTTTGAAGCAAAAGAAGGCGAAACAATTGCACTTGTCGGCCATACAGGATCGGGGAAAAGTTCGATTATGAATTTACTATTCCGCTTCTATGATCCGCAAAAAGGCCGTATTATCATTGACGGGAAAGATATTACGAAGCTTCCGCGCCAAGCGATTCGTGAGCATATGGGAATCGTATTGCAGGATCCGTATTTGTTCACTGGAACGATTGCTTCGAATGTTAGCCTCAATGATAAGCGAATTTCAAGAGAAACCGTTGAAAAAGCGCTTGAAGCAGTCGGAGGCGAACGTGTTTTATCAAAATTCGAAAAAGGAATTGATGAGCCTGTAATCGAAAAAGGAAGTACCCTTTCATCCGGTCAGCGCCAGTTAATTTCGTTTGCGCGTGCGCTTGCATTTGATCCGGCTATCCTTATTTTGGATGAGGCGACATCAAATATTGACTCGGAAACAGAGGAAATTATCCAACATGCAATGGATGTACTGAAAAAAGGTCGTACAACGTTTATTATTGCCCACCGACTTTCCACTATTAAAAATGCAGATAAAATTTTAGTATTGGATCGTGGTGAAATTGTTGAACAAGGCAGCCATGATGAACTTGTTGCACTTGGCGGCAAGTATGAACTCATGTATCGCCTGCAATCCGGTTCATTAACTTCTTAAAAAAAGAAGCGTATAGCCCCTTTCATCAAGGAGCTATACGCTTTTTGCTATTCTTTAAGCTTTTTGTTCGGCCAGTATGACCATTTACCAAACACCGTAATTAGAGCCGGTACGAGTAATGGACGTACGACAAATGTATCAAGCAGTACCCCTACCGCTGTTACGATACCGAATTGTACTAATAGCTGGATTGGTAATGTCGCTAATACAAGGAATGTACCTGCTAAAATGAGTCCAGCAGATGTAATAACCGCACCTGTTGAAGCAATACCATTTGAAATGGCCTGCTTATGCGCAATACCACGCTTACGGTTTTTCCATATATCAGAAATCATGAAAATATTATAGTCGTTACCTAATGCGATAATAAATACAAAACTGTACAGTGGAATCGCACTAGCCATCGCTTCATGTCCTAAACCGTAATGGATAATCAACCAACCTGCACCTAAAGCAGAGAAGAAAGATATTACTACCGTTACCATTAATTGAATCGATGTGATTAAAGCACGTAAGTATGCTAATAATACGATGAAAATAATAATAATCATGACAGGTTGAATAATATTTTCATCGCCCGACTGAACGACTTTTGTATCTAGTTGAGAGCTCGTTTCGCCCCCGATCCAGAATTGGCCGTCTTCCAGATTGTTATCCGCAAGAATTCCTTTAACATCGTCCTTCATTTGTTCAACATCGTTCATCGCTTCATTCGAGTATGGATTTTTATCCAAATCAATTTCATAAAGTTGGATGTTGTTATTTGTTTCACCTGTACGCATTTCTTTTACGACACCGACATACGGGAGTCTTAACAGTTGTTCTGTAATATCCAGATCAGTATCTTCACTGTCTACTAACAACTGAACCGGTGCCAATTCACCTGGTGTAAAGTTTTCTTCAATGATTTTAAATCCTTCACGCGAAGGCATATCTTCAGGGAATGAGGAAATTAAATCGTAATTGTATTTAATATTTGTGGAAGTGAATGCTAAACCAATTAAAATTGCTCCTGCAACAATTATGACAAGCCATGGTTTCGAAGTAACAAATTCACCGACCGCGCGCATATAACGGTGATTAGGTTTACGTTGTTTATATGGTTTGTTTTTCTTTTCAGCATTTGCTTTTTCAGCTTCCTCTGTACGAGGAACAAACGGCCAAAACGCTGCGCGTCCTAAAATACCAAGAACAGCCGGAAGTAATGTTACTACTGCAAAACCTGTAATTAATACACCAAAGCTGAACGGAACAGCAAAACGCTGGAATGCGCCGTAATCCGCCAATGCCAATGTCGCTAAACCGATTACTACTGTTAAGCCACTCATTACAATTGCGCCTGTTGATTCACGAACAGCCGATGCCAATGCTGTAAATTTATTATCTTCGGTCAGCAGTATATCTCGGTAACGTGTAATTAAGAATAAACAATAGTCCGTACCTGCACCAAACAATAATACAATCATAATTGCTACCGCTTGTGCATCTTTAGCGATCCATCCGTTTTCAGCCATCACGCCCAATAATGGACTTACAACTAAATACGCTACCCCTACAACAATTAACGGGATAATCGCTAAAATTGGTGAACGGTAAATGACTAATAAGATGACTAAAATGATAATTACAGTGGCAACCATTAGTTGTACATCAGCTGCTTTGAAAAGATCTGTCGCATCAATCGAGATACCAACGGGTCCGGAGAATCGAGCATGAAGCCCTTCATCATCTAAATTAGTATCATATGGATTTTCGCCAAATTGATTTTCTGTACGTTCTTTAATAATCGCTAAATTTTCTTTTAGAACATCTGAATTTTTTTCTGTTGAGAAGAAAACAGGTGTGACAAGTGCTGCACCGTTCTCAGAAAGTGACCCCATCAATGCTTGAACGGGAAGGTCATGGAATGGCGGGATTGTTTCCTGCCCATCTAACGGTTCATCCGCCAGTTGCTTGTATAACCCTTTAATATTTGTCAAATCTTCTTCTGTAAGACCTGATTCGTTATACCAAGTAATTAATAGCGGAATCCCACTATCAGAAGAAAACTCTTCCTCCATAATTTTTCCCGCTTGAATTGATGTATAAGTATCAGGGATTTCATCGCCCACAAAGTTTTCAACACTATTAATTTGCGGGAAGATAAGTGCAAATAAAACAGCAAACATAATCCATAAAGCCAAAACGATCCAACGTGTTTTCTTACCGCCCATTACACTTCCCCATTTTTCCAATGGATGTTTAGACATCACATAACCTCCTCTTATTTTCCTCTTCCAAATATTACAAAGTAATTATGCTTTTTAATAATACCCCTTACTCCATATTATACAAACATTGTACAGCATACGAAAAACATTTGACAAGTACTTTCTTTTTCGGTTGAATAGAGTTTAACAAGGATTCCTTTTAGGAGGTGGTAAAATATGACTAAAAAAACTTACTCGATACAACAAGTATCCAACTTAACGAATCTTTCTAAACAACTGATCCGAAAATGGGAAGATCGTTATCAAATCATTCAACCTGATAGATTAGACAATGGATACCGCGTATATACGGAAGATGAAGTTCAAACGTTAATGCAGCTGAAACAATATATAAATAGCGGTATGACGATTAAACAAGCGGTAGATCACTATATCAAAAATAAGGATGTACCAGAAGCTGATCCTGTATCGTTTTTCCACAAGGCACTAATTCAAGCCGGCACCGAAGCAAACGAGCATGAAATTCTGCATTTACTCGAACAGGCTCACCATAAATTCGGTGTAGAGAAGCTGATACGGGACATTGTCGTTCCCTTCCTTCATGAAGTTGGACAGCTTTGGTGCGAAAAAGCATGGGGTGAATACCAAGAAGCAATAAGCAGTCAAACAGTGCGTGACTTTTTAAGCCACCTTCGTCGACATTTTTATGTTCCGGACGATGCGCCACTAGCATTAGGGAGCTGTCTACCTGGAGAGAGACATGAAATTCCAATGCAAATTCTGCTTATCCAATGTATGTTGCGGGGTTACCGCACACTAATGCTCGGCCCTTCACCGGCTCCAACAGCAATTCAATCCGCTATCGCATTAAAGAAGCCTGCCATTGTACTGCTGACAGGATCTACCGAGATTGCTTACAATGAATTTGCCCAGTCCATTCATACACTTGAAAAATTGGCACAAGTTCACGAGCATATTTCTTTTTATATTGGTGGCGCAGGAACAGAACTTTTTTATGAACAGTTCCAGTTAAAAGCATTAAAATTAGCAAGAACAATTGATGATATCCTTCCTCCTGCCAACCTTTAGCAATGTTCCATACCAAGCTCGCTGTATTTCTGTTTACAGCGAGCTTTTTGCTCACTTTTCCGAAAAGAAAAATTGACCACTTTGCCTGATTTGCAAAATGGTCAATCCTTTTGTAATTACTATTATTTAAAATTTATGCGTCTTTCGTTTCGTCCGGCTGGTTTTTACGCTCACTACCGGAAGTAGTCTTCGTGTTCGCACGATATTTCTCATCTTTTACTTGGTCATTCAATTCTTCCATCGGAATTGGATCCACAAATTTCATTTCCTCATCTATATCGAAAATGCTTTCCTTTTCGGTATTCAATAAATCCGGATTGTCGAGCTTTTTATGCTTTATTTTATCGTCTTTCATTTATAAAAGCCTCCTTTTCGAATAGTCTCTTATCTATTACCCGAAAATAGAGATGATTACACTTTTAGTTTTAAGCAAAACCCTTTTTTAACTTTTAAAATTTACGTTTTTCTCGGCCATCGCATGTTTTAATGTAGGCAAGGAAGAAGGTCCAATCCCATGCAATTGTAAAATTTCTTTTTCCGTATATTCAGCAAGGTGCTCCAACTCTGTAATGCCTGCGTTTATTAATGCATTACGCGCAGGTGAGGATAAACGAGATAAGAATCCTTCTGATGGTTTATTCGCCTGCTCACATTTAGGGCAAGTTCCACAATCTGTACTTTTATAATACCGGTGACCCATTGGACAAATACGCAATGTCCGTTCCCTTTCCACCATTCACATCAACTCCTGTTTCAGTTAAATTCTTATCTAATCACCATTATTCTACCCTTAAAAAAAATCCGTTGCACGATTTTACGTACAACGGATTTTATATTATGCTTCTACAAATTCACGTGAATCAACATTACGGATCATATAGTCAAATGCCCCTAAAGCAGCTGTTGCCCCAGAGCCCATTGAAATAACAATTTGCTTGTAAACCGTATCTGTGCAATCGCCTGCAGCAAAAATCCCCGGAACATTAGTTGCACCGTGCTTATCAATAATAATTTCACCATGCGCATTCATCTCTACTGCGCCTTCAAGGAACTCTGTATTTGGCAATAAACCAATTTGAACGAATACACCTTGTAATTCGATATGCTTTTCTTCACCTGTAACAACGTCTTTATACGTTAAACCATTTACTTTATCAGTTCCTGTAATTTCAGTAGTTGAAGCATTTGTAATAACTGTAACGTTTTTTAGACTGCGAACGCGTTCTTGAAGCACTTTATCCGCCTTCAACTCACTGTTACGTTGTAGCAAGATAACATGATTTACAATACCCGCTAAGTCGATTGCCGCTTCTACACCTGAGTTACCGCCACCGATTACCGCAACATCTTTCCCTTTGAAAATCGGACCATCACAATGAGGGCAATACGCAACGCCTTTATTTTTAAATTCTTCCTCACCAGGCACCTCAAGTTGACGATAACGAGCCCCTGTAGAAAGGATAACTGTTTTCCCTTTTAATACCGCTCCATTTTCTAACGTCACTTCAATTAGATCTTTTTTCTCGATTTTTGCTGCACGTTGTGATTTCATCACATCGATGTCATAGTCCAATACATGTGCTTCCAAGCTCGAAACAAATGCAGGGCCTTCTGTAGCCTTTGTCCCGATAATATTTTCAATTGATAACGTATCGTTAACCTGACCACCGAAGCGTTCTGCTACGATACCTGTACGAATTCCTTTACGTGCTGAATAAATAGCAGCCGCAGAACCTGCAGGACCGCCACCCACTACTAATACATCAAAAGCTTCTTTATCTGCAAATTCTGAGCCGTCCGATACTTCACCCAACTTCGTTAAAATATCTTCCAACTCCATACGACCGCCGCCGAAGTTTTCGCCGTTTAAATAAACAGTAGGCACTGCCATAATGTCTCGATCTTTAATTTCAGTCTGGAATGCTCCACCTTCAATCATTGTGTTCGAGATGTTCGGATTTAACACTGCCATAATGTTTAGTGCCTGCACAACATCCGGACAGTTATGACAAGTTAAACTCACGTACGTTTCAAATTTCAATGGATGCTTTATCGCCTGAATGCGTTTTACAACGGCTGCATCGATTTTTGGTGCACGGCCTGAAACTTGTAATAGCGCTAAAACTAATGATGTAAATTCATGACCAAGTGGTAATCCAGCAAAAGTAATACCAGATTCACTTTCGTCTATTTTATTGATACTGAAACTTGGTGTACGTTCTAATAATGCATGTTGCACCGTAATACGAGGAGACATCTTTTCCAACTCTTCAACTAAATTGAGCATTTCTTGCGATGTTTTGTCATCACTAACACTCACTTTAATTAGTAAATCACCTTCCAGCATTGATAAATACTGCTGTAATTGCGCTTTAATCTGATTATCTAACACTGCACAAGCTGCTGTATGAATACCACTTATTGTTCCCTCCCGAAAAATAAGTGGATTATTCTCTCTCAAATACAGCAAGCCTCTCACCTCTTTCCAATTAATTTTAAAGATAGAGAGCTTACCTTTCTTTCTCCAGTTAAAAACAGAGCGACAAAACCAAGCCATAACGGTTGTTTTTGTCGCTTACTTGTTTGTTATTTACTACTCAGATTAGATTTTACCTACTAGATCTAAGCTTGGCGTTAACGTTTCGCCGCCTTCTTCCCATTTAGCTGGGCAAACTTCACCTGGATTGTTACGTACATATTGAGCTGCTTTAATTTTGTTTACTAAAATAGAAGCGTCACGGCCGATACCGCCAGCATTAATTTCTAATGCTTGTACAACACCATCTGGATCGATGATGAATGTACCGCGCTCTGCTAAACCATCTTCTTCGTTTAACACGTCAAACGCCTTAGAAATTGTATGAGATGGGTCACCAATCATGATGTACTCAATTTTACCGATTGCTTCAGAAGTATCATGCCATGCTTTATGTGTGAAGTGTGTATCCGTCGATACTGAGTAAACTTCTACGCCTAAAGATTTTAAAGTAGCATATTCGTTTTGTAAGTCTTCTAACTCAGTTGGGCAAACGAATGTGAAGTCTGCTGGGTAGAAGCATACTACTGACCATTGTCCTTTGAAGTTTTCTGAAGTTACGTCGATGAATTCACCTTTTTGGAATGCTTTCGCAGCGAATGGTGCGATTTCTTTACCGATTAATGCCATTTTAAAATTCCTCCTATATAAATATCAATGAAATAATTATTATAAAATAATTATTATTACCATCTAAAATTATCTTATATTAGTTATATTTCGTCAACCTTCTACAACTTAAATTCCGTGAATTCTTCTATATAAATCACAAATTTACGTCACATAAGAACAAGAAAGGAATTTCTACGCAACAATATAGTACTTAAAAACAAAATCATGTCTTTAAAGCGTTATTTCTGTATATTCATCTCACTCAATTATAGTTATTAAATTTATAATATTATCCTCTCCAGCTACAACCTGCAGCAAGCACTCTTTATAATAGTCGCCATTCTCGTTTAACGTATCCTTAATACAATAAACGAGAAAACGGACCACTCTACTCTCAGTTTTTCCTTCCAAATAAAAAAAGTCGATGCAGAAAGCTTTCACTTTCTGCATCAACCTTTCTTTAACTAGTTGGTAAACGATAGGACAGCATTTTTATACTTAGCTAAAAATGCGGCTGCCTCGCTTTTATTTGTGTATTCGAACATACGAATGTCATTAGGATTATTGAACACTGTTACTACCCACATATTTTACCGCTCCCTTTCCATTCTTTATTTTGTATATGATAATATTGCGTTTTTATATTTTTCTAATTTTGAAGTCGCTTCAATTTTCGTCGTATATTCGAATATACGAATATCGTTTATATCATTAAATACTGTTACTACCCACATGTTTCATTTCTCCTTTTTTATAACACTGTATTATAAATAGTCGATTCTCCCGTGACAGTTGCAGATTGTTATATAACACACTTCCTGTTTTCTATTTTACTCTATTTTAATTAAAAAGAAACCTCCTAACCCCTATTTTCACAATACGTTCATAATTTATCTGATTTCTTTGAACACTTTGTGAAAGTCCTGAAATTCATGTTTTAAATAAAAAAGAGAAGAATAGAAGATAAGCTAGCAAGTTCTGTTCTAGTACAGAATAATAACGCTTACATAAGAAATTACGTTTATATTTATTTCTTTTTTTATGTAACAAAAAAGGGATGTACAGAAAATCTGTACATCCCTTTTCCTATTATGCTTTTCGCTGAATAATACCCATTGCGGTATTGGTCCAACGTTCTACCTCAGCTTGTAGATACGGATCATTGTTTGCTTTCTTCATAGCCTTCACAGTCGCATCGTGTGACACATCGCTCACTTGGTCCAATACTTCACCTGTATGTTTGACGGATTGAATGACAGACTGGACAGATTCTTTTTTATATTCAATATCTGCCATCATACGATTGACTGTTGTTGTTAATTTCGTTGTTTCGGTTTGAATAGGATTCAGCTGTTTTTTAATTCCTTCAGCATGTGCCAACAGCAGTGTAACAACTCTTTTTATTGGTCCAATTACAACAATAATACAGACGATTAACAGAACTACAGCAATTCCCAATATAACGAGGGCTGCTATTAACCACGGATTCATAAAATATGCCTCCTTATTAAAATTCCTTTATTCCTTACATATACCCAACTTACTCCTAACAATACACTAAATATTTTGTCATGTAAGTTAAAAAGAAACGGAAAATTTTTATTTTATTCATGCCCTTTTATAAATAACGTCTTGCACCTGAGTAGTTCTTTTTATAAACACCATTGTTCATTGATTCGATTTTCACTTTCGATGCGTAGTGTGGTGCATGCAACATTTTGCCGTCACCGATATAAAGGCCAACATGGTACACTTTCCCCTTGCCGCCATTATACGCAAAGAATACAAGGTCCCCAGGCTTTAAATTTTTCTTCGCAACAGCTTTACCACCTGTTGCCTGATAGAATGAATCCCTCGGAATCATGATGCCGTGTGTGCGGAATACCGCATATAAAATACCCGAACAGTCATAGCCCCAGGAAGAGGTTCCTGCCCAAAGATATGGTAAGCCCAAATAACGCTTCGCTTCGTTAATGATTGTATTAGCTGTCGGTTTTGGAACATCGCTATAGGATGCATAAGATTTTGCCGCACTTTTCTTTAGTAGTTTAACCCCGTCACCCGGTGTTTCTACATAATAGTATTTTGAAGTCTCATCAATTACCGGCAAAATTGTTGCATAACTGATTTGTAAAAATTTCGTTTTCGCATCTTTTTCTAAAAGATTCGTTTTATCTGCAGTAATAATCGCAATGCCGCAATCATCATAATTTTTGTTCGTTGCCACAACATGAGATTGTGGAACCCATCCAGGATAACCTGCCTTTAAATATGGTACATATTGATCTTTTGCCGCGACACGTTGCCATTTCCCTTTTGTTTCAAGCAATGATACTTCATCGCCATACAACGCTTGGGTATCTGTACGTCCAACAAGCCATTTCTTTTGAGATAAACTTAATGATGAGATCCATTTTTGCATTTCTACCGGGTTTTTTGTCGAAGGATAATCAACAGCACGCGCCTGGTTAGGTTTATTCCATAAATTTGTTACTGCAACATCAACTACATAACGTTTTTTCGCTGTTTCTTTTACACAGCTTTGGAACACAGGCTGTTCTGGTTCAGTAGGTCTTAATGATGGCTCAATAATTCTTGCAAGGTAAGAAACAAAATCCCCGCGAGTCATCATTTCGCTCGGATTGAATTTTTGATTTTTTGCCGGGTATACAATTTTATTTGCTATTAATGCTTGAATTGCAGGTACAGCACTATGATTTTTTGTAATATCCGTATATGGAATTGCCTCCGATCCACTTAACTGAAACGCAGGTACCAAAATCTTTACCGCCTGTGCACGCGATAATTTTGCATCCGGATTAAATTTACCTTCAAACCCTGTCATCATGCCAAGCTCAGTTATTGCTGCAATGACAGGCATTCGCGAATCATCTGCAGGAATGTCTAAATATGTAGGAATTGTACTCATTTCTAAATCAATTTGCAGTGTACGTACGATAAACTCAGCCACTTCATAACGTGTAATCGGATCATCTGCACGAAAATTATCGTTTGGTGACAGTACCACTCCACCTAAATTATTTAACACTGTAAGTTCTTCATTTAATTTAGAGTCATCTTTTACGTCCGAAAACATTTGGGCATAGCCTATATTCGTAGCTGCTGCTAACAGGAAACAAATCACCCCAATTTGAAGTAAAATTTTCCTCATTCTTTTTATGTTCCTACTCTCCATTTTTCCTTAACCTCCATAATATAAAAATTTACCTATCAATCTCTATACGCTCTTACCCTTCCTTTCTAAATAATAGTATTTATTGTAATTTTTTTCTATGTTATTTCGTTACTATTTTTAGATTTTTACAAATTTTTATTATCCCCTCTAAATTAATTAGTTCATATTTAGTCAATTTTTTTCACGTGGAACATAATGTGACAACTTTCGATAAATTTGCACATTATTTTTTATCGCAAATTCATCATTTTAATTTTTTCGAATCTTTTCATTGCATGTTACGTTACGTCAGCTTTTATACTACATATAAGGAGTGAGGGAAATGTATTCAATCGGGGAATTTTCTAAAAAGACCGGCATTACGATTCGTACTTTGCGTTATTACGGAGAAAAGGGTTTATTAATACCTGCCAGTATTTCTGAAGGCGGACAGCGCTATTATAATGATGCTAATATCATCACTGTCCAAAAGATCGTGACTTTCAAATATCTTGATTATTCTCTAGAGGAAATTAAAGAGCTGCTCAAAAAAGATGATTCTTTGCTTCAATCTTTGGAACATCAAAAGTTGCAGTTAATAAAGAAGAAAAAACAGCTGGAACAAATGCTTGCAACAATTGATACAGCCATTCACATTCACCAGGAAAATTCGGCTGTCGACCCCACTACATTACTGCTCATCATTCATAGTTTACTGACAGAGGATGCCCAGAAGGATTATTTAAGACAGTATATTCCGGAGCCGCTAATTGAACAGATATACAGTTTTTTAGATATGAATTTTATCGAAATTAATCGACGTTATATTGAAAGTCTCTATGAAATTAAACAGGCTTTCCTGCATCCGCCAGAAGACACGGAACTAACACAACTGATTGAACAGTTATTTTCCATTATTCCGCCAGAACTGACGAAAAGTTTAGCGCAGGAATTTGAAAAACATCCAAATATTGATTTTGATAATTGGTTATTTACAATTCCGCTTTCTAGTGAGGAAGAAAATTGGCTCTTGGATCAAGCTGCACGATTGAAAATACTAGAGGGGGTTATTACATGAACTTTCAGCTAAAGCAATTATGGGAACTCATTAAAAAAAGCAAATTCCCCAAAAAACTCGTCATCATTGTTTTTATATTAAGTATTATCGAAACACTCGCTTCACTTGCTGTACCATTATTTACGATGAATATGATCAACGATTTTTCGACTATAGGTTTTGCTTGGACAGCGGTCACTGCCGTTGCTCTAATTTTAGTCATACAGGCGGTTCTTAGTGGGTTGACTTATTTTCTAATGCGTATGCTCGGGGAACGGATAGTCGCGAATTTACGAAATACACTTTGGCAGCATATTTTACATTTAAAAACCCCTTACTTTGATGCCCACGAATCCGGGGAAACGATGAGCCGTATTACACAAGATACAAGCGTCGTAAAAGAACTTGTAACAGATCATCTAGTAAGCTTTGTATCGGGCATTTTTTCTATAATCGGTGCGATTGCAATTTTACTTTGGATTGACTGGAGAATGACGCTTCTTATGCTAATAGCCGTACCGCTTGCGATATTTGTTACATTGCCACTTGGACAAAAAATGCATAAAATCGCTAAAGCCAATCAAGACGAACTCGCTTTATTCAGTGGGCATCTTGGACGGGTATTATCTAATATCCGACTTGTAAAATCTTCCCAAACCGAACCATTGGAAAAAGAACGGGGTGAAAACCGGATTGAACAGCTTTACCGATTTGGTTTAAAAGAGGCCAAAATCCTCGCTATTTTATCACCGATTATGACGCTCATTATGATGATTGTGCTGATTCTTTTATTCGGATATGGGGGCACACAAGTATCTTCAGGAGCAATTTCTTCAGGGGAACTTGTTGCGATTATGATTTACCTTGTGCAAATCATCATTCCATTTACACAAATGGCAACTTTTTTCACAGCCTTACAGAAAGCACTTGGTGCAACAGAACGTATTCAATCAATCATTGCTCAGGCAACCGAAAAGATATCCGGTCTTTCAATTCCTGCGGTGGCACAAGATATCATTTTTCAAAATGTAAAGTTTCAATATGCCGAGCAGCCTATTTTAAAAGGGATGAACTTTACGATTCCATCTGGCAAAACTACCGCATTTGTAAGCAGTAGCGGCGGCGGGAAAACGACGATGTTTTCGTTAATTGAGCGCTTTTATGAAGTAACAGAGGGCAAAATTTTATATGGACAGACAAATATTGAAAAGTATGATTTATACGAATGGCGGAAACTGTTCGGTTATGTGACACAAGACGCGCCCCTTATGAATGGATCGATCCGCGAAAATGTTTTATATGGTCAAAACGAATCAACTGAAGAACAGGTAGTGGAAGCATTGCGAGCCGCCTATGCCTACGATTTTGTAATTGCACTTGAACAAGGAATCGAAACAGAAGTTGGTGAAGGCGGCATTAAACTGTCAGGAGGACAAAAGCAGCGGATTGCGATTGCCCGTGCAATTCTACGCAATCCTCAAATATTACTGCTTGATGAAGCGACATCGAATTTGGACAATGAATCTGAACGTGAAGTCCAGCTTGCTTTACAGGCATTGATGAAAAACCGAACGACTGTCATTATCGCACATCGTCTTTCTACAATTACAAATGCCGACCAGATTTTATTATTTGAAGACGGGCAGCTGTCAGGTGCAGGTACTCATGGAGAGCTTATTATCTCACATTCATACTACAAGCAGCTATGGTCTAAAATGCAAGTGATTTAGCATGAAAGGTGCTCGAAGGAAACTTCGCAGCACTTTTTCCTCTATAGAAAAACACGCCAAAAGTTAATTTACTTTTGACGTGCTGTATTTTATTTCTAAGCTTTCAATTGAGCAAACTGTATATGTTTACAATGTTTTTTCAAGATATCCAATACTTCATTTAAAAAACTAATTTCATCTTTTTCAACCATCCAGGCGTTTTCGTCATGCTGAGCAACATACGTACTGCTTACATATGGGGCATTTTCCGCTGTAATCAGACGCACATAACCGAATGTCATACCGGCTTCTTTATAATCCACTCTCAATATATCTTCGTATGAAATAGTTTTCATCCGAGGTTTAGATTTATTTATAAATAGAAACTTTTCACCAGCATAGTCAATTGTTATTTCTGTTTTATCAAGTATCACCTTGTAGCCACCAAATAATTTAAAGCTATATGTTTTCATCGTTAACGACTCCATTTCAACTATCATTAGTTTTATTATACGGATTATGCCGATGAGTTTCTAACTTTTACATAGATTACTGAGCTAAAAGATCCTCAACTGTTATTTTCCCGTTGCTTGTTTTTAATTGTATGGTGTTTTCTCTAGTACCGTGCGAATAATGCGATTTTTTTTCATTATAAATAGATACGGATCCCCAAGCAGTCCAACTATCAATTTCAATATTTTTAAGCTTTCCTTCTGTACTCAATACTATTTGACCATTATCAGATTCAAAATTTAATGGTGATTGGACAGTTTTTAACTGTGCAACAATCCGGCCATTTCGTGACTGTGCTTTGATTTTCCCTAAAACATTCTTAATTTCGACACGTCCATTATCTGACTCAAACTGAAGCTCTTGACCCGTTACATCCTCTGCGATAATCCGGCCATTATTGGAACTTGCTTTAACATGTTCAATGTTAGTTTCTGTGAGCACCACTCGCCCGTTAGCCGAATGAGCATCAAGAACTTTCCCTTGAATATGGTCTGTTAAAATACGGCCGTTATCTGATTTTAGATAAAATTGCTGTGCGATAGTTTCAGACACCTTAATCCGTCCATTGTCATTATGAATCACAAGCTTTTCATACTGTTTTTTAGGCAGATAAACCACTGTATCTATTGTATTGATCGTCCCTATTATCGTAATAAACCAAAAACGACGGACCTGCTCCTGACGCTTTATAGAGATGAAAAGTGTGTCATCTTTTATTAGCATAGATGCTTCAGTCAACTGGTCCTTATCCTTTGTTTCAATAAGTGCCTCGTCAGCGTCAGTTGGAACAATTACAACATTCACACCATTAGCCTCAATATCTACATTTCGATACGGAATTGGCTTATCATTTTTCATAACCGCCACATTTTCCATAAAGTCTTCTTCATCATATGAAGCAAGGAGCTCTTCAGCCAGCTCTTCAATATTTCCGAATGATTTTATAATTTCTTCAGTTGTCTTTCCTTCTGCACGGCCATTTTCGAAGTATTCTTCAAAGTCTCTGCGTATGTCATCTCTTTCTTGCTGTTGTAATTTTACTAAATGGTTATCAAGTAAATCTAAAAACTGTTGTTCATTCATTTTTATTTGCTCCCTTGAATTAAAGTATTTACACCCGAAATAAAACTTTCCCATTCATTACGTAAGCTCTGTAGTTGTTCAATCCCTAGATCGGTAATCTGATAATATTTACGCGGCGGGCCTTCTGTTGATTCCATTAAATATGTTGTAAAAAGACCGTCTTTTGTTAACCTGCGTAACAGCGGGTATACCGCTCCTTCTGATATTTCAATTTGTGTAGAAATTGCTTGCACAAGCTCATATCCATACATATCTTTCTTTTCTAATAAGGCGAGGACACATAAATTCAACACACCTTTTTTAAATTGAGGATTCATTATTTCACCTCACTACTATTTAATATACAATAGTGTAACAAACACTACTATTCATTGCAAGGTAGTGAACAAAAAATAATTGTGCTAAGATTTATCCTCAGCACAATTTTTGTTCGTTAAAACCTTCTATAAGGTCTGTCGTTCGAATAATGGATTGCCGTCCACATTAATGTCGCAATTAATACTAACTCGAAGGCATTTGTAATCGCGTCACTGCCAATATCAATCGGAACTGCGCTACCGATCGTCATAACGATTGTACCGACAAGCATCCACCACCATTTTCTTTTCCGGACTAGCATGATTGCGGCGATTAATAAGGCGACAAGTACAATCAAAATCATTGGTGGCGGTCCGGATGCTGCTGCTGTTGTACTGTAGCTAAGTACACCAAATGATTCCTCCGGAGCTAATTCCAGTCCACTCAGTTCCGCAAAATATTCAATAATCATGGCAATAATCCATAAAACGCCAAATGTAAAAGGAACCCATTTCTTATAGGCAAAATGAAGGTTTGCTTCTTTCATTACAAACAATGAAAAAAGTATTAAAGTTGGTGTAAATATTGCATGAAGCCAAAAACGGCCATAGCTCAGGGTTTCAAGAAGGCTCCCCTCTCCGATGAGATGGCCTAACGCTAATATTGCATTATCATAAATCAGGGCAGCAATAACCAAAAACAAAATGGCAGATGCAGTTTTTTTATGTTTTGCCATTCCCCAGACGAAGATGGCAATATAGGCAATCGTGAAAAATCCGAAAATATAAGGATCCATCATATCCCTCCTCTTAGTTTCTATCTTTCCCCTTTACCCCTAAATTAAGTTATTAAAAATTTCAAGATTAGAAACAGAAACGAGCGGGAAATATTCTTTACATAATACAAGGGGGGACTATTTATGGAATTACACAATGGTTTATTGTTTTGGCCAACGACACTTTTAAAAGAACCACACACAAACCCACCAATTAAACCTCATTATGATGCAATTATCGTAGGTGCCGGAATGAGTGGACTACTAACGGCGAAAGCACTAATTGATGAGGGCTTAACGGTAGCCGTTTTAGAACGAAACAAGCTCGGCTCCGGCAGTACTTCTGCCAATACAGGACTACTCCAATATTCAAATGATATTCAATTACATGAACTAAGTGATTTAATCGGAGAAGAGGATGCTGTACGTTTTTATAAACTTTGCTTTGAAGCAGTTGACCAGCTCGAAAAAATTGCGCAACCTTTAAAAGATCAGGCTGATTTCATTCGACGTCCAAGTATCTGTTTTGCCAGTGAAAAAAAAGATGTGTCAAAGCTTGAAAAGGAATGTGAAATATTAGTAAAGCACGGATTCCCTGCTGAACTTTGGAATGAACTTGTCGTAGAAAAGCGCTTGCCCTTTAAAGCACCTGCAGCTTTGTACACACATAATGATGCGGAAATGAACCCTTATAAATTCGTTGTTTCATTAACTGAGCAGCTTATCGCTAAAGGGCTGGATTTATTTGAAAATACGTATGCCAATATTATTGAGGATGAGGGAAATGAGATTATTTTGCATACAATGAACGGAATCTTTAAAACATCCCGTATTGTATACACAACCGGTTACGATCGTCTTCCTTATGGAAAAATGAAGGGTGCTGACATTAACCGCTCTTATGCGATTGTAACAGAGCAAAAACCCGGCTTTGAGGGCTGGTATGAAAATGCACTCATTTGGGAAACTGCTCGCCCGTATTTATATATGCGAAAAACAGTGGATCACCGCATTATAATTGGGGGATTAGACGAAAAGAGAGCCGAGCCTGCCAAACATGAAACAACAGTGGACGCAATGGCAAACGTGCTGCTTGATAAACTTCATGAATTATTGCCTGACGAGAACTTCCATGCACCCTACAAATACTGTGCTTCCTTCGGTGAATCATTAGACCATCTCCCCTTTATCGGACAGCATCCAGAACAGCCGAAGCATTATTACCTGCTCGGATTTGGAGGTAACGGCACGGTTTATAGTATGCTTGGCTCTCAAATTATTGCCGATTTAGTCATGAACCGCCCGAATGACGATGCCCGTCTGGTGACATTGGACAGAAAATATGGAATTAAATAACCAAAAACTCCTATTGCTAGAATTGCATTTTTAAATTTTGCCTCTTTGTTATAAGCTATAAGTAGAAGGGAGGCTTTTTCATGGTTTTTAAATCGAAGGTGGATATTTGGATGGCTATTATATTTATTCTTGTGCCAATCTCAATGATATACGGGGTCATTACCGAGCCAAGTGCTGTTTTACTGCTCGTAACAGCATTCGTTATTGTCTTATTATGCATACTGTTTTTTGGTACAAAATACGTCATCGAAAAGGACGAACTCATCGTATACGCCGGTATTTATAAAAAGCGAATTCCTATTCAACAAATACGCAGCTTACGTCCATCGAAAAATCCTCTATCAGCTCCGGCTATGTCAATCGACCGTATTGAAATAACCTTTGATCCGCATATTCAAGTCATTCTTGTATCTCCAAAGGAAAGGGAGCTGTTTGTAAATAAGCTTCTTGAAATCAATCCAAGTATTACAGTCAAATCATAAAAAAATCCACGCAAATTGAATGATCAATCTGCGTGGATTTTTTACACGAGTATCCCCTTTTCACTTAAACGTTGCGAAAAATCATCAATCGTTAATGGACGGCTATAATAGTAACCCTGTACAAATTCACAATCAAACTCCCGTAAAAGGTGCAAGTCTTCATGTTCTTCGACACCTTCCGCAACTACTTTTAAATTAAGTGCACGTGCCAAGGAAATCATCGCTGAAACCATGGCAATATCTGCGTTGTTTTTATACATTTCGTGGATGAACGTACGATCTATTTTCAATAAATCTACCGGGAATTTCTTCAAATAGCTTAATGAAGAATATCCTGTCCCAAAGTCATCAATAGCTAACGTAATATCCATTTCACTTAAATGTTTGATTGTATTGAGCAAATCTGAATTTTGATCTAAAAAACTCATTTCTGTTATTTCGATTTCCAGTGCACTAGGTGAAATCTCATGCTCCTGTAAAATTTGATTTAAACGCTCGATAAAATTATCCGCTTTCAAATGGCTTGGCGAAATATTAACAGCTACTCGAAGATTCAAATTATATTGCTTATTCCATTCTGTTACTTGGCGACCGGCTTTAGCGATAACCCACTCACTAATGTCACTGATCAGTCCAAAATCTTCTGCAAATGGGATGAACTGATCCGGTGGTACAAAACCAAGTTCATCGTCAAACCACCGAATGAGTGCTTCCATACCTTCAATATTATTTGTTTGTAGATTCACTTTCGGTTGGTAATACAGTTCAAATGCCTGATTTTTAATGGCATCATGTAACTTTGTTTCCAATGTCAGTAGTTGGTTATGTGAAAAGCGCTGTTGTTTTTTATAAATGACAAACCCTTTATTATTGCTTTTTTTCGCCTCATACATCGCAATATCTGCATATTTTAATATGTCTTGTGCTGAGTGACCATGCTCCGGGTAATTTACAGCTCCGATACTGATCGATGCATAAAATGCATAGTTATTTAAATTGAATTGGTGTTTAAATAGCGCTTGTATATCTTCTGCAGCATTTTCAAGTAGTGTCGCATCTCTTAATATACAGATAAATTCATCTCCACTTAATCGATAAAAAGTCATAAGCGGGCTATTCAATGTTTTTGTTCGCTCCGCAATTTCTACTAAAAACAGATCTCCAACTCGATGCCCTAAGCCATCATTAATGTTTTTAAATCGGTTCACATCAAATAACATAAGTGAAAATGGCTGTTGCTCAACTTCGATCAACGTTTTTAAATCATTAAGCAACATCCGGCGATTTGGCAGTCCTGTCAAGTCATCATGGTGTGCAATATGTATCATTTCCCCAATTTTCTTTTGTGCGGTAATATCTGTACGAATCGAAATATACTGATAGGGTTTTCCTTTTTCGTTCAAAAAAGGCACAATCGTCGTCTGTACCCAATATGTTGAACCATCCTTTGCGCGGTTGCATACTTCCCCATGCCACGTTTTACCCGAACCTATCGTACGCCACATTTCCTTAAAAAAAGATTTTGGGTGATAGCCTGAATTTAAAAGTCGGTGATCTTTACCAATGAGTTCACAACGTTCATATTTGGAGATTTTACAAAATCGGTCATTTACCATCGTGATAATGCCTCGTTGATCTGTAACAGCCAAAATGGACGACTCGTCTAATGCAACTTTAATATTTTGTAATTCTTCTACCGTCAGTTGCATTGAACTTAGTACATTTGTATCTTCTGTTTTCACCATATATCCACCAACTTCTATTTAGTGATTCTTTTCTAATGTATTTTCTAAAAATTTGAACTCTTTAATCCATAATTATAGTTCTTAATTAACGATTTTGGTAGTTCTTTTAGATAATTTCGACTATTTTTTATAATTTTTTACTTTTTCTCTCTCTTTTTTAAGTGTTTTTCAATTTCTATCTAAATTTTACTAGAAATTTTTTATCAAGGTTCTCTATTAAATGTTCAACATCCCCCTCCTTTTACCGGAATATTCTGATAAGATTATAGTAATTTCCATTGAAAGGATTGATAAAAATGAAAACATTTATGAAAGTGATTGAAAAGTAATCTTTCTACTCTTTTCAATCGAATATAAACATAATATAAAACTATTTGAAAAGAGGAAAACGATGTATACAGATCAGGAACTAATCATCCGACCAATAATTGAGGAAGATATGGAGCGTTTATGGGAACTAATTTATAAAGATGAGCAGCCCGAATGGAAAAAATGGGATGCGCCGTATTATCCGCATAGAGCGATTCCTTATGAACAATTTATCCAGACAAGGCAGGATTGGATTGGTGACAACAGCTTTTGGGTTATTGAAGTATCCGGTGTCGTTCGAGGAATTATCTCCTACTACTGGGAACACGAACCTTCAAAGTGGATTGAAATGGGCATAGTTCTACATGAAGGGCAATCGTGGGGAAAAGGGATTGGAACACGGGCATTAAAATTATGGATTGCGCATTTATTTCATACAATGCCATTAGTGCGTGTTGGTTTAACGACATGGTCAGGCAATGAACGCATGATTCGTGTTGGCGAAAAACTGGGGATGCAGCTAGAAGCAAGAATCCGTAAAGTCCGCTATTACGAAGGGCACTATTATGACTCGATTCGCATGGGGTTACTCAGAGAAGAATGGGAAGCATTGAATAAAGAATAATTTTTCAGGGGTGGAGAAGATGAGCGTAAAAGAGAAACTGCAAGCAAACTATGAGGATATGGTCGAAATCCGAAGACATCTGCATATGTATCCGGAGCTTTCATTTAAAGAAGTTAATACACCAAAACTCGTTGCCGAAAAGCTTCGTTCTTATGGGATTGAAGTGAAAGAAAATGTTGGCGGTAATGGAGTTGTAGGCTATTTAGAGGGTGCTTTTGATGGACCGACAATTGCGTTTCGCGCAGATTTTGACGCACTCCCGATTCAAGATGAAAAAGAAGTACCTTACAAATCAAAAGTCGATGGAGTAAGCCATGCTTGTGGTCATGATATCCATACAGCCGCACTGCTCGGTTTGGCAAAGTCACTTGCTGATAACCGGGACGCACTTCATGGCAATGTCGTATTCATCCATCAATGTGCGGAAGAAGTCGTACCAGGTGGTGCAAAGGCTATGGTAGAGGCAGGTTGCCTAAATGGTGTCGACTATGTATACGGTTCTCATGTCTCATCCTGGAGCGAATTAGGCACTGTGCTGTTTTGTGAAGGCTACGCAATGGCAGCTGCCGACTTTTTTGAACTCACTATTCAAGGTAAGGGCGGGCATGGCGCATCTCCTCACGAAACAATCGACCCTATCGTTGCAGCAGCACAGTTTGTATTTGGTGTGCAGCCAATCGTCAGCAGAAATACTGACCCGATTGAATCTGCTGTTATTACAATCGGAAAAATTGAAAGTGGCACAGTTGGCAATGTCATTCCTGATAAAGCCCATTTAACAGGGACTGTTCGTACATTCAATCCGGCGATTCGCGATATGGTAGAGCAAAAGTTAAACAACTTATGCAAAGCGATTGAAATTCAGTACGGTGCTACGCTTGAATTTAACTATACTCGAGGCTATGACGCCGTATATAATCACCCGACTGAAACAGCTATGCTTCGCGAAGCTGTCTCAATAAATTTGCCAGACTTGCAAGTATTGAATGCCCCACCTCGCATGGGAGCAGAAGATTTCACCTATTATTTACAGGAAAAGCCCGGCACGTTTTTCTTCACAGGCGGCGGCAATCCGGAGATCAATGCAGTCTACCCGCATCACCACCCACGATTCGATGTGGATGAACAGTCAATGTTGAATATTGCCAATGTGTTTGTGGAGGCATTAAAGCTTCATGGGGTTATAAAATAATTTAGACTTGAACTGCCAGATTCTCTATGGAGGTTATAGAAAATGAAAAAAGAAAAGAACGAGCTTTTTGAATGGATTAAAGTTATTGCCATAACCGCCTTGTTTGTTGTAGCTATTCGTATGTTTATTTTCACTCCGATTGACGTGAAAGGTGCTTCCATGATGCCGACATATGAAGACGGAGACCGAATTATCGTCAATAAAATCGGGAAATCGCTTCATGATTTCAATCGGTTCGATGTCATTGTATTCGATGGCTTAGAAAGCGAATATTTTATTAAACGGATTATCGGACTTCCAGGTGATCATATCGAATATAAAGACGATGTACTTTATATAAATGGTCAGGAAATCGACGAGCCCTATTTGGATGAATATAAATCTGCTCTTAACGATCCTGGCGACTTGACTCCTGATTTCACGCTGGAAGATTTAGTTGGGGTATCTGAAATTCCGAATGACTATTATTTTGTTATGGGTGATAACCGCCGTAAAAGTAGTGACAGCCGAGATCCACGCATCGGTCTTGTCTCTAAGGAACATATTCTTGGCTCTACATCTATCCGTTTTTACCCGCTCGACTCATTGGGTTTAGTAAAATAAAACAGCTATGTCGCGATTGCTTTAAGTAACAGTCGCGGCTTTTTTAATCAGACCGAATAACGGCAACGATAAAAAGGGAGTGCAAAAGCTATTTCACTTTTACACTCCCTTCTCCTATAATTCAAGCTTGTACAGCTGATCATCCTTATCTCCACGTTTACCGCGTCCTTTGCGATCCATACCGTTTCACCGATTTAAAATTCAATAAAAAACGGGTGCTTCGTTGTGTCCAAACAATATTCTATTCTTTGTCGAAAGTTTCCGAATGTCACCATTTCCAGGGCCTCTTCAATTGGGAAATACCCGACTTCCAGACTTTCCGGTGAAGTTGTCGGTGTCCCCCCAATTGGTTTCGCTAGGAAAAGCGTATCGCATATAGATTTCTCTACATTTTGAAAAATACCGCAGAATTTGAGTATTTCCACATCTATTCCCGATTCTTCTTTTGTTTCCCTAATCGCTGCAGCTGTCAAAGATTCGCCTTCTTCCACTTGACCGCCCGGCATTTCCCATCCTCGTTTAGGTCCTTTAATAAGCAGAACCTCATTTTTACTGTTCAGTATAATCGTAGCTGCAGACACAATATGTTTAGGGGTTGTATTTATTACTTGCTGAATTTGTTCCAACCTCATCAGTCCTTTTAAAAGTATCTATATCGCTTATTTTAAAAGTTTCTATAGAGGAAATTTAAAACCCTGCCATTAAGAGCATCTTTCTTAAATCCTGCATTTCCTAATTAACAAACAACGATACAAACGCAACGCCAAATAAAATTACTGACACAACCCAAAAGAGAATTCCTGATTGTTTATTTTGAGTCCGTCTGTACTCTCTGTATCCTATTATTCCATACATCGCACTCATAAAGACAAACATAAGCGGCTGCAGGTGGAAGCGATCTGTAACCAAACTATAAATACCAATCAATGCAGCCAAAAATGCTAAAGCTATTTGAAAGGTAACAAGTATATCGACTTTCATTTCCTTCATTTATAACCCCCACCTCAATGCATGATATGTAATTAAGTTATTCCTTAAAATATTCCTCCGCTAAAATAGCTAAGTAATCCATATCTTCATATATATCATCTTTTAAAAATTCCTGTCTGTGGCGTCCTTCCTAAACCATACCAGACTTCTCCATTACCTTTCTTGAAGCGATATTTCTAACCATGCAGCGGCTGTAAATTCTATTTAATTGATGTTCCTCAAATCCGTAATCAATTATTTTTTTGCATGCTTCTGTTGCATAGCCATTACCCCACTCCGAGACATCAATAAAATAGCCCACCTCTGCATTACGGTGATTTTTTGAAATCGTAACGAGCCCGCAATTCCCGATATAATGGCCATTTTCTTTTAAAAACACAGCAAACTCATAGGCTGTCCCTTGCTCAAAGCTTTTTTGCAAATAGGAAATCCACTGACCGACAACTTCGCGTGGATAAGGATGCGGAATCATGACCATTGTGTCCGCAATCTCCCTATGCTTTACTACTTCAAAAATAGCGTCCGAAAATTCAACTTCATATGGCTTTAATATAAGTCTTTCCGTTTCTAAAATCATTTCCTCATCCCCCTAAACTATTTAATGAAATATTCCATGTAAATATCATTTTCCTTAAAACCGATTTTTTTGTATAACGGCTTGCCCATAGGTGAAGAAATCAAAAATATGTGATGTACATTTCTT
Source organism: Solibacillus sp. NPDC093137 (assembly GCF_050280445.1). NCBI lineage: Bacteria > Bacillati > Bacillota > Bacilli > Caryophanales > Caryophanaceae > Solibacillus > Solibacillus sp. NPDC093137. The sequence goes on from NZ_JBNNVH010000008.1 coordinate 110,852, forward strand.
TCTTGAGCTTCTGCCAGTAACCGCTCAACCAACTGTTTCGCAAGCCCCCGACCTCTGCTTTCCGGTGTTGTATACATATTCAAAATATACCCGCGAATGCCTGTGGGATTGGAATAACTAGGGGGAAAGGAAATAAACTGAATGCCCCCTGTAGCAATCGCACCATTCCCTTCCTCAATAATCCATTGAACAATTTGGTCAGAGTTCAATTGCTTCTCAAAAAAGCTCCTTAATTGTTCATCGATATTGGAAGATACGGTTTGCCCTTCCTCCACTAATAATCGCTTACGTAAATCTATTAATAATTCCATATCATCTTTAGTAGCCAATCGGTATTCCATTCATATCCACCTTTCTGATTTTTTTGATGCTCTTTTATTTCCTATCCATAATGACGAGCTTTTTCGTCTTGAACTTTTCTGAAACAGCATAAATAAGTGTAATTATAAGTGCTGTAATACTTGGATAACCTATCATCACAACAATATTTGTATGTTCAACTAAACTGAATTCTCCCCACTCAAGCCATAGACGCCAGCCCATTCCAAGAGCACTGAATAGTAGCGAAATGAAAAAAACCATTTGCGTTTTGCGAACAAAAATCCCGACAAAGACATTCGCAACAACAATATAAATAAGGAAAACTATAAATGTAGAAACTAAATCAAACCCCTTTAAATTTGGAATAACCTTAGTAAAAGATATTCCCGTAAAAAATAGGATCGTCATGAGATTAAAAATTAAGAAATGTTTTCTATACTTTTCTATTTTTTTATAATCCTCCGTACCGAACATTCCATTCACCTCTTTTACTTATTGTAACAATTAATGGAATATATAGGAGTGGAAATTGCTAAACACACTTTGAAACTTTCGGAATTTTCTAACGTCTATTATACAAATATCTGAAAGAAGGAGGATTAACATGCAGAAATTAAACATAATCTTTTTAAGAACGGTTATTATATCAACTGGTTTACTTGTATTGTCATTATGTGTATTTGTTTTGCCGAGTTTAGCTCAGGAAACTGCGCATTTAAATCCTAAAGTGGCTTACCTGCAATATCCGATTTTATTAGGTATGTACGCGACCGCAATTCCATTTTTCTATGCGCTATATGAAACATTGAAGATGATTACACTTATTGAGCGGGAATCAGTTTTTTCTATTCTTCTTGAACAAGGATTAAACTATATAAAATATTGCGCCTATATCATTCTTGTTTTATATATTTCGGGCTTCTTCCTGCTCGATTATACAAATGCACTGCCTCCGTTAGTGGCGTTGATCGGTATTGTTATCATTTTAATTACGATTCTTGTTGCTACAGGCGCGGCATTTTTAAAATATGTACTTATAAAAAGTCGATTGAATGTGAATTAAAAACAACCACTCCGGTAATCTTTCGGAGTGGTTGTTCGAGTTCTATTATTTTATTTCACTAATTTCCAATAGCTTTTCTGCCGTGCCGTTCACACTTCCATATGCATCATTCAGTTCATGCATACTTGTAGCAAACTGTTCCGTAAACGCTGCGATTTGGCTTGTTGTTCCACTTACATCTTCAATGGAAACGCGAATATTATTAAGCTGCGCAGCAATTTTTTCTGCGCTTTCTTTGCTGTTCTGCGCCATTTTTTGAATTTCCTTCGCTACAACTGCAAAGCCTCTTCCATGCTCGCCAGAACGTGCAGCTTCAATCGATGCATTTAATCCTAAAATTTGTGATTTCGATGCAATTCCTTTTACAAGCTCGACCATGTGATTGATTTCCCCGATATCTGCGGTCATCGTTTCTGTAGATGTGACAAGCCCGTCCAAACGGCTCGATACGTCCATGCTCGCTGAGGTTAACTCTTCATTCGTAGCCGTCATTTCTTCTACCGCACTCGATAACTCTGTCGCTAATTGGCGCATGGAATCCATTTTTCCATTTGAAATAATGGCACTCACGACCCCAATTATTTCTCCGCCATCAAAAATAGGCTGTGCTGTTGAAATATAAGCAAACCCGAATTTTTCGGGACCCTTCTCTTCTCTTAAAAAACGTTTGGATGTCAATGCCCGCTCTGTAACGGTACCTCGGAAATTCTCCAATTTCATCCCTACAGTAATTTTCAGATCAATGAACTGACCCGGCTGATATCCGACAACCTCTTCTTTATTCGCTACAACGATACAAGCATCTTCCGGAAAAGTTGCCTGATATAACTCCATCGTATCTACCACTGCTTGTAATTTTGTATGCATCATCCATCTCCCCTTTAGAAGTATTATATACTAAATAATAATATATAAATATTTCAGTTTCCAAAATATCATTCTGTCACTAACCAACATTTTCCCATAAAAAAATTCCCTCTTCTATAACATAGAAGGGGAATCTTTCATTATTCTTCCATCGCTGCAGCTGCAGTCAGCATATTATCATAATCTTCTTCATCATAGACCAGATTATAGATTTTCCAGAGACCGTCTTCTGTTTTCTTTAAGTAAGCCGTACCGGATAAATCTAATGTCATCTCAAGATTAAAATTGATTTCCGGGTCAGTCATCTTAATATGAACTTTTAAATCATCAATTTTTACTGCGGCAAAACGTTTATTCAGTGTAATCAACTTACTTGAATACTCGCCGATTTTTTGGGATGAACTCGAACCAGTTGAAAAATCTGCATCTTCCAATAGCAATTGGCTATCAAGTGAATAAGCTAAATAGTAGCCTGTTGTTGTTTCACGATAGAGCGCATCCATACCTTCTGCGTTTTCCTTGTCTGAAGAAAACTCAAATTCTTTATCAATATAGCTATTCACTGTCGCAATGATTGAAGCTTCATCTTCTGCTTCACCACTCTCTAAATGCAGCGCACGGTCAATCATCAATACTGCGTGAGAACGCTTTGCATAATCATTCGGTTTAAATGTTTCTCCGTAGCCATTTACAATACCGGCACCTGCTGTTTTCACAATCGCCTCATAAGAATAGCTATTTGGATTTACATCGTTAAACATTTTTCCTGTTTTTGAAAAATCAACTGTTCCATTAAATGCACGATAAATCATCGCTGCCATTTGAGCACGTGTAATTTTATCGTTCGGTTTAAATGTACCATCTTCTTTTCCGGTAATAATGCCTTTACTGCTCGCAATTTGAACAAAATCATAATACCATGCAGATGTCTTAACATCAGAGAATTCTTTCTGAATATCGCCGTTTGTCAAGTTCATTGCGTTCACTAAAATCTTCGTAAACTGTGCACGCGTAATACTATTTTCAGGCTTTAAGAGTATTGAAGTATATTCGTATACTTCACCATCTTCTTCATAAACTGTCGGTTCTTCGTATCCGTCGATAATATCTGCATATAAGAAACGTTCCAACTGCTCATATGCACCATGTTCATAACTTACATCATCCATGTAATACTGATCGGTCGTTTTTTCTGCTGCCGACGCTGGCGTTACAGTTATAAAACAAGCTGTAAAAACTAATAAAATTGCTAATTGAAGTACCTTCAATCTAGTTAACCCCACTTCTCCAAATTCTATAATACCTTAACATATTACTTAAACAGAGTTTATATGAATACAAGTATATTTTGGTAATATATTCGAGAAATAAATTAGTAGCCTAAATAGTAGTAAAAGAAGAATGCGACAGCAAAGTTAGGAACTGCCATCGTCAGGGAACGCCATGCAATCTTATTTCTTTGAATCCAGCTTTCTTTCGTTTCCATTGCCATGTTTGCCCGCATCCGGTCACCATTGACAAACGCACCGGAAAAAATGCATGCCACAATAAGAAAGACAAAACCAATCCCGCTCGTAATATTGGAAATCATATGAACATCCCAAATAATAATACAAAGCAAAATTCCTATTAAAGACACCCCTGTACCGATTAGAAAAAATTTCATATTATTCCCCCTTTCCCTATATACCGCATTCTTTTGGAAATGGTTTCAAAATAAATTGATATTATGGGAATTTTGTCAGGCATCGTCTGGAATTAAGTAATAATGTACAATACTTAAAAATCCTTTCGCCGAGTTTTTCATTGCATGTTCATCGATATTAAATTTTGGGTGGTGATGAGGAAATTGTGTAGTGGGGGCATCTGTAGCTGAACCAGTATAAAAATATACTCCGGGAACTTGTTGCAAATAATACGCAAAATCTTCACTTGCCATAATGGGGGGCATCTCGACGACATTTAAATGGTTAATATTATCAAGCAAATCTCTTACAACTTTTGTTTCTTTCTCGGTATTGACTAATTGCGGATATCCTCTTGTATATTCCAGCTCATAAGTAGCACCATAAGTTACTGTGACATTATTAAGAATATGTGTTAAAAGTGTTTGGACTTTTTCCTGTTGTTCCTGGTTAAATGTACGAACTGTCCCCTCAATTGCAGCTTCTTCGGGAATCACATTTATTGTACCCCCGGAGTTGAACACAGTAATTGCTGCCACTACCGGTTGTACCGGATCAAGTTTTTGACTCATTAACAAATGGATTTGAGTTATAATTTGTGCGCCAATCACAATTGGATTGACGGAAGTGTGAGGAGCGGAAGAATGTCCGCCTTTACCGATTATTCTAATTTTTACATAGTCACTGGAAGCGGTAGCACTCCCTTTTGGTACCGTAAAGTTTCCTAATGGGACGGAAGATAGGACATGATTTCCAAAGATTGCATCTACCCCTTCGAGCACACCCTCTTTTAACATTTGAATCGCTCCCCCCGGAAATTGCTCTTCCGCTGGTTGAAAAATAAATTTAATCGTCCCATGGAGTTGGTCTTCATATTTACTTAGTATTTTTGCTACCCCAAGCAATGTTGCTGTATGTGCGTCGTGACCGCATGCATGCATAACATTCGGGACCTGGGATTTATAGGGCACTTCATTTTTCTGTTGAATGGGTAACGCATCCATGTCAGCTCTTAATGCAATCGTCGGCCCTGTTTTCCCCCCTTTTAAAATTCCGACAACGCCATGCCCGCCAATATTCCGTTGCACTTTAATTCCATAACCTGCTAAAATATCCCCTACCATTCTGGCCGTTTGTACCTCTTGAAATGGCAGTTCAGGGTTCTCATGCAAATGCCTTCTCCAAGCAACCATTTGATCGTACACTTCCTCCACTTCCGCATGCCACTCGTTAAGCACTTGAACACATCCTTTTCACTCGTTCTTATGCATCAAATTAGTATATACATTTGTTACATGAGATGTTCGGTAAGACAGATTTATCCAAAGAAAAAGAGCTTCGGCATGAATCCGAAACTCCTTTTTACTATTAATTTTCTTCATAATAGCCGCATACGACATGTCCGACCGCTTTAGCCGCGACCAGAAGCGCAACTTCGTCAATATCGAATTTTGGATGATGATTGTAATAAGGTTTTTCTACTCCTTTTGGCGAACAACCAATATAGAAGAAGCAAGACGGGAACTTCTCTGCATAATAGGCAAAGTCTTCAGATGGCGACATTGGCGGCACTTCCTTCACCTCTGTAATAATCGGATCATTCGCCCCTACTAAATATCCTGCTACTTTCGCTGTTAATTCAGGGTCATTGTATAATGGCGGATAGTCGTTTTCATACGTCAACTCACAAGTGACACCGAATTCTTCTTCCAAACCTCTTACTAATCTTTTTACTTCCACTTCAATTTTTCCCTTCGTTTCTATCGTCATATAGCGAATATCGCCTTCAAGTTCTACACTATCTTTAATCACATTAAATGTCCCTTTACCGTCGAAGGAACCAATTGTAATAACACCGATATCAAAGGGGCTTAAACGGCGGCTAATAATTGTTTGCACAGCAGTGACAAAGTGTGCACCGGCAACAATCGCATCGTTTGCCAAATGTGGTGAGGAGCCATGTCCGCCGCGTCCTTGAATTTTCAGTTTTAAGTAGGCACGCCCGTTGAAGGCAAAACCTGAATTATAACCGACAAATCCTGCAGGTCCCATTGGCAGCAAGTGAATCCCGAAAACATTATCTAAATCATCGAGCAGCCCTGACTCTACGATACTTTTCGCTCCGCCTGGCGGAACTTCTTCTGCATGCTGGTGAATAATTTTAATTGTCCCTGGTATCTCATCTTTCAATTCGATCAAACAATCCGCCAATACAAGTAAATATGCGGTATGTCCGTCATGGCCGCATGCGTGCATTACTCCTTCATTAACAGATTTGAATGGAACATCTGCTTCTTCGGTAATCGGCAATGCATCGAAGTCTGCGCGAAGCCCGATATTTTTGCCTGGCTTGCCGCCTTTAATCGTTACAATAATTCCGTAGCCATTTCCGACATTTGAATGAATTTCTACATCTTTTCCTTTATAAAAGTCGAGAATGTACTGTGCAGTTTTTTCTTCTTGAAACGATATTTCAGGATGCTGGTGTAAATGTCTCCGGATTTGAATCATTTCATCTTTACGAAGTTCCAGCATCTCCATTAGTTTTTGTTTCATGGTTACCACTCCTGAACTTAAATTTTGAAGAAAATAATGTAAACGCCTTTGACAAGGCGTTTACATCATTCTAATTAATCGACTGATTTCCCCGCGTTTTTCGGAACTAGGAATAAAACTGATAAGATGGAAAGGACACCGAATATGACGTTAATGATGATCCCTGTTGTTGCGGCCATTTCCAGGTTGCCGTTTGCAGATGCCGCGCCGTATGCTGTCATGGAAATGGCTACACCGAACGCACTACCTAAAGAACTTGCCATTTTATATACACCTGCCGCTTCCCCAACTTTGTCAGAAGGTGCATTGGATACAGATGTATCTGTTGACGGTGTTGCATAAATACCTAAGCCAAGACCGAATAAAGCAAATCCTACGAATACCGCGATTGTATACGCTACATCCGGCAAGAATGTTAATCCCATTAATGCAACACCGACCGTAGTAATTATTCCACCCCAAATCATCGGTTTTTTAGCACCAACACGTTGAAGTATTTTCTCCCCTACACGGATCATTGCCAGTACCGTCACTAAATAGCCAAGGGAAAGTAAGCCTGATTGGAAAGCATTAAATCCACGTCCTACCTGCACATACGTATTGGCTACTACTAATGTACCCGCTATTGCATTAAGTAAAAAGTTCGATACCGTTGCACCTGTATAGGCTTTGTTTTTAAATACTGCAAAGTCGATTAGTACAACTTCTTTTTTCATCTCTACTCGAATGAATGTAATTAATCCAATTACTGTTACTGCCATTAAAATCAAGGAAATGCCGCTTGTCCAGCCAAAGTCTGCACCATACGTAATTAAAATGTTTAATGCAACCATTGTGACAATAAAAATGCCTAGACCGACGTAGTCAAAACGGAATTTTCCTGAAGACTCCTGTTTACTTTCAGGTGTGTCTTTTAATAAAAACAGACCAACTAGAGCGAATACAATCGAGAAGATGAAAATCCATCTCCATCCTAATGAAGTCGCAATGGCACCACCTGCAAATGATGCAACACCGGAACCTCCCCATGAACCAATTGACCAGTAGCTTAATGCTCTTTGACGGTTCGCGCCTTCAAAGTAAGCTTTGATTAAAGCAATTGTAGACGGCATAATGAATGCAGCTGATAGACCGATAATAATTCGGCCGATTATTAATAAAACAGCACCTTGCGCCAATACTAAACAGAGTGAACCAAGAATACTTAGCCAATAACCGATGACCGCTATTTTTTTACGACCTATTTTATCAGCAAGACCACCTGCCGCTACGATAAACATTCCTGAGAATAATGCCGATAAACTAATCGCTATATTAATCGTACCAAGCGAAATGCCTAAATCCTCTTGAACAGCTGGTACAACGTTTACCATTGCTTGAGCAAATAACCAGAATGTAATAACACCAAACACAATTCCGATGATCATTTTATTCGTACCTTTGTATGTGTTCATAATAATCCTCCTATAAAATTTCCCGCGTAATTATAATGTCTTCAAATCTCTTTTAATCATACTCCTCATTATTAAAAGAAATATTTCAACAACGCTTTAACAATTAACAATAATGATTTATTTTCTCGAGAATATTCTTTAGCCGTTAAAGCCTGATCAATACTTCATGTCTTTAGTTTATACAGAAACCTAAATGTCAAAAAGTTATTATTTGCGTATAACATGTATACGAGTCTGTATATTTTTTACGGAAACAATTGGAGCAGCAAAAATATACCGTCAATTTTTTACTTAAATAAAAAAAGACTGCTGCGTATCGCTCGCAACAATCTTTTTATAAAACAGCTTTTCTTATATCAAAAAAATGAATGGCATTCACCGTTAAGTATGAATAAAAAGACCAATCACTCATAATTTTTTCATCAAAAATTTCAAGTTGAGGATAGCTTGACCTGTTAATATAATCAATGACTTCCATATCCAATCCATAGCGGCTATTCAAATCAATCCAATTTGTATAAAGTGCGCCATGCTCACGGTCAAACGTGTATTTTCGCACTTGATATTCGCCAGGCTCCATTCCTTTAATTTTCACAAATAAGTCCTTATTGAACATTTGCAAAAACGTTTCCTCAATTAAATAATAAGGATTCACGGTTTTACTGTTCATGAGCACTAACTGATACCCACGTTCATTTTTTGTCATCATGTAATCAGGTCCTTGGGCAACAATCTTACCGTTTAGCCTTTTTGCAAACATTAATGCAAAATATGCCGGTCTTTTTCCATCAAAATAATGGAAAAGTTCTAGCCCTTCAATCCGGATACGTTGGCCGTCACTCTCACTTTCATGTACAACCGTATTAATCCAAAAACCTACTGATTCCACCTCATCTGATATGTCCAGTATATTTTCCAATACTAATGCTGCGCGGAAAAAGCGGCCGTTTGTCAGGCGTGTATTTCCGGAAAGAGTATTCCATGAAATGACATGAAGCGGCTTTTTAATTCCATTCTTCTTTAAATACGCTTTTATTTTTTCTGTTTTTTCTTTCAAATAATCTTTTGTCAGGAAAAAGCGGTCATCGTTCAACTCTTTAAAATCTACAACATCATTCTGATTCGAATGATACCCTATAAAATCTACAAATTTCGCCTCTTTTAACAGCCATATATGCGCTTCGCTTGTCTTCTCCTTTTCAAAGGAAAAAGGTAAAAACATACCGACATGAATATCCGGTACAATGCCTTTTATCAAATGGTATAACCTAAAATAAACCCGTTTTAGCTCATCTGCTGCCACGATAGTATTGTATGGTTCATAAAAGAGAAAATGCCAGGCGCTTAAATAGGAACCACCATATAATTGCAGACAATGCTTCAAAAAATGCTCCAGCTTTCTGAGATAATTTTCTTCATCCATCGTTAATTCCTGATAATCAATTCTTACGAAAAGTGCCAAGTTTTGCTGTTTTAAAAACTCCAGTGCAATATCGGTTTTAAAATATTGTGAACTTGTCGGGATGATTTCATCTGTTTCAATCTCAGCTGAAATCGCTTCTCCCTTTAGTAAATTACTGATTCCTACAAAATCTACCCCGATTTCTCTTTTCGCCATTAAAATTTGTGCACGGATATTTTCCTTTTGTAATTCCTTCAACTCATGCGCAATAACCATATGTTTGGGCCTTGAAATAGGAATATTGCCAGGCGCTGTTATATCCAATGACAATTCTTCAAATTTCGATTGTGTATTTTTATACGATTGATCAAGTGTATTTAAAATAACCCCTAACTTGCCTAATATTTCAGGTGAATGTACTGGCTGTTCCGCATCTTCCAGCGGGTACTCTTTAAATGAATCCTTCTTCTCTACAGGATGTTTCTCCCGATAGACATGCGGTGTCATCCCATAGTTTTCTTTAAAAAGGGTCGTAAATGATTTCGTGTTGGGAAATCCATTATTCATCGAGATTTGTGATACCGTATCATTCGTATAGAGCAAATCTTTTACACTATGCTTTAAACGGATTGTCATTAAATAACGACTGAACCCCATATTCATCTTTTGTTTAAAATAACGGGATAAATAAGCTGTCGACAAATAGGATTTTCGGGCCATTTCCTCCAACGTAATCGGCTGATCATAATTTCTTTCCAAGTAATCGATAATTTGCGTAAGCCGCTGATCATTTGTATTCAATTTTTCTGAGGAGCTCCCTTTTTTCTTAAAGCCACGTATGAGCGTAAGCAAGATATCACATAAATATTTTTGAAACTCAATCTGGTGGCTTTCATCTTGACGGTAATAGGAAATAATTAACTTAATAAGCCACTTACGAAGATTATTAAGCATTTTTTCGCGCCCCATATGCACTTCCTTTGAGTAGCATTCAAAGCGATTATCACGGTAATTTGTATAAAATCGGTCGATAAATGCATCCGAAATTGTTAGACTGAGCACATAATTATCAGGATTTCCCTTTATCTGAAAGAGTTCGTTCCGATTAATAACCAATAAATCAAGTTCATTTAATTCATAAAAATGGCTATCTGTCTCGATAGTAATCTGCCCTTCAACAACAAATATTAACTCAAGCCCCTGATTTACTCTTGGTGATAAATAATGAATCTCCTTTAAGGAAATTTGAAATTCAGATAGCTGGTTACTCATCTGTTCACCTCACTATTTTTCTTTAAGTTAGTTTTCCTAATGTGGGAAGTTTTGTTCCTTTTATACGATTTGTCTATTATGTCGAATTGTTTCAATAAACTTTTCAATCGTTGCCGTCAAATAGGAATCCGCTCTCCTAATAAAGACCGTCTTTACTTTACTATATTCACTTGGCAATGAGTGACAATAAATAGTCCCGCTCTGCTCCAGATGTGCAACAGCTGATTTTGGGACAAATGAAACCCCTAGTCCCATTGAAACACTGCGTATAATCGTTTCCAGTGTACCAAACTCCATCACTTTTTGAGGACTGATATTTTGATCCTGGTACCATGTTTCCAGACGTGCCCGGTATCCGCAGCCTTTTCTGAAACATAGGAACGGGATGCCTTCTAATTCTCCCAACTTCAGATGAGGTGAGTTTGAAATTAATACAAGCTCTTCATCAAATACTTCATATGACTCAAGATCCGGATGAATATTCGATGCGGTTATAAACGCTCCATCCAATTTATAATCCAGTACTTTTTGCTCCAATTTCTCTGTTACCCCTGTTATTAATGACAAATCGACATTTTGATAACTCTTCATATAGGAAGTTAATATGTTTGGTAAATGGTAAACCGTTTCGACCGTACCTATTTCAAGCTTCCCGATTGGTTCATTTTTATTAAGGACGGCTCTTTTCATTTCTTCCGTCAATAACAATATTTTTTTACTATAAGATAGCAAGTTTTTCCCTTCAGGCGTCAAAGTCATCCCTCGTCGATGTCGATTGAATAATGGCGTGTTCAATTCTAATTCAAGTTTCTGGATTCTTGATGTTATATTCGATTGGACATAATTTAACTCTTTCGCTACTTCTGTTACAGTTCCCTTCTCGGCAACAAGTTGAAAAATTTCCAAGTCTTTAAATTCCATGATGATTTCAAACTCCTTTTCACTACCATTACTCTACTATGGTATCTCTAATAATGATACTATTAATAAATTTAATTCATTTTACGAGATGTTTGTATGATTGTAAGATAGTAATCGTGACTATTTAGTGAAAAGAGGTTAATAAAGATTGAAAAACAGCGTTTTAATAGGTTCTATTCTTTGTTTTATAGCTGCAGTATCATGGGGGGCCATGTTTCCGGTAGCACATGATGCATTTAAACATATAGACCCTTTTTACTTTACAATTTTCAGATATGGCGCTGTGACGATCATTTTGATTGCACTGCTACTATGGAAAGAAGGAAAGAGAGCTTTCCGTATGGAAGGAAAAGGCCTGCAGCTTTGGTTTTTCGGTACGATGGCCTTTACTGTTTATAATTTGCTTATTTTCTGGGGCGAGGATTTACTCGGACAGTCCGGTGTTATGACAGCCTCTATAATGGAATCACTGATGCCGATGATTTCGATTGTCATCTCATGGATGATTTTTAAACACCGTCCATCGCTGTTTACATTACTATGTGTATTATTATCATTTATCGGTGCGGTATTAGTTATTACAAAAGGCGATCTTCAGGCATTTTTAGGCACGACAGGTCAGTTTATCCCTTCCCTTTTTATCTTTATCGCTGTCGTCGGATGGGTGATTTATACAATGGGTGCCAATGAGTTCAGTCATTGGTCTGCTTTGCGCTATTCTACATTGAGCTGTTTACTTGGAACGGTAACCGCGCTATTCGTTACTTTAGGTGCGACAATGTTCGGCACTTTATCTGTGCCAGATGTAAACGATGTAGTTGCAGTAGGTCCACACTTACTGTTTATGATTATTTTCCCGGGTGTCATTGCATTATTGGGCTGGAACATTGGCGTCAACTACTTGTCTCCTTTGAATGCATTACTGTTCATCAATTTCGTTCCTGTCACAACACTATTCATTTCCATTGTTCAAGGGAATGCGGTAACGGTGTTTGATATTGTCGGAACAGTGTTGATTATCATTGCGCTTTTATCTAACAATATGTATGTACGAATGCGTGACAAGAAAAGAACCAATCATTCGATGCATTCTACATGGAGTGAAGGGGTTTCTTAACTACAATTTTAGGGCTTAATATAAATAAGCGTATCTATCAAATAAGATAGATGCGCTTATTTAAATTTCGGACTTTTATAGTTCATTGTAATAGTTTCCTTATAATGTTATCTTTTGGTTAAAGTACTATAATTTTATTTAAAGGAGTTGGAAAAGTGAGAAAAACGATTGCCTCTATTAGTATTGCACTGGGCTTGATGTTTCCGGTAGGGATAAACGTCAATGCAACGACCGTTCATTACAAAGACGTCAAAGAATCGGACAACTTTTATCCCTCTGTTCAGTATTTGTTAAATCATAAAGCAATTAGCCGGACATTGCCTCAATTTAGACCATATGAAAATATTACACGGGGACAAGTGGCAAGTATACTTGCAAAAGTATTGGATGACCGCTTAAAAGAAATTGAGCATACGGAATGGTACAGTGGTGCGAACTTTATCGATGTGCCAAAAACAGATCAATTTTATCCTTACATTAATAAGCTGGACTGGAACGGGATTATGCGCGGATATTATGTGAATAATTCTTCTTCCTCTCCGAGAGCTTTCGGTATTAACCAGCCCTTAACGCGGGGACAATTTGCCGGAGTCATTATAAAAGCATATGAAATTCCATTAATTAAATTGCAAGATTACAAAGACAGTGGCGCTTCCCCATCTGATATATTTAACGGAAATGACTTTACGTATCCTTGGGGACAGGAAATCGCAACACTTCAAACAATCGGAATTTTAAGTGGTTACGACGACGGAAATTTCAAACCAAGTACACCGATTAAACGTTCTCAGTTTGCAAATATGCTTGTGAAAGCTGCAAATGGCGAACTGTATTTCTTTAACCAAAACAGCCTGCTCAATGACTTTGAACGTCTAGGTATTTCTAAAGACATTGCAATGGAAAAAATCAAAACACTAACAAATAATGCAACTGTTAAATATTTAGCCTCCTATAGAGATATACGATATTTAAATGCTGTGACTATGGCTACGATGATCTATAAAGAAGGAGATATTTTGTTCGAAGATATTAACGTGAAAATGGCTGTTTCAAAAGATGCGAACGGAAAGTGGCAATTGGCTGTTGAGAAGATTAATTAACAGGAGTTAAATTATATCGGCTAGATGGCTAATCATATTGATTAGCCTTTTTTTAAGTTAATGCTTAGGCTTTTCTATTCGGCCTCTCTCTCGGTGTAATATTGATAATGTAGTAACTAATAATCAAGATCAGAATCACTCCTGCAAAAATGAGTGTATCTATTGCGGAGTCATGTTCGACAATAATGAGTCGGAGCATTGCCGTTATTCCGATATACATAAAATAACGAAGCGGGAAATGATAATCCTCTTTAAAATACTTCACAATCATCGTGATAAACTCGAAGTACAGGAAGAATACTAAAATTTTTGCCAGAAAGTATTTGTATTCATGCTTTTCCCCGTTAAATATGAACTTTAAAAGCTCAACCATTTCGATGATAAGCATAACACAAAGAGCCAACGCCATTACTGTTAAACCAATATTCAAAATCACTTGCAGCACTTTCGGAATGATTTCTTTATAAGGCTTAGGGTTGGATAAAAACTTCATTTATTCACACCTCCAGACGTTATATTTTCAGATTATTCCATCATTATAGGTGTGTCAATTTTGTAAGCGATTACTATTTCAAAAAATTTTCCTGCATAGATTTTTATATAATTTAAACTTCTAAATCGCTTAAGTTCGCTTTCAAATATTGAATAAAAGGATGTTCCATCTTATCCACTTTTCTTGTACAACTGAATAGGCTTTGGCTGATTTCCACCTGATCTACAAAAATGCGTGCAATGCTGCCTTGCGATAACTTTTCTTTTACACTGCAGGCTGGGGCAATAGCCATTCCATACCCCGATTCGACAACTTTAATCGATTCCAGTACACCTTCTATTTGTAAGCCGAACCTCGGTAACGGGCAATTATGTGTATAAAAAATAGCCTCCATCAAGTCCAGTGTTGAACTGCCTCGCTCCCTATATATAAAATCTTGTTCACTTAGTTCAAAAATCGATACTACTTTATTTGCCAAAGGATGCGTTGGATGGACAACAAACCAAAACGGGATATCCATTATTTTTTCAAAGTTTATATCTTCATGACCGATATTGCTTTGCACAACGAAACCAAAATCGACTTTATAATCGAGGACAAGACGCTCAACAGATTGAACATTTCCTAATGATACATACATATCAATATTTGGGTTTTCCGATTTATAGCCTGCAATGATTGGCGGTAAAATATAATTCGTCGAAATATAGGACGAAGCAATTTTTATATTCTCTTTCTTTTCCAAAAAGTTTTTAAACTTTTCATCAATCTGTTCTTCCAGATGAAATAACCTTAACCCTTGCTCATAAAGAAATTCGCCTTCATATGTCAGCTGAATCCCTCTACCTTTTCCTTCTATAAGTTTAACACCGATT
Source organism: Solibacillus sp. NPDC093137 (assembly GCF_050280445.1). NCBI lineage: Bacteria > Bacillati > Bacillota > Bacilli > Caryophanales > Caryophanaceae > Solibacillus > Solibacillus sp. NPDC093137. The sequence continues at coordinate 125,978 of NZ_JBNNVH010000008.1, forward strand.
TCTCTTTCAAGTTTACGTATTTGCACAGTAACAGCAGGCTGACTGATATGAAGGAATTTCGCTGCTTCTGTTATACTGCCCTGCTTAGCAACATTTGTGAAAATTCTTAGCGCATGTAAATTCATTTTCTCACCCACTCATAACTTATATTTATGAATATACAAAATATATATATTTGTTTTATGAGTAGTATAGCAGTATTTTGTGAATAGGAGGGATTTGTATGGAGAACTTATTAATAGAATGGTTATCAGTAGATGGGCTCATCTTATTCGCAATCGGCATACTTGCTTCCATTGTAGGGGTCATGTTTGGAGCTGCAGGATTCGTATTGCTTCCTTCCTTATTGTTAGTTGGCATACCGATTCATGCGACAGTCGCAATAAATAAATTTGCAACTGGCATATCTTCATTTTCTACTGTCATTGTTTTGACGAAGAAAAAAAGAGTATCATTGAAAAAAATGGTTCCTTTTATGCTCGTTGCTGCAATGGGCGGTATAAGCGGGGCGTTTTTAGCAACAAGATTAGCAGAACATACGATGAATATTGTTGCTTGTACTGTGTTAATCGTGATGTTCTTTTTTGTTATAAAAAAGAAGAAGAAGGAAGTTGGAGACGAACAGCCGGACATCGAAAAGAAAACTAATTTAATCGTGCCGTTTTTTATTAGTATTTATGATGGCGGGCTAGGAACAGGATCTGCACTGCTGAACATTACATATTTTCTGAAGAAACACGTCGGCTATGTAATGGCGGCAGAAATGACTCGCTTTTTAATGTTTGCAAGCTGTACAACTGCTTTTCTATTTTACTTATTTTATGGCATTGTTAATTGGGGAGTCGCCGTTCCAGTAGCTGTCGGATCGATTGTCGGCTCACATATTGGTCTGAAAATTATTCCTTATTTAAAAGGGAAATGGGTAGAGATTCTGCTGCCAATTATATTTTTCCTTTTAATTGTCCAAGTTATATCGGATTTACTATTTTAATATTGAGGCTGGGACAAGCTTTTGTTAAATCTGTCCCAGCCATATTTATTTACTGGCCTTTTTCTTATGTACTATGCCATTGATAAATAACATAACCAATAAAAGTAAAGACAGATTGAATGTCACTTTGGAAATTTCCGTATGTAGTACAACGACTGATAAATTATTTAATAAAATAACCGCACATAATATAAACGATAAATTAGCAATAGATCGATTGCTCAAGTTTTATGACACCTCTACTCTCTATTCAATCCGATCGGCAAATAATGCGATAAATTATTTGTAATCATCCCGCCAACACGCAACCCTATTGCGGCTGGATTTCCGCTTATTAAAAAACTGCCAACCAATAATTCTCCTGTTTGTACTCCCTTTTCGCTTCGGAATATTGTTTTCGGCTGCTCGATAAATTTCTGGTACACTTTTGTATAGTGATTATACGTTTTTTGGACATCTTCTTTTATAAGCTTTCCGTCTTCAGCATAAATTTCCACCGTATCCCCTTCGCGTCCATATACCGGTTTCTTTACATAGCGTAGACCTTTTTCGATGAATGGGGTGTCTTCCAAATACGTCGGCAAAAAGTATTCAGCAATCCATTCATGCTCTTCGGATGTGAAAAATACATTTCGTTCTTCATGCAATCCCCAGATAATGGCCTGTACTGCTTTGTTTTGCAGTAAAAATGCAGAAGGTGGGTTGAGGATCGTCAGCAAATTCAGCTCTATCAGTTCTATTAACCACAATCCTATTCTATTCTGCGCTCCATCTTCGTCCTGAATCAAATTTTCAATCGGAAATGTCGGACGGTACAGTAAGTCGATCCGCTTTCCGTCTTCATCAAACAATCCCACACCTTTTTGTATTCGCAACTGATGTAAAGGCGTAAATTTTGCTCCGGGCACAAATTGCATAATGTAAAGCGTAGTAAGATAATCCTCTATATTGTCATCATGTGCGGTAAATACAATATGTGCATCAGGGGAAAATATACTTTGGGCAACACTTTTTCGCACATTGCTTTTTAACAGCCCTTCCATTTCGGTATTCGGATTTTCTCTACCGAATTCTTTGCAAATTTGGTCATTTACAACAAATAATTCCTTAATAAAGGTAGGTGTATCAGCATTCATTTCAATACATTTATAGCCGCCGTTATGTGCAATAAAATCAAAACGGGCAATTACACTTTCTGCTTCCATTGTTTTCATGCGTAGAAAAGAAAGCGTTTCTTCCGGATACCCCATTTCAAGAAGTGCTTCATCCGGAATATTACGTAATAAATGGGCTGTCTTAAAATAGATTTTCCCGGCACATTCTGTAGCTATACGGATCTTTTCGACCTCTTCATCTGTTATTTCATAAAGATCATAGAGGGCGTACTCCTCGTCATATAAATCTGCCCAAAATTGGTCAACATTCGCATAAAACTGGCTGCGCTCGCTGTTCGTCATGAATTGCTCAGCTCACTTTCATCTCTGTTACGTAAATTACATAAACACCACGATCTTCATCAATCTCTGTAGATGTAACGAGCATTTGCCCAATGGACGGTATATCCACTACATCTTTCAATAAGTAGCGGATCACTTCAAAATGAGTATCACAAGGAATACGCGACAACAGATGATAATTTTCACGTTCATTCGGTTTTCTAAATTCTATATGTATGCCCCGTTCACGAAAGCTTTTCTCATCCTCGCCGGATAAATTGCGGCCCGTCTCCTTTAAAACCAGGACTTCCATATCTTCATCCATTTCATTCGATACGAGCTCATACTGTGTACCGCGCATAATAAAGTAGGTGCACAGCTGTCTTGCATAAAACTCATCGAGTCCTACATTTGTTTCCGTATATTCATAAAACGGCTCATAATGGCCATTTCCCTTATCTACATAGTAAATTAAACGCTTCACTGTTTCCGCTCCTTAAATTAATAAGATATGCATTTCGCTACAATCCACCCAACCGCAATTGATAACGACAATAACATTGTTCCGACTGCACGATTATCTTCTTCGATCGCCTTTTGAATACTGAATCGGATTGTCATAACTTCAGCAAGGAAAAATACAATTACTTGTGCTACAATTCCAATCGCTCCCCATATTGCCATATCCATTAAAGAAATCGAGTACTCGGCAGCTGCACCTAATACAATTGACAGTCCGACTACTTTACCACCTAGTAGCATTGCGGCCGATACATTCCTTTGTGCAATTAACTGAAATTCTTTAATCTTGGGTGTGCTGAGCGCAAACAGCACCATTCCGATTATTAACAAACCTAAAGACACACCAAGATATGATAAAAAGTTTAAATACCCGTTCATGTTATTTTGTCTCCCCTATCCTCCGAAACTTTTTGTGCCACTGCCAAAACCCGAACTTGTTTTTGCGGCTTTAAAGCTATCGCTGTTTTTATAATTTATGTAGCTGCTGTCACTGTTTAGTGCAGATCTATTATTGAAATATCTACCCCCATAATAGTAGGCGCCGTAATATCCTGAACGGCTCTCGTCACATCGCCATACGCCTTCTTCTTCCGACCAATCCCAATCCCTGCAGCTTTGGTCAGTAGGCTTTGGCGGTAAACTGCTATTTGAAGTACCGCAGCCTGCCAAGCTTAAAGTAAGTGCAGTTGCTGAAACGCCGGCCATCAATTTCTTCGTCTTCTCCATCTGTCTTAGCCTCCATTCCCTTTCCTATTTATTCGTACGTAACAGCAGTAAAAAAAGATTCTATAAATTTATTTTGGTACTTTTGTAGAATAAAAAAATCCTGTACAAGAAAACAGGATTTATAATATATGTTAATTATTTAGAAACAGAAGAACATAGCTCCCTGCACAAACAAACATCGCGATTTGTGTAATTATATAGGCCACGCGTTCAGATGTTGTTAGCTTTTTTTCCTTCTTCATTTTTTTAAAATGCCAATAAAAATATATACCACATATAAGGAGGATCGCTCCTGAAATTTGAAAGGCATTTTCCAATAAGTTGACCAAAAAACCCCCTCCTAATCCAGTATCAACTTTTGTATTCAACTCATTTCACACAATGAAATATAAACGACTTTGCCTGATTAGTAGCCGGCTGTAATTTGAAATCTTCATAAGCTTTCACTGTAGAAAAGCCTGCTCTTTTAAGTGAGGCTGAAATTTCTTCAAAGCTACGGAATATTAGCTGAACCTTTGCTTCGTGTGTAATATCCGTATTAACATTTTTAATTTTTTCATAAAAGGTAAAAACATTCCGATCTAACCCTTCATATTCATCCCAATACAGCAAAGGGTCCCCTGTATGAACATCTAGAAGTTCGTCTACCGTCTCATCTTTTTGCCATTCTTCCCATGCTTTTGCTTGAGGGTTCCGTGCATCAAATATAAAGTGCCCGCCAGTCTTCAAAGCTGTGAATACATCTTGTAGTACACTATTCCAGCTCTCTTCCGAAATAAAGACCTGCGCAACATTCGCTGTCATGATTACGGCATCATATCCGTTAGTTGTTAAGTCCTGACTATCGCCGATCATCCATGAAACCGATTGTGTATTATCTTTGCCTTGAGCTCGAAGAATGGCTTCTTCATTTGGATCGATTCCAGTTACCTCATAACCGGCCTTTGCCAATTCTATCGTTAACCGTCCCGTACCACAGCCCAGGTCGGCAATCTTTTTAGCTTTTGTTACCTGTAGAAGCTCCATGAAAAAGTTGTCTTCTTTCCCCCATGTATGAAGCTGATCGTAGTAATAAGCAATCATTCAAATTCTCCTGCTTTCCTTTTAATCATCCGTTCAGTTATTATTCCTACTGCTGCCCCAACAAATATTGGCAGTAACGCAATTTCAGTATGTGAGAGTGAAATTTTAAATATAAGAAAATTTAAGTCAGCTAAATAACCGATAAAATATAATACGGCCATTGTTGTAAACGAGGCAACTAACGGAATCCAAAATACTTTTCCCATTATTTCATCTCCGTTCTATTTTCGTCCATTAGCTTTTAATCAACCCAAATTTAATTCTCCTTTATACCAAGTCGGTACAGGATCGTTCATACCGTCAAACCATTCCAAAACGTTTTTTGCCTGATTTTTCATTATGTTTAAATCATGATCACTGTAATTTGCAGCCCAAGGAATAGATGACAGCATATTACTGCTAATATAAAAAGCAAGTAGAGAGAAAAATTCCATCGGTGGTGTTCCGTTAAAATATCCGTTAAGCTGCCCTGTAGCAAAGTACGGGCTGCTATCCGCACTCCACACTATCCGGTTAAACTCTTCCCACGGGTCTCCATAGTCACTGCGGTTAAAGTCAATTACATACAGCTCTTTCTGAGGGGATATAATCATATTTCCGACATGGAAATCACCGTGATGAAAACATTGCTCCCTCCCTTCCAGGAGGTGTCTGTTATCTTCAATATACCGAATAACTTTATCGTCACCAGCTATTTTTATATTACAGTCCTGGTACATTTTAATTTTACTGTCCGCTTTACGGTTAAATCGTGTTCCCCAATTTTCCTGCTCTGCTGGTGCAGGAATGCTGTGAATTCCCTTCAGTATTTGCCCTGATTTTACTCCTATTGAATACTGTTCGGCTTCTGTCAGGTTAGGCAGTATCTGCTCCGCATCTTCACCGTCACACCATACGAAAATCGTGTAGACACTTTTGCCTTTGTCACAAACTCCAATATCGACAGGCCGTGAAACAGGCAAGCCCTTTTCAGCTAAGCTACTTATAATTTCATATTCACTTTTCTTTTTGTCATACTCTGCGATATCGCATATGCGAAGCAACAGTCTCTCATTTGTAACTGTTTCAATATAGTACTTTTTATCGTCCGACCATCCTTTATGGATCGTTTCAATTTTCTTGAATGTATCGTAGTTTTTTATATCGACCATAGATTTCCTCCATTTGTTAGTAATTGCTTTTAGTAGTTTAACATATATATGTACATAATTTTCCAAATTAGTTAAAATCGATGTTCTAAAATTTAAAGGAAATGCAGATAATATCCGATTACTCCAAACCCAATAAATATGCCGCATAAAATTTTGAATGCTGAAGATTTATGAAGTGCCGGATATAAGATTTCTGAGACAGTAACTATAAAAATCATCCCCATAGCAAAACTCATGAAGATAGTATTAAGTAAAGGATGAACAAGAAAGCTACCGATATAAACCCCCATAGCTACTGGAATCGATACGATAAGCGAAATTATTAAAACAGTAAATATGTTGAATCCAGCCAAAATTAAAGGGATAAACAAAATTATTCCCTCGGGAATACTATGAAACAAAAGTGTTTGCAGTAATGCCTTAGTAAGCTCGGGTTGTTCATTGGCCCCTAATGTTATTCCAATCGGTAAATTGTGAATTGCAAAACTAAGCATTAACAATATGCCAGTTCGAATATATAATTTCTTTTTAGCGTGACTTTCTTTGTCTTGTTTAAAGTGCAATCTACTATGTAGCACTTTGAATAGCATTATCCCTAGAACAAATCCAATCATTGTACTTAACCAGCCGCCTGATTCCACAGCTTCCGGGAGTATTTCAAAACTGATCAAACCTAGAATTACCCCTGTACAAAGCGCATAAATAATATGTGCCTTTTGGTTAATTCCTTTAAAAAGCCAAGCGACCATGCCACCAATGAATATGCCTGCAGAAGTCCATAAAAAACCTAGTAGCCACATCGTTATCACCTTTCACTGAGTATAGTTAGTCGTATGGCAAATGCGGATAATTTATGAAAATAAAAAAACCGTATTTAAAGTATGAGTTTACTTTAAATACGGTTAAATATAATTTGATTATCCTTCCAGAGTTAACAGTCCATCTTCCATACGATACACTTTATCGCAAAACTCCAGCATACGTTCGTCATGGGTTACCATGACAGCAGCTTTGTTGCGTTCTTTAACTTCTTTTCGGATTTGCTTTACGACTTCAAATGCACGCTTAGAATCTAAGCTTGCTGTTGGTTCATCTGCTAATATGATGTTTGAATTATTCACAAACGCACGGGCAATCGCAACACGCTGACGTTCCCCACCAGATAGCTCATTCGGAAATTTATTGAACTTATCGCCCAACCCTAACTCCGTTAATAACGTTTTCGCAAATTTTGTATCTTCTGCTTTTACTTTGCCTTTCATTTTACGCACTAGCAGCAACTGATCTAACACCGTCAAATACGGAATTAAGTTTGATGTTTGTAAAATGAACCCGACATCTGTTAAACGAAAAGCCGATAAATCTTTTTCTTTCATCTTGCCGATATCTGTACCGTTAACAAGCACTTCGCCTGTCGATGGCTGAAGTAATGCCCCCGCAATCGATAAAAGTGTACTTTTCCCTGAACCTGATGGACCGATAATAGCGATGAACTCACCCGGGTTTACTGTAAGGGATACATTTTTAAGTGCATCCACTGTAGAGTCCCCTTCTTTGAATGATTTTGTTACGTTTTTTAGTACTAAACCTGTCATTTATTCCACTCTCCCAATCGCTGTTAAAGGATCAATTTTTGTCACTTGGCGAGCTGAAATAACAGAACCTAAAACAGATACAATTAATAACACAATCGCATATAATATAACCATTTTAAAGTCTAAGTTAAACGGCATTCCCTCTGGAAAAACAAGAGCTGTTAAGTACGTTAATACAATGCCGGCAATAATGCTGATTAGTGATAACACAAATACTTGTGAAATAATTGATTTTTTAATAAAGCTGTTTGAGGCTCCAATTGCTTTCATGACACCAAACTGCTGTGTTTTTTGTAAAATGAATACATAGAAGAATACCGCAATAATAACGGCTGAAATGATGAATAAGAAGGCAAGCATCATATAGATTGTACCGCTTTCTTCTTTATAACCCGGCATCCCCATTACAGCTTCTGATTTTGTAAATGTTTCAATTTCATCAAAGTTGTTTTCGATCTTTTCAGCGTCAATGTCTGCACCTTGTAACGCAATCATTGCTACTGGACTCTCTAGACCATTATCTGATCCTGGTGCTGCAAATGCATAGCTTTGCCAAACGTCTAAGTTTACAAATACACTTGGTAAATGGTTAAACGTTTCCCCTTTTGTAATGCCGACTACAGTTAATTCAATGCTTGAGCTTGTTACTTCAATTGTATCGCCAATCTCGTAGCCTTTTTCTTGTAATGACTCATCAATGATTACACCCATTTTGTCATCAGCAGTCATTTGTTTACCTGCTACAACTTTTGGCTCGATAAATTTACCTGGTTCGATTCCAAGGAATGCTACGTCTACTTTTTCTTTCGCATCAGGTGATTTCACGATAACAGTTGATTGTCCAAACTTCGCTGCCTCTTTGACACCATACTGTCCTTCAACGTCATCGGCAATTGTACCTGCTACCTTCGTTTTCATCATAGTTGCTTCAGAGCCTTCTTCATAAATAAAAAGATCTCCGTCAATATTTTTCATCGTCGCTGCAGCTAATGACGATAAACCATTACCTAATCCCGATAAAATAAAAACAAGCCATGCGATGAGCATAATAATTGCGCCAATCATCATGAAACGTTTTTTTGCGTGTTTCATTTCTTTAATTGCTAAAAACATTCTAAATCCTCCTTAGTAATATATATCAACCGATCTTTTCAACTCTTCTAATTACTAGAAAATTGATCACCTCTAAATAAATTATCTTCCTTTTAAAAACTATAATCCGATAGTAAATTATAGTTATTAAAAATTGGATAAATATAATTTTCTTCCATTTCATTTTTTAGTATAGTCCTCAAATGTAAACTTTATATAAACTATTTAATTTTTTTATATAGAAATTTCGCTGAAGGTAATTAGCTATATTAATATACAAAAAAACCGTTCACTTAATAGATAAGCGAACGGTTTTTTATATTCTATCCTATTCAACCGTAACTGATTTTGCCAGGTTACGAGGTTTATCAACGTCACAACGACGGTGAAGGGCAGCATAGTAGCTGATTAATTGTAATGGTACAACAGATACAAGTGGTGTTAATAATTCATGTACTGAAGGAATGACTAAACGGTCGCCCTCTTCTTCCATGCCTTCCATTGCAATAATACATGCGTTGGCACCGCGCGCCACTACTTCTTTCACGTTACCGCGAATGTTAAGCGCCACACCTTTTTGTGTTGCTAAAGCGAAGACTGGTGTACCTTCTTCGATTAATGCAATTGTACCGTGTTTTAACTCACCACCTGCAAAACCTTCTGCCTGAATGTATGAGATTTCTTTAAGTTTTAATGCACCTTCCAATGATACACAGAAATCCATATTACGACCGATGAAGAATGCATTGCGCGCGATTTTTAAATAATCTTCGGCAATCTGCTCCATTTCATCTTTAGAATCGATAATAGTCTGGATGCCGTTTGCAACGATCGCCAGCTCCTGTTTTAAGTCAAAGTCCAGTTCCATTCCTAATTCTTTTGCAACTGCATAGGCAGCTACTGCTAAAACAGCTACTTGCGCAACATACGCTTTTGTAGATGCTACAGCAATTTCCGGTCCGGCATGTAATAGTAATGTATAATCCGCTTCACGTGAAAGTGTTGATCCTTGCACGTTTGTTACAGTTAACGCTTTGTAGCCAAGCTCTTTGATTTTTACTAATACTTGACGGCTATCCGCAGTTTCACCTGATTGTGAAATGAAGATAAATAATGGTTTTTTCGATAGTAACGGCATATTATAGCCAAACTCGCTTGAGATGTGTACTTCTACTGGAATACCAGCAATTTTCTCGAAATACTGTTTCCCGATTAAGCCTGCATGGTAACTAGTACCTGCCGCAATAATATAAAGACGGTCAGCTTCCGCAATTGCTTTTAGAATCTCTGCATCAACCGTAACATCTTCACCCTGTTCATATGCTTGAATAATTTTGCGGATAACAGTTGGCTGTTCATCCATTTCTTTTAACATATAGTGAGGGTATGTTCCCTTTTCGATATCAGAAGCATCTAATTGTGCTGTATATGGTGCACGCTCAATAATGCGTCCATTTAATGTTGTAATTTCAACTTTATCTTTACGAACGATTACAACTTCTTTATCATGTAATTCGATAAACTGGTCAGTTACTTGCAGCATCGCCATTGCGTCTGAAGCAATAACGTTGAAGTCTTCACCCACACCTACTAATAACGGTGATTTGTTTTTCGCAACGTAAATCGTTTCCACATCTTCATTATCTAAAAGCGCTAATGCATAAGATCCGTGCACTAACGATAATGTTTTACGGAATGCTTCTAATGTAGATAAGCCCTCTTTCGCAAATAAATCGATTAACTGTACGATAACTTCTGTATCAGTATCCGAGTTCATCTGAATTCCTTTAAGATAAGCTTTTTGTAATAAGTGATAGTTTTCGATAACCCCGTTGTGTACAAGCGTATAACGGCCTGAAGCACTTGTATGAGGGTGGGCATTTAAGCGGTTTGGTACACCGTGAGTTGCCCAACGTGTATGACCAATTCCTACAGCTGCTTCCACATCGCCATCAACTGCTTTACGTAAATCTGCAATACGTCCTTTTTCTTTGAATACTGTTACGCCTTCTTCATTGTGTACAGCAATCCCTGCAGAATCATAGCCACGGTACTCTAGTTTCTCTAAACCTTTTAATAAAATCTCTTTAGCGTCCAATACGCCGTTATATCCTACAATTCCACACATAATCCGTTTCCTCCAATGTAATTGCTACATCAAAGTACATTTTGGCAACACAAAAGTAGACTACGAAATCTACCTTTTTTCTCCTAGTGCACTTTATGGGAAGTTAATCTGAAGGTGATGTTTGCTCTCGTTTAGCAAAGCTAGCACGCATCGGTAACATTCCTGCTCTTTTTTTAAAAAGGTGATGTAGCTAAATATTATTTTAAATTGTATGCCGTTTCGCTTTTCTGTCCAGAAAATCACTTCTCTGTTTTAAAACGAAATTTACAACCGGGCATGTGCGATCGGGAGGCATCCGCCGAAATTTCGATAAACCTCCACCTCGTCAACTAAGGATTATGTCCGCTCGATTTCCTTAGTTCTGGCGCTATAATTGTTTTCCGATTTTGTATGCGCGATTTTCTCTCCTTTTGCGCAGCTCAACGATTTCCATTTGCTGAGCATTTACATCATACACATAAACAATTTCACCGTCAATCCTACGCTATCATTGTAAGCGCTTCACAGAAAAAAATTTTTCTTAAAAATAGTGCGGCTGTTGCCTTACATATGTGAATTTCTCCCCATAAGAAAAACATCCCGTTTTGATTTGGGAAATGAAGTTTGTAACAGCAGTAACGTTGTCATTCCCACTGATTACAAGACTCATTCCACATGACATCAAAACGGGATATGCACTATTTTCTATCGTATGCAAAGAGCTCGATTAAAGCCCCTTCTCTTCCAATAAATTTACAATTTCTCGGTTAAATGCAGGTAAATCATCCGGTGTACGGCTTGTTACAAGCTGTTTTTGACAAACAAATACTTCTTCATCATGGAATTTTACCCCTGCATATTCCATATCGACTTTAATCGATTTATAACCTGTCGCATCTCGTCCCTCTAATGACTTCGCTGTAATTAGCAGCTGTGGTCCATGGCAAATTGCAAAGACTGGTTTCTTTTCATCCATAAAATACTTTGCAAATGCTACAACGCGTTCATCATCACGCAGTAAATCCGGTGAAAAACCACCTGGAATAAATAACGCATCAAAGTCCTGCGGGTTTGCTTCTGCTACCCCTTTATCAATCTGAACTGTTGCTTCGCCATTTTTACCTGTAACCGATTTATTACCTTCTTTATCGATTGTTACAATTGTATGCCCTGCAGCCTCTAGTGCCTGTTTCGGACTTGTGAACTCCACATCTTCAAACTTGTCAGTAATTAATGTTGCAATTTTAGCCAATGTAAAACACTCCTTCGTCTTATTAGGATACTTTATTTTGTTTCCCCGAATTCTTGAAAATGAAACATATTTACATGAGTTATGTTCTTTTATTAGAACAAATGTAAGTAGTTTTAGATCGGTTTCCGCAAATAGTAGAACAGGTTCAGTATTCATTAGAATGGTAAAATTTATAACTGGGTTTAAGCGGTAAAAAGGTTGTTTTGTCGTTTTGAGCTAATCTAATGCTTCTTTTATTAGAACAATAGGTGATATTAGAAGAATTGCATTCGATATTCGAAAGTTTCATATGGATATTTAAATACTTGGATAACATTTGGAACATTGGGTAGTTTTATTAGAAGAACGCCTTTTTATTAGAACTTTCTAAGCCCGATATTAGAAAAACCATCACAAAAAAACACCGATAGCAATGTCTCCATCACTACCGGTGCTGTTTATTTGATTTATTCAGCTAAACCCATTTCTGTACGTACTACATCTGCAATGCGTGCTACATAGTTTTCGCAAGCCTCTTCAGAAGCTGCTTCTACCATAACGCGCACTAAAGGCTCTGTACCTGAAGGGCGTACTAATACACGACCATTGCCTGCCATTTCCGCTTCTACTTCAGCGATGACAGCGGCAACCTTTTCATTTTGTGTTACAGCATGTTTATCTGTTACACGCACGTTCACTAACTTTTGCGGGTAAATCGTCATTTCGCCTGCAAGTTCAGAAAGTTTTTTGCCTGTTGCTTTCATAATATTCACTAACTGAATACCTGTTAGCAAACCGTCGCCTGTTGTATTGTAATCTAAAAATACGATGTGACCTGATTGTTCGCCACCTAAGTTATAATCATTTGCACGCATTTCTTCCACAACATAGCGGTCTCCAACTGCTGTTTGAACACTTGTCATTTCGTTGTCTTCAAGCGCTTTGTAGAAGCCCATGTTACTCATAACTGTAGAAACAATCGTACCTTTATTTAAGCGGCCTTTTCCGTGTAAATATTTTCCGATGATGAACATAATCTGGTCACCGTCAACAATCGTACCGTTCTCATCTACAGCGATTAAACGATCTCCATCTCCATCAAATGCTAAACCAACATCTGCGCCGCGCTCCTCGACAAATGCAGCTAATTTTTCAGGATGTGTTGAACCGACACCTTCATTGATGTTCAGTCCATCCGGTGAAGCACCCATTGTTGAAATATCTGCCTCTAAATCTGCGAATAAATGTGTTGCTAAAGAAGAAGTCGCACCATGCGCACAATCTAATGCCACATGTAATCCTTCAAAATCTTCTTCAACTGTTTGTTTTAAGTATGAAATATATTTTTGTCCACCTTCAAAGTAGTCTGTTACTGAACCAACAGCAGCACCTACTGGGCGTGGTAATGTATCTTCTTCTGCATCAAGAATACGTTCAATCTCTTCTTCTTGTGCATCCGTTAATTTAAAGCCGTCTGGACCGAAAAATTTAATGCCGTTATCTGCAACAGGATTATGAGATGCTGAAATCATAACACCTGCTTCAGCATTCATAACACGTGTAAGATACGCAACACCTGGTGTACTAATTACACCTAAACGCATAACTTCTGCCCCAATTGAAAGAAGACCTGCAACAAGTGCACCTTCCAACATTTCCCCAGAAATACGTGTATCACGTCCAATTAATACTTTCGGGCGATCTTTAGCATCCTTCGTCAGCACATAGCCGCCAATACGGCCTAGTTTAAATGCCAACTCTGGTGTTAGTTCACTATTTGCGACACCGCGAACGCCATCTGTTCCGAAATATTTACCCATTTACTTTTTCTCTCCTTCAACGCTTGAAATACCATACGTTTTTAAATTTACCACCTAAAGTGGATTGCTTGTTTTATTGATAGTTAGTTTCCATCTGTATCTTCACCATTAGAATCTGCATCTGTTTTTGTTTCACTATCTTTTTCCTTTTCACGAACCGGCTCTCCACTCACATTTGCGCGTACCGTTAGTTTTTCTTGAGATAACTTGGTAGCCCCTGTTGGAAGCTCAACTTTAAATTCGTATGGACCGGATTTTTTTATTTTTGAAACATCCACGTCTACGACAACTTCTTTTAATGAATCCACTACAGATTTCGAACCATATACCGTTATGTTAGATTTTTCCGGGGATAAACTGTCAATTGTAAGCCCCTCTACTGGTTCCCCAATTTCGTTTATCTTAATCGGGACTTCTTTACTATATTCATTAATTTCTACTTTTACATTGACCTTATCCGGATTAATGCTGACATCGAGCTTATTCAGATCACGGTCGAGTACCTTTACAGCCGCTTCCTGCTCAAATGATTTATTCACATCTTTCTCGCCTGAAACCGTCGCCTTTACATAACTTATGTTATCAATGACGCTTTTCGCTCCTGTTACCGCTACTTTTGACGGTTCTGCCGTCATCTCGTTCAGTACGAAGTTCTCAGCTAAAAGACGGTTATTCATTTCCGGCTCTACGCGAAACTGTTCAGTAACCTTTTCCTCAATTGTTATATTAATTATTCTTGGTTCAATTGATACATCCAGTTTTTCCGAAAAGTTTTCTTGATGTATTGTAACGCTATGTTCACCAATTAACAATGAGTTTAAATCGACAAAAAGTTTGAAATCCTTTTCAAGCTTTGTTTTCATTACAATTTGTTTCGGTCCTGAAATTTTCACATCGACCGTTTCAGGGAGCCCTGTCACAAATAAGTTATCAGAATCATAATACACTTCCAATGGCACATTTGTGATGACATCTGTTTCATTGGATGTGCTCGAGTCCGTTTCACGTTTTTCTTCTGTTTGAATATACAAGAATAGTGCCACTGCTAAAAACAAAGCGGTTAAACGGAGCATCCATGAGCTATCAAATATTTTATCCATTCTTTTTCCCTCCCCAAGTCCACTTAGATGCTAAGTTAGAATCTTGTTCAGGACCAAACCACAGTTTACGCAGTAATTCTTCAAATTCTGCAATAGTGAGATTACGGTGTAAATTACCATTAGCTGTTATACTAATCGCACCTGTTTCTTCGGATACAACAATTGTAATTGCATCTGTTACTTCACTTAACCCAAGTGCTGCCCGGTGACGAGTACCTAGTTCTTTGGAAATAAATGCACTTTCTGATAATGGCAAGTAACATGCCGAAGCGGCTATTTGGTTTTTCTGTATAATTACGGCCCCGTCATGTAACGGTGTATTTGGGATGAAAATATTAATCATTAATTCAGAAGAAATTGCGGCATCCATCTTGATGCCCGTTTCTACATATTCATTTAATCCTGTATCTTTTTCAATTGAAATAAGTGCTCCAATTCGACGTTTCGCCATATAACTTACAGATTTTTTCATCGCCTCGACTAAGCGTGTCTGCTCATCTTCCTGCTGGTTATTCGTTCGTTGGAAAATCTTACCCCGTCCTATCTGCTCAAGGGCTCGGCGGATTTCCGGCTGGAATATTATAATAATGGCTAAGAAACCCCAATCAATTACTTCTTGTAGTAACCAATCAAGGGTATCTAAACCGAAAACGTAGGTAGCAAATTTCGCTAACACCACAATTAATAACCCTTTCAATAATTGAACGGCTTTCGTTCCTTTAATGAGGGTCAATGCTTTATAAACTACGTACCATACGAGCAGTACGTCCAGTACTTTAAAAATCATATCTACAGCAGCAATGTCTGTAAATTGCTCAATTATTTGCATGTGGCATCCCCCACCTTTACTTGCTATTCCATCTTGATTTTAGTATAGCACAATTCTGTCAGTGATTAACTTTCCTAACAGAAAAAAGTCTACCCGAACGAGTAGACTTTTCTTTCTATACTAGAACGGATTTTTTTGGGAAAAGTTCCGATTTATTAAGAAAATATTATTTCTTATTGTAATTACCGTGATGATAGTTCTAAGTTATTATTCATTAAAAACAGCGATCGCTTTATTGAAGCCAACTTTAATTTTGTACCAAAGCCATTCGAACATTTCATCAATTTCCTCTACTTGCCCTGTAACAACTGCCGTAGATGCCATGTAGTTGCCATTGATAACTGTAATATTGCCGTCCACTTCCCCTTCGACAATAATATCTCCATTCTTCACAACGATGTCACCTTTAACAACTTCACCGACCGGCACTGTCACCGTTTGCCCTTCAACGACTAAATTAGGCTGTTTCGTCACAGAGAATTGATTATCATTCGGAAAACTGCCTAACAATGTGGCACTCATACATAATAAGAATACTGCTGCAGCTACAAGTACAGGATGCTGACGGAACCAACGTTTGATGCCAGCAGAACTTTTGCGTTTCGGTAAACGACTTATCACTAGATCCTCAAAGCGCGGAGGGGCAGTAATATGTGCTGCACTCTTGATAAACGCAACCGTGTCACTTAATTCATGCATATGTTGTTGGCAATCAGGGCATGTTTGTATATGCTGCTTCAATATTTGTTCATGCTCACGACTAATATCACCATCTAAATATTCGTGCATATAATCCACGAATTCTGATGCACACGTTTTCATGCGTATCTTCCTCCTACAAATTGTTTAGCTGCTTTCTTAACGCTTCACGGCCACGGTGAATCCGCGTTTTAACTGTTCCTAAAGGCATATCCAATATTTCACTTATTTCCTGTAGGGACAGTTCTTCAATATATTTTAATACAATAACCGATCGATACTTATCGGGAAGGCGGCTGATTTCATATTGTATTCGGTCCTGAAGCTCCATCTGCTCAACGGCCTCTTCCGGCAACTGCTCCTCTGCGGCAATTTGCGAATACATATCCAGCCCTTCTGTTCCTGCTACCTCCGCATCTAAGTAATAATCGGGCTTCTTTTTACGAATTCGGTCAATGCAAAGATTTGTTCCAATTCGGTAAAGCCATGTTGAAAATTTTCGATTTTGATCATACGAATGTAAATTAATATAGGCACGTATGAATGCCTCCTGTGCAATATCTTCAGCCTCCTGTTTATTTCCAAGCATTCGATAGCACACTTGATACAGCTTGTGCTGGTAGAGGTTAACGATGTCGGCATATGCGTTTTGGTCACCTTTAAGCACTTGCTTTATTCTTTTATTAACTAACGCATCCATTTGTCTTTCCTCTCCACCTTTTCAGCTGTTCTATATATACGGATTGCTTTTTAAAAGGTTTCATTTTCTCTAAAAAATTTTTTCCACCCATAAATATGTGCCTTTATTATAACAAACTTCGTAACGACCAATCGAATTTTTTCGTAATAATCATACTAAAGTTTCGCCAAATAAAGAGCCGATTAAGGCAACCGCTACATCTGCTGTTTTATTTCGTTCATCTAATATAGGATTCACCTCTACAAACTCCGCCGATGTCATTAAGCCGGATTCCTGGATCATTTCCATTGCTAAATGACTTTCCCGATAAGTGATTCCACCTGCTACAGGTGTTCCCACCCCAGGAGTATATAAAGGATCTAATGCGTCCAAATCAAGTGATAAATGAAGACCGTCTATTTGCAATTGTTTAAAATATTTTAGAGTTTCTTCCATTACATATGTCATTCCAAGGCGATCGATTTCATGCATAGTGTATATTTTAATGCCTCTGGACTTAATTAGCTCCCGTTCGCCTTCATCGATAGAACGTCCGCCAATTATAACAATATTTTCGGCCTTGGTTTTTGGTTCTGCATGTAAAATTGATGTTAGCCTTTCATGTCCTAGCCCAATACTTGTTGCTAAGGGCATCCCATGAATATTTCCGGATGGCGTTGTTTCCGGTGTATTTAAATCTGCATGGGCATCAAACCAGATAATGCCCTGATTTTTATATTTCATCGAGAGACCTGCCAATGTGCCAATTGCAATACTATGGTCGCCTCCTAATACAAGCGGTATGTAATCCTTTTTTACAACACTCAATACTTTTTCGGCAAGTGCTGTATTCACCTTAATAACTTCTTCCAGATTAAGCAGCTTTTCATCTTTATGTACAGCTGCATCCCCCTCAATAACTTGTATATTCCCTTCATCTTCGACTTCATATCCAAGATCAGCCAAACGCTGCTGCAGCCCTGCATATCTAATGGCACTTGGCCCCATATCTACCCCACGGCGCTGTTGTCCATAATCACATGGTACCCCTACAATTGAAATTTTCTTATTCATCATTTCTGCATCCCCTAACATGTCATATAATTTTTCCTATTCTATTCTTTTCTCTTCTCCGCTCACCCTCCTATAGAAATTTCGAGCAACTAAACGATTTTCCCTTTTTATACGCAAAAAATCCTTTACTTATGAATAAGTAAAGGATTGTTATTTGATATTTAAGTACACTTCTAAGTTTATAAAATAAAAGTGAGCCATGAAGGACTCGAACCTTCGACCCTCTGATTAAAAGTCAGATGCTCTACCAACTGAGCTAATGGCTCATAAAAAATAAAAAAAATGGCTGGGGTACCTGGATTCGAACCAGGGCATGACGGAATCAAAATCCGTTGCCTTACCGCTTGGCTATACCCCAAACATTTTATAGATGGTGGAGGGGGACGGATTCGAACCGCCGAACCCTAAGGAGCGGATTTACAGTCCGCCGCGTTTAGCCACTTCGCTACCCCTCCGACAAATGATGCAACACTGTTAAAGTTGAATGGTGGAGGATGACGGGCTCGAACCGCCGACCCCCTGCTTGTAAGGCAGGTGCTCTCCCAGCTGAGCTAATCCTCCATACATAACAAGTGTTACTGCTTTATTTTTTTATGAAGCCTTAAATGGTGACCCGTACGGGATTCGAACCCGTGTTACCGCCGTGAAAGGGCGGTGTCTTAACCACTTGACCAACGGGCCGTTATATAAGAAGTTCTCTTTAAGACAAGATTTATAATATCATCATTTTTTATATAGTGCAAGCCTTTTCCGAAAACTTTTTTAAAAAAGTTTTATTGTTTATTAAGTAATAGTAAAAAGGCAAAAAAAATGGCTCCGAAGGCAGGACTCGAACCTGCGACCTGCCGGTTAACAGCCGGATGCTCTACCAACTGAGCTACTTCGGAACGCTACTATTATACAGTGATGTACAAGGCATCTTTCGTACATTTATTATTATAGCAACGTTTTAAATTTATACAAGTAGTTTTTTGAAATAATTTGAACATTTTATTTATTATGTTTCTCTTCCATTGAAAAAACCTCATATTAATGAATATTTGTCGTCCATTACTGCTTTATAAACTTAGTAATTTCCTCGATCAGACCATTTGTTAGCGGTAAATCAGGGTTGTAGTAGCTCGCAAGATTTTGGTCTCGATCGCCTTCTACATCTTTTAACACATGATTCATCTTATCAAAATAATGGACTGTGGCATGATTATTTGCTGCATATAAGTTTTCTGCATCTTTTTCTGTTACTTGAATATCTTTTTTTCCTTGAAGGATGATAATTGGAACGTTAACATTGCTTATTTCATGCTGGGGATCGTATTTAAGCCATGAAATCATATATGGTTGAACAGACGGTCTAAATAATGATTGGAGCTGTCCAGATACTGTCTCTACTTTTTTGCCTGCTTTTAATTGCTGCAATGCTTTTTCCGATTCCACTAATAAATTCGGAGGTAAGCTTGCTGACAATTGTTCCATTAAAACTTCATCTGCCGGTCTGCCAATACCTGCAATCGAAATAAGAGATGCCACGTCATTTTGCTGTGCAGCAACTGTCATTATCAAAGCACCTTCACTATGACCTAGTAGATGAATTTCATTAAAGCGGTCATCCTTTTTAGCATAATCTACAATTGCTTTAACATCTTCTACATACAGATCAAATGTTAAATTCTCTTCTTTTTTAATTAATGCCGTATTATCACCGATTCCACGCTTATCGAAACGAATAGAAGCAATCCCTTTCTCCGCTAAGTTCTCTGCAATCATCTTTAAACTATTATTCGAACCAGCTCCTATTGTATTGCCGTCTTTATTTGTAGGGCCTGACCCTGCATGTATTATAACAAGTTCCCCCGTTCCTTTATCCGGCATTTCCAATGCTGCTTTAAGCTCTCCGCCTGCAACAGGAATCAATAGCTTCTCATACGTAACAGGTGTCTCTGTATAAGCCTTTAACGTAATAGTATAGGATTGTCCATTTTGCGTAAACGTTCCCTCTATCGTTTCATTTTTTAGCTTCCCTGCAATTTTAATTAGAGATCCGCCTAAATTAATGGTGATGGCCACATCCGACTCATTATACTTGATTGATTCAAATGCAAAATCACTGATTCCTTGTGCTGGTACAGAAATACTTCCACTCAACTCTTTCAAATTTAAAATAATTTCAAGAGGTGACTGCGGAATTTCAATCATCCCTCGCCATTTTCCTAATAATGCTTCCTCCATATGCACAACCTCCTGCTTCGTTTGTACCTCCGCTGTTGACTTATCTGTACTTTCACTATTACAAGCTGCCAGCAATAACACCATAGCTAAACTATAAGCAATCTTTCGCACGGCTCTATCCTCCCCGATTCGGTTCTTAATTCCCTTTACGGTTAGAACAGGAAAAAGTTTCAAAATAAAAAGCCATCAATAAAGATGACTTTTACTTTCATATTAAATTACGGGCAACAAAATCCTGAAGTTTTTCATAATCACTGACCTTTTGATTACATAGTTGTGAGTCTTCACAAATGTAGTTACTGTAAGATGTATAATTATCACCATTGCCCTTTACTGTAGCTGTAAACAAATGAACAGCACTATGCTGATTACAAATCGCACAGACACCTTTTATAGGGTTATGGGCGTCTACAACCCCACGCAATGCCGTGTATTGACCTTCCTTTTCCAGTACAATGTATTGGCGGTTTGTTCCTTTATCAACCCAGGACAGATAACTGATTGCTTGCCAATCAATCATTTCTAGTTTAGGTAACTTCAACTTTTTATCCTTTTTAAATAGCTTTTGCAAACCTTGCTCGGAAATTGACTTAAACGGAATAGTATATGACTTTAAGCTTTGGAAAAATAGTTCTGCACCGATAGTATCCTCAACCGTTTCCACTTCTTTAATAATATCTTCATTTACATGCGTCAGTTTTCCTCTTAGCTCTGTAATTGCCAGTTCCCGTATAGCCGCTACAATTTTCTTGTCATTCGATGTTAGCTTTGCCTTCAGTATTTTATTTACTTGTTGCTCGATTAATCGTAAGTCCACTACTGTTAAAAATGGTGCTGTCATGTTACTTCCTCCAATGTTTCGCCTTGTAAGAACTTTTACATTCATTAATCGTATTTCTTTCAGCTTTAATGGTCAACTACTAAAGCAATTCTCTTATAAGGCATGCAAAATAATTTAATTCAAATAAAAAACCAAAGAAGGCAGTCATTATTTAAGACTCCATCTTTGGTTTATTGTGTTATGAGTTTACTCTTTATATTGTATATACCATATATATTATCTTCAATAATATAAAAAAGCCACTACTGACTAAATCAGCAGCGACTTTTTGAGCGAAGCGATGTCCTACTCTCACAGGGGGAAGCCCCCAACTACCATCGGCGCTAAAGAGCTTAACTTCCGTGTTCGGTATGGGAACGGGTGTGACCTCTTTGCCATCATCACTTCACTATTGTCGGCTTCCAATACACGGCGCTATCCTTCGTCAACTTCCTTCGTTCTTTCAGTCACGTACTTGAGTACGCTCCTTCAATCACTCATTCGTTTCCTCGACTAGCTTGTGTCTTGAAACCCTTGAAAAAATTTTCATTCTTTCAAAACTGGATAAACGTTTCATTGAATTGCGCAATAAAATGTGGTTAAGTCCTCGACCGATTAGTATTCGTCAGCTGCATGCGTCACCGCACTTCCACCTCGAACCTATCTACCTGATCGTCTTT
>NZ_JBNNVH010000009.1:0-92173 GCF_050280445.1 Solibacillus sp. NPDC093137
CTCTCCATAAAAGTAGTTTGAAAGCTCATTTGCTTTGCTAGCGATCCAACTTCGTTAGAAGTTGAAATCTATTGTTTGCTTCATTTAAGAAGCTTATTTCATTAACGTTGCTTGTTCAGTTTTCAAGGTTCATTTTCTCGTTTGTTATCAGCTCGTTGCTGACGACTATTAGAATATTACACTCCTTTTGATAAACCGTCAACAGTTTTTAAAAACTTTTTTTCACTATTTTTTTTGTTATTAGTTTCTACTTATTTATATATCCTTTGAAAATTATTTTATATTTTATACTAAAAAAACAGATTTCAAGTACTATATAATAAAATGTGAAAGGAGTGAGTAACCTATTATGCAACAAACTTTTATTAATTATGTGAAGAAAATGCAAAACTATTCAGAGGCGCTTTCCGTTATTTATTGGGATATGCGTACAGGGGCTCCCCGAAAAGGGTTGGAGCAACGTGCGGAAGTGATCGGAACATTGTCTGCAGAATTATTTGCTCTCCAAACGAGTGACGAACTGGGGAAAATACTGTCTGCGCTTCAAAATGAAAATTTGGACTTTGTGACACAGCGTCTTTATGAAGAAGTTACGAAAGAATATGACGAGTCTAAAAAGATACCGGCTGAGGAATTTAAAGCTTACACAATTTTAAAAGCGAAATCGGAAGCAGCATGGGAAAAGGCAAAGGAAAAATCAGATTTCCAGATTTTCTTACCGTACTTAAAAGAAGTAATCGATTATCAGAAACGGTTTGTTCAGTACTGGGGTATTAAAAACGGTTCTGCCTATAATACACTATTGGATAAATATGAACCAAATATGACGACGGATAAGCTTGACGAGTTATTTGGTGAGCTGAAGGCTACAATCGTTCCTTTAGTAAAGGCAATCAGTGAATCTAAAAACAAACCGGACACTTCCCTATTATTTAAACGCTTCCCGAAAAACGGACAACATGCAGCTTCACTGGAATTGCTGAAGCAGCTTGGCTACGACTTTGAAGCAGGTCGGTTAGATGAGACGGTTCATCCATTCATGATCGGTTTAAACAGCGGAGATATCCGGATTACAACAAAGTATGATGAAAATGATTTCCGTTCCGCTGTTTTTGGTACGATTCATGAATGTGGACATGCTTTATACGAGCAAAATATTGATGCCTCATTAAACGGCCTGCCATTATCTACAGGTGCTTCGATGGGAATTCATGAATCTCAATCTTTATTTTATGAAAACATTATCGGACGAAATGAAAGCTTCTGGAAACATCATTACGCTATTTTACAAAAGCATTCTCCTGAACAATTTGGGGACGTACCGGCAGAAGCATTTTTAAAGGCAATCAATTTCTCAGAGCCTTCGTTAATACGTATTGAGGCAGACGAGCTTACTTATCCGCTTCATATAATGATCCGCTATGAAATTGAGCGAGAGATTTTCAATGGAGATTTACAGGCGGAAGATTTGCCGCGCGTTTGGAATGAAAAATACGAAGAATATTTAGGGATACGTCCGCAAAATGATGCAGAAGGTGT
Source organism: Solibacillus sp. NPDC093137 (assembly GCF_050280445.1). NCBI lineage: Bacteria > Bacillati > Bacillota > Bacilli > Caryophanales > Caryophanaceae > Solibacillus > Solibacillus sp. NPDC093137. Next base: position 1,540 of record NZ_JBNNVH010000009.1, read on the forward strand.
ACTGCAGGATATGCACTGGAGTGACGGCAGCTTTGGCTACTTCCCAAGCTATGCGCTAGGTTTCATGTATGCTGCGCAATGGAAATTTGCAATGGATCAGGACATTCCGAACTTCGATGAGCTTTGCGAACGGGGAGAATTAGCACCTATTAAAGATTGGCTAACGAATAAAGTCCATCAATTCGGTGCATTGAAGAAACCGAATGAGTTAATATTGGAAGGTACCGGAGAACCGCTTTCCGCAAAGTATTTGGCCGACTACTTACTGAATAAATATACGCAGCTTTATAATTTGTAGATTTTCAAGCAAGCCTTTCTTAAAAAGGTTTGCTTTTTTTATTAAAACCCGCCGCTTTTTATATGCGACGGGTGACTACGGACTTATGAAATTATTTTTTGCAGCAGTTGATAACCTAATCCTTTAAACGCAATATCTAAAGCTGTAGCAATCACAATCGCCACTACAACTCCTATATATAACATCTTTTTCCCTTTCATAAATGCCTCCTGATTCTATGTTTGTTATGATTCTCTGTTCTTTGTACCGCTTTATTTAAGCTATATACGATTCTTCATTTTCTACGTGTCAATATTAGAACAATACACTGATTTTAACATAGGATTTATATATTTTCCCGCCTCATCAAAACTATTAATGATCTAAGGCAATCAAAGGAAAAGGCGTCTCCCCGGTAATAGAAAGACGCCTAATTTTTTTATTTTAATTTTTCAATAAAGTGCTTTAACAATCGTGCGGTTAAACCCCAAATTGTGTACTTTCCATATTCATAAAACCATTCTTCCATCCGGCTTGAACGCCATTCGTAATTTTCACCGTTCGCAATTTTATCATACGGAAAATCAATCGGAGGTTTCGGTTCAACCGGAACATAATGCACATACGGCTCATGCGTCAGCAACCAGTTTAACGGGACTGTAAACAGTTCTTCGACTTCATCCTTATTAAATGTATTCAGTTCCGACTGCTCGATGATCCCGATGAACGGATAGACAACAAAAGCCGGTGATATAACAAATGGACTGAGATTGCCTATTAGTTCAATCGACTGTTGATCGATACCGAGCTCTTCATGTGTTTCCCGAAGCGCTGCAGCGAGCGGCGATTCATCTGTCTCATCAATTTTACCGCCCGGAAAGCTAATATCGCCAGGTTGTTTGCGCATTGTTAACGCACGCACCTCAAACAAAATATGCCACTCACCCTGTTTTTTTACAAGCGGGATGAGCACGGCCGACCGAAAAGCAGTGTCTTCCCCTAAAAACAGAGGCTGCGGTTTTGCAAGCTGTCCTTTCAGATGATTTAAATCCATAACATTCTCCACCTTACTAAATAGTTATCTTTATCGTACCATGACCGCCTTGCATGGTGAAATGGAAATATGGAAGTAACACCTCTCACCCCTTTACTGCATACGATACAACAACACTATTAGAGAAAAGGATGACCAAATGAAATGGCTTAGAACCGCCCTTTTCGTTGGGCTTTTATTGTTGTTGGTCGGCTGTGGACAGAAGGATTTACAGGAAGTAAAAGTAGGCGAAGTAACCCGTTCTATTTTCTACGCTCCTCTTTATGCAGCGATTGAAGAAGGCTTTTTTGTAGATGAAGGTTTATCGATTCAACTGTCAACTATCCCTGGTGGAGACAAAACGATGACCGCGCTTTTATCGGATGGCATTGATATTGCCTTAATTGGAGCTGAAACGTCGGTTTATGTATCAGGGCAAAATCCGAACGATAAAGTAATTAACTTTGCACAGCTTACGCAAACAGACGGAACATTTTTAGTCGCGCGTGATCAGAATGTTGACTTTAGCTGGGATGGTTTAAAAGGCAGCACATTTTTAGGTCAGCGTGTTGGTGGAATGCCGCAAATGGCCGGCGAATTTGTGCTGAAAAAACAAGGGATTGATCCACAAAACGATTTAACTTTGATTCAAAATATCGACTTTGCTAATATTGCGAACGCCTTTGCTTCAGGTACAGGTGATTATGTACAACTTTTCGAACCGACTGCAAGTATTTTTGAACAGCAAGGTATCGGAAAAATCGTCGCTTCATTCGGCGAAGAGCTTGGCGCCATTCCATATACGGTATTTATGGCGAAAGAAAGTACATTCTCTGAAAAAGAAATGATGGATAGCTTTACGAAGGCCCTTTATAAAGCACAAAAGTGGGTTTACGAAGCATCGAGTGCTGACGTGGCAAAAGCGATTGCTCCTTACTTTGAAGATACAGACCAAAAAATTATTGAGCAGGTTGTGACGCGTTACCGTGATCAGGAGTCTTTTGCAAAAGATCCGATTATCGATGAAGAGGAATTCCAAAATCTACTTGATGTAATGACCGAAGCAGGCGTACTGGAGTTTGAGCCAGCATACAAAGATTTAGTAAACCGGTCATTTGCAGATGCGGTTGTGAAGTAAATGACTTATTTGGAAGTGAAAAATGTTACCCATCATTTCTTTAAAGAACAGCAAGTCTCAACAGCTCTTGAAGATGTAAATTTTACAGTTAATTCAGGAGAATTTGTCTCCTTTTTAGGTCCGAGCGGCTGTGGGAAATCCACACTGCTCTCTTTACTGGCAGGCTTATTGAAACCAACAACCGGTTCGATTGATTTTGCTGAATCGGATGTTGAAATCGGCTATATGCTTCAGCAGGATTTTTTGTTCCCATGGAAAACAATCGAAGACAATGTCGCACTTGGTTTGAAACTGTTAAAAAAAGAAGAAGATCACTCGATTGTTGATGAATTGCTCGAACAATTCGAATTGGCCCATACGAAAAAGCTTTATCCGCCGCAGCTTTCAGGGGGAATGCGCCAACGTATTGCGCTTGCCCGTACACTCGCCGTGAAGCCAACATTACTTTTGCTTGATGAACCGTTTTCTGCACTCGATTTCCGATCCAAACTATCACTTGAAAACTTTGTATCGGATACATTGAAACAATTTTCAACGACTACTATTTTAGTAACGCATGATATTAGCGAAGCCATCGCGATGAGTGATAAAGTATTTATCTTTAGCCCTCGTCCGGGGACTATCGTGAAAAGCTTCATCATTCCACAGGAAGTTCGTGAACTGACACCATTCGAAGCAAGAAATGCCCCTGCTTTCCAAGTACTATTCCAGGAAATATGGAAGGAGCTTGATTCGGATGAATATTGAACAGCTGCAGCAGCAATATAATGAGAAACGGCGACGTGAAAAACGCAAAATTTTCTCTTTCCAAATACTGCTCCTTGTTGGTCTTCTTCTATTTTGGGAGATTACGACACATTTCCGCATACTGGATCCGCTCATTTTCAGTAGTCCACGTGCGGTTGGGAGCCTATTTATCACAAAAATTACGGACGGCACCTTATTCCCGCATATTGCGATTACATTGTTCGAAACCGTTGTCGGCTTTATATTAGGGACTCTTCTTGGGACATTGCTCGCGATTTCCTTATGGTCTTCCAAAACATTTGCAAATGTAATGGACCCCTATCTTGTCGTATTAAATGCAATGCCTAAAGTAGCGATCGGACCGATGATTCTCGTTGTTTTCGGACCGAATATGCTTGCAGTTCTAGTAATGGGTGTGCTCATTTCAGTTATTATTTCGACCATCGTTATTTTTTCAGCTTTTCAGCAAGTAAACGTAAACTATATTAAGGTAATGCAGCTTTTCCGGGCATCCAAATATGAAACATTCCGGCATGTTATTCTTCCTGCCTCCACCCCGACGATTATCTCTACTTTAAAGGTGAATGTCGGCTTGTCATGGGTTGGGGTTATTGTCGGAGAGTTTTTAGTATCATCAAGCGGTCTTGGTTATCTGATTATTTCCGGGTTCCAAGTGTTTAACTTTACGTTAGTATTCTTGGCGCTTCTCATCATTATTGTATTGGCAACGATTATGTATAAAGGCGTTGAACTGATTGAACGAAAGGTATTGGAAAAGCAGTGATTAGTGAGTTGAAGAAGTCGCCGGGGCAAATTGAAAAACATCCATTTTCTCTGGGAGAAAAGTGGATGTTTTTTTGCTTTTATATGGAGGGAGTGACGAAAACCTCTACTTGGAATTTATATTTTTTCCCTTGGCGGTTAACATACCCATGCGAGGCACTAATTGATGTAGATTGAATTGGAAAATCCATTCGCACCACTGAATCAATTAGCTAAGAAGGTTGAGCTGATAGCCTTTCACAATGATTCCGTCATTCAAAGGTTCCAAGTCGCGTTCTGGAACACGTTGGAAGCCCATACTTTCATAAAGAGCAGATGCTTTTGTCATGAATGAAGCTGTATGGAGTCCGATCTGTTCGGAACCTGTTGCTTTCGCTAATTCTAGGCAATGAACAACTAACGCCCGACCGATGCCTTTCCCCCTAATATCAGGATCTACAGAAAGCATGCGAATCTCTGGAAATTCCTGCACATCATCCGTCCAGTCATAGGCCTGAGTGGAGGCAGGAAATAATACGATGCTGCCGACAATAGCTCCATCGGTTTCGGCCACGAAAATCTGGGCATTATTTTTAATGTCGTTATCCGAAAGCAGACTGGTTTTTAATACACCCCAGTGTTCTGGTGAAACGTGCTGTTCGTATTCCCCATATCCTTTTACACGCAATACACGCACTGCCTGAATTTCCTCTTGCTTCATTTCTCTAATTTTCATTTGTTCAAGCCCCTTTATATTGTTTCTCTCATTACTATACCAAAAGGAGAAATTCCTTTTGGAGCCTCCCGGTTGTAATTAAATTTGGAAGCAGCGTATCAAAATACCATTTAACATATTCCAACTCTACGTTCCGTTTGTTGCGAATCGACTTCAATCCTTTTATGCTAAATACAGTAGGAGGGAAACGAATGGATAATGAAAAAATTGGCCAATTAATTTATACATTGCGTAAGGGAAAAGGGATGACACAAAAACAAGTAGCAGATGCACTGTTTTTATCAGACCGCACCATTTCAAAATGGGAAAGAGGGATCGGATGTCCTGACATTACACTTCTCCCTCAGCTCGCTGCCCTCTTCGATATTCCAATAGAAAATTTACTGACAGGTGAAATAAATCAAAACGCTTTCGTAGGAGGTAATATGAAAAATTCAAGCTATTATGTATGTCCAAGCTGTTCGAATATCGGTTTAGCAACAGGAAATTTTACAGTTTCGTGCTGCGGACGGAAATTAGAGCCATTAACTGCTGTAAAAGCTACGGACGAACAAAAACTAAGTGTAGAAGAAATCGATATGCAATGGTCCATTTCTGCAGACCACCCAATGACGAAAGACCATTACGTATCATTTATCGCACTGGCAACAGGTGATCAGATTCAATTGTACAAGCAGTTCCCTGAATGGGCTTTGCAGGCAACGATTCCTCGTAAAAAACACGGGAAACTAATTTGGTTTGACACTCGTGACGGATTATTTTATCAGTATATTTAATGCCTTAATAAACAGTCTCCAACTATTAGACAACAGCTAATAATTGGAGACTGTTTGTTTTTTATACTACCTCAATAATCGCCTTCACCCCTTCATCCAAAAACGGAATCCCCTCTTCCCTTCCTTCAAGCATAATCGAGAAAATGTAGTCTCTCCCGCTTTTTCCTGTTACATAGCCTGATAATGTATTCACTTCATGAATATAGCCTGTTTTAGCGAATATTCGCTGTTGCAGTTCCGGCTCTAAAAAGCGGTCTTTTAATGTTCCGCCTACTAGTCTGTTTATATTCCCTCCAACTGGAAGTGATTCGTAAAAGTTCTGGAAATACGGTTCTTTTTGCAGCACATACAACAGCTCGGATATACCATTTGAGTGCAGACGGTTATGATGTGATAAGCCCGAACCATCAGCAAATTGCCATGTCGCAAAATCAATTTGCTGCTTTTCCAAATAAGCGCGCACTACTTTTAGGCCATGCACGTAATCGCCTATTCCATGCTTTTGTTTCCCCATCGTTTTCAGGAAAATATCGGCGATGCTGTTATTGCTTAGTTTCATAAAAATTGAAAACATCTCCGCGATTGAACGAGACTTATGCGTGTGTATTAGTTTTGCATGGTTTGGCGTTATGCCGCTATCAATGCTTTCTTCCTGTTCAAAACGGATGCCTGCATCTTTGCATAGTTCTTTGAAAAACAGCAGCGTGTTTTTCGTAGGGTCCTGGTGGGACACCCAAACTTTCGCCGTTTCTCCTTCCGGTATTTCACCTGTAATCATAATTTGACTTGTATTATTAATGCGGTGGATTTCCAATGTGTTTTCAGCACTTTTGTCTACTGATTTTGCTTCATTAGAAAGTTGCATACCACTTAAATGCGGGATGACGTTAAAACTCGGCTTTTCTCCGACATTCCCTGCAGTTGCTTCCACAATAATTGTGCTCGCATCAAAATCTTCATTCGGTGACATCGTAATGGGCGAAATACGGGCCCCGTAATAATGGGTTTCCCCTTCATCATCAACACCCGGTGGCAATGTATCACCCGAGAAATATGTATCATCCCCGATTAGCTTACCCTTCACCTGATGGATGCCTTTTTCCCTTAAAACTTCCGCAAAATGCTTAAGTGTTGCTTCATTTATTGTCGGATCACCGTAACCCTTCACGTAAATATCCCCGTTTAACGTGTGGTCCTCAACATTTCCGTCGATAAAAATTTCTGTTTTAAATCGATAGTCCAGTCCAAGCTCCGAAATTGCAGCTGCCCCTGTAAGAATTTTCATGTTGGATGCAGGACGCATTAAATGATCCCCTCGGTATGTATAAAGAATCTCCCCAGATGTCCGGTCACGCAGCGTAAAAGTGGCCTTATCTCCCCCTAAAATTGTTTCCACTATTTCGTCCAATTTCGTAACTGCATCGCCATTTAAGTTCTTCTCTTGAATCTCCTCCATACTAAGCCCCCTAAATTGTTAGAATTTACTGTAAATTTATTCTAACAGAAATATTTAGTTACGGTTAGCAGGAATTGAAGCGGACGAGACTTTCTAATATAAATGAAATTGTTCTAATATCCCACTCAACTGTTCTAATAAAAACAGCAAACACATAAAAAACGCACTTCCAAATTGAAAGTGCGCTTTGAATCTAAAATTATTGGGCTGTATATCCACCATCAACTGTTAAGCTGTTGCCAGTCATGAATGAAGAATCGTCACTTGCCATAAATAATACAGCTTTTGCCATTTCTTCTGCTTGTCCAAGACGTTTCATTGGTGTCATTGAAGCTAATGCCTGTTTGCTTTCTTCCGGAATAATCGGTGTGTCAATGAAGCCTGGGCATAGTGAGTTCACACGAATATTTTGCTCTGCATATTCAAGTGCAAGTGAGCGTGTTAAGTTAATAACCCCACCTTTTGCTGCATTGTATGCTGCCGATCCTGGTGAACCAACCCAGCCGTACATAGAAGCGGTATTGATGATTGACCCTCCGCCAGATTTCAGCATTTCACGGATAGCTTCACGGGCTACTAGGAAAACACCATCTAAGTCAACATTGACTGTGTTGCGCCACTCCGAATATTCCAGTTCATGTGAAGGGAAAACGCGGCCAATGCCTGCATTGTTAAATACTATGTCTACTTTGCCAAATGCTTCAATTGTCTGTTTGAATATATTTGCTACTTCTTCTTCACTTGTAATATTTGCTTTAACAAATAATGCGTCCGCGTTAAGCGCTTTCAATTCCGCTTCGAAAGCTTTACCCTTTTCTTCATTTAAATCAACTAGTACTACTTTAGCACCTTCAGAGACAAATAATTTTGCTGTAGCTGCACCAATACCTGATGCCCCACCTGTGATGACTGCTACTTTACCTTGTAATTTACCCATCTTTTATTCCTCCTAGTATATCGCTTCATTAAAAATGCACATATTTAAGTTAAATTAAACAAAATAACAGAAATAAGTGTCATTGTTCTACAATTTAATTTTAACAACTTCTATAAGTTCAACAATCATTAAAATATTGTAAAATGTATAATTAGTAGACACTTACTAATATTTTGTCTTTTTCAGATGGAGGAGTAACGATGGAAAATAATCAAATTGATACATCCAAGCGAAAAAATCGAACAAAAGAACATTTTAAATTAGCTTTAATTGAGCTTATTAAAAAGAAGGGTTACCATGCCATTACCGTAAAGGATATTGTCGATCAAGCATCATACAATCGCAGTACGTTTTATGTGCATTACCAAGATAAAATCCAACTGGCAGAAGAATTGCTTGAAACAATGCTTGCTGGTTTAGAAGAATCGGCCGGAAAACCGTACACTCCTGGTCAAAAAATATATACGACAAAATTAAGTGCCCCATCTTTTAATATTATTTCTTACATATATGATAACCGGAATTTTTTTGAACTCATTAAATACGACGATACATTAGCAGGCTTCCATATAAGATTTCCTCAAACAATATTAAAAATTTACGGGGAACAGTTCATATTTCAAACACTCAATAATATCCCAGTAAACATGGATTACTTTAAAAGATATACGGCTTATGGATTTTACGGGCTTATACAAAATTGGATTAACAGCAATTTCAAAGAATCCAAAGAAGATTTTATCGAAGAAGTCATTGCTTTATCTCAAACACATATTTATTCACTGAAGTTTGTGGGGAAACAAAACAAATAAAACTATTATTGAGCTTTAACCATGTGTCTGGGGCAAAAAGAAAAACTAACCCCGTCACAAGGTTAGTTTAAAAATATATTATATGTAAGCCATAAAGTTTATCTGTTTCAGATCAACACCTTCTTCATCTTTTTATTTTTATACATTTTCTGATCGGCTTTATTAAGCAGTTGTCTCATTACGCCATATGAAGAAGGTGAATATTCATATCCAATTGAAATGTGGATAGGCGAGAATGGTAAGGTGTTAGAAAATTCCCTCATTTTAGAGCATACATTTTCTATATATTGTTCAACTTCAAAGTTATCTTTATGCGGCATCAAAACTATGAATTCATCTCCGCCAACTCTTGCAACAATCATTTCTTCGTCTGCAAATTTTTTTAAGCAATCGGCTGCTGCAATAATTAACCGGTCTCCCATTTGATGGCCATATTCGTCATTAATTTCTTTCAAGTCATCTAAGTCTGCGACAATTACAGATATAGGGATTGCAATTTCATTAAATTCTTTCTTTTTCAATTGAAAATACTCTCTATTGTACAAACCTGTTAATCCATCATGAGTCGATTTGTATTCCAGCTGCTCCTGCAAAATATATTGACTATGTACGTTTCTGTACACGCCTTGCACTGCCATCACTTTCCCATCTTTGTAGACAGGTGTAGCATATTCTTCAAACCAAATGTATTCTCCTAAATGGTTTTTAAACCTTACTGTTATCGGTTTATCGAAATTAAGTGTTCCCAATTGTTTCTTCCTTAAAATATCGTGGTCATCAGGGTGAACAATATCAAAAATCATATCCGGATTATTTAAATGTTTTTCCAGCGAATTTGGCCCTAAATTACTGTCTATACTTGGGCTTAAATAAAGATATTTTAGTTTCGGGTAAACTTCACAGTAATATAACATATCCCGGATGCCTTCAGTCGTTTCAATCATTGGTTTAAATAAATTTATTTTTTGTTGCAACTTCGCCTTTTCATTGTGCAGACGTATACATAATACGATGAGGCAAATTAATATACCTCCTACAACAATACTCATAAAAATGACCCGCTTTCAATTTAACTCTCCAATAGCCCCAATAGTATTATTTTACTATAATTATAATTTGATTGTATATATTAAATTCCCTAATAACAAGTACTTTTTGGTATTTTTCTGAAGAGTAAAATCACTATATTTCACCGTTAAACACTACTCCCTAACACCTTAAATAATAAAAACCGTACTCCCATTAAAACGGTAAGTACGGCTCAAATTTTTTAACCAATCCAATCCTCTTTCGGAATATCATTCGCTTCTTTCTTGCTATAGTATCGCCCTTTTGTCGCCAACCCTAAAATGACAGTCAGAATTGCTGCCATAAGGGCTGCGAAAAAGGCGGCAGTATTTTGCAGGAAAGTGCCCATATATCCGAGCGCTGCAATTGTACCGATTATAGTTGGGACAATTAAAGCAATGACACCAACCGGATTCCATTTAAACAGGTTTTCCTGTCTGGATTCGTAATAGCGTGTGCCGATTTTCAGCCATTTTTTGAGCACGAGTGCTTCCGTTACGAGAACTGCTGCCCAGCTCATCAGTGCTACACCTTGGAATGTCATCGCAATTTGAAGATGATCGACAATACCACCAAGCATCAAGATCATCGCAATGACACCGCCTACTACTACCCAAAAACGGCGTCCTGGTGTAAAACCAAACATGTTTTCAAAAAAGTTCGAGAGGGAAAGTGAGCTGCTGTAAATATTCGTTATATTAATTCGAACCTGTGTCAGTACCGTGAATACGACACCACCGAGCCCTAATAATGTCACGATATAAACGCCGGGATTAGCTTCGGCGAATTTTACACCGAACCAAATGCCAAGGCCACCCATTACACCAAAACAGAAGATTTGCGGAATAAATCCGATTGCAATTGAACCGACTTTCAAATCTTTCGGTTTCAGGAATCGTGCATAATCCGAGGCAATTAAAGCCGTAAGTCCCATGATACCATGTTGCATTCCGATACATAACAGCAATGCCGTACCACCTATTTGAACACCCTCAGGCATATAGGTCCAGAAATTTCCGGAGTTAAGTGATGGGGTATTGAAAGCAATAACAATGGCCGTAATGAGGAAGAACCCAAAAATAGGCAATGACCACTTTTGAAGTTTGTCCAATTGTTTAATGCCAAACCAGTTTAACGGAATTACTAAGGAACCAAAGAATACAATTAAAAGCCAGATCGGAATCGCCGGGAAGAATGCATGAACTGCAGCGACTAGAATCATACCTTCAAATGCACAATACATAATAAAGTTTGATGCGTAAATTAATGAGGTTAATGAGGCTCCGATATAACCGAATCCTCCGCGGGATAATAAGTTGACGTTCATGCCGGACTTTGCCGATAAATAAACTATGATGCTTCCAAGAATACCAGCGACAATGATGGCATAACCAGCTGAGATGAGCGCATTGACCGCTCCGAATTGTAGTGCCATAACGCTCCCCATCTGGAAATAGAAGATGGCAGTTGCGATGCCAAACGTTATATTTGTGATACTTAACCAGCCCATTTTGCGCTCTTCACGCGGAACTCGGTCAAAAGTATAGTCACTAGTTGCTTCTTCTTGATATAAGTTTCGTTCTCTTAAATTTTGATCTGCAGTAATCTCAGATCTCATTCAATCAAATCCTTTCTGTACTTATACTTCTTTTGTTTCAAAGGAACTTTTATTAGAGGTGGATGGATCTTTTTAAGGGAAAGGGCGGTTACGGTAAATCATCTGCAATTGATCCCTTCAATTCAGAAACAAAAAAAGAAATGATTTTTTTACCGCGCAGACAGTCGTGAGCGTAAGTTAAATAGCTCCATTAAATATTTTAACATAATTTAACGCAATTATTTGCTTTCTCAGTCTAAGTCGTTCTTTAGTCCCTCAATAACTCCACCATTTTCCAGACAATAAAAAAGCTCGAAAAACATAAAATTCCCTTGTTTTACGAGTACTTATTATAGCCAATATGACCATCTGTTTATTCTACCTATTCTTTTACACTTACCGCAAAATGACTGTTTGGAGTTATTGGTTTCTAAGTTTATAGATGCATTTATAGCATCCCGGTAAGAGTATAATTTCCCTAACACAATATTATTCGTTATTGTTAGCCTGCTAATGGTTCCGTCGTCTTTCCTATTCACCCAGCAATGCATAAAACTGATAGCCCATATACAGCGACATTATCCAAATAATTACCGCCGATATTTTATTAAGATAATTTAAGAATTTTCCGTTACTGTCAATTTGTCCAATCTTTCTCCCGACAATGGCAAGTGACAGAAACCAAACCCATGATACGACTATGCAGGCTACTGTAAACATCCATTTGTCATAACCTGTATAAGCTAATGAACTTGTTCCGATTACCCCGATTGTATCCAAAATAGCATGAGGATTAAGTAGCGACACGGATGCAGCAAATGTTATTTGGCGTCGAGCTGAAAATCCCTTTTGGTCCCGCTTTGCATTTATCGTAGGGTTGTCTTTCCATATCACCCATCCCATATACGCCAAGAAAAAGAATCCCGCTAAAAACAGTGTTATTTTCAACCATTCAAAACTAAAAACAATCACCGATACTCCCGCTACCGCCAAATAAATTAAAATCGTATCACAGATTCCTGCTGTTACTATTGCAGGCAATGCTTTCGTAAATTTCCGGTGTGTGGCACCTTGATTAAAAATAAATACGTTTTGAACACCTAATGGCAAAATTAAGCCAAATGCCAATAGGATTCCATGAATTAATGGTTGCACGCTTATTCCTCCTATTTCCATTATTTAAGAATAACGATGAAGGAACGATTTGTCTCCCCTTATAAAAGAGATTGAGGCATACTCCGTGATATCCATTTACGGAAGTACCTAGCGTTTTTTACGAGTATCTTGACTTACCATTAATTGATAAATTAATGTAGTAAATAGAACATGATAGGCGATAAAGTTCGCCCTAAACCGCCTATAGACGAATGACTCCTGTCAGTTTAGTGAACTGGCGGGAGTCTGTTTTATTTAAGGGAGGTTACTGAATTTGCAAATGATTTTAATAGGAATCGGCGGTGCAATTGGAGCGGCATTAAGATATAGCGTATCCCTGCTTTTGTTAACAAACGAGATCACTGCCTTCCCTTTTGCGACGGTTGCAGTGAATTTGGCAGGCTGCTTTCTTTTAGGGATGCTCTCTTCCGGTCTTGAACTAAAAATTTCAGCAAACCCTGATTATTTATCAGCATTCAAAATCGGTTTAATCGGCTCATTTACAACTTTTTCCACGTTCAGTGTCGAAGTTATCCAGCTGCTGCTGCATCACTTTTATCTTTCCGCCATCCTTTATATTTTCATTAGTGCCATCTTCGGATTAATTTTTGTTGCGTTTGGCATGAAGATTGGAAAAAGCCTTTCGGAAAGGGAAGAACCAGTATGACGAATTTCTTGTTAGTGGCAGTTGGCGGATTTTTCGGAGCCATTTTACGCGCTTTTATTTCTAAGCGGCTCAATCATACAAACCGATTTGTTCACCTTGGCACTTTTACGGTAAATATGCTCGGCTCGTTTGCATTGGGATTTTTGGTTAATATGCATCTTCATATAAATGCAAACCTTATTTTGAGTATCGGATTTTTAGGAGCTTTCACTACATTCTCTACTTTCAAATTGGAAAGTCTGACACTTGTCCATGCAAAACAATGGAAGCAATTTGTACTCTATTCTTTACTCACATATATGGTCGGCCTATCCTTTGCTTTTGCCGGCTTTTGGGTAGCAAAATTATATTTATCCTAATGTTTTCGTCTCCTCTCTAATCAGCATCGGTCTTAACGTGCTATGTTTACAATCAAATGACACGGGTAAATTTACATTGTGCAACATTCAGATAAGGAGGATGATAGAAATGGTAAAACATATTGTGGGTTATTATGATACAGAAGCAGAGGCAATTGATGCAATCGAGGATTTAAAACGACAAGGTTACCGTACTGAAGATATTTCAGTTATCAGTAAAAGCCAATCGGATGTTGATACAATTTCCGATGAAACAGGTGCAAACGTTGCAGAAGGTGCAGCTACAGGCGCAGCTGCGGGCGGTGCATTAGGCGGAATTGGCGGCGTACTTGCAGGTCTTGGCGCATTGGTGATTCCAGGGATCGGTCCTATTGTCGGAGCAGGTCCAATTGTTGCCGGTATTACAGGCGCGGCAGCTGGTGCTGGTGTCGGTGGCTTGACGGGTGCTCTTATCGGAATGGGGATTCCAGAAGATGAAGCAAATCGTTACAACGAACAATTTGAATCTGGTAAAATTTTAATTATGGTAGACGAAAACTCACGTACAACACTTTTATAATAAAACTGTAGAAAGTCATTCTGAATTCATCAGGATGGCTTTCTTTTTTTGTTCCTACAGGAGGCAGGTTTCTCCCTTCCCTGTTTCCTCATGTTTACAAATATTCCTCCAGGGTAAATTTTAATATGTGAAAAGAGATTTGAGAGGATGAGAGAAATGGCAAAACATGTCGTAGGATATTATGATACAGAAGCAGAAGCAATTAAAGCCGTTGAAGAGTTAAAGCAACAAGGATACAGTGCACAGGATATTTCAATCATCAGTAAAAACGTATCGGATGTAGATGCAATCTCCAATGAAACCGGCGCAAATGCCATGGAAGGCGCAATTACAGGTGTTGCTGCCGGCGGAACATTAGGCGGACTCGGCGGTGTTATCGTCGGACTTGGTGCACTTGCGATTCCAGGTATCGGACCTGTTGTTGCTGCCGGACCAATCGCTGCTGGGTTAACCGGATTAGCTACCGGTGTAATGGTCGGCGGAATCGTCGGTGCTTTAGTCGGGATGGGTATTCCGGAAGACGAGGCAGAGCGCTACAACGAACAATTTGAAGCCGGCAAGATTTTAATCATGGTGGCAGAAGATAAACGCGGTTCAGGCACCATTTTATAAATAAAAGAAATTTGGCCATCCTATGTATCGGGATGGCTTTCCTGCTTTTTTTAACAGCCTTTTATGATTCATTTTCCCTCTTGCCCAATCAGTAGGTTGGAGCTGAATTTCATGGTATATTATTGAAGTTGCACTATTAAGTGTTATTTTACAGATGGAGGTTTTACGATGCTCAAAAATTTGCAAGATACAACAACATTAAATAACGGTGTTAAAATGCCTTGGCTAGGAATCGGTACATATTTAGTTGAGGAAGGACCTGACCTGTTAAACGCTATCAAATTTGCGATTAAACACGGTTACCGCAGTATCGATACAGCTGCCGTTTATCAAAATGAAGAGGGCGTCGGCGAAGCAATCCGTGAAGCACTAAAAGAAACCGGCATTTCAAGAGAAGAATTATTCATCACTTCTAAAGTGTGGAATACAGATTTAGGCTATGAGGAAACACTTGCTGCCTACGAAACAAGCTTAAAGAAATTAGGTCTTGAATACTTGGACTTATACCTTATTCACTGGGCAGTTGTAGATAAATATAAAGATGCATGGCGTGCGATGGAAACACTTTATAAAGAAGGAAAAGTGAAAGCGATCGGCGTATGTAACTTCCAGGTTCATCATTTAGAAGATTTGATGAAAGATGCGGAAATCAAACCGATGATCAACCAGGTGGAATACCACCCTCGCTTAGCTCAATCGGAAGTAAAAGCTTTCTGTGAAAACAACGACATTCAGTTCGAGGCATGGTCTCCTTTAATGCAGGCAAAATTATTGGACAACCCTCTATTAAACGAATTGGCTGCCAAATATAATAAAACTGTTTCTCAAGTCATTTTAAGATGGGATCTGCAAAACGGTGTTGTAACGATTCCAAAATCAACGAAAGAACATCGCATTGTAGAAAATGCCGATATTTTTGATTTTGAACTGACTTCTGAAGATATGGAACAGATTAATGGCCTTAACCAGGATTTACGTATCGGACCGGATCCTGATCACTTCAGCTTTTAATTAAACGCTTCATTCAGCAAGCTGTCCTCGTCTCTTATTACGAAGACAGCTTTTTTCACTTAAAAACACATACTTGAAATTTTTTTCGAAAACGAGTAAACTATCAAAGTGCTCATTTATCCAAGTTAATAGTAACTGTATAACCTCAAGAATATGGCTTGAGGGTCTCTACCAGGAACCATAAAATCCTGATTACAGAAAATGATCTTTTTCATTTTTTGTAATCAGGATTTTTTTATTTTCCAAAGAAAGGAAGTTAGACAAAATATGAATTTCAAAGTATTAATACTCGCATTATCAACGGTTGCTGTCGGGTTGGTCGAACTGATTGTTGGAGGGATTCTCCCAATCATTGCAACTGATATGAATATTTCAATAAGCACTGCCGGACAGCTGATTACCGTATTTGCCCTTATTTATGCAATCGCCGGTCCTGTGTTATTAGTTTTAACGAGCAAAGTTGAACGAAAAAAGTTATATCTTATTTCGTTGTTTATTTTCTTCATCAGTAATATCATGATGTATTTCAGTGTGACATTCACATTTATGATGGTTGCCCGTATTTTAAGTGCAATGAGTACTTCACTGATCACCGTGCTTTCGTTAATCCTCGCTGCAAAAGTTGTTTCACCGGCGCATCGTGCGAAGGCACTTGGTTTCATTTATATGGGAATTAGTTCTTCGCTCGTATTAGGTGTACCGCTTGGCATTTTAATTTCCGATTATTTCGGATGGCGTGTAATTTTCCTAGGCATTGCGATTTTATCAGTAGGCTCATTTATTCTCATTTCACTCTTTTTAGAGAAGGTTCCTGGGGAAATGACCATTCCACTTTCGCAACAATTAAAGGCAGTTGCCAGTTCCAAAATCGGCAGTGCCCATCTTGCAACGATGTTTATGCTGGCTGGACACTATACGATGTACGCGTACTTCACACCATTTTTGGAAACAGAACTAAGTCTGAATTCCAGCTGGATCAGTCTTTGCTATTTATTATTCGGGATTGCTGCAGTAAGCGGCGGCGCATTTGGCGGAACGCTTTCGGATAAAATCGGTGCACCTAAGAGTATTATTTTCGTTATTGTTTCATTTGCAGTCGTGTTATTCATACTGCCATTCACGACCTTCTCTCTTATCATCTTCATACCGATTATGATGATTTGGGGAGCGCTAAGCTGGAGTTTATCACCACCACAGCAAAGCTACTTGATTCAAACAGATCCTGCTACATCAGATATTCAGCAAAGCTTTAATAATTCGGCTTTACAGATCGGAATTTCGATGGGATCAGCGTTTGGCGGAATCGTAATCACTCAAACAGACACGATTTCACATGCAGCTTGGTATGGTGGCGCACTTGTACTAGTTGCGTTAGCATGTGCAGTCTTTTCTTTAACGAGAAAAACAAATGGTAGAGAAGAAAAAATTTCTACTTCGGCTGCCCATCATTCGAATCTATAAGTTAAAAGCCCCATTCGTTTTATAATCGAATGGGGCTTCTTCTATTCTCAGATATATTTCTTATAGATTTGTAAATCTGTAGATTGATTCGTGATGATAAGGAATTCCTTTTTTTATAATAGAACTTGGTAAATGTTTATATTTCATGCTATTTGGAGCATTTTGTACCTCTAAACAAATACCTAAATAATTTTGTGCGGGTGCTTCCTTAAATGAGTAGCCACTGCCGATTTTACTGCCAGTATATACAACTAAAGCTTGTTCATCCGTTATGATTGTAAGTTTGCGGCCACTTTCTTCCTCCGATAATACAATTTCACTTTTTTCTAATAAAAACGGATGGTCTATACCTCCGCTCGCCAACTTAACTTGCGGAAAGTTACTCTCCATGACTTCCTTCAAATATTTCTTTTCATTAAAGTCAAATATTGTTCCAATTACATTTTCTATATTGCCCAGCGGTAACCCCTGCTCATCAATATAAAGCATTCCTCTACTGGAAAATTTCAATGTATGCCCTTCAATCGTACGCTTTAAATTTCCGCTTAGATTAAAGTAACTATGATTTGTACAATTTAAAATCGTATCAGTATCGCTTATACCCTCATACGAAGTAATTAGCTCGTTACTGGCTGTTAATGTATAGGTAATAGACATATTTAACTTTCCAGGAAAATCAACGGATTCAAAATTGAGAAAGTATCTTACATATTGTCCACGCGAGGAAACACCTGTTTCAAATTGCCATAGCTGATTGTGAAAGCCGTCATTTCCACCGTGCAGTAAATGGTGCCCTTCATTTGCCCTCGCTTGAAAAGAAACTCCATTGATTTCTAAAATAGCATCTTCAAGACGGCCTGCAAAAGGTCCAATCGCCGCACCAAAAAACTGGGGATATTGTTTATATTTTTCTGCTGTATCAAATGAACAAACAACATTCTCAATTATTCCATTAGCATCAGGGGGAGCGATTGCCGTAATCGTACACCCTAATGTACAACTGCTTACATACATCCCATTCGTATTCGTTAAAATAACTTCATAAACGGGATACTTGTTTATTTGTCCAAAAGATCTAACTTCAATCATTGCAAACGTAATCAGCTAATACGATTTGTTGATTTGTGGCTACCGATTGCTGAATCGCGTGTAAAATCCCCACGTTTTTGCGTGAATAATTATGCTGTACTGTCAGGTCTCCATTAGTACGTACAGCATCGGAGAAGTATTCAACCTCTTGCTTGTATATATCTCCTCCGGTTTGTTCGATACGTTCTGTTGTTAAAGTATTGATAGTAATTTGTCCATTCCCGCTTAAACGGTCTGGTCTAAATGCATTTTTAACTTTTACCGTTCCCTTCGTCCCCACTATTTCATATTCATTTCGTTCTGTCATATCAAAACTACAATCGATCATGCCATGGATTCCATTTTCTAGCTCGACTATTCCAAACGCAGAAATATCGACAGTAGTTTTTGAATCTGCAACCCTTTTAAATGAAAGTGACTTAACGTCATTTCCCAAAATGAGTTGCATTGCATGAACCGAATAACAACCAACATCCCAGATAGCACCCCCACCTTTTTCTGCGTTCATGCGAATGTCACCTTCACGATCTGTTAAATAAAATGAGTGACTTGATTTAAAAAGTTTTACTTCACCAATTTCTCCAGAATCGATAATTTCTTTTACTCGCATATGCTGTGGATGAAATTGGTACATGAACGCTTCCATAAACTGTACATTCTCTTCATTACAAACTGTAATCATTTCTTCTAAATCAGCTTCATTTAATGCAGCAGGTTTTTCACACAAAATGTGCTTTCCTGCCTTTGCTGCTTTAATGACCCACTCTTTATGTAAATCATTTGGGAGTGGAATATAAATTACTTCTACCTCATGATCATTTAATAATTCATCATAACTCTCGTAAGCTCTTTCGATTCCTAGTTTTTCAGCGATCGCATGTACCTTTGGACCACGGCTGGCAATTGCAATGACTTCCGCATTTTCAGCACGTTTTATAGCCGGAATCAGTTGCGTTTGCGCAATATTGGCTGTACTTAAAATACCCCATTTTACTTTGTTCATTATGAATTCCTCCCTAGCGAAATAGTTTTAATTGTTCATTTAACGCTTTTGTCTGAGTGTAAATCTGTTGATATACCGCATATAGCTGATTGTATATTTCAACATTCTCAGGATTCGGTTCAAATTTCCCTTCTACTTGAACACAAGCCTGAACAGCTTCTTCAAAATCTGTGTATATATTCGCTCCTACCGCTGCAATCATACACGCACCGATACTTGGCCCTTGCTCATTTTTTAGTTTATACACCGTTACATTAAAAATATCGGCCTGCATTTGTAGCCAGACTGGACTTTTTGCGCCACCGCCGATAGAAACCATTTCGGTAATATCTTTGCCAGAGTTACGGAAAATCTCTAACGAATCACGCAGTGAAAAAACGATTCCCTCCATCACAGCCCGTGCAAAATGTTGCTTTGTATGTGATGCATCTATGCCAATATAGCTTCCACGAATCGTAGAATCTGCATAAGGTGTGCGTTCACCTACAATATATGGTGTAAATAATAACCCGTTACTTCCCGGAGTAATTGTATTAATCCCCGCAAACAATTCATCATAAGACTGCCCTTCCGCAAATCTCTCTTTAAACCAGCTAAGGGAGTGCCCCGCCGACAACGTAACCCCCATTGTGTAGTAAGCATCCTCTACAACATGGTTAAAATAGTGTACCTTTCCTTCAAAATCCTTTGTATTGGATTCTTCATATGATAATAGAACTCCCGATGTACCAATACTGACCATTGTTTTACCATCACCTGCAACACCAGAACCAATTGCCCCACAAGCATTATCCGCACCACCAGCATAAATCTTAGTTGCGGTCGTTAATCCTGTGCTTTTAGCAAATTCCTCTGTCAATTGCCCCACTTCTGTTGCCGATGACACAAGCGGTGGACATATTGCTAAATCAACTCCCAGCACTGCAGCTATTTCCTGACTCCATTCGCTCTTTTCTATATCCAGTAATAATGTGCCTGCCGCATCGGAATAATCCATATGCAAATTTCCAGTCATCACAAAACGCACATAATCCTTAGGTAATAGAAAAGTTTTTATCGCTTTGAAAATTTCCGGTTCATATTCCTTTACCCATAGAATCTTTGGTAACGTAAAACCTTCAAGAGCATTATTTTTAGTAATTCTCAGCAGGTCCTCCTGCCCAACTTGTTCAATAATTTGCTTACACTGCTCTGTTGTCCGCGTATCATTCCATAAGATTGCAGGTCGAAGAATATCATTATTTTCATCAAGTAGCACCAATCCATGCATTTGTCCAGAATAACTAATCCCTATAATAGTAGAAACATCTCCTGTAAACCGTTTAACAATTTCCTGAATTGCCGCTTTAGTTCCAGTCACCCAATCATTTGGATTTTGCTCTGAGTAACTTGGCTTTTCATGAATAAGCGGATAGCTCCTTGATGCTTCATCGACAATAGTTCCTTGCTCATTCATTAACAGTGCTTTTACAGCGCTTGTTCCTAGGTCAATCCCGATTACATACTTCATATTTCTGCCTCCACCCGTATACTGCATAAAAGGCTAGACCAAAAGTATAAATCTTTTGCTCTAGCCTCAAAAAGCTTCTTGACCCCAATTATTCAGCTATAACATTTAAAATGTACTGATTTATAATCATTTTCAATTTTTCTGTGCGACCTGAGCTGTTTTTAACGTCCCCAAGCCCTAAAGCATATTCTTCCAACTCTTTGAAGCCGACAGTCCCATCAACAATTTGTTTGCCAATGCCTTCGTTATAACTGCTATAACGATTATCTACGAAGTTTTCCAACACACCATCCTCCAATAGCTTGTGGGCAACCTTCAGTCCGACAGCAAATGAGTCCATTCCCGCTATATGTGCATAAAACAAATCATCCTGCTCAAATGATCCACGGCGTACTTTTGCATCAAAGTTCAAACCGCCCTTTCCGAGGCCGCCATTTTTCAAAATTTCATACATCGCTAACGTGTTTGTGTAAAGATCTGTAGGGAATTCATCCGTATCCCATCCAAGTAATGTATCGCCCTGGTTGGCATCCACTGAGCCCAGCATACCGTTAATACGCGCTGTATGTAACTCATGCTCAAATGTATGCCCGGCTAATGTTGCATGGTTTGCTTCTATATTGAATTTGAATTTGTTTTCTAATCCGTACGTACGCAAGAAACCAATCCCTGTTGCTACATCGAAGTCATATTGGTGTTTTGTCGGCTCTTTTGGCTTTGGTTCAATCAAGAATTGACCTTCATAACCAATTTCTTTTGCATAATCTACCGCCATGTTCAAGAACATACCAAGATTATCTTGCTCTAACTTCATATTTGTATTAAGCAGTGTTTCATAGCCTTCACGACCACCCCAGAAGACATAATTTTCAGCACCTAAACGCTTTGCTACTTCCAAGCCCTTTTTCACTTTCGCGGCCGAATAGGCAAAAACATCTGCATTCGGTGAAGTCGCAGCACCGTGAACAAAGCGTGGGTTTGAAAACATATTGGCTGTATTCCATAGGAGCTTAGTTTTTGATGTAGCCATGTATTTTTCCATCATGTCTATAATTTCATCCAGGTTTTTATTCGTTTCCGCCAATGACTGGCCTTCCGGTGCAACGTCTACATCATGGAAGCAGAAAAATGGCACATTTAACTTTTCATAAAATTCAAATGAAGCTTCTAAACGTGCCTTTGCTAGGTCCATGCCGGAAAATTTGTCCCATGACCGCTCCATATTTCCTGCACCAAACGGATCTCCGCCATCATACGTAAATGTATGCCAATAGGCTACACCAAAACGTAAAGTTTCCTCCATCGTTTTCCCGCCAACAACTTCCTCTGGATTGTAGTATTTAAATGCTAAATCACTTGTTGATTTTGGTCCTTCATACTTGATTGCTGAGATATTGCTGAAATATGACATATAATATTCCCCCGATTCATTTGTTTTTAGAAATGATGTCAACCCATACCGCCAAAATTAAAATCAAACCTTTTACGATATACTGCCAGTAAGCGCCGATATTCATCATCGACATTCCGTTATCAATACTTGCCATAATGAGTGCACCGATAATCGCACCAAAGATCTTCCCTTTACCGCCCATTAAAGATGTACCGCCAATTACGCAGGCTGCGATGGCATCCAATTCATAACTGTTCCCGGCAGATACTGTTGCTGCATTTAAACGTGCTGTTAATAACACACCTGCTACTCCAGCTAAAGCACCCATGCTGACGAATACATATAGCGTATTTCGTTTAATATTTATTCCCGATAATGCTGCTGCTTCCGGGTTGCCGCCTATTGCATAAATCCGGCGTCCAAATGCTGTTTTTGTTGTAATGAACATGAAAACAAGCGCAATTACCGCTACAATTAAAAACGGGATTGGAATACCTAAATAACGATTCAACATATACGTAATGACTACTAGAACAACAGAATAAACTGTCACTTTTCCATAATCGATTACAGAAGGCAATAATAATAAGCCCATTTCCTTACGCTTTCTACGACTATTTACCGTGAAAGCTATCATTAAAATAACGGCTATAGCAGCTATAATATAACCTGGTATAAATGGTAAGTAACTGTTTCCGATTTGTTTGAAACTTGGGTTTAATGATGAAATCGTTTGACCATCCGATAAACCAATTAGAACCCCTCGGAATATCAACATTCCGCCAAGCGTAACAATAAATGCGGGTACTGCTCGGTATGCGACCCACCATCCTTGCCATAACCCAATTAAACCTCCAATTATAATTGCTGCGAGTACAACAACCGGTGTACTCCATCCTTGCCAAACTTGCAGCATTGCGGCAATTCCACCTGTAACCCCTACAATCGAACCTACCGATAAATCAATGTGTCCTGCGACAATTACCAATGTCATTCCTACCGCAAGTACAGCTATGATCGACATTTGGGTAAATAAATTGGATATATTACGAGAAGATAAGAATTCCCCTCCAGTAAAAAATGTGAAAATAATAGCAATAAAAATTAAAGCAATAATTAAGGTATAGGATTGTAAATCGAATTTGAAGGATAATTTACTTTCTTTTTTGATTGTCTGTTCATTAATCACGTTTTTTCCCTCCAGTTGCACACATCATTACTTTTTCCTGTGTTGCTTCTTCTCTTGCAAATTCTCCCGTAATTTCTCCTTCACACATAACAAGAATTCGATCTGACATTCCTAAAACTTCAGGCAGCTCAGATGAAATTAGTACAATCCCTACACCTTGGTGGACAAGCTCATTCATAATTTTATAAATTTCATATTTAGCACCAACATCAATCCCTCTAGTAGGCTCATCTAAGATTAATAGTTTTGGATTATTCATAATCCACTTACTCAAAACAACCTTTTGCTGGTTTCCTCCACTTAGCTTTCCTACCTCTATGTCTAGATTAGGTGCTTTTAATTTCATCTTGGTTGTAATCTCTTCTGCTGCTCTTACTTCAAGTGCTTGGCTAATCACATTTAGTTTCATCACCTTGTTTAATGCAATCAGTGTCGTATTTTTTGCGATATCCATTCCTAGTACTAGACCGTATCGCTTACGATCTTCCGATACATAAGCAAATCCCTCTTTAATAGCATCCGCTGGTGATTTAATTGTTACGGTTTTATCATTTAATTTGACCGTACCTTCTTTTTTACCAGGCATTCCGCCAAACAAACTAATAAACAGCTCTGAGCGACCTGCTCCCATCAAGCCGGAAAACCCTACAATTTCACCCTTTTTAACATTGAAATTTATATTAGATACAACTTTTTTTCCCGATTTATTGTATGAAGTGTAGTTTTCTACATGTAATACATTTTCATCACTAATTTCATGCACCTCATAAGGGAATAACTCCGTCAGTTCACGACCAACCATCTTTGTAATGATCATTTCCTCAGTGAGATACTCGATGGAGTTCGTTGAGATTGTCTGACCATCACGTAAAATTGTTACAGAATCAGCCAGCTCCATTACTTCTCCTAATTTGTGCGAAATGTATATGCATGTTACACCTTGTTTTCGAAGTTCATTTAACAATTTAATTAAAACAGCTACATCACTTTCTGTAAGAGCAGCTGTCGGCTCATCTAAGATTAGAATATCCGTTTCCTTCGTCAGAGCTTTTGCAATTTCCAGAAGTTGCTGCTTTCCTACCGTTAATTCGGATACCTTCATTTGTGGATCCAGATCTAAACCAACCTTTTCAAGTGCTACCTTCGACTTTTTATAAATTTCATTCCAATTAATAACGGCCGAGCGCATTAAATCATGTCCTAAAAATAAATTTTCAGCAATCGTCATTTCACCAACCAATGCCAGTTCCTGATAAATAATTGCCACTCCTGCATCTTGTGATTCTTTAATATTTTTGAAACTTGCTTCTTTGCCTTTGATTAAAATTTTCCCACTGTATGTGCCCGCCGGATAAACGCCGCTTAATACTTTCATCAAGGTCGATTTCCCTGCACCATTTTCACCACATAAGGCATGGATTTCACCTTTTCGGACTGAAAAAGTAACATTGTCCAGAGCCTTAACACTTGGAAACTCTTTTGTTATTCCTTTCATTTCTAAAACATATTCAGTCATGTTTCCACCACCATTCTCCATATCCTCATTTAAAAGAAAGGAGGGAAATTCTCCCCTCCTTTTGCTGTTATTTACGGACGGTCACTTTCCGGAACATTTTTATATACATCATCATAGCTATGGAATTCATCTTCAATAACTGTTGTCATAAGTTCATCTTTACCTACTGAAATTGGGTCCAGCTTAATGAATGGAACATCCATCTGGCCATTGTTTACAGAATCCGTAGCAGTAACTTCCTCACCTTTTGCTAATTGAACCGCTACTTCTGCACTCTTTTCAGCAATTGCTTTTATTGGCTTGTAAACGGTCATTGTCTGTAATCCCTCTGCAATACGCTGAACACCTGCCAGGTCAGCATCTTGCCCAGAAATTAATACTTTACCAGCTAATCCCTGAGCTTCTAACGCCTGAATTGCGCCACCAGCCGTATTATCGTTTGAAGCAACGACAACATCAATATTGTTTTTGTTTGCAGTTAATGCGTTTTCCATGATTTTTAATGCTTCATTTGCATCCCAGTCTTTCGCCCACTGATCGCCTACAATTGTAATATCACCTTTATCAACTAATGGCTGAATAATATTCATTTGCCCTTCACGGAACATTTTTGCGTTGTTATCCGTTGGAGATCCCCCCATTAAGAAGAAGTTTCCATCAGGTTTTAAATTCACTAAATACTCCGCTTGCATCTCGCCCACACGTACGTTATCAAATGAAACATATGCACTGATATCTGCCCCGTTAATCAATCGGTCATATGCTAATACTGGAACGTCTTCTTCATTTGCCTGCTCCACAACAGTGGATAAAGAATCTGAATTAATCGCAATAATTACTAATGCATCTAAATCCTGAGACAGCATATTTTGTATTTGCGATAATTGCTTTGCTTCATCACCATTTGCAGACTGCACTACGACTTCTGCACCCATTTCTTCGGCCTTAGCTACGAAGAAATCACGGTCATGCTGCCAACGTTCTAATGTTAAGTCCGATACCGATAAACCAATCTTCAATTTATCGCCTGCTGAATCACTTGAATTTGCCTTGCCTGTATCTTTGCTTGAGTCGCCTGCATCCTGTCCGCAAGCTACCAATAACATTGATATTACTAACAGAATTCCAAAAAGAAAGCCCTTACATTTACGCATGAACTACACCCCTTTAATATTTGTAATATTCTCAATTTAAAAATAGAATAACATGTTAATATTTGTTTGTCTATTGGATGAACAAAGTTTTTTTGTTATACTTTAATTAAAATTATCGATCGTTTTGTATTGGAGGGATTGTTACTTTGTCTTGGAATCAACAAGTAGGGAAAAAATTTAATAAGCAGCAAATTTTAAATTATATTTTCTCTAAAAGGATTGTTTCTAGAGGAGAAATCATTGAAGAAATTGGGTTAAAAAAAGCAACTGTTGCAAATTTAGTAACAGAACTAATAGAGGACCGATTAATCGTAGAAGATGGCAAAGATTGTTCAACTGGAGGGAGAAGATCCCGGTTATTAAGGTTTAATGAAACAGCTGGTTTTGCACTTGGCATTGATATTGGCGTTAACTATTTATATGGTGCAGTCTTTAATCTAAAAGGGGAAATTGTTTTCGACCATTTCCAACTCGTACCATCAATTCAACTTGACGCGTATTTAAAAAGTATTTTGAGTTTAGTTGAATTACTCGTAAATAATGTGCCCCCTAGTCCATTCTCAATCGTCGGATTAGGAGTTGCCGTTCCTGGTTCTGTTAATAAAGACGGCGTAATTATTATTGCACCTAATTTACGTTGGGGAGATTTTGATATCAGTGGATATTTGCGTGATCGCTTTGACTTCCCCATCTATATTTCAAATGAGGCAAATGCTGGTGCCTATGCAGAGTATATTTTCGAAAATAATAAAGAAACTTCAAATCTATTATATTTAAGTATAGGTATCGGATTAGGTGTTGGGATTATTATTGATCATAATATTTATCTAGGTGTTAACGGCTATTCGGGCGAAAGTGGTCATACAATCATACATATGAATGGTCGTAAATGCACTTGCGGGCGCAACGGATGTTGGGAAGCATACGCCTCAGAATACGCTCTCATTCATGATGCGACTTATATGTTAAAAGAAAGAGAACTATCATTAGAGCAGCTAATTACCTTGGCTGAAGAGGGTCATGAAGATGTTATTCAATTATTTAAGGAAACCGGGTACTATATCGGTCTCGGGATTACTAATTTAATTCAAACATTTAACCCCGAAAAAATTATTATTGGTAATCGTATAGTAAAAGCGCAAAAATTTATTGAGCAATCTATATTAGATACAATTCACGCTAATACTATGCATTTTCAGCGGGATAACTACTCTGTGCAATTTTCGAAATTAAAGGATCGTGCAATCGCCCTCGGTGCTGCCTCTTTTATCATTGATCAATTTATTCAGCTACCATTCGATTAATCTCTACTTTCATAGGGAAAATATATTTAACTTATCTCGTATAGTTAAAAAATGTATATTATGTTATGATAAGCAAGCCTATAACACTCTCGAATAATAATATAATATTGGAGAAAACTTATGGAAAACCTTAATTTAATGCTTGAAAAAAACAGTCATTTGGAAAGCGAACGTCTTTTTTTACGTCCAATTTCAATTGAAGATACTGAAGATATGTATGAATACACAGCAGATGAAGAAACAACGAAATTCCTTTATCATGCACACAAAGATCTAGAACAAACGAAGAAAATGATTGAGAATTATTTTATGAAAGAACCTGCCGGGAAGTATGCGATCGTATTAAAAGAAAGCAATAAAATGATCGGTGCAATTGAATTCCGTGTCCATGAATGGAATAAAAGCGGCGAACTTGGCTTTACATTGAACCGCAGTTTCTGGGGAAAAGGCTATATATCAGAAGCCAGCAAAGTTGTACTGGATTTAGCCTTCAATACACTTGGCTTAGAACGAGTATTTGCGGAATCACACGTTCATAATGCGGCTTCCGCTAAAGTAATGCAGCGTTTAGGGATGACCCATGAAGGAACGATGCGAAAAAATCATATGATCAAAGGTACTCTCGTAGATAGTGTATATTACTCTATTTTAAAAGAGGAATTCCAACAGGCTTAACAAAAAAACTCGATCATTACAAATAAAGCCCTTCATTCTGTTTTTAGAATGAAGGGCTTTTCAAATTCAATCGGTTCTTAAAGTTGCATTATTATTAGAACGGATTTGTATTCATTAATGTTGCGTTTTTAATATACATGCGGTTGTTCAGCTTCAATTGCGCGATAATATAGTCTGCAATATCTTCAGGGTGCATATATTGATCTCTTTTTTCATCAGGCACTAGGTTCAGTGCATCAGCCAAATCTGTTGCGATTGTACTTGGCGCTAATGCTGTTACACGAATATTGTTGCGGCGCACTTCTGCTGCTAGCGACTCTGTTAAGCCGATGACACCGAATTTAGAAGCACTGTATGCACTTGATGTTGCTGCACCGTTTAAACCGTTTGTAGATGAAATATTAATAACATCACCTGCATTTTTTTCGATTAATTGCGGTACAATTGTGTGCGATACATAAAAAGTACCCATTACATTGATGTCGACAATTTCTTTAAATTCTGCCGGATCCATATCAACAAGCTTATCAAATTTCCCTACGCCCGCATTGTTAACTAAAATATCCGTTAAACCCAACTCTTCTTTTAGATGGGCAGCAGCCTTCTGTACTTGTTCTAAATTTGAAACATCCGCCACTGCATAGGCAGCTTTAACACCATGGCTTTCGATTTCTTTCGCCACGTTCTGTAGTGCTTCTTCTGAACGTGCAATGATCCCTACGTTCACACCCTCTTTTGCTAATGCTACCGCTACCGCTTTGCCGATTCCGCGTGCAGCACCTGTTACAACTGCTACTTTACCTTGTAATGACTGACTCAATATTATCGTCTCCTTTAAACATTATTTCAATAAAATTTTAACATAGCGTACTTCCATCCGTCATATTTCGTGTTCGGACGATATAGAAAGTATTTTTAATTGTTGCGATCTGATAAATCTAAAATATTTTCAATTCGCCCTCTGTTATAACGTTGCGTTAATATAAATGGTAGATTGGCCAAGAGTGCGTAGATAATATTAATCCAGCCTGCCCAAACAGGATTCCACAGGAAAAATAGTGGCGCAGGTAAAATAAGCAGCCAATGCGTCATTTCAGCCCTTTTTGTTTCAGCGGCAAAGACGATCAGATTTTCCCGCTTCGTACCATGTAAATGGCTTTTATTATAACTTTTCTTTGCAATCGAAGAGCCATCAATTAAGTGCTTTTTCCATTTCTTCACTAAAAATAACCGATTCCAGATTTCCCCGTGCTCCTCCCACTTTGCAATACGGAAAAATACAACATCCTTCAGAAAAAAGCGTAAAGGAATGTTGAAACAGAGCGCTGAAATTGATAAGTGAAGAACGAACCATGCCACTATGTTAACAACGAGAAGCCAAATTGCATTAATAACTGTCATACCTCTCTCCTATTACACTTTGATTTTTCTGCCTCTCCACATGACCGAATGCAAAACATGCGTACGGTATAATGAGTACAAAAATACGGATGTAAAAAATAAAACAAAAAAAGGATAAATCAAGAAAACAACGAGATGAAAATCCCCTACTCTTTTCGCAAGCAAATACAAATGCGCACCGTATAATAAATAGACGACAATGCTGCTGAAGAACGCTACAGAAGATTCCGTTAAAAAGGCGATGAAGGGAGCCATTGCGACCATAATAACACCAAAAATCCAAAGCTGTATGAGCAGCATGACAAATTTATGAGTGGATTGGGAAGCTGTCGCCAAATTTTTTGTCCAGCCTTCCATTAGTTGCTTCGGTCCCTCTTCATACATTCGCATATTTATAATCCCTTTTCCGGCATAATTGGTCACCGGTAAGTCTTTCGCTATAAAAACATCACTCAGCGCAAAGTCATCCATAATCGATTCTTCCGCAGCTTCATGACCTCCCGTTGCAATGTAACTCTCATTATCACAAAGAATACATGGTCCAAATGATCCTGCCGTTGCAAACTTTTCTTTCCAGACAGTAAATACATTCATTCCTGTCAGCACAATAATATTAAATATTACCGATAAATTTTCATATCGTTTTACAATTTGGTGATATGGCTGAATTGATAATATCCCTTTTCCTTCTTGCTTGCTAAAGCTGTTTACAATGCGCTCAAGGCTGTCTTCAGCAGCAAGCTGAACATCCGCATCCAAAAAAAGGAGCCATTCTCCTCTTGCAGATTGTGCCCCATACGCACAAGCATTGGATTTACCCGGGCTCATCTCGCCTACTTGTTTACATATTAAAACCTTCGCTCCGTATGACGATGCAACTTCAGCAGTATGATCCGAGGAACCATCATCGACTACAATTATTTCAAAACGCTTCCAACTTTGTTGCTGGAGTGATTTTAACAATGGCGGCAACCGAAGCGCTTCATTTCTGGCTGGTATGATGATCGACAATAAAGGTAATGGCGGATTCCCCTCTTTTGCTGGTGGTTTTCTTGTAGACCAAAACATCAGGACACCACATAATAAACCGAGTAAGGATAGTATTTGCACAACCAAATACAAAGTTTCCATTGATCATGTTCCTTCCATTTGCATTTGTCTTATAGCTAGTACTATTTACTTCTTCCTATCTTTTTCGATCAGTTTCTTCGCCACCTGTTGCCCGCTAAGCGTAACCATTGGCATACCGCCACCCGGATTAACAGTTCCCCCGACGAAATATAAATTATCATAGCGTTCACTTTGCTTCGGATGTTTAAATCCTTTATTTATTTTCTTATCGGATACAGTTCCGTAAATTGCCCCGCGGTCCGAAGAATACGTCCGTTCAATATCATGAGGTGTCCACATATCCTTTGTAACAATACTTTCTCTAAGATTGTCCAAACCCATATTTTCCAGCTTTATTAATACCTTTTCCGCAAACTCGGTATATTGCTGCCGAGCTAGAGGCTTATCTTGAAGGTGAGAAATATGTGGAAGGATTTTAAGGTTCTCATGACCCGGCAGTGCTTGTTTTGGATCTGTTTTATTCACGTTCACTAAATAAATGACAGGATCATCCGGAAGTTCATGCTTCTCAAAAATCATATTCATTTGCTTTTTCATATTTTTAGCGAAAAAGAAATTATGATGGGCCAGTTGAGGGTAGCTATTTTTAACCCCTAAATGTAAGACAAGGCCCGAGCTTGCTGGCTCAAATTTTTCATCTAATTTATCGGTATAACTTTCTTTTTCCTCAGTTAATTGTTTATATGTTGGGATAACTTCCATATTGGAAACAAAATAATCAGCAGACAGTTTCGTCCCATCATCTGTATAGGCTGCCGTAATAGTTCGTTTGTTTTTATCCAATTTCACTATCTTTTTTCCAAGATGGAAGGTTACACCAATATCTTCAGCTAACTTCACTAAAGCGTTTGCCAAATTGTGCATCCCACCAGGCACATACCAGATTCCCTGGGCGTGCTGCATGTAAATCATCATATTCAGAACTGCCGGCGCATGATAAGCGGAAGATCCAACATATTTTACAATATAGCTCAGCATATCCCGGAATTGCGGGTTCTTAATTCTTTTATCAATCGCATCAAACATAGTCGATGATAAATCAAATTTCCTCAATGATTGAAACGCACCATGAAATTGGATCACTTCCTTTAGATTATCTAACCCTTGATTAAAATAACCTTGCTCCGTTATCTCGTATAATCCCTTGGAATAGTCCAGTAATTTATTGTATTGTTTAATATCTTTTTTCGTTAGAGATGGATTCAAGTTTTCCATATCGTGCAGATTTTCATATAAATCGATTGTATTACCTTCCGGGAAAAATGAGCGCCACTGATGGCTCAATCGCTGAATCTTCACATAATCACTCATTTGTTTTCCGCTTTGTTGAAATAAAGTTTCGAATATATGAGGCATCGTTAGGATCGATGGCCCTAAATCAAAACCGAAACCATCCTGCTCTAAACGGTTCAACTTTCCGCCGAGATGATTGTTCTGTTCATATATGTCAACATCGTACCCTTTTTGCTGGAGTGAAATTGCTGCAGATAAACCTCCAAGCCCTCCGCCAATTACAACCACTTTTTTCTTACCGGACATAGTGTCTCCCCCTCTATTTTCCATTTATTTAAACTCTAATCTGCTCTAACCGTTCCCGGACAACAAAATTTCTTTTCGTTAAGCAGTCATATTGGTTTTCCCGAATCACATTTAAAATCTCGCGGTAAACATTTGCCGCCCTCATAAGCGGTACTTTACTATCGTTATCAAATTTCACAAGATGATTTGAAAATTCATCATATAAAGTTTCGGCTCGTACCGCCAAATGTTCCCAAAGAGTAATAAACGAGTCATCAATTATCTGTTGATCCAATTTTTCTTTACCATATCCGAAGCGTAACTGCTCCATTACCGGAAGATAAATGCGGTTCTTTTCATAAAAATCTTCGCCTATATCTCGTAAAATATTCGTAAGCTGCATCGCAATACCGAGTTTAACCGCAGTCTTTTTAAGATATTGATGATTTTCCGTTGCAATAATCGGAAGTAGCATCAAGCCGACAGAGCCAGCTACATAATAGCTATACTCTTCTAATTGTCGGAGTGTTTTTGGTGAGGAAAAATAAATATCCATCTCTTGTCCTGTCAATTGATCGTAGAAAGGCTGAATATCCATATCAAATGTATTAAATACATGCCGCAGCGCTCTCCATAATGGATGATTCCGTTCTTCATGGTGACTGAAAAGATCGAGTTCATGGCGTAATTGATTTATAGCCGCGCTCTTAACCGCAATAATTGGATTTTCGTCCACACTATCGTCGGCTATTCTGCAAAAAGCGTAAATTGCATAGACAGCATATCTCTTTTCTGCCGGAAGTCCGGAAAATGCAAAATAAAAGCTTTTGGAATGCTTTTTAATAATATTTTCGCAGTATTTTAAATCCGAGTTCAATTGGTGCTGTATCATATCAATCTCCCCTTTTGATAGTTTAGTAGTCAAACTGAATCCCTTGATCATCTGATATGAGTTCCTGAGCAGCTATTTTCGCAGAAAGGAGAACGATTGGCACACCTGCACCTGGATGCGTACTACTGCCTGTAAAGTACAGGTTTTCACAATGGGTCGCTTTACTTTGCGGGCGCATATGATTACTCTGCCTCAACGTTGGCTGCAATCCGAATGTTGCGCCATTGTATGCATTAAACCGCTGTTTGAAATTCAATGGTGTTGTGTATGATTCCGAGACAATTTCTTCTTCCAGATTTTCAAACCCTTTTATTTTTTTCATTTCACGAATCAAATAATCACGGTAATATTGAATCGTTTCTTCATTCCATTCATACTTCGCTGTTGAAAGTTCGGATACCGGCAGCAGAACATAAATTGCTTCCTTCCCTTCCGGTGCCATCGACGGGTCAGCTTTTGACGGGATATGAATATAAAATGCGCCATCCTGAAGCTTTTTTCCTGAAAAAATATCATTTATATTTTTCTTCATCTCACTTTTGAAAACAAAATTATGCACTCCCTCTACTTGATCGTATTTGCGGTTAGTTCCTAAATAAAGGAGGAAGCAGGAGCAGGAATATTTCATCGCATCGATTTTTTCATCGGTATATTTCCCTTTCGCCTTTTTATCTTGAACGAGCTCTTTCATTGCATAAGGAAAGTCTGCGTTACACATAACGTAATCAGCCTCTTCCCTTCTGCCATTCACGTAAATTCCATTGGCATGGCCGTCCTCGATGGAAATTTTCTCGACGTCAGCATTGTAGTGGACCTTACCACCAAGTTCATAAAACAGTTTTTCCATCGATGTCGCCATTGTGTGCATCCCGCCTTTGATAAACCAAACTCCGTACAAAAATTCAATCATAGGAATAATCGAATACAGTGAAGGCCCGTTATATGGGGAGATGCCTATGTACAATGTTTGAAAACTAAGCATATTTTTAATTCGTTCATCTTTAATATATTTACCAATAAAATGATCGGCGCTGTCGAAGGTTTTTAATTTCAAAGTTTGTTTGATCATAAATGGATTGTAAAAGTCTTTAAATTTGCGGAAAGGCCGTTGGATAAAATAATTCTTTGCGACGATAAAACGTTTATATATTTCCTGTAAGTAATCCAAAAAACCTTGTGCATCATCAGGGTTTATACTTTCTAGTGTTTTCATCATTTCGGTTAAGTCGGACGAGCCTTTATACGGGCGATCCATCTCGTCTTTAAAATAGACTTGAAACATCGGATCGAGCTTCTCCATTGGTATGTAATCGTCAGGGTCCCGGCCGCATAATTCGAAAATCTCCCTGTATAATTCAGGCATCATCACAATAGTTGGCCCCAAATCAAATTTAAAACCATCCTTTTCAATACGATGCATTTTTCCTCCCGGCATTGCTTCCTTTTCAAACAGTTCCACTTCGTAACCCGCTTGCTGTAGACGAATTGCACTTGCCATCCCTGCTACACCAGCTCCAATAACAATGACTTTTTTTTTCATATTTGTGCTCCCCTAATTAATTATTAAAATGACATTTGCCTTTCCTCATATATGTAGATTGATAGCTTTTCGTCAAACGTTATACATTAATATTAATGTTGTATAACCTTTGATGACAATGGGTTTTCAAGTTTTTTACTTTTTCTCTAAAACGTTTACCCTTTTTCCCTACTTTCAATCCTAATTAATATGTAACTTTTTCAGATTTATTGTTCGAATTTTTAATTCCAATCCTTTTACAATCCCCATCAAATTTCATTAGCTTTGTATAATGTTTATAGAGGGTAATCCAGCATCACCCAAACAAAAAAGACACTAATTCAAATTGAATTGTGTCTCCGTTACTTATAGCTCTGTTATTTTAATCGTTCCACACCAAATTACTATTTAAGCTTCTGTACATGTAAAAACTATAGGCATTACATAACGCCGCCTATTACAGCGTTGCCTATACGCAATGTATTGTTTGAATATGTTCAATATTTACATACGTTCGTTTCTCTTTCGCTGTTTTCAGCTCCAGCATCTTGCCATTAATACTTTTTACTTTCCCTATATGATGAGTCTTCTCCCCCATATTTAACACAATCAGCTTATTTAATAGTATCGCCAGCTGCTTTTCGAAATTCGCTTCAAATCCCTCTTCTGCTTGTTTTCCGCTATATTCCGCCTCTGATAAACCATACGGCCGCTCATTAGGCGTATAAGGAATAATCCATTTTATATGGTTTATTGGAATATAGATCTTTTTATAAACAGGTGAAAAGAACACAAGATAATCATCCATAACTTCTAGAACTGTGCCATATAAGTACTTTTTATTGATAATGCATATTTCCTGGTTAATTCCCTTTGCCTCTTTTAGGATACTCTCAAATGTTAAATTCTTTTTATTATCATCCAAAGGAATAATTGGGGAATCGGAAGGCCCTGCAAATTCAGTATCTGGTGTATCGGCTACAATATATTCAATATGGCTGACGGGGATATAAACAAAATTTTCGCCGTTAAATAATACAATAATGTCGCTGCCGCTATCGAAAATAATACCTTTGAAAAGCTGATCTCCTATTAAACTGACTGTGACATATTCTTTCTGTTCTCCTTGCCATATGTGATACAAATTGCTTCCTCCTATCTACTGAACAAACAACATAATCCATAAATATAAACTAAATAAACTGACAAACAATCCAATTGGAATGACAAGGAATGTTACCTTCAAATATTTCCGCCAAGTCATTTTCACACCATACTTTTTAAGTTCGAACATCCAAATTAATGTGGCAAGTGTACCGATTGGTGTTAATAGTGCCCCTATATCGCTTCCGATTACACTGGCAAGATATGCAATCTGTACAATTAGAGGATCCAGTCCCATATCGACAATTGCCATTGTACTGAACATGACAGCCGGTAAATTATTTACTAAATTTGAAAGCACAGTTGTCAGCATTCCCATAATAATTGTTGCCTGTAAAGCATCCTGAGCTATGAACTCTCTCAATGAAGATACAATGAAGTCATTTAAACCGACATTTTTGAGCCCATAAACAAGGACATACATATTAAAGGCAAATAGAAATATTTGCCATGGTGTATTTCTTATCACATCTTTAATTCCAATGCGGATACGAATCCACCGATAAATAATGAGAATGGCAGCACCGAATAATCCGATAAATTCAAGCGAGATACCAAAAGGAGTGAGGGCAAAAAACGCAATTCGAGTTGTTATTATAATGAGTAAGCATACTTTGAACATCTTCCAGTCGATATCTTCCGGATTACCTGCCGGATCAAGAGGATGTGTATATAATTGAGTAGAATGGAGGTGTGCACGTTTAAAGGGAATCATGGTAGAAACTTTCGGTATATCCTTTTTGAAATATAAAAAAAGCAGCCAGGCGATAACAAAAATACCAATCATCGACGGGATAAACATCATGAGTACATAGTCATTTAAAGTGAGGCCAACAATTTTCAGTGCAATTAAGTTCGAAATATTACTAACTGCAATGGGGGCACTGGCAGCTGTAGCAATAAGAGCACCTGAAATTAAGTATGGATACATTTGATGCGGTTTAAATTTGAGTAGTTGGACTATACGAATGATGATTGGTGTAGTAATTAAAATACTGCCATCATTATTAAACAGCATTGTCATTAAAAAGCAGAGCAAATTTGTATAAATATAAAGCCTAATACCAGATCCTTTAGACCTGTTGACAATGTTGAATGCAATCCACTTGAAAAAGCCGATACTTTCCAAAACAATCGTCATCATAATGGTCGAAAGGATTGTAAGTGAAGGTCCACTGACGATGCCCATGATATCAAGAATGTCAGTCCACGATACAATACCCAGGATTAACACAATTGCCGCCCCCATAGTTGTTGGGACCGTTTCATTAACATTCATAGGTCTCCAAAGCATAAAGACAATCGTGAATGTAAAGATAATAAGCATCATGATGAGCGAGCTATCCCACATTAATATCCGCCGCCTCATTACTAATAAATTTCGATCTTACTGGTTCATGTGCGAATTCTTTCTCTAGTTCCAGTACTGGTTCGACTCCCGGCCCGTTGACTATTCTTTGTTCAATTGGAGCTGAAATATATAATTTATAAAATAAACCTCCCACTATTGTGAAGTAGAGGATTATAAATAAAATGAGCACCATTTCACCTCCTTCTTTTGGAATTTTGTTGCGAATATTAGTCTAATGAGTTTTAAGTGGCTAAGTACTGTATTACTTTCTTCTGTTCCCTGAGGACTTTGTATTCGTACTGCTTTTTGCTTCTTGACTTTGAGCTTCTTGGCCTTCTTCTTGGCTCTCTTCTTTTACACCGAAGCTGATATTTCGAATATGGAACATTGAAAGCTGGATAACTTCTTCTTTAGAGAAAATCGTTACGTAATCGTCTTCTACCTCATTTAAAATTCCCTCAAGTGATTCCGGGCCTCCGCGGTTTACCTTTACCCAACTATGTCTAAAATTCGAAATGACGGACTTGAAATCTTCGCCTTGGTAGTAACCCATATTTTCATTTCCTTCGAACCCTTTGTCTAGACTGCCTTTAGCATGAAGTGTAATACTCTTTACATGTTGCATTTTATAGTAAACAACACCGTCATCTTTCGTGAATAGCACAAAATAATCCCCTTCTACTGCCAGCAACATTCCAACGCGTGACTCTGGACCACCTCTGTCGATTTTTACAACTTTCCCGACAAGCGAAAGCATTAAGTCTCTGTTCATGATGTTATACTCCTCCTATTTTTAGCTTACTGAAATAATATGAATTGAATTTTTTAATAAAGAGGTAAAGCGCCCACTGTTTTAAAACTTTACATTAACGGCATTTAACCCGAGCGTACTAAATTGTCTTTTAGTAATGAAGTAACTATGAGGTTTAACGGGCCGAGCCTTTGTACTACAGGGCTGTTTAATAAGCATGCCTTTCCGGAAATAGGGGGTGGCAATCTTAAATAAAGGTAGTTTTTGCTGTTATTTTAAAACCAAAAATAACAACAAACACCTAACTGTGATTACTTAAATAAATTTCACTCCAATATCCTTTTCATAATTCAATCGCTATATATATTATGAAAACGTTGTGAAGAAGGTTAAAAAGAGGCATTTTATAATGAAGAGCAAACAACTTTAAAAATCGGGGGGGGCTGTACTTAAAAATTAATACAAAATAAAAAACCAATCCCATGCAGCTTTCGCTTTGTGGGATTGGTTTGGAATTAGTATAATTTCCAAGAAAAATATTGGTTAATCCTCAATAGGTTTTGGTGCGGGTGTAGTCACATTTGTTGGAATAACAACATGATCTGCAGTACCGTCTGAATTTTTCGCCTGAATTATATTACCAAAGTTATCGACAGTAAAGAAGTAGATTTTTTGTCCGCCACCAAATACATTTGTTGTATTGGAAGGTAATGTTAAATCCCAAATTCTGCTTCCGTCACGAGCTTCGTCCATAATATTTGTTCCAGCTATAGTCATACCTGTTATTTTTGTACCACGTTGTGCAGCTCTTCTTGCATCTTCAAAGGTTGGTGGAGTAGATGCATTACTATTCATTACTGCATAATAGAAGCGTTGTCCATTTTTAACTGGGATACTTGATTCTACTCTAATTTGAACAAAGTATTTTCCATAGTTCGTGACTTCTTTAATATTAACTGCAAGTGCTTCAGTCGGGTAAATATACTTACCAATCTTGGAAATATCGAATCGATTATGTCCTTTATAATCATATACATCAACCGAGTCATCCATTGTAACTGTTATTGTTTTATTAGCAGTTGTAACATCTTTTGCTTTAATTACTAAAGCAGATTGATTTGTTGTAGCTGGAGTTCCTTCAGTATAAGAAACAAAATCAAAATCAGCTTCTGATATACCGTCTCCTGTAATATTTAAAATTCCTTTCCAGTTGGAAGAATTTAAACTACTCTTATTAAAATTATTTACCGTATTTTGGCGCATTATTGTTTCATTGAATGTAATAGTAAATTTCAATTGATCAGCATCACTCGAATCTAACTTTTCTCTATAAATTAACGCTTCGTTCTCCGCTAAAACATACTCTTGATCGATCGGTTTAACCACATCATTTCGAGTAGAATCAATAATATGCGGTTTCACACCATCTGTATAAAAATTCTCAACAATTAGTTCGCCATTTGGTTGATCTGAAGAGGTTAACGGTTTGTCCTCATCTACTTTTCGAACAGTAAAGTTTCCGTATGCATCTTCCACACCGATTAAAAAATTGTATTCCATATGTGGGTCAAGGTTTTCAATTGTTACTGTAGGGTTTCCAACCTCATATTCTTTCGAAATATATTTTCCTGCTTTACTTCCAAAATCTTTAAAGTACTGCAAACGTGCAGCATTATTATAAGTATTAATATCATCAATAATATTTATATCTCTACGTACCGTATCTAGTTTGCCACTACCCGTATTGAAATAACTTTCTCCAGAAGAGTCTTTATTCCAAATATAATTGTTGTTATTTGGCGGCAAATCCTTCTTATATTTTGGAATTGCAGCAACATGAATTGTACCGCTTTCATCAGCATTAAATGTTATTAAAGCTGTTTTATTTTTATAACTATCATCACCTGTCACAGGTGGTTGAACTTTATAATTCGATGTTAAAGGTGGTTTCGTATCAGTAATTAATGTCTTTTGATCCCATACTGAGATTTTTCCTGAACGATCCTTCAGCAAAATATAAATGGCGTAATCTTTAAATTCACTAACTCCACTTGGTCTTGAAATAGGCGGTAACTTAATTTTACCTACTTCTGCCGGTCCTGAACCTTTAGCTAAATAATCATTTAAGCCGTTTGATTGAAATGCCCCTGTTACTGTTCCAGAATCAAACTCATCGACAAAATCGCGTGGTGTAATATTAGAATTTTTATCAAAATATCCCTTCTCTAATATCATGTAATAGTAAGTACCAGCTTTATTAGTCGTTACATCAATTAAAAATTTGTTGTCTGTTGGTGAAGCTTCAACTTTATCGATCTTTAATTTTGGCGCTAATGCGTCAGTATGGTTATAAACCGCATAGTTACGTGGCGGGTTTCCTCCTGGAGCTGTTAGTGCACTTTCAAATTCATTTTCCGCTAAGTCTTTTACTCCTGGCAATATCGTCGCACGAATTGTATCCCCATTTACTAACGCTGTAACAGATGGAATTTTAATACGAATACGTTTATTCAAGTAAACTACTTCACTTGGTTTGATTTCCTTTTGACCTGTAATGTTGACAATACCGGTTCCTGATAATACGTAGTTATTAACATTTTCAGCACTTGCTTTATCTAACTCTTCACTGACTGAAATGTAAAAATAACCTTCATTTGAATTAGATGAACTTGCAGGCATTAATTCTGAATTAATAACATACGGATAAGTCGTATCCGGTGCTTCTGTCTTCAACGTAATCTTCGGTGCAGGGTTGCGCATTTTATTGCCCGATTTATCAACCATCACCGCATAAATTTCATACTCTGTATTTGGCTTAATATCACCAATCGCCGGAGTTGCACCATATTTAGTTTCGGTAATGACGATATCATCAGGTTTTGTAATAGTCCCTTTTCCTGTATAGCGCTTCATAATTTCATCGACAGTCGGATCCGGCATCGTAACTGGAGACTTTTCACGAATATAATAGTAGTATTCGCCCGGCTCGGTAATTCCCTTAATGACAAATTGCACGCGCTTTCCGCCGTACATCGTTTTGCCTTTATCGAGGCGGAATGTCGGTGGTCGGTTATCGATTGTCGAGAATTCCTGTTCCTCCTTCTCCGAAACATTGTCCGCATCATCAATGACAATCGCATAAATCACATAGTCCGTCATCGTTTCCAGGCCGGATACCGTAAATTTCACAGGCTCGTCCATTACGAGGGGCCCATTTCCGTTGTATTTTGTACCACCTGTTTTAATCTCGCTGATTGTTGGCGCTTTTTCATTGGCCTTTTTAATGACATAGTAGTACGTTCCATCTTCATCGGCTGTTAATGTCACATCGGCTGTTGATCCGCCGGCTGCCACATCCAGTTGTGTAATGGTTGGAGACGTAACGTCAGTAACAATGGTATTTTCCACCGGATCACGATCAACCGCTTTTCCGTTTTCATCCTCTACATAGCCAATGTTCGGGTCATCCGTTTTATAATCGTCAAACACATCATTTACGGTTTTATTGTTCGGAATGATCGCTTTAGAAATATAGGCATGTGTGCCAAGATTCGTAAAGCCGTTGCTTGATGT
Organism: Solibacillus sp. NPDC093137; assembly: GCF_050280445.1. NCBI lineage: Bacteria > Bacillati > Bacillota > Bacilli > Caryophanales > Caryophanaceae > Solibacillus > Solibacillus sp. NPDC093137. Next base: position 42,836 of record NZ_JBNNVH010000009.1, read on the forward strand.
AATGTAATAATAATCATATGTGCTGTCTGTATTCAGGTGCACATTTTTCAATGTGTTTTTATACATGTATTGAATATCATGAACGCCATAAATAGAAACATTGTAGTCCGTATCGATATACATCGCGTTCGGGCTTGCATACAGTTCCACATTTGCTACATTTCCTTGTACTGTCAGGCGGTCGATATCATAGTTAGCCTTTAAAAATGTACGGTCAGCAGTTACATACAATTGACGAATATCCGCGTTTTCAAAGTCCACGTACTTCTTAACGTTTGCCATACGTTCTGTGTATTTTTGCAGGTGCTCCGGTTTTGTCGGGTCCGGCTTGTTCTGTAAATTCTCGTTTTCACTAGGGTTGAGGAAATCTTCATTTTTCGGATCTGTAGGTGTTCCCCAATCGATAAACGATGCGAAGTTTCCTATACTTGCAATACGCACATTCTCTAGTGCACCAAGCGAACGTCTTGGTGCTTCCGCAACTTCTACACGTCCGGTAAAATTAATATTTTTGAAGCGCACATAGCTTCCATGAACGACAAGCTCCCCTGCAAACGAAGAATAGCCCCCATCAAGCGCCAGTAAACGTGAGGAAGTTCCGCTCGCATTGATCGTCAGCTTCGAAATGTTTTGAAGGGTCTTTCCTGAATAGCTTCCTTCAATGTAAGCACCTTTTAATACATTTTGATTTCCCGCATTAATAATACTGCGTAAATGGGATGCCACCGTGTACGCGACACCGTTTATGTATATTTGATTCCCTACAATATCCCCGACTGTATAAACAGGATTGCCGCGGTCCGCTTTTTCTGCACGCCAAATAAATGTCGCCATCTGCCCGCGTGTTACGGTATTAAAAGGATCAAATGAAACAGGGGTTTTTCCTTTTGTAACATTCAGATCGTAAAGTGTCTGTATGAAATGCGCATTGGCATTTTTATTTGAAACGTCCTTGAAACCGTGATTAAGTTTTGTAGAAATGCCAAACTTGAAGCCAAGCGTTATAATTTTTGCCATTTGTCCGCGTGTAATCGGCTCTTTTGGTTTAAAGGTTTTATCTGAATAGCCATTAATGACACCCGCCTCTGCCAATGCGGCGATGTAACGGTAGTTCGGGTTATTCACCGTCACGTCTTTAAAGCCGGGGTTTTTTGGATTTGTTATATTTACATCAATCGTCAGTGCCAGCATTTTTGCGGCATCTTCACGAGTAATTGCTGCATTTGGTTTAAATGTACCGTTTGAATAGCCTGTTGCAATTTTACGGTTGGCTAAATCAATAATCGGTTCATAATAATCCGCATTTGGATTTAAATCACTGAAAGAATAGGCATTTGCCTGGTGGGGCATTGCGACTAGCACACCACTTGTCGCCAAAACCGTTGCAACCGCTGCCTTTGAAAGTTTTTGTGCTTTTTTCGAGTCCATGTTAGAAAATCCCTCCCTTTTGAAATGTCGTAACATGTTCAATCTAGTAAAAACTTCTGTTGTTTATATCGGCTAACGGTGCGCAAAACTGTATGAAATTTATGGAGTTTTTCATTTTAATTCTGGATTTTTAAATTTGGACAAAAAAAGGAACGACATTGCTCCGACCTTGAAAGTCATAAAGCAAAATCGTTCTATAAATAAATAGCCAACCATCCATACTTTACCCTAGCTAAAAACTTTCTAATCTTTAATAGGGTTTCTATACTTAGTTAATATTCACTAAAATTACATTTTATTCCTTACCGTGATTATTTTTTTCAAAAAATAGATAGCAAACTACGTCTGGTTGTTTTTCCTATATTTCTGCACAATTTGCTTATTTTCGCACTATAATTTTCAGAGTATTTAAAATATAATAGATAATAGAGAATTAGAAAATAAGGGGACTCTTTTTCTTATATTTACATTTTATTAAAATTGTTGGCATATTTAGCTTTTTAAAGCTCTCATTTTGGGTTGGTTCTACTTTTCACTCAGAACTTTCCACTTTGTCATCAATACTTTCTACTTTTACTTAATTTGATTCAACTTTTACGCCAAAAGTATCTACTTTCCGGCAAAGGGTTTCTACTTTCCACACTTAACATTCAATATTTCTTACAAAAACAACTGTTCAACACATAAGGGGGATGGGTATGACTATTTTAAATGGGTTAAAAGTTTTGGATTTTTCTTCTCTATTGCCTGGACCGCTTGCGTCCATGATGTTTGCGGATCTCGGGGCAGATGTGATTCATGTGGAGTCAGAGCGCCGTGTTGATTTAATGCGGATTATGCCGCCGTATGATGAGGACAAGGAATCTTACTTCCATCAGCATTTAAACCGTTCAAAAAAATCTTTGCAGCTAAATTTAAAGTCTGCGGAGAGCATTGAAATTATTAAAAAGCTTATACAAGATTACGACATTGTCATTGAAGGGTTCCGTCCTGGTGTGATGAAGCGCCTAGGAATCGACTATGAAACATTGCGCGAATACAATCCGCGCCTCATTTACTGTGCAATTACAGGCTATGGGCAAACCGGACCATATGCAACGCGGCCAGGCCATGATAATAACTACTTATCAATTGGCGGAGTGCTCAATCATTCCCGTTTAAAGGATAAAAAACCTGTGGCTATGGGCATTCAAATAGCGGATATTGCAGGCGGGACAATGCATGCTGCTATCGGAATTTTAGCGGCTGCTCTTCACCGTGAAAAAACCGGTGAAGGGAAATTTATCGATGTTTCGATGACCGATGCGATGTTTTCGATGAATGCTTTATATGGGACGCAATATCTCGGAAGCGGCCGTCCACCTCAGCCGGAAGATGAAATTTTAAATGGTGGAACATTTTATGATTACTACCGGACGAAAGACGGTCGTTACTTTTCAGTCGGTAGCCTGGAGCCACAATTCCGCAAACTCCTATGTGAAGCGCTTGGCATTCCGGAACTGATCGACAGCACATTTAATGACTCCTACTATACACAGCAACGTTTTAAAGAAGCAGTTACTGATGCGTTTTGCTCGAAAACATTTGATCAATGGCTTGAAATTTTCAATGAAGATTTCCATGGATGTGTGGAGCCGGTTCTTACATTTGACGAAGCTTGCGAACACCCGCAAATCAAAGCACGGAATATGCTTGTAGATGTTCAGAAACCGGACGGATCCTCGCAGCGCCAAATTGGAACAGCCTTGAAAATAAGCGGTGTTGAACCGACTTACAAACATGTCGGGGCAAAAATAGGTGAACATACCGAGGAAATTTTAACTGCTTACGGCTATACAAAAGAGCAAATTGAACAGCTAACAAACGATGGCGTATTACAATAAAACAAAGGTGAAGCATGCATCGGCATTGCTTCACCTTTTCATTATTAGCATAGTACAACACGGCGCTCAATAAACTGGCGCAAATATTGGAAATGATGCGGTATGAGCAAATATTTCTTATAGACTGCCAATAGTTTCTCCACTATCAGGTCTTCTTCTGCCCAAAATAGTATTTTCAACAAATTGCAAATATGCTGTGATGTCATTTCTGCTATACAAAAATAATCGCTGTTTTTGTTTAAATATTGCTGTTGCCAAATAATAATCGATTCCCGGATATTTTGTGGCGAACCATCAACGAATAGTGCAATATCGCGTTGAACAGTTGCCTCGATCATATGCAGAATCATTTCCGTTTCATCGGTATGAAGGAGCTGAAATATGGCTGCACATGACGCAAGCTCATAATTTTTCAACAGCTCTATCCCAAGCTCAAACTGCTCTTCTTTAACAACACTATTAATCAGTTCATAAAAGACATGCTCCAAGTAGTTTTTCCGGTAATCTTTCACAAGTGTATCGGGCTGCGGGTTCATGCTGCTCAATACATCCGCATATTCAACAACAAGTTCAATCGCATGATTATTTATCCGCTCTTCCTCAATTAAATACATTCCTTGAAGTAAAATACTCCGATAATCTCTTTTATAAACCGCTTCCTGGAACAACATATAGCCAAGCAGTGTTTGCTCTTTCGTATTCAATGCAAACTTTCCGGTAGACCAATTTTCAAGTAATGCCTGAATGCATTTTCGAAGCTTTAGCATATGGCGTCGCCCGCTTGTAAAATGTGTGCGGACATTTAATAGGTGCAGCTGCTTTACTTCATCTGATTTAGGATTTTCATAATCAATCTTTTTTACGAGCTTATGGATAATTGTCGCAATCCGATTTGCCGTCAATTGACCGGCTAGCAAAGCTTTAAAATCTTTCATTATTTCAACAGGTCTCGTAATCTTCATTAAAGGGACCTGTAAAAACAGTGAATAAATCTTTTTTGCCCCAATTATGTTCCAGTACTTCTCATTTGTACTGTAAATTGGCTGCACCAAAAAAAGATTGTTCACTTTGTACACATAAATCTTCTTAAGCTCTGTTTGTATATGTGTTACTGGGACCGGCTTTGAAAAAATATATTCAATCAGCTGGTCAAATGTCACTTCCCCCTGTGTATTTAAAAATGAAAATAACACTTTTCTGTTTTGCTGCTTGGCAAAAAACTGCTCCATTTTTTCATTCACTATATTCGTCTCATTAACTGAATTATTAATAAATAATTCTAATCTTCCCCAATAGTTTTTGATTAACTGAAAGCAAAACTTCTCTGCACGCTCCTGCTCCAACAAAAATTCATTGCTTTGTATAGGTGCGCCCCAAATCGCAGTTTGTTTTACAAATAGAAACTTTTCTTCCAAAGCTTGCTCTAGCTTTTCCCCTGTTTGTCCGTTCGTCTGTTGAAAGAGCTGCTCATCAAATGAAAGCAACAACGAAGATCCCTCCATTTTTCCCACCTTATTTCTATACAAAAATATACCAAAAAATAAATGTGTATGTAACATTTTTAATTTTTTAACTTTCATTCAAGCTGATTCAACAAAAAAAAGCATATCGTTTCATTTGCAGCAATTTGTATGAAATATTGCTTAAAACATACGTACTGACAATAGAAATCGATATGCATCATAATTATTCGTTATGCAAAATAGAGGTCACGATAATTTTTGATGGATTGGCCTGCACTGGTTTGCTTTTTGTTGCACGGTCATAAAAAACGAACAGCATCTTTCCTTCCAAATCTTTCTGATCCACGCGCTTTCCAGTCAAATCGACTATTTCTGTTTTTTCACTGACATGGAGTTTAAGCTTCAGCTGATCACAGTAAAGTTGCCGGTCAAATGCACCGACACATACTTCGCCATCTTTATCAAACTGATCAAAAATGATCAATAGTGGTGTTGTATGCGGCGGGGAAACCATCGGCAAAGGATTTCTGGAATCAATAAAGGCAATAATTTTCGCCTTAACAGGAATGGCAGATGCCCCAATTTGGTACCCGTCCTTTGTCATTAAAGGCGTTTTTGATGTAATTTGGAATATGACTTTCTTATTGCCGTCTTTTTCACTTATTGCTTCAATAATACCAATACCTGACTGAACGCTAATCGAGATGACAAGAGCTTCTATCTTCTTGATCAATGGCTGCATCGCTTCATCCCCTCTACTTTTCTAGTAATTTCCTATTTCCCAAAAAATAAAGAACAAAAACTTATCTAATTAACTATGATATTACTGCTTTTAACAATTGATCAACTGTATTCAGTCATATTGACGCTTAACTGTTTTAAACAGTCGTGCTTTTTTCAAAAGTGTTTTTGGCATTTGAACTGTAGCAGTCACAACACCCGGATGTCTTCCTATTTCAATTCCACCGGTAATGGTTGCACGGTTTCTCACTTCTTCCACTGTCAGTTCAAATAACTTTGCCGTGCGCTCGAGTGCATTTTCTGTAGCCACATTTAAGTTAATCCCTGTTCCTACAATCGATAACGGGAAACTTTCCTCAACCTGCTTCACACCAAATTCCTCTGCCAAATCACGAGCAATGCGCTTTTCTTCTTTCGTAAAAGGTTTTGCGGTATAAGGCAAATCTTCAACATTCGGCAGCAAGATAGGACCGTCCAAATTTACTTTTTTCAGTACACTTACCTGTAGCTGTACAATACCCGATACATCAGTCGTATGTCCGGCAATTTCACCATCGCCCTGCATTGCATGCATATCCCCTACATATACACCCCCACCAGGAACCTTTACAGGACAAATGACAACTGCCCCTTCGCGCACACGGTTAATATCCATATGTCCATCTGTACGGTGGATATTCAGCTCGTCTTCGGTCATTGTAAATTCATGTGGCGCTCCAATTAGAAATGTTCCGAAATCACCAGCATTATGAGAATCCGGCATCGCTTTTGACGGCGTTGTCCCAAGCTGTCCAACAAACGGACGCATTCTTGCTAGTACCCCGATCAGGTCACTCGGCGCGAATGAAGTAATCGGATTTTGAATCGAATTTTCCGGAGTTCTCATATAATTTTTGCTGTCTTGGGCAATCCGGCGAGCAGCTTCTTTTCCGACCGTCAATCCGACATTCCCTTTTGAATTAAATGCCATCGTATAGCCGTTGGAAATTTTAAATGGTGTTGTATCCGTCCCGCATGTCATACATTTTACCGACTCCTGACCGATTCCTTGTACAATTGTCGGCGGATGTAGCTTCCCGCACCCCGGACATTTCACCTTTACGAAAGGATCCCCGATAAAGCGTTCATTTTGTGCTTCGTCTGTTCCCGAAGAAGTCGCAATCGATGTAACTTGAATCGATTTAATTTGAATAACGATTGCATCCCCGACTTCCGCCCCTTCCACATATACGGGCTTTGTTACTTCGTGCCCCCCGCGAATCGTCGGTGTAATCATTGGGCCCCAACAACCAGGTGCTGTATTGGCAATGATTGTACCCCCATTTTTTAAAGGTCCTAACATTGGTGCATTCGGATTTAACACACCATCTGTAAATTCATTGACGAAAATTGTTTCGGCAGCCTGAATAACTGGTTTATCCCGGTATACCGACTCTCCTGTTAATTGTCCATTCACTGTTGTTAGTTCATTTACCATTAGAACCCCTCTTTTCCTTCAATTTTAAGTAAATTCAGTAAATTCAAAAGCTATCTTCATTATACAAACTTTTTACACTATAAGTTGGATTTGACTCCTTATAAAAGCAAAACTTTTATCTATCTTATATAATGTGAACAACTAGTAGATTATGCAAAAGTGGAATGGGAGGATGACTCTTTTATGAATCAAAATAAGACGGAAATCCTTTGGCGTGAGGAAAAATACAATGTGATGTTTTATAGCCAAAATCATTACAATGTAATTCGTCAGGCGATGAAAAATAAAGCCTCTTATGAAGAAATTTCAGCGCTGATCGAACAGGCATTAAGCTTAACACCAACAAAAGGCAGCATGCGCAATGCTTGCCAACATATGTGGGGTTATTTTAAAAAGGTTGCAACCGAAGAAGAGAAAAAACAGTATGAACAATTGATACAAACAACAAACTTCAGTGAACTATTAACCTTTTTAAAAGGACTGGCTGAGAAATACGAAGTAACGTATTTATTGGAAAGCCGGGTATTGAAGCGTTAAAAAAGAAAGAGAATCAATGAGGACAAAAAATCCCCTTAAATGTTTTAAGGGGATTACCATTTAATATTTATAGGACTGCCCGCCGTCGATTGGAATAACCGCTGCGTTAATGAAGTCCGCTTCGTTAGATAGCAGGAATGCTACTAAATAACCGACTTCTTCCGGCTTACCGAAACGTCTCATCGGATTTGGCTTTACAAACTCCTTGCCGACTTCCTCCCAGTTATCGCCACCCATTTGGCGCAGTGACCCTTCTACCATTGGCGTCATAATCGCACCCGGGGCAATTGCTTTAATCGAAATTCCGTATTGGCCGTATTCAATCGCCGAGTTACGCGTTAACCCGACAACACCATGTTTACTAGCCGCATAGCCTGACTGGTTTCCGACACCGCGGATTCCGCCAACCGAAGCTGTATTGACAATCGAGCCGTATCCTTGCTCCTTCATCACTTTCAGCACATATTTCATACCATAGAAGACACCGTTCAAATTGACGGATATAACTTTATGAAATTCCTCAATATCGTAATCTCCAGTTAAGTTTTGCTTCCCTTCAATTCCCGCATTGTTAAAGAAACCATCAATTTTGCTGAATTTCTCAACCGTTTGATTCACAAAATTTTCAACTTCACTTTCTGTAGCTACGTTTGCTGTCACTAACAATGTTTCAGCATTTGGTGCTACTTCAAGCACTTTTTTCTTCGTTTCATCCAGTCCTGCCTGATTTAAATCAACGAGTACAAGCTTTGCGCCTTCCTTTGCAAGCTGCAATGTGGCAGCTTGTCCTAATCCAGAACCTGCACCGGTAACAATTATAACTTTTCCTTCAAAACGATTCATGAGTTGTCCTCCTTTGTAATGAAAAGCTCACCATCAGCATACAGTATTTTCTGTTTGAGTAAAATTTATAGCCCCTAAAAAATTTATTATTTCGAAAACTCATAAATTATTTTAAAATAATATTAATCATAGAGGTTCTGCATCACAAAATAAGGCATGGACCCGATATCAATTCGGATCCATGCCTATTAAAATTCTTTTCCTAATTAAAAAGCTCAAATAGTAAGGCTGTTCGTTTATTGAATTCATCCAAATTGATAGCGGCATCTACTGCTTCACGAACTTTCCTTTCTTGTTCTGCGTATTTCGCTGCAAATTGTTTTGCATCTGCCATCGTCGCTTTGTACTTTTCTACGATTGCTTCTATATTCTTTTCCTCTACTTCTGTCGGATGACAATGCTGGGCAATATCGAAAATTTCATCACCAGGGCGATTTCCATCAGGGAAATACACGTGCGGCTCCGTACTGTCAAAAATACAGAATTTCAATTCAGGTATAATGACCATATCGATCGAATTGGAATCCAGTCCGCACCAAACGAGTTGTACATCAAAGCCTCTGCTTATCGCTTCATTGGCTAATTTCTTCATCATCGAAGATTTTCCTGTTCCGGGATACCCTTTAATAAATAATCTCTTTTCAAGGTTTTGCGTAATGCTTTGTACTGTGTCCTGCGCTCCTGTTGGGGTTAATGTTCCGAGTAAGCGATGTGTAAGCTGGCCGGATTTCTGCCGATTCGTTTCGCCAAACAGTTCGTTCGTCAACTCCGCAAACTGCTGATCCAACCCGCTCCATTCCATTTGCCTTCTCGTTTCCACTTCCCAGTCATCATGAATCTGAATAGCATTGGAAAGCTTGGCAAAGCACTGCTCATAGTAGGCTTGTTTCGATTCGTTTACCGAAGTCAAATTTTCACTCAATGCAATGTGTTGTTCATTCAAACAGTCATAAAGGGAAATGACATGATCCCGTACCCCTGGCAGTACCGGTTCTATTGACGGGTTTGTCGCTTGAACAATTAATATACGATGAGGGGCTTGAATATAAACTGCTTCGACCGTATTTTCAAATAAAGGATCATAGAAAAACTCAATGTGTGCACCTTTTTCATAGTAGTGCGACCCGATTTTCTGCAGCAACTCCGAAACTCTGAAACCGTGCGCTCCTTTTAGTAAATACACAGCTTGCGCTTCATCCATCAGCTCTTTATAAATATTTTTAATGCCCTGCCCTGTCATTGCCTGGCCGAAGAAATGTTTAATTGTCGTGCTAATAATGTCATCCTTCCATAACCTTGTTAACTTTATTTTTATGTTAACCAGCTAAAAAAGTTGCCATATACTGTTTTGTTCATTACATTTTCTATTTACGCCTTGGCAGATCCGAAAAACAGTTTACGAACCTGGATAATAACTAACGGCACTAACGATAATCCATAAATCATTAAATATTGGCTACTCGTCAAATCGGCTACCTCGAATAACCCGTTGATCAGGACAAAATTCAATATTGTAAACCCGAGTAAAAAGGCAATCCAAACTGCCAAATTCGAGAAAATTCCGATTTTAAAAATGGAATCTTCCGAACGGCAATTGAACCCATGCAGTAGTCTTGATAAACATAATGTTGCAAACGCCATTGTTGTCGCAACTGCTGTATCACCTGTCGATAAGCCTACTTGAAAGGCGATGATTGTGACTGCCGCAATAATTACTCCTTCAAATCCTACTTGGGATACGAATTTTTTATTTAGCAGTGACTCATTTATATTCCGCGGTTTTTCCTTCATCAGTTTCTTATTATGCGGTTCTAAACCAATCGCAATTGCTGGCAGGCTATCCGTCAATAAGTTGATAAACAATAGATGGATCGGCAGAAACGGAGCCGGTAATGCGAAAAGCGTTGCATATAAAACAACGAAGATCGCCCCTGCATTTCCGGATAACAGGAATTTAATCGCATTTTTTATATTGGCATAAATACTTCGTCCGTTGGAAATCGATTTGACGATTGTTAAAAAATTATCGTCGGTTAAAATCATTGCTGACGCATCTTTAGCCACTTCAGTTCCTGTTTTCCCCATTGCCACACCAATTTCAGCCTGTTTTAGTGCCGGGGCGTCATTTACCCCATCCCCCGTCATTGCAACAACATGTCCTTTTTCTTGCCAAGCCTTTACAATACGGATTTTGTGCTCTGGAGATACACGAGCATAGACAGAGAAGCTTTCCACCTTATTTTTCAATTCCCGATCCGAAAGCTTTTCAATGTCCTTTCCTTCAATTGCTTCATCAGGACTTTTTAATATACCGAGCTGTTTCGCGATCGCGATTGCCGTAATTTTGTGGTCCCCTGTAATCATGACAGGTTTAATGCCCGCATCCATACAGTCTGCAACTGCCTGTGCCGATTCATCGCGCGGAGGGTCCATCATCGCGATTAGCCCGACAAATGTTAAGCCTTGCTCGTCCTTTTTACTTATATTAGAAGAAAAGACTTCTTTATACGTAATGGCAATTACCCGTAATCCGGCATTCGAAAATGCGGTATTCGCCTGATTAATCTTTTCTAGCTGCTCGTTCGTAATAATCGAACTGCTGCTTGAATCGACGCGACTAATACGGGGAAGAAGCTCGTCCACTGCCCCTTTAGTAATCATGACATTACGGTTCCCCATACGGTGAACAGTACTCATCAATTTTCGAGTGGAATCGAAAGGAATCTCTCCTACACGCGGATGAAGCCCGCGTATCAGTTGCTCACTCATTTCAAATTCATGTCCTAACTTTACAAGTGCAAGTTCTGTTGGATCTCCTATTGTTTTATCCCTTAGCATCATAGAATCATTGCAAAGAATCGCAAAATCAAGCAGTTTTTTATGACTCGGGTTGGTCGGCTCCAGCTCGTTGGAGGAGAAGAACTGCTCGCCCGTATAAACTTCCTGAACCGTCATTTTGTTTTGTGTCAGCGTCCCGGTTTTGTCTGTACAAATAATCGAAACACTTCCCAAACTTTCTACTGCCGGCAATTTGCGGATAATCGCATTTTCCTTTGCCATATTTTGAGTCCCTACTGCCAGTACAATCGTTACAATCGAACTTAACGCTTCAGGAATTGCCGCGACCGCCAATGAAACTGCAAACATAAAGGAATCAATCAGCTCACGCCCCCGAATAATATCCAAAGCAAAAATTACGATACAAATCAGGATAATTCCAATGGCAAGACGTTTTCCGAATTTATCAAGATTGATTTGCAAAGGTGTTTTTTTCTCTTTCGCATTATCGATCAACTTAGCAATTTTTCCGATTTCCGTATTCATACCGATTGAAGTAACTGCTACTGCCCCACGACCATTTGTCACAAAGCTGCCGGAGTACACCATGTTTTTTCTGTCTCCTAGTGCAAGCTCTGTTTCAACAATTGTATTGGCTACTTTATCGACCGCCAAAGATTCGCCTGTTAATGAACTTTCATTTATTTGCAAACTATGACTTTCGACTACTCGTCCATCCGCACTAATAGAATCGCCCGCTTCCAAAATGAGCAGATCCCCTACTATTACATTTCTAGATGGTATTTCAATAATTTCCCCGTTACGTTTAACTTTTGAAACGGGTGCCGCCATTTCCTTTAAACTGTTCAATGATTTTTCAGCTCGGGCATGCTGAACCGTTCCGAGAATGGCATTTAATATAATGACGATTAAAATGACAATGGAACTGTCCATATCTCCAAGGAAGATTGAAACAATTGCCGCAACAATTAAAATGAGCACTAAAAAATCCTGAAACTGCTCGAAGAAAACTTCGAAAATATTTTTCTGCTTTCCTTCTTTTAATTCGTTATAGCCGTACTTTTTCTGGCGGCCGCGGACTTCGTAATCAGTTAATCCATACTGCGTCACATCTAACTTTTTCATTACTTCTTGTACAGATGCTTGGTAATATTCTGTTACTTTCATTTAAAGCCTCCTTCAAGTCATTTGATTGGTGCAAATAACTATTTTGAGCAATCCTATTTAAAATAGAAGAACTCTCCCAAAACACTGTATGATAGTTTTAGTATGAAAATGAAAACTTCCCAACAAAAATCTCATAAAACTTAGCTCTGTTTTATACAAAAAAAAACGTTAATCTAAAAATTAAGATTAACGTTTAAAATGGGTTATTTATTTATAAAATAAAAAAACGCTATTTAAATGAGTCCCTTCTAGCTTTGGCTGCTTTTCTTTCTCTGATTTGTTCTTCCAATTGGGCAATGGCTGTTCTGCGACGCGCATTTTTTTCTTCAATATTTTCCAGTTCATCAGGAAGAGCAAACTCTTTACTAATTTCAGCCTCGTGTATATTTTCTTTTGTATTGTTAATCATTTTTCCTAAACTTATCGCATTTTCCGATCCTTTGTTGAAAACATCATGTCTGTCGTTTTTCATCATGATTCCTCCTTTTCGATGATAAGTTTAGTTTGTTTTGCTTCACTTTATTTATTCCAACATAATATTTCTTTATTTCGTCACAGATGTCATATTATTGTTATACAAATACAATAAAAAATTTTCAAAAAGCACTAAAAACACCTTTAAACCCTTGATACGAAAGGTTTTGCTATATAATCAGCTATTTTACATGTTATTTACATATTCATTAAAATGGCGTTTTGCTAATAATTATGCGCTATAGTATGGATAAGTTCAAAACAAGTAGTGAGCCTTCATCATGATTCCACCTTTGCAGAAAGTCATAGCTGCTAGCATGAATGAACGCATAACTATACATAATTAATTTGAACAAATTTGACTAACCACCTCTTTGCCGATTACGTCACAGCGTAATTGTATCCAAACGTTGGATATCCACCTGAGGTTTTAACTTCATTTAGCGAGTGTTTATAACACACACTTTAAACAAATATAAACACTTCCTCCAGCCATCTTGCAACCTTTTATATAGGTGGGAAGATGCTACTAAAAGAAGTTAAGCAGCAAAAAGCTCCAGCTATTTCCCAATAGTAGCTGGAGCTTTTGATGTTTTATCTTTTTTTACCATAGCGTTTTGGTGCCTGCATAATCGCATCCCACACGCCGCTAAATGGCGGTGCATAAGCTAAATCCAAGTCCAACAGTTCCTCGAAGGTCATTTTATTGTAAAGCGCTGTCGCAAATACATCAATCCGTTTATCGACCCCGTGCTTTCCTACTATTTGGAGACCAACGAGCTTGCGGCTTTGCTGTTCGACAAGCATTCGAAGCTTCATCGGCTGGACATTCGGATAGTAGCTTGCAATATCATTCACTTCCATTACATACGCTTCTACAAGTGCATTTAAACGATCTGCAGCCTGATTATTTAATCCTGTCATGCCTATATGCAGATCAAAAAACTTTAAGATGGATGTTCCGACAATTCCAGCGAACTTCTGATTAAAGCCAGCAATATTCAACCCGGCAATTCGCCCCTGTTTGTTTGCTGTCGTCCCAAGCGGTAAATAATCGTCCTTCTGGTTTACACGGTTAAAATGAGATGCACAGTCCCCTGCCGAATACACATTAGCAATCGAAGTCTCCATTTTTTCATTGACGATAAGTGCTCCATTTTCCAGCTTGGCAAAACCTTGTGCAAAATGTGTATTTGGACGGACTCCTGTCGCGACGATGACAAGGTCTGTTTTATGCACACCACTGTTTGTCCGAACTGCCTCCACAAATTCTGTTCCTTCGTAGCCTATCGTATCTTCATTTAATAAAACTTCCACACCATTTTTGACTGCTTCCTCATAAATAATATCGGTCAGCTGCTCATCAAGAATCGACATTAATGTGCTTCCCCGTTGAATGAGACGCACATCCAGACCGCGCTCCCGTATTGTTTCAACAACTTCAAGACCAATATAACCTCCACCGATGACCGTAACGTGCTTCACATTCGGCAACTGTTCCATCAGTTCATTCATTTGTGGAATTGTTTTTACTGTATGAATCCCTTTTAAATGAGCATTTTCGATTTTCGGCATTGTTGGTGATGCTCCTGTTGCGATGAGCAGTTTATCGTATATAAATTCGAATGGCTCCTTGCTGTTTACATCAATACCACTCACTTTTTGGAGTTTTGTATCAACTGCTGTCACTTCATGGAAAATGCGTGCATCAATTCCGTATTTCGAGCGGAACTCCTCCACATCCCTTGCAATCAAATCTTCTGCATGAGGAACTTTTCCATTAATTACGTAGGGCAATCCGCATTGTCCATAAGAATAAACTTCGCCTTTTTCTAATACGACAACGTGGGCGGCCTTATTATTACGCACAATTTCCATTGCTGCACTCATTCCTGCCGCGTCTCCGCCTATAATTACAACTTTCATATTTGATCCACTCCTCAATACACTTTTCTCTTTCTTAATAAAATGCCACCGAAAATTATTTCTATTAATAGCATATCATTCCTTGCTGTTTTGTAATCCTATGTATTCCCAAATTATGTTACACTAACTATCAGAAAAATCCCATATTTCTTTCGTCCGGCATACACCGGACGAAAGAAATAAAGCCTCCGGCGGATGTCATGGATTCGATAAGGACATCTTTGCACCGGGGCGCAAAGCCGAATCCAGACGCAATTACGCCAAGGCATAATTGATAAAAAAAGGAGAATCTTTAATGACTAAAACAACGATTGGCATTATCGGTACTGGTGTTGTCGGTGAACGCATTATTAACCAGGCACTGCAAAACGAACATTATGAAATTGCCGCAATATTTGATACGAATGAAGCACGTACAGCACAATTGGCGGCTAAATATAATGTACCCACAACGAATGATTTACAAGCGCTATTAAATTTAAAACCGGATTGGGTTTACATCGGCACACCACCTGTCAGTCATGCAACACTTGCTGCAGAAATTGCAAAGCACAAATTACATATTCTCTCGGAAAAACCGCTTGCCCATGATGCAGCAGACGGAGAAATAATGGTTCGTATCGCAAATGAATCCAATGTTCAAACAGCGATGCATTTTCCGTTAATGTACGGTGCGGCAGTCCATCAGCTGAAACAAGAGCTTGCAAAAGATATGGGTGACATTACCCGTATTGAACTGCATACGTATTTCCCTGAATGGCCGCGTAAATGGCAGCAAAATCCTTGGATTGCTTCACGTAAGCAAGGTGGCTTTATTCGGGAGATTTTCCCGCATTATTTGCAATTAACACACCATTTATTCGGTGATGTTGAAATTTTGGCGCATGAAACAGCTTACCCTGAAGATCAAGCACTTTGTGAAGTCGGGGTATCTGCTTTAGCGAAAACAGCAAACGGCATCCCGATGGTCATTAACGGGCTTGCAGGTATCGGACAGGAAGAGCGCATCGACTTTAAAATTTTCGGAACAGAAAAAGTTGTAACATTACGAAACTGGTCTAATGTCTACACAAGCAAAGCCTATGAGCCGGAAGTGGAGATTACCCCTGCCGAAGCCCCTGAAACAATGCTTGATGCATGTCGAAAAGTCCTTTTAGGCGAAGAAGCATTTGTCGTACCATTCGAGGAAGGCTTAAAAGTGCAGCGTTGGATTGATGAACTGTTAAAGTAATATGATTTCGAAGCTGTTTGGAAAGCCTAATCCCCCTTTCCAAACAGCTTTTTATTTCGGAATCTGAAATATTTAAATTGTAATGAACCTCCTTCTGTACTAAAATAGTCGTAATATTCGTTTTATTGGGCCATTAGATTCAAAGGGGGATTTTTTTTGGACTTTTTACATTATCCATTTCCAAGTAAGCGTAATACAGTCATCGCCAATCGTGGAATGGTCGCAACATCCCAGCCGCTCGCAGCACAGGCGGGACTGGATATTTTAAAAAAAGGCGGCAATGCAGTCGATGCAGCAATCGCGACAGCAGCAGCACTTACTGTTGTTGAGCCTACATCAAACGGAATCGGCGGAGATGCATTTGCCCTCGTCTGGATGAAAGATGAACTTTACGGGTTAAACGCTTCTGGTCCTTCTGCCAAGTCGATTTCCAAAGAAGCATTAACAGAGCGAGGATTAGATTATATACCGATGCATGGAGTTATCCCCGTTACTGTTCCAGGGGCACCATCAGCATGGGTAGCCTTATCAAAGCGATTTGGGAAATTGCCGTTAAGCGAAGTATTAGCCCCTGCCATCTCCTATGCAGAAGAAGGATATCCGATTTCCGTAACACTCGGACAATACTGGCAATCGGCTTATAAAAAGTATAAAAAGAATTTCACATCCGAAGAATTCCAACATTGGTTTGAAACATTTTCAATCGATGGACGGATGCCGGAAATTGGCGAAGTATGGAACTCTCCAGCACACGGAGATACGTTGCGTAAAATCGCCAAAACAAATGGCGAGGCTTTCTACAAGGGCGAAATCGCAGATAAAATTGATGCCTTCATGAAAAAACATAACGGCTTTATTTCAAAGGAAGATTTGGCAAGCTATGAACCTGAATGGGTAAACCCGATTAAAGTGCATTACAAGGGCTATGACGTATGGGAAATTCCGCCGAATGGACAGGGTATTGTTGCACAGATGGCGCTGAACATTTATCAGCATGCCGAGTCAAAATGGCAGGATGCACAAACATTACATAATCAGATTGAAGCGATGAAGCTAGCATATACGGACGGTAAGGCGTTTGTCACAGAATCAAATGACATGCCGGTCGATGTCGATACACTTTTATCAAACACTTACGGAGAGTCACGCTTTGCTGAAATCAGTGAGACAGCAATTGATCCAAAACCTTTCGAGATTCCAAAAGGCGGTACGGTGTATTTGGCAACAGCTGATGCGGACGGCAATATGGTGTCGTATATCCAAAGTAACTATATGGGCTTCGGTTCAGGCATTGTCATTCCGGAAACAGGTATAGCGCTTCAAAACCGGGGCTATGATTTCTCACTGGATGAAACACATCCAAACTTCTTAAAGCCTGGAAAACGAACATTCAATACAATTATCCCAGGATTTTTGACAAAGGATGATGAAGCGGTCGGTCCATTTGGCGTAATGGGTGGATATATGCAGCCTCAAGGGCATTTCCAGGTCGTTACATCCACAATCGACTTCGCACTCAACCCGCAAGCAGCACTTGATATGCCCAGATGGCAATGGATCGGTGAAAAGCGCGTCGAAGTCGAGCCGCACTTCCCTAGTTATTTAGTGCATGCATTGCAACGTAAAGGCCACGACATCCGAGTTGCAGTCGACGGCGGCAGTTTCGGACGCGGTCAAATTATATGGCGGGACCAGAAGACAGGCGTGCTGTATGGTGGAACAGAGCCACGTACAGATGGCGCAATTGCCGCTTGGTAAGTAGTTTTTACAACAAAACAGGAGTATCCCGTTGAAGTAATTTTGCGGGATACTCCTATTTATATTTTTTCATTTTTTACTATCTTAATGTATGATTAAACTGCAAAAACTGCAGTGGCAACAAGAGGTTGCTGCCTTACGCACCTATAACTATCTTTACTTTACCCGTACATTTCATCAATACTGAAAACAAGGAAGGGGATGACTCACATGATTTTTAGTGAACGATTAAAAAAAGAGCGAGAAAAAAGAGGTTGGTCACAAGCGGATCTTGCCGAAAAAATCCATGTTAGTCGCCAATCCGTTTCTAAATGGGAAACCGGGAAGAACTATCCGAGTATTGAAGTAATCATTGATATGAGTGATTTGTTTGGCATCACAATTGATGAAATGTTGAGGAGTGATGGTGAATTGAAAGAAAAAGTAATTCGTGATAGTAAGAAATTGGCGTATCCAAAATGGAAAGCGTTCTTTGATAGCGTATTTTTAATAGGTGCATTTTTATTGGTTGCAAAACTGATTATTATGGGTTTAAATCATTTTGCTGGTATGGATGTTATTATTCCTGAAGGCTTACCAAAAATCCTATCAAACTTCTTGCCGCTAGCTTTAATGGTAATCGGCGGGATTGGTGCAGACCAGTTAAAAACAAAATATATTGAATAAAAAAAGGTAGCGCATTCGCTACCTTTTTTATACCGATTATTCAGCTTCTGTTTCACTTGAATCAGCATATAATTCCTCTTTGCAAAACTCCAATATCATCGCTTCTTCGTCTTCTTCCAATGCAAAATCCAAAAACTCATTATTAGATTTATCAATAATAAAATAGTTCACGATGCGTACATTGTCGTCAATTACCCCTACAATCACACGAATCTCTAATCCTGCAGCGGAATACAGTTCATCTTCCTCATCCACTTCTACATCTAATAAAAACTCATAACGCTTACCTTCAATAATCTTTGTCGGATCTAAAATTTCTTCTATTGAAAATTGCGTAATATTCATATTCATGCTCCTTCCGGGAAATGCTTCTATTTTATCATAAACGAAAATTGCCCCGCGTCAAATAACAATCATTATTTACACCGTGACAGCAACGTTTTCATATGACAAACTAGAAACTAAGGAGTGATGGACTTTGAAAAATCTATTTTATTACGAAGATGCAATGATGAAGGAATTTACGGCACAAGTTGTGAAAACAGGTAAAGACGACACAGGAAATTTCATTGTACTAAACAATACGGCATTTTATCCTACTGGTGGCGGGCAACCCCACGATACGGGCTGGATTAATGAATTGGAAATTATCGATGTTGAGAAAGTTGATGAGGAAATTCGTCATTATATGGCAGCCGATGTGTCGAATATTTCCGGGGAAATATCCGGGAAACTTCATTGGTCGCGCCGATTCGACCATATGCAACAACATGCGGGACAACATATTTTAACAGCAGCCTTTGTGGAATTATTCGATATGGTGACAGTGAGCTTCCACTTAGGGACAGAGCTTGTCACAATCGATTTAAATGTTGGCGAAGTATCGGAAGATCAGCTGGCAGCAGTGGAAAAACGGGCTAATGAAATTATTTTGGAAAACCGTCCTATTGAAACTAAGTGGGTGACAAAAGAAGAATTAGCACAATATAACTTACGGAAAGATGTAAAAGTCGACGAAGATATTCGTTTAGTTATTATCCCTGACTATGACTACAATGGCTGTGGTGGTACACATCCCACTTCTACCGGACAAGTAGGCTTATTGAAAATTTTAGCTACAGAAAAAATGAAGAAGCAGATTCGTGTACACTTCGTCTGCGGCAATCGCGTGTTACAGCAGCTGGCTATGCGTAAACAGGTTTTAAGCGATGTGGCACGCCAATTGAGCGCACCGGAAGAAGAAGCTGCTGATGCGTTGCGTAAATTCGCAAAAACAGCAAAGCAAACAGAGAAGAATTTAACGGAAGCACAAGATGCCCTTCTTGAATTCGAAGCAAAAGAATTAGCAAACGAAACAGTTGCTGCAGCGACATTTGAAAACCGCTCGATTCAAAGCCTGCAGAAGCTGGCGCGTTTTATTACACAGCAAAATGGTGAGGCAATCGCACTGCTCGTTGCCAATAATGAAGACAAGCTACAATTTGTTGCGGCACGCGGCAGTGAGCAAACAAAATCGATGAAAGATATTTCTGCAACTGCTTTACCGCTCATTAATGGTAAAGGCGGCGGAAATGATGCACTTGTCCAAGGCGGCGGTGAAAAAACCATTTCAGCTGAAGCGCTGATTGAGGCAATGAAAGAAGCAGTTCGATAAAGTGAAACTTCAATCCGTGGGGGTTTTCCCCACGGATTGTTAGTTGAACCAATCGGGCTTTTACGGGTAGTTGATCTCCCGCCTATTTCTTTGCCCTGCCTAAACCTGGAGGTTGGAGTCTTACTACCCGTTAATGCGGGATAAATGAAAAAGAAGCTAATGATGGGTTGAGCCATTCATTAGCTTCTCTTATTTTATCCTGCACGCAGTCCATTCATCCCACGGCGAACATTTGTTATATCGGTATAACCTAGCTTTACGAGTTCCTTGCACGCTTTATTACTGCGCGCACCACTTTGGCAAATGACAACAACAGGACGATCTTTCGGCAAATCTCCTAAATACGTTCCAAGCGGACGATTAATAAACTGAGGAATATGGGCCTCTTTATATTCTTTTTCCGTCCGGACATCCACAAATACATATTTCTCGTCTTCCAGTAAAGGCTGCAGTTCTTTTGTAGTAATATATTTCACGCCTTTTTTCGGCATAAAACGCACAATCATTGCAATAATTCCCACCATTGCAAGTAGTGTAATAATCCCTTCCATTTGCATACTCCTAAAATCTATTTTCACTTATTTTACGATAATCTGCATAAGCTTACGAATATTTTGCGCTGTGAGAACGGGAATTCCGCCCTTTATTGAAGGTCTGGAAATATATTAGAACTTTTTGCAGTTTATTAGAAAACCTACAGCATATATTAGAAAACTACTAACTAGCTTTCCTTTTTCAACTCAACGACATAAATTTCAGGCAGATTAAAGACCCGGTAAGGAAACAGGCTGTTCCCCAAGCCCCGATTTACAATCATTTCCGTATCCTGCTGTTCATAAATACCTGCTGTGTATGTTGGCATGAAACCTTGAGTTGGCGCAAAAAGTCCGCCGATAAATGGCAGACGAATTTGACCACCATGTGCATGTCCTGTTAACACTAGGTCAATATCCTTTTCAACATATGTTTCAAACACCTCAGGACGGTGCGACAGTAGCACTTTAAATGCATCTGGATTCATATTGTACAGTGCTTCATCGATCGACTGTCCCACTTCTTTCCCCATTAACGGGTCCTCAATACCCGCAATGACAATGTGCTCTCCGTTTCGCTCCAACTGTACCGCATCATTCGGTAACACATGGACACCCAGCTCATTTAAAGCCGCATAAATTTCATCTGTTAAATTCAATGCAACCTCGTGATTGCCAAGAACATAGTAAACATCCGCAATATCGACTAATTGGCGCACAGCCTGCAAGCTGTTTTCCAAGTCATAGCGGCGACTATCCACTAAGTCACCCGTTATGAAAATAGCATCCGGTTTGGTAGCCCGCACTTTTTCCACTAACCTTGACTGATTTTCCCCGAATGTCGCATCATGCAAATCGGTAACTTGGGTAATCCGGTAACCATCAAAGCTTTCCGGAACTTTCTCTGATTCATGTACATAATCGGTTGTTACAAGCCAATTATTATTTATATATAAAAATAGATAGACAACACCTATAAAAATGATTAATTTCAATAACTTTTTCAATTTATTCGCTCAATTCATTGTGAGTTTTAAGCAGCGACTAATACCACCCATCTTTATCAATAATATTGAACTGTTTCGGAACATTCAAGTGTAAAATCCGTTTACCAATTAATTCGTTGAGTGGATTATTATAGCTTTCGTACATGGAAGTGTTCAGTAAATCTATTGATAAACTAAGCGGCATACAATCATTCACTCACACCTCCTTTTGAATATGCTTGATCAGCTCAATCAAATCTTCATCCATCACGCCTAAACGTTTTGCTTCTTCTACGATTTCCTTTGCCATCTTCGTCAATGTGTCACTTCGTCTTGTTGTTAAAATCCGATGTTTTGCATCCCCGATTACGAACATTCCAAGTCCTCTCTTTTTATATAAAATTTCTTTTTCTACTAAAATTGTCAGGCCTTTTCCTGCGGTTGCCGGATTAATATTAAAAATTTCAGCAAGCTGATACTGCGAATACACTTTTCCTTCCGGAAGCAGCCGATCCGCCAATATCTCATTTTCAATCCATTCCGCTACTTGCATATAAATAGGCATTGTACTTTGTGTGTTAAAAATCAATGAGATTCTCCTTTCCAAGTTATCCAGTACATTAGTGTTGTAATGCACTATACAAAAAACGAGCTTATTTGTCAATAAATAAAGAAATATTATCCACATATACTATTTATCCACAAAGTTATACACATTAACGTTAATTATCCACAATTTAATCACGATTTTTCAACAGATTGTATTATACTTATCCACAAAGAATATTGTGGAATTCTATTTTAGAACAAGATTCCAAAAAAATATTCGAATATATTTTCATTTGTTCTAAAAATCGTCACATTTTTCTAAGTTAAACCTGCCCATTCTTATAAAAAAATGAATAATTTTAATTTCTCGTAATAATGCTTAGTTAAAAAATAAATAACTGTCCCTTTACCTATGATAAGTACCGAACTTTATCTACAAGTTATCCACATTGCTCTATTTTTTATCCACTAAAAAAAGCATTCTAAAAGCGACATGCCATCACTTTTAAAATGCTATTCCATTCATTATTTAATTTCTTTCAATGTAGCTTCCACTTCTTCTTTTACTTGCAAATTTTCTTCGCCGAACAGGATTTCATTTAATGCATCGTCTCCAGAACCTTCAGCTAGCGGTACGCGTGAACGATATGCCGCGCGACATACTAAATGCCCGGAAACAGGGGCTGTAATAAATACGAAGATAATCCCTAAAATGAGGCGAATACTCACATAGCCATCATGGATCCAAAAGTAAATGAAACCGCCGAACAAACAAAGCAATACAGAGAGTGTCGCACTTTTCGTTGCTGCGTGTGAGCGTGTATACACATCTGGTAAACGTATCATGCCGAATGCGCTAATGACACTCACAATTGCACCAAACAAGATAAGAAGTGCCGCCATTAATTCAATCAGCTGATTTACGTTCAACAATGACACCTCTTTCTATATATTTCGAGAATGCGATCGTTCCGATAAATGCTAAAATACCCAATATTAAAATGGCTTCCAAAAATGCCTTTGTTTTTAAAACAATCGACACGATGGCGATCGCAGAAATTAAATTTACACCAATCGTATCAAGAGCGATTGCGCGGTCAGGTAATGACGGCCCTTTTATCACGCGAAATAGGGATAGTCCGATTGCCACCATAAATAGAACAAGTGCCGCCTTTAGAATCAAATCGATCATTGTGTCACCTCCAAAATGGCACGTTCAAACTTGCCGATTGAACGGAGTACCGTTTCTTTCGATTCTTCTATATCCATCGCATGAATATAAAACGTGCTGTTATCTTCTGAGACTTCCATTACAACAGAACCCGGTGTCAATGTTAATAACAGGGCCAATGTCGTTACTTGGTAGTCCCCTCTTAATTCTGTTTCATAAGTAAAAATGCCCGGTGTAAAATTCATCTGTGGATCCAGCACTTGTTTTAATACAGAAATACTTGATGAAAGCAGCTCTCGAATAAATATGAGGATGAGCTTAATAATCTTTAGTACACGACGCAAGTA
This sequence comes from Solibacillus sp. NPDC093137, assembly GCF_050280445.1. NCBI lineage: Bacteria > Bacillati > Bacillota > Bacilli > Caryophanales > Caryophanaceae > Solibacillus > Solibacillus sp. NPDC093137. The sequence continues at coordinate 66,469 of NZ_JBNNVH010000009.1, forward strand.
AAACTGTGTTCCGAAAAACCTGTGCATAGCATATAAAATCAATGTTCCGACTAAAAAGCCTGACATAAACGTCGTAAAGTCTGCAGTTGGATCATCCTTCAACAAAAACCATAGCGCCGCAATAAATAAATTAATAATAAATTGACCTAACATGTGCTCACCCTCCTTTACTTATTCGTATTTAAAATCGCATCAATGTATACGGAAGGGTTGGATAATGTGTAGGCTGCATCATTCACATAAACTGCCAGCCCTTCTGCGCCAACTCCTAAAGCAACGATACAAATCGTCAATAGCACAAACGATACCATCGCACCGCGTGGCATCCGAATCTTGTCCTCTTCATTAATCGATGTTTCTCCAAAAAATGAAGCAAGGAAAATACGCATTAATGAATAGAGTACGATGATACTCGAACCGAATGCTAGTGCCAATAAAATATACGCCTCTGCTTCAACAGCACCTTGGCCGACCAATACTTTTCCGATAAACCCGCTTAACGGCGGAATTCCGACAAGCGCACACATCATAATAAAGAACAGCCACCCAAATACCGGATAAATTCGAATTAACCCATTCATATTTTTCACGACAATTTCCCCTGTTAAAAGCACCATTGTTCCAATAAGTAAAAACAGCAGCGCCTTACCAAGCATATCGTGGATTAAATAATAAACCGCGCCTGCCATTGCTGACTCAGTTCCGATCGCAAGTGCCACCATTATAAAGCCAACACTAATGATGACGTTATACGTAGCAATTGTCCGAACATCGCGTCCGGCAAATGCACCCATACATCCCGCAATAATCGTCAGCCCTGCCATCACACCGATGGCCGTATGCGTAATTTCCGGCTGTAACGGGAACATAAGCGTGAACGTACGGAATAATGCATACATGCCGACTTTTGTTAATAGCGCAGCAAATAATGCCTGTACTGCTGTTGGAGGCACACTGTAAGAACCAGGCAGCCAAAAGAATAGCAGCAATCCTCCTTTTAAAGCAAAAACAATGAGGAAAACAAGTGCGACAACCGTTAATAACGGATCTTGACCGGCTTCTGCAACGCGCTGTGCAATATGTGCCATATTAAGCGTCTTTAACGTTCCATACATAAACGCCAGTGCAACGAGGAAAATCCAGGATGCGACAACATTAATGAGTACATACTTGATCGACTCGCGCAGCTGTATCTTTCCCCCGCCTAATGCAACTAATACATATGACGCCAGAAGCATTACTTCAAAACAAACGAATAAGTTGAAAATATCGCCTGTTAAAAACGAACCGTTTACACCTGCCAGTAAAAACAACACAAATGGATAAAAATACATTCTTTCATGACGCTCGCCAATTGTGGAAAAAGCATAAATTAAACAGATCGTTGTAACGATGCTTGCCGTTAAAACAAGCAGTACCGCGAATGAATCGGCGACAAATAAAATACCGAACGGCGGTGCCCAACCACTAAAGTCTATACGCATGATACCTTCTGTTTGAATAAGCTGTAGCAGGACAACAGAAGTCCCTATTACAAAAATCATTGTAATTAAACTTACAACCCGCTGAAGTTTAATATTATTATTTAAAAATACTAATAATGCGGCCGTTATTATCGGCACAATCATTGGTAAAACTATTATATTATTCATCTGATGACCCTCCAAGTTCCCCTAGATCATCGGTTCCGTTCATTAAATACATCCGATAAGCCAGCACAAGTAAAAATGCCGTAACAGCAAAGCTAATAACGATTGCTGTTAAGATCAATGCTTGTGGCAAAGCGTCGGTATATGGTGCGGCCGCTTGACCTAATAACGGCACACTCCCCTTCTTCAACCCGCCGACCGTCAATAACAATAGGTGAACGGCATGAGATAAAATGGCGGTGCCGACAATCACGCGTATGACACTACGAGAGAGGATTAAATAAGTAGCGACTGCGACTAGAATGCCGACAAGTACAATCATTAATGATTCCATACTATTCATCCTCACTTATATTTAAAATAATCGTTACGAGTGTACCGATAACCGTCAATGCGACACCTGCTTCAAAAATCGTAACAGTGGACAAATGCTTTTCTCCTATTAACGGGAGATTATAATAGCCATCCGTCTGCGTTAAAAATGGTACGTCAAAGAAAATCGAGGCAATGGCCGAGCCGGTCGCCAGCAATACACCGATTGCAGCAACTTTTTTAAAGTCGAACGGCATCCCCTTATGCACAGTTTCAATATCGTATGTCAAATATAACAGGACAATCCCCGAGCCAAGAACTAACCCGCCGATGAATCCTCCGCCTGGAGCATTATGTCCTGCAAAAAATAAATACATACCAAGCGTAAAGACGATGAAAACAACGCCTCGTACAACTGATTTTAAAATAACATCATTTACTTTCAACGTCTCCATCCCCCTTTTTCGCCTTAAGCTTAATAAGTGTGTAGACGCCTAGACCTGCAATGAAAAGTACAACTACTTCAAGCATCGTATCAAATGCACGGAAATCGCCTAATATCGTGTTGACGATATTTTTCCCGCCAGCCAGATCATACGAGTTCTCAAAGTATTTCGAGATTGGTTCAAAACGATCGTAATTCATTACAGCTAATCCGATCAGTGTCACAGTTGCACCGACCGCAACCGAAATTGTCACCTTCGCGAAACGCCAGCTTTTCGAAATATACTCATTTTTAAGCTTCGGTAGATATTTAAATGATAGTAAGAACAGTGCTGTTGTAACCGATTCAACGACAAGCTGCGTCAGCGCCAAATCAGGAGCTCTAAATACTACGAAGAAAAAGGCAACAGAATACCCGAGTACTCCATTCAACAGCACGACTGTAATACGCTGCTTTGCAAAAATAATCGCAATTGCAGCCGCAATCATAACGAATACAAGAACTAATTCATATGGCTCAATCACCGAGTCTTTCGAAGGATTCCAGCTGAATACGTCCGCATAAATCATATACCCTGCCAGTAGCGTTACAAAAAATACATAGATATAAACGAAATAATACGTTAAATTACCGTTCATATAACGGTTTGTTACACGTCCTGATACACTCTCACTTGAATTAATCACACGTTCATAAATCGCATTTAGCGTAAAGCTTTGCGGTATCCACAGATAGACAGGACGCCATTTTTTTAATGTACGGTATAAGAAAACCCCTACAACAATGACACCAAACGTCATAATAAGCTCCGTATTTATATAACCATGCCATGCTGCGATATGAGGCGTCATTTCCTCTACAGATGGGAACATTGGGTAAATGCTTGCCATCGCCGGACTTAAAATATAATGTCCCAAAACATTCGGGAATATAAAAATTCCAATCACGAAGGCAACTAAAATAAATGGTGAAATTAACATACCAAACGGCGCTTCATGTGGCGGCTTTTCCAGACGATCCGGCTGTATTTTCCCGAAGAATGTACGCATGACGATAATGACACAGTAAATAAACGTAAATACACTGGCCACCCAGGCGATAATCGGGAATAAAAGGCCGATGCTATCAAGTGAGAAAATATCAAGCTGTGTAATTTTTAATGTTGCTGCAAAGAACATTTCCTTACTTAAAAAGCCATTGAATGGTGGTAAACCTGCCATTGAGGCACTGCCGATTACAGCAATCGTAAATGTAAACGGCATTAACGACATCAATCCGCCTAACCGTCGAATATCGCGTGTTCCTACTTCATGATCGACAATTCCGACCATCATAAAGAGCGCACCTTTAAATGTCGAGTGGTTGATTAAATGGAATAGTGCAGCAAATGTAGCCTGCGTATAAATAACCGATTGTGTTGAATAACCAAAATGCAGTGCTGCAGAACCAAGACCAAATAAAGACATTATCAGTCCAAGCTGACTAATTGTGGAGTATGCCAGCAGTGCCTTTAAATCATACTGGCGAACCGCATTGAAGGAACCCCAGAATAATGTTAGAAGACCTACCCCGCTCACTGCCCAGAACCATACTTCATGCCCGCCGAAAATCGGTGTTGTACGAGCTACTAAGTAAATACCTGCTTTTACCATCGTTGCAGAGTGTAAATAGGCGGAAACAGGTGTCGGTGCTTCCATCGCATCCGGCAGCCAAATATGGAACGGGAACTGTGCTGACTTTGTAAACGCACCTAAAAGTACAAGACACATTGCCGGAACAAAGTACACGCTCGATTGCACGACATCCAAATTCGCAATAATTTCGCGAATACTAAACGTTCCGGATGCAACATATAACATTAAAAAACCAGCGAGCATCGCAACACCACCAGAAACGGTAATGGTCATTGCTTTACGCGCACCTGCACGAGATGCTTTACGATGATGCCAAAATGCAATTAACAGGAATGACGATACGCTCGTTAATTCCCAAAATACATAAAGCACCATTAAGTTATCTGAAAAGACGACGCCTAACATCGCGCCCATAAATAATAGTAAATAGCAATAGAAATGGTGTAATGATTCTTTCGTTGATAAATAGAAAATTGAGTAAAGTATTACTAAACTGCCTACCCCAGTAATGAGTAAGCTGAAAATCATACTCAAGCCGTCTAAATAAGTAGTAATATTAATACCGAAAGAGGGGATCCACTCAAATGTCTTTATGAACACTTCACCATTGGCAATTCGAGGGATATATGTAGCTAAAAGCGAAAATAAAGCAACAGGGACAATTAATACGAACCAACCTAAATGTATATTCTTAAATCTCCTGTATATTAATGGGATTAATGCTGCAGCAAGAAACGGAAGCATAATCGAAAAAGCAATAAGCAAAAGCAATAACCTCCTAACCGAGTGAGCCAATAAAATATGTAAAGTTCGGCAATCGAACAATCACACTTGACTATCTATATAACTATCTTCATAATAATGTGGCATATGGGGAATATATTTTCAAACAAGGGTAATTTAATAAAAATTGGAAAAGCAAAAATATAACAAAAAATTTACTGAATATAAATATGCATCATAGAAATAAGTATACAATAATAATGGGTGCATTGCACTGTAATAGCCTTCGTTTTATCTCAATTATGCTTAATTTCTCAATATATATTCGGATTCAATTCATTATTATAGGATAAGAAAAAGAGGTGCGAACTAAAATGAAACATGTTAAAGGCCGATTAGACGAAAGTATTTTGGTTTGTGTATATTACGGACAAAATGGTGAGCGTTTAATTCGCCGAGGACACAAGCTTGCTACATTACTTGACTGCCCATTATATGTGTTGACTGTTGATTCAAAGCCACTTGATGCATTTGATGCAGAAAAATCCGGCTATATCGAACAGTGGAAAGAACTGACTGATGAATTGGAAGTAGAACAATTCATTATTAAGGATAATGAAAAACGCCCATTCCATAAAGTGATTACAGAAATCGCAATGGATTTTAATATCACGCAAATCATCGTAGGTCAGAGTGCTCAAAGCCGCTGGGAGGAAATCACAAAAGGTTCTTTCTTGAATGTTCTCTTAAAAGAAGTACCATTCGTTGATTTTCATATAGTATCGGTAAAGCGTCCTTCTGAGGATGAACTGATCGATGTTTACGAAAAAGGTGTACGTGCTTATATAATCCAGGAAAATGATTATTATAAAGTCGTGTTTACATGCCCTAAAATTATTGCTCTGGAAGGGATTTTCTTTAAGGAAATCGGGACAGACTTTGATAATGGTATATTCAAGTTTAATTATAACGGGAAACTTTTAGAGGCCGATATAACAGAAGGTACTGTTAACAACCCTGAAATTCTTCCTAAAGATCGCTTTACTTCATTAAAACCTTAATACAAAGCTGTTTCCAAGTTATTGGAACAGCTTTTTTTAGAATTTATAAAGCAGGAAGGATTTTTAAAATGAAATTTGAAGTACCCAAAACAAAAAAACTATATGAACAAATAGCCGCTATTATTGAACAGAAAATTATGATCGGGGAAATATCACCTGGTGATAAATTGGATTCCGTTGAACAGCTTGCAAAAAACTTTGAAGTTGGTCGCTCTGCAATTCGTGAAGCTTTAACTGCTCTTCAGGCACGTGGTATTATCGAAATCCGCCAAGGAGAAGGAACTTATATCCGCAAAGTAACGGCCCAGGATATTTCGTTAAATATTCCTACATACGCATCCTTTTCACAGCAGGATTTACAGCAAATATTTGAAGTACGAAAAATTTTGGAATTAGGATTAATCGAAAATGCGGCAAAACGCAGAACAAATCGTCAGCTTGAACAATTAAAAGAAGCACTCAGTAAAATGAACCATGCTCTAATCGATCCTGAGACAAGCAGTAATGCCGATATGCAATTTCATGCAATCATTGCTGAAGCAGCGGACAACCCTTTACTAGTTTCAATGCTGCAAAGTGTTTCAAAGCCGATTGCACGCCAAATCCAGCATACTCGTTCCATTTTATCCACTACAGATCATGCTGCTTTATACAACTTACACGAAGAACATACCGCGATTTACAATGCTTTAGTGAATGCAGATGATATACAGGCTAAAAAGGCGATGGCAAAACATCTTGAAACCGTCGAATCATTACTTTTCAACCAATAATGTTTTAATACAATATTATTCTCTTTAAATACTAATTTCCCAAGTCATCAGATGACCTGTTGACTTAATTATCAGAAAGTTGTAAATTTAATGGAACAGGGGGGATTGGATGAATATATCATTATTCGCTACATGTTTAGTCGATATGATTCAAAGTAATATCGGGAAAAACACGGTTGAGTTATTGGAGCGCTTAGGTTGTACAGTAAGTTTTCCAAAAGGCCAAACTTGTTGCGGTCAGCCGGCCTATAATAGCGGCTATGTAAAAGCTTCTAAAGAAACGATGAAAAACACAATTCGAGTTTTTGAAGATGCAGAAGTCATCGTCTGTCCATCAGGTTCTTGTGCATACATGCTGAAAGAATATGTTCATATTTTTAAAGATGAACCGCTTTGGCAGGAAAAGGCACAACGAATCGCAGACAAGACTTATGAACTGACACAATTTATTGTCGATGTACTTAAAATTGAGGATGTTGGAGCAAAACTGAACGGAACGGCTACTTATCACCCTTCCTGTCATATGACGCGCTTATTGAAAGTGCAGCAGGCTCCTCTCACATTGCTCCAGAATGTAGACGGTCTTGAACTGCTTGAAATGCCTCTAAAAGATAATTGCTGCGGTTTTGGCGGAACATTCTCTATTAAAATGGGACAGATCTCAGAACAGATGGTAGATGAAAAAATTGCTTCTGCCGAGCAAATTGCTGTCCATTATTTAATAGGAGCTGATGCCGGATGTCTCATGAACATCGGCGGACGGATTGACCGGAAAAACATTGAAATTAAAACAATGCATATCGCAGAAATATTGAATTGCCGCTAATAGAGAGGACGTGTTTCAAAATGGCGATGAAAATCAGTCAGCAAAAATTTAAAGAACGTCTTTCGACCAACTTGGAAAATGATTTTATGCGCGGTGCGGTAGCAGGCGCTCAACATCGTTTTCAAACAAGACGGAGCGCTGCTGTTGATCCTTTAGATTGGGAAGAATGGCGCAATCATGGAGAAGAAATCCGGCAGCATGTATTGGAAAATCTTGATTACTATTTACATGAATTGAGTACAAACGTTGAAACGCGAGGCGGCCATGTGTTTTTTGCACAAACTGCAGAAGAAGCTACCGAATACATTTCAACAATTGCCCAACAGAAAAATGCAAAAAAGATAGTGAAAGCTAAATCGATGGTAACCGAAGAAATCAATTTAAACTCACACTTGGAACAACTGGGATGTGAAGTAATTGAAACCGATTTAGGCGAATATATTTTACAGCTTGATGACCATGACCCCCCTTCACATATCGTGACGCCGGCACTTCATAAAAATAAAGATCAGATTCGGGAAGTATTTGAACAAAAAATTGGCTATACAGCTTCCTCCCAACCTGAAGAACTAGCACTGCATGCCCGCAAAGTTTTACGTGATCATTACTTAACGGCGGATATCGGTATTACAGGATGCAATTTTGCCGTTGCCGAAACGGGTTCTGTTTGTTTAGTAACTAATGAAGGAAATGCGGATTTAGTAACTGCATTACCAAAAACGCAAATTTCCGTCATGGGGATGGAGCGTTTAGTACCAACATTTGAGGAAATGGAAGTACTTGTCGGCATGCTGACACGCAGCGCGGTTGGCCAGAAGTTGACGAGCTATATTACAGTGCTGACAGGCATCAAAGAAGCTCTCGAAGTCGATGGCCCCGAAGAATTCCATTTAGTCATTGTAGACAATGGACGTTCCTCGATTTTAGGTGGCGAATTCCAATCGATTTTACAATGTATTCGCTGTGCGGCATGTATTAATACATGCCCTGTTTACCGCCATGTCGGCGGACATACGTACGGATCTATTTACTCAGGTCCCATTGGTGCCGTGTTATCCCCCTTATTGGGTGGTTATGATGATTATAAAGAGCTTCCTTACGCTTCTACTTTATGTGGTGCATGCACGGATGTATGCCCAGTGAAAATTCCATTGCACCAATTGCTTCATAAGCATAGGGAAGTGATTGTGGAACGGGAAGGCCGTGCCCCGATCAGTGAAAGTTTGTTAATGCAGGCATTTGGAATGGGCACTTCTTCGCAATCAATCTACCAGTTGGGCACTAAAGTAGCTTCAACCGTTATGAAGCCGTTCACGAAAAACGAGAAAATTACAAATGGTCCCGGTCCTCTGAAAAACTGGACAGCGTATCGTGATTTTCCTTCCGTACAAAAAGAACGTTTCCGTGACTGGTTCGAACAGCATAATAAAGGAGGCAAATCTAAGTGATTCAAAATCGAGAACCCTTTTTACAAACTGTCGCTGCTCGTCTTGGCAGGTCCGCCCCCTTCTTTAACAAAACCGGAACGAAACTGGAAGCACCTCCCTCAACACGAAGTATTGAAGGATGCTTCGATGGAAGAACTTATCGAAGTGTTGAGAGAACAATGCTTGAACATCCACACTACATTAAAAAAATGCACACAGCAGCAGTTGCCTGAAATATTAAATGAAACAATTGCAGAATACGGTGGTGGGCGTGTAATTTACAGCAATGATCCGCGTTTTAGAGTATTGAATGTGTTATCGGTTTTTGAACAATATGAACATTTAAAGTGGCAATCTGCAAACGGTAAGGAAAGTATCGATTTTGCTGAACAGGCAAATGTCGGTGTCGTAATCAGCAACGTGACATTAGCGGAATCCGGCACAATTATGCTTCAAGCATCACCGGAAGTCGGCCGGACGCTTTCATTTTTACCTGAAAATTCTATTGCCATTATACCGAAAAGCAGCATCGTTCCCCGCATGACACAAGCTGCCCAGTTTTTACGAGAGCAGTCACATGTCTCGTCCTGTGTTAATTTCATTACAGGGCCAAGCAACTCCGCAGATATCGAAATGAACTTAGTCGTCGGCGTACACGGGCCGGTGAGAATGACGTATATTTTGGTGGAGGATTATTAAAAAAGAACTTCGGACATAAAAATCCGAAGTTCTTTTATTTTCCTATTCCCCTACTCGATCACGCGGCAGGAAAAATGCTACGAGCAACAATAATGTCAGTACCGATATAGCATTCATTGTGAAGTGTATTCCCATTTTGTCGATAAGGATTCCGATAACAACCGAGCCAATTGCTCCCATTCCAAATGCAACACCGACTGTTAAACCGGCCATTGTCCCGATTTTGGATGGGACAAGTTCCTGTGCATACACAACAGTCACTGTAAAGCTAACCATAATCAAGAGTCCGATAATAATAAGTAAAACCATTACAGCAGGCAAAGGAACAAACGGAAGTGCCAAGCAAAACGGAATCGGGGCGATCACCGAAAGCAATATAACATTTTTCCGACCGAAGCGATCTGATAATGGACCACCAAAAAATGTGCCTACAACCCCAACTGCCATGAATATAAAGATAAACAGCTGACCGCGCTCAATACTCATCCCATATTGTTCTGATAAATAAAAGACATAGAAACTTGTTATATTCGTAACGTAAAACGAACGAGCAAATATAATGAACAGCAGTACGATTAAAGCCATTCCAACCTGCTTTTTCGTTAAAGGAGGCAAGGATGAAATCAGCATTTTTTTAATTTTTGATCTCTTTTCCGCTTCGAGCTGACGTTTATACCACATCGATATTTTCGTTAATAAAAAGATTCCGATTGCTGTAAAAATAAGAATAACGGAAACGCCGTACATTCCGAAAGGCAAAATGATAAATGCGCTTAGTAATGGGGCTAATGCCTGTCCGCTATTGCCCCCTACCTGATATATGGACTGAGCCAAGCCTCGCTTATTACCTGCCGCCATAAACGACACGCGTGAGCCTTCTGGGTGGAAAATAGCTGAACCAAGTCCCAAGAATAGAACCGACACTAAAATCATCCAGTATTCGCCCGATAATATGAGCATTGTCAGCCCGATAAACGAGCTCACCATCCCAAGCGGCAATGCATACGGAAATGGCTTCTTATCTGTCATAAATCCGACGGCCGGCTGTAGAAGGCTGGCAACCATATTCAGGACAAACGAAATCATACCAAGCTGCGTAAACGTTAATCCTAAGTCCCTCTCCAATAATGGGAACATTGCCGGTATAACTGCCTGCATCGTATCATTAATTAAGTGACATACCCCTATCGAGACCATAATTGGGTAGACAGGGTTTGATTGTTTTACTGTTGTAGTCGACATTTTTTCACATTCTTTCTGCTATCAATACATTACTCATAATTTTTAATTCAGCAACTCGCTAATTTTATAAAAATACCCCTCAATTTTGCCTCTCGTATTGAATGCACTAAGGGTGCATAGATAATCGCATTTTATTCATACTACCCTTTATAAGGAGGGATTATCATAGAACTGAACCTTGGCGAAATGATTTTACGTGCAAGCTTTTCCTTTTTCGCGATATTAATACTCGCCCGCATCATCGGTAAAAAGCAAGTGAGTCAGCTCACTTTCTTCCATTATGTCACGGGGATCACTTTTGGTTCGATTGCTGCCGAAGTCTCGACTCAAGTGGAAACCCCTTTTTTAGACGGCATGGTTTCTTTAATCGTGTGGGCTGCATTAACAATTACCGTTAGTTATATTTCATTCAGATCTTCAAAAGCACGTATCCTTTTTGACGATAAACCGTCGATTGTCATTAATAACGGTGTCATATTAAATAATGAATTGAGAAAAGCACGGCTTCATCCGGACGAGCTCGCTATGCTGTTGCGTGAACAGAGCATTTTCTCATTTGATGAAGTACTATATGCCGTTTTTGAAACAAATGGAGAATTAAGTGTCCTGAAAAAGCCGCTTGCCCGGACTGCAACAAAAGAAGACGTATCAGTGTCTGCCCCTGCCCCGCAATACTTTCCTCTGGAATTGATTTCGGACGGGAAAATTATTCAGAAAAACTTAACGGAGCTTCAGCTTACTGAAGACTGGCTCAGAAAAAAATTAGCGAAGAAAAATATCCACGAGATCGATAATGTTTATTATGCGCAAATTTTAGAAAATGGATCACTTTATATTAGTATTAAAAATGCTAGTCCACCTTCATAACCATTTGAAAAGACATTTAATCTTCATTATATTACCAATTTTCTTGAAAGTTAATACAAAAAAGCAGAAATCAATTGTAAAACAACGATTTCTGCTTACTATTTATACTTTTAAATAACGAATATTGTTCTTGCTCATTTTAATGCCAAGCAGTACGAAGACAAAAATTAAGATGAGGACAACTAATAAAGTATACCAATAATTTTCCATTAATACGCTATCTGTCAGAAGGCCTGTTCCGTATTGTGCAAGCTTCCAAGGTGTCACACTCCAAAAGCTGCCGATTAATGTATCAATAAGCAGACCGACTGGGATGAGAATAATTGTAATCGCAGCAGCGACCGATGTTTGGAAGGCTGCACTCATCGCAACAGTAAGCGCCATAACTAGCATCAGCCAAACACAATACGTACCGAGCATTGCTAAAAATTTTGATAAATCAACATTCCCGTAAAGCAGTACGGTATAATACATACTCCCCGCATATCCCGCCAATGCGCTGAGAATAGCAATCATGCTTGCAACAATCCATTTACTGAAAAACAACGCAGTAAAAGACATTGGACGTACATAAAGAAGTGTCGCAGTACCATTCTGACGTTCACGGCTCACGGAACCGATAAAGGCAGTAATTAATACAAGCAGTCCAATCGATTGAAATTGCCCGGTTGATGCCATAAGCAGATCAGCAGGCTGAAGTTCAGGCATTGTCATCATAAATCCATCGGGCATATTGCCGACCGCCTGCAAAATATCTTCCATAAAGTAATTCATGAGCGGATCACTAATACCGAGCAATACAAAAACGAGCGGAATCCATAAAATTTTAAAGCTGCGAACACTTTCACGCCATTCTTTTAAAAGTAATGCTTTAAATTGCTGCATGCTTCCCCGCCACCTTCATAAAGATTTCTTCCAGGCTTGCCGTTTCCCTCTCAACTTTTACAACTTCATATGGTGATGCCGCCAACTGCTGAAGCAGCTGTTGCATCGATGGGCGTTCATCTACAATTTCCACATATGCTGCTATTCCGTTGGCTACAGCTCCTAATGTAGACTGACTCGCAAATTGCCGTGCTTCTTCCGCATTTGTGAACATTATTTTATAACGCGGTTCTTCAAACTTTTGCTTCACCTCTGTCAGTGACCCTTGCTCGACAAGTTGGCCGTCCCGTAAAAACAGCAGCTGATCGGTCATTTCCTCAGCATCGTTTAAAATATGCGTTGAGTACAAAATCGTCGTTTGCTGCTGCACTTCTTTCAATAAGTTCATCACTTCCCGACGTCCAACCGGATCTAGTGCCGATACCGGTTCATCCAGCAACAGGAGCTTTGGCTTATGAACTATTGCCTGGGCAATACCTAAGCGCTGTTTCATTCCTCCTGAAAACGTCTCGGTCTTTTTATTCATCGCATCCTGCAAACCTACAAATTCCAGCATCTTTTTGCATTCACTTTTTAATGAACGCTTCTCAAGACCGCTTAAGTTGGCTACCATCTCCATATATTCAAGTGCAGTCAGCCAAGAATAGTACTGGGGATATTGAGGTAAAAAGCCGATTGCACTGCGTATATCCTTTACATCCGGCATGATGATCTTGCCGATTGTCGGCTCCAGTATATTAGAAAGCATCGAAAGTGCCGTCGTTTTCCCTGCGCCATTCGGACCGATCAGCGCTGTAGATGTATGCATCGGCAAAGTGAACGATAAATCATCCACTACTTTTTTCGCACCAAATTGCTTTGTGAGACCTTTCACTTCAATACAGATCATTGGCTTTTCCGTCCGAACAGAAAGTAGGCGATCGGTCCGAGTGTATTAACAAACAATGATACGAGGACCCATACCCATTTCGGGCCGCGTGTCTCATAACTACGTACAATATCCACTATGGCAACCGCCGCAAGCACAAACTGCAATACTAATAACGGCGCAATGAGTCCCCAAGGAATATTCGATAATAGATCCATTTTAAATCCCCCTTAAATTTTTAAATGATGTTTTAAATTGACGAGTAAACTTTTATAGCGCGTATCGTTTTGCACACTGGCCAACATCGGATTATCGGCAATACTTTCATAAATAGATTTTTTGATTGTTTCTTCATCACGCGGTGTTTGCGTGCTCAGCATAACTTCCTTTGCGATCCAGCCATCCAGCAAGTAGAAATAATTATCCCCTGTAATTTGAAATGGAAATTTGATTTGTGTACAAATTTTTACATAGCGCTCAATACAGCGAATTGCTTCTTCTATATTATTTTGTGTTGCATATCCGCTCGCTGCCTTTATATAAAACAGCAGTGTGTTGTGTATATTCAGTTTATCTAAATGAAAAGTGTCTATTATCGTTTCAATCCGGCTGACCGACTGTTCGAAATAAGATACATTTCCTATTTCCAATCCAAGTGCTTCATTCGCATTCGTAATCATATACAGCAAATGCTGGTACATGTTGACCTGGTGAATTTCTTTCGCCTTTTCTATATTGCCCAGCATCGTTTGTGCAGTAGCGATCAGCTGCTCAGTCCCAAGCTGAACTACAGCATCCTCCCCTAATAATTTAAGCACATGCTGAGGTTCCCCTTTTAAAATATACGTATATGCCTCCAGTAAATTCGCCTCGTTTTTCAGCCGGTAATTTCCGCTGAACTCCTTTACACGTTTACAGAGTTCCTGTATTTTGTCCGCAGCGGCTTCTTTATTCTGTGCAAGATTAAAGTAATTGACGTAAAGCTGTGCCATCTTCAGTAAAAACGGGAAGCAACTATAATATTCTTCAATAAGTTGATCAATTGCTGTATCCACTTCAGCAAATGGTTCCTTTGAAAAGCGCTGTGCTAATTCCGCATACATTTTTAAAATTCGTTCATTCGTCAATTGCGGCTCATAACCGAGCAGTGCATCAATTGAAATGTTGAAAAATGTGGCAAGTTTCGGCAACAATGCGATATCCGGATAGCTTTGCCCCTTTTCCCACTTTGAAACAGCTGCCCTTGATACTCCGACATGCCTTGCAATTTCCTCTTGTGTCACTTGCAATTGCTTGCGGTGCTCTGAAAAAATGGCCGCAAATTGAAAGTTGGTCATCCCCCTCACCTCTTATTCTTATTATAAAAGAACTTTGGCTGATTAATAGCGACTAATTCTTTCGAAATATAGATTTTGTCAACTAATGGTTTCGTTTGGCAGTGGTGGCTAGTATTGTGGAGGTAGGATATTCTAATAAAATGGGGGGGAAGTTCTAATATATTTTTATTTTTTCTAATAAAATCGCGTTTTTCTAATTTCTAATATAACCGATCATTGTTCTAATAAAAATTAAAACGCCCTTCATTCTCCTCTATTCATATTTAAATGAAGACCTTGTCACTCGCAATTCCACCTCGTTTTCTAATAATACCGCCCGTTGTTCCAATAACCTCAACCCAAACCTGCGTACAATAAAAAAACTGCCTCCAAAATGTAAAAACACTTTGGAGACAGCTTGCTCTATATAAAGTTTATTTAATTAAATGCTTAATTTCCTCGAAGCTTGGCAGTGCCGTTAACGCACCTGCTTTAGTTGCGGCCATTGCGCCCAGCTTGTTGCCGAATGCGACACAGCTGATTAAATCTTCTGTTACTGTAGGTAAACCATTGAAATGAACATAACGGAGTACGCCTGCCATAAACGCATCGCCTGCACCTGTTGTATCTACCGGAACAACTCGTTCAACTGGAACATGTGTTACTTCACCGTTTAATACAGCATATGCTCCATCAGCTCCAACTGTAATCAGCACGATCGGTACTAACAGCTCATCCAACTTTTGAAGACCTTCTTCAATTGTTGTTGTTTCTGTAAGGAAGTATAATTCCTCATCAGTAAGCTTTAAAATATCTGCATCTTCAAAGAATGAAGTAATCGTCTCACGGCAGATTTCTTCGGATTCCCAACGAAGCGGACGGATATTCGCATCGATTGCGATAATTGCTCCTTTATCCTTGGCCATATCCACTGCGGCACGTGTTGTTTTTAATGCTGTTTCTTCAAACATCGTTCCTGAACAAACATTTAAAATCGAAGCACGTTTGAATGCTTCTTCCTGTAACTGCTCTGGTGTTACTTGTAAATTCGGCGTCTCATCGACATAATCTTTAAATACTCGTTCACATTTTTCAGTTAAATGAACATATACACCACTTACACGCTTCTTCGCATCAAATACAGCGAAATCAAGATTTACACCTTCTTTTGTAATCTCTTGACGGCAAAATTCCGACGTTTCGTCATCGCCTGTAATTGTAATAAGTGCTGACGGTGCCCCAATACGACTAATCCCTGCTGCAACATTGATTGTTGCGCCACCTAAATACTTCGTGAATGAAGTATTGGTCTGATCATTTGCAATATAATCAACGAATGCATCTCCATAAACTAAGATGAATTCTTTGTCTATTTGGCTCATTAATTGTCTAACCTCCGACGTTGTATGTTCTTACTAATTTACCATAGAAAAGATATATTTATAAAACTTTATACTATTCTGAAACTAATGCTTTCTTCGCGAATGAATTTATTTTCTGTTATACTTTGTTCGGTAAGGAGTTGATTGTAATGACCATTACCATTAGACAAGCAAATCGAAATGACGCGAAAGCTGTCGCACCTTTAATTTATGACGCAATTGGAGACATTGCAAACAATTTGACTGGTGAAGAGGAAGTTTCGCAGATTTTAGCTACTTTAGAACAGTATGTCACAGAAACGACAAATCGACACAGCTATTTGAATACATTTGTAGCGGAACAACAAGATGAAATAGTTGGGATTGTCGTACTTTATGATGGACGTCTAGGGTACAAGCTCGATCGCCAGCTTGAACAGCAACTGGCTAAAAAAGGAATACAGACTACATTGGACGTCGAAGCACATATGGATGAATATTACATCGATACCATTTGTGTCTCGAAGAAAGCGCGCGGACTTGGTATCGGCACGCTCCTTTTGCAGTTTGCCGAACAAAAAGGCAAGGAGCTTGGCTTCGAAAAAATTTCTCTAAATGTGGAACTAGAGAAACATGATGCACGGCGCTTGTACGAAAAAATAGGCTATCGTACAATTGAACGCTGGACAATAATTAATGAGCCATTTCATCATATGGTGAAGTCGCTATAGAATAGGAAGAAACACTAAATGAAACAAAACTGGATTTACCCGCTATTAATCGTAATAGCGGCTAGTAGTTACGGAGTATTATCAACAATTGTAAAAGTTGCGATGCAGCACGGCTATACATCGTCAGAAGCCGTGACGAGCCAATATTTCGTTGGATTTTTACTCGCACTCGTGCTCTTTGTTGTAACACAACGCACATTACCGAAGCTTTCAAAGAAAGGTGCCATCACTTTACTTTTAGCCGGAATATGTACAGCGATTACGGGTATTGTTTACGGACACTCCCTAAATTATTTACCTGCATCATTGGCAGTTGTTATGCTGTTCCAATTCACATGGATTGGATTGTTCATGGACTGTTTCCTGAAAAGACGTCTGCCAACACGTATTGAATTAATTTCGTTAGTGTTTTTATTTATAGGTACGGTTTTTGCAGCCGGTGTAATTGATGTAGATTTATCGCAAATTGCTTGGCAAGGATGGGCACTAGGGTTACTCGCCGCCTTTACTTTTGCTGCCTTTATGCAATTTAATGCTCAGCCTGTTGAAGGAGTAACGACGATCGGACGTACATTTATTTTATCTGTTGTATCATTGATCATCGTTTGTATCTTTTTATCGCCTGAAATTGTATGGAACGGCCAATTGACAGGCGGTCTTTGGAAGTTTGGTCTGGCACTTGGGCTCTTCGGTATTATTTTGCCGATTTTACTATTTTCGATTGCCGCGCCAAAAGTCGGTGGTGCACTTGTACCAATTCTGAGTGCAATGGAGCTGCCTGTAGCAATTACAGTATCTGTTATTGTATTAAATGAAAATTTAACGCTTCTCCAAGTTTTCGGTATCGTACTTGTACTGTTTGGTATGGTATTGCCATCCTATTTTGCTTCAAAAAAAGTACGTGTTATCGATAAAAAACAGCAGCTGTCCTGATTTTAGGGCGGCTGTTTTTTTATATTTACCGTTCGTTTACTTTATTTATTTGAATTGATAAAATTTTCTAATAATTGTAGAATGAGATTATCAGGTAGTAGTTTCTATCATTTGATTGGAGGCCCATTCAACATGTTCTTTCAGAATTACCGCAATCTAATAAATGAAAAAGAAGGAATTTTATTTCCTTCCAATAGTTATCGTCAAATGGTTTTACAGCCCGCTTATGATGAGGCACGCAAGCATTTTTTGGATGCGATGCTTCAGATTCATATTGCCCATTTAAAGATGCTTGAAGAACAGGAATTGGTTACCCCAGAAAATGCACGTCGCATCGGTCAAGCTATTCAAAAAATTGATCTGGAATATTATAAAACCCGGGATTATAACCCGCAATTTGAAGATTTGTTTTTCCGCATTGAAAACAAGCTAATCGAACTCGGAGGCGACATTTCCGGAAATTTACATATTGGACGCAGTAGAAACGATATGGGAATCGCCATTTACCGCATGACATTACGTAAAAAGATGCTCACGCTCATGCAGGAACTTTTGAATTTACGTCAATCGCTAATCGCCTTTGCCGAAGAGCATGTAGAGACGATCATGATTGGCTATACACATACACAGCAGGCACAGCCGACAACGTTTGCCCATTATTTAAAGGCTGTCATTGACCAGCTCACTAGGGACTATAAACGAATGCAGGCAGCATACAATACCATTAACCGCAGTAGTATGGGCGCGGCGGCTTTGACAACTACAGGCTTCCCGATTAGCCGTGAACGAATGCAGGAATTACTTGCATTTGATGACTTAATCGAAAATGCTTGGGATGCCGTTGCTGGTGCCGACTATATCGCGGAAGCAGCTAGTATCGTTCAGCTAGCCGCACTAAATTTAGGGCGCACATCGCAGGACTTTTTACTATGGGCAACGCAGGAATTCAATGCTTTTAAGCTTGCCAGTCCTTATGTGCAGATCAGCTCCATCATGCCTCAAAAACGCAACCCTGTTTCAATCGAGCATACACGTTCGCTGCTTTCATCGGTTGTCGGTGATGCGGCAACAGTACTACAGATGGTCCACAATACACCATTTGGAGATATTGTCGATACGGAAGATGATATGCAACCTTATTTATGGCGGGCAATCGACCGGTTAGTCGGGATTTATAAGCTCTTTGCAGGTATGGTCCTCACGATGGATGTAAATAAGGAAAACTTACTGAAACGTGCGCAAAACAGCTTTGCCAACGTAACAGAGCTTGCCGATTCTCTCGTACGCTCCGAGGATATTTCATTCCGCCAGTCACACAAAATTGTCAGCCTTTGTGTACGAGAACTGATGGAAAATAATAAAGAATCGCTCGCAAGCCTGACATGGAACTTGGCCAACGAGAAATGCATAGAAGTTACAGGAAAGTCTCTTCAAATTAATGAGATTGCCTTTTACCAGGCGATCCAGCCGGAGTACTTCGTTAATATACGTACATTAAAGGGAGGGCCTGCGCCTGCAACAATGCGAAAATCGTTAAAACAGGCACAAGATGATACAGTCCATCTTGAAAGTTGGCTGAGAGAAAAAACAGAGACAATTTTAAAAGCCGAAAATCGATTGGAACAAATTTTAAAGGGGTGGACGGAACATGAGTAATCGTTATGTATTAGCCGTTGATGGTGGTGCATCAAAAACAGTAATGAGCATTCGTTCTACAGATGGGCGTGAACTATTTACCGCAACTTCTACAGGATCGAATTACCAGGCAGTAGGAATTGAACATGTCCAACATGTGTTTACCGGCCTGCTCAGGAGTGCAGCAGCCCATTTACCGAGTCTGTTTATTGATGTAGCGATCTTTGCGCTTTCCGGCATTGATACCGATCAGGACAGAAAGATTATCGAGGAAATTATTGTAGGAAGTATCGCCCGCTCCCCTTTCACATTCGGTCAAATTCTAATAGAAAATGATGTTGAAGCAACATTAAAAGGACTCGGGAAGAACGATATTAGCCTGCTTATTTCAGGTACAGGGGCTATTTGCTATAGTCTGATGAATGACAAGATTAGCCGTGGTGGCGGCTGGGGACACCGGATTGGTGATGAAGGAAGCGGTTACTGGATCGGAAAACATATTGCGAAGGCGATATTCCGCGCTGCTGATGGACGCAACAAGCCGACCGTATTAACAGAGCTTGTTTTAGCAGGTCATCATGTTAACAGCACAGATGAATTATTTAATCTCATTTATTCAGCTGATTATACTAATGCCCGATTAGCCAGCTTCGGGTCCTATTTGCAACAGGCGGTTAAAATGGGCGATGCCGTTGCACAGAAAATCATGCAAAAGGCAGCGGATGAACTCGTTTTATTGGCAGCAACGACATTAAAAAATGCGGGTTATGCAAATAATGACCATACACTGTTTTTAAATGGAGGAATTTTAAAAAACAATCCCGGTCTGGTTGAAATAATAACTACACAGCTTCAAACAACACACCCGAATATAACGTTAAAGTTATGTGAAGAAAAGCCGATTGAAGCTATTTTTAATCGTGGCTTACGTGAATTAAACGGGGCCCATTCTGTAAAGTGAACATATAAAAACCCCCTTTAGCATCAATTGCCTAAAGGGGGGTCTATTTTTTATTGTACTACGTCTTCCTGACTTCCCAGCTTAGACTCGATTAAACCTTTTGCCTCATCCTTCATCTCATCTGTAATCGATAAATAAACTTTCCCCAGCGCCGTTAAAATGATAAACGCATCATCTGTTAACCCGACTAATGGAAGAAAATCGACAACTAAATCTAATGGTAAAATGAAGTACCCTAGCGCTCCTAAAACAATGAGTTTACTCGATTTAGGCATGTCCGGACTACGGAGGGCGACGTAAAGTGTGGCAGCTGCCTGCATCGCTTTATAGCCTAACCCACCACCGAATTTTTTTATTTTATGCAGAAACTTTTTATCTGAGTAATGTTGGTCTTGGCCTTCAATCATTTTTTCAAAGTTATATTGTTCGCTCATACGTATGCTCCTTTCCTTGCTATTACTTTATTGTTCCTCAAATATGCGACTTGTAATCCTATACGTTTTCGCAATAAGAAAAGATTCATTTCGTATTTTGCCTTTTATGTAGGAAATTTAACCAATGTTGCTGAAATATTTTTGTCGGGTTCAACACTTCGTCATAGTAAATAATTGAATTTTTCCGGAGCTTTGCATGACCGATCGGCACTTCGTAGACAGGAACCTTTCGTCTTATCGCCTCAATCAGCATGTTCGTGTCATAGTGGTAAGACTCCCCTTTCACTTTACAAAGCCATGGCAGATGTCCTCTTGGAATGTAACGTAATCCTGTTTGGATGTCGAGCAAACGTTTCCGGATAAGCAGTTCAAACATCATCGAGTAGGCAAGATTTTGCAGTTTACTAATGAACGGGTAGTCTGAGTCTTTGAAATCACGAATGCCTAGTATAATCCCGTCCGAAAAGATTTTCGTACTCGATAACACTTGTTCCACATCCAATACCGAGTGCTGACCATGTGCTCCTACTGTAATAATTCCCTTTGCCTGCAATCGAGACTTTAAAATATACTCCATCCCTGTTTTAAGTGCGCGACCTTTCCCCAGGTTTTTGTCATGTGTTAATATTTCGCAACCTTCTTGCTGTAATTGTTCAAACAGACCGTTATATTTTTCCTCACTGCCATCGTTAATGACAATAATATTGGCAATCTGCAATGCACGCAGTTTCCTGACAAATTGCAGAAGGGCCGGTAAAGGGTTTAGCGCTGGAATCATAACAATGACTTGCTCCATTTTGCATGCTCCTTCATAGAGTATTTACGATAAATTATTTATTTGAACATTATTCATCCGCATTTAATACAGCGGGAATATATTTTCTATATATAAAAGGGGACGCTCAAATATTGCACCGTCCCCTTTTCGTAAATATTTCCCCGGTCATTGCCAGATAATTTTTAGCTTTGTACCGTTGCTGCTTCTATTTCTTGGTTAAATACGCTTTTTGCCTTTTCAATATCAACTTGCAGCTGTTGCTCTTGCAATGCTTCACCAATCACAACAATAGCCTGCTCCAGCATTTCCGCTGTTGTATTCCCCATATGTCCAATGCGGAATGCTTTTCCTGCTAAGTGGGCTAAAGAACCCGCTACGATAATGCCGCGGTTCGCTAGACTTGCTCGGAACTTGCCATCTTCAATACCTTCAGGATATATAATACAGCTTAATGTCGGCGCAGCTACTTCTTCATTAGCCAGTGGTGTCATCCCGTAAGAACGCAGTGCCGCACGAATCGCTTTACCAAATGCGATATGACGCGCTTCACGTTTCTCCATACCTTCTTCTAATACAATATTCAGTGCAACATCATATGCGTAAATTAAGTTAACCGGAGGCGTCGCAAAGTACATTGCCGGGTTATCCATAATATTGCGCCAATTATGTATATCCGCATAATAGGCCGGCACTGTCCCGATTTGTTCACGGGCAGCCAATGCCTGCTGACTGAAAGCTACAATCGCCAGCCCTGGTGGAATACCAATTGCCTTTTGTGATCCTGTTAACACAATATCAATTTTATAGTCTTCTTCACCGTAAGCTTTACTCATGTCCTCTTGCAATGCCGCTGTTGCGACAACACCATCGACAATGACAAGTGCACCAGATGCTTTAATAATCGGTACAAGTGTCTCTAAATCCGATACGACTCCAGTAGATGTATCGGCATGTGTAATTGTTACTGCCTTATAATTGTTAGCCTTCACTGCTTCCTCAACAAGCGTTGGGTCTACACGCTCACCCCATGTTGACTGCAGTACATCGACTTCAATTCCAAACGCCTTTGCAAGTGGTGTAAAACGGTCACCGAAGTAACCGTGACTAATAACAAGCAGACGTTCACCTTTTGCAATAGTATTTACTATTGCCATTTCCATTGCCAATGTTCCTGAACCTGCTACAACATATACTTCTCCATCTGTATTAAACAGCTTTTTCGTATTAGCCAGCGCATTTTTAAATGTCTCCACAAACCTAGGATCGGTATGGCCTCTCGTTTCACTTGCCAAGGCGTCATAAATCTCATCCATTACCGGTGTCGGTCCTGGTACTAATAACAATTCTTTATTTTTCATTTATATTACTCCCTTTTCTTAATAGTAAAAATATTCTATCTATATAATATTCTCTACACTTTATTAGAACTCCTTTATTTCTACAAAATAGAAAATGCCTTTTTAGCCCCATCCAAGCTAAAAAGACATTCATCTTTATAAAAACCCCTTAGTTTTCTTTATATGTTGGGAGGCATCCCATACTAAACCGCGTTCCAATTCGATTTAGCATTGTTCATAGTAGTCAAGCTGTTCAAGTTCAAGAAATTATTCCTCTTCCGCATCCTATGTTTCATTCAATAGTCGCTTCGGCATAACGTCTATTTACTAAGTGCACATTCCCCAATGTCACTTGAATCGGTAAGATAGAAGAAAAGGAATACGTTAATCCGAAGTAAGCAGTTCCCCGTTTATGAATCTATTCATAACACTGCCTAGTAAACTTCAACCTTATACAAATTGCTCTGTTTCAGTAGAGCCGGACATAGCAGTTGTCGAAGATGTACCACCTGAAATTGTTTGTGATACTTCATCAAAGTAACCAGTACCTACTTCACGCTGGTGACGAGTAGCAGTGTAACCTTTACTTTCAGCAGCAAACTCTGCTTGTTGTAGTTTAGAGTAAGCAGCCATACCATTGTCTTTGTAGTCATGCGCAAGCTCGAACATTGAGTAGTTTAAGCTGTGGAAACCTGCAAGTGTAATGAATTGGAACTTGTATCCAAGTTTACCTAACTCACGTTGGTACTCTGCAATCTCTTCATCTGATAACTTAGCTTTCCAGTTGAATGAAGGCGAGCAGTTATACGCTAACATTTTTCCTGGGAACTCAGCATGGATTGCAGCAGCAAACTCACGAGCTTCTTCCAATGACGGGTGAGAAGTCTCACACCAGATTAAGTCTGCATATGGTGCATAAGCTAAACCGCGTGCAATCGCTTGCTTAATACCTGGTTTAGTACGGTAGAATCCTTCTGGAGTACGTTCACCCGTTAAGAACTCTGCATCACGTGGGTCAATATCTGACGTTACCATATCAGCAGCATCTGCATCTGTACGTGCGATTAAAATTGTATCAACGCCAGCAACATCAGCAGCTAAACGTGCAGCAATTAAGTTACGTACAGCGTTTTGCGTTGGTAATAATACTTTCCCGCCTAAGTGACCGCATTTTTTCTCAGAAGCCAACTGGTCTTCTAAATGCACACCAGCAGCACCTGCTTCAATCATCCCTTTAACTAATTCGAATACGTTTAATGGACCACCGAAGCCTGCCTCCGCATCAGCTACAATCGGCGCAAACCAGTCGAAGCCATCTTCACGGCCTTCTGCATGGTCGATTTGGTCAGCACGCTGAAGCGCCTGGTTAATACGTTTTACTACTGCTGGTACAGAGTTTGCCGGATATAAAGACTGGTCAGGATACATTTGACCAGAAAGGTTTGCATCAGCCGCTACTTGCCACCCCGATAAGTAGATTGCCTGTAAACCTGCCTTTACTTGCTGTACTGCCTGATTCCCCGTTAAAGCACCTAAAGCATTAATGAAAGGTGCATCATGTAATGACTTCCATAAACGAGCAGATCCTCGTTTTGCTAATGTTTGCTCCTGGATGAATGAACCTTGTAACTTTACAACCTCTTCTGCTGTATAGCCACGCTCAATTCCTTTCCAACGCGGGTTTTCCGCCCATTCCTTTTGTAAAGCTTCGATTCTTTCTTGACGAGTTGACATAATAAATTTCCACCTTCCCCATTGTGTATGGATATTCTGTTAGAAAAATTTGTAATTGACTGTTCCATAACAGAACATCTTGCTGTAATATAATGTATAACAGAATGTTTAACTTTTCATTATTTTCTGACAAATTAACTTTAATTTAGGATGAATGGGTATATTTAGAGGATGAATTGTCAATTAGGCAATAATACAGAAGGAGTGGATTTGCATTGTCCTTACAAAATATTGAAGTCGAAAAGAGCATATTAAATCAGTATAAAACTATTTTAGAAGATTGGATTCCTCAAGATGCATCGATTGCAATAGCAGTAAACAATAGCTTTATTTATTTCAGTACAGGTCATCACCATTTTTCATTGAAAGTAGGTTCTGCTGTACCTAAAGACAGCATCGCTTACAAAGTACTTCAAACAAATCAAAAAGTTGATGCTGTTATGGAGAATACACTTTTTGAAATACCTTATTATGCGATTGGTTATCCAATTTTGGTGAACGGTGAACAAGGTGCCTTAGTTGTCGTCCTGCCCCCATTATTTAAAGTTAAGAGTTCAGATATGTATCAGTTTTTAACAGGGAAACAAATGGAAGATTGGGTACCGATTTCGATTGATGAAATTTCTCATATTGAAAGTCTTCAAAAACGGACATGGTTTTACTCCAAAGGAGAACAATACAAAACAGCCATTACACTTAAAGAGCTGCAGACTCGATTACCAAATAACTTTCTTCGCATTCATCGTTCTTATATTATAAATATTTGCTTTATAAAGAAAATCTCGAGGGATCTGACTTCTAATTTTATTGTTCAACTGAAGGATGGCGTAGAGTTACCAGTAAGTCAGTCCTATATCAATAACTTACGGGCCGTTCTGGAGTTTTAATAATAGAATGGGGAATCTTACAAAAGCTTTACTAATAAAAAATTCAATAAAAGGAAAACAAAAAACCCACTGATTTCTCAGTGGGTTTTACATGTGCGAAGCGACGTCCTACTCTCACAGGGGGAAGCCCCCAACTACCATCGGCGCTAAAGAGCTTAACTTCCGTGTTCGGTATGGGAACGGGTGT
>NZ_JBNNVH010000010.1:0-54165 GCF_050280445.1 Solibacillus sp. NPDC093137
CCAACTTCGTTAGAAGTTGAAATCTATTGTTTGCTTCATTTAAGAAGCTTGTTTCATTAACGTTGCTTGTTCAGTTTTCAAGGTTCATTGTGTTGTCGTTGTGACAACTTTTATATCTTACCATTTATGTAATATGAATGTCAACAACTTTTTCCAAAAAGTTTTTAACCCATATTTCACTGTAAATTCAGTAACTCTTAAACTTTACCACTCTAAAGTCGAAAAGTAAAGAACTTTGTAATTTGTTGCGTCACGTTTTAGCGACAAGAAATAATATACCATCCCCATAACTATATTGCAATAGTTATTTCAAAAAATATTATACTTTTTATCAAAATCTATATAGCTTCACTTAATTCCCTTTCAATACATATAGAAAAGTACGCTTGATAGCTTCCTCATCTCCTTATATCCTTATATCCTTCTATAGTACTCTAACCGCCAACACACTCTTATTGTTCACCAGAACAAATAAGTACACTAATCTTTCTATAATAAAGAAAAGAGCCCTGCGAATAACGCAGGGCCCTAAATAAACTTACTTCGTAGTATGGCGCATTGTCGGGAATAATAAAACATCACGAATTGATGGTGAGTTCGTTAGCAACATTACTAAACGGTCGATACCGATACCTAAACCACCAGTTGGCGGCATACCGTATTCTAGGGCTTCGATGAAATCATTATCCATTTCATGTGCTTCGTCATTTCCAGCTTCTTTCTCAGCCATTTGAGCTTCAAAACGCTCACGTTGATCGATTGGATCATTTAATTCTGTGAAGGCATTTGCATGCTCACGTCGAACGATAAATAGCTCAAAACGGTCTGTGAAGCGTGGGTCTTCAGGGTTTTTCTTCGCTAATGGGGAAATTTCCACTGGGTGACCTGTTACGAAAGTAGGTTGTACTAATGTTTCTTCTACTTTTTGCTCAAAGAATTCATTGATGATGTGACCTACTTCATGTGCATCTTTAATTTCCACACCGTGTTCAGCAGCATGTTTGCGTGCTTCTTCTACAGTCATCGGTGCCCAGAAGTCTACACCAGTTGCTTCTTTAACTGCATCTACCATATGCACGCGTTTCCAGCCAACACCTAATTCAATTGTATCTTCACCATATTGTACAGATGTTGTACCAAGAACGTCTTGAGCTACATGTGCAATAAGGTTTTCTGTTAAATCCATAATATCGTTATAGTCTGCATACGCTTCGTATAATTCAATCATTGTGAATTCCGGATTGTGACGAGTTGAAATACCTTCGTTACGGAATACACGGCCGATTTCATACACTTTTTCCAAGCCGCCAACAATTAAACGTTTTAAATGCAGCTCGATAGCGATACGCATATATAATTCCATATCCAATGCATTGTGGTGTGTAATGAACGGACGAGCCGCCGCACCACCTGCAATTGTATGCAACATTGGTGTTTCAACTTCCAAATAACCATTGTTATCTAAATAGTTGCGGATTGCACGGATAATTTTTGAACGTTGGATGAATGTTGTTTTTGATTCATCGTTTGTCATTAAGTCTACATAACGTTGACGGTAACGTTGTTCTACGTCTGTCAGGCCGTGGAATTTATCAGGTAACGGACGTAACGCTTTTGTCAGGAAAGTGAACTCTGTCGCTTTAACAGATAACTCTCCAACTTGCGTACGGAATACGTTTCCTTTTACCCCTACGATATCCCCAAGATCTGCTTTGTTGAATAATTCATATGCTTCTTCACCGATTGCATCTTTACGTACATAAATTTGGATTTGGCCAGCTAAGTCCTGGATATGCGCAAAACCAGCTTTACCTTTACCGCGCTTCGTCATAATACGTCCAGCGATTACAACTTCACGTGGATTTTCTTCTAATTGCTCTTTATCAAATTGCTCATTTTCTGCAATAATTTCGTTCGATAAATGTGTGCGTTCAAAACGGCTGCCGAATGGGTCCATACCGTTTTCGCGAATATCTGTCATCTTCTGGCGTCTCACCAAAAGTTGGTCGTTTAATTCTTCGATATTTGACACGTATTTCACTCCTTAATGTTTTTGCGCTCCAAAACGGCACAATAGTCCATAATGTTTCCATTGTACAGTATTTCTTTGGGTGATTCACCTGTTTCGAATTAATTTTAAATATCAGACAATTCTGTTAAGTGATTTCCCTTTACATAACAAAAAGGCATCATCAGCTGATGCCTTTCATTACTGTTTATACAATAACCGCTTCTTCTTCGTATTCATCTGCCACACTATTTAAAAGAATACGTAAATCTTGCTCAGTCTCTGTTAAATTGATGGCATTACGGATTTTCCCGTTTCCGCGAATTCCTTTTAAATACCATGATGCATGTTTACGCATTTCTCTTACCGCCACTTTTTCACCTTTAAGTGCTTTTAAACGTTCAAAATGAAGTAAACAAACGTCCATCTTTTCACGAATAGAAGGCTCTGGAATTTGAATACCTGATTCCAAGTATTTCACCGTTTGATAGATCATCCATGGATTTCCTAAAGCAGCACGACCAATCATAACCGCGTCTGCATTCGTATGTTCCAGAATGCGCTTTGCATCTTCCGGTGTTTCCACGTCCCCATTCGCGATAAACGGGATGCTAATATTTTTTTTCACTTCAGCTAAGACATCCCAGTTTGCCTTACCTTCATACATTTGCACACGTGTTCGGCCATGCATTGCAATCGCGGCTGCACCTGCACGTTCTGCTGCTTGAGCATTTTCTACAGCGAATACACGCTCTTCATCCCATCCGATACGCATTTTTACCGAAACCGGCTTATCGACTGCATCGACAACAGCTGAAACCATTTCGTAAATTTTGTTCGGATCAAGAAGCCATTTTGCGCCAGCTTCACATTTAATAATTTTGTTTACAGGACAACCCATGTTGATATCGATAATGTCGGCTGTAGTATGTTTGTCTACAAATTTTGCCGCCTCTACTAAATTTTCTTTGTCTCCTCCGAAAATTTGCAGTGTCATCGGATTTTCTCGCTCATCGATATAAAGCATGTCCAATGTTTTTTTGTTGCGGGTATTCAACGCTTTATCACTGATCATTTCCGCATAGACTAACCCTGCACCAAATTCTTTTACCGTTAATCGGAAAGCCGAGTTGCAGATTCCAGCCATCGGAGCAAGAACGACACGGTTATCCATAATAATATCGCCTATTTGGAAAGGCTTTTGGTCGATGTTTGACACCTTTTTGTTCCCTCCACCAGGTTATTCACCTTTTAGTTCGATTATATCTATTTGTAATACATCTGCAATTGTTTGAAGCTGTTCTTCAGAGGGTTGTTTCTCGCCTCGTTCAATCCGCCCTAAAATTGTTACAGATATACCAATATGTTTTGCAAATTCGGTTTGCTGAATTCGTTTCAGTTTTCGAAAGGCACGAATTCTGCGACCGTATTGATTTTCTTCCACAGATTGACGCCTTCTTTCTCTATATCAAGTGCATGTAACGCTTTTTGCACGCCTACAAGCATATCATAATTTTGCGTCATAATCTCTTCTAACGGCACAAGAACGAATGCACGCTCATACATACGAGGATGTGGAATCGTTAAGGCTTCTGTTTCATATTGTTTTTGACCGTACAGCAAAATGTCCAAATCGATTATTCGCGGTCCCCAGCGGAATTCACGAACACGGCCAAGATCATTTTCGATTTTTTGGCATTGCGCTAGAAGATTATGGGCATCAAGCTCCGTCTCAAGAGCAACGGCAATATTTAAAAAATCGGCCTGATCTGTAAAACCGACTGCTGCTGTTTCATAAATTGAAGAAATCGCTGTTACAGATATCGCCTCATGTGCGATGAGCAGCTTTACCGCGTCTTGCAAGTTTTGCTCACGCTCACCAATATTCGTACCAATCGATAAATAGGCTGTCGTCATACGAATTGCCCTCTTATAATTTCGACCGCGACTTCTTTGTAATGTCCCGGTATTGGAGGATCAGGCTTAATAATTTCGACGCGGCACCCAAAAATCTGACCTTCATATTGCGTTAAAATACTTGAAGCAACTTTTTCCGCAACCGCTTCAATTAGTTTATACGGTTTACCTTCAATCACTTCTTTACAAATATCATAAACGCCAACATAACTTACGGTATGATCCAGCTCATCTGTCTCACCCGCTCGTTTCATGTCCACAGCAAGCGATACATTAGCCCGAAAGCGTTGCCCTAATACGTTCTCTTCCGGTAATACACCGTGATAACCAAAAAACTGCATTTCTTTTAAATGAATGTAATCCATTGCAAACTCCTTAATGTCTCGGTGCCAATTCACCTTGTACTTCAAATTTCCCTACAAGCGCATCCATCATTCTTACTGTACGCGCCACTTCTTTAACATCATGAACACGCATCATATGGCAGCCCATTTGGACACCAAATGCACAAGTAGCGGCTGTCCCTTCCACTCGTTCCTCTACAGGTAATTCTAAAATTGACCCAATCATACGCTTGCGCGATGTCGCAAGCAATACCGGATATCCTAATGCAACAAGTTCATCAAGGCGCTGCATCGTTTCAATGCTTTCACTTAAGCTTTTCACAAAACCGATGCCCGGATCAAGGAAAATATGCTCATCTCTTACTCCCGCTGCTTTTGCAATCGCAATACTTTCCTGCATATCGGCCATATAATCAGCAAAGTAGTTATCGTACTGATCTGACAGACGGTTATGCATTAAAATAATTGGTACATCCAGTTCTGCTGCAACATTTGCCATTTCCAGATCCGCTTTTGCGCCCCAAATGTCATTAATAATATGTGCCCCCGCTTCAATTGCGGCACGCGCAACATTTGATTTATACGTATCAATTGAAATAATCGCAGGTACTTCTTTTAAAAGCGCTCGAATTACCGGTACGACACGTGCAATTTCCTCCTCATCGGAAATTCGTATATAACCAGGGCGTGTTGATTCCCCGCCGACATCGATAATTTTCGCTCCATCTGCCACCATTTTTTTCGCCTGGGCAACGGCTTTTTCTATCGAATTGAACTTGCCGCCATCCGAAAATGAGTCCGGTGTTACATTTAAAATGCCCATCACGAATGTTTCTTTGCGGAAATCCAGCTCAATCCCATTTAATGTGAGTACTTTATAGTTTTCTAACATGACGGTCTCCTAAACGCTTATTGATTTTTTGTAAATATATTTGATGCAGCTTTTTATAAAGTCTGCCTTCACTGCCGGCAAACTGTACCTTCCCAATACGGGAAATCGGTACAAGCTCCTGTACAGCCGTTGTAATAAAACATTCATCCGCCTGTTCCAATTCCCATGCCATAAAGCGACCTTCTCGAACCGGGATTTGGAGTTCGTCAGCGAGTTGAATGACTATTTTTCGGGTAATGCCCGGTAAAATACCTAAATTAGTAGAAGGCGTATACAGTATACCATCTTTTATCCAAAAGACATTTGACGTAATACCTTCTGCAACAACACCGTCCTGATCCGTAAAGAAACCTTCTTGTGTCGCTAAACTCGGCAATTCTAACCGTGCTCGAACATTATTGCCGTAATGATGGCTTTTATAGCGGATCTGCTGTTCAGGAGAATTACGTGCTGTTTTCAGCCAGACCGCTTCTTTTTCTGTACCGCGCACCATATTCGGCAGTTCTTTACGAAACAGAATAACGGTTGGTTCGTTATATTCTGACGGAGCAAGTCCAATCGAATGCACACCAGCCGATACATTTAAACGAAAATACCCTTCTTTGCCATCCTGTACATTGAGCTTTTCAATGACCTCTTCTATGTTCTGTAGCGTATACGGAAAATGAATACGGTACTCTTTTAACGCTTCCAGCAGGCGGCTGAAATGTTCATGCAAATAGACAGCCTTGCCCTCATATGTCCTAAACGTTTCAAAAAAACCGAGACCATATAAAAAACCGTGATCAAACGGGGAAATTTTCAAGTCCTGTTCATCGATATACTGGCCATTCATCCAACAAAGCATTGCCCATCCCTCCTAACAATACGTCTCAATAAATGTTCGTAACAGTTGCTTGCCGTCTTCAGTCATAATTGATTCAGGATGATATTGAACTCCTTCAATCGGATACTGTTTATGACGCAGACCCATAATTTCGCCTTCCTCTGTCCAAGCCGTTACTTCCAGACAGTCCGGTAATGTTGTAGGTTCTACGATCAGCGAGTGATAACGCGTTGCTAAAAACGGGTTCGCATTCTTTTTATGCAGACCAACCCCATTATGAAGAACAGGTGAAGTTTTCCCGTGCATCAATCTCTCTGCACGCACTACATCGCCGCCAAACACTTGTGCAATTGCCTGATGACCTAAGCACACACCTAGAATCGGAAGCTTCCCTGTGAAATGTTCGATAATCCGAAGACTTTCCCCCGCATCGTTTGGTGTACAAGGCCCTGGTGAAATAACAAGCATCATCGGTCGGAGCTTTTCGATTTCTTCTACCGTAATTTCGTCATTGCGCTTTACGACCAGTTCATGACCGAATTCACCGAAGTATTGCACTAAGTTGTATGTAAACGAATCATAATTATCAATCATTAAAATCATTTGCTCACCTCTTCTGCCATTGCTTTTGCCTGCCACATTGCTTTCGCTTTATTCATTGATTCAATATACTCGTTTTCCGGAATCGAATCGATGACTATTCCGGCGCCCGCCTGAATGTATGCAATGCTATCTTGAATATACGCTGTACGGATAACGATATTTAATTCCAAATCGCCTGTATAGCCAATCCAGCCGATCGATCCTGTGTAAAGACCACGGCGTACCGGCTCAAGCTCTTCAATAATTTCCATCGTACGGATTTTCGGTGCCCCTGTAATCGTTCCACCCGGGAACATCGCCCGAATCACATCCGCATTTGTTTTTCCATGCGCAATTTCTCCTCGAACATTCGAAACAATATGCATTACATGTGAGTAATGCTCAATCACCATGAACTCATTTACTTCTACCGTCCCGTATTTGCTCACCCGTCCTAAATCATTGCGTTCCAAATCAACTAGCATGACATGTTCTGCACGCTCTTTTTCATGTTCAATGAGTTCATTGGCCAACGCTAAATCCTGCTCCTCTGATGCTCCGCGCGGACGTGTCCCAGCAATCGGTCTTGTTGAAAGCTCATTTCCTTTACGTTTTACAAGCAATTCCGGAGAGCCACTAACAACGGCAAAATCTTCACTTTCAATATAAGCCATATATGGCGAAGGATTAAACGAACGAACTGCCTCATACATCGCAATCGGTGCAGCCGAAAGCTTTTTCGCCTGACGCACAGACAAGTTCACTTGGAACACATCACCTTGTCCAATATAGTGCTGAATTTTATGTATAGCAGCTTCAAATGCATCTCCACTAAAGGAGACTTGCAATTCCGCTTCATCCTGCTGCATATTTTTTGCTGTTTCCTGATTAAAATGGCGCTTTTCCAATCCGGCTACCGCATGCTGTTGCCAATCCGTTTGCCATGAAAGTAAATCAACTTCACTAGTAGCAAATTTCATCAATGTCACTTCACCTGTTTGTACATTATGTACTGCCCAATGATCAAATAAATAAAAATAAAGATCCGGTACTTGCAAGTCATCTTCCGCCTCATTTGGAAGGAATTCAATCGTGCGCGCATAATCATATGAAATAAAACCAATTGCCCCACCTTGGAAATCAGGTAGTTTCGGATTCGCTTCAAGCTTGTACTTGGCGATCACTTTTTCCAGCTCCGCGAGTGCTTCACCTGTTTTCAGCTCTGTTTCTCCATTTTTCCAAGTCAGTTCAAGACCTTGTGCCACTGACTTTGCCTTTGCAATTGGCTGCCATGCGGCGATTGAATAATGCCCTCCACGACCACTTTCCATAAACGTCCGCTGTTTTTCCGTTGCAGTCTGTTCTTGGAAACTATAATAAAATTCATCTTTTGTCATGTAAAAAGTATGTGTTTCTAGTTGTTGCATCAATTTACACCTGCTTTACCTTTTTCTTAATTAAACTCGATAACGCTGTAAAAATCCATTTTTAACTTAGCAGTTTCTAAGAAAAAAGCCATTCTACGAGAGTTGTTCTCGCAAAATGGCTTTTATAATTTCTTAGATAAATTTTAATTAGTCTTCAAATTGGTATAAAGGTGTTGATAAGTAGCGCTCACCGTTTGATGGAATAATCGCTAATACGTTTTTGCCTTTACCTAAACGTTTTGCAGTTTCGATTGCTGCGTAAATCGCTGCACCTGAAGAAATACCAGCTAAAATACCTTCTTCGCGCGCTACTTTACGTGCATATTCGAATGCTGTTTCGTTTTCAACCGGTAATACAGAATCATATACTTCTGTGTTTAATACGTCCGGAATGAAACCTGCACCAATACCTTGAATTTTATGTGGGCCAGGGTTACCGCCTGAAAGAATTGGAGAATCTTTAGGCTCAACAGCGATGATTTCGATTTCAGGGAATTTATTTTTCAATACTTCACCTGCACCAGTAATTGTACCGCCAGTACCTACACCTGCAACAAATGCATCTAATTTTAAGCCTTCTTGCTCGAATGCTTCCGCAATTTCAGGACCTGTTGTTAAACGGTGAATTTCTGCGTTTGCTTCGTTTTTGAATTGTTGTGGCAAGAAGTATCCTTCTGATTTAGATAATTCTTCTGCTTTTGCAATTGCACCTTTCATACCTTCTGGACCTGGTGTTAATACTAAGTCAGCACCATAAGCACGTAAAAGGTTGCGACGCTCTAATGACATTGTTTCAGGCATTACTAAAACTGCTTTATAGCCTTTAGCTGCTGCAATCATTGCTAAACCGATACCTGTGTTACCAGAAGTCGGTTCAATGATTGTGCCGCCTGGCTTTAATGTGCCATCTTTTTCTGCCGCTTCAACCATAGCTAAAGCTAAACGGTCTTTAACTGAAGAACCTGGGTTAAAGTATTCAAGTTTTACGTAAACTGTACCTTCATTTTCACTTGTTGCATTGTTTAATTTTACGATTGGTGTGCGACCTACTAAGTCCGCCACTGAATTTGCTAATTTACTCATTTTATCCATTCCTCTCCAAATCCCTACCAAATCAATAGGTTTTACTTAATTTGTATCTTATCAATTTTTAATACTACTTGTCAATTAATTGAAACGAAATTTTTGGAAAATTTCTGACTATTTAGGTTTACTTAATAAAAAGGCAGGGACAGCAAAATTGATTTCCATTCCAGGGGACGCTTTCCGCGGGCGTGGCCCCTCCATTCCAATCAATTTTATAAAGTAGCAGTTTCTCAATAAAAGTTTCTCTTTCACTAAAAACTTCAACTTCTGTCCTTGCCTGTCTAAAATCCTGCGTTAATTTTTGGATTCTCCGTAAATCCATGTGGCATTAAATTCTGCCCAGAAAGCTTCCGGTGTAATGGAAGGTGGCAGCTGTTCTAAAGCAAGCTGACGTTTTACATGGCCTTCTACTTCATCAAAGCTGAATGACTGCCCTTCCATGTTCTCTGTAACCTTGACGATCGCATAGCGCCCATCGCTTAATACAAATGGTTTGGAAGTTTCATCTTCCTTCAGTTTTTCCACTTCTGGTAAAATTGCAGGATCGACTGCCGATTGACTTGATGAAATAAAGCCAATATCGCCGCCTAAACTAGCCGAAGCTGTATCCAATGAATGTTCACGTGCCAGAACCGCAAAATCAGAGCCGTCCTTCAGCTCTTTTTCCACTCGTTCCGCGTCCTCTTTTGAGTTCACGATAATCATACTTGTTCGGTGTGTAGTTGGAATATTATAAATCGACTTATTGTCTTCATAATATTTTTTAGCCTCATCCTCTTCTACAACAATATCATTTGTTAATACTTTATCGAGGATGAGTTGAGCACGCATTTTTTGACGCAGTTGCTCCGGAGATAAGCTATGTAGAGTTGTATCATTTGAATCTTGTGCCGAGCGTAATAAGGCGATTTCTAAATCTATCTCTTCTTCTTTTACATCGAGTTTATATTTTTTCGCCGCTTTTTCCATAACAGCTTCATTTACTAAACTCTGCAATGTTTCTTTTCCGTATCGGTTTTCCATTTCAGCAAGCCATTGTTGGCGTGTAATTGGATCTCCCTCGACGGCAGCAATGTTTTCGCCGCCGCCATCTTCTTTTTCTGACGTTTTTTCATCAGATGGGAGTAACCATAGCACAAACCAAAATAGATTTCCGATTAACAATAGTAACAATAACATCAACGTAGGTTTTGTTTTTAAGCGTCGTTGTGTGTACGGTAAATTATTTTGTGTTGGTTGTGGTGTTTGGTGTAAATTACGATTGGATTTCATTCACAAAGCCTTCAAGTTCACTTTTATCGAAGTGGTACTTTTCTAAACAGAAGTGACATTGTGCTTCTGCTTGACCATCTTCGTCAATCATTTCCTGAATCTCACCGACACCTAAACTGATAATTGCCGCACCAAAACGCTCTTTTGAACATTGACATTGGAACTGTACAGGCATTGATGAAAGAATTTGAACGTTTCCTTCTCCTAATACCGCTTCTAAAATTTGCTCAGGTGAATATCCCTTTTCAATCATTTTTGATACAGGCTCAATTGAAGATAAACGTTTTTCAATTGCTTCGATCGTTTCTTCATCACAGCCAGGCATTAATTGAATGATAAAGCCACCTGCAGCTAAAATTGTATTATCCGGATTTACTAATACACCTAGGCCTACTGAAGAAGGTACCTGTTCAGATGAAGCGAAGTAGTATGTGAAGTCTTCAGCGATTTCTCCCGAGACAATCGGTGTTTGGCCTGAGAACATATCACGTAAACCTAAATCTTTAACAACTGTAAGTGCTCCCTGAGAACCGACACCTGCACGTACATCCAGTTTCCCCTGTTCATTTAATTCAAAGTGAACATGTGGGTTTGTAACAAAGCCGCGCACATCTCCTTTGGCATCTGCATCGATAACCATTGGACCGATTGGACCGTTCCCTTCGACTTTTACCGTAATTTTGTCGTCCCCTTTTAACATCGCACCCATCATTACAGATGCTGTCATTGAACGGCCAAGCGCAGCAGATACTACAGGCCATGTATTATGGCGGCGTTGTGCTTCTCCTACAGTTTCAGTTGTATTTGTTGCAAATGCACGAACTTGTCCGTCATATGCAATTCCTCTTACTAAGTAGTCTTTCATGTTGAAATTCCTCTTTTCTATTGATTTCTTTTATAAATCGTCGCAAGTCCCTTGAGTGTCAAAAACGGATCGACAACATCAATCATCTGGGTTTCATTAGCGATTAATTTAGCCAGCCCGCCAGTTGCAATTACGAGGGGCTCTTCTTTACTTTGAGCTTTCATACGACTGACGATGCCTTCTACTTGTCCTAAAAAACCGTAAAAAACACCCGCCTGCATAGCAGCTACCGTATTCTTTGCCACAACTTGCGATGTATGGGCAATTTCTATGCGAGGTAATTTGGCAGCACGCGTATAGAGCGCCTCTGTTGATATAGCAATACCAGGTGCAATGGCTCCCCCTAAATAATCGCCTCGCTCATTAATAAAGCAATACGTAATCGCTGTACCAAAATCGATAATAATTAGTGGCCTGCCGCTATATTGCTGTAATGCGGCAACCGCATTCACGATACGGTCTGACCCAACTTCACGCGGGTTTTCATACTTTATATTCAAGCCTGTTTTTACACCAGGCCCTACAATTAAAGGCTGGATACTGAAATATTTTTTACACATTAATTCAAGTGCAAACATGATAGGTGGCACAACTGAGGATATAATAATCCCTTTTACTTTTTCAAATGAAATGCCTTCATGAGCAAAAAACGCCTTAAATTGCATCGCATATTCATCTTCAGTTTTTCGTATGTTTGTTTCTGTCCGCCAATGATGGATAAGTTTATCCTGATGATAAATTCCTAAAATGATATTGGAGTTACCTGCATTCATTACTAAAATCACAAGTGGCACCTACTTTTCCTGTACTGAAAAAAATCATACCATATTTGGCCATCTACTATACAGTATTCAGTATTTTTAGCCGGCAATCCTTCCCTTTCAACAACATCCGTTGATTTGCCAAGCGGACAGACGCTTTCCGCTAGAGTTTGCGTTTTCTATTTTAATCAACTTCTGTTATGTCAAAAGGAAATATATTAAGAAGAAAAAACTGACTATCTCCTTTTCCCAGGAAATAGTCAGTTTCATTGTATTATTTTGGACGGTCTTCATCGATGCCTTGCGGGCGATCATCTGAAACGTCTTTCGGTAAATCTTCAACTGTTGGTGATTTCTTTTCACCTTGAACTTCTTTGTTGATCGAAACATTACCAGCAGTTTCAATTGTTGGTGTTGCTTCTTTTTGTTCTTTTGGAAGCTCAGATTCTACTACCGCCTCTTCAGGAGGTAATATACCGTGGTCGCGTAAATGTTCGATTTGCTGTGCATTTAACGTTTCTTTATCAATTAACGTATTTGCGATTAAATCTAGTAAATCACGACGCTCTGTTAAAATACGTTTCGTACGGGCATATTGCTCATCAACGATACGCTGAACTTCTTTATCAATTTCATATGCTACTGTATCAGAATAGTTTTGATCTGAACCGAAGTCACGACCTAAGAATGGGTTACCGCCTTGGTTTGAACCGTATTGAACAGCACCAAGACTATTGCTCATTCCGTATTCTGTTACCATTGCACGTGCAATGCTCGTTACTTTCTGGAAGTCATTATGTGCACCTGTTGATACTTCGCCAAGCACGATTTCCTCCGCAACACGTCCGCCAAGCAATCCGGCAATACGGTCAAGTAACTCTTGCTTCGTTGTGAAGAAACGCTCTTCTTTCGGTAACATGATGGCATAACCACCAGCTTGACCACGAGGGACAATCGTTACTTTATGAACAGTATCTGCTTCATCCAATTCAAGACCGACCACTACGTGACCAGCTTCATGGAATGCAACAAGCTTTTTCTCTTTTGGAGAGTATACACGGCTTGCTTTTGCAGGACCGGCAATTACGCGGTCAGAAGCTTCATCAATATCAGCCATGTTTATTGATTTTTTGTTTTTACGAGCTGCTACTAGTGCTGCTTCGTTTAACAAGTTTTCTAAATCTGCACCTGAGAATCCTGGTGTACGTTGTGCAACAGCTGCCAAATCAACTGTATCTGATAATGGCTTATTGCGTGCATGTACTTTAAGGATTGCTTCACGGCCTTTTACGTCTGGGTGACCAACTGTAATTTGACGGTCAAAACGACCAGGACGTAATAATGCTTTATCTAGAATATCCGGGCGGTTTGTTGCAGCGATGATAATAATACCTTCGTTTGCACCGAAACCATCCATTTCAACTAGTAATTGGTTTAATGTTTGCTCACGCTCATCGTGTCCACCACCAAGACCTGCACCACGTTGACGACCTACTGCATCAATCTCATCGATGAAAATGATACATGGGGCATTTTTCTTAGCGTTTTCAAATAAGTCACGAACACGAGATGCACCGACACCGACGAACATCTCTACGAAATCAGAACCTGAAATCGAGAAGAATGGTACGCCCGCTTCACCGGCAACAGCACGTGCAAGTAATGTTTTACCTGTACCTGGAGGACCTACTAATAGAATCCCTTTAGGAATACGTGCACCGATATCAGTGAATTTACGGTGATCTTTTAAGAAATCTACTACTTCAACTAGTTCTTGTTTCTCTTCGTCGGCACCTGCCACGTCATTGAAACGAACTTTTTTCTTCGTGTCATCAAATAGCTTAGCTTTTGACTTCCCGAAGTTCATCACCTTATTACCGCCACCTTGCGATTGGCTTAGTAAGAAGAAGAATAAAATAATAATGATGACAAATGGAATGATGCTCGTAAGGAATGTTACGAACCCACTTGTTTGTGGTTGTTCTAAAATTTCCACTCCTGGATATTCACCGTTTGCAACTTGTTCTTCAACTTGCAAAATACGGTCTACAGAAGTTTGGTCATTTTGTAAAACGTTCACTGTGAAAGTTTCGCCTTCTTCAGCGCCTCTCATCTGACCTACAATCTTATACACGCCTCTTTCAGGCTGTATGTCCATAGAAGCAATCTCATTGCTCTCTAAAGCCTCAAAAAACGCATAGTAATCAAGGTTTTCAGTTGTCTTTTTTCCACCATTAAATGTTCCAAAAATCCCGATAATCACGAGAAATATTAGTAAATAAAATATGGTGTATCGAAATATTCGATTCATCCCCAGCCTCCTCACAACGTTACAGAAAAACTATAAGTAAAATCTTAACATACGTTGAAATTTTCATACAATAAAAAGCACCGCACATTTTAAACGTTAAAACGAATTATGACAAAATGCGCTCATTTACTACTTATGTCCTGGATGCTTGCCTTAAAATTGAAGGTTTGTACAATCTAAAAAATATTAGAATGAGTATACTTCACGTTTTAAAATTCCAATGTAAGGTAAGTTACGATATTTCTCTGCATAATCTAGACCGTAGCCTACAACAAAACCGTCCGGAACTTCGAAGCCAACAACATCTGCATTCAATTCCACTTTACGACCAGATGGCTTATCCAGT
Source organism: Solibacillus sp. NPDC093137 (assembly GCF_050280445.1). NCBI lineage: Bacteria > Bacillati > Bacillota > Bacilli > Caryophanales > Caryophanaceae > Solibacillus > Solibacillus sp. NPDC093137. The sequence goes on from NZ_JBNNVH010000010.1 coordinate 14,638, forward strand.
AACGTTACGATTTTAATCGATTTTGCTTTACGGTATTTAAATAAATCCACTAAATAGCTTAAAGTTAAACCACTGTCGATAATGTCTTCAATAATAATGACATCGCGACCTTCAACACTTGTATTTAAGTCTTTAAGAATTTTTACTTCTCCAGATGAAACAGTTGCATTCCCATATGAAGTAACATCCATAAAGTCCAGCTCGACATAAGAATCGAAACGTTTCATCAGATCCGTCATAAATGGCATTGCACCTTTTAGCACCCCGACAGCTAATGGGAACATGTCTTTGTATTCCTCTGTCAATTGAGCGCCAAGCTCTTTAATACGTTCCTGGATTTGTTCTTCTGTAATCATAATTTTTTCGATGTCATTTTGAATCATGAGTAGATTCCTCCTTTTATTGTTCAAACTTTCTAAAGACGTTCATTGCTATCGACAAGAAGCACCATTTCATGCAATGCCGACTTTACATTAGAAAATTTATTGTTAACGCGTACAGCTACTATCGCTAAAAGGTCATCATTAGCATCGACTAACAATGGCCAGCTAGCTCTTTTTGTTAAAGGAATCTTGTCATCAATAAAAATGCGAGATACTTTTTTCTGATGCGGCATACCTTGTAGCAAAATACGATCCCCTTGTTTGGGAGCCCTTACGAATAAGGGAAACGATACAGTTGATGCGGTGAAAAAGTGATGCGGATACTTTTGCAGTAAGTCCTCATCACATCGTGCAAGTTCCCCAATATATATGCGCATCGTTCCAAGCACACACCACTCATTCAAAGCGATTTGTTGATTTGATGTCGGCAAGTCCTGCTGCTTATATTCAAATACAACTTCATCGTATTGTTGACGCGCAATAAAATTCTCCGGTAAATCAAGTGTACGACTTCCATCCGACGTTGAGAATAACGTCAAAATCGTCGTACAAAGTGCGTAGCTTTGAATCGTATTTGAATCGTTATAAAGATAACTTAATAGTATTAAAATGAGCCTTCTTTGTAAAGCAAGTGGCTCTTTTTGCAGTTCCGAAACCTTCACTTTATAACAATTTTTGTCGACTTTCTGAAAAAGCTTCGAAAAACGCTCTTCTGCAAGCTCCATTAAATACGAATCATCATCTAAAAGCTGCTGTGCAATGTGGACTGCGTGCCGGGAAACAAGGGGGTTTTCTTCCTTCAAGACTGGGACGACATTGTGACGGAAACGATTGCGGGTATAGTTATTCTTTGCATTGCTTGGATCTTCACGGTATAAATGACCTTTACTATGTAAATATTCCCCAATTTCGTCTTTTGTAACCATCAAAAAAGGACGAATTACGGTAAATTGTTGAAATTTACGTGACGGTAAAATACCTTTCAATCCGTTTAGTGAACTCGCTTTCGTCAATGCCATTAACATTGATTCGAGCTGATCGTCCGCATGATGTGCCGTTACTAATTTTGAAAACTTATGTGTATGCATGACGGTTTCAAAGAAATGATAGCGTTCCTTCCGGCAAATCGCCTGAATGTTTCCGCCTTCTTTTTTGTGGATTTCCGCAATGGGTATAGCACAGCTATAGAAAGGTATCGCCCAGTCATTACATGCTTGCTCAACAAATTGGAGGTCTTGAGCAGATTGTTCGCCGCGCAGCATATGGTCAACATGCGCCACGGCGAGCTCAATTTGAAAATAGTTTCGGAAATGATAAAAAAAAGAAAGAAGCGCCATTGAATCAACGCCTCCTGAACAAGCAATTAATAGTTTATCTCCACTTTTAATAAGCTGCTGCTCTTTTATATACGCTAATACTTGATGTTCTAAAGTGTGCATTTACTCACCTCATATTACATTTCAATGTGTGATTGCTGGTCTGAATACTTGCCACGGTTTTATTACATGCTGCAAACGGAATAGCATTACGGTGCAATCGTCTGCAATCGGGTATCTTTGTTTGAATTGTGTCATGACATCGAATAATACAACCTGGATGGAAGCGCCATTTTCCAGCCCTTGACGAATCAGCCTGATAAATAATTGCTCCTGTGCATCCCATTGCGCAGATGGTGAAAATAATCCATCAGAAATCATTAAAATAACATCCTCTGACAATAGTTGCGTCATTTCCGTATCAATTGCGAAATTAGGTAAAAAACCAATCGGGGCACTTGTACTTTCTATTTTGAATAGATCATTCCCTCTTAACACATATGTCGTCATGCCTCCCGCTTTCCAACACCATAAATGGCCGAACTGTAAATCGACAAGTGCAAAATCCATTGTTGCATACATGTCCGAATCGTTTTTCAGCGACATTACATAATGCATTGTGTGCATCGCTGTTTCAGGATCCATGTTATACGTAAGGCAATCCTGCATCATTTGAATTAAGCGTTCACTTTCACGATTTGCTCGCACATTCGTCCCCATTCCATCCGACAGCATAATCGCCATAAGTCCCGGATGAATCGGAAACACACGGTAAGAGTCACCGGAAATTGCATGGTTTGCGTGGGAATACGTATATATATCATACTCCAACTGATAACGAATTGCTGAAGTAAACTTAATTTGACGGTAAAAAATAGGCGAGTGCTGCTCGTAAATCTGTTCACCTTTCAATGGTTCATGCAAAAATTCAAACAGTTGCTGCTCTAGTTGGTGGATAACGACATGTGCATCACGATGATCTGCGACATAACAAACAAACTCTCGATTCCCTATTTCATTTTTTATCCACTGAATATGCAAACAGTTAATATCATGTTCTTTTAAAAATTGCTGCATCTCCCCATCCATTTCCGATGTGCCGATTTCTAATCGCTGGCTGTTTAACAGCTTTTCAAAGTGGCTGCTTAAATCCCGAAGCTGTAAGGCAATCATTTTTTTGCCATGATAGAACTGTCTCTCCATATGCTCTTTGTGTAAGGCAGACTCTAGTTCTTCCAGCAATTTAGAAGATTTAATGCATTTTCCTTTCAGCTGCTCTTCTACCCGAATCCAGCTAACCGGTTTCGTACTTCTTTTTGCTAATCTCCACGAATCAATAATTCCTTCCATCTCCCCGTTTCTCCCCCAGCACTCTTCATATTTGAAACAGCTGGAGCAAATTAGAAACGGTTCTGCAGTTGTCTTACTTTTGGTCTTATTTTGTGTGAAATGATCAAACACAAGCTCCTTCATAAAAGATACAAATTGCTGAAACTGCTTAAGCTGCACTTCCACCACTTCATTACGGTTCACTTGAATGATGCTGACTGTTGTTTGTTTATAGTACATTTTACAATACTCAAGTATATTTTTCGGCAAAAGCAGAAAAATGATGGCCCCTGTAAGCATCGATATAAAATAAACACTATCAATCGGTAATGTCGCATCATAAAAGAAGAAAAAGATACTTGGCAGAAAACTAAAGAGCGCAACGACATAACGTCCCTGATTTTGTACAAAAGCTGCGACCAGCCCCGTACAAGCATATAAAATCATCATGCCTGTGAAAGATAAGTTTGCTAAGCCGATAAAAAAGCCAAGAGATAATGAAAAGATGACCGTAGCTCCAACCGTAGAGGCATAGGCTACAAGGCAAATGAGGAAGTGAAGAACGATCAGCGCCATTGAAAAGTAAAAAAGCGCTAAGTTTTCCATGCCGATCAACATACCGGCCAAAACGACAATAATTGCCGTTATTTTTTCTCTTGTCCACTCGATATTTCCATTTTCTTTACTCGGCAATGTCAAAATACGCATAAAAAACAAAATCGATACCGCAAAAAAGCATTCATATACGATATAAAATAATGTCATGACGGATGGCATACCGCTATGAAGCATCATCTGCCATGCTAGTTGAATAGCAATAATTGTACTGGCTAGTAAAAAGTAAGGGGATATTTTTATAAACTTAAACCGGACGAGACATTCCATGAAGAAAAGCTGCACTAAAACAACAGCTGCTTGTCCAAAGCCAAGAAAGAGCGTTCCTAGTATTCCCCCTAGTAAAGCACTCTTCTGAAATGAGACAAATCTCGTTCGAATAACAAGCCAAAAAGGTAAAAATAACGGAGTAACAGCTTCAAAGAAAACTGCCTGTGCAAAACAGAAAGCTGCAAACGCTATAACACTCGCTATTATCATTCTCGATTTTTCTTTATATAAGAATAAGCTTAAGTTTAGTGTTTGAAACTCATTTTGATTATTTAATGTCACCATTTTTACTATCACCTTTTCTTTTTAACGCTATTATATAAAGCTGAAAAAGTGAAATTTGTCTGTTTGTAGGATTGGCGTCAAAAAATTGTTCGACGGTTTTTTTACGGTAATATGCGCGTTTTTACGCGTTTTTTAGTAGAAATTACAAAAAATAATACAAAGTAACTTTATGCGTATTATGATAGTGGAAATTACAAAAAAATAGTGTTGACACTAAATAGACTGCAATGTATTATTAGTTTTGTTGTTAATTTTGGCGGTGTAGCTCAGTTGGCTAGAGCACTCGGTTCATACCCGAAAGGTCGTGGGTTCGACTCCCTCTGCCGCCACCATTTATAGGCCCGTTGGTCAAGTGGTTAAGACACCGCCCTTTCACGGCGGTAACACGGGTTCGAATCCCGTACGGGTCATCTCAAAAGCTGTTTAGGAACTTAGTATTCCTAGGCGGCTTTTATTTTTGTCTCTATTCGTATTCTGTAATTTCGTGACACACACTCTCCCTTATACATTATACTTATTAAATAAGAGGAGGCGTTTTCTTTGGTGCAAAACTTTACATATTTAGCTTTTCTTTGCGGTATTAGCATGCTTCTAGTCGTTGGAGGCGTCATATTGACAAACTTGCCGCTCCCATTACAAATAATTATGATTGCAATCGGTTTAATTGGAGGCATTTTTTGCTTTGTTACCCTTATCCGTGTGCTCATCAAGCATAACTCTGAAAAAGAATGATCTAATTACGGACCCCTATATCTTCTTTACGAAAAAAAGCGATGGATTGTAAGTTTTGCACTTACAATCCATCGCTTTATCTATTTGACACTTTTTCTACGTTCAAACAGCCAGCAAAATTATCCTCTGCGAGCTCCACGGCCACCGCGCTTAGACTCAGTTGCACGCTTTAATGTAGTTAAACGCTCATCGCTATCTTTTAAGAAACGCGCCATCTTCTGTTCAAAGTTCTCTTTTGGTTGACGATCATTACGATCGTTAGAACGGTTGTTTTCGCGACGAGGACGCTGTGGACGCTCTGGTCGCTCAGCTTGAGGCTTTGCTTTACGAATTGAAAGACCAATCTTTCCATCCGCTTCAACATTCATCACTTTAACTTCGACTTCATCGCCTACTTTAAGATGCTCGTTAATATCTTTTACGTAGTTATCTGCCACTTCACTAATGTGAACTAAACCTGTTTTCCCATCTGGAAGCTCAACGAATGCACCGAAATTTGTGATTCCTGTTACTTTACCTTGTACTTTGCTGCCTACTTCAATTGACATAAAAAAAATGCTCCTCCTTAAATTTTAAGAGACTCTTCGATTGAAAAGCCATTTATCAATTATAATGAAACTTTTGTTCAATAGCTTCTTCTCTAATTATAGCTAACATAAAAAGAGTGTCAACAAGACACTCTACCTAAAGGCAATTAATACCAGAAATTTTATCACGAAATTACAATACTGACTGGTTTTTTATTAAATTTCAAAGTCACATTTTTCTTTATATAACGCGTTTTACAATATTATTTGTCATCTTCAGGCTTGTCTTTATTTTCTTTGTCCGATTTATTCGGTATTGTGAAAATAATTTCGCCTTCTTCAGAAAGGAAAAATTCTTTTCTTGCCAGCTTCGCAATATACTCATCATCTTCCAGCTTCGCAATCTGCAAATTCAATAGCTCTTGTCTGTGAAGCGCTTCTTCCAATCGTTCTTCAACCGCGGCTTTCGCTTCTTGTTTCGCGGCGAGGCGATCACTTTGGACCATGTTCGCTTTTACTAATACGGCTATTACTACAGTTGCTAAAATGAAAAATACTGCTAATCTTCTGCGACGACGTACAGCAATTTTTGCTTTAATTTGAGCTTTTGCTTGCGGATTTGAGCGGACATAATCGTTATTCAACGACTGGACATTATGGTTATGTAGCTCTTCTTGCACATTTCTTCTTCCCATTTCCGTCTCCTCCCTCACAATCAATAGTTGTTATCATTATACGAGTTCACTGCTGTGTTTTAAAGTTTTTTAACAAATATTTCTTGAAAAACTTAATAAAGGGACGGCAAATAAATAATACAATCCCTATTACTAGTTTTATAATATTTTTAACCAGTTTAACTACTACATGTCCAATAAAAATAACCGGCTTCACAAATAAATTTATACATACTCTTCCAACAAAGCGGATAATTTTTTGGAACAGCAATTCATAAGTTGCAATTCCGGCGATTTGGGCAAGTGGATCAACTACCCGCCATTGCCCTCCTTTTACTATAAATAACAAATAAAACGTAGTAACCCCTAGTATTAACCAGACTATCCATTCTAAAATCCAGGTAATACGTCGAATATTTTTTAGAGGGATACGATTTACATTAATGCGGATACAATCGATTATTGCACCTACAGCAACTCCGCTTATAAACATGACAAGAATGCTTATAAGCTGCGCACTCATCATCATCCAAACAATTTATGAAGGAAACTTTTCGATAAGCCACTCTCGCTTTCATCGTATTGGAATTGCTTCACTTCCCCTTCTAACGTCAGTAATCCCTTGTCCACATCTAAATGAACAATACGCAGTTCCTCACCACGAATCAATAAATGCCCTTGTGATGTATTCACATAAAATTCTTCCTGATCAAATCGTTCGATACTTTTAACAGATGTCATGTCCATCCGTTTACGATTACGTACCGTTACTAAGTGATCTCCTGACGAAATGGTATAACGTGCGCTTTCTTGATGAATAGTCAATGCAAGTCCCCCTTTGAGCTTATAGTTGTACACTATATGCACCAACGGAAAGAAGCATGACTCAAAAAGTTGGTCATGCCATATTCTTATTCTTCATCATCAATAAATTCAGGTTCAACTTTCTCTAATCGCTCTTCTTTTATTATCGTGAACATTTTTAATGCATCTTCTTTTTTCACATTTTCGCGGATTTCTTCGACACGTGCCGTTACAATTTTTTGACCGAAACGAATTGCCAGCTCATCGCCTACTTTTACGGTACTGCTTGCCTTTGCTACTTTATCATTGATCGTAATACGGCCTTGCACCGCTACTTCCTTTGCTAATGTTCGACGTTTAATTAAACGTGATACTTTTAAAAATTTATCTAAGCGCATCCCATTACTCCCCTTTTTCCAGTTGTTTTGCTTCATTCCAAAATGCATCCAGCTGCTCTAATGTAAAATCACTGAACTTCTTGCCGCTCTTAGCTACACTTTGCTCAACGAAATGAAAGCGACGTGCAAATTTTTCGTTGGCATGTAGCATCGCTTCTTCAGGTGAAATTTTATAAAAGCGTGCGATGTTCACAAGTGTGAATAATACATCCCCGAATTCATCAGTACGGCTTATATCGTTACCTTGCGTTATTTCTTCGCGGAATTCTTGCCATTCTTCCGTAAACTTCTCCCATGCATCGTCAGCATTTGGCCAATCAAAACCAACTGTCGCCGCTTTTTTCTGATAGTTGTACGATGTTTGAAGTGATGAGTACGGACTATATTCGTTCTTTAATAATTGTTCGTCATCTACATGGCCTTTTTCCTGCTTTTTAATTTCTTCCCAATTGGCTACTACAGTTTCCGCATCTTCTGCAGTCACATTCCCAAAAACATGCGGGTGACGGCGAATCATTTTTTCGCTGATCGATGCAAGCACTTCTTCCAATGTGAAATACCCGTTATCTTCCCCTATTTGGGCATGTAAAAACACTTGTAAAAGGACATCGCCGAGCTCTTCAACCATAGCAAAGTCATCTTCGGCATCGACCGCTGCTAAAAACTCATGTGTTTCTTCCAATAAGTATTTTTTCAATGATTCATGCGTTTGTTTCTGATCCCAAGGACAGCCGTCAGGGCCACGCAACGTTGCAATGATTTGACGGAATGTTGTCCAGTCCCGTAATGCCTCCTCATCAGATTGAACAGGCGGCACATATACCGTCGTTAAATTATTGATCTCTGCTGCCTGATCAAGCTCATAAAGCGGCACAGTACGCAATGACTCCTGTATAGACCCCGCTGCTGTAACAATCGTTACCGGGTAGTCATCACGATATTTTTCCATTAATGTGAGCTTTACTTCTGACGCACTGAACGAATCATACACTTGGGCAATCAAAATGTGCTGGCGCATGTTCATATCATGGATAGACATGCTCGTCCCATCCAATAGCTGAAACCCTTCAATCGGATCAATTTTTAAAGCGCCGAAAATCGGGTCTAAAAAGCTTTGCCCGCCCTCGATTACAAGCTTAATCTGCCCGTTGCAGTCCGCTTCAATTAAGTGCTGGACGGTCTGTTCTGCTACGAGCGGATGTCCCGGAACAGCATACATTATGTCCTCTTTTGCTACAGCCTCAATAAGACGCATTGCAATTTCTTCATAAACGGGACCGAACGAGCCATGTTTAATATACACATCATCAAAGCTCGTGAACTCGATTCCTTCCAGTTTTAAGTCCTGGATGACAGGATGGTCCTCTGTTCGGACATATATTTTTTTGGCTGCTTTAATTTTTTTATAAACACCCATTTGCATTTGTTCAAAATCGGCTGCTCCTAAGCCAATAACAGTTAATTGATTCAAGTTATACACCTACTTCTTTCGATTTAACAATAGTTGATATGCAGCCATTCTCCTGCCGAGCGGGATTAAAAACCAATCCTTTTCAGTTAATACACGCATTTTTGCGACTGCTGTAATAAAAGTCCCTGCGCCAAGCATGACAAGCACACCGCTGTAAATAAGTGCATCAAAGCGACTAAACAAGCCGGTAAACAAGCTGTTTAAGCTGTATACAGCACCTTGTACGACGACGATCATGACAAGGCAGGCAATGGCCAGTTTTCTATAAAACGAACGATTCGCCAGGCGGATCGACGTCAGTCTTTTTAAATAAATTATAAGTGCAGCAGCTGTAAAAATCAGACCGATATTACTCGCTATTGCCGCGCCCAACACATCATAATGAGGAATTAAAATAATGTTCCCTATACATTTTAATACGATTCCGAATCCTAAAAAAATGGCAGGCCCCTTTAATTTGCTATAGCCCTGTAAAATCGCTGTAAACGTTAAAATAATCGATAACGGAATAATTTGAAACGAATAAAGTTTCAACACATTTGAATAGGCATCCGTCTTAAACAGCATTTGATTCACATAAGGCATAACAAGTATCAATCCGAGTGCCGCAGCAACTCCGAATATGAGGGAGCTCCGGAAAGTTAATTGGATAAACGGCTTTGCACCGCGACCATTAGGCTGATTTGCCTTTAATGCAACAAGCGGCACAATGGCCAGCGATAAAGATGTAGCAATAACGATTCCAAGCTGCACAAGCGGTTGCCCGCGGTCATAAATCCCCTTCACTTCCATCGCTTCTACTGTAGGCATTCCCGATTGGACAAGCATTTTATATATCGTAAAGGAATCTACAAGCTGGAAGCATAATAATAGCAGCGCACTCATACTGATCGCGATACTGTATAATGTGACCTCTTTTAAAATCGGCCAAATTTTTACACGCACTATTTTCCCTGAAGGCTGATACTGCCGTTTCAAAAAGTAGAGCAGCAGAACAATACCTGCTATTTCCCCGACAACTGTACCGAGCATCGCCATTTTCCCTGCTGCGTAAACAGATTGTGTATACTGCAGCAACACAATTGTTCCGACTAATATAATTGATACCCGAATCATTTGTTCGAACACTTGAGCATAGGCAACGGGCTGCATCTTACTTTCCGATTGGAAATTGCCCTTTAAAACAGCAAGCAGTGGCATACATAACGTAATAAATGAGCCAACTTGCAATAATCCTGCCAGCTGAGAATCTTCCATCAAATTAGCTAAAGGTTGCGCACCAAAAAATAACAGACAGAAGAAGATAATGGCCAATGCTGTTAAATAGTAAAAAATAATGCGCGATACAGATCGTCTTTCTTCGTATGTACCACCACGCCCTTCAATATCAGCGAGCATTTTGGAAATGGCAACAGCAAATCCACTTGATGTCCATACGACAAAAAATGAGATAAACGGGTACACTTGCTGATACACATAAAACCCTTGGTCACCTACTAAGTTTTGATAAGGAACCCGGTAGATGGCGCTTAATATTTTTACTAATAGCGCCGCTACTGTCAGAAGAAGAGCGCCCTTCATATAATTTTTCATACCATAACTTTGCGAAGTCATTCTATTTCCTTCCTCTATTTCATACAATGTACTAATTATATCATGAAAACCATTTGCTAATTTTACGCGAGGAATTAAAAAAACGCCCATTAATATGGACGTTTTGAAGTGATTTTAGTTTTCCATTTGCTTAGCTAAAAAGTTGGCTGCTGTTTCAGCAGTTTTTTGTTCGACTTCACCGATAAAATGGGCCCGTGATATTAAATAAATAGCACCAATCGGATCTCCATTCGAAACTATCGGTACGATGCAATACGATTTCACTTGTTCATACTGTCCTGCTACAAGTTCAATCGACATCTCCAGCTTCTCACTTACAGGTGACCTGTTTTTGATAATATCTTCTGCAAATACTGTTAAACGTCTCGCCACATAATCTTTTTTCGAAACGCCTGCAACGGCTATTACTTCATCTCGGTCACTTATTAATGTCGGGGTACCTAATGTTTCAAATAATGATTCCGCATATTGTTGTGCGAATTCGCCTAAGTCATTAATTGGCGAATACTTCTTTAAAATCACTTCTCCTTCGCGGTCCGTATAAATTTCAAGGGGATCCCCTTCACGGATGCGAAGTGTTCTTCTGATTTCTTTTGGGATAACAACACGACCTAAATCATCGATGCGGCGAACTATTCCTGTTGCTTTCATCGTTCATGTTCCCTCACTTTCCATCAATTCACAGCATGATGCTCCTAGTATGGAAAGAAATACATGAAACTATGCATTGTTCGAAAAGGATAAAATAATATTTCGTATATGCTGATTCAAATATGATGAAGTACCTATTTTTTAAAATCTGTTATAGGAAATTACAACGTTTTCTTTCATTTTATGTTTTGTTTTTATGAAAAAGGCAATAGACAAAATAAAACAATCTTTTTGGAGGTGCAGTAATGGTAAGAGTCGATCGTATTACGTCAACACCGGATGCATATCGCCAGCATCAATATTATGCAGGCACACATTTAGCCTATTACCCGGATTTATCGAAGGAACGGTCTACAGCTGTTTCAAAATTTGAAAACGGCATTTTTAAACGTTACTTAGAAAAGCCTAATGGCCAGCGTGATTTAGTTTCTGCTTCCACGACAAGAGAAAAACAGTTATTAGAAATACGCGAAGAACACCGTAACCGCGAAGAATTGCTTCAACGCTTAAATTATTCGAACGGAGTACATTATAGTGTGCAACAAACTTTCTTATAATTCATTCTCTTTATCCAAACGAAAAGAGAGGAAATGTTAAAAGCAGCAAACTTTTAATATTCCCTCTCTTTTTTTATGAATTTTTTTTTGCAGACGCAATAATTTGCATCATTTTTTCTACTACATCAAATGGCAGGTGTTTCCCGCACTTATTGTAATCTACTGTAATTACTAGCTGTGTTCCTTCCATTCCAAAACCGACCGCACGACCAAACTCCATTGATTGCTCAACGATTTGCGCACCGTTTGTATTGGCTGTTCCTTCCTCTGAAAGAATAATAGATACAACCTGCTGCTTTTCTTTTATTGAAAGCACATCTGCCTCTTTCGCCCAAACTTTCATACGGGCCACGCGCATCAGACGCTCTGTTTCAACTGGTAAATCTCCAAAACGGTCTTGCAGTTCATCGATAATTTCCAAATAATCCTCGATGCGTTCCATCGCCTTAATCCGTTTATACATCTGGATTTTCTGGTAGCCATCCGGAATATACGCGTCTGGAATGTAAGCATCAATATGCAGCATAATCTCTACATCTTGCTTCTCTTCTCTCTTCACACCGGTACGACGTTCTTCAACTGCTTCTTCCAGCATTTGTGAATACAAATCAAAACCGATTGAATCGATAAAGCCATGCTGCTGAGCACCAAGTAAATTCCCGGCACCACGAATCGATAAGTCACGCATCGCAATTTTGAAGCCTGATCCTAATTCCGTAAATTCTTTTACTGCCTGCAAACGCTGCTCGGCCACTTCAGTAAGAACTTTATCACGTTCATACATAAAATACGCATAGGCAATACGATTCGAACGCCCTACACGTCCTCGCAACTGATACAGCTGGGAAAGACCCATACGATCCGCATCATGAACAATTAAAGTATTTACATTTGGAATATCTACACCTGTTTCGATAATCGTTGTTGTGACAAGTACATCATACTCACCTTCTATAAACGATAAAATAACCGATTCAAGCTTTGCCTCTGTCATTTTGCCATGCGCAAAGGCAACTCGTGCATCCGGAACAAGCATCTGAATTTCTTCTACTCTTCTTGTAATATCCTCTACTCGATTATATAAATAAAACACTTGTCCACCGCGCGCCATTTCACGTTCAATTGCTTCACGTACAAGCGCTCCGTTATGTTCCATTACATACGTTTGGACAGGGAAGCGGTTTTGTGGCGGTGTTTCGATAACCGACAGGTCACGCACTCCTACCATTGACATGTGCAGTGTACGCGGAATTGGTGTTGCGGTTAACGTCAGTACATCGACATTCGTTCTAAGCTGCTTAATTTTTTCTTTATGCGTAACACCGAAACGCTGCTCCTCATCGACGATAAGCAATCCTAGGTCTTGATACACTACATCCTTCGATAAAATACGGTGTGTACCGATCACTATATCTACTGTTCCTTCTTTTAGACCTTTTAACGTCTCTGTTTGCTGTTTTTTGGAGCGGAACCTACTGAGCAGACCTACATTGATCGCATAGTCTTCAAAGCGCTTCGAGATCGTTTCATAGTGCTGTTGCGCCAAAATGGTAGTCGGCACTAAGAAGGCAACTTGCTTGCCATCTAAAATAGCTTTAAATGCAGCTCGAATGGCAACTTCTGTTTTTCCGTATCCTACATCCCCGCAAACAAGTCGATCCATTGGACGTTCCCGTTCCATATCTATTTTCACTTCAGCGATTGTGCGTAACTGATCTTCTGTCTCCTCGTATGGGAAAGCAGCCTCAAAGCTTCGTTGCTCATCGGAATCAGGAGAAAAGGCATAACCTTTTTCCGCTTCGCGCTTTGCATAAAGTTTGATTAGATCGTCCGCAATATCCTGTACTGCATTCGAAACTTTCTTATGTGTTTTCTTCCACTCCGTGCCGCCGAGTTTATGAAGTTTCGGTTCTTTTTCACCTGATGGCACATAACGCTGAATCAGTTCGATTTGATCTACAGGTACATATAACTTATCGTCCTCACGGTAGCGTACATGCAAATAATCTTGATGCGTACCATTCACAACAAGTGTTTCGATGCCAATATATTTCCCGATACCATGATGTACGTGTACAACATAATCGCCTGATTTAATTTCGGTATATGACTTTATTCGCTCAGCATTTGTCATCTGCTGTGGCCGTGATTTTTTCTTCGCCTGTTGTTTAAAAAGCTCATCATCCGTAACAACCGCTATTTTCTGTAACGGCAGCTCAAAACCTGACGACAATGCCGTATTGACTAAATAAATACCTGGTGCATCAGCATAACCGATTGTTGAAGCAATATGATAATCATCCAGTAAATTTTGCATCGCCTTTATCCGGCTTTCAGAATTGGCCGTAAATAATACGACGAACTTTTCATTTGACCAACGTTCAATTTCATTTTGTAGTAAAGCAATTTGTCCGTGAAACTGCTGCATCGGTTTACAGGAAATGTTGATTGTCTTTTTAAGGGTAATGCCGGCAAATGTTCTTGTGAATAATGCGAAATACATTTTCTGCTGTTTCAGCATTGAAAGCACTTCTTTTAATGAATGGGATGGCTTTACATCGTGAAGCATTTTGCCCCCTTCAATTAATGAAATAAACCATTCATTTTCTTCACGTTCCCAGGCTTCCATCACTTCCTGGATACGGCCCAATTCATCAAATAAAACAAGACCATCCTCTTTAAAGTAATCACCTAAAAAAAACGGCTGTTCAAATAAAAGCGAGCCATATTTTGCAATATGATCCGGCAGATGACCAAGACGCAGCAGCTCAATATCATGTTGAATATTTTGCATGAGCAATTCCTGGGTTTCCTTTTTGCGCACCTTTTTTAAACTAGCTGCCAATGACACTTCCAGGCGTTCTGCAAGTTTTATACGCTCTTCTTTCGTTAAAAGAAGCTCTGTGGCAGGGAAAATTTTAATTTCATTTAATTTTTCAATTGAACGCTGATTATCGGCGGAAAAGGTACGAATCGAATCCACTTCCGTATCAAATAACTCAATACGAATCGGATCTTGTGCATATGGCGGATAAATATCCAAAATTCCGCCGCGCATCGCAAACTCACCTGGTGTTGTAACCATTTCACTTCTCGTATAGCCCATTTCGACAAGCTTATCTAACCAAATATTGATGTCCACATCTTGGCCTAAAGAAGTGTAAAGTTCGTATCCAAGCCATTTTTGAGGTGAGCTTAGCATACTGCGCATACCTGCAACCGGAATAATATAGATTCCGCGTTCCTGATTGACTAAACGCCCTAATGTAGCAATACGCTGTGCACGCAGCTCATGGGAAGAAGTCGTCATATTGGCTGCGATAAACTCCTCAGCAGGGTAATAATGAACATGCCCTTCACCAACTAATGCAGTCAAATCATCTACTAACTTTTGCGCCTGCAATAGGTTTGAGGACACGATATAAATCGATTTATTTGTCTCTTGATAGATTGTATGAATCAATGCGGGTCTTGCACTTCCCGTTAACCCCGTAATAAGGTGATCGTTTGCTTGATTCTTTTGAATTTGCTCTATCATATTATCAATCTGTTTATCTTTTTTAAATATTTGATGAATCGTATCCACGTCTAGTCCCCCTTCTCTTTTTCGATAAATGAAAACGGAAATGGAAAAAGCCTTGGCGCAGTTTATGCGACCAAAGCAACTCCTCTACTGTAACCATCTTTTTAACGCATAGTAATCGGGAAACTGACGCAATGAATCTTCACAATGTTCACAAATGCTGTAAACGGTCGTTTCTCCCCGCTCATTTTTTTTAATAAATTCATCGATTTCACCTATTTCAAACAAATGAAGCTTTTGAACCGTTTCTTCTGCATCGAAAGGCAAAGTACCAATCTCTACCTCACAATGTCTACAGCGGTAGCGTACAGGCATCTCCCATGGCCTCCTTTAAACACTTATGTATATTAAAGTCTAACCATATTTTGATTAATTTATGCGCCGTTAAATTTGTTCATCACTTCTAAAAACGGCTTTGTTAAAGCTGTCTCCACAGCATCACAGCTCTTTTCGACAGCTTCTTTTACAATTGGCTGATCCTCTTTTGAAAATTTGGCCAATACGTAATCCGCCACTTTCATACCTGCCGGCGGGCGGCTAACTCCGACACGAATTCGATTAAATTCCTGTGTCCCTAAGTGCTGAATTAATGACTTAATCCCGTTATGTCCACCAGCACTTCCTTTGCCGCGTAATCTTAACTTACCCGTTTCCAGATCTAAATCATCATAAATAACAATAATATCTTCAATTTCTATATCAAAATAATCCATTAGAGGTCTAACACATTCTCCTGATAAGTTCATATATGTTAGCGGCTTCAATAAAATGACTTTTCCTTCAGGACGATGAACCGTTGCATACATACCATTAAATTTAGTTTGATTTAATGGTGCGTTCCATCGATTGGCTAATTCATCAATCACATCAAAACCTATATTATGGCGTGTATGTTCATATGGTTTTCCCGGATTTCCTAAACCAATAATTAATTTCACTAGTAATCGCATCCTTTTTCTCTAATCGCCTTTATTTTATCATATATGCTCCTGAAAAGTATGTATCGTCCTCTAGTATTGTGCCAATGATTTCTCGCGCATTTTCCTTACAATGAAGAGCACTAAGAAGCCTACTGCTGCGAAAAAGCGAACTGCTGTCGATAAATACATCGCTGTTTCCATCGAGTATGTTTCGAGCAGCCAAATTCCGATCTGTGGAGAAGAAAATGCGATGACTGCCAGCAGCACATTATAAGTTGTAATACAATATGTACGGACTTCCTGCGGTGAATTTTCCAGCAATAAATTAAATAATATTAAAACCGTTCCTGAAACAAACAAACCGGAAAGAAAGGACATCGCGACTAAATAATACAGGTTAGTCGATAAAACCATCAGTAATGGTGCTGTCGACATACCAAAAGCAACCCAGACGAATACACTCATATTGCCATATTTTTGCGACCATTTACGCCAAAGAGAAAACGAAATAATTTGGGCAATCATATTTGCCACATTGAACATACTAATCCAGAAGATTGTTGCTTCTGCATAACGAACATTATAAATATTAAAAACACCCCATGCCATTTGCCAGCCAAAGTTAAAAACGAGCGCAACAATTAAAAACAGGACATATTTATTGTTTTTAAAAATCGACCAATCCATTGCACGTTTCTTTTCTACATTCAGTTCACGTGCCGGTTCATCATGCTTTAATAAAAAATACAGTTCAACAACCCCGACAACAAACGTAAACATAAATAGTATTTGATAAGCTATCCGATTAGCGGTCATGTCTTTCATAACAATGCCAATCGTTAATGTAACAAATAGGCCTACAACTGTCAGCAAGCGATTACGGTCACTGAAAAACTGCGCTCGACGCGTTTCCTCAATAATATTGCCGATAAAAGACTGCCAGCCCATATTAGCCATCGTATTCGGTACACTCATCGCAGCAATCAGGCCAAGCAGCAACCATGAACCAAAACTGCCTGGTACATAACTAATAAAGGCAATTAACAGGAAAACAAAGCGTGCTGCCAATACGGAGAAAGCAACGAGCCTTTTTTGTTCGAATGCACGGTTAAGTAAAATGGCAGCCGGCAACGTCATTAACAATGTAATTAAAGGCGGCAAAGAACTGATCAACCCGACCTGATAATTTGTCGCACCAAGAATCGTCATTGCAAAAATCGGAATGTAGCTGTTTGAAGTATTTTGTGCAACAGCAGATGCCATCCCATGGTAAATACTCATTTTTTCATTATGTGTTCTCATAAAGTCCTCTAATTTTTCTTAATATTTACTCATCTCCATATTATTATACTTATTTTCTTTCGTATGTCGAAGTATTTTTTTACATTAAAAAACCGCTCTATATAATAGAGCGGCCTGTCCAATTGCTTAATTTTCTCTACCTGGTTTTTCAGGCGATAATTTTTCTCCCGTTGCATCAAGATCATCGGCTGTTACATTATCTGCATCTGCATCAACATCTTCAACTGGTGCTGCTGGCGGTGTTACCGTTGCTAATGTATAGTCATCATTATCTACAATTGTAAAGGCTGTAAATTGATCACGAACATTACCCACAGATAACGATTCACCAACTGCTAATTCGGATACATCGATTTCAATTGTGTCTGGAATTTCACTTGGCTTCACTTTAATTTTCAATGTATGGTTAGGTTGAGTAATTACTCCACCTTCTTTTACACCAACTGAAGTTCCGATAAATGCGATTGGAACATCCACTTCGAGTTCTTCTTTCATATTGATAGCAAGGAAGTCAACGTGCTTCACATGTCCTTTTAGTGCATCACGCTGGATATCAGTAAGTACTGCATTTACTCTTTTCCCGCCTACTTCAATTTTAAACACGCTTGTTGAACCATATGTTTGAACTGCTTTAGCAGTGTCTCTATAATCCAACGAAATTGGTGTTGTTTCAGTTTCATAGCCATACAGCACACCTGCCAGTTGGCCTTCTTTTCTAAGTTGGGTTAATAACGAACGTTTCCCAGTTTCTCGCTTCGTTGCTTGTAATACTGTAGTCATATTCCATCGTCCCCCTTAAATAATTATACAAAGATACATTTACCCTATCTTTGTCCACCCTAAACATAATCAATTGTCAGATTTTTTGCAAATATTTGCATATAAAGATACTAGGAAATAAAAAAACAGCCTAGGAAATAAAATTCCCAAGCTGTTTTGCTATTGATTAGTCAAATAACGTACTAACAGATTTATTTTCATAAATACGAGAGATTGCATCTGCCATTAATTTCGCAACTGATAATTGCTGAATTTTTGGAGAAAGTTTTTCTTCAGATAATTGAATTGTGTTTGTTACAACTAATTCTTTAATTGGAGAATTTTCAATACGCTCAATTGCTGGACCTGATAATACAGGGTGTGAACAACATGCGTAAACTTCTTTAGCACCGCTCTTAATTAATGCCTCTGCACCAATCGTAATCGTACCGGCCGTATCGATAATATCATCGATTAAAATACATACTTTACCATCTACATTACCAACAATGTTCATTACTTCTGCCACGTTTGGTTTTGGACGACGCTTATCAATAATAGCAATCGGAGCTTTTAAGCGCTCTGCCAATTTACGCGCACGTGTTACACCACCATGGTCTGGAGAAACAATAACTAATTCCTCTTCATTAAATCCTTTTGTTCCGAAATGTTCGGCAAGTAGCGGTACAGCCACTAAATGGTCGATTAAAATATCAAAGAAACCTTGAATTTGAGGTGCGTGTAGATCCAATACAATTACACGAGTTGCACCGGCAGTTTCAAGTAAGTTTGCTACTAATTTAGCAGTGATTGGTTCACGCGCTTTTGCTTTACGGTCTTGACGTGCATAGCCATAGTAAGGCATAACAACGTTTACTGTACGAGCAGAAGCACGTTTAACAGCATCAATCATAATTAAAAGTTCCATTAAATGCTCGTTAACAGGTGCAGAAGTAGATTGAACGATAAATACATCCATTCCTCGAATACTTTCTTCAATGCTAATTTGGACTTCTCCATCACTGAAGTGTTTAACAGATGATTTCCCTAGTTCTAGACCCATTTCATCGGCAATCTCTTTGGCAAGTGGATTGTTAGAATTTAATGAGAAGATTTTTAATTTTGAGTCAGCGTATTGATACGGCATGATGGCCTCCTGTATTTTAGTTAATTTTATTTTGAATTTAATTTACTCACATAGCCTAATTTATTTTCCTGACGAGCACGTGCAATCGCCAATGCATCTTCCGGAACTTCTTTAGTAATTGTTGATCCTGCAGCAATGAAAGAACCTTTTTTCAATGTTACCGGAGCAACTAAGTTCGAATTACATCCAATGAATACATCGTCTTCAATAGTTGTTTTATATTTGTTTTTACCGTCATAGTTAACAGTAATTGAACCGCAGCCAATATTTACGTTACTGCCGACTTCTGCATCGCCAATATAGCTTAAATGAGACACTTTCGTATCATCACCTAACGTACTCTTCTTCACTTCAACGAAATTACCAATTTTCACATGGTTTCCTAATGAAGATTCCGGACGTAAATGTGCAAACGGACCTACTGCTGTTTCGTTGCCGACTTGGCTGTTTAGCACAACTGAACTATGAATCGTTGTTGCATTACCAATTTGACTGTCCACAATATGACTATTCGGACCAATTTTACAATCTTCGCCAATAACCGTTTTTCCTTCAATGATCACTCCAGGTAAAAGAACCGTATCACTTCCGATTACTGCGTCTGCACTAATATGTGTAGAAATCGGATTAATAATCGTTACACCGTTGCGCATATGACGTTCGTTAATACGTGCACGCATAAGCTCCTCTGCTTGAGACAGTGCAAAGCGGTCATTTACGCCTAGCGTTTCATCAAAGTTTTCTGTTACATATGCTGCAACTGTTTCACCTTGCTTTTGTAAAATTTCAATAACATCCGGTAAATAGAATTCACCTTGTGCATTTTCATTTTTAACGAGCTTAAGTGCTTCAAACAATGCTTCATTATCAAAGCAGTATGTGCCTGTATTAATTTCTTTCACAAGCTGCTGTTCAGATGTAGCATCTTTTTGTTCAACAATTTGCGACACTTGTCCATGTTCGTTACGTAAAATACGACCATAGCCAGTCGGGTCATCTGTAACCGCTGTCAAAATAGTTGCTTTTGCATTTTGAGATACATGTTGATCAAGCAGTGCCTGCATTGTTTCAGGGCGAATTAAAGGAGTATCACCACATACGACAAGTGTAGTTCCGCTAAGTCCGCTTAAAATCGGCTCAGCTTGCTGAACTGCATGCGCTGTACCTAGTTGTTCTTCTTGTAAAACATACTCACTCTTATTTCCAAGTGTTTCTTTTACCAGCTCTGCACCATGTCCTACAACAGTTACCACACGCTCAACATTTATTGAACTGATATGATCGATTACATGTTCCACCATTGGCTTTCCGCATACTGGGTGAAGCACTTTATATAATTTGGACTTCATTCGTGTACCTTGACCAGCCGCTAGCACGACCGCAAAAATATTCGTCATATTACAAGTCCTCCATTTTAGCTCTTTTTCTCTTATGACTATAAAGCAATTTCATAATCTTTTCAAGGTATTCAGACTTGACAAATGTTTGAATTTAAAATATCTATAATAGTTTGACACATTTTCTTTTGTGTACTAATTCAGCAAAATTTTACGTTAAAAAGTAAATAATCAGTATATTTTCGACCTTATTGTTCTTTTTACTTTTCTGTTATAGAACATTTCTGCGTAGAAAATAATTCATAAAAAAAAGAGCCCCCTCATATGAGTGACCCTAATTAATATTAAACATTCACTTCTTCAAGCTCCAAGGTTTCCTCTGTATTTTCCTCAGCAGATGCATGGAAAGCTTCCAAAACGATTTCTTGAATTTTATTGCGCGTATTCGAATTAATCGGATGTGCAATATCGCGGAATTCGCCATCTGGTGTTCTTTTGCTAGGCATAGCTACAAATAAACCAGTATTTCCATCAATTACACGAATATCATGGATGACAAATTCATCATCTAGCGTAATTGAGGCAATTGCACGCATACGTCCTTCTGTTTGAACACGTCGTAGTCTTACGTCAGTTACTTCCATTATTTATACCCCCTGTAGTTTGATGCGTAATCTTTAGTATTCGGGATGAAAGAATATAATCCTTCTATCATCCAGTAAATTTCTAAAAATACATCATTTATCAATAGAATACAATATAATGTAATTTTTTTCTATCTACAATTTTTATAATTATTAAAATAAACTAAATATTCTACTTATTTATGAGATTTTTCTTAATAACTGCTGTAAATAGAGTCAAAATATTTTTTTAGTAAAAAAAATCCACGTCTTTTCTATAATTAGAAAGCCGTGGATTTAAGCTATAAACAAGTTTATTCAAAATTAGAACTAAGAAATTATTATTTTACTAAGGCAATTACTTCAATTTCAACTTTTACATCTTTTGGTAAACGTGCAACTTCTACTGCCGAACGAGCTGGCTTGTGCTCACCAAAATGACTAGCATACACTTCATTCATTATAGCGAAATCATTCATATCTTTCATAAATACTGTTGTTTTAACAACTTGGTTTAAAGAAGAACCGGCTGCTGCTAAAACAGCTTTTAAGTTTTCGAATACTTGGTTTGTCTGTACTTCGATATCCCCTTCTACAAGTTCCCCTGAAGCTGTCAGTGGAATTTGGCCAGAAGAATAAAACATGTTATTTACTACAATACCTTGTGCATATGGACCGATTGCTGCTGGTGCATTTGTTGTTGAAACTGTTTTCATTTTAATTTCTCTCCTTTTGAAAAAAATTACCTTCACTTAATGCAATTGTGCGATCTTTCTCACTTACTTCCTGTAGTTTTACTAAAGAATAGTAATCATCTACTAATGTAACATCAGCATGCTGTGCTTCTACTAATACAGCGATACCTGCCAACTCACATTCGAATTCTTCCAGTAAGTTCTTCATACCATTCATCGTGCCTCCGACTTTCATGAAATCGTCGGTAATTAATACACGCTGCCCACTTTTCATACTACGTTTTGATAAAACCATCGTTTGAATACGACGAGATGATCCTGATACATAATTAATACTCACCGTTGAACCTTCAGTCACTTTGCTGTCACGACGTACAACAACAACCGGGACATTTAAATGTCTTGCAATCGCATGTGCAATTGAAATTCCCTTTGTCGCCACGGTCATAATGACATCAATTTGACGATCTGCAAACACGCTCGCAAATACTTTACCAACGCGATTCATCAATTCCGGATTTCCTAAAAGGTCCGTCATAAATAAATAGCCACCAGGTAATAAGCGATCGGATTGACAAAGTTCCCCCATAAATTCCCCAATTATATCACGAACTTCTTGTTCCGCCATTTTAGGGATATATTTAACACCGCCCGCTGCACCAGGTACGGTAATTAAAAGCCCAATTCCTTTTTCTTCGAATGTTTCCTTTACAATTGTTAAATCTTCACTGATTGAAGACTTTGCAGAACTGTAAAGCTCAGAAAAATAAGTTAGCGGGATCAACTGATGTGGATGCTCAAGTAGATAATAAGTCATATCCACAAGGCGTTCACTGCGCTTCCATTTCATGCGACCCTCTCCTAAACATTAATTAATAAAATACGAATATTTAATAGTCAAATTACCATAATTATACGTATTTATGCAAGTGGATTTCGTTCCCCCAACATACGTACTACATAAACTTCCTCACAAAAACCACGTAATCCATTATAAATACGGCTGACACGTGCTTCATTTTCCACTAGCCCAAATACTGTCGGACCACTGCCGCTCATTAGTACCGCATCGGCACCAAAGCGCTGCATTTGTTCTTTAATTGTTATAACTTCAGGATGAAGCTCAAATGTTACAGTTTCCAAAACATTTCCAAGTGAATGGCACATTAGCTCATAATCATCCGTTTCAATTGCCTTAATCATTTCTTTCGTGTTTGGATGCTGTAGTCCTTCAATATTCAGTCCACCGTATACATCCGCTGTCGATACGCCAATTTTCGGCTTGGCCAAAACGACCCAGCAAGTTGGAGGTGCGGATAGTTCTTTAATCTTTTCCCCGCGCCCTGTTGCCAAAGCTGTACCGCCATAGACGCAGAATGATACGTCAGAACCGATTTCCGCTCCATGCTCCGCAAGCTCGTCCAACGTTAAATTTAGATCCCAAAGCTCATTTAAACCGCGCAATGTAGCCGCTGCATCGCTGCTTCCACCCGCTAGACCCGCAGCTATAGGAATTTGCTTCTCAATTGAAATGGTTACGCCTTCTTTAATACCGTATGTATTTTTTAAAAGCTCTGCTGCCTGGTAAGCAAAATTCCGCTGATCATCCGGGACAAAATTATCTGTCGAAATAATTTTAATTTGACCGTCTGCTCGTGATTCCAGTCCAATTCGATCGGCCAAATCGACCGTTGTCATAATCATTTCCACTTCATGATAATGATCCGGACGTTTATAAAGCACATCAAGTGTTAAGTTAATTTTTGCGGGTGCTTTTACGTATAACATTGAAAATTCCTCCTACTGTATAAGGCACGCATAATATGTAATACGCGATTAAAATTCTATTGCCCCTATTTTACCATACGGAAGCCTTGTATTATGCACGAAAACATTCACTTTTCTTCGCAAATTATCGTAAAAAAATGTATGCCAGACAATTCAGTAGTAAGACATTCTAAGTATTAAGAAAACCGCTTTCCTGCAATCAAAATAACACCACCGTAAGCGAGAACCTACGATGGTGCCATCTTTGTGTCAACTTATTTTTGGTTGTTCTGCGATTGTTTAGCTAAGTTTTCCTGAGCCATTTCAACCGCGCGTCTTACCATGTTTCCTGCATCACGGGCTTTAATACCGCCCCAACCCTCACGTTGAACTACGTCGTAAAATCCAAGTTCTTTTGCAATCTCTTCCTTTAGACGACTCGACATGATTTTTTGTCTTGCCATGCAAAAAACCTCCTTTTCGTTGACGCTTTTAGCATGTGCAAAAAAGAAAAAAACACTCACTTTAAATGAGCGCTTTTTTAAAAATATTAAAATAAGTACTAGAAAAACTATTTGATGGTAGCTACAGCATCATCTAAAAAAGTAATCTCTACTGCTTCGGTAAGTATATCTGTGTAACTGTAAGACACGCGCTTGCACGCATTATCTTCCTGCTTTAGTTCAATAACGAACACTGCATGGTAAGTGTCACTTAAGACGCCTTCACATTCAATTGTTTTCTTGCGACCACCATTTGCTTTTAATTGCAAACGTTTACCCAAATGACTATCCAATGATTTTTTAATGTCTGCTAACGTTTTTGGCATTTTTGCATACACCTCACTATAAAATAGTATACCATGATGTAATTAAAATGTCAATAAAATATAATATTTTATCACCGTGATACAAAGTCGTCAACTTTTTTCTTAAGATTTCTTAAAATTTTTTAATGTGAAATTCACTTTATTGTCTTACACAAAAGTTAGGATATAAGCAGTCCGCTAATTTTCCAAATTCTTGGATTGACAATGTTTCACCACGACGTGATGGTTCAATTCCGGCTTCTTCTAATGCTTGAAGGATAAGCTCTTTATTTTGCTTACCATTAACAAGTCCATTTTGTAAATTATTTAAAATTGTTTTACGACGTTGTGCAAACGAAGCACGGGATACTTCAAATAAGAAGTCCTCGTCAATTACTTTCACTGGAGGATTTTCATGTTTAATTAAACGAATTACTGCCGAATCTACATTGGGCTGTGGCATAAATACCGTTTTTGGCACAACCATCGCGATTTCCGCTGTTACGTAATACTGAATTGCAATTGATAAGGAGCCATATGCCTTCGTACCCGGTTTTGCGGTAATACGATCCGCTACTTCCTTCTGCATCATCACGACAAAGCCGCGAATCGGTAAACGATCATTTAAAAGCTTCATTAAGATTGGTGTTGTCACATAGTAAGGTAAATTAGCCACGACCATAATATCTTCAATACCTGGCATTTCTTCTTCGATTACTTGTGCAACATCGGCCTTTAAAATATCCGAATGGACTATTTTTACATTGTCATAAGGGCTTAATGTATCCTCGAGTACAGGTAAAAGCCTTTGATCAATTTCAAACGATACGACTTTTTTTGCCTCGCGGGCTAAATGCTCTGTCAATGCACCAATCCCAGGTCCAACTTCAATCGCTCCACTATTTTCCGTTAAATTAGCGTGACTGACGATATTACGTAAAATATTCGGGTCGATTAAAAAGTTTTGCCCTAAGCTCTTTTTAAATGAAAATCCGTATTTTTCTAAAATTTCTTTTGTACGTACCGGTGTAGCAATGTCTTTATGCATGCGTATCCTCCTGATCTAATTGCGAAATTGCTTCTGCAAACTGCTCGATTGTTATTTGAAACATCATCAATCGTTTATGAAGCTGTTTACCATTTGTCATTCCTATATTTAAAATTTCCCCTAACTGATCCCGACGTTTTTTTGATTGCGGGTGTCCTATCAGTTTGGCTATCATTAAATCTTCCAGTGTAATTCTTTCCTCAATTTGAGAATCTGCCAATGTATACACATTGCTTAATGCTTCACGGATATCCTCATCGTTTGCGTGTTCAATCCCTAAACCTTTGCCGTTTTTGGCAATTGTTTTCGCCTTTGCTAAAAACGCATGCTTCACACCTGGTATCCGCTCTTCTATAATCGCGCGAATACGGCGGCCAGGGTAATCAGGGTCCGTAAATACAATGACGCCTCTTTTTTTCTGGGCATGCTCAATACGGCGCAGGACTTCATCTGAAATTGCAGAACCGTTTGTTTCTATAGTATCTGCTCCTGTCGCACGCTTAATCGCTGTTGTATCGTCTTTTCCTTCAACAACAATAATCTCTTGTATATCCAAGAAACGTTCCTCATTTCTAACTTAGTCTTTCGCTATTTTACCATAGATTGCACTTTGTTACCGCTGTGCTAACTTCAATGAAAAAAGCTCCCTCGCCATCAGTCAAAAAGCGAGAAAGCCAATATACATTTTGGAATGTTAATTTAATATCATACAACTGAATAATCAATTACACCTCGGTGTAATTGCATCCAGGTTTTTTTAGGCATACATAATGTGGGTAAGTCAGCCGTTGCCACAACATATGACAAATGAAGGCTGGGTCCCTTTAAAAAGTTCTATGACATCCACCAAGGAGCTCCTCTTCATTCAGCGAGCGTTTGAAACACAGCTGAAACGAACAAAACAAGCATTCATCACCCAACTAAAAAGGTGAATGTTTTCTGTACTTGCCGCTACTCTTTCAGTATAAAGGGAATTTAATGAATGGCAATAAAATTTAGTTCAGTACTTTAATACGTACCTTTTTGCGCCCCCAGTTTTTTGCTTTGGACGTTGTCGGTACTAAGACATCAATTTTTTTACCTTTTATTGCACCGCCTGTATCAGCAGCTACAGCATTCCCGTAGCCTTCAACCCATACTTTTGTTCCTAATGGAATAATTTTAGGGTCTACTGCAATGACCTTCATATCCGGATTTGCGCGCAGGTTAAGACCTGCTGCCGAAATACCTGAGCAGCCTGCACAATTTGGTGTATATGCTGTTGCTGTTACATAAAACTCTTTCCCTGAACTTGGTTCACTAGATCGGGAAACATTTGCAGTGACAATTTTTGTCCCTACAGATACAACTTTTGTTTTTGTTTTTTTAACTACTTTTTCAGAAGCAAGTTTTTTCGAAACGACTTTACCATTCTCTTTAACAATAGAGTATGTACGTTCTACCTTACCTTTTTCACCTTCTGAAACAACCTTTTCTTTGCCCTTTAATAAAGAAGAATCATTTTTCTTTTCAATTGCGAAATCTACTGATTCTTCCACTACATCGGTAACCTTTTCTACGCGAACAACTGCGATTTTATCATTTGGAGCGATAACTTCCTCCAAACCTCTCTCGACACGATCCGATTCACCTAATTGAACCTCTTGTTGTTTTAAAAAGTTAGCGACCGTAGTCGAAGTGGACCATACTTGTCTCTCTTTTTTGCCATCGACAAGCGTTAACTGAAACGCTTTTTGAATATCGATTTTGTTATCGGCTCCTACTTCTGTATCTAAGCTTTGTGATACAAGATCATGCTCTGTTACTTCAATATTTGCTTCTTCCAAAATGTTCTTCACTACATTTTCAGTTGTCCAAACTTTAGACTGATTTCCATCAACTGAAATTACTACTTCTTTTGCCTGTTCCCATTCTATTGACATTCCACTATCAATACTGGTACTCAGTGAGGGTGATACTTTATCATATTTTGTATAATCTATATTTTGAGCTGTCAATAGCTCATCAACCGTAGTTGCGTGTGTATAAATTTTTGTGGTCTCACCGTCAGCTGTTAACGTAACGGGAGTTTTAGTTCCGTGGTATAGAACAAATGCAATTACAGATACAAACAGGACTACAGAAAGAATTCGGACCCCTGTTTGCTTACTCCTCAATGATCCTAAGAACTGGCTTTTCATGGATTGATTTGACATGAAAATAACGCCTCCTTAATACAAAGTTGGATTATACGTACTAGTTTTCTTACTGTCAATAAAAAAGAATTTATCAAAAATTGGGCATTTTGCTTGAACTCGTACTGCAACTAGTATTGGAGGCGTCTTATCATCAAGAACCTTTTGCACTTTGAAAAACAATCCTAACGTAAAAATCCGTAATTAATTTCTACCGTTATTTTGATGTATTTAGCATTAAATTTTAAAAAAGCGCTTTGCATTTTCCGTTGTTTTATTAGCAACTTCTTCCACAGGCAATTCTTTCAGACGAGCAATCTCCTCTGCCACCAATGTAACGAATGCCGGCTCATTTCGTTTTCCGCGAAATGGATGTGGGGCTAAATAAGGCGCATCTGTTTCAATTAGCAAATGCTCCAGCGGAATTTCTGCCGCGACTTCTTTTGGCTGACGTGCATTTTTAAATGTTACCGGTCCTCCTAGACTAATCATGAAATTCATGTTTATGCATTCGCGAGCTGTTTCAACACTACCGCCAAAACAATGCATAATCCCGCCAACAGCTGCTGCGTCCTCCTCTTGTAGAATCCGCACAACATCGCCTGTTGCATCGCGATTATGAATGATAATTGGTAATTCGAGTTTTTTTGCCAATTGGATCTGCTTACGGAACCAATACTGTTGAACATCTTTCGGAGATTTATCCCAGTAATAATCCAGTCCTGTCTCACCGATTCCGACAACTTTAGGATGCTTTGCCAGTTCTTCAATCCAGTTTAAATACTCGTCTGTACAATCAACTGCATCTACCGGATGCCAACCAATCACTGCATAAATAAAATCGTAATCCTCTACTAGTCGCATCGCACGCTCTATCGTTTTTTTGTCAAAGCCGATGACAACCATCTTTTCTACGTTGGCTTCAATAGCACGGTCAATTACTTCCTGTAAATCTTCATCATACTGATCTGCGTTTAAATGGACATGTGTATCTATAAATGTGCTCATATTCATTTCTCCTATCGTGTATTGTACTCATAGATCATATTTCTTAGTTTTCAGTATTATTACATATAGGTTACAAAATACATATTTATTATTGTATAATCGCTAAAAATTGGGTGATGAAGTGCCAAAAAACCACTAAACATCCTTTTTCAACCATATATAAATTATATTTAAATAGTTTTTTATACTATTTGTAAAGTAATGAAAAAGTCTGCTGAACTTTTCGGTTCCAACAGACTTTTTTCAAATTACTTCACTTGTGCACCATTTGCTAATTTAGGATCAACAGTAGCCAATGTTAAAACTCCCTCATGTGAGCCTGCTAAAATCATTCCTTGAGATAATTCGCCGCGTAATGTAACAGGTTTTAAATTAGCAACGACAATTACCCTTTTACCGATAAGTTCTTCCGGTTTATAGTGCTCGGCAATCCCTGATACCACTTGACGTTGTTCATAACCTAAATCAACCTGCAGCTTTAATAATTTCTTGGCTTTTGCTACTGGTTCACATGCCAATACTGTCGCAACACGTAAATCTACTTTCATGAAATCATCAATTGTAATTTCTTCTGTATCCGGTGCTTCAACAGGTGTCGTTTCTTCTTCCTGTACTGTTTTTACAGAGCTTTGCATTTGTTCACGAATGTAAGCTACTTCCACTTCTGTATCAAGACGCGGGAAGATCGGTGTTCCTTTTTCAGCCACTTTTATGTTTTTCGGAATAACATTACCGAATGTTTCAATTGTGTCCCATTGTAATAATTTTTCATCAAGACCTAATTGTTCGATAATTTGTTTGGGCGCATTTGTCATGAATGGCTGAATCATAACTGCAATATGACGTAAGCTTTCTGCCAAATTATTCATAACAGCAGCAAGTTTATTTTTATCGGCTTCCTCTTTTGCCAGTACCCAAGGAGATGTTTCATCGATATATTTATTCGTACGTGAAACTAATGACCATAATTCAGAAAGTACGACACTAAACTGCATTTTTTCCATACTTTCTTCATATCTAACACGTACATTCTCAGCATGTTCTTTTAATGCTGCATCAAATTGTGTCGCTTCCAAGTTTTCAGTAGGAATTACCCCATCGAAATACTTGTTCATCATGGAAACTGTTCTGTTTAAAAGGTTTCCTAAATCGTTTGCCAAATCGAAATTTGTCCGCTCGACGAATGATTCAGGTGAAAATACGCCATCTTGACCAAATGGCAGCTCACGCAATAGGAAATAACGTGTTGCATCCAAACCGTATCGTTCGATTAACATTTCCGGATACACAACATTACCTTTAGATTTCGACATTTTTCCGTCTTTCATCATAATGAAACCGTGTGCAAAAATTTTCTTTGGTAATGGTAAGTCCAATGCCATTAAGAAAATCGGCCAATAAATTGTATGGAAACGAACAATATCCTTCCCTACTACATGGACATCTGCCGGCCAATATTTATTGAATAGTTCTTCATTGTCAGAACCATATCCTAAAGAAGTAATATAGTTCGATAATGCATCTACCCATACGTAAATAACATGTTTCGGATTCCCTGGTACTTTTATTCCCCAGTCGAATGATGTACGGGAAACAGATAAATCTTCCAGACCTGGTTTAATGAAGTTATTGATCATTTCATTTTTGCGAGATTCCGGCTCGATAAACTCTAAATTATTTTCATAATAAGCAAGCAAGCGGTCTGAGTATTTCTTCATATTAAAGAAATATGACTCTTCCTTCACTTTTTGCACATCTCGCCCACAATCCGGGCACTTTCCATCGACTAATTGCGTCTCAGTATAATAAGACTCACAAGGCACACAATAAAGTCCTTCATACTCGCCTTTATAAATGTCACCGTTGTCTAAGAACTTCTGGAAAATTTTCTCTACAGAATCTTTATGACGTGATTCAGTGGTTTGAATAAAGTCATTATAGGAAATATCCATAGTATTCCATAATTTCTTGGCGCCTTCTGCAATTTCATTTACATAATCTTGCGGATGCATATTAGCTTCTTGTGCTTTTTCCTGAATTTTTTGTCCGTGCTCATCCATGCCTGTTAAAAAACGGACATCAAATCCTTTTAGACGCTTATATCGCGCTATTGCATCAGATGCAACTGTCGTATATGCAGTACCGATATGAAACTTTCCACTCGGGTAATAAATTGGGGTTGTTATATAGAATGTTTGTTGTTCACTCACGAAAGTGCCTCCATTTGTTTGTTAAGTATAAGTCTTATTCTAACGAAGTACGAAAATTGTTTCAATGAAAGTTTATTGGAATTGAGTTTTGTCGAATAATCGAAACTAAATCTTGGCAATTACTTAAATCTTTTCGACTATTCTAAATATTCTATGGTAAATATTTTTTATAATTTCCTTAAAAAGTACAAATATGACAAAAAAGTTTCCTAAACGTAGGAAATTTGAATGCTAAATTATTGACGTATATGGTATTAATTGTTATGA
This sequence comes from Solibacillus sp. NPDC093137, assembly GCF_050280445.1. Lineage (NCBI taxonomy): Bacteria > Bacillati > Bacillota > Bacilli > Caryophanales > Caryophanaceae > Solibacillus > Solibacillus sp. NPDC093137. The sequence goes on from NZ_JBNNVH010000010.1 coordinate 45,912, forward strand.
TTTTAACTAGATCAGGATGAATGTCGAATTTTGACGAATTTAAATAACTTTTCTTATATTAGGAGGAAATATTAATATGAAATCAACAGGTATCGTACGTAAAGTAGACGAATTAGGACGTGTAGTAATTCCAATCGAATTACGCCGTACATTAGGTATTGCTGAAAAAGACGCTTTAGAAATCTATGTGGATGACGACAAAATCATCTTAAAAAAATACATGCCTAACATGACATGTGCAGTAACTGGTGAAGTTTCTGATGAAAACATGCGTTTAGTAGGCGGTAAATTAATCTTGTCTTCTGAAGGTGCAGAAGCATTAGTGAAAGAAATTCAAGAAAACTTAAAAAAATAATATCACTTATTTAAACAAATGAAGCGGTTAAGCGTTCACTAGTTTATGTAAAGTAAAGTATTATTTTACCAAATATGAAAAGCGTTGAAAAGTATGTTGACTTTTCAACGCTTTTTTATTGATGGTACGCCTGGTAAACATCACGTTTTGGTATGTTTCGTAATTTGGCTACTTCTTTAATGGCTTCTTTTGAAGATATTTGAGTTTCTTCTATTATATAAGTAACATGCTCATCCAATGACATGGTTGTCCAGTAAGCTTCTTCTTCATCGTCGATTTCACCTGAAGTATTGCCTTCCAGCACGATACAAAATTCACCGCGAATTTCATTTTCACTTGCCCAAATGATCGCTTCTTCTATTGTACCCCGCAAAAACTCTTCAAATTTCTTCGTTAATTCCCGTGCCAGTGTAATTTTGCGGTTACCTAATACGAGCTGTAAGTCTTTCAATGTTTCCTTCAAACGATGTGGTGCTTCATAAAAGATCAGCGTCTCTTCTCGCTTCGACAATTTTTCCAGCTGTTCTCTGCGTTCCTTTTTGCTTCGTTTTAAAAAGCCGAAGAAATAAAACGGCTGTGGAGAAAGACCGGATGCAATTAGAGCAGTTAAAGCGGCATTGGCTCCAGGGATTGGTACGACAGCAAATCCTTCTGCAATTGCTTTTACGACAATATCAGCCCCAGGATCCGAAATACAAGGTAAACCTGCATCACTTACTAATGCAATGGATTTTCCTTCTTGCAAATAGCCAAGCAGTTTCTCGCCACCTACTTCAATATTATGCTCATGATAACTAATAAGCGGTGTTTGAATATCGAAATAATTACATAGCTTTTTCGTATTACGTGTATCTTCTGCAGCAATAATATCGACTTCTTTTAAAATACGCAATGCACGCATCGTCATGTCTTCTAGATTGCCTATTGGTGTCGCTACTAAGTATAGACAGCTCCCTTGTTCATGCTGGCTACTTTTTTGTGAGTTCATCTGCAGCACTCCTTATATACTTTATTTTTTGGGGTCGCTTTAATTGTTTAAATGCATATTCAGCAGACATTGCCTGCTGTTTTGTTTCAAATGTTTCATAATAAATACACGTTACTGGCCCGCGTGCTCGTGTATATTTTGCCCCTTTACCTGCATTATGTGTTGCAATTCGCTTCTCTAAATTATTCGTATAGCCTGCATATAGTGTAGCATCACTACACTCTAGCACATAAAAGTAATGTTTAGTTTCCTTCTCCATATAAAAGTGCCCTCACTTCTGGCGTATACTCATTATTATCCTCATATACGTACAATGGTGGCAATACTTTTAAGTCCGGCTTGCCGTCTTTAATTGCTTCAATCAGTAATGTATTCGCTTCTTTCCCCCGTTTTGGATAAACAAACTGTATGCGCTTTGGCTCCAGCCGATTCGCTCGCATTGCACTAACAATATCCAAAAGTCTGCCTGGTCTGTGTACAAAGGCCGCCTTTCCGCCTTGTTTTAACAGACGGCTTGTTGCTATGATTGCCTCATCAAGCGTTAAATACAGCTCATGCCTAGCAATTGCATAATGCTCGCTCGTATTTTTTTCGCTCAACTCATGTGCCAAAAAATAAGGAGGATTACATGTCACAACATCATATTTTTCAATACCTAGTGTTCCAGGTGCATCTTTTACATCACCAAGCTGCATGTCGATCTGTTGTGCCAAGTTATTGTATGCAATACTGCGTGTTGCCATATCATGCAACCGCGGCTGTAATTCTACACCAGTAATTTTTGCATTTGTCCGCGCACTCATAAAGAGTGGGATTACCCCATTGCCTGAACATAAATCAATAATATGTCCTTTATTTTTCGGGACTTGTACAAATCGCGCCAGTAATACTGCATCCAATGAGAACGAAAAGACGGATGGGCTTTGAATAATTCGTAAATCTTCCGCCAGTAAATAATCTAATCGCTCATCATCCTTCAACCATTGTTCCACTATTAAATCCTCCACTTAACTGCTTTTTTAATCAGCCTTTTCTAAACAAAAGACTGATATCTACTTTAGCAGATTCAGCCTTTTGTTTTTAACCATTTTGTTTATTTAAAAATGATAGACAGAACAAACAATCTTCACCTTTACGTGAGCTTCCAAAATGCACGTGACATACATGGAAACCTTCATTATAAAGCCTTGCTAAATTATCGTACCCTTCGCCAATATCTACTGGTTCTTTTTTTAGCTCTTCTACTCGTTTACTTGCAGTTGCTTCATTCGCTAATAGTTCTTCTAAGCGCGTACGTAGGTGAAGGTTTTCTGTTTGAAGCGTCTGATGCTCCTCCATCATATGCGCAACAAATTGCTTAAGTGCGCTAAATTGCTGTTGCATTGATTCAAGCTGTTGTTCGAACTCCATAACAGTATCCAAAAAATTACGGTCCTTCACTCAAGCCACCCCATTAATTCTATCTATATCAGATTTTTCTCATATTGCATAAGCTCTTCAAGCGTATATTCAACCATACGCTCCTGCTTCGTCAAATATACTTGGATGAGTCGCTCTAATACATTTAATCCGACGACTTTGCCTTCGCCTTCTGGTGTCATTGATAAATCACCGATGTCTGGCATACCTTCTTTTGCAATTTCATAATCATCATTTTCGTATTTTAGACAACACATTAAACGTCCACATAATCCGGAGATTTTTGTCGGATTCAGCGATAAATTTTGGTCCTTTGCCATTTTAATCGACACAGGCTCAAAATCACCTAAAAATGTCGAACAGCAAAGCATTCTTCCACATGGCCCAATTCCGCCAAGCAGCTTCGCTTCATCGCGAACACCAATTTGACGTAGTTCGATTCGAGTACGGAATACACTAGCTAAATCCTTTACTAATTCCCGGAAATCTACACGTCCTTCTGCTGTAAAATAAAAAATAATTTTATTGCGATCAAATGTATATTCAACGTCAACGAGCTTCATATCCAACGAATGCTCAACAATTTTCGTATTCGCTAATTCAAAGGCACGTTTTGACTCAATAGTATTTTCTTCTACCTGGAAACGATCACGTTCATCGGCTGGTCGAACTACTTGTTTTAATGGTAAAACAACGTCATTCTCCCCGACTTGTCGCATTGGTACTACGACTTTGCCATATTCAATTCCCCGTGCAGTTTCTACGATTACATATTCGCCAACTTCCAAAATATAAGCGGCTGGATCAAAATAATATATTTTACCCGCTTTTTTAAAGCGAACTCCGACTACATTATACAAATGTATACCCCTCCTGAAGATTCAGCATAAGCTGTTCCATCAATAACGTACGATTCATATTACGATTTAAATTTGTGCGGGCCTGCAAAATAGACTGCATTTGGCGTGACAGCTTTTCATATGTCAACACGAGTGCCAATTCATTAAATCGTTGATACATATCGGGATACGTGCACTTTGCTTGCTGGTTCGCTTTAATCGCTACAATATCACGGTACGCAAACAGCAACAAATCCAGTGCTAGCTCCATATCTTCTTTTTCTTTGAAGAGTGGAAGCCATTCTTCATGAATATATAATAGTGCTTCATGAACATTTTGATGAACAATCTCTACTAATTTTAACACTGTTTTTCGTGCAAGTACAAATTGCTCATCATTTGCAAGTGCAATAGCTGTTTCAACATCATTTGTCACCATGCTTGTTGTCGATGCCATTGAATTTGTAATTCCCTGTTCTACCAGCTGATCCATCAGCGTCGTACGGGGCGCTTTAGCAAATTTAATATGCTGACAACGCGAACGAATTGTCGGAATGATAGATTGGATTTGCTCAGTTAATAAAATCGCTACGACCTGTCCGTCCGGCTCTTCTAAAAACTTTAAAAGCATATTAGCAGACGCAATATTTAATTTATCTGCATGATGAAGCACATAAATCTTTTTGCCTTCTTCAACACCTGTCATCTTCATTTCAGCAACTAAATCTCTTATTTGATCAATTTTAATAAATTGTCCTTCAGGCTCTACTTGCCAAATATTCGGATGATTTCCCGAATCGACTCGTCTGCAATTTCGACATGTTTCACATGGAACATTTTCTGACAAATTTCCGCAAAGAAGAAGTTTCATAAAAAAAGAGACGACATCTCGTTTACCCGTACCTTTTTCACCTTCAAATATATAGGCATGTGCTAAACGATTTTTATCTACAATTGTTTGTAGTTGCTTCATCACTACAGGTTGCAGCTTCGTAAGCTCTTCAATAGTTCGTGTCAATTCCCTCACCTTTTTCATTTCCTGCTTCTATTTATTTGAATGCCCCTATGTACAATTCAAACAATATATATTCTGCTTGGAAAAATGCCCGTGTCTAGTGCACAACAAAGACACGGGCATTTTTTACATATACAGATTTATTAAAAGTCCCTTAATCTCGCCAATTTTCGCCAATAAATCAATAGACTCTTTTTCTTCATTTAAAATATCTTCTGCCAATTCGACAAGACGCTCATCAATTGTTTCAACAATTTTTAAGCGGCGTCCTTCTCCAAAACGGTTCCATGTATGTGATTGCTTTGTCTCAAGCCCATAATCTACTGCTTCCTGTAAAAAACGTTTCACAAGCATTTTAAAGCGTGCTAATTCACGTAGATTCCGTGATCTTGCTACTCGGTCACCCGCTGTAGAAATATCACCCATTAATCTTGTGAGCTGCTCTGACTGCATTTTGGACTCTTGCTTTACAATCATGTCACCAAAGCGATTGCCGTTTTGATTTGCCGGACGCAAATCATTGCGATTCGCATTTAAATTTGTTCGGAGATCTTGATTAATCTTCATTACCATTCGCCTCCAAGAAATAACGCCCCACTATACTTACTACCGAACTCGGCTTTATAAACGCAATAATGATGGCTGCGCAAATTTACCAATACCGACAAGGGCTTCAATTTCTTTCAGTCTGTTGAAAGAAATTAAAAATGATGGAATTGTTCGATTGGTAATACAAATACAATCGCTCCTCCAACTTCAACTTCAACAGGGTACGGGATGTAAGAATCTGCGTTCCCCCCCATTGGCGATACAGGAGCAACCATTTGCTCACGTGATCGACAGTTCTCACGAATAATATCTAATAACTTTGGAATTAAAGAATCATCCGTACCTATTAAAAATGTCGTATTCCCCGATCGTAAAAACCCACCTGTACTCGCTAACTTTGTCGCACGATAGTTGTTTTTTGTTAATGCATTCGATAAGCGGTTGCTATCTTGATCTTGCACTACTGCTACTACTAACTTCATCCGTACTCACCCCTTCATTGAATTGGTTCCTCTATTATATCATAAATAAAAGGTACACTTCATTTACTTTTACCCTAATAGCGGATTTAAAATCCCCCATACCTCTTCTATCACCATTTCGATAGGCTGGTCGGCATTCACCATTTTAAAGCGCTCAGGGTATCGTCTCATTGCTTCCTCGTACCCTTCATATACTTTTTTATGAAATGCCAATCCTTCAGAATCTAATCGGTTAATTTCATCACTGCGCGTCGCATGAATGCGGGCTAATCCTTTTTCAGGTGCAATATTAAAGAAAACCGTTACATCCGGAAGTCGCTTTCCTATCGCAAATTCATTGATAGCAAGTACATCATTGACTCCGATTTCCCGTGCATAGCCCTGATATGCCAATGACGAGTCAATAAACCGATCGCATAATACATGCTTTCCTTCTTCCAATGCTGGCGTAATCTTTTCATAGAAATGCTGTGCCCGTGCTGCAGCATATAATAATGCCTCTGTCCGCTCATGCATTTCTGTATGGGCCGGGTCTAAAATAACCGCTCGAATTTTCTCGGCGATTTCAATCCCGCCCGGCTCACGTGTAAGTAATGCCTCAATCTGTTTTTCTTTTAAACGCTCACCAATTGCTTTTAATACACTCGTTTTTCCGGCACCTTCCCCGCCTTCAAACGTAATAAATAAATTCCTTTGCATTTTTATATTCTCCCTGCATCTATATTATGACTTGTATTAATTTCTCCTGTAATCGGTGATCTCCTTGGAACAGTGCCCCGATAGCGAGTAGCTCCTCCAACTGACTAATTTGCGCTCCCGTAATTTTTTCACCTTGTACAAGTAATGGAATTCCAGGCGGATACGGAATAATTGTTGTAGCACAAATTCGTCCAACAGCTTGCATGTAAGGAATCCATTCTTTCTCTGCCTTTTCTATTTCCTCAAAGCTATACTCAGGTTGTGTAATCGTTATCGATTCGAAGCTTTCGATTTCATTTGTATTTTCAATGCATGGGAAGTTTTTTAAATGTGTATATGCCTCTTTCATACGGTTACATAAATCCTCCGTAGTTGAATAAGAGTCCTCCTGCTTTAATAACGGTAAAATTAAAAGTACTTGCTTTGCATCTGCCAACTCTACATATACATGTAATTTTTCCAGTGCTTCTTTTAATTGAAATCCTGTATAACCTGGAGCACGGACTAATAGTTTTAATGAATCATTCACTTCAACAACCTGTAAGTCCGTTGCCATTGTCAAAGACTCAATAAATTGCTGGCGTTTCTCTATAAAATATGCATAATCAGTTTCCGTATAGTTCGTCACATAACTTCTTGCATCGTCAAGGGAAGCTAATAATAAATACGATGGACTACTCGATTGTAACATACGTAAATAGCGGTTTACTTTCTGCTCGCTTACTAACGATGATTTCATATGTAAAAAGGAAGCCATTGTCATAGCGGGTAATGTTTTATGAGCTGACTGTACAACAATATCTGCACCTAGCTCCAATGCTGAAGGAGGCAGCTCCTCCGATACGGTTAAATGTGCACCATGTGCCTCATCAACTAAAACTGGAATCTTATATGCGTGGCACAATTCAATTTGTTCCGCTAAATCATTTGCTGTCACCCCGTAATAAGTCGGATACGTAAAAATAGCCGCTTTCGCATGGGGGTAGCTTTCTATCGCTTGCTCTAATGTCTCCAAATCGATACAACTTGCTGTCTGACTTTTTATATCCCACTTTGGTGAAACATATACAGGATTTATTCCTACAAGTTCCAATGCATGAAAAATAGATTTATGTGCATTTCTTTGAACAAGTACTGTATCTCCTTTTTCACATGTTGCATAGATCATTGCCAAGTTTCCAACTGTTGAGCCATTCACTAAAAAGAAACTCCGACTTGCCCCATATGTAGATGCGAGGAGCTGCTCTGCCTGTTGAATGGCTTCTTCTGGTTGATGGAAATCATCCAGCCCAGTCAGTTCGGTTACATCATATTTTAATGCCTGTTTAATTTCATTTGGCAAATTCGACAGCAACCCATTTTTATGCCCAGGCACATGAAAAGATTGTGGATCATCCGCAACAAACTTTTCTAATGCTTGAACGATTGGTCGATCATTGTTCACCATGTTCACCTCATTTTCATTGTCCTTCTATTATAAGACGCATCCACCTTTCAGACCACCATTGGCATTAGAAATGAAAAACTAGCTAACGCTGATTTGTTAGCTAGTAATAAATCAGATATTGGTTACTTATAAATTGATAATTGAATTACTACTTTCATCACTATCCTTAACAACTGTACACGCCACTGCTTCCAGGCTTTTGTTTTCCAAACGCTCAACTATTAATACATCTTTTGCTGTTAGTCGTTGTAATTGCCCTTCACTACACACTCAACCATCTTTTCTTGAAGAACTACAATTGTTACTGCCAGCATTGGAATAATATATAATAAAAGTTTTTAAACAAAACAAAAAACCCACTGATTACTCAGTGGGTTTTACATGTGCGAAGCGACGTCCTACTCTCACAGGGGGAAGCCCCCAACTACCATCGGCGCTAAAGAGCTTAACTTCCGTGTTCG
>NZ_JBNNVH010000011.1:0-13630 GCF_050280445.1 Solibacillus sp. NPDC093137
GTGAAGTGATGATGGCAAAGAGGTCACACCCGTTCCCATACCGAACACGGAAGTTAAGCTCTTTAGCGCCGATGGTAGTTGGGGGCTTCCCCCTGCGAGAGTAGGACGTCGCTTCGCACACGCAAAACCACTGAGGAATCAGTGGTTTTTTTGTTGTTTTAAAATGAATATTTAAAATTAAAGAGGACCTCTAACTTGAAAATAAAATACAGTTTCGTTAAAGTACATACATAGCAAAAGGGAGGAATTTTAATGAAAGCACTTTTTGAAAAATTTAAATTGAATGAACAGGTTGAACTACGAAATCGTATAGTTATGGCACCTATGACAACCTACTCTGCAAATGAAGATGATACAGTTTCCGATGAGGAAATCACATATTATAAAGAACGTGCTGAAGGAGCTGGAATGATCATTACAGCATGCGCATATGTTGCAGCAAACGGAAAAGCATTCCCAGGACAAATCGCCGCTCATGAAGATCGCTATATTCCAAGCTTGCGAAGAATTGCACAGGCTATTCAACAAGGCGGTGCTAAAGCGGTTTTACAAATTCATCATGGAGGCCGACAATCACTACAACATTTAGTACCAAATGGAGATGTTGTAAGTGCAAGCACAGCTGTTACAATTGAGAAAAAAGAAGCACGTGCATTAACTCTTGTAGAAACAAAAGAAATGGTTAAAGCATATGCTGAAGCAACAAGAAGAGCTGTTGAAGCAGGTTTTGACGGCGTTGAAATCCATGGTGCAAATACGTATTTGATTCAACAGTATTTCTCTGCCTTTACAAATAAAAGAACAGATGAATACGGCGGGACATTTGAAAATAGATTGCGTTTCCCATTGGAAGTGGTAAATGAAGTAATTAAAGTTAAAAACACATATGCAGATGAAAAGTTTATCGTCGGTTACCGTTTCAGCCCGGAAGAGCCTGAAGAAGATGGTATTACAATGGATGATACAGTCAAATTAGTAGATGAATTAGCGAAAACAGCGCTAACATATTTGCATATTTCACTTGGAGATTTCAAATCCGAAACACATCGTTATGAAAACGGTCAACAAAACCGTATTTCTGTAATTCACAGCTTATTAAATGGACGTAAACCGTTAATTGGTGTCGGATCAATTTATACTCGTGAAGAAGCAGAACAAGCATTACAGTTAGGTGCAGATTTAGTAGCACTTGGTCGTGCTCTGTTAATTGAGCCGCATTGGGTGGAAAAGGTATACAATGAGGAAAACGTTGTAACAGCTTATGATGAAAAAATTGATACTGTAATTCCTGGTCCTTTAATGGAGAAGATCCTGTCAAGACCAGGTTGGATTCCGGGTATATAAGGCAGTAAAGATTATTAAAGAATATAAAAATTTAAGCTTATTTAAATAGGGAGGATGCGAATACGTTCGTATTCTCCTTTTCCTCTTGGTAATGTTTGAACCGCTTAATTTCGGGAATGGTTTCATAAGGATATTGAGGGGGGATACGAATGAATAAAAAGGCTTTTTATGTCTTCCTGTCTATTTGTCTCGTTATGTTGCTGACAATGCTAATAACAGCTTGTCAGGATGAAGTTTTAGAGATAGAGGAAAGTAATACATATGTTTGGCAAAAATACATGAATGAAGAAGAATATGAAGAAGTAAAAGAAGGGATGTCTTATTTAGAAGTAGTCCGCATTTCAGGAGGGGCCGGTCAGGAAGTAGAAAACGGTACTTATGAATGGAACGACGAAATTCTGCTGACGAAAGGATATCGCTTAAAATTTGAGAATGATGTATTGGTTAAAAAAGAAGTTGTGGAACGTAAAGGTAAGTCAAAGCGTTAGTGATCAGCAGAAAATGTGGTTAAGCATGGGGATGCTCATAGTATTTCTCCAATAGCCTAAACAATCTCGAGAATGAAAATCAAATAAAGGGAAGTCCGAAAACATTCACTTTTTCTTAGAAAAGATGAGTGTTTTTCTTTTTTTCACAGCTACTTTATATTAACGTAGTTGAGTAAGAACCAATCTAAAAGTGATACATTTTGAACAATTGCTTCAGTTCAAGTAAACTAGAGATAATGGATTTTTTTGTGGAAGGAAGCAATCAAATGATATTTGAAAAAGATGTAAATACGCTGGAAGAAACGCAAGCGCTTGCGATGAGACTGGCAGACTTAGTCGAGCCACAGTATACGATTACCCTTGAAGGTGATTTAGGTGCTGGCAAAACGACATTTACACAGAGCTTTGCAAAAGGGCTTGGCGTAAAAAGAACGGTCAATAGTCCAACATTTACGATTATGAAGCAATATATAGGACGTATTCCGCTTAATCACCTGGATGTATATCGTCTGGAAGATAGCGATGAAGATTTAGGCTGGGAAGAAATTTTTTATGGAGATGCTGTAACAGTTGTGGAATGGGCACATCTTATACAGGAAGATTTACCTGAAGAGCGTTTAGCAATTGAAATTACACGCATCGATGAAACGAAACGCAAATTTGTATTGAAACCGATAGGCGAAAAGTATGTTCGTCTTTGTGAGGAGTTATTAAAATGATTTGGTTAGGAATAGAGACAGCAAATGCACCGCTTTCTGTCGCCATAGTACAAGATACTAAAGTAATTGCAGAAGTCGTGCAAAATATAAAATTGACACATTCAGTTGGTGCAATGCCGGCAATTGAAGAAGTTATAAACAGAGCAGGCTTAAAACCGGCACAAATTGACGCGATTGCCGTTTCAGAAGGTCCCGGCTCTTATACAGGAGTCCGTATTGGTGTCACTATTGCCAAAACTTTGGCCTGGTCATTGCAAAAGCCATTGGTTGGCGTATCAAGCTTGAAAGCACTGGCTGCAAATGCCCGTGTTGCAAACTTTGCAATTTGTTCATTAATCGATGCCCGTCGTCAAAATGTATATGCCGGTGTTTATGAATCAGATACTATGGAGCCGATTGTTGAAGATTATCATGATCATATCGACGGGTTATTACAGAAGCTTCAGCAATTAGAAAGACCAATATTGTTTGTCGGAACAGATGTCGATTTATACATGGAAAAAATTCAGCAAGTATTAGGTGATTCCGCTATCCGTGCGCCATATACAATGAATTTACCGCGTGCATCCGAACTAATTGCTTTAGCACAACAAATGCCATTACCGACAGTTGAGGCAGTCCATGCTTTTGTTCCCCAATATCGCCGTATTGCAGAAGCCGAAGCGAATTGGATAAAGGAACAGAAAAAGGAGCAACTTTAATGGTACAGTATCGCAGAATGACAATAGATGATGTTAAGGCTGTTCATAAAATTGAGCTTGCAACATTTCCTACACCATGGACATTGGATTCGTTTTATTACGAAATGACCGAAAACCAATATGCCCATTATTTAGTGGCGGAAGACGAGAACGGCGAAATTATCGGTTTCTGTGGAATTTGGCTTGTTATTGATGCAGCACAGATTACAAACGTAGCGGTTGTACAATCTGTACGTGGTCAAGGCATTGGTGAGACACTTATGCGTGAAGCGATGCGAGTAGCAAAAGAAGCAAATATGGACGTCATGAGCTTAGAAGTACGTGTAACAAATACTGTTGCACAAAATTTATATCGCAAACTTGGTTTCCAAGATGGAGGACTTCGTAAAGGCTACTATACGGATAACCAGGAAGATGCGTTAGTAATGTGGGTGAATTTATAATGGATAACTATATATTAGCAATTGAAACTAGCTGTGATGAAACAGCAGCAGCCATTATTAAAAATGGCACAGAGATTATTTCGAATGTTGTATCATCACAAATTGAAAGCCATAAGCGTTTCGGCGGGGTTGTCCCGGAAATCGCATCACGTCACCATGTTGAACAAATGACAATTGTTTTAGAAGAAGCATTAAAGCAGGCAAATATGGAACCGAAAGAATTAACAGCTGTTGCCGTAACTGAAGGACCAGGACTAGTGGGTGCTTTGTTAATCGGTATTAATGCGGCTAAGGCTTTCGCTTTTGTACACGGTTTGCCATTAATCGGGACACATCATATTGCCGGGCATATTTATGCAAATAATCTAGTACAGCCAATGGAATTTCCACTGTTGGCACTCGTTGTTTCAGGTGGACATACAGAGCTTGTCCTAATGCGTGAACATGGTTCATTTGAAGTTATCGGTGAAACACGTGATGATGCTGCAGGTGAAGCATATGACAAAGTAGCGCGCGTATTGAATATGCCATATCCGGGTGGTCCTCATATTGACCGACTTGCACATGAAGCGACAGAAGCCGTTCCTTTCCCGCGTGTATGGTTGGAGGAAGGTTCATACGACTTTAGCTTCAGCGGCTTGAAATCTGCAGTGATTAATTATAAACATAATTTGGATCAGCGCGGTGAAGAAATTATTCCCGAAAATGTTGCAAAAGGCTTCCAAGACAGTGTAGTAGAAGTATTGACAGGTAAGACAGTACGAGCAGCTCGTGAATTTCAGGTAAAACAAGTAATTGCAGCTGGCGGTGTATCAGCCAATAAAGGACTACGTACAGCGTTGGAATTTGCGTTTAAAGAAGAAGGTATTCCATTTTATGTACCGCCTTTAAAATTATGTACAGATAATGCTGCAATGATTGGTGCAGCTGCATATGAAATGTATGAAGCAGGGGTTCGTGGTAATTTAGCTATGAATGGGCGACCTGGGATGGAGCTCTTGAGCTGGAAATAGGGTATATAAGCATGGTGAAAAGATGTAGCAGTACATCCTTTTCTCATGCTTTTTTTGTATAGAAAATAATTTTTTCTTAATTTGTTTTCTTTCAATAATATAAAAAAGTCGAATCTAGTAATTTATGATGGATAAATCTCATTTATAACAAGTTTTTATTGACTGTTCAACTTTTCTGAAAATTATCCACAGATAAAGTTAAATACCCACAAAAAAACTTGCGAACATGCGTACTTATACACAAACTGTGTATAACTTGTGGGTAACATGTGACTTATCTATATATAGTAGTGTCTTTTTCACACAGCAATGTGTATAACTTAGATTTTAAATGTGGATAATGTGGAAAACTATGTTGATATGTTGATATTACTAGATTTATATTGTGAATAAAATTGTGGAGAAATTTGTAGAAATTTGGCGTATTGACCTATATATATGATTATTATGTAGATAGGGTGATAGAAAGGTTTAGTATTATACAATAGCAATACAATAAATATGTTTCTGTAGAAAAAGACTTTTCGTGTACATATAAAAAAGGAGTGTCCATATGTTGATGGACACTCCATAAATTATAGCTGTTCAAGCTCTTCGTTTAGTTCAAGCCATTCCATTTCAAATACTTCATGCTGTTCTTTAACATCATTCAGTTCAGATTGAATTGTTAATGTTTTTTCATGATCCGAATAAATGTCAGGATCACAAAGTTGTTCTTCAAAGATGGCGATTTTTTCATCTAAAGCGCCCATTTGCTTTTCAATATCTTCAATTGCACGACGAATTTGACGTTCTCTTTTTTTCGCATCCTTATCAATCATCGATGTGGTCTTTGTTTGAACAGTCGATTCAGCTGAATTTTTTTCAATTGCTGCGGCTTTCATTGCAGCTAATTCTTCAAGCTCCTCTTTCTTTTCCACATAGTAATCATAGTCACCTAAATATTCGAAAGAACCTGTGCCTGAGAGTTCAACGACTTTAGTAGCGATACGATTGATAAAATAGCGGTCATGCGAAACGAATAGCAGTGTACCGGGATAATCAATTAAGGCATTTTCCAATATTTCTTTACTGTCCAAGTCTAAATGGTTTGTCGGCTCATCAAGTACAAGGAAATTTGATTTTTGCATCATTAACTTAGCAAGTGCAAGTCGCGCCTTTTCTCCACCTGATAGGGAGTTTACTGTTTTTGATACATCATCTCCACTAAATAGGAAGCGACCTAAAATGTTGCGGATATCCTTTTCATTCAGTAATGGCCATTCATCCCAAAGCTCACTAAGTACAGATTTATTTGAATGAAGCTTCGCCTGCTCCTGATCATAATAGCCGATTTGAACATTCGTACCGTAACGGATATCCCCGGCCAGTGCCTCGATATCTTGAACGATTGTTTTCAATAAGGTAGATTTCCCCACACCGTTTGGACCGACAAGTGCAATACGATCTTCTCTAAAGACGCGCATCCCAATATTTTTGGAAATAGCCTTGTCCGTAAAACCGATTGTTAAATTATCCACCGACAGCACGTCATTTCCGCTTTGGCGCTCAATTGTAAAGCCGAAGTTGGCACTCTTTTCATCGCCATCAGGAGATTCCATCCAACTTGTCTTCTCCAGCACTTTACGACGCGACTGGGCCATCTTTGTAGTTGAAGCTCGGGCAAGGTTTTTTTGGATAAATGTTTCGAGTTTGGCCTTTTCATCCATCTGACGCTCAAACATTTTTAAATCACGTTCATAGTTTTTCGCCTTCTCATCTAAATAGGCACTATAGTTCCCTACATACTTCGACACTTTTGTACGAGACACTTCGTAAACAATCGACACGACCTGATCTAAGAAATAACGGTCATGCGAAACAATTAAAATCGCGCCATCATAACCTTTTAAATAGCCTTCCAGCCAGGAAAGTGTTTCAATATCCAGATGGTTGGTCGGCTCATCTAAAATAAGGAGGTCAGGCTTTGACAAAAGAAGCTTAGCCAGGGCTAGGCGTGTCCGTTGTCCGCCGGATAGAGAGCGAATCGGCTTTTGATAATCTTCAGGGAAAAATTGCATGCCATGTAAAACAGAGCGGGTATCGGCTTCATACTGGTAACCGCCTGCATCTTTAAAGTCATGCTGCAACTGATCATATTCCGCCATAATGCGTGCATACTGTTCGCTATCTTCATATATTGCAGGATCGGCCATTTGCTGTTCAAGTTGACGCAACGTTTTCTCCTGATTTTGCAGGTTTACGAAAATTGTCATCATTTCGTCCCAAATCGAAAGTTCAGAGTCAATGCCTGCATGCTGCTCTAAATAGCCGACTTGGATATCTTTTGGAATAATAATTTCACCAGAGTCATAGCTCATTTGTCCGGCAATTATTTTTAATAACGTGGACTTGCCGGCACCGTTTCGTCCTACTAATGCCACACGATCACGGTGCTGTACTTCTAATTTTACACCGCTTAATATTTCATCTGTAATAAAGGATTTATATAATTGATTTACTTGTAAGACAATCATGTTTACACCTCAGTTTCTCCTATTTAGTTTAATGGATGGGAACATTGTACGCAACGATGGATACTTTACTTGTCGCTCCTTGTTTAGTAAGATTAACTTGCTTCTGCACAAAGAGTGGAGTTCATGTTAAGCGTGTCATATCGCTTGGCGACAACTATGTGATTAAATCAAGTTGGTCATCCTCGACAGGTTATACGGGGCATTATTTGAAAAAGATTTCCAAATGTACATAGGAGGAGAATGTGTGAAACAAGAAGTAAAAATTCCACAAGCAACAACAAAAAGACTTCCTCTTTATTATCGATTTTTAAAAAACTTCGCAACTGAAGGTAAAAAGCGTATTTCTTCACAGGAATTAAGTGATGCGATGAAAATAGATTCGGCTACGATTCGACGTGACTTTTCTTATTTTGGAGCACTTGGTAAAAAGGGATATGGATATGATGTCCAGTATTTACTCGAATTTTTCCGTCAAACTCTGGACCAGGACGAGGTGATGAATGTTGCATTAATAGGGGTCGGGAATCTGGGAAATGGCTTACTAAAATATAACTTCCAAAAAAATCATAACACGCGTATCGTTGTTGCATTTGATACGAAGGCACCGATGGAAGGAACGACGATCAGTGATATTCCAGTATTCCATCCAGATCGTTTGGAGGAAATGTATGAGGAATTTGGCGCGGAGTTAGCAATATTAACGGTTTCATCCCGCTCAGCACAAATGATGACAGACCGACTCGTTAAAATAAATGCAAAAGGTATATTAAATTTCACACCAGTACGATTATCTGTTCCCGATACGATTAAAGTGATGAACATTGATCTATCGGTAGAACTACAGGCTCTTACGTATTTAGTGCGAAACTCAGGTAAGTAATAAAATGTTCATTACTATAAATAGCATATTCTAGTTAATTAATGTAAAATATACATAATAATAGAGGAGGTGGCTATAGTGATAGTACATCTAAACGCGATTACACCTGTGAGCCTGATTATCATTGGGCTGATTGCTTTGTTAATATTCGGACCCAAAAAATTGCCATCATTAGGTCGTGCGATGGGGACAACTTTACGTGAATTCCGTAGCGCTACTAAAGGCTTGACGGATGACGATGACGATTTCGATACAAAGAAAAAAGTGATTGAACATAAAGAGAACGAAAAAAACGAAGTAAAGTAAAATAAGGATGTCTTGCTATGAATTCAAGAGAATTAACCGTAGTTGAACATATGGAAGAGCTTAGAAAACGCCTATTTTTCGTAGCGATTTTCTTCGTGATGGCTCTTTTCATCGGTTTCTATACGGCGAAACCACTTATTCGATACATTCAACGCAGTGATCTAGCTGCCAGTTTTTCAATGAACGCATTTAGTCCGGCAGATCCTTTAACCGTTTATTTACAAGTTACATTTATTGTAGCTGCCGTTATTGTATCTCCATTATTGCTTTACCAGCTATGGGCGTTTATAACACCTGGTTTGCATGAGGCAGAACGTAAGGCAACATTGAAATATATTCCGTATGCTTTTGTACTGTGTATAGGGGGAATAGCCTTTGCTTATTTTGTGTTATTTCCATTTATAATGCGCTTTATGACGGATTTATCCAATGATTTGAACATTACGCAAACAATCGGTATTAATGAATTCTTCTCATTTCTAATTAAGTTAATTGTACCCTTTGCGGTGCTATTTCAATTGCCTGTTGTTACACTGTTTCTTTCTCGTCTCGGAATCATCAGCCCGAAGCTTATGGTGAAATTTCGAAAATATGCCTATTTTGTATTGATCGTAATTTCGGTATTGCTGGCACCGCCTGATTTAGTATCGAATATCATTATTGCGATTCCGCTATTTGTTTTATATGAACTGAGTATTGTCATTGCACGTCTCGGTTATCGAAAATATGAAGTGGCTGAAAAAGAACGCATATTAGCAGAAGAAGAACGTGAACGTGAACTGCAAGTAGAGGAGCTACTTGAAATGCAGCGTAGGCAAATGGAACAGATGAATAATAGTTAACGTAACGCTATCGAACGAGGTAGCGTTTTTTTATTTTCTATATATATGGGAATATAAAAAACCCGCTATTCTATATAGCGGGCAAAAGTTATATTTGAAACTTATCGGCATTCATTTGGATAAATGTGACGAAACCATTCAATAGAATATGGGCGATAATCGGTGTGAGAAGACGCTTTGTTTTATGGTATAAAAATGCGAAGATCATACCGCATATTGTATACAATAAAATGTGCGTAAAATCCATATGGATCGCAGCGAATACAATTGCACTAATTATGCTCGCAATCCAGAAATTATAGTTTTGAATAATCGATCCGAAAATAACACGGCGGAATACAAGCTCTTCCAAAATCGGTCCTAAAAAGACAGTAGCAAGGATCATAATCGGTGCTACCTTTGTGACCCCCATAATTGCTTCCGTATTTTCCGAGCCCATATCAATTCCAAGTGCGAGCTCGATGTAGGCGCCGATTGTCTGCCCTAAAAAGACTAGGAAGAAACCGATGATCCCCCAACCGATAGAAGCTCCTATTGATGCTTTTTCTCCTTTAAACACTTCCCAGAATTGCTTATTGCGGGAGATTAATATAAAACTCACAATAAAGGCAACCGCAAATGATACAGTTGACCACCAAGCAGATAATTTTATAAGTTTATCCTGCTCAGATATACCAGAAAATAATTGTAAAAGGGAATCTTTTAAGCCGGGAATGAATATAAGTAATAAGACTGATAACTGACAGATGATATAAGTTAGTAACACATAAAATGCGGTCTTCTGCGTTTTGAACTTATCTGATGAACGGGAAGTCACGAATGAAAAACCTTCTTTCTCTTAAAGACTAGTAGAATTACACATCCCAAAACGCATGAGGAATGCTGTATCTTCTATTATAGAATTTACTATGGGCTCTTATGAATGCCCCACAGTTATACATTAAACATTATTGTAGAGGAATTTGCCAATAAATCAAAATTTTTTTGGTGCACATACTTGCAAAAAAATATGGAATTCTTTAAACTAATAAATGTGTTAGCACTCGACAAACGAGAGTGCTAAAAATAGAAAATTTTTTAGGAGGTTGTTTCTATTGTTAAGACCATTAGGAGATCGCATCATTATCGAACTTGTTGAGGTAGAGGAAAAAACAGCATTTGGTATTGTTTTACCCGACTCAGCAAAAGAAAAACCACAAACAGGTAAAGTTGTGGCAGTAGGTACAGGTCGTGTTCTTGACAACGGCACTCGTCTTGAGCTTGACGTAAAAGAAGGCGACGAAATTATCTTCTCTAAATTCTCTGGTACGGAAGTTAAGTACGACGGCGTAGAATATTTAATCCTACGTGAGAGCGATGTACTTGCAATTGTCGGATAATTACAAAATCAAAAGAAAACTGCAGCTAGTTATACATATTAATCTTTGCTAGCTGCACATCTTCATAAACAATAAATTAAAAAATAGATCGTAAATTTTAGGAGGAAAATGAATTATGTCAAAAGATATTAAGTTTTCAGAAGAAGCACGTTCATTAATGGCAGCTGGTGTAGATAAATTAGCTAACGCTGTAAAAGTAACTTTAGGACCTAAAGGGCGTAACGTTGTTTTAGAGAAAAAATTCGGTTCTCCACTTATTACAAATGACGGTGTATCAATCGCAAAAGAAATTGAATTAGAAAACGCATATGAAAATATGGGTGCAAAATTAGTAGCAGAAGTAGCTTCTAAAACAAATGAAATCGCGGGTGACGGTACAACAACAGCTACAGTTCTAGCGCAAGCAATGATTCGCGAAGGACTTAAAAACGTAACAGCTGGTGCAAACCCTGTTGGTATTCGTAAAGGTATGGATAAAGCAGTAGCAGCAGCATTAACAGAGTTACAAACTATTGCTCGCCCGGTAGAAAACAAAGAATCAATTGCACAGGTAGCAGCAATCTCTTCATCAGATGAAGAAATCGGTCAATACATTGCAGATGCGATGGAGCGCGTAGGAAACGACGGCGTTATTACAATTGAAGAATCAAAAGGCTTTACAACCGAATTAGATGTTGTAGAAGGTATGCAGTTTGACCGTGGTTATGCATCACACTACATGGTTACTGATACAGATAAAATGGAAGCGGTACTTGACAACCCATTCATTTTAATTACTGACAAAAAAATCTCAAACATTCAGGAGATTTTACCGGTATTAGAGCAAGTCGTTCAACAAGGTCGTCCAATTTTAATTATTGCTGAAGATGTTGAAGGTGAAGCACTTGCAACTTTGGTAGTAAATAAACTACGCGGTACTTTCAACGCAGTAGCAGTTAAAGCTCCAGGCTTCGGTGACCGTCGTAAAGCAATGTTAGAAGATATTGCTGTATTAACTGGAGGTCAAGTAATTACACAAGATCTTGGTTTGGATTTAAAATCAGCTGATTTATCATCTTTAGGTCGTGCTGCTAAAGTTATCGTATCAAAAGATAACACAACAATTGTTGAGGGTGCTGGTAACACAGATGCAGTAGCTGGTCGCGTTAACCAAATCCGTGCACAACTTGCTGAAACAGCATCAGAATTCGATAAAGAAAAATTACAAGAGCGCTTAGCTAAATTAGCTGGTGGTGTTGCAGTTATTAAAGTTGGTGCTGCAACAGAAACAGAATTAAAAGAGCGCAAATTACGTATTGAAGACGCATTGAACTCAACTCGTGCAGCAGTAGAAGAAGGTATCGTATCAGGTGGTGGTACAGCACTTCTAAATGTATACGCGGCAGTTGAAAAAGTATTGGATCAAGTAGAAGGCGATGTAGCAACTGGTGTACGCATTATTTTACGTGCATTAGAAGAGCCAGTTCGTCAAATTGCTGAAAACGCTGGTTTAGAAGGTTCAATTATCGTTGACCGTTTAAAACGCGAAGAAGTAGGCATTGGTTTCAATGCGGCAACAGGCGAGTGGGTAAACATGGTTGAAGCGGGTGTAGTTGACCCAGCAAAAGTAACACGTTCAGCATTACAAAATGCAGCTTCAGTGGCTTCACTGTTCTTAACAACCGAAGCAGTAGTTGCAGACATCCCAGAACCAGCAGGCAGCGGTATGCCGGACATGGGCGGCATGGGTATGCCAGGAATGATGTAATTACTAGTTAAACTAGTAATTGTAAAAATGAAGACAAAAAAATGCCACTTCTCAAGTTTTCTTGGGAAGTGGCATTTTAATTTCTCTGTATAAAATGTCTATTCAGCCTCTAAGAAATTCGGTGACAGGACCATACAATACCAGTAGATGAAGCGCCTGTTCCTCCTAAATTAAGAGTTAATGATAAACCGCCAGATTGATAATGCAAATCAATAGTATCCCCGGCAGTTAACTGTGCTTCCCCCGTCAATGTCACGGTTCCACTTCCTAATATAGCTCTTAAAGTTAATAATGTTACAGCTATATTTAAAATCGGGAACAGACCGCTAATTATATTAGAAGAAGTGTTTCTTCTAATTTCAAATGCAGGATTAATCCCAGCTCCTATAGAAAGGCTAACTGCAGCAGTAGTGGAGTAGTTAATTGTGGCCTCAAATACATACCTTCCTGTTGCAGGAACAGTAAATATGCCAGTAGTAGGGTTAAATGCCGGTGTTGTGAAATATGGTGCTGCAACGCTCCAGTTGTTGATTGTGGTAGATCCACTAACTGTTAAATTATTCCTGAAAGCTGAAAACCCTTCTGTGAATACAGGACCTGTTGGCCCAGTAGGTCCTGTACCGCCAGTGGGACCGGTAATCCCAGTTGATCCAGTAGGTCCGGTACTGCCAGTGGGACCAGTAATCCCAGTTGGCCCAGTAGGTCCGGTACTGCCAGTAGCACCGGTAATTCCAGTTGGCCCAGTAGCCCCCGTAGAACCAGTTGATCCAGTAGGTCCGGTAGCGCCAGTAGCGCCAGTAGCGCCGGTTGCTCCAGTAGGTCCAGTGTCGCCAGTAGCGCCGGTTGTTCCAGTAGGTCCGGTAGCACCTGTTGGCCCGATTTCGCCGGTAGCCCCCGTTGCTCCGGTAGGCCCAATCTCGCCAGTAGCCCCTGTAGAACCAGTTGCTCCAGTAGGCCCGATCTCACCAGTAGGTCCGGTTGCTCCGGTAGGTCCAGTGTCGCCAGTAGCGCCGGTTGCTCCGGCAGGTCCGATGTCGCCGGTAGCGCCCGTTGCCCCGGTAGGCCCGATATCGCCAGTGGCACCTGTTGCCCCAGTGGGACCGGTGTCGCCAGTAGGTCCGGTTGCTCCGGCAGGTCCGATGTCACCAGTAGCACCCGTTGCCCCAGCAGGTCCGGTATCGCCAGTGGCCCCCGTTGCTCCGACAGGTCCGATGTCGCCAGTAGCCCCCGTTGCTCCAGTAGGTCCGGTATC
>NZ_JBNNVH010000011.1:13727-48592 GCF_050280445.1 Solibacillus sp. NPDC093137
TATCGCCAGAAGGCCCGGTAGCCCCGGTAGAACCAGTTGCTCCTGTAGCTCCAGAAGGTCCAGTGTCGCCAGTAGCGCCGGTTGCCCCAGCAGGTCCGGTATCGCCAGTGGCCCCCGTTGCTCCGACAGGTCCGATGTCGCCAGTAGCGCCGGTTGCTCCGGTAGGCCCAGTGTCGCCAGTAGCACCAGTTGTTCCAGTAGCCCCGGTTACTCCGGCAGGTCCGATTTCTCCAGTAGCCCCGGTTGTTCCAGTAGGACCGGTATCGCCAGTAGCGCCGGTTGCTCCAGTAGGTCCAGTAGGTCCAGTATCACCAGTAGCGCCGGTTGCTCCGGCTGGTCCGATCTCCCCGGTAGCCCCAGTAGGCCCGATGTCGCCAGTAGGGCCACCAGCAGGACCAGTAGCGCCAGTAGGCCCAGTGGGACCAACAGGACCGGGAGGACCAGTAGGACCGGTTATACCTGTATTACGCCCACAGTATGGAGAACATTTATGATAAGCCCCGCAACATTTTAAATAGCCTTGGTTGTATTTCCTTATGTCGAATTCCATATAATGCCTCCTTTACATAGGTAGTTATTATTAAAAATATTATTTCAAAATAATATATTCGAAAAAATATATAGTAGTTATGACAATGAACTATAAAAACCGGAAATAACTTTTGTAAAAGAGGTTTATATTAGAACAGTAAAATTGAAGACAGCAATATTTTAAAATGCAGATTCTTAAAAAATTTAAATAAGACAACTCCATTTTAAGGTTCTAAGGAATGGTTATTTTTTAAAATCTTATTAAAGTACTTTTGGTTAAACAGTATTCTTTCATCATTTGGTTTGAAACTTCTTGCTTTTTCATTGTGGAAATATGCTAACTCGTATTGCTGTAACCGGTCATAGAGGACGCATAATTGTAGATGAGGGAGCCATGTAGTATAGGTGTTATTTTTAAAAGGGGAATTAGGCGGGATTTTTACTGTTAACGCTTGCTTATACCAATAGATCGCTGCTTTGTTTTTGGATTGTTCCATAAAGTGAAAGCCTAATCGACAGCATGCTTCAGGTCTGGGGATATCGTACTCAAAACTTCTCAAAACAGAAGTGATTTTATTTTCATCATCTTTAATAGCTGCATAACAATCAGAGAGTTTATAACAAGCTTGAATGCAGTCCTCGACCCAACCTAAATTTGTAGTTAAAAACTGCTTATAATAGTAAATGGCTTCTTCATAAATCTGGTGGTCTTTAAGTTCATTTGCATAATAATAAATATCGCGAGGTGATAATTCCTTTCCATCACGGATCAACTTCTTATAAATTTCAATATTGCGATGTGTATCGTGGGAAAGGGGGAGGTGACTAACCCCAATGTCACTGTCTAAAATTGTTCCGTAAACTTCTAAATATTCATGTACAGCCCCAATCCACTGAAAGTTTTTTTCGCGTTTTACTAAGCGGTTTCTTCTTATTAAAGAAGCTATATTTCCATCATCATTAAAACTTAAATAATAATTCATTGAGACGACATCGGTTTCAGGATCGAGAGTATTTTTTAGTGATTTAAACTTTGCATGTTCTTCAATGGTAAGAATGTCATCTGCATCCAGCCAAAGAATATAATCTTTCGTTGCTTGCTGGAATGAAAAATTCCGTGCTGCGGCAAAGTTGTCAATCCAATTAAAATCAAACACTCGATTTGTGTATTGTTGTACAATTTCTTTTGTATTGTCTGTAGATCCCGTATCCACAATATTAATCTCGTCCACTAAATCTTTTACCGAATCTAAGCAGCGGGCAATCACGGCTTCTTCATTTTTGACAATCATACATAAGCTAATTGAAATCATTTTCTATCCTCCAAAAGTTGATCTTCTAATATATGTGAAAGTAGTATTTCAGGCATAACCTCTTTGTTTTAATAATATTTTGTATTTTAATAACTCATAAATTATAATATGGAAAGGTTCCAAAATAAGGGGGAATTGGATGAAGAAATTTTCGGTATTACTGACATTAGTACTGGTTTTACAACTCGTTTTACCATTAACAAATATAGCGCAGGCAGAAGATGAAAGTAAGTCGCTTTATTATGTAGCACTTGGTGACTCGCTGGCAGCGGGAATGAATGAAAACGGTGAGATTGGTTTTGGTTATGCAGACTTACTTGCTAAAAATTATCAAGAGCAGAAAAGTGAAGTTATATTCAATAAAGGGTTTTCTTATCCAGGATTTACAACAGTCGATGTGTTAAAGGGTATTGAAGAAAACGTAACTAAGCCTATATACGATTTAAATGGTGTTTCGCAAAAGACAGTAGCAATCAAGGATGCAATACAACAGGCAGACCTAATTACATTGAGTGTAGGAGCAAATGATATTTTGAAAAATGTAAATCGCTCTGAATCCGGTGAATTTAGCTTTGATACTGCAGGTGTTATTAAGAGCATTCAGGATGTATCAGTGAATTATAAAAAGATTTTCGACAGCATTTATAAAATTAATCCCGAAGTTGATATGATTGTGATGGGTCTTTACAATCCGTTTCCATATATCGAAGATCCGGCAGTTCAAAAACAGTTAAGCATGCTAGTAACGACTTTGAATAATTCAATGAAGAGTATTGTAGAAAAAAATGGTGGCATATTTACTGAAGTAGCTGCACAGATCGCTACGGATGCAAAAACGTATTTACCGAACCCTAAAAATATTCATTTAAGTGAAGCGGGTTATCAAGTTGTAGCAGATGCGATGATGAATGATTATTTGAATGCCTTGATGAAAGAGTCAGAAGAAGATCCTACGGAAGGCGAGATTGTTAAAGCGCCATTTACTGATATTCAAAACCATTGGGGTAAAGATTATATTGATGTTGCCTATGCAAAAGGTATTATGAATGGGTATGAGGATGGTACATTCCAGCCGAATGCCAACATGACGCGTGCTCAAGTAATATCTGTCATTTCACGGGCCTTTGGATTAACTGCAACAAACAAAGCCCCTTTTAAAGATATTAGTCATTATGCACAGCAAACTCAAAATGGAATTGCCGCTGCATATGAAGCTGGCTTAATAAAAGAAAATAACGGGTATTTTAATCCACAAGGTAAAATTACACGTTCACAGTTAGCATTGATCCTAATGCGTCTTTCAACTGTTCAAGCAGGTCAGCAATATATACCTGCAAAACAGGCACCTTTCCATGATATTGCGAACTATGATCGTGAAGCACAGTTAGCAATTACATTTTTATATGATACGGGCGTAGTACAGGGAATAAGTGCTACAACATTTTCACCTAAAGGCAATGTAACACGTGCTCAAGTGGCGAAAATTTTAGTGCTAGCAATAAATGAAAAATAAAAAAACAAGCGTTAAATGGACGGGGATCCATTTAACGCTCGTTTTTTGCTGACGAGTAAACAAAAGCAAACTCGTCTATATCATTGCAAAAACGGGGATTTTTGCAAGGGGACACAATGCCATGTATAAGCTAAAGTGGGCTAACGATTATTCTTTCCACTTTAACCCTTCAAAGAAACGGTAAATTTCTTCAAACACTAATTCACGTTCTTTACCTAATGTTAATATATGTCCGGAATTAATGAAAGTTTTAACTGATTTAATTCGTGAATTTACTGAACTATAAATTAAGTCGGCACTTTCACAATAATATTCATCATCTTCCAAGCCACGTAAAATGTGGACTGGTGTTTGGATAACATTAAGTTTTTCGCTTGTTTCATTAATCATATTTTGTAAATAGTTTAATGAAGGCATTTTTACAAGTTCAGCAATTTTATTACGGCTATCAACTGTCTCATCATAAGTGCCTGATAACTTTTTATAGTTAATAGCATAGTCAATAATACGATTTTGTAAACTATCTGTTGATTTTGCTGTTGCTGGAGCAGACATTGTAACAATCGCTTTTGTCGGACGTTCTTCACCAAGCTTTAAAGAGAATATGCCGCCGAGAGAAACACCTGCTACCGCAATTTCATCATAGCCACGATTACGCAATTCATCATAGCCTTCTATAACACTGTCCCACCATTCAGCGGGTTGTGATTGAATTAATAAGTCAGGGCCACCACCATGGCCTTTATATAATGGTGCATGTACTGTATAGTTACGATCCGCTAAATATTTTCCTAAACGTTTTACATCATTTGTATTGCCGGTAAAGCCATGCAGTAATAAAACAGCACGTTTCCCGGATTCAATTGTAAAAGGTTTCGGCGCGATGAGTTTCATTGTCAATTAGACCCCTTTTTTTATGTCAATTTTATATATCTTCAAAAAAATGCTTGAAATTTTAAAATAATTTTGTTATGAAAAGCTCTTGTTATCGACTATTATAAAGGTATTAATATATAAGTACAATTTATTATTTTTATTGTTTCGATGCAAAAAAGTTATGAATGATGTGAGGTATGTAAAATGGAGATTGAACAGCTTCAATATTTCAAAACCGTTGCTACAATGCAACATATGACACGTGCGGCAGAAGTTTTAGCGATTTCCCAACCGGCGTTAAGTAAGTCCATCGCGAACATTGAACAAAATTTGGGAGTACCACTTTTTAACCGCGAAGGAAGATCCATCTATCTGAACCGTTTTGGCGAGCTTTTCTTGCAAAGTGTCAATGTCATTTTGGATGAATACGATCGTATTAAAGAAGAATTTGAAGATATTATCAAACCGGGTTCTGGAGAAGTATCATTTGGCTTTATTCATACACTCGGTATGGAGATTGTGCCGGAACTGATTGCTTCAACAAGTGAGGCATTTCCGAATATGCAATTTTCTTTGACACAGGCGACTTCATTAAGCCTATTAAAGCGGCTTGAAGAAGGAGCCATCGATTTGTGCCTATCGCAAAAAATAGAATCAAAAGTAATTGAAATAGAAACAGAAGAATTGTTTGTGGAAGAGCTGTTTGTTATTGTCCCGACAACACATCCATTAGCACAGCAAGATGCTGTCAAATTTGAGGAAGTAAAGAATGAACCATTTATTGCGATTAAAAAGGGGAATTCGCTCCGTCAATTAGTGGATGAGCTTTTTTTAGAGCGGGGCATTGTGTTAAACACAACATTCGCTGCTGAAGAAATGCATACAGTAGCGGGATTTGTCGGTGCGGGAATGGGTATATCCGTAATACCGAATATTAAAGGGCTTGATCATTATAAAGTAAAACGTTTGAAGTTAGATCCGCCCTGCTATCGCTCAGTCTGTGTTTCATGGGCGAAAAATCGTTATTTGCCTCCAGCAGTATCCGAATTTAAACAATACTTACTGGATTATTTTCAGCAAAGAGAAGAGTGAATAATATGGAGCACAATCAATTTAAAACCTGGCTGAAACAACATGAAATCGAGCATGAGGAAAAGTGGCTTGAACGATTTGAATCGGCATTTAAAGGGGACGAGCAGGCAATCGTTAATATCGCATTGTTATATAAAGAATATGGACAATATGACGAAATGTACGACTTGCTAGATAAGGCAAGTAAGCGGCAAAATAGTGAAGCTATGTATGAACTAGGAAACTGTTATTTTGAGGATCTTGGTGAAAAAGGCAGCGAGCATCAGGCGTTCTTACTCTACAAAAGTGCTGCACAATTAGGTCACCGTGATGCAATGAATAATTTAGCAGATATGTATTTGAACGGTGAAGGAACAACAGTTGACGAACAACAAGCGCTCAGATGGTTCAAGAAAGCTGCGCAATTAGGTGTCGCTGAAGCGATGTTTGCACTCGGAATGATGTATGAACAAGGATTGGGAACCGAATGTGATGAATCACAGGCCTTTGCCTATTATTCTCGCAGTGCAGAACAGCAAGATGTCGAGGCAATGTATCGCATTGGTATGATTTATTTTTCAGGAGAACTAGGGCAACAGCAAGATAACGAAAAAGCGTTGGAATGGTTTTTAAAAGCGAGTGAACAGTTTCATGTCGATGCAACATTTAATATCGGCTACTGCTATGAATATGGTTATGGTGTAACCCAAGATAACGAAAAAGCAACCCATTACTATAAAAAGGCAAGTTTACTTGGTGATTTAGAAGCGACAAAAAAAGTTTTAAGCTACTATGAGATGACGGATGCAGCTGAAGCATCCAAGTGGCGGGAAAAGCTAATAGTTCTAAATAACGATATATATGAATAATAATGTGATAGAGACAATAAAAGTTTTAATTTCCTATTTCCCTGTCATAATTTAGACCCATTTCATGGGGAAAAATAGGTTTAATTTTAGTGAGAAATAGGAAATATATTATAAGGGGAAAGTATTAAGAAGGGGGAATTTCCATGTTTATGTTTGCAGTCCATCAATTCTCTTCTGAACACAATGAGGATAGTATTCAAAAACTACAACAAATGCTATTAGAACAGAGAGAGAATCTGACGACGCTATGTACAATCGTTGAATATTTAAAAAGTTATGTCCAAACAGGATTAGATCATAAAGATGTTGTTAAATACAAGCAAAAAATCCAAATGATGACGGATAAACAAATCAAACGTTACAATCAGATTGATGAGCTTATCAATACTAATATTTTGGAATTGAAGAAGGGTAAAACAGCAGATAATACCGCACTTATATATGGTAAAGAAGTTCGGAAAATTGAGTCTGGTGTTCGTACTTTAAAACTGTTTGCGAGCGATGCAGTGAATATGTTAGATCTAAATAAACATTTAGAAAATCGCAGTAGTGAACGTATACGTTATTTTGATAAACGCTCCACGTCTTTGGAAGCAGAAATTATTTCCCTAACAAAGCAACTATCTTATAAATAAATTAAGAGGCCATCCTAACATAGTTTTTTGGTAGGATGGTTTTTCTTATGTGGTTCTATAAATTGTAATACCCCACTGACCATATTTCGCATAAAAAAGTTTATACTTATAAAAGAGAAGCGAACGAAATAGGAGAGAATGGATATGAAAACAGTAGTAGTTGTAGGTGGCGGGATTACCGGGCTATGTACGATGCATTATTTGAAAAATAAAATGCATGAGCAAAATGTGGAAGCACGGTTAATACTGATTGAAAAGAACGCATATTTAGGCGGGAAAATTCATTCCGAAAAGGATAAAGGTTTTATTATGGAAACGGGGGCTGACTCAATTGTAGCTCGCCATCCAGGGGTTTTAGAGCTTGTAAAAGAGCTTGATTTTGAATCAGAGCTTGTCTATAACGAAACAGGAATTTCTTACATTCATACGAATAATGAGCTCCATGCAATTCCGGCAGGATCGACATTCGGTATTCCGATGAGTGTGGAATCACTCATGTCGAGTACGTTAATTTCTGAAGAAGGAAAGAAGAGAGCACTTCAAGATTTAGAAATCCCGAATACTAAATTTACAAAAGAAAGCTCGATCGGTACGTTTTTGGAGTATTTTTTAGGGGAAGAAATTGTCCGCAAGCAAATTGCCCCTGTATTAGCGGGTGTTTATTCAGGCGACTTATATCAATTAAGCCTGGCTTCCACATTGCCTTATTTAGTGGATTATAAAAACAACTACGGATCGATTATTAAAGGATTCGAAGCACATCGAGAGCAATTTGAAAAAGCTGTGAATAAGAAGTTTATTTCTTTCCGCTCAGGTTTATCGGCATTGATCGATCGCTTAGAGGAACAACTGCCGGAAGTTGAATTCATGAAAAATACAGTAACAAAGCAAATCCGTAAAAAAGAAGAGCAATATGAAGTCGTGCTGGAAGAAGAAATAATTTTATCGGATGTTGTTGTATTGGCTGTTCCAAATGAAACAGTACGTCATGTCATACAGGATGACTCACTGGAAGAACAGTTGAAAAAGTTCACGACGGCATCTGCTTTAACGATGTATTTGGGCTTTGATGTACCGGATGATATTTTACCGGCAGATGGTACAGGCTTTATCGTTTCGCATAATAGTGATTTAGTTTGCAATGCGTCAACATGGACGAGCCGTAAATGGAAACATACATCGGCGGAAGGTAATTTACTTGTTCGCCTGTTTTATAAAAATATTAATCCGCGTTATGAAGAGTTGGCTGCTATGTCTGATGAAGAACTTACGAAAGTTGCACTGGAAGATATACGTGTTAGCTTAGGTGTTGAAGCGGAGCCGACAGTCGTCAATGTAACAAAGTGGGTTGACCAAATGCCCCGCTATGATTTGGCGCATAATGAAGCATTATCGGAAGTTATACAGCAGCTGGCAAATGATTACCCGAATGTTCTATTAGCGGGATGTGCCTATTTCGGAGTAGGAATCGGTGCCTGTATTTTAAATGGAAAAAAAACAGCTGAACAAATTATTAGTCGAATTATGTAAAGAAATACTTCATTCGGCTAAAGGGTATTGACGGAAGTATTAGATAACGTTATGATTCATTTAATTATTTTAAAAATTCATATTATTTTCTTATCAAGAGAAGTAGAGGGACTGGCCCGATGAAACTTCAGCAACCAACGTTAAGTCAGGTGCTAAATCCAGTGGCAAATGCCAGAAGATGAGAAGGGATTAAGTTGATAACTATTATGCCTTCTTTTATTTAATGAAAGAAGGCTTTTTTGTATCGTTAATATACTGAAAATACTGTAAATGATGGAGTGAAGGCAATGGGTTTACTTGAAGAATTACAAACACGGGTTTTAACAGCAGACGGGGCAATCGGAACACTTCTTTATTCATATGGATTGGATTATTGTCATGAAGAGATGAATATTGCACGTCCTGATATTATAGAAAAAATTCATAGTGAATATATTGCGGCGGGTGCAGATATTATTCAGACAAATACATACGGAGCCAACCGAATTAAGCTTGCACGTTATGGCTATGAAAATCGTGTTAAGGAGTTTAATGAAGCTGCGTTAAAAATTGCAAAGCGTGCTGCTTCCCTGGATGGACAATATGTGCTGGCGACAATCGGTGGTATTCGTGGAATCCGAAAAAGTGATGCGACATTAGACGAAATTTTAACTGCGTTCCAAGAACAAGCGGAAGTATTACTAGCTGGTGAACCAGATGGATTCTTACTGGAAACGTATTACGATTTTGAAGAATTATCGCATTGTGTCCATCTATTACGTTCTATGACTGATTTACCGATCATTGCCCAAGTGACAATGCAGGAGCCGGGTGTCCTTCAAAATTTAATGTCTTTAAATGAAGCACTTCAGGATTTGGAAAGACTAGGTGCGGATATTGTTGGGAGTAACTGCCGATTAGGTCCTTTCCATACGATTCAGGCATTTGAAGGAGTCAATTTACCGAAAAAGGCCTTTCTATCGGCTTACCCAAATGCATCATTATTAGATATTGAAGATGGTCGTGTTGTCTATGAATCGGAAACCGACTATTTCGCACGTGCAGCCGTTGAACTTGTAAACCAAGGAGTCCGTTTAATTGGCGGGTGCTGCGGGACGACACCGAAGCATATTGCAGCCGTAAAAAAACGTTTGGCGAATATGCAACCAATCGAAACGAAGGAAGAAAAACACAGGTCTACACAATTCGTCCGTATTCCGGAGCCACGTAAACAAGAGCCGCTCCACGAAAAAGCAAAACGTGAACGCTCTGTTATTGTTGAGCTGGATACACCGCGTCACCTGGAAATCGATGGGTTTGTCGAAGGGGCAAAACAGCTGGCAAAAGCGGGAGCCGATGTCATTATGATGGCTGATAACTCACTTGCTTCGCCGCGCATCAGCAATATCGCGATGGCCGCTATTTTAAAAGAGCACGGAATTCGTTCATTGCCGCATTTAACGTGCCGTGACCGAAATTTAATTGGGCTTCAGTCACATTTAATGGGACTTGATGCTTTGGAGCTTCATGATATTCTGGTCGTAACAGGGGACCCAACAAAAGTGGGGGATTTCCCGGGGGCGACGAGCGTATATGATGTTTCGTCAATGGAGCTCATTTCCTTAATTAAGCAGTTAAATAAAGGTGGTTCTTTTACTGGGAAGTCACTCCGTAAACAGGCGAATTTCTCGGTGGCCGCTGCTTTTAATCCGAATGTCCGTGTGTTGGACCGTGCTGTTGCCCGTTTAGAGAAGAAAATCGAGCATGGTGCAGATTACTTTATTTCACAGCCGGTTTATACGAAAGAAAAGATTATCGAAATCTATGAGGCGACTAAGAATTTGGAAACACCGATTTATATCGGGATTATGCCACTTACTTCATCACGCAGTGCGGAATTTTTACATCATGAAGTACCGGGCATTAAATTGTCCGATGAAGTACTTGCGCGTATGGCTGCCTGCGGGGACGACAAGGAAGCATCGACAGCAGAAGGAATCGCAATTGCGAAAGAGCTGCTCGATACGGCATGCAAATATTTTAATGGTATTTATTTAATTACACCGTTTTTACGCTATGATATGACGCTGGAATTAATGGACTATGTAAAACAATATGATGTGGAAAGTAAAGGAGTTCAGTCGAATGTATAATCACCCAATTCATGAGCAATTACAAAAAAGAATACTTATCATTGATGGTGCCATGGGGACGATGCTTCAGGCAGAAAACCTAACATATGAAGATTTTGGCGGGGAAGACTTAGACGGTTGTAATGAAAACCTGGTACTTACGAGACCCGATGTTTTAGGCAAAATTCACCGTGAATATTTAGCTGCAGGCGCTGATATTATTTGTACAAATACGTTTGGCGGAACACCGCTTGTTCTGGATGAGTATGACATAGGGGACAAAGCGGTAGAAATTAATAAGCAGGCGGTTGAAATTGCACTAGAAGCAGCGAAGGAGTTTTCGACACCGGAATGGCCGCGCTTTGTCGCAGGTGCAATCGGCCCTACGACAAAAACATTGTCAGTAACAGGCGGTATTACATTTGAAGAGCTGGAAGAAAACTTTTATATCCAGGCAAAAGCGCTAATCGAAGCTGGGGCGGATCTTCTCTTAATGGAAACTTCCCAGGATATGCTGAATGTTAAAGCAGGAACGATTGCGATACACCGTGCATTTAAAGAACTCGGCAAAGAGCTGCCTGTCATGATTTCAGGGACAATCGAGCCAATGGGAACAACGCTTGCCGGGCAATCAATCGAAGCATTTTATATTTCAATCGAGCATATTAAACCATTGTCTGTCGGACTGAACTGTGCGACAGGTCCGGAATTTATGACCGATCATATCCGTTCATTGGCAGAGCTTTCGAACGGCTATATTAGCTGTTATCCGAATGCCGGTTTACCGGACGAGGAAGGCTGCTACCATGAAACGCCGGATTCATTATCGAAAAAACTGCAAGGCTTTGCAGAAAAAGGCTGGCTGAATATCGTCGGTGGCTGCTGTGGTACAACGCCAGCACATATCGCAGCGATCCGTGAAGCTGTAGATGGCTATAAACCGCGTGAGCCGAAAGACGTAACACACGGACATGTCGTATCAGGTATCGAGCCATTACAATACGACGAATCTATGCGTCCGTTATTTATCGGGGAGCGTACGAATGTTATCGGCTCTCGTAAATTCAAAAACCTGATTGTTGACGGCAAGTTTGAAGAAGCTGCGGAAATTGCGCGTGCACAAGTTAAAAACGGGGCACATGTCATCGATATTTGTTTAGCAAATCCAGACCGTGATGAAGTAGAAGATATGAAAAACTTCATGCAGGAAGTTGTGAAAAAAGTTAAAGTGCCGCTTGTCATTGACTCTACAGATGAAAAAGTAATGGAAGTCGCACTGAAGTTTTCACAAGGGAAGGCCATTATTAACTCGATTAACTTGGAAGATGGAGAAGAGCGTTTCGATGCTGTTATGCCACTAGTGAAAAAATATGGGGCTTCGCTTGTTGTCGGTACGATTGATGAAACTGGAATGGCTATTACACGTGAGCAAAAGCTTGAAGTAGCGAAGCGTTCTTATAAGCTCTTAACAGAAAAATGGGGCATGTCAGCAGAAGATATTATCTTTGACCCGTTAATGTTCCCGGTAGGTACAGGTGATGAGCAATATATCGGTGCTGCTGAGGAAACAATCGAAGGAATTCGCCTTATTAAAGAACATTTACCTGGCTGCTTAACAGTGCTTGGTGTTAGTAATGTTTCGTTCGGTCTACCGCCAGTTGGACGCGAAGTATTGAATGCAGTGTACTTATATCACTGTACACAGGCTGGCCTTGACTATGCGATTGTAAATACTGAAAAACTGGAGCGCTATGCATCGATTCCTGAAGAGGAAATCAAGCTGGCGAACGATTTAATCTTCAATACAAATGATGAAACACTCGCTGTATTTACTGCCTTTTACCGCGATAAAAAGAAGGATGCAGTCGTGAAAGAATTGCCGGCGACAGTGGAAGAACGCCTTGCGTATTACATATTGGAAGGTACGAAGGAAGGGTTAATTGAAGATTTAAATGCAGCTCTTGAAAAGTTCGATACACCGCTTGATATTATTAACGGACCATTAATGGCAGGGATGGCGGAAGTCGGTAAGCTGTTTAACGAAAACCAGCTGATTGTGGCAGAAGTACTTCAAAGTGCCGGTGTCATGAAAGCGGCTGTAGCTCATTTAGAGCAGTTTATGGAAAAGGGCGATACGAGCGCCAATAAAGGAACAATGGTATTGGCGACAGTAAAAGGCGATGTTCATGATATCGGGAAAAACCTTGTTGACATTATTTTAAGCAATAATGGCTATCGTGTTGTAGATTTAGGAATTAAAGTAACACCTGCACAGTTGATTGAAACAATTCGAAGAGAAAAACCCGACTTTATCGGCTTGTCAGGTTTACTTGTAAAATCTGCTCAGCAAATGGTCATTACGGCACAAGACTTTAAAGAAGCGGGTATTAATATTCCGATATTAGTAGGGGGCGCGGCATTGTCACGTCGCTTTACTGAAACGAAAATTGCCGATCAGTATGATGGACCGGTAATCTATTCAAAAGATGCGATGCAAGGTTTGGACCAGGCAAATCGCTTAATGAATACAAACGAGCGTGAAGTATTAATAGAAGAATTACGTGATGCAAGAGAAAAACGTCTGGAATCGGATGCGAAGCGTGCAGCACGTCCGGCAGTGGCAGTACTAGAAAAGCCGGTTCGAACAGTGGGAGATACCGCTGTTTGGAAGCCAAAAGATCTAGTGCCGCATATTAAGCCGGATTATTCGGTAGCGCATTTACACCCGTATGTGAATATGCGTACATTGATCGGGCATCATTTAGGGCTTAAAGGAAACTTGGAGCAATTGCTTGCAGATCAGGATGACCGCGCAATTTTATTAAACGATTTAGTGAATGGTTATTTAACAAGCGGTGGATTGAGTGCTTCAGGAATGTATCAATTCTTCCCTGCACAATCCGATGGTGATGATGTTGTCGTGTACAGTCCGGAAGATGCAAAAACGGAAATTAAACGCTTTACATTCCCGCGCCAGCAAGCAGCACCATATTTATGTTTATCGGATTATTTAAAGCCGGTTGATAGTGGTGAAATGGACTATATTGCATTAATGGTCGTAACGGCGGGTAAAGGGGTAAGCGAAAAAGCAAAAGAACTGAAACAAGCAGGCAAGTTCTTGGAGAGCCATGCATTACAAGCAACTGCACTTGAACTTGCGGAAGGCTTTGCGGAGCGTATTCACCAGGAAATCCGTGACCAATGGGGCTTCCCGGATGCAACGGACTTTACGATGCGTGACCGATTTGCAGCGAAATACCAAGGACAACGATTTAGCTTTGGCTATCCTGCATGTCCAAATCTGGAAGACCAGGAAAAACTGTTCTCTCTATTGAAACCGGAAAAAATTGGCGTACATTTAACGGAAGGCTTTATGATGGAGCCGGAAGCAAGTGTATCGGCGATTGTGTTTGCTCACCCGGATGCACGCTATTTTAATGTATAATTGATTCAAAAATACCGCTTTACCTTATTTAAGGTAAGGCGGTTTTGCAACCTTTAGGAGGAAAAGATGATGATTCGACGCGCAACAAAAGAAGATATACCGACGATTTTGGAAATATTTAATGATAATATCCTAAACTCCACAGCGATTTACATGTACAAGGAACAAACATTGGAAGACCGCTTAAGATGGTTTGAACAAAAACAGGCTTCAGGTTATCCGCTATTCGTATTTGATGAAGACGGTGAAGTAGCGGGTTATGCAACGTATGGAAGTTTCCGTGATTATCCAGCAAACCTTTATACAGTAGAACATTCAGTATACGTGCATAAAAATCATTATAAAAAAGGGATTGCCAGTAAACTGATGCACGCAATTATAGAGGAAGCAAATACAAAAGGTATAAAGACAATGGTTGGATGTATCGATAAAGAAAACATCGCCAGTATTAAAATACATGAGAAATTCGGTTTTTTATACAGCGGAACAATCCGCAATGCCGGTTATAAATTCGGGAAATGGCTGGATTTAGTGTTTTATCAATTAGATTTGGATGGTCCGGAAAATCCCCAGGAAAACTAAAGGGTACTCGAGTTGTTACCAGGTCATATGACATCTGTCATAAAAAATATATGATGTTTGAGCGTTTTATCATGTTCGTTCTTTTTATATGATGAGGTTAATAATTTTGTGAAAAGAGGGATCGACACATGGTAAGCACACATGCAGATAAAACAAAGCAGCTGAGAAAAGATGTTGCGCCGTTTGCAAAATCAGAAACGCGACTTAGTATTCAACAAATATTAAATACGCTTGTACCACTTGTATTAATTTGGGGGGCAGGTTATGTATTGCTCCAGTACTCTCCTTGGTATACGGCCTTATGTAGTATCCTTGCTTCAGGATTTGTTATTCGTGCATTTATTATTTTCCATGACTGTACACACGGTTCATTCTTCAAAAGCAAAAAGGCGAATGCCATTATCGGAAATATTACAGGTATTGTGACATCGTTCCCTTATGAAAAGTGGAAACGCGAGCATACGATTCACCACGCGACAAGTTCAAACTTGGATAAGCGCGGGATTGGCGATATCGATATGCTGACAGTTGATGAATACCTTGAAAAGTCAAAATTAGGTCGTTTAGGTTATCGTTTATATCGCAACCCGATTGTCCTGTTCGGTTTAGGACCACTATTTATGGTACTTATACTGAATCGTTTCAATCGTAAAGATGCAAAACGTAAAGAGCGCTTAAACACGTATTTCAATAACATCGCATTATTAGTTATTTGTACAACCCTTATTTTAATATTTGGTTGGTCAACATTCTTATTAGTACATGGTTTAACATTGTTTATTGCAGGTTCATTAGGGATTTGGCTGTTCTATATTCAGCATACTTACGAAGATTCATACTTTGAAGTTGATTCGGAGTGGGATTATGTAAAAGCTGCAGTAGAAGGAAGCTCATACTACAAATTACCGAAAGTACTGCAATGGATTACAGGAAATATCGGTTTCCACCACGTACACCATTTGTCACCGCGTGTACCGAACTATAAGCTGGAAGATGCACATGAGTCGATCAAGCCGCTTCAACAGGCAACGACGATTACGTTAAAGACAAGCTTAGAATCAATTCGCTACAAATTATACGATGCCGACAATTACCGCTTTATTACATTTAAAGAAGCGGCAGAACTTGAGGGATCGCGTAACCGAACTGTTGCGAACTAACTTTATACAAAAATTAAGGTACCTCAATTTATAGCTTGAGGTACCTGTTTTATTATAGAATATAGGTAAAAAGAGAATCGAGGCAATTATGCAAACATGGTATAGTATCATCCCGAAAAGTCCGATGTTGAGTATTTATATATGGATAATCTTTTGTATTATGCCATTTTTCTTCATTATACAATCGTTCACATTATGGCAGATTATTTTAGGGATCACTTTAATTTTTAGTTATTTCTTATGTCATTATTTTTCATTC
Organism: Solibacillus sp. NPDC093137; assembly: GCF_050280445.1. NCBI lineage: Bacteria > Bacillati > Bacillota > Bacilli > Caryophanales > Caryophanaceae > Solibacillus > Solibacillus sp. NPDC093137. The sequence goes on from NZ_JBNNVH010000011.1 coordinate 29,623, forward strand.
AGTGCCAGACCTGGGCTGAAGTATATGTGGATCAGCTTTCAAATGTTGCTGAATATCGCAATGACACTTGTATTTGGCTACGTATATTTGGCATTGTTTACCGCGTTTTTCATCGGTAATATTAAACAGCCAGTTGGGTTTTATATTATGTATGGCTTACATATAGGCTTTACCGTTCTTTCGATTGTCGGGGGTTACTTCATCTTCCTTGACTTATTTTTATCGCAAACACCATTTATTATTATTAATGTGCTGGGTGTTGTGCTGTTACCGTTTACGCTCTTTTCAAGAACGCGACGGGAAAACCTGGAGGGTGAGCTGGAAACAGCGCGGGAACGTATTTCAGAATTGACGGTTATTGAAGAACGTCAGCGTATTGCACGCGACTTACACGATACACTTGGTCAAAAACTTTCCATGATTGGTTTAAAAAGTGACTTGGCAGCACGACTGGTTGAGAAAAGTCCGGAACAAGCCATTATAGAAATAAAGGATATTCGCCAAACTGCGAGTGTCGCGCTAAAAGAAGTACGTGAGCTTGTAGCCGATATGCGCGCAGTAAGGGTGGAAGAAGAGCTCTATCGTGTGGAACAAATATTAAAAGCTGCACAGATTAAACTGCGGTTAAATGGAGATAAAAGTGAAATCAAAATGCCGATTTTAGCGGAAAATGTTATTAGTATGTGCTTGAAGGAAGCAGTTACAAATATCGTCAAACATAGTAAAGCGACGATTTGCCGTATTAGCTTTTATCAAAGTGATGATGAATTCAAAATGACGATTCAGGATAATGGGGTTGGCTTTGAATACTCCAATACATTACTCGGTGGAAATGGCTTAAAAGGGATGCAGGAGCGTATTGAATTTATCAATGGTTCACTTGAAATAGAGAGCGATGAAGGGACGACGGTCGTGCTGAAAATACCGTTGGCGATCACGCATCAAAAGGGAGAGAACGTGAAATGATTCGAATTGTAATTGCTGAAGATCAAGGAATGCTGCTTGGGGCGATGAAATCATTGCTCAGCATGGAAGAGGATATGGAAGTAGTCGGCCTTGCAAAAAACGGTGAAGAAGCAATTGAAATGGTAACAGAATTAAATCCGGATATTTGTATTATGGATATAGAAATGCCGATCAAAACTGGGCTGGATGCTGCCGAAGCGTTAAGGGGAAGCGAATGTAAAATCATTATTTTAACGACGTTCGCGCGGCCAGGTTATTTTGAACGTGCTAGAAAAGCGGGAGTGCGCGGCTATTTATTGAAGGACAGTCCGATTGAGGAGCTTGTCAATTCCATTCGGATCATTATGGATGGGCGCCGCATTTACGCACCGGAGCTAGTGGATTTTGTATATGAAGATGATAGTGAAAACCCGCTCACAGAACGGGAAAGCCAAGTGCTGGAACTTGTTGCGGAAGGGAAAACGACAAAGGAAATTGCCGCAGAACTTTATTTATCGGCAGGTACAGTAAGAAACTACATTTCTGTCATACTTGATAAACTTGGTGTAGGTAATCGAATTGAAGCGATCGCACGCTTCAAAGAAAAAGGCTGGAATAAAAAGAAGATGTAATTGAAAAGAAGCCTCAAACTAATTTAAGTACTAAATAACCCCCTTATTTTGTCTGTGAACAAAATGAGGGGGTTTCTGATTGAGGTAAGCCCTTTATTTCTTTTTCGTTAATCGCCCGAGAAGGTATGCTCCCGCTGCTACTGCCAGTAAAGTGTTTGTCTTTTTATTGAACACTTGTTTAGTGACGAGACTGATGTTTTGTGGACGTTCTGCTAAGCGACGCATGAAATAGCCGTACCAGTCCTTGCCGTAGGGTACATATACACATACTTGATAGCCTTCGCGTGCAAGTTCCAGCTGCAAGTCTTTACGGAACCCGTAAAGCATTTGGAACTCAAATTTTTCTTTCGGAATATCATATTGCTCAACGTAATACTTCACATGCTTAATGATATTGTGGTCATGTGTGGCAATCGATGTAAAATGTCCGTGCGCTAAATGATATTCAATCAGCTCGATAAAGTTGATATCAATATCAAGTTTATCCTGGTAAGCTACTTCTTCCGATTCTTTATAGGCACCCTTTACAACCCGTAGACGGAAATCCTTAAAGTTTTCAATATCGTCTTTTGCGCGGTGGAAGTATGCTTGAATGACTGTTCCTACATTATTGAACGATTTTGCAAGTTCCTCCACAATATCGAATGAAGGCTGAAGTCGCTTATAATCTTCCATGTCAAAATTGACGAAAATGCCGTATTCATGGGCACGTTCCACAATTTCATATAAATTGTCGTAGCAGAGGTCAATGTCGATATCCAACCCTAGCTGTGAAGGTTTCAAGGAAATGTGTGCATCCAATTCTTCAACCTGAATGGCTTCGATCATAGCTAAGATTTCTTCTTTCGCTTGTGTTGCTTCTGACTCATCAGTAACGTATTCGCCTAAATTATCAACAGTGCAAGAAATCCCTTGCTCGTTTAATTTACGAATACTTTCGATTACTTCTTCGATAGTTGTCCCTGCAACAACGCTTTGTGCACCCAATTTTAAACCGTATTGCTGCGCTGCATTAGTAAGAGTTTGGTTTTCAGATAATGAAATGAAAAAATCACGTAATGCCATAAAAACATCTCCTTAAAATTCGTCATTTTCTTAAAATTATACCATAGCGCTATTTTCGTAGATTACGAACAGCTGCCTTAATTAATACCCGTTTTAATCTTCTGCATGCGGTTAAACGCTACATTGTTAAAGTGAATACCTTTTCTATCATATGTTGCTCCTTCACTATCAATTTCTATATATTAGGATAATCCTATTGAGTAAAGAAAGCAAAATAACAAGGAGCTGTCTGAAAAAACTTTCAGAACAGCTCCTTGTTGAGTTTATAATTTATTGAAAGAATGGTTCGAAAATGTGTGGGGGAAGGGGGCACACATTTCGCTTTTAGCTCTTGGTAGAGCTTAAAGAATTCGGGAACCCTGTTTTAGTTTTAGACCCGCTATCTTGTAAGTTAGAAGGAGTAGGAACTCTTCCTAAGTTCGTTAGACGTTGGGCAAAACTGTCATTTGATTTTGTAAGACCTTTAAAAGTTTCCTGCATTTCATAAGCGTATGCGCCATGTTCTGCAATATCCAAACCTTGGACTTCTTCTTCGTGTGTAACACGTAGAGGGATAAATACTTTAATAATATATGTTGCAATGGCAACAGTACTCGCAGTCCACGCAATTACTGCGACAACACCTAATGCCTGCACGCCTAGTAATTCAGCACCTCCGCCGTAAAATAGACCGCCACCAGCAGTATCAAATAATCCGACTGCTAACGTACCCCAAATACCAGCTACACCATGTACAGCAACAGCACCAACCGGATCATCCACTTTTAGTTTATGTTCAATAAAGCGGACCGCTTCTACTAACACAACGCCACCAACAGCACCTGCAATAATAGATCCGACAATGCTTAAGTTAGCAGCACCGGCAGTAATACTTACTAAACCAGCTAAAGCACCGTTTAGTGTTAAAGAACCATCAATAAAGCCATAACGAAGACGTGTATAAAATGCAGTAGCAATTACACCAGCAGATGCAGATAAGAAAGTATTTGCAATAACGCCAGGAACTAATGCTGGATCTGCTGCCAATGTTGATGCACCATTAAAGCCATACCAACCTAACCAAAGGATGAAAACACCTAATGCGCCAAGTGGAATGGAGTGACCGGGAATAACGTTTACAACACCTTTAGCATACTTCCCGACACGAGGACCGACGATTGCTGCAACTACTAGAGCTCCAACAGCACCAGTTAAATGTACAACAGTTGAGCCGGCAAAATCGACGAAGCCTAAAGAAGTTAACCAGCCATCACCTTGCCATACCCAATGCCCGACAACTGGATAAATAATTGCTGTCATGATAATGACCAAGGCGATATAGGCCATAATATTTGTACGTTCAGCAACAGCACCTGAAATGATCGTTGCACATGTTGCAGCAAACATTGCCTGGAATACGAAAAATGCGATATCATCTACACCGCTTAATGCAAAACCGGAAGTGCCGATCAATCCGCCGGAGCTTTCACCGAACATAATGGCATATCCGACTGCGAAATAGACAAGACCCCCGATTGAAATTGTTAAAATGTTTTTCATTAAAATATTGACGGCATTTTTAGAGCGTGTAAATCCTGCTTCCACCATCGCGAATCCCGCATGCATGAAGAATACGAAAAACGCCCCAAGCATTACCCAAACTAAGTTAATCGATAATTCCAATGCTTCATTCGTCATTAAAAACTCCTCCTTTTAGGTACACTTTTTTAGTCAATTGCAATTGAGCCAAGCTCTTTTGTGCGTATACGAATTGCCTGCTCTACAGGATAGATAAAGATCTTACCGTCACCAACTTCACCTGTAGAAGCTTCACGCAATAATACATCAATAATCGGTTGAACTTTTGCGTTGTCAACAACCATCTCGAGCTTGAGCTTTTGCGAAAATTCCATTGAGAAAGAGTTTCCGCGGAACAATCCGATTTTTCCCTCTTGTCGCCCAGCTCCGGCAATCTCGGAAATACTTAATCCATCAATTCCTTCAAGAGCTAACCCCTCTCGAACTTGTGCAAACACCTCAGGTCGAATAATCGCTTCAATTTTTTTCATGCTCAACAACTCCTTGTGTTATGTTATCTAACATGATAAATTGAATTTTCGGATAAATCAATAACTAATGTAAGGAAAATTAACATGGATTTTCGATTGGTTTAATCGCATTGTGAGATGATGTCAAAAAAAGGAAGGTGGGATAAGGTTTGTTGGATGGTTGAAATCCGGAAGTTGATTGCCCGACTGAAGTTTCGAAACGTTTTTTATTTAGTCAATTGGGGAAAACTATATAACCAGCACAGCAAAATTAACTGCCATGTAAAAGTAGGTCACATGGAAGAAATAATCTTCATACTTCGAATTAATTGAAGATAGTGTATACTATGACTAAATTATGTTTTGGAAGAAGGGAACTTACGATGAACGAAAAGTATGTAGATGATAGTTTTGCTTTGCATACCGATTTATATCAAATTAATATGGCGGAAAGCTATTGGGCAGACGGAATGCATAACCGAAAAGCTATATTTGAGTTGTATTTCAGACAATTGCCGTTCGGGAACGGCTATGCAATTTTTGCTGGTTTGGAGCGCATGCTGAATTATTTAAAAGACTTTCGATTCAGTGAAACGGATATCGCATATTTACGAGATGAACTTCATTATAAAGAAGATTTTATCGAATACTTAAAAACGATTCGTTTTACAGGTTCCGTGTATTCGATGGAGGAAGGTGAACTTGTTTTTGCAAACGAACCGATTGTGCGAATTGAAGCGCCGCTAGTGGAAGCACAGCTGATTGAAACAGCGTTATTGAATATCGTAAACTATCAAACGCTGATTGCGACAAAAGCGAGCCGTATCAAACAAGTTGTTCATAAGGAAATTGCAATGGAGTTCGGTACACGACGCGCGCAAGAGATGGATGCAGCTGTTTGGGGAGCTCGTGCCGCAGTAATCGGCGGTTTTGAATCTACTTCAAATGTACGAGCAGGGAAACTGTTTAATATTCCTGTATCGGGTACACATGCACATGCATTAGTTCAAGCATATAAAAACGATTATGATGCATTCCATTCCTATGCCAAGCGTCATAAAGACTGTGTGTTTTTAGTTGATACGTACAATACATTAAAGTCAGGTGTTCCGACGGCGATCCAAGTAGCAAAAGAACTTGGCGATAAAATTAACTTTATCGGAATTCGTTTAGACAGCGGAGATATTGCCTTTCTTTCAAAGGAATCACGCCGAATGCTTGATGAAGCAGGTTTCCCTGATGCGAAAATTATCGTTTCAAATGACTTGGATGAATATACGATCTTAAACTTAAAAGCGCAAGGTGCCCGAGTGGACATGTGGGGAATTGGTACAAAACTCATTACTGCATATGACCAGCCTGCTCTAGGTGCTGTCTATAAAATGGTTTCCATCGAAAATGATCATGGTGAAATGGAAGATACGATTAAAATTTCAGCTAATGCTGAAAAGGTAACGACACCTGGTTTAAAAAGAGTCTACCGGATTATTAATAAAAAAAGCGGGAAATCAGAAGGGGACTACATTGCGATGGCTGATGAAAATCCTGCTGCTGAAGAACGAATTAAAATGTTCCATCCGGTGCATACATTTATCTCAAAATTCGTAACGAACTTTGAGGCGAAGGAATTACACCGAAAAGTGATTGATAAAGGTGAAGTTGTTTATGAAAATCCAACATTAATGGAAATCCGTCAATATGCGTTCAACAACTTGGATTTACTTTGGGATGAATATAAACGTTCGTTAAATCCCGAGGAATATCCAGTCGATTTAAGTCAAAAATGTTGGGATAATAAAATGCGCAATATCCAAGAAGTGCGCGATATGGTAACAGAACTCGAAGAACGATAAGGAATGAGGACATTGTCTATGTTGCAAAAACAAATTATTGAAGAGTTAAAAGTACAGCCAACAATCGATGTAGAACAGGAAATCCGTAAGTCTATTGATTTTTTAAAGGAATACGCAAAACATCATCCTTTCTTAAAAGGATTTGTGCTCGGTATTAGCGGTGGCCAAGATTCAACGTTAACGGGTAAGCTAGCACAAATGGCTGTTGATGAACTAAATGAAGAAGCGGGGTCATCCGTTTACTCGTTCTGGGCGGTAAGATTACCTTATGGCAAACAATTCGATGAAAAAGATTGCCAAGATGCACTCGATTTCATTCAGCCTACAGAAGTGTATACAGTTAATATTAAAAATGCTGTGGATGCAAGTGTAAATGCGCTTTTGGAAGCAGGAATTACGTTGAGTGATTTTGCAAAAGGAAATGAAAAAGCACGTGAACGAATGAAAGTACAATATTCGATTGCAGCATCGAATGATGGTGTCGTACTTGGTACGGATCATGGTGCAGAAGCAGTAACGGGCTTTTATACAAAGTATGGTGATGGTGGCACGGATTTAATGCCGATTTTCCGTTTAAATAAACGCCAAGGTCGTGCCATTTTAAAACATTTAAACTGTCCTGTACATTTATATGAAAAAATTCCGACTGCAGATCTAGAGGAAAACCGCCCTGCGTTGCCGGATGAAGTAGCACTTGGTGTTACGTACGAGCAAATTGATGATTATTTAGAAGGCAAGAAAATACCCGAGCAGGCACGTGAAAAACTTGAAGGGCATTACTTGCGCTCGATGCATAAACGTCATATGCCGATTACAATTTTCGATGATTTCTGGAAACAATAATACACATTAGAACATGATGAATCACCTTACTTCTTTTTGATGAAGTGGGGTGATTTTCCATTTTAAAGGGAAACTAGTTGTGCTCGCATTTTGTTTTCGTTATGCTTAAACTACATGCCAAAGAAGCAACGATTTCAAGTGGGAGGACTATTATGAATGAGCAGATCGAAGGAATAATCAGGAATATTGAAAAAGTGATGATAGGTAAAAGAGAGATTGCCGAGCTAAGTATTGTTTCACTATTAGCAGGAGGGCATGTATTACTGGAAGACGTGCCGGGCGTTGGGAAAACGATGATGGTACGTGCGCTTTCAAAGTCTTTAGGCGCAAGCTTTAAACGTATTCAATTTACACCGGATTTACTACCATCTGATGTAATAGGTGTTTCTATATATAATCCGAAAACATTGCAGTTTGAATTCCGTCCGGGGCCGATTGTCGGCAATATTGTGTTAGCGGATGAAATAAACCGTACTTCACCAAAAACACAGGCCGCTTTGTTGGAAAGTATGGAAGAGGGGTCAATTACGGTAGACGGTGAAACAATTCAATTGCCGAAACCGTTTTTTGTAATGGCAACACAAAACCCGATTGAATATGAAGGGACATACCCGCTTCCGGAAGCGCAACTTGACCGTTTTTTACTGAAAATAAAAATGGGCTATCCGACAAAAGAAGAGGAAATCGAAGTGCTGAATCGTGCCGAAAGGTCTGTTCCGATTGATGACCTTTTCCCGGTATTAACAATTGAACAGCTGAACGATTTAAGAGAACAAGTAAAACAAGTACATGTAGAAAATAATATTAAAGAATATATCGTGTCGATCGCACAGCATACACGTCATCATGAAAATGTGTATTTAGGTGTAAGTCCCCGTGCCTCCATCGCATTAATGCGTGCCGCGCAAAGCTATGCCTTTATGAAGGGGAGAGATTATGTCATCCCGGATGATATTCAATATTTAGCGAAATTCGTGTTCGGCCACCGAATTATTTTAAAACCAGAAACACGCTATGAAGGAATTACGGAAGAACGAGTGATTGAAAGTGTTCTGCGTTATGTCCATGTTCCTGTGAAAAGGTATATACCGTAATGAAGGGAATTAAGCAGTTTCTGAAGCATGGCGGGCGTTTAATTACCGTTGTTTCGTTGCTCATTATTACGTATTGTTATGCAATGTTCCAAGGGGGCTTTGTAAGCTGGTTTGTTTTCTTCACGATTCTGCCGTTTTTGGTCTATTCAATTTTACTGGCGATTATTCCGATTCGTTTTAAAGAAATATCCCGTACTTTATCGAAGGAACGAATTGAAAGTGGGAGCAATGTACAAGTTACCGTAACATTTCGGAATACGAGCTGGTTTCCGTTTGTTTTCATGATGGTCCGAGAACTGCCGATGAGGGAACAACATTTTGAAAAGCCGAATGGAAATGTAACGAAACTATTTTTAGTTGGGTGGAAACGCGAGTTTAAGTGGACTTATGAATTGAAAGAGTTAAAACGCGGGGAGCATCATTTTAGGGGATTGCTGTTTACATGTACGGACTTTTTTGGATGGACAATACGGAATGTTGTAATAAATCACCCGCAGCTATTTTTAGTATATCCGAAAGTATCCGACGTCAATTTATTGCCGATTGGAATGCAATATGACCATGGGACAAGCCAGTCCCGCTATTCTTTAATCAAGGATACAACGGTTGCGACAGGGGTTCGCGAATATGTACCCGGTGACCGCTTTTCCTGGATTCACTGGAAATCATTTGCGAAAAATGGTGAACTGCGCACGAAAGAATTTGAAGATCAAAAATCGCAAAATACCTTTGTGCTAATCGATCGTGCAGTACAGAAGAACTTCGATAATGTTGTCGATTACACAGCGTCTTATATAAATAAAATTGTAAAAAAACAGGGCGATGTTTCACTGTTAAGTGTTGGAGTTGACCGTTATTTTACTCCTATAATTAAAACAGGCAAACAATATGAAAAGGTGCTGCAGCATTTGGCGACAGTTGAACCGGATGCTCAGTTTGGTGTCGAACGTCTGTTATTTGAAGAACAGAAAATGATGAGCCGCTCTGTTGTTGTCATCATAACGGGTGAAATGACTCCGGATTTGCAAGAAGTACTGAATGCCGGAACGAAATATGCCCGCAAAATTATATGCTTTGTTGTAAGTGACCAAAAAGATCCGGTTCCGCATATAAGCCAAAATAATGAAGTGCATTATATTGGGATGGACGAAATCCAGCGAACGTATTCGGAGGTGAAGCACGCATGAGACGCAGCACAGCCGAAAAAGTAGAACTCGCGATTTTTTATTTTGTTGTTTTTCTGATTTTAAGAGAATGGCTAGTGCCGGTTATGGAGTTGACGAACACCGGCTACTTTACGCAATTTGTATTATTCATAGGAATTTGTTTAATTCTAGGTATCTATTCACTGCCTTTTATTATTAACTGGCTCATTAAATTAGCGTATATTACGTGGTTTATTGTCAGTGTGTATAAAGATGAGGCATTGACGACGATGCAATTTTTATCAGAAGAACTGAAATATAATTTGGATATACTGCTTGCGGGAGAGTGGATTTATGTAAGTGACCCATTCAGGACAAGCCTGTTTTTCATATTAATTTGGATGCTGATTTATTTAATTCAGCATTGGGTAAGTGTGCGCTATAGCATTTACTATTTCCTGGTGCTTACAGTATTTTTCATCGGGACACTCGATACCTTTACGGAATACGATGGCACAACGGCAATAATAAAAGTAATGCTGCTAGGTCTTGTGCTTACATCTTTGCTGTTTATAAAACGGCTTATGCAGGCAGCAGAAATGCAAAAAGACTGGATGAACTACTTGAAGTATGCAACTCCGATTATTATTTTTGTCATGATGGCAGGTATTGTTGCAACACTTATGCCGAAAGCAGAGCCTCAATGGTCGGATCCGGTGCCGTATGTAAAAAGTATAGCGGGTATTGGAGGTAATGGGAGTCAGTCAGTTGCAACAGTTGGTTATGGGGAAAATGATGAGCAACTGGGCGGACCGTTTGCAGGGGACAATACGATTATCTATGAAATAAAAACACCGATCCGTCAATATTGGCGTGTGGAAACGAAGGATGTTTATACGTCTAAAGGTTGGGAACAATCGAGTGATGAGTCTGTACAGTACACGCTCCTGTTATCAGATCCACTGTCGCTTTCAATCGAACCTGGAAACGAAGACCCCCAATCGGTGGAAGTACAGGCTATAAGTGAAGAATATTTGTTTCTGTTACAGGCCTATGGAGTTACTTCTTATGATTTAAACGGGATGCATACCGGGTTGCGGTATAATACAGGCAATGAGAAAATTTTGCCGCTTATCAATAGTGATGTTATAGCGCCTGCATCATACGAAATGACCTTCCAGCAGCCGGAATATAGTTATGTAGCTCTGAAGGAAACATTATCTTCAACTGAAAGTAACCCGCGCTATTTACAGCTTCCGGATAATTTACCGCAGCGTGTAACTGATTTAGCGCATGAAATTACGGATATGTATGACAGTGTATATGACAAGGCGCGGGCTATTGAAGGTTATTTTGCGCGTAGTGGCTTTCAATATGAAACGAAAAATGTACAAGTACCTTCAGCGGACCAAGATTATGTAGACCAATTTTTATTTGAAACAAGACTTGGCTATTGTGATAACTTCTCTACTTCAATGGTTGTCATGTTGCGCTCAATAGGGATTCAGGCGCGTTGGGTAAAAGGTTTTTCGAGCGGAGAACGGATCGGTGCACAAGACGGTACGTTTACGTATCAGGTGACGAATAATGATGCCCACTCATGGGTTGAAGCGTATATTGACGGTATTGGCTGGATGCCGTTTGAACCGACAATTGGGTTCAGCAATCCGATGAATATTAACTATGACGTTGATTTCGAAGCTCCGGAAGAAGAGCAGTTACCTGAAATGGAAGAACCGGAAGCACCGAAGCCGGAGTTGGAAGAGCAAGATACAACTAAGCAATCAACTCACGGTACAAGTGGAATAGACTGGTCAAAATATAAATGGGTGTTGTACGGGTTACTGGCACTTGTTGTGATCGGGTTAATTATTGCATGGAGAAAACGCGGAAAGTGGCAACCGAAACTTGCTGTCCAATTGAATCGTTCAAAATTAGAAAAAGCGGCAACATTTGAAGAAGCTTACTTTGTATTGTTGAAACAACTGGAGCGCATTCATTTAAAACGAGGGCAAGATGAAACGTTGCAACAGTTTGCAATACGTGTCGATCGACAGTTGGATACGACGAAAATGAGTGAGTTGACGGCGTTTTATGAGCGTCTTATTTATGCGAAAAAGACCGATCAAATGAACGCGGCTGAAATGAAAGAAATTTGGGAATATTTAATCAATCGTACGAGTGGTTGATTTTAATGCGACGAAAGAGTAAAATTTAGAAAAATAAATAGTATTGTGCCTTCATATAAGTCTGGTAATATGGTCCAGATGTTTCTACTAAGTTACCCTAAATAACTTATCTATGACGGTGGGTCTCACTATATCCTTATAAGGCATAGTTATACCCACTTGAAGAAGAGATGAAATATGAACGCGTAGAAATTATTTTCTTACGCGTTTTTTTTCTTAATATAGGCCGCAAAAAATTAGAAGAGGTGGAAATAGTGTCAACTCCTTTGTTAAAAGAGCAAGAAAAGATTGTCGTTCTTGATTTCGGTAGTCAGTTCAACCAATTAATCACGCGTCGTATTCGTGAATTCGGTGTATTCTCGGAATTACATCCACATACGATTACTGCTGAAGAAATTAAAGAAATGAATGCAGTAGGTATCGTATTCTCAGGTGGCCCAAACTCTGTATATGATGAATCGGCATTCCATGTAGATCCAGCGATTTTTGAATTAGGTTTACCGATTTTAGGTATTTGTTATGGCATGCAGTTAATGGCCCACACACATGGCGGTAAAGTGGAAGGCGCGGCAACTCGTGAATACGGGAAAGCTGAAATTAACATTACTTCGGATAATAAATTATTTGCGGAATTACCAAAAGATCAAGTTGTATGGATGAGCCATGGTGACCATGTAACAGCAGTGCCAGAAGGTTTTGAAGTAATTGCGACAAGCCCGGCATGTTCGATTGCGGCAATGGCTGATACTTCTCGTAAATTTTATGCAGTACAATTCCACCCGGAAGTACGCCACTCTGTATACGGCAATGACTTACTGAAAAACTTCGTATTCAATGTTTGTGAAGCAAAAGGCGACTGGTCTATGGCAAACTTCATTGAAATCGAAATTGCGAAAATCCGTGAGCAAGTTGGTGACAAGCAAGTACTTTGTGCATTATCAGGCGGCGTTGATTCATCTGTAGTAGCAGTGTTAATCCACAAAGCAATCGGTGACCAATTAACTTGTATGTTCGTGGACCACAACTTAAACCGTAAAGGCGAAGTTGAGCAAGTTATGAAAACTTTCACAGAAGATTTCGATATGAAACTGATCAAAATTGATGCTCGTGAACGTTTCATGAATAAACTTGCCGGTGTTTCTGACCCTGAGCAAAAACGTAAAATTATCGGTAACGAGTTCATCTACGTATTTGATGAAGAATCATCAAAGCTAAAAGATATGGATTTCTTAGCGCAAGGTACGCTTTACACAGATATTATTGAGTCTGGTACAGCAACTGCCCAAACAATTAAATCACACCACAATGTTGGCGGGTTACCGGAAGATATGAAGTTTGAATTAATCGAACCGTTAAATACACTATTCAAAGATGAAGTACGCGCTTTAGGTCTTGAATTAGGTTTACCTGAAGAAGTTGTATGGCGTCAGCCTTTCCCAGGTCCTGGATTAGGTATCCGTGTACTTGGTGAAGTAACAGAAGAAAAACTGGAAATCGTTCGTGAAGCAGACTACATTCTGCGCGAAGAAATCAAAAAAGCTGGTCTTGAACGTGACATTTGGCAATACTTCGCTGTATTACCTGACATCCGTTCAGTAGGTGTAATGGGCGATGGCCGTACGTACGACTACGCAGTCGGTATCCGCGGTGTAACATCAATCGACGGCATGACATCTGACTGGGCACGTATCCCTTACGATGTATTGGAGAAGATTTCTGTACGTATCGTAAACGAAGTGAAGCACGTAAACCGCGTGCTGTATGACATTACTTCTAAGCCACCAGCAACGATTGAGTGGGAATAGTACTGAATAACGCTTAACTCTTTACTCTCTTTTAGTTATTTTAATAATAACTAAAAGAGAGTTTTTGATTTTGTGGAAATTGGAATGGTGAGATTGTGAATAGATTAATTTAAGGTTTACTTCAGTAAAATGAGGTATATTATATATTGAATAGGTTCTCTGTGAAGACAGGAAAAGTAGGTGAACAAAATGGGAAAATATCAATTGGATAGTAAAGGTAAGGCAGCTGTTACGAAGTATCATGAAAAAAACAAGCCGGCCCAATTCGATAAAAAGCAACAACTTGAAAAATTGCGTGCGCAGTACTTGGAAAAGAAACAGCAACAAAACGATAAATAGGTTGTATGGAAACGTAGAAGGAGTTACATCTTTCTATGTTTTTTTTTGTGCTCTGATTTCGCCTTACCCTTATTAATAATAAATTATTGTCATAGCAGTGTATCTTTTTCTTTCATTTTTATTACAGAATGTTAAATTTACTATCCTCACGTTTATTATTTAGGAGGAAAGGTATTGTATAGTATGCCAAACAAGTATAGACAGTCGGTATAAAAAAATTAACTTAATGAAACTGGAGGAATGAAACATGGAAACACGTGATAACAAATTATATGGTATTTATGACAATGAAGCGGAATTACAGGCAGAAATGGATCGCCTTCGTGCACAAGGCTATGGTGAAGAAGATATGTACATCGTATCTAATCGTGATGATCAACTATCTATGTACCGAAACTCAAAAGGTTACAGCACAAACACGGATGGTTATGATACTGATAATAAAGAAGGTTCTTGGTGGGACCGCTTTAAAGCATTCATGATGGGTGAAGATTTAGTACGTGATCAACACTTTACACAAATGGGCATCTCTGAGGATGAACGAAACCGTTATTATGATGAACTACAGGCAGGGAAATATTTATTGTATGTAGATAGAGACTATGGTACTTATTTTGATGAAGGTACTAAAAATTATGGCGTGAATAATCATTATGAGCGGGATTATGAAAAAACGGATGAAGAACGTTTAGCGCTTCATGAAGAACGCTTGCAAGTAGATAAAAAACGTGTGCAAACAGGTGAGGTGCAAGTCGACAAACATGTAGTCGAAGAGCAGCAAACGATTGAAGTGCCAGTAGAGCATGAAGAAGTCTATGTAGAAAGACGTCCGGTGAATGAGGATACAACACTTAATGCAAATGGGAAACTTCATGACGGAATCAATCATGCCTATGAAGAAGGGGGTAAAATCCATATCCCGGTAACAGAAGAACAAGTGGATGTTACGAAAAAAGATGTCGTTACGGAGGAAATCGTAGTCGGCAAACGAAAAGTGACTGATACGGAAACTGTTTCTGACACGGTTCGCCGTGAAGAAGCGGACGTTAAGGATACGACCCATACTACAAATCATTTAAATGATTTGGACCATTTGGATAATGATCCGTTAAAACGAACAAACCGCGGATTATAAAATAGTCATAAAAAATAGGAAGCCTGTTTTACACAGGCTTCCTTGTTTTATATGTTAGTTATATTCTAGTAAGTAGTTTTAGGTTTAAATTATTCTTCAACAGTGGCTTTTTCGCGAGTTTTCCACTCGATTCCACTAGTAACACATCCAAAAGTAACAATTATTAAAAGTACAAATAATGTGTTATGTAACCAATAGGGCATTCAAACCCCTCCTTTAATATTCTGTGTTTCTTTTTATTATTTTAACATATTAAAGGTGTATACACTCGTTTTTAGATTGTTAGCTATTATTATTTTTATTTATTTGTACAAAAAATGTCACAATTATAAATAAGAAAAATGCGATTAATAAAAGACTACCACCCACAATGAAGAACACCATGTTCATTGTTTCATTTGTATCTAATGGGTTTAAATAATGCAGCCACATTCCTATACATAAACCAAAAGCACCAATCATACCTAAAATACTTTGGATTTTAACAAAAATCAGCTTCCGGACAGGTACTGAATAATAGAAAATCCCCCACGCAAAAACCGATAACCAACCTACCAATACAAAGTGTGCGTGTACTGGACGTAAAGCATAGTTCATGTTACCGCTCATGATTGATCCGATGAATACACCGATAAAACCTGAAACAGCCGCAAAGCGAATTAAATGCATTGCCCATTTTCGTTGTTGTTGCAAAAAAATCCCCCCTATTTGTTTAAACTTTACTATAAAGGAGCAATATAACATCTCTATAAACTTTCTATAAAATAATTATTAGGCCAACAAATCGAGCACGTTATGTTGGTGGAAATCTGCGATAATCTCTTGTGGTAACAATGTGAGCAGTTCATCTTTTGTCGCCCATAAATAGTGTAGATGTTCATTGGATAAAGTAATTTGCTCCTCTTTTGTATCGCATAAGAAAGTGAGCAGGACAATTTGTCGCGTTTTACTCGTGTGGAATGTTGTTGAAAACAACTGATTCTTTACAGTGATATTCAATCCAACTTCTTCTAAAAATTCCCTCTTCAGTGCAATTTCAAATGACTCGCCAAAATGCAGATTTCCTCCGACAGTCTCCCATGTGCCAGCACCAACTTCTTCAATCTGTGAGCGCTGCACGATCAGTATTTTATTATTTTTAACAAGAACTCCTTTTACCACTACCTTAATTTCATTCAATTTGAGTTCCCCAATTCAGTATAAATATAGTGAAACTTAGATTAGACTTTTTTGTATTCCAAGTTTAATAATAACAAATATAGACACAAGAGAAGAAGTAAATGACTAATTTATGGATGTTTTTACGAACTATGAATTAAAATTCATAAAAAATGTTCGGAAATAGCTTGTAATTCAAAAAATGAAATGATATATTACAAACGTAAATTAAATACGTCGTCGTATAATGTCGGGAATAAGGCCCGTGAGTTTCTACCGAATCACCGTAAATGATTCGACTACGATTTATAAATAAGTAACATCACTACTATAATAGGAGTGTAATATACTTATTTTCCTTAAATCGTGGACATGCGGCATTTATGCTTTGCGTGTCTTTTTTGTTTTTAAGGTTAAGTGTTCTTTAGATGTTGAAGACGACAACACGGAGGAAAATTTCATTATGAAAAAGTATTTCGAGTTCGATAAACTTGGAACTAATTATCGCCGGGAGATTTTAGGTGGCTTTACAACATTCTTGGCAATGGCTTACATTTTAGTAGTAAACCCTAGCATTTTAACGCTATCTGATATTGAAGGTTTACCAGATGCACTCCGCATGGATTACGGTGCAGTATTTGTGGCAACAGCTGTTTCAGCAGCAATTGGATGTTTCATCATGGGGATTGTCGCAAGATATCCTTTAGCTTTAGCGCCAGGTCTGGGCTTAAACGCATTCTTTGCTTACACGGTTGTATTAACAAACGGAAGCCCTTGGCAACACGCTTTGGCCGCAGTATTTGTATCAGGTGTATTCTTCTTATTATTAACGGTTACAGGATTACGTGAAAAATTAATCAACGCCATCCCAATGGAACTTAAAATTGCTGTTGGTGCTGGTATCGGCTTATTCGTTTCGTTCATCGGTTTAAAAAACGCGGGCATTATCGTTGCGAGTGAGGCAACAGTTGTCGGTTTAGGTAACTTACACGATGCTGAAGTATTGTTAGCGATTTTTGGTATTCTTCTTACAGTAATTTTCTTAGTGCGTGGAATGAAGGCCGGCGTATTTATTGCGATGGCTATTACTGCAATCGTAGGTATGGTCATTGGGTTAGTTGATTTACCATCCCAAGTTGTTTCAGCACCACCAAGTGTAGAGCCTACTTTCGGTAAATTATTCTCAGCATTCACTGATCCTGAGTTCTATTCGCTCACAATGATATCGGTTATTTTATCATTCTTGTTCGTAGACTTCTTTGACAACGCAGGTACTTTAATGGCTGTTGCCAACCAAGCAGGATTTGTTAAAAATAATAAATTACCTCGTGCAGGTAAAGCATTAATTTCAGATTCAATCGCTTCTATTTCAGGTTCGATCTTTGGTACATCAACAGTAACATCTTATGTAGAATCTTCAGCAGGGGTTGGAGCAGGCGCACGTACAGGTTTCGCTTCAATCATTACAGGTATCTGTTTCTTGCTGGCGCTATTCTTATCACCAATATTAAGTGTTGTAACAAAC
Source organism: Solibacillus sp. NPDC093137 (assembly GCF_050280445.1). Lineage (NCBI taxonomy): Bacteria > Bacillati > Bacillota > Bacilli > Caryophanales > Caryophanaceae > Solibacillus > Solibacillus sp. NPDC093137. Next base: position 47,378 of record NZ_JBNNVH010000011.1, read on the forward strand.
GCAGTTACTGCACCGGCATTAATTGTCGTAGGTATTTTAATGGTATCTTCACTTGGACAAATTGAGTGGAATAAATTCGAAGTAGCTGTACCAGCATTCTTCACAATGTTAATGATGCCGTTAACATCATCAATCGCAACAGGTCTTGCAGTAGGTTTCGTGTTCTACCCATTAACAATGGTGTTAAAAGGAAAAGCAAAAGAAGTAAACCCGATTATGTATATTTTCGCAGTACTCTTCCTGATTTATTTAGGTACTGTCGGTTCAATGTAAAATCATTCACCAGTCAACTATTGTTGGCTGGTTTTTTTATTTTTGCAGGAAAATATAATTGGGGAATCGAACTGAATATTAAAGGGGGAGAGGTTAATGGTTATTAAAATAGAAGAAGCAAAGGAACAACACTATATAGAAGTAAATCGTTTAGTAAGGCAAGGCCATGACGATCATGTAAAGGGGGACAATACGGTGTTCCGTGAAGTGGAGAGTGTTATGCCAGAAGAATATTATTTGGAATTGCTTGAGCAAGAGCAAAGTACCGTATTAATAGCACGGGAGGAAAATAAAATAATAGGCTTTGCTGTCATCAGTATAGAAGCTTCTCCGGATTTCCCTTCATTAGTTCATAGGAGGTTTGCATACATTCATGATTTTGGTATAGATCAGTCAGAAAAACGGAAAGGAATTGGAACGCTATTATTTGAAGCTTGTTTAAAGTGGGCAAAAGAAATGAATGTGAATGAGGTAGAGTTAAATGTATGGGAGTTCAATGAAGAAGCCATTGCATTTTACAAAAAACATTCTATGAAAACAATCAGCAGGAAAATGAGATTGGCTATTCAATAGTTATTTCTTTAGGAAAAGTAATTTATTTTTAGGTGACAAGTAAATTAACTTTACTCTATATATAATAGGAAGAAACTCAATTTAAGTTAGAGAGCAAAAATCAGAAAATTTTTTCTTTAAATAAAGGGTTGCATAATCCTTTGTGTGGGGTGTATAGTTAATCACGTTGCTGCGAAACAAACGCAAACAACACAAACGAAAAAACAAATTTTAATAAAGTTGTTGACAAACATAAACAACGCTGTTAAAATTTAAACAGTCGCACAAACGACTGACACAATGAACCTTGAAAACTGAACAAGCAACGTTAATGAAACAAGCTTCTTAAATGAAGCAAACAATAGATTTCAACTTCTAACGAAGTTGGAT
>NZ_JBNNVH010000012.1:0-35248 GCF_050280445.1 Solibacillus sp. NPDC093137
GCGATCCAACTTCGTTAGAAGTTGAAATCTATTGTTTGCTTCATTTAAGAAGCTTGTTTCATTAACGTTGCTTGTTCAGTTTTCAAGGTTCATTGCGTCGTTTATGTGACAACTTTTATATCTTATCATTCTTAGAATGTTATGTCAACATTTATTTTAAAATGTTTTTTCGATATTCGTTGTCGTCCTTGCGACTTATAATAATATATCACGATATTATTCACTTAGCAATAGTTTTTATTATTTTTATTTAAATAATATTAATAATGTTACGCACATCATACCGGGAAGGCCTAATATTGCTATTGTAAGTACTGAAAAGAAATTGATTGGCACATAAAAAAGTAACCCTGCCGCCCCGATCATTAAGTTCCCTAAAAACAGTACAACGATAACAACTGCTATTTTAAACCAGAACCAGGCAAAGTACTCCCACACTTTCCCTCTTGCGTTTTTGTTTAATAAAAAAAGAAACAAGACAACAAAACAGACCATAGCTAAAACTATGTATTGCATAGCACCATCCTTTTTTATTTAGTGGTAACATATGCAACTGCTTCGCTTCTTATTTCTAAAAGATTATTTAATTAGTACACGACGTACACGTGCTTCTTTATATAAGTAATAATGTATGCTTTCGGCTCTTTTTCGTTCAGCAATTACATCTAGGTTATAATCGTCGGTTAATTCTTCAATTACCTTCGCACTTTGTAAAGCTTCTTTTGTCTCTTTAATAGAAGAAACTAGTTTCTCATCGAATTCTTTTTTGAGTTTCCCTTTCCGAGAAAATAACATGGGGCATCCTCCTATTACAACTCACGTCGACCTTCCAGCGCTTTTGATAAAGTTACTTCATCCGCATATTCTAAATCTCCGCCAACAGGTAATCCATGTGCGATACGTGTAGTGCGAATTCCTGATGGCTTAACAAGGCGGGAAATATACATCGCTGTCGCTTCCCCTTCTATTGTCGGGTTCGTCGCTAAAATTAACTCTTGTACACGCTCGTCATGCAAGCGCCCCAATAACGAAGCTACATTAATATCTTCAGGTCCTATCCCGTCCATCGGTGAAATTGCACCGTGTAACACATGATAAAGACCTTGATAATCACGCATCTTTTCCATAGCTATTACATCTTTCGGATCCTGCACAACACAAATTGTTGATACATCACGCTGTTTATCTGAACAAATGTGACAAGGATCGATATCTGTTATATGACCACATTGTGAGCAATACATTAAATTGCGTTTTGCATCGACAAGCGCTTTCGCAAATGTCGATACAGTATCTTCCTTCATTGTTAATACGTGAAATGCCAGTCGAGCTGCTGTTTTCGGACCAATGCCCGGCAGTTTCATAAAGCTGTCTATTAATCGAGATATCGGCTCTGGATAATGCATCCTGTTCCCCCTTCTTTAAAAAGGCACATCCCAATATTTGAGATGTGCGCTACGTTCTACTTAATTCAACTTAGAAAGGAAGGTTCATTCCTTGTGTGAATTTACCCATTGTAGAATTTGTTGTCTCTTCGACTTTTTTCAATGCTTCGTTTGTTGCAATAACAATTAAATCTTGCAGCATTTCGATATCTTCCGGATCTACTACAGACTCATCTAAATTTACTTCAAGCATTTGACGTTGGCCGTTCATTACTACCTTCACCATACCGCCACCTGCTGCACCTTCAAATAACTGTGCATTTAAAGCCTCTTGTGCTTCCATCATTTCTTTTTGCATTTTTTGCATTTTTTTCATCATGCCTTGCATATTACCCATACCACGCATCTTATTTCCTCCTTAAAATGTGTATTTATTCTTCGATAACCTCAACAAAGTCTTTTCCAAAACGTTTTTCGGCTTCTGTAATGAGCGGATCTTGCGCTTCCATTACTTGAACATCGTCAAGAAAAGGGGGCTCCTCTATTAAATCCTCCACCGCATTCATTTCATCCGATGGTGATTTTTTTTGATTTAAGCCATTTTCATTTATAAAGTTTTCACGCAAACGCATCCAAGCCGGCTCCGGGATACATAAAAGTTCATATTGAATCCCTACTTCCGAAGCAATTTGCTGTGTAAACAATGAAACAAGTGCACTGTTGTCAGCTACCATTTGACAATGTATATCATACTTGAATTTTATCACAAAAGCACTTGCATTTGCGGCTACAGGCTCTGCATCCGCCAATAAAGCTGCATGTGATTTTTGCAAGCTTGCCAAACCACCCGCCCAAGCAGATTTCACTTTTTGCAGGTCAGGTTTTGTTGCAGTTTTTAATACTTCCTGAATACGTCCTGTTGGAGCATTATATTGATTTCCTTGTGGACGTACACGCTGGCGGGCCTGTTCTTTTTGTTGAACAGGGGCTCCCCCTCCACCATTTTGAAGCTGTTGTGACAGTTGCCCTAAACGACTTTCAAGTGAAGCTACCTTACCTTCAATAGCCGGATCGACCGCAGTTGTCCCTTGTGGTGAAGCTTTATATTGGGCCATTTTTAAAAGGGCCGTTTCTAAATATATTTTCGTATGATGCGAAAAGCGCATTTCCTGCTGGGTCTTTGCCAAAATATCGATAAACCCATAAAGTGTATTAGCTTCAAATTGTCCGGCTAATGATAAAAACTTTTCTTCCGGTGAAATAAACTCCAATAATTCCTCTAACGTACCATCTGTTTTTAATAGAAGCAGATCCCGGAAGAAAGTAATAAAGTCTTCCGCAAGGCGTAATGGTTCTTTTCCATCTGCAATTAAGTTTTCGACACTGCCTAATACTTGGGCAACATCCTTTTCCTGTAGTGAAATCGCAATATCGTAAAATGCATCTTGGCTTACAGAACCAGTTACAAGAAGTACATCGTCTAATTGAACGTGTTCATTACTAAATGAAACAACCTGATCAAGTAAACTTAATGCATCACGCATACCTCCTGCTGCAGCTTGAGCAATTGCTTTTAATGCCTGCTCATCATAACCCATACCGATATCTTCCAATACAACCTTCATACGCTCTACTATATCTATAGAAGAAAGTCGTTTAAAATCAAATCGCTGACAACGGGAAATAATTGTTGCTGGTAGCTTGTGAGGCTCAGTTGTCGCTAAAATAAATACCGCATGTTCAGGTGGTTCCTCAAGTGTTTTTAATAATGCATTAAATGCACTCGTAGAAAGCATATGCACCTCATCTATAATGTACACTTTGAAACGCGCATTTGCCGGGGCAAAACGGACTTTTTCGATAATATCACGCATTTCTTCCACTCTTGAATTGGAAGCAGCATCAAATTCGATTACATCTGTATGTGAACCTTCAGTAATACTTAGACATGTAGGGCATTCATTGCATGGCTCACTTGCCGGGGCATTTTCACAGTTCAATGCTTTTGCGAAAATTTTAGCTGTACTCGTTTTCCCTGTTCCTCGAGGACCGGAAAATAAATAGGCATGTGTTGTCTTGCTTGCGAGGAGAGCATTTTGAAGGGTCCTCTTTACATGTGTCTGACCTGACATTTCTCTAAATGACTGGGGTCTATAAACACGATAAAACGCTTGATATGTCAACCTTTCCCCTCTCCCTTCCATTTAAAAATACATACATTAAGTATAGCATAAACTACGTATAATCTCTTTTGAAATGAGGGCAATAAACTCTCTTTTTCATATAAAAAACGCACCCACCAATAAATGATGGATGCGTTTGAAATGGTAATTTAATACCGTGCACCTTTCTTCGACTGCCGCACATAAGCGTTACTCTTGTCGCCAGCTCGGGTTAGGCTACCCCGCGGCACATAAGTGATACCACTTAATGCTGCTTCCTTCCGGACCTGACATGGTTCATGGGTACTTATTGCGCAGGACCCAACCGTCAACACTACGTGCAAAAGGCAGACCAAACAATACGGACAGCCTCAGAAAAGGAATTCAATCTTGCTAGAGCGGATTGCAAGTTACAGGGCACCGCTACCTCCCCATCTAGCACGGCAAGTATTAGTATACTAAGCAAGCTATCAAATTGCAATGAATTGCTTCAATTAAATTTTCCCAACGCTAGCAGAACTATACTCTAGAATGTCCTTTAAATATTTCACATCATCACTTTCACTTGATAAATTGGACTTTCACTTCACCAAGCGTATTAAATGATGCTGTAAATTTGTCACCAGGCTCTGCTACAACAGCAGCAGATAAAGCCCCAGATAAAATGACTTCACCAGATTTTAATGTAACGTTGTATTCATGTAATTTATTCGCTAACCAAGCAACACAAAATGCTGGATTCCCTAATACATCCGTCCCTTTTCCTTCATTAATTAATTCATCGTTTTTTATAAGTTCCATATGAATTGCTTTTAAATCAATATCGTTCACATTAACTTTCTTTGACCCTAGTACATATAATCCGCATGATGCATTATCCGCTACTGTATCTACAAGACTTATTTTCCAATCTTTAATTCGGCTATCTACAATTTCAATGGCCGCTATTACATAATCTGTCGCATCTAAAACATCCTCAACTGTAACATTTGGTCCTACTAAATCTTTTTTTAGTACAAAGGCAATTTCACCCTCAATTTTTGGTTGAAACAGTTTACTAAGTGAAACGCTGCCTTCATTCGGAACTTCCATTGAGTGAAAAAGGTGCCCATAGTCTGGCTGGTCCACTCCTAGTAAATTTTGCATTGCTAAAGATGTTAAGCCAATTTTTTTCCCTGAAATCACTTCACCCTTGCTTGTAGCTGCTTCAACTCTCTGAATCTGAATTGCATAAGCCTCATCAATTGTCATCATAGGGTTTAATATAGAAAGAGGTTCTGAAACGGAAGTATGCTTTTCATAAGCCCTATCTAATAATTCTATAGCTTTTGACATCAATCCCTCTGTCATATTCACTACTCCTTTCATTTCATTTAAATTGCTTTTGATGGAACCGCTTTTTCAACTTGCTGCAACCAGTGAATAGAAAAAATCCCCTTTGGCAGACGTCTTTGCCGTTCCATTCGTTGGATTTGACCTGCTGCATCAATTGAAATATATGTTCTTAATTGTTTATTCGGCAGTTCTAAAATTACTTTATAAATACCTGCAGATGGCAACATTGTCTTTTCAATTTGCTGAAATTTATTACCGTCCCAATGCACCTTGGAATTAAAGTGATCTCCTAAGAAGTGGGGGATTTCATGAACAGCGGCCGCAAGTAAACGTTGACGAATCGCACTTGAGCTGATTTTTTCACCATCATAATCAATGCATTCTACTTTCGTAACCGTAATTTCCCCATTGGAATCAGCCACTATTTGCGAGAGTTTAGCTACACCCTTCACACCGTAGGAAAAATCAAATCCTGCTACTGCATGGACAACATCAAGTTTCATTAAATAATCTTCTACAAATTGACTAGATGTGAGCGCAGCAAACGCCAATGTAAAATCCACCAGATAAAATAAATCAACACCAAGCTGTTTAAGCCGTTTTTCTTTTTCACAAGGAGTTGTTAAGTGCGGTACTATGCTTTGCCCCTTAGATAAAACATTGATAGGATGTGGACGAAAACTCATTACTGCTAATGGTAGTCCGCGCTTACTCGCTTCTTCACGAGCTGTCTTTATCACTTGCTGATGTCCAAGGTGGATCCCATCAAAATAACCGAGTGCCATTACGCAAGAAGTTGCCTGTTTTTGAATCAAGTGCAAATTTTGACTATTAATAAAATGCGTTTTCATCCAACAACCTACCTTTCTATAATCTAAGTTTATTTTTAATAGATTAAGCCTCTACTAATGTACTTAAATTACGATATTTACCTGCAAAGTATAGCAATGGATCGCCATCTGTAATCGTAATATCATTTACCTTACCGATAAATAATGTATGATCACCTTCAATATACTCAGCTGATACCTCGCACGAAACTTGTGCTAATGCTCCTGGAATAACAGGAACATCTGCTAAACGTTCAAATGAAACTTGCTGGTCTTTAATTTGCCCAGCAAAGATTTTTGAAATATCTTCTTGATTTTCTGCCAATATGTTAACAGAAAATTTCTTTGAATCTTGAATCTTAGCAAGCATACGTGCATTTTCCTTAATTGAAATAACAACTAATTTCGGTGTAAGTGAGACAGACATGAAAGCATTAGCTGTCATACCATGTGGCTCACCCTCTGTTTCTGTTAGAATTACTGTAACACCTGTCGCAAACTTCCCCATTGCATCTCTAAATAAACGATCATCCATTTTTATAACCTCCTCATTTAAATTTAAGATTGTATATTTGAATATAATTTCCAACTTCTAATTAAGCTTTCTGTAACTCTGCTGCAACTTCCAAAATCATATCTTCCTGTCCACCTACAGCTTTCCGTCTACCGATTTCCATTAAAATATCCCGTGAATCAACACCGAACTTTTCAGCTGCTTTTTGGGCATGTAATAAGAAACTTGAATATACTCCAGCATAACCAAGTACAAGACTGCCTCTCGTAATCTCTTGTGGTTGCGGTAAAATAGGCGCAATGATTTCCTCTGCAACATCCATTATTTTATAAAGGTCCACCCCAGTTTGAATGTCCATTTTATCTAGTACGCTAACAAAAACTTCTGTTTGCGTATTACCGGCACCCGCACCTAAGCAACGAATGCTACCATCAATACGTTCAGCACCGGCTTCAATTGCTGCCAATGAATTTGCAACAGCTAAAGATAAATTATTATGCGCGTGGAATCCTATCGGGACAGCAATTTCCTGTTTTAACGCCTGTACGCGATCCATTACTTGATTTGGTAATAAAGCACCCGCAGAATCTACAATATATATGACATCTGCTCCGCCATTTACCATAATTTTTGCCTGTTCTACAATTGCTCTTGACTCTGCCATATGCGACATCATTAAAAACCCCACTGTTTCCAAGCCTAACTCTTTCGCATAAGCAAGATGTTTTAAAGATACATCCGCCTCTGTGACATGTGTTGCTACACGTACCATCGAAACACCTAAATCGGCTGCTCGCTTAATATCCGGCTTCGTTGCAATACCAGGTAATGATAACACCGCAATTTTTGCATGCTTTGCTGTTTCTACTGCCGCTTCAATTAATTTGAATTCTTCTGTTAAAGAGCGGCCATATTGAATCGTTGAGCCACCTAATCCATCACCATGTGCAACTTCGATATAAGGTATATTTGCTGCATCTAAACCAGCAACTGCAGCACGCACCTGGGCTTCTGTGAATTGGTGACGCATCGCATGACTGCCATCTCGTAAAGCGACCTCTGTTAGTATGACATCTCGTTTCATCAGTAATCCCTCCCGTTATAATAATGCTTTTGACTTCGCCCATTCCTCGGCAATTTTAATCGATGCCGCTGTAATAATATCTAAGTTTCCAGCAAAAGCAGGTAGGTAGTCTGCAGCACCCGCAACTTCTAAAAATACTGAAATTCGATTCCCCTCCACAAATGGGCGAGACTTAAGACGATAGCCGGGAACATACTGCTGAACGGCTTGTTCCGCTTGAACTAGCGCTTCATAAAGAGTATCTTCCTCTACAGGTCGATCCACTAATAAATGAATGGTGTCATTCATCATAATCGGCGGTTCCGCAGGGTTTAAAATCAGAACGGTTCTTCCTTTCTTAGCACCACCTACAAGCTCGATTGCCCGTGAAGTTGTCGCTATAAATTCATCGATGTTTGCACGAGTTGCAGGACCCGCACTTTTACTTGCAATAGTTGCCACGATTTCGGCATACTCGACATTATATAATTTGGAAACTGCATGAATAATCGGTATTGTCGCTTGCCCTCCACATGTCACCATATTTACATTGTCTGCATTTGGATGAGCATGAAGGTTAACAGTAGGTACAATTAGCGGACCAATTGCTGCAGGAGTTAAGTCAATGGCACGGATGTTATGTGCCCGTAATTGTTCAGCATGCTTTATATGTGTATAGGCACTTGTCGCATCGAATACAGCATCAACTTTCACACCGGCATCCAAAAATCCATCTAACCCTGTGTGAAAGGTTTGAAATCCAGCTTCATGCGCTTTGCGTAAACCATCTGATTCTGGATCAATACCAATTACTGCTACTAATTCTAAGTTGGATGAACGCATTATTTTTTTCATTAAATCCGTACCGATATTACCTGAGCCTAAAATAGCAACTTTTAAATTTGACATTCATTAATCCTCCTTTTGTCGAAACTAGTAAGACATATCATTTGTAAACGCTCTCAAATTTAAGTTGAAAGTAGCATTTACCTGTCTTTTAATAGATGATATTATTTTAAATATTCAAAAATTTGAAATGGAAACAATTCTGGAAAATTAGTTTCCACACTTTACATGTTAAAACTTTCAATACATAAATCCCCCTAGGTCCAAAAAACTCAACGTTTAGAACTTCACAAATAAATGATAGCATAGTGAAAAGAAAGAATATTCACACATTAAATAGCTAATTCTGATTTTTTTTAGCGTAAATCGTTTAAAAAACTTAATTAAGCCAGGGGGATCATTATGAATTTAAAGCGAAAAAATTTAAATGACGTATTTCATTTACCTAAAGATGAGGCTTTAACAGCATTTTATGATCGAATGATAACAATTCCAACTACTGCAAGAACAGCATTAAAAAAAGAACTACTGTCAATTATAGGAGAAGATCGCTCGAAAGGCGTTTTTGTTCGATATGGTTGGCATTGTGGTGTTAGCGATGCTAGAAAAGCAAAGTTATACCACTACGAGGATGAGCTGGAATTGATTTTAGGCGGTACAAAATTTCATATGTTGCACGGCTATGTTGATCGAGTAAGCGTATCTGACATTCATTATGATGAGAAGAATTATTTAAAAAAAATAGACGTTATTTGGGAGAATTCTTTTGAGGCCGATGAGTTTTTGGCAGATGGGAACTTAAGTGATCGTCCAATTTGCCATACACTATGTGGTTATGCAAGTGGCTATTTATCCACGGTATTAGAAAAGACCATTCTTGTAAAAGAGGTGGAGTGTCGTGCAATGGGGTATGAGCAATGTAAAGTAATTTGTATGCCTCTCGAAGAATGGGGTCATCAAGAACACGAATACAGCTATTACCAGTCAACTAGCATAATTCAAGAGCTAGACGAAATAACAGCAAAACTGAAAATAGAGCGTGATTATTTAAAACAAGCAAATGAAGTTCAACGAAAATTAACCCATGCACTTTTATCAAAGCAAGGGCTCCAAAAAATCGTCAATCTATTAAATGAATCAACCGGTTTACCAATATTCATTGAAAACGAGACGAATGAAGTGATTATAAAATCAGCAGATGTCATGATTGATTTTGAGTTGGAAAAAATTGATATTGATACTACTGAATTTATAACTATTACACCTGAACTGGGAATACTTAGAACCCCTATTTATTTTGAAGAGCAAATTAAAGGTTATTGTTCATTTATATATCAGACGGGGAAAAAACCAACGGAATTAGAATACATGATTATCGACAAAACTGCTTTAACAGCATCTGTCATTTTACTAAATGAAAATATTAAAATTGGTACGGAACAGAATATAAAGCGAAGTTTTTTAAGCGATGTATTGGATGGTAAATTAGAGCAAGATGAAATTTATAAAATTGCTCATTACCTCAATTTTCCGCCTACTGAATCGTATTGGTTGCTTACATTAGAAAGAACATTAAATCATTCTAATATTAGTGATGAAATAGAAGTAAACGAAGAGTTGATCAGACAAATTATCCTATTTTTAAATGAAAGAAATATTAATGCCCTTGTCTCGCAAAAGACCGATAAACTCATTATCTTAATTGAATATCCAACATTTAATAGGTTAAATACAGTGCCCCACACATTTATAAACCAGTTACTAAAATACTGCTTACGTCGTTTTAAAAGTTACGAATTTTATATAGGAGCAAGTACGGTTATAGAAGATTTGAGCCAAATCAATATTTTATACAACGAGACATTGGCAGCGTTAAAGGCAAAAAACCCAGAAAAGCATATTTGTTTCTATGAAGATCTGGAAATTGAAGGCGTACTTTTCCAAATTAAAGACGAGGTTCTAATCGATCGCTTTGTAATGCAACAATTAGGTAAATTATTGGAGATAGACAAAGATTACGATTTAACAAAAACGATTTATACCTATATTGAGAATGGCATTAATATCAATAAAACCGCGAAAGCTCTTTCCATGTCTATTAGTGGATTAAGGTACCGCTTATCTAAAATCAGCGAAATTTTAAATATTGGCTTAGATGATACAAAGCGTCTTTTCTCTGTCTATATGGCATTAAAAGTATTAAAAGTTAAAAACCAAATTATATTTTAAAGTCCCCCTTACTATTAATTTAAAAGTTCTTAAAGCCTTAGAAAGTAGCATTTTTTACTTTCTAAGGCTTTTTTTAAAATCAGTAAAGAATATTAACAGCATGAATAGAGCGTTAAATAACTATTATTACTCATTCCCCCAACTCCAATAAAACGTATTTAGTCTAAATATTCTAAAAAAATACGTTTTTCCGTACTTTAAATAGCTATCTCAATAAATTCAGATAATTATAATAATAGATAACCAGTACGACAAGATGCTGTGATAACGCTTACAAATTAAAAAGGAGGATTTATATGACAATTAATTCTTTGGCACTTCTTGAAAAGACATTGAATCGTGAAGAACTACTCCAAAAGGCAAAAGAAGTAGGTGAGTTAGCAGAGAAATATGCAGATCAAACTGATTTTGATAGAAAATTACCGGATGAAGTCATGGAAAAGGTAAAAGAAGCCGGCTTCCACAAGTTACTTAGACCAAAAGCATATGGTGGGCAAGATTTAGACTACTATACATTTGGGGATATTATCCGAACTGTAGCGAACTATAATGTTTCAGCAGCATGGTTAACATACTTTGCTATTATTCATGAAACTTGGCCAGCTTTTTTAGACAAACAAGGTCGGGAAGAGCTATTCGGCACAGGGGAATTAATGGCCGATGTATTTGCTCCGATTGGTAAGGTCGTAAATGATGGTGAAGGATATCGTATATCAGGAACATGGAACTTCTGCAGCGGCATTCCTTACTGCGACTGGGTTGCACTAGGCGCTATTCATCAATTGCACGATGGGACAGAACCAGAATTTGGCCTGTTTATTGTCCATAAAAGAGATTTTGAAATTGTTGAAAACTGGGATTCCCTAGGTTTACGGGGAACAGGCAGCAACGCTGTAAAGTTAGATAATGTCTACGTTCCAGCAAATTATGTTTTTCCGGTAACTCGAGTAGTGAATGGGGCAACCGCACCGGACGGTAATTACGAACCGGATTACCAAATTTTCAATGTTCCCTATCTTGCATTCTTCTTAGCTGGTTTCTCACATGTAGCAATTGGTGGTGTGGAACGCTTAATACGAAACTTTAAAGAAAAAACAGAACATCGTGTTCGTATTTTCAACAATAATACAAATGAAAAAAATGCAGGTACGGCACAGCGGACACTTGCAGAATTAAATATACAACTAACTGCTTTAAAAGCTTTAGCAAAAGATTATGCAGATCGCTTACACCGTTACCAGGATGAGGGTATCCGCGTTTTAGATGAAGAAGAACGCGAACAGTTATTTGCAATTCGCGGCTATATTGCAAAAACTTCTGCAGAAATGGCCACTCGTATTTTAATCACGCTTGGTGGTAACTCAGTCTACAAGAGTGATGGAACAGAAAGATTTGTTCGAGATATTCTTACCGTTGCTGCTCACCCAACACATCAATATGAAGATGCAATGGCCGGATACGGAAGCGCAATTCTTGGATTCAAAGGACATCCGACTTGGTAAATTCAAAACTATGAATTTTACTATAAAAAATAAACTTATGAAAAGTGGAGGAATTTAATATGACAAAAGAGCCTATGTTTGACGTTGCACAACTTGCACACTTTGAAATTTACAGCCCTAAATTAGAGGAATCAGTAGAATTCTTCAAAAATATTCTTGGTATGGATGAAGTAGGTCGTCGAGGTAACTCAGTTTATATGCGTGCTTACGAGGATCATTACCATAACACGTTAATCATTACAGAAAATGAAGAAGCTGGTTTAGGTCATATTGCTTTAAGAGCTACTTCTGCTCAAGCATTAGAGCGCCGTGTAGCTGAAATCGAAAAAACTGGATATGGGATTGGTTGGATTGAAGGAGATGTCGGTCACGGTCGTGCATACCAATTTACAACTCCAGACGGTCATAAAATTGAGCTTCTATGGGATGTTGAGTATTATGAAGCCCCTGAAGACCAAAAAACACCATTATTAAATCGCCCGCAAAAACGTCCAAATCGCGGTGTGCCGGTTCGTCGCTTAGACCATATCAACTTATTAGCAAGCGATACTGACAAAAACGTTGAGTTCTTAAAAGAGGTGCTTGGTTTTAACTTACGTGAACGCATCGTAGCGGACGACGATTCTTCCATAGCTGCATGGTTAAGTGTAAGTAATTTAGTTCATGACATTGCAATTATGGGCGATGCATTAGGTGAATCAGGTCGCCTGCACCATATTTGCTATTGGTACGGATTCCCTCAGCATTTATCAGATGTTGCAGACCTATTAATTGAAGCTGGCTATAATATTGAAGCCGGTCCAGGTAAGCATGGCGTAACTCAAGCTGCATTCTTGTATGTAATGGAACCAGGTGGAAACCGTGTAGAATTATTCGGTGACCCAGGCTATCAAATTTTTGATCCTTCTTGGAGAACTGTGGAATGGAAAGGTAAAGATTTAGAAAAATCTATTATTTGGCATGGTTCTACCTTACCGCAGGAATTCTTCCAATATGGTACTCCTATTAAATCTGGAGAACTTGTTAAACCTTAGAAATATAACTTATTAGAAAGATGGACCTTGTTTTCTTCTTTCTAATTAATTCTCAATACAATTAACAAAAAAGGAGTGGCTGAATTGAACATTAGTTCAAACTATTTAAATATCAATGGTGTTAACACACACTATCATGAAGAAGGTACTGGAAGTGAAACAATCATTTTAATACATGGATCAGGACCTGGTGTGTCTGCACTTGCAAACTGGCGTTTAGTTATCCCACGTCTTAGTGAATCGTATAGAGTTTTAGCGCCGGATGTTATCGGTTTTGGTGAAACAGATAAATTAGCAGACAATAATTACAATATTGAGCTATGGGTGGAGCACTTAATTGGCTTTATTGAAAAGGTTGCTGATGAACCCGTTTATTTAGTTGGTAATTCATTTGGTGGTGCATTGTCTCTTCATATCGCATATCGCAGACCAGATTTAGTAAAAAAATTAATCTTAATGGGTAGTGTTGGCACAAAGCATCCAATTTCTAATGGTCTAGACCGTGTGTGGGGCTATGAACCAAGTTTAGAAACAATGAAAGAGCTTATTAAATTGTTCTCGTACGATCAAGCAGCTGCAAATAATGAGGAACTTGTTCGCATGCGCTATGAAGCGAGCATGCGCCCTGATGTAAGAGATGCGTTCTCGGCAATGTTCCCGGAACCGCGTCAAAAAATGTTAGATGAAATGGCTTTAGAAGATGAGCAGATTAAGCAAATTGAGATTGAAACATTAATTTTCCATGGCCTGAATGACCAAGTGATTCCAATCGAAGAAACAAGCTATCGATTAATTCAATTACTACCTCACGCACAACTACATGTATTTAATGAATGTGGGCACTGGACTCAAATCGAAAAAACAGAACCATTCATTGAAAATATTTTAAGCTTTTTAAAAAATTCATCGAATAAAGTTTATGCCTCAAAAAAATAAATCAATAGTAAAACGAGACATCCTCTATAAATTTGGATTTCTCGTTTTCTCTATTTAATCAGCTTATAATTTTCCCGAAAAAATTATTGACGCAAATCTCATTCCGTGGTAAATTAATCTTTGTCGAAAAGACATTTTATATTTTGGAGGTATACCCAAGTCTGGCTGAAGGGATCGGTCTTGAAAACCGACAGGCGGGTAACACCGCGCGGGGGTTCGAATCCCTCTACCTCCTCCATTTTTGAACTTTTATCCGCTACATTAGTTGAGCGGTTTTTTTATATCTAAATTCACCTTAAGGTACTATTTCTATTTGATGGAAATAGTACTTTTTTGTATTT
Source organism: Solibacillus sp. NPDC093137 (assembly GCF_050280445.1). Lineage (NCBI taxonomy): Bacteria > Bacillati > Bacillota > Bacilli > Caryophanales > Caryophanaceae > Solibacillus > Solibacillus sp. NPDC093137. The sequence continues at coordinate 14,178 of NZ_JBNNVH010000012.1, forward strand.
ATAGACAACTTTCTTGTACAATTAATTACTATGTCATATATGTAAAGGGCGGTATATCAAAATTGGAATCGACTCAGCCATATATTAAAACAACTAAATTATTCTTATTTATGCTACTCGTCGGTTTATTGACTGCTATTGGTGGCGAAATTAAAATAATTCCTTTTGAAGAAGGACCTTTTCGTTTCGGTTTAGGGAGCATTATTTTCTTTTTCGCTTTACTGATTCGTCCATTACCGATTGTATCTACTGGTTTATTGACTGCACTAATCGTCATTTTCGGTCGTTCATTACTGGATATTTTTATTTATGGACAAAGCTTCCTTACTCATATCTTTGAACATTTGCCGGCCGGTGCTTTTTATATAGTTTTTGCACTATGCTTCAAACTAATTCCGCTGGACGAGTTAAAAAAACAGCCGCTTGTGCTCGGTTTATTGGCAACAGCATTTGAAGTAATATCGAACACGATTGAACACGTTTTAACGGACATTCTACTTGTTTCTGATCAGGAAACGTTTACTTCTTTTTTGCTGTTCATCCTCGTTGGATTGTTACGCAGCTATTTTGTTGTAGGCATTTACAGCATGATTACGATGTCGGAACAGAAAAAACAGCTGAAACAGCTCATGACGATTCATTCGGAGTTATATGTAGAAGCATTGTATCTTCAAAAAACGATGCACCAAATTGAGCAGCTTACAGCAAACAGTTACCAGCTTTACAAAAAGCTGAAATCAAACGAATTGCAGCTAGCTTCTGAAGCTTTACATATTGCCCAGGAAATCCATGAAGTAAAAAAAGACAATGAGCGTATTCATGCCGGGCTCTCTAAAATTACGACGAGAAACTACCCGTCAAATTTTCTATTGTCTGATTTACTAAGTTTTATTGTGGAAGCAAATGAAAATTATTCCACCTATTTAAATAAATCGATTTCCTTTACACTGATTTGCCCAGATGATTTTCAAACAAAAGACCATATTGCACTATTTGCTATTTTGAATAATTTAATGGCAAATGCTGTGGAGGCAATTGAAGAAAGCGGATATATTACGCTGAATGTTGTAGTCGACCAGGATATGACTTCTTTTATTGTAGAAGATAATGGAGTTGGTATTGAAGCAGCGCTCATTCCGATCATTTTTGATGCAGGCTATACATCCAAGTTTAATGAACAGGGCCAAGGTTCTACAGGAATCGGTCTTTCCCATACAAAAACAATTGTTGAAAATCTTCAAGGAAATATTCACGTAACAAGTGATACGTCGACTTGCTTTGTAGTGCAAATTCCTACAAAAAATATTCAAAAGGAGAATTACTAATGCGCTATTTTATAGTAGATGATGACCGAGCAAGCCGTATGATGCTCAGTAATATTATTAATGACTGTGAACTCGGAGCTGTTATTGGAGAGGCAAAAAACGGTCTGGATGCCATTCCCCAAATTTTAATGATGCAGCCGGAGTTTGTATTAATCGATTTACTAATGCCGAAGTTGGATGGAATTGAAACAATTGAACGCCTTCAACAAAATGGTTTCAAAGGTCAGTTTATTATGATCTCACAAGTTGTTAATAAGGAAATGGTCGCTGAAGGCTATTCAAAAGGAATTGAATTTTTCATTCATAAGCCTATTAATAAAGTTGAAGTACAAATGGTATTAAAAAGGACAACCGAGCAATACTTATTAAGAAATTCCTTGCAAGTTATTCGCCAGTCTCTGACAAACTTTGATATTACAGATGTGACACATACAAAAAAAACGGCACGGGAACATATTCAATCCATCTTGAATGATATGGGAATTGTCGCTGAAGTCGGCAGTGAGGATATTATCAAAATTATAGAACAGCTATTAATCGAAAAGCATAAAATTGCACCGCTTCCCCCATTAAAGGAAGTATATGAACGTGTTGCCATGCTGACGAAAAATACGCCGGATGAAATTTTAAAGGAAAGTAAAGCAATTGAACAACGTGTACGCCGCACTATATTAGCTGCAATGATTAACTTGGCAAATTTAGGAATTGTCGATTATACAAACTCTGAATTTGAGTATTATACCCCACGCTATTTTGACTTGACGGATATTCGTTATTTAATGAATCAAATAGAGAAAAATGAGCAACGTAAAGCAAAAGTAAACATAAAAAAATTCATTCAAGTTTTATATTCTGAAATTATTAGTAAAGTTGATTAGTCGGATTTTGTCGGATTTTGTATGTATCTAATAAAATTAGTTTTAGGCTAGTCCTGAATCTGATTTTTTAGGAGGAACTATATTTTGAAAAAGTTTAAAATTAGTTTAGCCGCACAAATTTTAATCGGTCTTGTACTCGGTGTTATCGTAGGTGCTGTGTTCTTTGGTAACGAAACTGCACAGTCATACTTACAGCCACTTGGCGATATTTTCTTAAACTTAATTAAGATGATCGTAGTACCGATTATTATTTCGACACTAATCGTTGGTGTTGCCGGAACTGGTGATATGAAACAATTAGGTCGTCTTGGCGGTAAAACACTTATTTATTTCGAAGTTATTACAACAGTTGCGATTGTTGTTGGTTTATTAGCAGCTAACCTATTCCAACCAGGTGCTGGTATTGATATGAATGCATTAGAGAAATCTGATATTTCTTCTTATGTAGAAACAACGGAAGCTGAAGAAGATAAAAGCAAAATCCAAATTATTGTAGATGTCGTTCCTAAAAACATTATAAATGCAATGGCAGAAGGCGATATGCTAGCAATTATTTTCTTCTCTGTAATTTTCGGTTTAGGTGTAGCAGCAATTGGTGATCGCGGAAAACCAGTGCTCGCATTCTTCCAAGGTACTGCAGACGCCATGTTCTGGGTCACAAACTTAGTAATGAAATTCGCACCAATTGGGGTATTTGCACTTATAGGTGTAACCGTTTCCAAATTCGGTATAGAATCCCTTATACCATTAGGAAAACTGGCGATTTTAGTATATGCAACAATGATTTTCTTCGTAATTGTTGTATTAGGTCTTACTGCCCGTATTTTCGGTATTAATATCTTTAAATTAATTCGTATGATTAAGGACGAGCTATTACTGGCTTATACTACTTCTTCATCAGAGACAGTATTACCTCGTATTATGTTAAAAACAGAAAAAATGGGTGCACCGAAAGATATCGTATCATTCGTAATCCCAACAGGTTATTCATTCAACTTAGACGGTTCTACTCTTTACCAGGCGATTGCAGCAATCTTCATTGCGCAAATGTACGGTATTGACCTTTCAATTATGGAACAGATTACATTAATGCTTGTATTAATGGTAACATCTAAAGGGATTGCGGGTGTTCCAGGGGTATCTTTCGTAGTACTTCTTGCAACATTAGGTTCTGTAGGTATTCCACTTGAAGGTTTAGCATTCATTGCAGGTATTGACCGTATTTTAGATATGGCTCGTACAGCTGTAAACGTAGTAGGTAACACATTGGCAGCACTTGTTATGGCGAAATGGGAAAAACGTTTCGACGAGAAGCAATTTGCTGAATACCAAGCTGCGAACTTAAAATAAAATTAGAAAATGGCGTAGTGAACAATATATTCGCTACGCCATTTTTTATTTCACTACTTTTGCTAAATATGCGCGGATTGATGCTTCCCCGTTATATAATGCTTCATGTGCCCGCTCTTCATCTTTTGCCACTTTTGCTTCTGCAGCCTCAATAATCTGCTCAATATCCTCCTGAGGGATAATAACAACCCCATCACTATCACCAACTACATAATCGCCTGTTTGAACAGCCACATTTCCTACAGACACGGCTATGCCTACTGTCCCACCACCATGTTTATTGCCTGCTGCTACTGTTGTACCTAATGCAAATACCGGAAAATCAATTTCCTTTGCAGCTGCTATATCGCGAATAACCCCGTCCACAACAAAACCTTGGACACCGACACCTTGCGCAAGCTGCATAACAAAGTCCCCAGCTACAGCACGATTCGTATTACCTTTAGCATCGATGACTAAAATTTCCCCTTTTTCAGCCTGGCTTATTGCTTCCAGTACCGCACCATTTTCCCCGTCCGGCAGACGTACCGTTCTCGCTTGTCCGGCAATTTTAAAGTGATCGGCAAGCGGTTTAATTGCTGATGCTACATTCGTATGTCCCCCTGTTGCATCGGAAATTGCTGTCGTTGGTAGTGCCTGTAAGCGATCTATCATCGATAAAGTCATATTTCCATCCCCTTTTTGCTATAATGTTACAAATCGTTAAAATTTGTAATTACTTTAAGCATAAACGATACAACTTTTTCTTCGCAATATTTTTTAAAGTCGTTAAAAATATACTTATATTGGGAATGCTACTAATACAGGAAAGGGGGGGGAACTATATTGAACAACCCGCTCATTGAATCGGTAACAGATGAAAGTGGCCAAATAACTTATAAGATGAAGACCTTCGATATACAAGTTACTGCCCGGCTGACAGGTGGTCTTGCCCCTACAATCACGTATATGCATCAAGATAAAGATGTTACGGATGATATACGTGCGATTCGCTTCCATTTTGAAAATCCGGCATCATATATCGATAACTACGCTTCTTTTCAGAGGATGCTTTATGAAAGGGAACAGCGCGCAGTGAACGAGCTATACGAATCCATCAGTATAAAACCTAAAAATATGACGACAAGTAAGCAAGTTTTATGGAGCTTCTTCGTCTTTCTGCTCATTATGACACCTATTTTTATTATCGTTTGGGCGAAATAAAAAAGACTGATTTCCGCTATCCTACAGAAATCAGTCCTTTTTTATTATTTTCGTAAATGGCTTGTTTGTTCAAGCATATAACCGATACGAGCTACGACATCCTCTACTTGTGCAGGGTTCTTCATTAAATCGTAATCGTTAATATCAATACGCAATACCGGACAGGCATTGAAGTTGTTAATCCAGTCTTCATAGCGACCGTGCATTTCTTCCCAGTACGAATGAGGCGTTTGCTGCTCCATCTCGCGTCCTCGCTCATGGATACGTCCAATTACATCATCAATCGGACCTTCCAAATATACAAGTAAATCCGGGTGCGGGAAATACGGTGTCATTACCATTGCATCAAAAAGATTTGTATATGTTTCATAATCTGTCGGCGTCATTGTACCTTTGTCATAATGCATCTTCGCAAAAATACCTGTATCTTCGTAAATAGAACGGTCCTGTATAAAGCCCCCGCCATATTCAAAAATTCGCTTCTGTTCTTTAAATCGTTCAGCAAGGAAATATACTTGCAAATGGAAGCTCCACTTTTCAAAATTATCATAAAATTTATCTAAATAAGGGTTTGTATCAACCTTTTCATAAGATGTACGGAAGTTTAAGCTATGCGATAATGCTTTTGTCATTGTTGACTTTCCGACACCTACTGTTCCTGCAATTGTAATCACTGCATTAGCAGGAATATTGTACTTCTCTCTTAAGTTCATTTCTGATGCAAACTCCTTTGTTGTAACTTTTCTTCTACTAGTCGTAGTACGTACTTTAAATCTTCTTCATTCTTCACAAAATCAAGCTCATCTCCATTTAATGAGATGACAGGGATTTCTGGATGCATCTTTTCAAAATGTCCGATAAATTGATGATAATCGCTTGAAAGTTGTTCCATATAGTCACGTGAAATGTTCTTTTCCATTTCACGACCGCGCATAGCGATTCGTTTCATTAATGTGTCTAAGCTTGCATGTAAATAAATGACCATATTTGGCTTTGGCATATCAGCAGTTAAAATTCGATAGATCGATTCGTACTTTTCATACTCAGTCGGCTTTAAAGTACGTTTTGCAAAGATCAAATTTTTAAATATATGATAATCAGCCACTACTGGCCCTTGTGCTTCAATAATTTCATGAATATCAGATAATTGTTTGTAGCGATTGCACAGGAAAAACATTTCCGTTTGGAAGCTCCACTCACTAATATCTTCATAGAACTTACCGAGAAATGGATTTTCATCTACAATCTCTTTTAATAAATGATAGTCAAACGTTTGTGATACGGCCTTAGATAATGAGGTCTTCCCAACACCAATCGGACCTTCTACTGTTATAAATGGCACAGACATTAGAAGTGCTCCTTCTCTTTTTATAGTCAATGCTTTTAATTTTATCACAACGTTCTTTAGACAACAAAGCAAACAATTCTATTTTACCGAATAAGGCATAGCCAATTTCTAGTAATCAAATTGTGCGAGCGCTTGCTCCTGTAATTCAAATAACTTTTCACGCTGTTCATCATAATTAGCATTTATTTTTTGTTGCTGGGCAAATGCCATTTCCTGAAGAGACTGTTCTTTTTTCATAAAGGTTTGTTCGATTTGCTCATAGTGTTTCTCTGTTCTTTCAGATAGATCCTGTAATGCCTCAAATAACTGATCATCTAGCTGGCTTTGTGATGCTGCTTCATTATCCATTAGGTTTTCGATTGCTTCATCACGCTGTTGTACCAGTCCATGACAGCTTTCTTCAAACAGCTGTTCCGCTTCATCGAATTGCTGTTTATATTTAATCAAGATGTCGGTTAACTCCTGATGTAAACTATCCATTGCTTGTTCCATTCCCTCTGTCACATCCGACACTTGTTCAAATTGTGAGAGTAGAGCTTGTTGCCTGTTATTGTAAAATTGAAACTTCCTGCGTTCTTCCGCTTGTTTCTGCTCAAGAAGTTCAATTTTATTGACGTGATAGTTTTTTTGTTCTTCTTCATAAGTAACTTTATAGTTTACCGATATAACTTTTCTTTTATTTGCGAATAACATTTCAATTTTTTCGATTGCTTGATCGCGATTTTGATTAAGTTTGTATTCTTCATCTTCATGCTGCTGTGCAATGGCTGCTTTTTGCTGTTCATATTGCTTGTGCAAAGTCATAGTTACTTGTTGTTCATTTTTCTCAATCGTCAACAATTTTTGTTCATACTCATTATCCAGATCAGCCAATGCATTTTCGAAATACTCATTTACTTCTTCTATGGTTTGAAATGACTTCATCGCTGTACTCCTTCAAACTTTTCTTTCATCATAGCATGATTTATTTCTTGTCGCCCAACTATTCATTAGCATGCTAAACTAGGATTTAAGGAGTGATAGATGAATGCTCGAAAATAAAGATCACCATTACATGCAGGAAGCATTGGAAGAAGCAAAAAAAGCCGCTGCCCTTGGAGAAGTACCGATCGGCGCGGTTATTGTATATAAAGATGAGATTATTGCACGTGCACACAATTTACGCGAAACAACTCAAAATGCACTGACACACGCAGAAAGCATGGCCATTCAAGAAGCCTGCAGCAAAATAGGCAGCTGGCGTTTAGAAGAGACTACTTTGTACGTTACACTTGAACCTTGCCCGATGTGTGCAGGAGCTATTTTACAGTCACGCGTACCACGGGTTGTATACGGGGCCCGTGATATAAAGGCAGGCTGTGTCGACTCATTATACCGTCTCCTCAATGATCCGCGTTTTAATCATGAATGTACTGTAACAGAAGGGGTTATGGCGGAAGAGTGCGGACAAATTTTAACGGACTTTTTCAAAGCGCTTCGCGACCGTAAAAAAGCAGAGAAGTTAGCGAGAAAACAACAATCCGAAAAGTAAGGTGTGTGCAATGAACGGATTTTCCATTTTTGATTCGATTCATATAATGTGGCTTATTTTTATTGGCGGTTTTTTAGTAATTTCGTTATATTTTTATCATTATTCTTCTCATGAAAAGCAACATCTTTTCCTAAAATCGATTTTCTGGCTGTTACTGTTATTAGAAGTAGCAAAGCAACTTTATTTACTCGTAACAAATCAATATTCATATTGGAGTCCCCCGCTCCATCTGTGCGGTTTTGGCATTTTCATTATTGGCTGGCATGCCTATTTCCCAACTCGGACTACAGCTACTTTATTATTTACGCTTACTTTGCCCGGAGCTGCGATTGCACTTTTATTCCCCGGATGGACAATTGATCCGGTTGGCGGCTTTTTGCATTTCCACAGCTTCATATTTCATGCACTGCTTGTATTAGTTGTAGCGGCTTTAATTTTGGAAAGGCAGCTGGTGACAAATTTTACGGATATTTGGCGGGCTGTATTATTTCTGCTAGTCACAGTTCCGCCTGTTTATATATACAATGCACATTTTCATACGAATTTTATGTTTCTAAATCGCCCTGTAAAAGGGACGCCTCTTCAATGGTTATACGATGCGTTTGGGGCAGCTGGTTATTTAGCCAGTTTAGTAGGGGTTATCGTTAGTATTTGGATTGTGCTTTATGTACTTCTTGCCATACAAAAACGACGACACATTACCGAATAAATGTGTCGTCGTTTTATTTTGCTTTTTTCCATTAATCCATTTTAATAATGATTCGAGAATTATCGCCTGTTGCCAGTAGATCAAAACCTTCACTAATTTCATCAAGCGTAATGATATTTGATATAAGAACCTTTTAACGTTTTTTCTTCGGCTGTTAAAGTTACATAAGGGAACGAAAATTGAGCTAATGGAATTCATAAAAACAGCAGATGTCTTCGTGGAAAATTACCGGTTGAAATTTAGGCTCCATCTTTCTGGCCTCGTCACCGCTCAGCTTTTCTACTTTGATCACTTCTGCTACTAAGTCAGCTAAAATCATCGTTAATGTCGGCCCTGAAATATTCGTTGTCATATCAAGAACACGTATTCCTTGCAATGGTTTCAAATTCAGCCCTCCTTAAACTAAGCTGTAAGCGAACTTTGCCACATCCTTTAACTTTTCCTGACGGATATGTGTTTTAACTTCCATCGCTTCAAACAGCTCCACCACTTTCTCTGTTGCTACATTTCCTGTAGCTCCAGGTGAAAACGGACAACCGCCAAGTCCTGCAATCGAACTATCAAACTTTTCAATTCCCGCATTTAATGCGGCAATTATATTTGCATAGGCAAAACCGTTTGTATCATGGAAATGTGCCACGAATGTTGTATCCGGGAAATCTTTTTTTAATGCGCTGAACCGTTCATACACGATGCGCGGATTTGCCTGTCCATTCGTATCACCAATTGAAATTTCGTCAGCCCCGTCATTTACAAATTGTGCTACAACCCGCTTAACTTGCTCATAGGAAATGGCTCCTTCATACGGACAGCTAAAACACATCGACACATAGCCACGAATAAACTTTTGCTGAGCTTTTGCATGCTGGAACACTTCGCTGCATTCTGCCAAAGACTCTTCGATGGAACGTTTAATATTTTTTTGGTTGAATGTCTCACTCGCCCCGACGAATACCGCAATCTGCGGTACACCTGCATCAATTGCACGCTCCAGTGCTTTCATATTAGGAGTTAAAGCGATATATTCCATCCCCAGTTCATTACAAAATGCCGTAATTTCCTGTGCGTCTGCCATTTGCGGGACAATTTTTGGATGAACAAACGATGCCGTTTCAATACGCTGAAAGCCCGCTTCATATAATTGCTTGATTAACTTTTTCTTTTCCTCTGTTGGCACAAAGCGTGATTCATTTTGCAAACCGTCGCGTGGACCTACTTCAATAATTTCAACTTGCTTTGGAAAGTGCATGATTTTCACCTCAATAAGATTTTGGAAGTTTTAATATATGTTCTCCGACGTATGATAAAATCAGGTTTGTTGAAATTGGAGCTACTTGATAGAGCCGTGTCTCTTTAAATTTCCGCTCAATATCATATTCTGCGGCAAAGCCAAAGCCGCCATAAGTTTGAATCGTTACATTGGCCGCCTCCCATGATGCATCTGCAGCAAGTAACTTCGCCATGTTGGCCTCTGCCCCGCAAGCTTGCTGACGATCATAAAATTCCGCAGCTTTTATACGCATTAAGTCTGCCGCCTCAATATGGATATGCGCCTGGGCAATCGGAAACTGTATTCCTTGGTTTTGACCTATCGGACGATCAAAAACAACACGTTCTTTTGCATAATTCGTTGCCCGTTCAATAAACCAGCGTCCATCACCGATACATTCCGCAGCAATTAAAATCCGCTCGGCATTCATTCCGTCCAAGATATAGCGGAATCCTTTTCCCTCTTCGCCAATTAAATTTTCTACAGGCACCTTTAAATTGTCGATAAACAATTCCGTTGTCGCATGGTTCATCATTGTTTTAATTGGCCGTATTTCTAATCCATTTCCAACTGCTTCATTCAAATCAACAATTAGCACGGACAGGCCGTCACTCTTTTTAACGCATTGGTCTTTCGGTGTTGTACGCACTAATAAAATCATTAAATCCGAATGCTCTGCACGGGAAATGAATACCTTTTGACCATTCACGATATAATGGTCGCCATCCCGTTTCGCAAACGTTTTTAAGTTTGTTGTGTCAGTACCAGTGTTAGGTTCCGTCACCCCAAATGCTTGTAAACGAAGTGACCCGTCCGCAATCTTCGGCAAATATTTCTCCTTTTGTGCAGGAGAACCATGCCGTAAAATCGTTCCCATCGTATACATTTGTGCATGACACGCACCCGCGTTCCCGCCTGAACGATTAATCTCCTCTAAAATTACCGATGCTTCCAATATTCCTAAACCGGAACCACCATATTGTTCTGGTATTAAAGCCCCTAAAAAGCCAGCCTGAGTAATAGCCTCCACAAATTCGGTCGGATATCCGTCGATCTCATCCAATTTCCGCCAATAGTCACCATCAAAACGTTTGCAAACTGCTCTTACACCTTCACGAAGTTCTTCTAAAAATGCCAGATTCTCTGTTAACATCATCTGAGATCCTCCTACCGTCCAATAAAATTAGGTTTTCTTTTTTCGTTGAAGGCTAAAATACCTTCCATTCGATCCACAGAAGCGATAACCTCGTTGTACGTTTCTATTTCAATCCGGAATGCTTCAGATGCTTCTAATGAACTAATTTCTGCTACTTTTTTAACGCCTTGAACGCCTAAAGGTGCATTGCCTGCAATTTCTTTTGCTAACTCAAGTGTGGTACTCATTACTTCTTCAGATTCGACAACTCGATTAAATAACCCTGCGTTCTGTGCTTCTTCTGCAGAGACAATCCGCCCTGTAAATAGCCATTCTTTTGCAATATGGAGCGGTACACGTTTTGGCAGTAATCGTGCTCCTCCTCCGCCCGGCATAATACCTCGAGTGACCTCGGTTAGCCCTACCTTTGCATTTTTACCGGCAACAATTAAGTCCGTATTCAATGCAAGTTCAAACCCTCCTGCAAGTGTATAGCCATTGATCGCAGCAATGGTAGGTTGCCTGCAATTGGCTACTGCCTGGAACATTTGTTCAAATAAGTGATGCTGTTCCGTCCACGCGGACTCACTCATCCCTTTACGCTCTTTTAAATCCGCGCCTGAACAAAAGGCATCTTCAGTGGAGGAAGTTAAAATGACGACGCGTACCGGCTGCTCATTGAATGACTGAAATACAGTTAACAGCTGCTTCGCCATTTCCGTATTAAATGCATGACGCATTTCCGGTCGGTTTAATGTAACAATCGCAATTTTCTCTTCATATTCATATGAAACTTGAATATATTCCATTCGTTCACTTCCCTTTCTGTGAGATTACTTGATCGATTAAAGGCTTCGTAATGTTTGGTGCAAAGTCCTTTTTATAAATCATCATCGTGCGTTTAAAGTGAATGACAATTTGCCCGTCCTGGTTGTAGCCGGTTGTTTTCACTTCAATGATCCCTACATTATTTCGTTTAGCACTTTCTTTTTTTGATAATATTTCTGTATAGGAGTAAATTGTATCCCCTTCAAAAACAGGGTGCGGGAGCCTTACTTCATCCCATCCAATCTGAATCTGTTGTTCCATGACAACATCCCTCTTTAAAGTTTGCATAGTTTTTCCGTATATTGTATATTGGATCCAAAATACAACACATAATGAGGTGTTTTATATGAAATTTGATCATGATTTAACTGCTGAAACATTACCCTCTAAAATTTACCGGATTCTGCGCGAAGCGATTATAAAAGGGCAGCTGCAGCCTGGCGAACGCCTGGTACAGGATGAATTGGCGAAAACATTAAACGTTAGCAGAATGCCGATCCGAGAAGCGATAAAACAGTTGGCTGCTGAAGGCTATGTCACAGTTGAGCCGCATAAAGGGGCTGTCGTCAAACAATTTACAATCCACGAACTGGAAGAAATTTATTTTTTACGAGCTAAATTTGAACCAATGGCTGCTGCTGAAAGTTTGAAAACGATGTCACCACAACTAGTAAATCAATTGCGTGAGCTTAACGAGAGAATGAAGAAAACAGATGATACAGATGAATATATTCAACTTAATATTCAATTTCATCATCTGTTAATAAAAGATTGTCCTTGGGGGAAATTAAATAGCATTATTGAAAATTTTTGGACCGGTTTCCCTCAGCAAACACCACATCTTTTACCTAACCAAATTGCCACTTCCATTAGTGAACATGATTTAATGGTGGAAGCTTTGGCTAACGATAACATTGAGCTTACATGCCAATTGCTTGAACAACATATTACACGTGCAAAATATGATGTTCTTAGAAACTTTATTCAATAAATTCTATTAATGTTAAAATATTGTATCCAATATCCTATTTTCTCGAATATAACAAAATATTCTCGCTTTGTAAAATAAATTACTAAATTCCCTGAAATATTTTAGCGCAGAAAAGAAAAAAAGTGTGTTGAAATTATTGATTCAACACACTTTTTAATTTAGATTAAATTATTTTACAGTAATGACTTCTAGTCCACCCATATATGGACGTAACACTTCCGGAATAACAACAGAACCATCTTCTTGTTGGTAATTTTCCAGAATTGCTGCTACTGTACGACCTATTGCTAGACCTGAACCATTTAACGTGTGAACGAATTCCGGTTTTGCACCTGCTTCACGACGGAAACGGATATTCGCACGACGCGCTTGGAAATCTTCGAAGTTTGAACATGAAGAAATTTCGCGGTACATGTTTTGAGCAGGAATCCATACTTCCAAATCGTACTTCTTCGCAGCTGTGAAACCTAAATCTGCTGTACACATTTTTAATTTGCGGTATGGTAAACCTAAAAGTTGTAATACCTTTTCAGCATGACCAGTTAAGATTTCAAGTTGCTCATAAGATTCTTCCGGTTTAACAAAGCGAACTAATTCTACTTTATTGAACTGATGCTGACGGATCAGTCCACGTGTATCACGACCTGCAGATCCTGCTTCTGAACGGAAGTTAGCGCTGAATGCAGAGAACGCTTGCGGTAGCATATCCGCTGATAAAATTTCATCACGGTAATAGTTTGTTACCGGTACTTCAGCAGTTGGAATCAGGTAATAATCCATTTCATCTTCTTCACGAACTAATTTAAATACGTCTTCTTCAAACTTCGGTAATTGGCCTGTACCTGTCAGTGAATCGCGGTTAACGATTTGCGGTGGCAGCATTTCTGTATAGCCATGCTGATCTGAATGAAGATCCATCATGAAGTTCAGTAAAGCACGCTCTAAACGTGCGCCTAAACCTTTATAGAACAAGAAACGGCTTCCCGTAACTTTAGCTCCGCGCTCAAAGTCTACGATATCTAATTCTTTGGCAATATCCCAATGTGCTTTTGCTTCAAAATTAAATGCCGGCACATCGCCCCAAGTGTACTCTTCCACATTATCATCTTCTTCTGTGCCAACAGGTACTGATTCATGCGGGATATTCGGCAAACGCATCATCATATCTTTAAATTCATCTTCAATGGCATTTAATTCGGCATCCAATGCTTTAATTTCATCGCCTACTTCGCGCATACGTGCAATTACTTCTGATGCATCTTCTTTGTTGCGCTTCATAACAGAAATTTGTTCAGACACTTTATTGCGCTCTGCTTTCAATACTTCTGTTTTGGCGATTAATTCACGACGTTTTGTATCTAAGTTTTCAAAGTTATCCAGATTTCCTAAATCCTCATTACGTGTAAGAAGCATACGCTTTACTTCTTCAAAATTGTCGCGGACGCGTTTAATATCTAACATAATTTTTCCTCCTAATATTTATGAAATGATGATCCTGAGCACTTTAACGCGTTAATGTATTAGCAGAATAAATACAAAAAAGCCCTCAATCCCTATGAAAGGGACGAGAGCTACCCGCGTTGCCACCCTAATTGAATAGAAAAATCTATTCCTCTTAACAATTAACGACTTTGGTAAGCCGGCTTCCACCTACTATAATTTCGGAAAAAGCATCTCAAGGACGGATTCACAAGTGTTTTTATCAGCTTCCACCGACCGCTGACTCTCTAAAAAAAACGGGCTTGCTACTACTTCCTATCATCGAATTCATTTATAAATTTAACCATACTGTACTATAAAACCATATACATTTGCAAGTTCCGGCGAAAACATTCACTAATTTTCTACATCGTGCTATACTTTTCTGACACTTTCAATATTAATTAAAATTGAAATTTCATTAAGGTTACATAAGGAGGATAAGAAGATGCTTTTCTTTCAGCTTCATAAGGACCATACGATTCCACTATATGAACAACTGTATATCGGCATAAAAAATGCAATTACTAACAACCAGCTAGCTGTTGGTGTACGCCTTCCTTCCAAAAGGGAACTTGCGGATTTTTTCAATATAAGTCAAACAACCGTCGAGCTTGCGTATTCGCAGCTGTTGGCGGAAGGCTATATTATGTCAAAACCGCGTGTCGGTTATTTTGTTGAAGAGATCGATTCATTACCTTACCGCCAAAGTGATCTATCGAACAATGAAATAAAAAAAACAGCGGAAACTACGAAATATAAAATTGATTTCTCTTCTGCAAAAATTGATGAGGAAGCTTTTCCTTTTACGATATGGAGAAAATATGCAAAAGACGTGCTCGATAAACCGTTCAAACATCTACTTCAGACAGGGGAACGTCAAGGTGAGCTTGCATTGCGTATCGAAATTGCGAACTATTTACACCAATCACGGGGAATCGAGTGCCAGCCAGAGCAAATCGTCATCGGCTCCGGTACTGAGCAATTACTGCCTATGATTTTAAAAATTCTAGATGTTGATTCAAAGCTTGCTTTTGAAAATCCAGGTTATTCACCTATTCCCCGTCATCAATTAGGTCAGCTCGCTATTCCGATTTCTGTTGATACAGATGGAATTGTGGTGGAACAATTACAGAAATCAAATGCAAATGTCGTTTACATAACACCTTCACACCAATTCCCGACTGGTGCAGTTCTTTCAGCTAATCGACGGACACAATTATTAAATTGGGCAGCTAAAACACCGGACCGTTTTATTATTGAAGATGATTACGACAGTGAATTTCGATATATTGGGAAGCCAATTCCAGCGCTTAGAGGACTTGATGTAAATGACCGGGTCATTTATTTAAGTACCTTTACTAAATCATTGATGCCATCATTGCGTGTTGCCTTTTTTGTCCTGCCGCCAACACTCGTTCAACGCTATCAGGAGCATTTTAATTACTACTCTTCTACAGTTCCTCGGTTTGAACAGCATATTTTAGCGAAGTTTATGAAAGACGGACACTTTGCCAAACATTTAAATCGGATGCGTAAAATTTACCGTAAAAAGCACGATAAATGTATTGAAGTGTTTTCAAATCATTACTCTCAAATAACAATATCCGGTGATGCTGCCGGTACGAACATTCTTGTTGCATTCCGTCATAAGGAATCTGAACGGGAACTTCAACAGGTCGCGCGCAAGCACGGTATCCATATTTTACCGTTATCAAATTATTATTTAACAGAGCAGCATTACTCCAAAAGAACATTTTTATTAGGGTTTGGTAATTTGCAACTTCATGATATTGAACCGAACATCCATCAGCTAATGGAAATTTGGGGGATTTCTAAAAGTTAATAGAAAGGGATTTTTAAAGAGACGTTCCGTATGGAAACGTCTCTTTACGTTGAAATAATATTGATGCGATATTGCTCGACCCAATCATGTAATTGTATAAAATATGCTATGAGTTGTGGTCCCGCCATTAACTGGCCAAACCAAGGTATTTGAAACGATTGACCATTTGTAGCAAGCAATCGTTCTAACTGCTCCTTCTCGAATAATTCATGCAGAACTGAGTGCTTCTGCCGTAAAATTTGCTCTAACCGTTGATGAACGAGTTCTGTATATTTAGGATGATACGTTTTGGGATACGGATTTTTCTTACGCTCCACAACTTCCTTCGGTAAAATATCCTGAAACGCCTTTCGTAAAATCCCCTTTTCCATTCCGCCGCTGTTTTTCATTTCCCAAGGAATATTCCATACATATTCAATTATTGTATGATCGGCAAACGGTACACGGACTTCCATACTTGCACCCATCGTCATCCGGTCATTTCTTTCTAATAACGTCTGCATAAAGAACTGGTTATTTAAATAAAACAGCTGCTGGCGTTCCTGCTCTTCTTTAGTCCCTATAAATGATGGCATCCCTTTTACTGCTTCTTCATAAGTACTTTGCATAAACTGCGGCAACTGCAGGCGTTTTTGCCAATCTGATTTAAATAACTGTTCACGTTCCTTTGTAGAACGAAGCCACGGGAAAAGTGTTTCTCTTTTCCCTTCATAAAACCATGGATAACCACCAAATACTTCATCAGCACATTCACCCGACAGCGCCACAGTATGTTCTTTTTTCATTTCTTTACAGAATAAATAAAATGAGCTATCAATATCCGCCATACTCGGCATGTCTTTTAAACGCATTGCCTGTTCTAAACCATCTACTAATTCTTGTTGGGTCAACGTTACTTGTCGGTGCTTTGTCTGAAATGCCTGTTGCATTTTTCCGATCCAGAATTCATCCTGTGATGTTTGAAATGAGTTTTTTGTGAAATGATAGTCATTTTCTTCAAATGCTACGGAATAAGTCGCCAATGTTTTCTGTTCTTTTGCAAGTTGTTGTGCAGCAACCGCCGTAATGATACTTGAATCGAGTCCGCCTGATAGCATTGTACTTAGCGGCACATCGCTTATTAGTTGACGAATAATTGCATTTGTTACGAGTTCCCGGACATTTTCAATCGTTTCTGCCTCTGAATGTTCATGATGTTTACTTTCAATGTCCCAGTACTGCCAGCTTTTCCTGAAACCGCTTCGCACCATCATTGCGTATGCGGGCTTAACTTCTTTAATCCCTTTAAATATGGCATGCCCTACAATACGTGATGGGCCAAGACTAAATAATGCGGCAAGCCCTTCTGCATCAACTTCTGCCTTCACAGCAGGATGTGCCAGTATCCCTTTTATTTCAGAACTGAACAATAGCCCATCCGGAAGCTCATAATAAAACAGCGGCTTTACGCCTAGCCGGTCACGACATAGGAATAGTGATTGCTCCTGCTCATTCCATACGGCAAAAGCAAATATCCCATTTAAGTACTCCATACAGCGGTCTTTCCATTCAACATACGCCATTAAAATAACTTCTGTATCGGATGTTGTATAAAAGGAATGGCCCAAATTTTTAAGCTGTTCACGAAGCTCGTTTGCATTGTAAACCTCGCCATTATACACAATTGTCAATTCGCCGCGAGTCATCGGCTGATTACCTGTCACTAAATCAATAATTGCGAGCCGTTTATGGCCCAGTAAAGCATGTTTGCTTATAAAGTATCCTTCACTATCCGGACCACGGTGTAAAAGCGTCCTCGTCATTTTTTTAATCATTGATTCTTCATTTACTAAGTGAGTCGAGTAATCGATCCAACCTGATATTCCACACATGATTAATCCCTCCATGTATCAATGTATGTTTTGCATGGTTTATCGACAAATTGTCCCAATCGAAAAATTCCCTTAGACGAAAAAAAAAGCCTTTCTACAAGTATTTACTTATAGAAAGGCCCACTCATTATTTAATTAAATTACCTGCAAATCCAAACACACCATTCCATAAATTACCGAAAAAGCTTCCGATACCTTGGAACATTAATGATATTTTCCCTGCACGTTCTACCGATTCTGTCGTCACGACATCTGCTACAATAGGATTGCCATCAATATAGCCAAAATCTTTGCCTTCTGTAGGTGCAAGTACAGCCTGTCCTACTACTTGGTCTTTTTCGATTCCTGCTTCAATTTCTTTCTTGTCCAATGTCAATGTCGGAACGTATGAATCTTTCTCGCTCGTCTTAACCATTACAGAAACCGGCTCTTTCAAACCGATTTTAACAGAGTCCTCTTTCCCTTTAGTAACAGGAATCGTTTTTTGCTCTTCAAATACGTAGTTACCTGGAAGAAGTTCTACTTTCGAAAATTGACCAAATCCATAATCAAATAACTTCGCTGTCGCATCAAAACGTGCTTTATAAGAGCCTACACCCTTTGAATCCACTGCCTTCATAACAACAGCGATTAAACGTGTATCACCGCGTTTAGCTGTACCTGTAAATGTATGACCGGCAAAATCTGTTGTCCCTGTTTTTAACCCGTCTACGCCTTCATATTCATATACAAGGCCCGGTAGCATGAAGTTCCAATTGGACATACTAATTGCATCCGAAGTTCCTTCACGGAATATTTTCTTCGGAATTTTTGCTGTTTCTAACATGTCAGGATGATCTTTTAATAAGTTGTACGCTAATTTTGCTACAGAACGAGCAGGCATGACGTTTTCATCTTTTTCACCAGTACCTTCTGGATGCATGCCTTGTAAATCAGCATTATTTAAACCTGTTGCGTTTACAAATTTGTAATTTTCTAAGCCAAGTTCTTCTGCCTTTTTATCCATCAATTTAAGGAATTCTTTTTCTGTACCTGCAATTGTTTCTGCAATCGCAATTGTAGCAGCATTTGCAGAATAGATTGCCATTGCTTCATATAACTCTCTAATTGTATACGTACCATCAGCACGTAACGGTACATTACTTAATAAACGGTTTTGGGAAACTTTATATGTATACTCTGATACATTATATTGTTGATCCCATGAAATTGAGCCTTCTTCGATTGCATCAAGTAATAGATACTCTGTCATCATTTTCGTCATACTTGCAATACCTAAAGCTGTCTCTGCATTTTGCTCATATAAAATTTTCCCTGTGTCTGCATCAATTAATATTGCCGCATCTACCGTTAACCCTAAATCCGTCGCCGCATTTGTCTTAGCAGGTGTCACCGCCAGCATGCTAAGTATTAAAATCGGAATTAAGACAATGCTTAATACCGTTTGCTTTCTTACCTTCTTCACAAAGCTACCTCCAAATTTTTATTCTTGTCTAACGTCATTTTATCATACATAAGTAGTTGTATGTGACCTTCTATTAATAAAAAAACGTTACTATCTCCAATTTGACGATAGTAACGTTTGAAAGTTTCCTAGTAATTATTGTAAAGAGTAGTTTGGTGATTCTTTCGTAATTTGTACATCATGTGGATGTGATTCACGTAAGCCTGCACCCGACATTTTAATGAACTGTGATTTTTCACGTAAGTGTTCTAAATCCGGTGCACCGCAGTAACCCATTCCGGCACGTACACCACCAACTAATTGGTGAATTGTATCTGCTAAAGGTCCTTTGTATGGTAAACGTCCTTCAATTCCTTCTGGTACAAGCTTTTTCGCATCTTCTTGGAAGTAGCGGTCTTTAGAACCTTTTTCCATTGCACCTAGTGAACCCATTCCACGGTACACTTTAAAGCGACGTCCTTGGAAGATTTCTGTTTCACCAGGAGATTCAGATGTTCCTGCTAATAATGAACCTAACATTACAGTATGTCCACCTGCAGCTAAAGCTTTTGTGATATCTCCAGAATACTTGATACCGCCATCAGCAATAATTGTTTTACCTAATTCACGGGCAACTGATGCTGCATCGTAAACAGCTGTAATTTGTGGTACACCAACTCCTGCTACAACACGAGTTGTACAAATAGAACCAGGACCGATTCCTACTTTTACAACATCGGCACCAGCTTCAAATAATGCACGTGTTCCTTCAGCTGTTGCAACATTCCCTGCAATAATATCCAAGTCCGGGTAAGCTGCACGAATGTCTTTAATTGTATTTAAAACTCCTTGAGAATGACCGTGTGCTGTATCAATTACAACGATGTCCACTTGCGCTTCCACTAGCTTCGCAATACGCATCATTGTATCTTTAGAAACACCAACCGCCGCTCCTACAACTAATCGGCCGTGGCTGTCTTTAGCAGCATTTGGGAACTCAATTACTTTTTCAATATCCTTAATTGTGATTAAGCCAGTTAACTTTCCTGCTTCATCAACAATCGGTAACTTTTCAATTTTATATTGCTGAAGAATTTTTTCTGCATCTTCTAAAGTTGTCCCTACAGGAGCAATGATTAAATCTTCTTTTGTCATTACATCATCAATTTTTAATGAGTAATCTGAAATGAAGCGTAAATCACGGTTTGTAATAATACCCACTAATTTCTGATCTTCCATGTTATTTACAATAGGGACACCTGAAATGCGGTACTTGCCCATTAAATGCTCTGCATCAAAAACTTGATGTTCTGGTGTAAGGAAGAAAGGATTTGTAATAACGCCGTTTTCAGAGCGTTTTACTTTCTCGACTTCTTCTGCTTGTTCATCAATACTCATATTTTTATGAATAATACCAATTCCACCTTGACGAGCCATGGCAATTGCCATTTTTGATTCGGTTACAGTATCCATACCTGCAGAGATCAGCGGAATGTTTAACTTAATGCTGTCAGTTAGATTTACAGACAAATTAACATCTTTCGGTAACACTTCAGAGTGCCCTGGCACTAATAGTACATCATCAAAAGTTAAACCTTCTTTAGCAAATTTTGTTTCCCACATTGTTAAGAATGCCTCCTATTTATAAAAGAATATTATTGTAAGGTTACCTCCGAGGGACATCACTGTCAAGATTCTTTAAAAAGTAAAATAATTCGGAATATTATATTATTTGTGTTTTTCCTTAAAGAGAGAAAAAATATTTTATAACAAAAAACCCACTGATTTCTCAGTGGGTTTTACATGTGCGAAGCGACGTCCTACTCTCACAGGGGGAAGCCCCCAACTACCATCGGCGCTAAA
>NZ_JBNNVH010000013.1:0-6042 GCF_050280445.1 Solibacillus sp. NPDC093137
CAGATTGTAAGTCTAAACCGTACTTTTTATTTGAAGTCAAACCATTTTTTATACACGCTTTTGACCACAAATCATACATTTTAGATTTTATTTGTTCGAGATCAACGTCAGCATTTTTATATAAAAGTGCAATATGTACATGTGGATGGAATCCGTTCGCACCATATGTAACCTCGAAAACTCTTATTCTACCAAGCATATCCATTTGTAATCGAATATCATGAAACGCCCTTCCGGTCATCATCTTTTGAGTAGCAGCACTGAATTTTTTTAATGTATCTTTTAGCTTGTCCGATTTTTTATGTGCAAATGTTAATGTTAACAAAGCAATTTGACCATTATTTTTTTTGTGCTGTTCAAATGCTAGCTCTAATTCTGTTTTTCTACGTTCTGAAATTTTGGCCGCACATACTGGACATATCCAGACACTACCACAAACCATTAAACCACTGTAAAATGCTTTTTTAGTTTGTTTATGTTTCCATATTTCAACTTCTGAACTTACTGGACGTCGTAAACAAATTGAAACTCGTTCTTTTGGGAGTGCTAATTTTGCAACAGATTGACAAGCATATCTTTCTGCTCGCACTCGTCTAATTTTTTCGTCAATTTGTTTTTGCGCTAATGCGTTCGAAACCCTTGTCATTGCTATGTTTTTCACTCCTTCCCAATGTAAAAGTGGACTGTGATTTCGTAATATATACCAAGGGGATTTTTTTCGCCTATCGGCTCAAAAATCCTTAATTATTTTTCATCAAAATGTTGGTACATACGAATGTTCATAATTTCCTCTGGTCCTAAGATTTCGAATGCTAATCTTTCAATGGCAGCATGTACAAATTTTGATTTGTCTAAAGAATCGTCTTTTTCCAAAACAGCTTTAATCAATGATTCTGTATACGGATTTGATCTAATGTTAATCTGTAAACGTTTTGACAAATTTAGCAACTCCTTCTAATTACTTGTTGAATTAAATATAACATTGTCTAGTCAATTTGTCTAGACGTAAATTAAATTATTTTCATGTTAAAAGAAAAAAGAGCGCTTATAAGAAAAGGGGGTAAAGATGCTCATTAACATGAGGTGATATTGCTTTCACTCCGTTTCGCCAGCTAATTAATTGTTTCGATTAGTTAAAGGCTATAAGGGGTAAACCCCTCTTATAGGGGCAAGCCCTATAATTCACCCGTTGATACGCTACGCGTTTAGCGTGGTTCTATCCTGTGTTAATTTGATTTAGCCTGAAAGTGCGTACATACTTGTATACGCCTTTTATTTCTTCGTAGGTGTGAAGGTATTGGTATTCTGTTTGACTTGTAAAAATCATCGTTGTAAGCTTTGAATAGAGGACACTATTAGGTGTTATTGTTTTTTGCATGGGTAATGGTATTGAACTATATAAATTTAATAGCATGTAATCACTCCTATGTTTTAATAAAAAAGGCACTCCCAGTAAGGAATGCCCGATAACTCAACGTTTTCTCATTGGTACAAATTTACGTGCAATGCCTGCTACTGCGCCGACCAAAGCAACAGCTACAAAGTAGATAGCAGGTGGAGCCGTAAATACTGAAATTAAATCACTAACCCAGTTTAAAACAGCCATCACAGCAATTTTTATTGTTACTACATCTATTTGCATATTTTACCCTCCAAATTAACGCTTACGCATTGGCACGAATTTACGAGCGATCCCTGCAACTGCACCCACTAATGCTACACCTACGAAATAAATTGCCGGTTCTTCTGTGAAAATTTCGATTGTTTGAGGTAACCAACCTATAACCGTTGTAACTGCATCTGTCATTTTTACTCACCCCCTTAAAAGCTATCCTCTACGCATTGGTACAAATTTACGTGCAACGCTTGCAACCGCACCAACTAACGCCACAGCTACAAAATAAACAAATGGTTCTTGTGTAAACAGTGAAATTATTTGACCTACCGAAGTTAATGCAGAACTAAATGCCGCTTGCATTATTTCGCCCCCAGTATTTTAGAGAATCCAACTACTACACTAGCAATCAGGGCAAATAGAATAATAAATATTGCACCACCGACTGCATATTCTACAAACTCGAAACCTGGTGGAGGTGTACCAATCATGTTACGAATAGCACTTGTCATTAAACCGCCAGACCACTCTATAACTTCTGTAACTGGTTCAACTTGTTCAGGAGTCTCTACAACATCCGTCATTTTCTAACCACCCTCCAAGCACCGAAAATAATGTAGAAGATTAGAAAAGTTTTTGCAATCCAACCTAACTCGATAACACCACCCGAAACGACTTCAAGATAGAAAATTATTGTATCAAGCCGTTCAGTATAATCAATATCGCTACTTGTAACAGCAGCACTAGAAAAGTCTTCATTCATTCCTTTCCCCCCACATGTAGTTAAGGAATATATCCATTAACATATAAATAATGGCTGTTGTAAGCCATATATCTAACGGCGCAATCGAATATCCCATAATATCAATTGGGGTATCAGCAACTTCAAAAACACCGATAAATGCTCGTCCTAATGTATCTAATTGTGCAATAGATGCCACCTACTTTCGGAATAAACGCAACCCAATTGCAATACCTAACCCACTTGACATAAGTACAACCATTTCTTTTGGAAGCCAACCGAAGAATACACCAAACAATGCAGTTAATTCTTTTGCACCCTCGCCTAAACTTTTCAATCCATCGGTAGCCGTTTTCAATACAGAGGTTGCATATTCATACGCATTTTTTACATACTCAACTAAAGAATTATCGATTGGCTCAACTTCTCCCGGTGGTTTAGTTGAAACTTCACATTTTTCCAATACAACACACTCTAAAAGTTCACCAGTAATAAGGTCTAACCAATTTCCATCTGGATCTGTAATTGCCGGTTTATCATCTACATAATCAACTTGTTGCTTTTCCCAACCTAAATTACAAATTTGACTGCTTATTTGTGCCGTTCCATCTCTATTTACATTCATAACTTGTCCAGATGCATCTAAGAATGTAGAACCATTAATAGCCATATCAATTCGAGTACCATCCGGGCAACTTAAATATGCTTTAGGTTGTGGAGCAACCATTTTTGGTGTACTTTCTTGAATATAATTATTAATATCAGTCATTGGACGTTGTGGAATAGTTGGTACAAATGGTTTTTCTACACCTTCATAAAAAACTTTAATACTTCCACCGGCTTTATAAATTAAAGACATCATACCCCCAACAGAACCACTATTAGCATTAAAATGATTCCTAGCCGCAGTTACTTCAGAAGATGGGTCATTTCCTATTTTTGGCCCCATTGTTGGAAACCCTGCTACATAAAACCTATAATAAATATCCCATGTATAATCGTTGTAAAGGTAAACAAAAATATCATTGTTTAACCCTTCTTTAGCTGTATGAGTAGTTTTCTGCCCTTTATATTCAAATTCAGCAGTCCACCCATTTTTTAATGTTAAAACTGGACGTTTTTCATAATTAAGTCGCCATGTAAACGCATTTTCATAAAAACTATAATCAGGTTCATTAACAACAGGAATACTTTTGTCATAATCAGTGAATAAATTTTTAATAAAATCCCCAACCGTTAAAGCATAACCGCCTGCAGATGAAGTCAATTCACCTAGACAGTTTTTTGTGAAAATTTGTGTACCACTACATGCATCATGTATAGTACCTTGTTCATTAAGCCAAAAATTAGCATAATCTTTTATTTGACCCATACTATCTTTTACATACTGTTTATTATCTGTGTATTGTCCTGTTATAAAAGTTGTTTGTTCTACAACTGTTTCGTAAACTGCCTCGCCATAACCCTTGTATTCTAACAATGCATTGTGGTCATAATTGACTGCTGCGCTTGCTTGGGGTGCTTGGACTATATAGGGCATTATTATTACCAAACAAATAAGTAGTTTAATAGTTTTACTAAATAGCATAATCACACCCCAACTGGAGTACGCCTGTTGGCATGCGCTAATCGCTGTTGCGATTGTAGCGCAAAGCCAACTTACGGCGTACTCGATTTATTTTGACGAGAGTTCTTAATTTTCTGTGTTTGAACCACAGATTAATTTTTTCTTTTCTAGTTAAATCTCTATCAGACCACTTAATTATTGGCACAAATGGTTTGTGAGCAAACTTTTCCTTCATGGCAAAAGTATCGTAATAGTTGCGAAGTCTTTTAGTTTTCCAAACGATATGCATAACATGATGGTCTTTCTTCATACTTCCTAACTTTTCTAAATCGTAATAGCCATAATATTTGTGATAAGGTAAATAACCTCTATTGGTTGCCCAGTAAACTAATTCGACTACTTCCCTAAGTGATTTATCAATACGTGCAAATGATTGTACTGCAATGAATAAATCCATTTTTACATGTCGATGCATGGTGAATAAGTCGAATACTTCATGAGGTAAGTCTTTCCAGTCACGAGAGTTAAACCAACGCCCAGCTTCATCAATAAGTACAACGCAATCTTCTGGAAACTGATATTTACAAATATCATCTAATGAAATTTGATATGTACCTTTTAACGGGAAGTTAGCAAATACTTGACGACCTTGACGCAACGCTTTATCAGCCCTCTGTACCAACGCATACGTTTTACCACTACCCGGCATCCCTGTGTAAGCAATTATCATTTCACATCACTTTTTGATCTAGATTTTCTACGAATCTTTGAATACAACCAAACTGTTAAAACAGCTAAAAAAATTTGTATACCAGCACTCACTTAATCACCCCAATAAAAAAAGATTGCTCAATCGAACAATCTTAAATTTTCCTAAGCAATTATCTCTAACAAATTAAAGTAAGCTTTATTTTGATAAGCATTTACAGAAACTTCTGCTTCGAAAATACTTCCCATTGTGTAATCATTATTTAATGTTTGGATTAGTGTTACATCTTTCGACTTCACTTGAACCATTTTGTCAGTATCATTACTTTCTGGTTGATAAACATCAATATATAACGATGTTGTCTCTTTTCCGTCAAATTGTGATTTTTTTAAATTTGCCCCCATGAAAACGCCTTTTACCATAACTTTTGGCATAAAAGTTACCCCCTATTTTTATTATCAAATAAACCGAACACATATTCGGTACCGCTTATTTGTTCTCACTAATCTTAAAAAAAAAATAGGAAAAAGGCAAGGGTTATTTTATAAAATTTTCTAAATTATTCTTAATTTCGCCAATTAAGGCTTTTTTTGTCGTATCACTTAACACTTCGGATTCTAGGTCATAATCAATTTTAAATTTGTCACATAAAGCAAATATTGTTTTGTTATCTAATCTAAACATCAATACACTTGATTTTTCTATTAATGGTTTTCTATTTCTCCCCAAGTTAATCATCCTCACAAATACACCCCTATCCTGTTTTTTATGAAAACAATACCATGAATATCAAAAAGAAGCCTTACAATATGTAAGACTTCTAAAATTTTAGGGTATAATATATAATGTTATGAAATATGGTTTATATTTCTTTATTTTGAGAATCTTCGTGCCCTGAAGATTCTTTTTCTATTAATATGGCTAAAGCTGTATCAAGACCATATTTTTCCACATAATCTAATAATTTTGAACGGTAATCATTTTTCAAAATAATTTTCCATTCCTCGTAACTAATACGACCCAGAACGTCTGCTTCTTCTGTTTTTTCATGTGCTAACTCTTCGTCTGTCTTATCAGTTAAATCAAACATTTTTTTCAATCCTTGAGACCATTGAATTTGTCGTTTCCCTTTAAAACATTCAACATATTCTTTAAATAACTTCAAATACTTTTTATCTTCCGTTTTCAGGTATTCTCTTAAAAAATCAAATGGTGTCATACTTTCATTTTTTGCTATTTTAATATGAGACTTAGACATCTCCTGTTCTAGTGACCATGTGCCATGTTTTGAAAGATATTCTTGAGCATGTTCGGCAGATTGTAAGTCTAAACCGTACTTTTTATTTGAAGTCAAACCATTTTTTATACACGCTTTTGACCACAAATCATACATTTTAGATTTTATTTGT
>NZ_JBNNVH010000014.1:0-3013 GCF_050280445.1 Solibacillus sp. NPDC093137
TCGTTCTTTGAAAACTGGATAAAACGACATTGAAAGCAATAAATCAAATTTCTATTTTATAGATTTTTAAACAAGTCAAGCAATTGACGTGTAAACTTAAATCTTGGATTTTATCCAAGTGTTAACTTTTGGTTAAGTTAATAAGGGCGCACGGTGGATGCCTTGGCACTAGGAGTCGATGAAGGACGGCACTAACACCGATATGCCTCGGGGAGCTGTAAGTAAGCTTTGATCCGGGGATTTCCGAATGGGGGAACCCACTATCTTTAATCGGATAGTATCTTCACGTGAATTCATAGCGTGTTGAAGACAGACGCAGAGAACTGAAACATCTAAGTACCTGCAGGAACAGAAAGAAAATTCGATTCCCTGAGTAGCGGCGAGCGAAACGGGAAGAGCCCAAACCAAAGAGCTTGCTCTTTGGGGTTGTAGGACACTCTATACGGAGTTACAAAAGAATGAATTAGACGAAGCGACTTGGAAAGGTCCGCGAAACGAGGTAAAAGCCCTGTAGTCAAAAGTTCATTCCCTCCAGAGTGTATCCTGAGTACGGCGGAACACGTGAAATTCCGTCGGAATCCGGGAGGACCATCTCCCAAGGCTAAATACTACCTAGTGACCGATAGTGAACCAGTACCGTGAGGGAAAGGTGAAAAGCACCCCGGAAGGGGAGTGAAATAGATCCTGAAACCGTGTGCCTACAAGTAGTTAGAGCCCGTTAATGGGTGATAGCGTGCCTTTTGTAGAATGAACCGGCGAGTTACGATTACGTGCGAGGTTAAGTTGAGAAGACGGAGCCGCAGCGAAAGCGAGTCTGAATAGGGCGAATTAGTACGTGGTCGTAGACCCGAAACCAGGTGATCTACCCATGTCCAGGGTGAAGGTGAGGTAACACTCACTGGAGGCCCGAACCCACGCACGTTGAAAAGTGCGGGGATGAGGTGTGGGTAGCGGAGAAATTCCAATCGAACCTGGAGATAGCTGGTTCTCTCCGAAATAGCTTTAGGGCTAGCCTCGTGATTGAGAATACCGGAGGTAGAGCACTGTTTGGACTAGGGGGGCATCTCGCTTTACCGAATTCAGACAAACTCCGAATGCCGGATATTTATACACGGGAGTCAGACTGCGAGTGATAAGATCCGTAGTCAAGAGGGAAACAGCCCAGACCACCAGCTAAGGTCCCCAAGTAATCGTTAAGTGGAAAAGGATGTGGCGTTGCTTAGACAACCAGGATGTTGGCTTAGAAGCAGCCATCATTTAAAGAGTGCGTAATAGCTCACTGGTCGAGTGACGCTGCGCCGAAAATGTATCGGGGCTAAACGATTCACCGAAGCTGTGGATGCATACTTTGAGTATGCGTGGTAGGAGAGCGTTCTAATAGCGTTGAAGTCAGACCGGAAGGACTGGTGGAGCGATTAGAAGTGAGAATGCCGGTATGAGTAGCGAAACATGGGTGAGAATCCCATGCACCGTATGACTAAGGTTTCCTGAGGAAGGCTCGTCCGCTCAGGGTTAGTCGGGACCTAAGCCGAGGCCGATAGGCGTAGGCGATGGACAACAGGTTGATATTCCTGTACCACCTCCTCACCGTTTGAGAAATGGGGGGACGCAGTAGGATAGGGTAAGCACGCCGTTGGTTGCGCGTGTTCAAGCAGTAAGGCGTGTATGTAGGCAAATCCGCATACTATAACGTTGAGCTGTGATGACGAGCTCGTATGAGCGAAGTTCCTGATTTCACACTGCCAAGAAAAGCCTCTATCGAGGTGAGAGGTGCCCGTACCGCAAACCGACACAGGTAGTCGAGGAGAGAATCCTAAGGTGTGCGAGAGAACTCTCGTTAAGGAACTCGGCAAAATGACCCCGTAACTTCGGGAGAAGGGGTGCTTCTTTGGGTGCATAGCCTAGAGAAGCCGCAGTGAATAGGCCCAGGCGACTGTTTAGCAAAAACACAGGTCTCTGCAAAACCGTAAGGTGACGTATAGGGGCTGACGCCTGCCCGGTGCTGGAAGGTTAAGAGGAGCGGTTAGCGCAAGCGAAGCTGTGAATTGAAGCCCCAGTAAACGGCGGCCGTAACTATAACGGTCCTAAGGTAGCGAAATTCCTTGTCGGGTAAGTTCCGACCCGCACGAAAGGCGTAACGATCTGGGCACTGTCTCAACGAGAGACTCGGTGAAATTATAGTACCTGTGAAGATGCAGGTTACCCGCGACAGGACGGAAAGACCCCGTGGAGCTTTACTGTAGCCTGATATTGAATTTTGGTACAACTTGTACAGGATAGGTAGGAGCCAGAGATCTCGGAGCGCCAGCTTCGAAGGAGGCGTCGGTGGGATACTACCCTGGTTGTATTGAACTTCTAACCCATGCCCCTTAGCGGGGTAGGAGACAGTGTCAGGCGGACAGTTTGACTGGGGCGGTCGCCTCCTAAAGAGTAACGGAGGCGCCCAAAGGTTCCCTCAGAATGGTTGGAAATCATTCGTAGAGTGTAAAGGCATAAGGGAGCTTGACTGCGAGACCTACAAGTCGAGCAGGGTCGAAAGACGGGCTTAGTGATCCGGTGGTTCCGCATGGAAGGGCCATCGCTCAACGGATAAAAGCTACCCCGGGGATAACAGGCTTATCTCCCCCAAGAGTCCACATCGACGGGGAGGTTTGGCACCTCGATGTCGGCTCATCGCATCCTGGGGCTGTAGTCGGTCCCAAGGGTTGGGCTGTTCGCCCATTAAAGCGGTACGCGAGCTGGGTTCAGAACGTCGTGAGACAGTTCGGTCCCTATCCGTCGTGGGCGTAGGAAATTTGAGAGGAGCTGTCCTTAGTACGAGAGGACCGGGATGGACATACCGCTGGTGTACCAGTTGTCTTGCCAAAGGCATCGCTGGGTAGCTATGTATGGACGGGATAAGTGCTGAAAGCATCTAAGCATGAAGCCCCCCTCAAGATGAGATTTCCCATTACGCAAGTAAGTAAGACCCCTGAAAGACGATCAGGTAGATAGGTTCGAGGTGGAAGTGCGG
>NZ_JBNNVH010000015.1:0-2635 GCF_050280445.1 Solibacillus sp. NPDC093137
CTTTAGCGCCGATGGTAGTTGGGGGCTTCCCCCTGTGAGAGTAGGACGTCGCTTCGCACATGTAAAACCCACTGAGTAATCAGTGGGTTTTTTGTCGTTTAAATTAAATACGAGTTTAACTTGTTCATTTTAATATTCAACATCGAGAATCGTGTGGGATATGAATTACTTTTATAATCCTAGGTTCCGTTTATAAACTTTCCCCCACTTAGTTCTCTATATAAATCAGTCCGTGATTTCCCTGAGAGAGAAAATAAAATTAACAGCATTCGATTTTTTCTCAAATTCGCTGTAATAAGAAACCTGAGAGAATACGGGGAATAGTAGAATGGAAATAATTTTTCTGCTTTGTAATTTATTAATTACACACATAGATTATGTTTTAATATAAAACTTATATAAAGTCATTTTCAAAGTAAAAACGCTCCCTTATGGAAGGAAGCGTTTAGATTATTCATTTTGGTAACTTATAGATTGTTCATGGTATTCAAGTAGTGCCTGGGATAATTGTTTTGGAAACTTTTCTTCGATATAAGCTGCGATATACAGCTTCTTATCTACTTCCATTTGAGCAGAACGGAAAAGTTTCTGGAAAAGGGTTGGTTTTCTTTGTTGCGAAAAATGCTGTACTGCTTCATTTTGCAAACGGTTGAGTACAATTTGTTCAATTGCCTTTTCCCTAATACGAATTGCAATATCTTCTTTATTCGAAGCCATGATTTCCTCGACTTTCTTTTTCAATTCAGCATTTTCCTGTTCAAGTTTTTTCGTAGCTTCTTGGATCTCCTCCAATTCCTGTGTAGGTTCTGGAGGGAGAGCTTTGATTTCCTGTTTAAAAAAATCATAATTTAAACTTAACTGCATTTGTTCAGTATCTTCGTCTTGTTCCATTTTAAACAAACCTGTCTTCATAATCTGCTCCAGTGCTTGGCTCATGGCATTGAGTCTGTATTCAATATTGTCGGCCATCCCAACTTCTGTTGAGGACGGAGTTCTTTTTTTGATAATATGGCCATCTTTATTAATACGTAACAGCTGCTTTAACCCTTTTACACGATACTCGTCTTTTAATAGCAAAATCATACGCAGTTTTATAACCGCTTTAAAATCTAAACGAATAACAGATGCTGTAGTTGGATTTGAGGCTTCATCATCAAAGAGATACTCTTCAAACGGTTTAATATAGTAACGTATCTGTGCGTCAGTGACATTAAACCAGCTGGCTACTTCAGGTGTTGAATAGTATTTTTTTTCAATGAGGTCGGACAAATAAGGTTCCGATAAAAAGAATTGTTCAGTTGGTGTTTCTTTAATTACTAAATATAACGGGTCATCTGCAAAAATTTCTTTAATACGTTTTTCTATCGAAATCGTTTGTTCCACTTTTCTTCTCTCCTGTTCTACGGGGAATTTTTCTATTCTATGCATTGCTAAAATTACTTCTCTACTTTTTTCTATTCTTAATGGTTCGGTTTTATACCAATTTTTTAAAAAAGAGAACGAAAAGATGTACTATAAGTTAACTAAACAGTTTTTTTCAAAATTAACGGTGAATTTTAATTAAGGTAGAGAAGGTATATAATCTAGCCAGCAATGAACTTAATTCTGAAACAGAAAATGACTGAAGTAAAAACTACTTACGATATGAAATCTTATAAAGATGAACTTCTATTATTATCTCGGTCAGTGTTATGAGAAGCTTGGATGTTCAGAAGAAGAGATTAAATATCCATTCAAGCGTGCAGAAATTTTTTGGGAATATTAAAACGAGAAGCTCATTTAAAAAATTTGAGGGAATTGAAAGGGCACTGGCTCATTTAACTTGTGTTAATTTATGATAAGAGGCGTTTCTAAAATATTTAAAAAGGCCCCTGTTTCCATTTGTACTTTTTAAAAACTTTGGAATCGGTGAGGCGAATTGATTGGACTTCCCCGCAATTTATACAAAAAGTATAAATCTTTTCGGATCCAACATACGAAACTTACTTTTTTCTCAGCAACAAGTAGTCTATAGCTTCATGGAATTCAGAACCTCCCCTATTTTTTTATTTTTGATCTTCAATAGGTGTCATATTAATTTCCTCTTTTTCTATTTATTTATAAAATATATATATGATTTCTGAAAAAAAGTTACAATATTAGAATGTTAATATTAATTCTACTCTCGTATTTACCATTGGAGAAATCAGAAACTTTAAATATGAAAAAGGTTTTAGTTACTAGTAATTGTAATACTTCTGGGCATACTCGAGATGTAATTTTGAAAGGGGGAATTACCTTTTTCATAACTTCTTTGCAAGACAAGGTTAAATAGTAAGGTTGTTATATATGGGGGAATATTATACTGAGCTTGACTTAGTTGGTGATAGAAACGCAAATATATATATTAATTATACTAAATCAAAAAAAATTATAAAAAACTATTGCTAAGTGAATAATATCATGATATATTATTATAAGTCGCAAGGACGACAACGAATATCGAAAAAACATTTTAAAATAAATGTTGACATAACATTCTAAGAGTGATAAGATATAAGAGTTGTCACATAAACGACGCAATGAACCTTGAAAACTGAACAAGCAACGTTAATGAAACAAGCTTCTTAAATGAAGCAAACAATAGATTTCAACT
>NZ_JBNNVH010000016.1:0-1956 GCF_050280445.1 Solibacillus sp. NPDC093137
TGCACATAATTTTTATAAAAATTTAGGATACTTAGGAAAGAGTACAGGTTTTAGTAAAAGTTTAACTAACGTTCCCAAATGACACTTTGGTAACCAACACCTCTTATTTAATTGAACAGGGATGTTTTAATTTCTTATGAACAGTTTCTAAACAAATATTACGGAAAATTCGTTAATATACTTTGCGGATAAATGGGGGGATTGAGTATGGCGAATAACATTATCGAACAAGCAAAACGTGGCTTGAAAGGTTTTGCAATAGGGCATTTTCATGCTAGCGGTCATTATGGTAGGTATCAAGAAGAATATTTTAAATATTTTGGAGACTCAGATTTTGAAACTAGAAAATATTCAATCGCTGCATTTACTTGTATGTTAGGTACTTGGGAAACAGGGTATTGTCAGGTGTTTCAGCCAATAAAAGAATGGGAAGAACGAAAAAAAAGGAGCTCGCATCCCTCGAATCAAATACGTTTTTATCACTTAAATGATTATGTTTATTCATTGTTAGAACATCATGAACAGATTGAAGAAGAATTTCCTTATATGTTCGAAACTATCATCTGGTGTTTAATAAATATTGAAAAAAATGAAGGAATTGATTATGAAGAGTGGTTTCCTGAATTTAACCCAAACATGTTTAAACGATTAAGAGAAGAAATTTTAATCCCTAAAAAACATTTAGCAGAAAAACTTAGCCATATAAAATACTTATTAAAAGAAATAGGTATTGAACCTGTTTTTGAATAAGATAAATTTTAAAATAAGTTTCAACACTAAAGGTTTATAAAGTATACAAAATAAACCTAATAAACGTTCCAAAATTAAAGTTTGGGGACACATTAAAAAGGCACGAACGTTGTTAAATCAACGTTTTGTGCCCTTTTATATGAACATTGCAGAAAAAATCCATATCTTTTTCATTTTTATCTTTTTATGTATTTGGTCATGGTTTGCTAATTTTACTGTTAAAAAAGTAGTAGGATATAAAAATTAATAATAATGATTTTCTTGAAGTAGATAGAGTATTTTTCCATTTAGATACCCCTTAGGATAGTTTTAAGGTTCCCAAATGACACTTTGGTTACTTTTTTAGTCAACTAGCTAGGTAAGTTGAGTTATCTAAAAGCACAGCAAGCTAAATAGTAATTTAAAAAGAATATGCATCTGATTAATATTCATTTAAAATGGAAATATAAGGGGTTGATTTGTAATGAAAAAATTAGTAATTAGCACAGCATTAGTTTTAAGTCTTGGATTAGCGGGCTGCAGTGAAAAAACAACTAATGAAGATGCACAAAAAGACGAAACATCACTTGTAGAACATCCACTAAATACTGATAGTAAAATAACTAAAGAAAAGTACAAACAAATTAAATACGGTATGACATCCGAAGAAGTGTTTAATATTATTGGTTCAAAAGGTACTATAGTTTCTAAAAGTGAAGCACAAGATGATTCACCTAGTACCGATATATATCTATTTAAAACAGACAATGAATCTTCGGTTGCTGAAATGACATTCGAGGATAATAAACTAAGTTATAAAGCACAAAGAGGGTTAGAAACATCTACTATGGAAATAGACTCAGAGCAATTAAATAAGTTTGAAAAAGGTATGACAAAAGAAAAAGTATTTGAAACTCTTGGTGGTAAAGGTGCGCTCATCGCTGAATCTGATGTTTTAGAAATTTACAGTTATCATAATTCTACTTCAGATACAGATGTAACATTAGTATTCATTGAGGGTAAATTTAAATCTAGTGGTGAACTGCAAGTTTCTAGTTAAGGAATATTAGTTCTTAATATTTCTTAACCGCTTTTCATAATGTATTTATAAAGCATACACAATCATTCAAATAAACGTTCCCAAATAAAAGTTTGGGAATACACTAAAATGCGAGAAACGTTGACTTAATAGCGTTTCTCGCTTTTCTTATGGAACATTGTTTATAC
>NZ_JBNNVH010000018.1:0-1216 GCF_050280445.1 Solibacillus sp. NPDC093137
GGTTAAGACACCGCCCTTTCACGGCGGTAACACGGGTTCGAATCCCGTACGGGTCATACATAGGAAAACGAAGAACGCTAAGTACTGTTACATGTACTTAGCGTTTTTTTGTTGCCTTAAAAGCTCTATTAAGATAATAAACAAAGCTGCTAGATTTAAGCGCTGAATAATTTTTTATCTATATTATGCTGTCTCATAATATAGATAAAAAACGTGTGTTGAAATATAATTGCTTCAATAAACCCACAACCAGAATTTCTTTTAAACTAATATTATTTTATTGCTACTGTGAAAGGAAACTTCCTCGATCACTATGGGGGAGGGTGTACAAATAAAGGTAGAACAAGATAGTAGGCGGGAGCAGAAAAGATGCGGAGATTTTCCGGATATTTAATGAAGGTCTGTTGGGAACATGCAAGTAGTTTAGTTGACGCTATGTTAGAGGCTGTTTAAATCGATTTCCCATTAATAATGCAAATAGAGGTATCAAAATCCCTGGTTCACTAAAAAGAATGCTAAAAAGCAATTTAAAAGGTAATAACAAGGATTTAACACCCAATCGTGGAATCCCAATAAAGCTGAGGTATGCATAAACACCATCAAATGAAATTGCACCATTCTAAGAGCATATAAAAACAGAAATTATTATAATTGAATAATAAAAAATATAGAAGATAATGGAAATAATATAAAGATAAAGAGTATATTAAGAAAGCAATAGGTGGAAATAATTAAAATGTATCTTCTATCAATACTTAAAAAAATAATGATAAATGTAAGACATTTTCTTGACAGCTTTAGTCTATAAAATGTATAAATAAGTAGTCGTATATTCTAAAACACTTGATATTTATAAGTAATATTAATAATTATATAAGAATGATTTATAAATATTAAAAACAAGTCTTGATAAAGTCAGTCAAACATATTAGAATTTCGTTATACTAAGTAAACGTTTTCATGAGCAAACTCGATTGGTGAATGGAAGAAATAGAAATTTATATATTTTTTAAAAATAATTTCAAAAAAGGTATTGCATTATAAAAAAAGTAATGATATTATAAATCTTGTCCTTAAGAGAAAGGACATGCGGTTACGAAAGAGTAATCAGCAAATACCCATTGGAGGATTAGCTCAGCTGGGAGAGCACCTGCCTTACAAGCAGGGGGTCGGCGGTTCGAGCCCGTCATCCTCCACCATTTCTAAATGCCGGTGT